>NC_015320.1:0-1200000 GCF_000194625.1 Archaeoglobus veneficus SNP6 | reverse complement strand
GAGGTGGCGGAGCAACTTTCATCCCTCCACCATTCGAAGCCCCACCGGAAATTAAACACGTGGAGGCGAGATACGTCCCTGCTCAGGAGGAAGTGTCATTCAAACCATCATCGAAGATAGTGGAAACAGCAGACGTTGTTGAAGTGGTTATAAAGCCAAAGGAAACAGCAACGGTAACCTTCGCAATCTCCAAAGTCAGATCTCTGCCAGATGAAGTTCCTGAACCGCGATACCACACTTACAACATATTCGAGATAGGCATTGCGAGGTATGGCACCGCAATGAAGATTGACGCTGAGGGCAGGATAAAGTTCAGAGTTGCAAAGTCATGGCTGGAGGAGAAAGGTTACGCAAAGGAGCAGGTTTCGCTTATGAAGTACACGGGCGACAAATGGATTGAAATCCCCTCAGAGATAACGGGAGAAGACAATGACTACGTCTACTACGAATCCAGGCTTAGCTCATTCAGCCTCTTTGCAATTGTTGCAAAGCCACCGGTAGTTACACCTGAAACCACCCCATCGCCACTGCCTACGGTTTCATCTATGGGAGAAATTCCCAAGGAAACCCAGCCAGCAACATCTACAATGATCACGCCTGAGAAACGAACACCTGGCTTTGACCTTCTTGCGGCTGTAGCAGCAATGACAATTCTGGCAATTTTGGTGGGAAGGAGTAGATCCTAACAATTGTAACAATTTTTTTTAAATTTTTTCTTCATCTCAAAGAAGTTTTCAGTTTAATTCATGCATTACTATAAGGCACTCATTCAACGAAAATATTACTTAAATATATTCAACTAAAAAAATAAAAAACCCCGAATCACTCAAAAACAGCCCCCTTCTCGGCCCCACTAACGAGTTTTGCATACCTTGCAAGGTAGCCTGTCAGCTTCTTCTCCTTTGGCTTCCACTTCTTCCTTCTTTCTTCCAGCACATTATTATCAACTTTAAGCTCAATTCTCCTTGCAGGTATATCGATACTTATGACGTCTCCATCTTCCACGAGGGCAATATTCCCACCTACAGCAGCTTCGGGCGAAATGTGGCCTATGCACGGCCCCCTCGTGGCCCCGCTGAACCTGCCGTCCGTTATGAGTGCAACCCTGCTCAACCCCATTCCAGCTATTGCAGCCGTTGGCAGGAGCATTTCCGGCATTCCGGGAGCACCCTTCGGCCCCATGTACCTTATTACGACCACGTTTCCATCCTCAACTTCGCTGTTTAGAATTGCCTTCAATGCCTCCTGCTCCGAATCAAAGACCTTAGCTTCTCCCTCAAATCTAAGCATGTCCTCTTTGACGGCTGCAGCCTTCACAACACACCCTTTTTCCGCTAAATTACCGTACAGAATTGCTATACCGCCCTCTTTGTGAATTGGATTAGTGACTTCTCTGATTATATCTCTACCCCTCACAAACGCCTTTGTGGCTATATCGTAAATCCTCAGCCCGCTAATTGTTAGCTCGTTGCTGAAGTACTTTTTAGCCCTCTGTATCAGCATGGGCACTCCTCCGCTCTCGTCCAAATCAGCGATGGTGTACTCACTCGCTGGATCGAGTGAAACGATGTGGGGAGTTTTCCTGCTTATCTCGTCGAAAACATCGAGGCTAAGTTCTATCCCAGCTTCTCTCGCTATTGCTGGCAGATGCAGAACGGTGTTTGTTGAACCTCCAATGAGCATGTCCATGGTTATAGCATTTCTGAACGACTCCTCTGTTATGATGTCGGATGGTTTTATTCCTCTTTTAACCAGCTCAACAACTCTCTTTCCACTCTCCTTTGCTATTCTGAGCTTCCTCGAAGAGCCACATGGCGAGGTGGAGCAGTATGGCAGACTTAAGCCAAGAGTCTCGGTCAAAATCTGCATGGTGTTTGCGGTGTAAAGCCCCTGGCAGCTTCCACAATAAGCGGCACAGTAGTCTTCGTATAGTTTGAGCTCTTCCTCACTTATCCTTCCAGCCTTATACTCTCCAGCAGCTTCAAATGCTGTCTTTATCGTTACAACTTTCTCACCGATTCTCTCTGCCAGCATCGGCCCGCCTGTGACTGCTATTGCAGGAATGTCGAGCCTGAGCATTGCCATCAGCATTCCGGGGACTATCTTATCGCACGAGCCCACAACAACCAGCCCGTCAAAACAGTGAGCCTGAACCATCGCTTCAATTGAGTCAGCTATGAGCTCTCTCGAAGGCAGAGCGAAGCGCATGCCGTCATGCCCCATCGCTATGCCATCGCATATTCCTATGACTCCAAACTCGAAGGCAACTCCGCCAGCGGAGGCGATACCTTCCTTGACAGCATCGCTTATCCTGTCGAGGAGCATGTGACCTGGAACGATGTTGTTGTAAGCATTTGCAACTCCGATGAATGGCTTGTCCATATCCTCGTCAGTCAGGCCAGTAGCCTTGAGAAGAGCTCTGTGAGCAGTTCTTTCAATTCCTCTTTTAATCTCGTCACTTCGCATAGTCTGAAGGCTGTGGAAGGCAATAAATTACTTCCGATTAAAGCTCCCGACTAAGACTCCAAGCGAGGTTGGCAAGCAATTCGACATCGAGCATCCAGTAGAATGGTTTGTGTATAATGATCCTGAACCCTTTTCCTCTTACAACTTTCTCCTTTTCACGCGGGTGTGGAATAGTGACTTCTTCCATTTTCGAGACTCTAACGTAGAAATCTCCAAGGCTTAAGTCCTCGCTGCATTCTTCTCTTCTCGCCACGCGGCCTGTAGCGAGGGCAAATCTATGCCGCAGTCTGGCATCTTCCTCAACGCCCTTGCATATGTACACTTTGCGTGAGGACTGGATGGCTATAGTAACTCCTTCTCTTTCTACGATAATGTAGTTCAGAGGAAATGGTGAATAACATGCCCAGGCATCTGCATTAACCGCTTTGACAAACTCTATACCATTTCGCAGCCAGCCCGTATCTATTGCGGCAAAGTACGTCATTTCACTGGTCACAAGACCGATTAACAGGCACGAAAAGAAGGTCAGCAAATTTGCAAGGAGTGGCTTTTTCGAGGCAAGAAACAGGATACCAATGAGCAGAAAAACTATAAAAATCGCCAATGCAATTCTACGGGCAAATTTCTCTTTACCTTTGGCGTCTAACCCGTATACAGGTGGAAAATCTGAAAAAAAGTCATCTCTATACACTACAGTACTCCTCTGTAATACACTGTTGTCGGGCAGCCGACACACCTCTCTGCCCTATACCTCGTACACTCGCCACAAAAAACACCACACGGGGCATCTTCTCTGGTTTTCTTTGGAATTACACCTATATCAAAGAAGCTACTGTAGAAAACGTCCTGCACCGGGTATATTTCGAACCTTCTTATTCCTTTCTGGTTCCTCAGCGAGCATCTTTCCAGACTCATGCTCTCGAGGGTGTGATAGTCTTCCGCGATAACTATAGCGAAAAGGTTGTAGGCTCCGGTTGTAACAAAGAAACGGAGAACGCGTGGGCATTCTTTAAACTTTTCTACGACATTCTCAATTGCTTCGGCATTCTCCATCTCCATTGCAATGATCGCAAGATTTATACCGAGTTTTTCCACGTTCAGCATCGCTCTTACGTGCATCAATCCCTTGGACTCAAGCTTCTCAACCCTCTTTTTGACACCCATCACGCTGAATCCTATAATGTCGGCAATTCTCGAAAGAGGCAGTCTGCCATTGTTCTGCAGCATTGAGATTATCTGTCTATCCTTGTCATCCATGTTTATTATTTAAACCCCCTCCTTTTAAAGTTTTTCTTTAACTCCCGAGCGAAAGATTTTAAAGCTGTTCCCAGAGCTGGGTCTCTGGAACAAATTGCCCCTTGCTACCTACCAGCTCTTCACCGGGCTGGGAAAAAGATTTATATCCTGATACTCTACGCACAGCGAGAGTTGGGTATGGGCTCGTAGCTCAGCCAGGCAGAGCAACGGCCTTTTAAGCCGTTGGTCGCGGGTTCAAATCCCGTCGAGCCCGTCTGCCCTTTCCCTCCATTTCAGGTGAAGAAACATGAGCAAGTTCAGGCTACAGGATCACGTACTCGTGCCGAAGCACGAAGTGTTGAGCAAAGAGGAAGCTGAGGAACTGCTTAAGACCCTCGGTGTAAAGCCGGAGCAGTTGCCAAAAATCAGGGTAGATGACCCTGTTGCGAAGGAGATTGGGGCGAAGGTAGGAGACATAGTGAGGATAATTCGTGAAAGCCCAACAGCCGGTAAGACGGTGGCATACAGGCTTGTTATCTGAATCGGGAGTTATGAGAGTATATGTCGTGTACGCTCGCCCGGAATCCCGTCTTGTTAGCGTTAGCTATGTTTAGAGGTGGATGATATGCTGGACAGAAGAGCCCTCGCGAAGGCGTACTTCACACATGAAAGGTTGGTTAAGCACCAGATAGACTCGTTTAACAGGTTTCTGGATGAAGGACTTCAGAGGGTCATAGACGAGCAGAAGAAGATAGAGCTTGACATTCCCGATACGTACGTGAAGCTCGGGAAGATTTGGGTTGAAAGACCGATTGTGAAAGAAGCAGATGGGAGCAGAGTTCCGCTCTACCCTGCAATGGCAAGGCTCAGAAACCTCACGTATGCCGCGCCGATTTATCTTCAGTGTCAAGTGATTGATGAAGGAAGAGAACTCGAGGAGGAGGTAGTAGAGGTAGGTATGCTACCTATCATGGTCAAGTCAAAAGCTTGCAATCTCAACGAGGTTGATCCGGTAACTGTTGGCGAAGACCCCCTCGATCCGGGTGGTTACTTCATAGTAAATGGAAGCGAACGAGCTTTGATGACTCTTGAGGATTTGGCTCCCAACAAGATTCTGCTCGAGAAGGAAGAGCGATATGGTGAGGAAATAGAAGTTGCGAAGTGCTTCAGCCAGAGGGCCGGGTACAGAGCCCTTGTAGTTGTTGAAAGAGGCAGGAACAATATCCTCGAAGTCACATTCCCCCAGCTTCCCAAGTCCATTCAGTTTGTGACTCTGATGAAAGCTCTGGGCGTTGAAACTGATCAGGAAATAGTTACGATGGTCAGCAGCGATCCGGAAATCATGAAGTTCATGCTGGAAAACGTAGAGGTGGCGGAAGTCGAAACTCAGGAGGAGGCGATCGACTACATCGGCAGGCGCGTAGCTCCGGGGCAGAGCAAGGAGTACCGCATTCAGCGTGCAAATCAGGTTCTTGATCAGTACTTCCTGCCTCACCTCGGAATTGAGCCCGAAGCGAGGAGAGCGAAGGCATTCTACCTCGCAAGAATGGCTGAAGCTGTTTTCGAACTCGCTCTTGGCCTGAGAATGGAGGACGACAAGGACCACTACGCAAACAAGAGGCTTAAACTCGCAGGAGATCTAATGGAGGAAATCTTCCGTGTTGCATTTCTCAGACTCGTTAAGGACGTTAAGTACCAGCTCGAAAGGGCGAAAGTAAGAGGAAGACCGCTCAAGATGTCAACTGCAGTGAGGAGCGACGTCCTTACGGACAGGATAATGCATCCAATGGCGACAGGTAACTGGGTTGGAGGCAGGACGGGCGTATCGCAGCTTATAGACAGGCACAACTACATTTCCGTCATTTCTCACCTGAGACGTGTGATATCTCCTCTTTCCCGCTCACAGCCACATTTCGAGGCTCGTGATTTGCACCCAACGCAGTGGGGTCGCATATGCCCATCAGAAACCCCGGAAGGACCGAACTGTGGTCTGGTTAAGAACCTCGCTCAGTATGCAGAAGTGAGCGTTGGGACGGATGAGGAAGAGGTAAGAAACATCCTCTTTACCCTTGGCGTTGAGCCTATAAGGGGTGGTTAAATGAGGAAAACTCGTGTTTACGTTAACGGGGCTCTTGTAGGATTCTGCGAAGATGGAGAAAAACTCGCCCAGCAGATTAGAGAGTTCAGAAGAAAGGGGAAGATATCCGATCAGGTTAACGTTGCATACTATGCTGATTCCAATGAAGTAAGGATAAACACCGATGCAGGAAGGGCGAGGAGACCACTCATAGTTGTTAAGGATGGCAAGCCTCTGCTTACTGAGGAGCACATAGAGAAGCTGAAAAATGGAGAGCTAACGTTTGATGATCTTGTAAAGCAGGGCTTGATCGAGTTTCTTGACGCCGAAGAGGAAGAGAACGCTTACGTTGCCGTAAGCGAGGAGGAGCTAACTCCTGAGCACACACACCTCGAGCTATGTCCGTCGCTGATAGTTGGAATATGTACTGGAAGCATACCGTATCCGGAGCACAACGCATCGCCGCGTAACACAATGGGGGCGGCGATGATAAAGCAGAGCCTCGGCCTGCCTTACGCTAACCTCGCGTGGCGTACGGATACGAGGGGCCACCTGCTGCACTATCCACAGATACCCATAGTAACGACAGATACGCAGCTCGAAATCAAGTTCGATGAGAGGCCTGCTGGTCAGAACTTTGTAGTTGCGGTCATAAGCTATGAGGGTTACAACATTGAGGATGCACTCATATTCAACAAGGGAAGTATCGATCGCGGCCTCGGCAGAAGTCACTTCTTCAGAACGTACGAAACCGAAGAAATGCGTTATCCCGGCGGTCAGGAAGACCGCTTCGAGATTCCCGGAGCGGATATTTCTGGTTTCAGAGGGGCCGAAGCGTATGCACACCTCGATGAGGATGGTCTCGTTTTCCCCGAAACTGAAGTTGGGCCGGACGATGTGCTTATAGGCAAGACGTCTCCGCCAAGGTTCCTTGAAGAGCCGACGGAGCTCGGCATATCTCCGCAAAAGAGGAGGGAGACTTCAATAACAATGCGTTCAAACGAGAAGGGTATAGTTGATGCAGTCTTCCTCATGCAGTCTGAAAGCGGTTCCAAGCTCGCGAAGGTAAGGGTTAGAGATTTGAGAATTCCAGAACTCGGTGACAAGTTTGCGTCGAGGCACGGTCAGAAGGGTGTTATCGGCCTCATAGTGCCCGAGGAGGACATGCCATTCACAGAATCGGGCATAGTTCCGGACATGATCGTCAATCCTCATGCCATCCCCTCGCGTATGACTGTTGGTCACGTCCTCGAGATGATTGGTGGAAAGGTTGGAAGTCTCGAGGGCAGGAGGATAGACGCTACCGTGTTCTACGGCGAGAAAGAGAAAGACCTCAGAGAGATACTCAAGGCCTACGGTTTCAGTCATACGGGTAAGGAAGTCATGTACGATGGTATAACAGGTAAGCGCTTTACCGTTGACATATTTGTTGGTGTGATTTACTACCAGAAGCTGTACCACATGGTTTCGAGCAAGATACATGCGAGAAGCCGTGGGCCCGTACAGGTTCTCACGAGGCAGCCCACCGAAGGAAGAGCGAGAAAGGGAGGTCTGCGTTTTGGAGAGATGGAAAGAGACGTGCTGATTGGTCACGGTGCAGCTTTACTGCTCAAGGACAGGCTGCTGGAGGAATCGGACAAGGTTGAGGTTTACGTTTGTGGTAATTGCGGGCACGTCGCAACATACGACTATCGCCGCAATATAGCCTACTGCAAGATATGTGATGACGACAGCAACATACACAGGGTTGAGATGAGCTACGCGTTCAAACTCCTACTTGATGAGCTGAAGTCCATGATGATTGCTCCCCGCCTGATACTCGGGGATAAGGCGTAAGATGATAGGTAAAGGTGATAGTATGATTCCGAAAAGAATATCGGGAATTAGGTTTGAAGTTTTGAGTCCGCAGGAAATCCGCCGCATGAGCGTAGCGAAGATAATAACTCCTGAAACCTACGACGATGACGGTTTCCCAATTGAGGCTGGATTAATGGATCCTCGCCTTGGCGTCATCGATCCCGGGTTGAGATGTAGAACCTGTGGTGGCAAGGCTGGCGAGTGCCCCGGACACTTCGGCCACATCGAGCTTGCAGCCCCAGTAATCCATGTGGGCTATGCAAAGCTCATTGCCAAGCTACTCAACGCCACCTGCAGGGAATGTGGAAGGATTCTGCTGAAAGACGATAAAAGGGACAAATTCATAGAGGAAATAGAGCGAAAGAGAGACCTCGGCCAGGATTATGAAGATGTTGTTAAGGAAGTGTTCAGAATAACGAAGGCTGTAAAGAAGTGCCCGCACTGCGGGATGGATCAGATTGAGATCAAATTCGAAAAACCCACATTCTTCTATGAGGGAGAACACAGGCTTACACCCAAGGATATAAGAGAGAGACTGGAGAAAATCCCGGACGATGATTTGCCTGCTTTTGGTATGGATCCGAAGGCCGTAAGGCCGGAGTGGATGGTTTTAACAGTTCTGCCCGTTCCGCCCGTAACCGTTCGACCTTCAATTATTCTTGAAACGGGTCAGAGGAGTGAAGACGACTTAACTCACAAGCTCGTTGATATAATCAGGATTAACCAGCGCTTTATGGAGAACAAGGAGGCTGGAGCTCCGCAGCTCATCCTCGAAGACCTCTGGGAGCTTTTGCAGTACCACGTAACGACGTATCTCGACAACGAGGTAAGCGGAATACCGCCAGCAAGGCACAGAAGTGGAAGGCCCCTCAAGACCCTTGCTCAGCGCCTTAAGGGTAAAGAAGGTCGGTTCAGGGGTTCGCTTTCTGGTAAGAGAGTCAACTTCTCCGCGAGAACAGTCATTTCGCCCGATCCCAACCTGAGTATAAACGAGGTTGGAGTTCCGAAAGTCATTGCTGAAGAACTGACGGTTCCGTTCTACGTTACTGAGAAGAACATAGAGGAGGCGAGGGAGTACGTTCTTCGCACCGAGCACCCGAAGGCGAACTATATCATCAGACCAGACGGACGAAGAATCAGGGTGATGGATACCAACAGAGAGGAGCTCGCAGAGAAGCTCGAGCCCGGAATGATAGTTGAGAGGCAGCTTAAGGATGGAGATATCGTGCTCTTCAACCGTCAGCCCTCTCTGCACAGGATGAGTATAATGGCCCACTACGTGCGCGTTCTGCCCTACAAGACCTTCAGACTCAACCCGGCAGTATGTCCTCCATATAACGCTGACTTCGATGGCGATGAGATGAACCTGCACGTGCCGCAGAGCCTCGAGGCTCAAGCAGAGGCGAAGGTACTGATGGCCGTTCAGGAGCACATCCTGTCGCCGAGGTTTGGTGGACCGATCATCGGTGGTATCCACGACCACATAAGCGGCCTTTACCTGCTCACGAGAGGCGAGAAACTTTTCACGAGAGAAGAGGCGATGTCAATACTGAAGGCACTCAACATAACCGAGCTGCCGGAGCCGAAGTACAAGGAGAAGCTACTCTGGACTGGGAAGCAGCTTTTCAGCCTCATACTTCCGGACATATCCATAGAGTTCAAGGCGGAAATCTGCCAGGGCTGCGAGGAGTGCAAGAAAGAAGAATGCGAGTACGATGCATACGTGATTATAAAGAATGGAGAACTAATTTGTGGAACCATCGACGAGAAGGCCGTCGGAGCCTTTAAGGGCATAATTATCGACGAGATAATGAGGAAGTATGGAAGTGAGGAGACCAAGCGCTTCATAGACAACATGACGCAGCTCGCGATAAGAGCAATCATGTACACGGGATTCTCCTTCGGTATAAGCGACGAGGACATTCCGGAAGAAGCTGTTAGTCAGATTCACGAGGTTATAAGTGAGGCAGAGAAGAAGGTCGAGGAACTCATAAAGGCATACAGGGAAGGAAACCTTGAGCCAATGCCGGGTAGGAGCATCGAGGAAACCCTTGAGATGAAGATAATGCAGGTTCTTGGTAAGGCGAGAGACCAGGCGGGTAAAATAGCGAGCAGGTTCCTTGGTATGGATAATTCAGCGGTTATCATGGCAGTCAGTGGAGCAAGAGGCTCCATGCTCAACCTTACTCAGATGGCGGCATGTATTGGTCAGCAGTCGGTTAGAGGAGAACGCATAAAGAGAGGCTATACATATACGAACCGTACTCTCCCACACTTTAAACCTGGCGACCTTGGAGCTAAGGCGAGGGGATTCGTGAGGAGCAGCTATAAGGAAGGCCTGAATCCAATCGAATTCTTCTTCCACGCCATGGGTGGTAGAGAAGGTCTCGTCGATACTGCTGTTAGAACATCTCAGTCGGGTTATCTGCAACGCAGACTCATCAACGCTCTGCAAGATCTGAAGGTTGAGTACGATGGTACGGTTAGAGAGCAGACGTCAGGATTGCTTGTACAATTCCGTTACGGCGAGGACGGAGTCGATCCGATGAAGAGCTTCAGAGGTAAGTCTGTGGACGTTAAAAGAATAATTAATGAGGTGCTGGGTGAGAAGGCATGAGCGTGAAGTATGATGATATTCTTGACAAATACCCTCTTCCTTCTTCAGTCAAGGCGGAGCTGAAAGCGGAGCTTGAAAAACTCGGCGTTAACAAGACCACAGCCAGAAAGATAGTTGAGAGGTGCTATCAGGCTTACCTCGCGAACCTGATGGAGCCGGGAGAAGCAGCAGGAATAGTTGCAGCACAGTCTATTGGAGAGCCTGGTACCCAGATGACGATGAGAACGTTCCACTACGCAGGTGTCGCAGAAATTGACGTTACTCTGGGTCTGCCAAGGCTCATAGAAATTCTCGATGTCCGCAAGAACCCATCAACGCCAATGATGACCATAAGACTTACGGAAGAGTACGCCAAGGACAGGAACAAGGCGAGAGAAGTTGCAAACCGGATTGAGGCAACATACATCCTCGATATAGCAGACATTGCAACGGACATAAGGCACATGAGGATTATAATCTCACCCGACGAGAAAGCCCTCGAAAGAAAACAACTGACACTCGAAGAGGTCAAAAAACGCCTGGAGAAGGGACTCAAAACTGAGGTTATAGAGGAGGACGGCAGGCTTATAATTCCGATAACCGAACCGTCCTACAAGGCTCTGATGGATACATTCGACAAGCTTAAGAAACTCGTGCTTGCGGGAATAAAAGAAATACGCAGGGTTATAATAAGGAAGGAGGATGACGAGTACGTGCTTTACACAGAGGGCTCGAACCTTAAGAAAGTGATGAAGATAAAAGGCGTGGATCCGACGAGAACTCTCACAAATGATATATATGAGATATACGAGGTTCTCGGCATTGAAGCAGCGAGAAATGCGGTGATAAGAGAAGCAATATCCACACTGGAAGAGCAGGGTCTCGAGGTTAACGTAAGGCATATAATGCTCGTGGCGGATGTAATGACGGCTGATGGAGAACTCAAGCAGATTGGAAGACACGGAGTTGCGGGAGAGAAGCAGAGCATACTTGCAAGGGCAGCCTTCGAGATGACCGTCAACAATTTGCTTGATGCGGCCGTGCGTGGAGAAATAGACAGGCTCAGCGGAATAACTGAAAATATTATAGTTGGACAGCCAATCAAGCTCGGGACAGGGGATGTTGAGCTAATTGCAAAGCTGAGGTGATGTAGATGAAGGTAGATATTGAGAAAGCGTTGCGAAAGGCGTTGAAAACGGGAAGGGTTTACCTCGGTAGCAAGCGAACGCTGAAGGCTTTGAAGAGTGGAGAGGCAAAACTCGTCGTTGTGGCGATGAACTGCCCTGAGGATGTTATGGAGCGTATAAGGTCATTCGATGTGCCTGTCGTTACTTTCAACGGCACGAACATGGAACTCGGGGCAGCGTGCGGTAAACCCTTCAGCGTTGCTGCACTGGCAATACTCGAAGCCGGAGAATCGGAGATTCTCAATGCAGCCTGATTCATTTTTATTTAATTTAGAGAATTTCAAGAGGATGGTAGTATGGGGGTAAAACTTTCTGCTGAGAGTATCAGGTATCTAACTCTTTTTGAAAGTTTGACAGGAGCAAGCGTTAAGGATTGCATGATTCAGGACGACAGGATAATTTTCGTCGTGAAGAAAGGTGATATGGGAGCAGCAATAGGGAAAGGCGGAATCAACATAGAAAGGGCGAGGGAGCTGATGGGTAAGCGCATTGAAGTCATTGAACATTCAGATGATCCGGCAGAGTTCATAGTCAACATTTTTAAACCCATCAAGGTGAAAGTGAAGTTAATCGAGAAAGGTGGTAAGAAGATTGCCCAGGTGGGTGTTGATCCTCAGTATAAGGGCCTTGCCATCGGCAAGGGCGGAAAAAATATAAATAAAGCCAAGGAGTTGGCGAGGAGGCATCACGATATCGATGATATAATAGTGAAGTGAGGTGTAAGGCATGGGTAAAGGTTTGTTTGCGGCAAGGAAGCTGATAGAAAACAGGAAGAAGTTCAGATGGAGTGATAAGAGGTACGTGCGCAGAATACTCGAGCTTAACGTAAAGGCTGACCCACTGGAAGGAGCACCAATGGCGAGGGGCATAGTGCTGGAGAAAATAGGTATCGAGGCAAGACAGCCGAACTCAGGTATACGAAAGGCTGTCAGAGTGCAGCTCATAAAGAACGGCAGGCAGATAACCGCATTTACGCCTGGAGACGGAGCGATAAACTTCATCGACGAACACGACGAGGTCGTCGTGGAGAAGATCGGAGGCAGAATGGGAAGGAGCATGGGAGACATTCCGGGTGTCAGATACAAGGTAATCAAGGTTAACAACACGTCTCTCAAGGAGCTCTGGAAGGGAAGAAAGGAGAAACCACTGAGGTAATGCAAGAGGGATGGCTATGAAATACGGTTTCACGGAAGAGGAACTCTACGTATTCGGGAAGTACAACCCTAAGGAAGTTGAAGTAAGCGACCCGGCATTGAAGAACTACATATGCCTCGAACCTCGCTTTGTCCCGCACACCCACGGTAGACACGCGAACACGCCCTTCGCGAAGCAGAAGGTGTTCATTGTTGAGAGGCTCATTAACAAGGTGATGAGGAAAGAGCACAACACTGGAAAGAAGATTCTTGCATACAATATTGTTAAGGAAGCTTTTGAGATTATTGAGAAGAAGACCAAGAAGAACCCCATACAGGTTCTTGTTGACGCTTTGATTAATGCCGGGCCTCGCGAGGAGATTGTAAGGCTCAAATACGGTGGTATCGCAGTACCGAAGTCTGTTGATACCTCGAGTCTTCGCCGCCTTGACATTGCTCTGAGAAATATCTGCGAGGGCGCAAGAAAGGCTGCGTTCAAGTCGAAGCGCAGCATCGCTGCTTGCCTTGCAGACGAGATTATTGCTGCTGCGAACAACGACAGCAAGAGCTACGCTGTCGCGAAGAAGGAAGAAATTGAGAGGGTTGCGAAATCCGCGAGGTAACATAGAGGTAGGGATGTGAAATGACGAGAGCAAAGAAGATGATTGACAAAATCAAAGAACTGATGTGGAAACCAGACAAAATCAGGAACATGGGCATAGTTGCCCACATCGACCATGGCAAAACGACTCTCAGTGATAATCTACTTGCCGGAGCGGGAATGATTAGCGAAGAGCTTGCCGGAAGGCAGCTCTACCTTGACTTCGACGAGCAGGAGAAGGAGCGCGGCATCACAATCCATGCTGCAAATGTCTCCATGGTTCACGAATACAAGGGCGACGAGTATCTCATCAACCTGATTGACACTCCTGGTCACGTAGACTTCGGTGGAGACGTTACGAGGGCGATGAGAGCCGTTGATGGAGTAATCGTGGTCGTTGATGCAGTCGAGGGCGTAATGCCTCAGACCGAGACCGTGCTCAGACAGGCATTACGAGAGAACGTCAAGCCAGTCCTTTTCGTCAATAAGGTTGACAGGCTCATAAGGGAACTCGAACTCACACCGGATCAGATGCAGGAAAAGCTGATGAAGGTAATCCTTGAGGTCAACAAGCTCATCAAAGCCATGAGGCCAGAGAAATACGACGAGTGGAAGCTTGATGTTGCTGCTGGTAGCGTTGCCTTTGGTTCTGCTCTGTACAAGTGGGCTGTAAGCGTGCCAGCAATGAAAGATACGGGTATTGGCTTCAAGGAGGTCTACGATTACATTAAATCAGACAACGTGAAGGAACTTTCGAAGAAGAGCCCGCTTCACAGCGTCGTTCTTGACATGGTCGTCAAGCATTTGCCTTCACCAATCCAGGCTCAGAAGGAGAGGATTGCCACAATCTGGAGGGGCAACGTAGAGAGTCCTGAAGGTCAGGCAATGGTCAAGTGCGATCCCAACGGGCCGGTAGCGCTGATGGTTACGAAGATTGTCGTGGATCCACATGCAGGTGAAATCGCAGTCGGTAGGCTTTTCAGTGGAACACTCAAGGCAGGTATGGAGCTCTATATAGTGGACAGAAAGGCAAAGAACAGAATTCAGACCGTCGGCCTGTTCATGGGTCCAAAGCGCGTCGAAGTGTCAGAGATTCCTGCGGGCAACATCGTTGCAATCGTCGGTTTGAAAGATGCCGTAGCAGGTTCAACGTGTTCTACACTTGAGAAGTTTGAGCCCTTCGAAGCGATCAAGCACATAAGCGAGCCAGTGGTTACGATGGCTATCGAGGCAAAGAATCCTCGCGATCTTCCAAAGTTAATTGAAGTTCTCAGGCAGGTTGCGAAGGAAGATCCAACACTGCACGTGACGCTCAACGAGGAGACAGGAGAGCACCTGATCAGCGGAATGGGTGAACTCCACCTTGAAGTTACAGTTGAGAAGATAAGAAGAGAGCGTGGACTGGAAGTTATAACGTCACCACCTATAGTCGTGTTCAGAGAGACTGTAACATCCACGTCACCGATTGTTGAGGGTAAATCGCCTAACAAGCACAACAGGTTCTACATCGTCGTAGAGCCTTTGCCCGAAGAAGTCATCCGGCTCTTCAAGGAAGGCGAAGTGGACATGAAGATGGACAAGAAGGAGCGCAGAAGGCTGCTTGAAGAAGCAGGGCTTTCGAAGGAAGAGGCTGCCGGTATACAGGAGTACTACGAAGGTAACGTGTTCTGCGATGTAACCAAGGGTATCCAGTATCTCAACGAGACAATGGAACTCATACTTGAAGGTTTTAGAGAAGCGATGAGAGCCGGGCCACTTGCGAGAGAACCGGTTCACGGAGTTAAGGTAAAGCTCGTGGACTGTAAGTTGCACGAGGATGCTGTTCACAGAGGTCCAGCGCAGGTTATTCCGGCTGTAAGGAGTGCGATATTTGCGGCAATGCTTCAGGCAAATCCGACGCTGCTCGAGCCGTACCAGAAAGTCTTCGTTACAGTCCCGCAGGACATGCTCGGAAACGTAACAAGGGAGATTCAGGGAAGGAGAGGTCAGATCCTCGAGATGAATACAGAGGGCGACATGGTGACAGTCGTCGCGAAAGCTCCAGTCAAAGAGATGTTCGGATTTGCTGGCGACATCAGGTCAGCAACAGCGGGCAAGGCCATGTGGAGCGTTGAGCATGCAGGTTTCGAGCCAGTTCCTGCTAACCTCCTTGAGGAATTCATAATGGAGGTCAGAAAGCGCAAGGGACTCAAGCTCGAGATGCCGAAGCCAGAGGACTTCGTTGGTTAACTTCTTTTATTTGTTTTTTGCCCTTCTGTTCTTGCCGCAGGTGGTATCGTGACTGTGACTGATTTTACCGAGCCCGTTAGGGACATCGAAGTGCGAAGAGGACTTACTGTTGAAGAGCTCGTAGAGCAGTTTGGCAGGGCTGGAGGATTCACTGCGAAAAAAGTTGCTGAAGCGATGCACGTTCTGGAAGAAATGGTTAAGAGTGATGCAACGGTCTTTCTCTCATTTCCTGCTGCCATAGTAGCTACAGGTACGAGGGGCGTCATAAAGGAACTCGTCAAAAGGAAACTCGTCGATGTGATAATTACGACGTGCGGAACCCTCGACCATGATCTCGCAAGAATCTGGAGAGACTACTACCATGGAAGCTTCATGCTCGATGATGCCGAACTGCACCGCATGGGAATCAATCGCATAGGAAATGTGCTTGCTCCAAATGAGAGTTATGGTTTGATTCTCGAGGAGAAACTCCTTCCAATAATTGAGGACATCTACAGCAGCAAGAAGAGACTCTCCACGAGAGAGCTGGTGTGGGAAATTGGAAAGCGTATCGAAGGAGAGCCAGACGCAGAGGATTCGATAGTTTACTGGTCTTATAAGAACAGAATTCCTGTTTTTATTCCGGGCATAACTGATGGGGCTGTGGGAAGCCAGCTCTGGATTTTCTACCAGCAGCATAAGGACTTCGTTATTGACGTGCTTGCAGACGAGAGCGAACTGAGCGATATTGTTTTCGAATCAGAGCGTACGGGGGCACTAATAGTTGGAGGAGGTATATCTAAGCACCACACCATATGGTGGAACCAGTTCAAGGGTGGCCTCGATTATGTTGTCTATGTAACAACGGCGGTGGAATGGGATGGAAGTCTTTCTGGGGCGAGACCAAGGGAAGCAATTTCCTGGGGCAAAATCAAGGAGGGGGCTAAACAGGTTACTGTTGAAGGGGATGCAACGATTATTCTTCCGCTCCTCGTTTGCGGTTTGATTGGGCGACTTGGAGATTAAATTCTTTTGAGGAGTAAACTTTAAAAATTTTTCAAGAATATTTTATCTAAACCATGGAGAAGATAGTAGCTGACTTTATGGCCAAGTCGGCTGTTTCCCTGGAGAAGGGAGTAAAGCGAAAGATAGAGGACTTTGAAAAATCTCGCATAATTCTTAGCACGAAGCGTCTTCTAATCGCAAGTGCAAGCGACAGGATAGTAATACCTCTTAGTAGTATCTTTGATGTCAGAAAAATCGAAGTTCCGGATGATCTAAAGGATATGCTTGAGGATTCCATGAAGATAGCATTCGTGAAGAACGGCTCGCCCAATATCGTTGTAATAAAGGCGAAAGATGACAGATTGTCTAAATTTTTTTACCTCCTGATGAAGCTTCTCTTAATGGGTAATCCTGTCATCTACAAGCATCCTGCAATAAGAGGAGGCATCGTTCTCAACACTATTTGGAAAAACGGGAAGCTGGGTATTGCAAGAGGTGCAATACTCCTCGACCAGTCGAAGATTAAACTTTCATCGGTTAGAGACATAAAGAAAGAGCTGAGGACGGTGAACAGTAAAAAAGTCGAAATTTTAAACGTTCGTTTGATGGAAAACGGTGAGGCAGTGGTTTCGTACATTTACATTCCCGACAAACGCGTTCTCAACTTACTGAGCAGGTACGTCGGATTTGAGTTCGCTGATATACTCAAGAAAGTTGAGAAAGCAAATCTCAGCAAGATGGAAAAGCAGGTGCTTCAGGCCATATATTCTGGTGTCACAGTTGAGGATCTACCTGCTATTATGGGTATGGAAGCTGCTGACGTGCACAGAATCGTCTATAGCCTCGAGCAGAAGGGCATGCTCAAAAATGGCAGGCTGACGGTTTACGGTGAGGTTGCCGTAAGCAGATATGTGGAGGATATTAACGTATGACGAGCGTTTCTCCTTTTTTCACAACTTTCTCCGGACTTGTTTCGAGAACCCAATCAGCTTTTACTCTTTTAACGGTAAATGGCTTCATAATGCACGTTTCAACGACCCTGAAATCGTCATCGAGAAATATAGCTTTGAACGGAAAGAATACGAAAAATGAGTGGATAAATTCAGTACCCTCCATGCTCAACAGCAACCCCTCATACGGCATTTTCAATCTGAACATAAGTCCAATGTATCTGCGAAAACCTCTGGCAAGAACGAGTTCTTCAATCAGAACACTTCCGTCTTCTCTAAATACTTTCACAGTGCGTTATTGTTCCCAACCTGTTTAAAAAATTAGAGGTGGATCATGGTTTCGGAGGACACGATAAGTACGCTGCTGGATGTCTGGAGTATAAAGATACTCTCAAGGGCAATGGAAAGACCTGTTACGGTTCAGGAAATAAGCGAAGAACTTGGAATACCTCAGGCCACCTGCTATAGAAAGTTCAAAGAGCTAATTGAGAAGGGGTTACTCGTTGAAACCGAGAAGGTCCTGGTTGAAGGGCAGAAACGCAGAGCAGCTTACGTGTCAACACTCGAAAGCCTAAAAATTGAGGTTACTTCCAAGGGTATTCGAGTTAGCTGGAAAGCTAAACCAAAACCGGCGGAGATTTGGGACAGTCTGAAACGTTTTTCGAAGAAATAAGTACTTTATAAAATTTTTAAATATGGGTTGTGCTGGCGTCAAAGTTAATTTCCTACTGTCATGCTTATTTTTTGATTTTATTGTTTTTACATGGCTCAATCCGTAAGTAATTGTCAAAAAATTTATTATTTGTGGTATTTATTATATTCTGAAATTCTCAAAAATGATAATCATGGGGAAAGGTTTATTAAGTAATAATTATCACCATGATAGTGGTGGTGAGTATGCCGAGGTTTAGAAAAGACGAAAAGGGACAGGTAGGTATAGGCACACTGATTGTCTTCATAGCGATGGTACTGGTTGCAGCAATCGCAGCAGCCGTTCTGATTAACACCGCAGGACTTCTGCAGCAGAGGGCACAGGCAACGGGGAAGGAGGCGACGGAGCAGACTTCGACAGGCATCGATGTGGTGAGCGCTGCAGGACTTGTTGACGACACAAATGATACGGTTTACGAGGTTAACCTGACAATAAAGCTGAGGCCAGGAAGTCTGAACATTGACCTGGGTGAGACTGTTGTGCAGTATATTGACGATAACACTGCGCAAGAGCTAACGTTTGGAACAACAGCAGATGCAACACATTTCAAGGTCTATGCTGTCCAGGATGAGGATGGTTCGCTCAATTCCAACACGAATCCAGTGTTGAATGACCGTGAGGATGTGGCAATTATATCTCTGCGCATCTCTGACATACGCGCTGGAACTAATAGTGCAACAACGGACAACGGTCTTGGAGAAGGCAAGACTGCTACGATTAAGATAATTCCGCCAACTGGCGCCACGACAGTCCACACGATCGTTATCCCAAGTTCTGTCGATGGCTACAGCGTAGTTGACCTGAGCTGAGGTGTCTGAAATGAGAATTTTAAAATTTAGAAAAGACGAAAAGGGACAGGTAGGTATAGGCACACTGATTGTCTTCATAGCGATGGTACTGGTTGCAGCAATCGCAGCAGCCGTTCTGATTAACACCGCAGGACTTCTGCAGCAGAGAGCACAGGCAACTGGAAAAGAAGCGACTGAGCAGACTTCGACAGGTGTTAACATTGTTGGAGTGGTGGGCAACGTCACTCAGAGTGGCAATGCCTATTACGTTGACTGGATCAACTTCACAGTTAAGCTCAGACCGGGCAGTCTTAACATCGACCTTGGTAACACAACTATTGAGTATATTGACAAGAGCGTTCACAAAATTTTGACCTGTGATATAGCTCATAGCGGATCTACGACTGTGATTGATCCCGCCAACGTTACATGGACCAGCAAGTTTGTTGTGACTGTAGTTAACGACAACGATAACTCACTGACAACGAACGGTGCAAGAAACCCAGTCCTTAACGACAAGGAAGACATTGCTAAGATACACCTTAAAGTTAGTGCATTGAGAGGAGACTCCGGTCTGCCTGAGAGCGAAATGGCAACGATTAAGGTGGTCCCGCCAACCGGAGCAACAACCACCTGGCAGGCAGTAATACCGCAGTCTCTTGCGGGCAAGACAGTCGTCGATCTGTCGTAGAGGGGGTCTCAAGATTGAACTCCTATTTTTTAATTCTTTATTTCCTGTTTAGCTTCGTTTTTATTGCATCGAGTCTTATTGTGATTGGAGTTGTACTCAAAGCGCACATGTCTACTGGGAGAACTGACATGCTTTACCTGCTTGCAGGCTTCATTCTCATAGCTCTTGCCGGTGTGAGCATGCTTATGGCATCGGCTCTTGGGCTGATTACGTTTCCAAATATCGTGATGCCTCTCGTTATAAGCATTCTGACGGCTGGCTTTTTGCTGATATCTTACTCGTTCCTTAGTGAGGCCTAATCCACTTAAGAATAAAATCAGATAAAACTCAAGAGGGCTTCTCCATAAGCCCCCATTTGCTCAGAACCCTGCCATCTTTTGCGTGTGGCGTTCTATAAACAGCATCACTGCTCTTCTCTATTTCTCTTGCCTCCTCCGCAAGTTTTGCAGCGTAACGCATCATTTCATGCGCTGCAGCGACCATTGGGATATACTTCTCCGCATCCTTCTCCACGAAGCATGCCTTTGTTGTTACAGCAGCAACTTTTTCCGCTATGGTGTACGCTGCCATAGCTTTGGCTCTCGCATATGGGTTGCTGAAGTTTCCGGCATTAACGGCAGCCTCTGCATCGATGATGAGTCTGGGCAGTTTCGGCTTTCCGGCCTTTGCACTCTCTATCGCTTCATCTACTGCTAACTGAACCGCCCTAAATGCTCCGGTTGCGGCAAGAACCTTTATGACGTCGGAGTTATAGAGACACATCTCTGTCGGATCAAGAAATTCCCTTCTTGCTCCAATCATAGAGTCTGCATTGACGAGAATGTAACCAAATCCTTCAGCCTCAAGCTCGTCCTTCACTTTCTTCGCAGGAGCGTCGCTTATAACTATTACTGGCTTCCCTTCAGCCTTTAGCGCATCCCTTGCGAGCTTAGCTGCTGGCAGCGCTGCATTTGGCGATGCGACTATGACCAAGTCGGGGTTGAACTCCCTCATCTTATCTACAATTTCTGCATCCCTTTCTCTCAATTTTGAGCCACTCGTAATTGTTCTGACATCTATATCCTCTCTATCCGCCCTCTCGTCGAGCATGTAATCGATGAGCAGGGCTGTTGCGATTGCTCCAAGCTTGATGATCCCGATACGCATGCACGCTGCTAACATCCGTCATATATAATCGTTTCCGTTTCGGTGCAGTAAACTTTTTAATGTTTTTATCTTTGTTACTCTAAATAATATGGTGGTAGGATGTGGTGGTTCAGGAGGTTTATGCTGGGTGGCAGCAGAGAAAAAGAAGTCATAGATCTATTTAAGGAACATCTCAACACGGTCAGACTTGCCTGTGAGATATTTGCGAAGGCCATTGAGACGGATGATAAAAGTCTCCTTACTGAAGTTTGTGAGCTTGAAAAAACAGGAGATGCGATAAGAAGAGAAATAGCGCTGAAACTCTATGAGGGTGCGTTTTTGCCCGTCATGAGGGGCACACTCTACAAGCTCGCAGAGACCATAGATGAAATTCTTGACACTCTCGAGGATACTGCTGTTGACTACGTTCGCTTAATTTCCGAAATCGACGGAGATGTTAGAGAACTGTGTGTAAAAGTTGCAGTCATAAATGTAAAAATGAGCACCAACCTTCTCGAAGCTTTCGAGGCGCTTGGCAACGAGCACGACCTGAGCGACAAGACAATCAAAATTAGGGCGAGGGAGAGAGAGGTAGATGCGCTTAAGTACGAGATATACAAAAAGCTTGTTAAAAAAGAGGTTAGCAGCTACTGGGAGGGAAAAATACTCTCCGATTTCGTGGACAACCTTGTTGACATCAGCGATGTGATAGAAGATGCGGCCGATCTGATACAGATTTTGAATGTTAGTTTGAGGTAACTGCTGAGGTAACTGCATGCTTGCTGCCATTGCGGCGATACTGATAGCATTCAGTATTGGTTCGAACGACACATCCAACTCTTTCGGTATAAGCATCGGCTGCGGGATGCTCACGTTCAGGAGGGCAGTCCTTCTCCTTGGGATATTCGTCACCCTTGGAGCTTTAACGCAGCGGAGCGTTATGGAGACAGTTGGTGGCCTTGCAGAACTTGACGGAGTTTTGCTAAGTGTTTCCCTCCTCGTATCTGCATTGATGATTATCCTTTCAAACTGGAAGAAACTACCCGTTTCGAGCCATCAGGCAATAATCGGAAGTCTTGTTGGCGCGGGTCTTGCAGCTGGTTCGGCGAAGCTTGGAGTCCTCACCTCAATAGTTCTATCCTGGCTGATCTCCCCCGTCAGCTCTCTAATTTTTGCAGTACTACTTTACTCATTGATGGAGCGGACACTTTCTAGACTTCCTGTCTTTGTAATTGAGAGAATACTTTCACTCCTGCTCCTCGTCAGCGGGGCGGTCATCGCATACAACACCGGGGCGAACGAGCTTGCGACGGCTTTGGGGCCGATAGTGTCCGCTGGCTTGATGTCTCCCAACGAAGCGGCCATCGTCGGTTCTTTAGCGCTTATCATGGGGGCAGTGCTCCTCAGCGGCAGAGTTGTAGAGACTGTTGGAAAGGGTATAACGTCCCTCGACGCATTCTCCGGCTTCGCCGCCCAGATGGCAGCAGGAATCAGCGTCCTCACCTTCACAAACCTGGGTATGCCCGTCTCAACAACCTACTGCATAATTGGCGGCATCGCAGGAGTCGGTATGCTGAAGGGTGTGAGTTCGGTCAGGCTGAGCCTTATCAAAAAGATACTCGCGAGCTGGGTTATAACACCTATATCGGCATTCACTATATGTTTTGCAATTGGCAGGCTCTTAACGCTATAATTTATATACGGTCGTTGAAATTGAAAGCATGGTTAAGGTTCTCGTGGTCGACGCTGGTGGAAGGGGAAATGCAATAGCTCACGCCTTTGCGAGAAGCAAGCATGTTAAGGAGGTTTTTGTGGCTCCGGGAAATGCTGGTAGCGAGTTCTTTGAGAAGTGCCGTCAGGCAAAACTCGAGGGTAAGTACATATCTTCTATCAGGGCTCTGGACGAAATCGTAAGGTTTGCAAAGCTCGAAGAAGTTGACCTCGTTTTTGTAGGTCCTGAGGAGCCTCTGAGCCTCGGTTTGGTGGATTTGCTGGAGGAGGAGGGCATTCCAGCTGTTGGGCCGAGGAAAGAGGCGACGATTATTGAAGCGAGTAAATGCTGGACAAAGGATTTTCTTGATAGGATAGGTGTGCCGATTCCGGGATACAGAAACTTCGATGATCCTGAGGATGCCAGAGAGTACGTTAAGGAGTACTACGCAGAGGGCAGGGGAAACCTCGTCGTTAAGGCTGATGGACTCGCAGCCGGCAAGGGTGTTTACGTCTGCAATAGTGCTGACGAAGCTCTGCAGGCAATAGACGACATAATGGTGAAGAGGAAGTTTGGTGACGCAGGAAACAGAATCGAAATCGAGGAAAGGCTTTACGGCATAGAGGTTGCCTTCACGGCCATAAGCGATGGAAAGACTGTAAGGGCCTTTGGACATGCGAAGGACTACAAGCGAGCGTTCGACAGCGACGATATTGAGGGTATGAGGGAGTTCTATATAGGTGTCACCAAAAAGTTCATTTCGAAGAGCGAGGCGGAGAGACTTTACAAAGAAGGCAGGCTACTAAACCCAAACACGGGTGGTATGGGTGCTGTAAGCCCGCATCCAGCCATAACGCCTGAGCTTGAAGAGAAAATAATGGATATGGTCGTGAAGCCGGTTATTGAGAACTTCAGAAAGCTCGAGGGCAAGACGTTCAAAGGCATACTGTATCCCGTTATCATGCTCGTTGAGAAGAATGGAGAGCTAATTCCGAAGGTTCTCGAAATAAACGTTAGAGAATGTGACCCCGGAGCGCAGGCTAAGCTGCCGCGGCTTGAAACGGACATGTACGAGCTTTCCATGGCGGTAGTTGAAGGTAAACTTGATGAGGTGGACGTTAAATTCAGCAACGATTGCTGCGTTGGTGTCTGCGCCGTCAGCGGCGCTCTGAAGGGAAGAGAAGGCTTCAAACCCGGCTATCCTGCAGACCACTACACGAGCCAGCCCATGGAGGGGCTCGAGGAGGCAATGAAGGAGGCCATTCTCTACGCAAACGGAATAGCGAAACCCGACGGGTATCAGACAACTGGTGGCAGGGTTATAACTGTGGTCGGCAGGGGTAAGACGGTAGATGAGGCGAGAGAGAGGGCGTACTCCGCAATACAGAAGATAAAATTTCCGGGGATGCGCTACAGGAAGACGATTGGCCTTGACGTGCCGGATTGAGCGTGGACGTTAGTACAGCTACATACATCTTTTTTTGCTAACGGAATCGATAAAGATTTACTTTCGTCAGCTCAAAAGCGCGCTGAACGACTTCTCAACGATTGTGCAGATTATAGCTGTGCAGAGCCCGATTAGGGCCATTTTTACGCCGGCAATAGCAATATTCTCCCTCGAGAGCTTGCCAAGGTAAACTCCAAGAAAGAACAGGAGGAAGATTGTAACAGACACGGATAAAAGCATCGCGAAATCCCTGCTATATCCGAGGGGGTACATCAGCAGAAACGGTATCACAGGAATAACCGAACCCAGTATCGTCGACAGGCCATCGGATATCCCGCCTATATACGTCTTCTTCTTAGCTTTTTCGTGAAGGACTGTCCCTCTCAACTGCCCCATCTTCAGCATAGCCTTCTCGAGTTCTGAAATCTCCATTTCCATCCTTGCTCTCTCTGCGGTAAAAGCTCCGAGAACGTTTGAAAGTCCGTTTGCTACTCCTCCACCTAAACCTGCAGTGATTATTATTGCTGGACTTGCTCCGCTCGCCCCTATTATGACCCCGAGAGTTGAAAGGGAGCCGTCTATAAGCCCTCTGATAACGTGTCTGAGTCCATCATACTTCATTATGCTGGAATTATTGTAGTAGCGGTTATAAGCTTATCTTCTTGTCTTATTCCTTCTGCAGGAGTGTCGCACATGCGATTCCTTTTCTGCTGACTATAACTCCCCTTGCATTTCTTCCCTGTCTCGGTATCGATTTAACCTCGATTTTCAGCGCGTAGCCGTCCTTGCTTATGGTGAGCAAGTCCTCGTCACCTTCGACGTACTCGGAGAACACAACCCCACCAGATCTGGCATTTATTACACCCATCGCTCCTCTCGACACCAATCTGTACTCTTCGACGGCTGTTCGCTTTCCATGTCCGTCTGCCGTAAGAGTCAGAATGTCTCCATCCCCCCTTATGCAGCTCAGCCACGCTATGCTATCTCCCTGCCTCAAACTTATTGCTTTGACACCCTTTGCACTCCTGCCATACTCCGGCACATCCTCTGCCTTGAATCGGACAGCGTATCCGTTGGTAGTTGCGATGAAGACTTCTTTGCCATCGAGATGTCTTGCAAAGGCGATTTTTCCTCCAGATGCGACGATGCCTGCTCTTTTTGCGTTTTCGAATTCAGAGAGCGGCGTCCTTTTTATGTAGCCATCCTCGGTTAGAATCAGAATGTCTCCCTCAAAGTTCTGGAAAGGAACAATTGCGACTATTCTCTCTCCTTCCGGAATTGAGAGATACATTCTTATATTCACACCCTTTCCAGTCCTCTCCTGCTTCGGAATCTCGTACGCGTTGAGCCAGTAGGCTTTAGATGCTGTGAAGACAAGGAGCTTGTCCCTCGAGTTGCACTTTACGATGATTGCTGGCTCGTCGTCGCCTCTCATACCAATTCCAATTACGCCGACGCCACCCCTGTGCTGAGTCTTGAACCCGATACTCATCCTTTTGACGAAACCGTTCTTTGTGACGATGAGGATATTTTCTTCAAAACTTACGAGCTCCTCTGCAGAAATTTCGCCGTCTTCCTCGACTATCTCCGTCCTTCTTTCATCACCGTACTTTTCCTTTATCTCCTCGAGTTCCGAAGCTATTATTGCGTCGATTCTTTGCGGAGATGCGAGAATCTCCTCGTATTCTTTTATCTTCTGTATCAATTCTTCGTACTCCTTCATCAGCGCATCTATTTCCATGGCGGTGAGCTTCTGAAGCCTTGTCTGCAGTATCGCATCGGCCTGAACCTCGCTCAGCTCGTACCTCTCCATGAGGGCAGTTTTTGCTTCAGACGGCGAGCTTGATGACTTTATGAGCTGGATAACGTTGTCTATGTCCTCTATTGCCTTCTTTAGGCCTTCAACTATGTGGAGCCTCTCTTTTGCTTTTTTGAGTTCGTACTGTGTTCTTCTCCTTACGACAACTCTTCTGTGCTCGACGTAGCACTCTATCAGTTCCTTCAGGCTGAGAATGCGTGGTTCGTTGTCTACGAGCGCTAAGTTGATAATGCCAAACGTAGTCTGCAGGTTTGTATAAGCGTAGAGCTTCTTGAGGGCTGTGTTTATGTCTTCTCTTACCTCCACGACTATTCTAATTCCCTCTCTGTCAGATTCGTCCCTAACGGTTTTTGCTTCGAGCTTGCCGCTGTTTATCAGTTCAGCAATCTTTTCAACGAGCCTTGCTTTGTTGACCATGTAGGGGATTTCCCTGATTATGATGGTGTTGTTCTCTATTTCTACCCTGCCCCTTACCGTTATCTTGCCCTTTCCAGTCTCGTATGCGTCAATGAGCCCCTTTCTGCCTACAATTACTCCGCCAGTTGGAAAGTCAGGGGCTTTAACGTATTTCATCAGCTCTCTGACTGTTATGTCCGGGTTCTGCAGATAGGCGATTATAGCATCGCAAACTTCTCTCAGGTTGTGGGGCGGCATGTTGGTAGCCATTCCAACGGCTATACCACTGCAGCCGTTTATCAGAAGGTTGGGGATTTTTGCTGGGAGAACTGAGGGTTCCTTCAGCGTTGCGTCGAAGTTTGGAACGAAGTCAACGGTATCTTTGTCGATGTCTGATAGCATCTCCTCGGCAATCTTTGCGAGCCTCGCCTCTGTATATCTCATCGCTGCTGGCATGTCGCCGTCGATGCTTCCAAAGTTACCCTGCCCGTCGATGAGAGGGTAACGCATTGCAAAGTCTTGAGCCATGCGAACGAGCGCATCGTAAACGGCTGCATCGCCATGGGGGTGATACTTACCGAGGACATCACCGACGATACGTGCACACTTTCTGTAGGGTTTGGTGCTCGTTATACCCATCTCGTACATTGCATAGAGAATCCTTCGCTGTACAGGTTTTAGACCATCGCGAACGTCTGGAAGTGCTCTTCCGACGATTACACTCATAGCGTAGTCAATGTAAGAGCTCTTCAGTTCCTGACTAATCTCGCGCAGCAGTTCCATCGCTCCAAGCTATCTTGTGGGATTTATAAGGCTATCCGAGGGTTAAGTCGATAGCTATCGGAATTTCTGTTTGAGTGCTGGGAAATGATAAATTAGCGGAAAAACGGAAATTTTAAAGGCACTCTAAGGCAGTCTGATCACGAATCGCTCAAAAGCTCTATCGAAAGTGTATATCTCTGTAATTTCCATATCTCTCATGACTTTGAGCGCCAAACAATCGTTTGCATCTAATCCAGTTTCTGCCATCATGACGATTGCTGCAAGATAGTCGTTGGCACTCACATCGATTATTTTAACGTTTTCCAGTGAGTAGAGGTCTAAAAAGAAGTTCTGCAGGGAAACAGTGTCCATTGACTTTTTCAGGAAATTATTGACTTCAGACAAATGTACGATTGTTGTAACGACTTCTTCCCCGTTACTCACTCTTTTCAGTATCTTTTTCGATTCTTCTTTCATCCATCTTGCCTTTTCATTCAACTCTTTCTTTGGTTTATAGTATGCGTAAATGAAAATGTTAGCATCAAGGAATCTCATTAAACTCCCTCTCAAACTTATCCCACTCTTCAATGAAATCAACATTCAGATCAACGCTGTCAAAATATTTCGTCAGATCTGGTTTCTTCTTTTTTGGAATTATCTTTAGAACTCCTCTCTCCTTGATTATGAACACTTCGTCGCCGTTCTTTAGTTCATCTCTTCTCCAATCTGATGGTAGTATTATTCGTCCCTGCCTATCCACTTTTTTTATTTCAACACCATAACTCATGCAAATTCACCATATTCAGTTTTAGAACGGTGAGATAAATACTTTGTTGTCACTCCCCACCAGCATAATACCAGATCAAAAATCCAAGTATCATCAACACTTTCGCACCACTCCCAAGGCTATTATATTTATAGGTCAGGTAAAGAAATGGTGGTAGCATGAGTGAGTTCTGGGTGAATCTCGTGGCAAGAGCGAAGTTTTACGAGGAGATGGAAAAGAAAGAAGTTGTAACGAACTTTCAGCAGATCTCATGTAGGGCTAAGATTGAGTACTAATATATATCTCTGTTCTGGTATATCTCTATTTATTTTATATTATGCGATAGATGAACCATGGAATCCACTATGGAAATTGCGCTGTATTTAGTGAAATTAATTTATGGTGTCGAGTTACTGCAAGTGTTTTAGGTTTTCCAGATTAAAATCTAAAATAATATAATGCCCAAACTTACCACTAAATCTGTTTGGTAGCACTGCTTTCGTCTCTCCCAAAATCATCCTGAAATCTTTCGATGTCATCTTCGCCCAAGTACTCTCCGATCTGTACCTCAATAACTTCAAGAGTTGTCAGACCCGGGTTCTCAAGTCTGTGTATTTTGCCAACATCTATAAAGGTGCTTTCTCCACTCTTCAGTAAGAATTTTCTGTCTTCTACAATAACTCTTGCAGTTCCTTTAACAACTACCCAGTGTTCGCTTCTATGGTAGTGTCTTTGCAGACTCAGTCTCCTTCCAGGCAAAACTGTTAACCTTTTGATCTTGTAGAATCCACCCTCCTCAAGAACTGTAAATGATCCCCATGGACGATATGCTGTCTTATGTACCTCGCCCCTCTCGTCGCCCCTGGATTTCAGAATTTCAACCACATCTTTTACCTTTTGAGCAGCTCTTTTTGAGCAAACAAGGACGGCATCTTTAGTATCCACGATTATCAAATCACGAACGCCAACCGGCGCGATGAGTCTTTCACCGAGAATAAAATTATTTTTTGAGTTTATTGGTAAACATTCACCTTTAATAACGTTTCCATCTTTGTCCTTTTCGAAAATATCGTACAGCGAATCAAAACTACCTACATCACTCCAGAACGTATCAAGAGGTACAACAGCAGCTCTATCTGTTTTTTCCATTATGGCATAGTCAATAGAAATTTCTGGCAGCTTTTTGTAGATACTGTCCAGACTTTCCGTTTCAAACAACCTTACGACTACAGGCTGGTAAGTCCTGCACTCCTCAATAAACAGGCTGGATTTAAAAAGGAACATACCACTATTCCAGAAGTACCCTTTTCCCACATACTCTTTAGCCTTCTCTAAATCAGGTTTTTCTACAAATTTCTTCACCTCATAACCGCCATCAAGAGGTTTTCCTGGTTTTATATAACCGTAGCCAGTGTGTGGACGTGTAGGCTTAACCCCAAAAGTAACCAGGTATTTCTCAGCGATGCGTTTTGCATTTTCGAACGCTTTTTTGTAACTATCATTCACCTCAATGAGATGGTCTGAAGGTAAAACAGCAACCACCGAATCCCCGTGTTTCTCTTCTATCATTTTAATAGCGTAAAATATTGCCGGTAAGGTATTTTTAGCCTCGGGTTCAATCAAAATGTTTTCCTCTGGCAATTCTAGTCCCATTTCAGAAAGTTGATCCAAAACTCTAAACTCATACTTTGCGTTGGTTACGATGTAAACCTCGTCTGGTTCAGATAACATTAATGCCCTATCTACAGTCTTCTGGAAAAGCGACGAGTCATCAAATAGTTTAACGAACTGCTTCGGAAACTGCTCTCTGCTCAGAGGCCAGAGTCTCGAACCACTCCCACCAGCGAGTATTACCGTTTTCACAAGACCACCTCCGTTCAATAAATTCTAAATTATAGAAATTTTCTACTAACCTTTTACAGCCTTGTTCTCCATTTCTTAAATAAATTACGTTGCTTTTTTGGGAAATCGGCCTGAAAATTAATTATCTTGAACTTATTTTTTAATTTATTATAATTTTGGTTATCGGCAATGTTTATAATTTTTCTTTAGTATCGAACGATAGAGCTGCAACAGGGTTGGTAGCATGTCCTACAAGTCTGTGCTACTGCAACCGTGGGAATATTGTACGCTGTACTGATTACCTCATCGACTGCCATGGCATTTTAAAACTGTATAGGATTTTTATATTTCTTCATTATTAGAATAAAAAATTTATACAGTAATCTACCAGCCTGTCTCTGTCCTATGAAAAATGAAACGATTGAACTGATACTGAGTGAGCTTGTTTCTGGATGCAGAAGTAA
Source organism: Archaeoglobus veneficus SNP6 (assembly GCF_000194625.1). Taxonomy (NCBI): domain Archaea; kingdom Methanobacteriati; phylum Methanobacteriota; class Archaeoglobi; order Archaeoglobales; family Archaeoglobaceae; genus Archaeoglobus; species Archaeoglobus veneficus. The sequence continues at coordinate 1,170,161 of NC_015320.1, read as the reverse complement.
AGAAGAGGCAGTAGTCAGGGTTTTTGAGAGGGTTAGAGACATTCCCTACGGAACAATTGGTTCGAGACATCCATTGGATGTGTATAGGATGAACAGAGGGACTTGCAGTGGGAAACATTTTCTTCTTAGAGAGCTATACCTTGCACTGGGTGTAGAAGTGAAAGACATGCTTTGTTTTCATCGCTATGCTGAACTTCCACGAAATATAGATTATCCACCAGAATTGAAAGCGCTGCTCGAGAGATATTTCGGAATTCCGGATTTCCACAACTTCATCAAGGTTTATGTTGACGGTAGATGGGTAACACTGGATGCAACGTTTGATAGTCCCTTAGAGAACTACTTTGTCGTCAATAAGTGGAATGGTAAGAGTGATACAAAGCTTAGTATAAGGCCGGTAAGAGTCTGGGAAGTAGAGAATCCTCTTGAATTTAAAGTTAAAAAGATAAAGCAGTTACCTCCTCGGGTTCAGAGGGGTAGAGAGTTATTTTTGAAAAAATTCAGTGAGTGGTTGGATGTTTTGAGGGCTCAATGTAACTCACCACCACATTTTTTATAGATACACGGCATTATATCTCCTATGAAAGGCTATAAGATTAAACCAGCACTGGTAATCATTGACATGCAGAATTGTTTTTTGTCTCCAGATGGATCGTTTGACAAATTGGGCTATGACATCTCGAAATATCGGAAAATACTACCCACTCTTAGAAGTACGTATGAGGAAGCAAAATCCCTAAAAATCCCCGTATTTTTCTCTAAAGCAATTCGAGAAAGATCTGGAATTGATATGCTCGACAAAGTACATCAAATTCTACCACCAAAAAGGCTGGAAAGGATTAAAAGGCTGCCTATAGCCGTCAGAGGTACTTGGGATGCAGAGATTATAGATATGCTAAAGCCAGCTCCTGACGATCTTGTTGTTGAGAAACGGAGGGATTCTATTTTTCAGGATACGGAATTTGAGATGTGGCTGAAGGCTTTAAAAGCTGACACTTTAGTCTTTACAGGAGTCGATACCTCCATATGTGTGGAATCCTCACTGAGGGATGCGTTCAATAGAGGATACGACGTAATTCTTCTATCTGATGCAACAGCATCTTTGAGTGATGAGCTTTACAGGACTACGCTTCTGGAAGTTAAAGAGAATTTTGGTCTTGTAATGAAATCTGGAGACTTTTTCAAGAGTCTTAAAAGAATTCGCGGTAATAAATTTTTGCTTGAAGTAGAATGCTAATGGGGGTATATGTAACCCCCTTCCAGTACTTTTATGAATTTTTTAATATCAATATCCTTAATTGGTGGTATAATCAAATTCTTTTTTGGTGCTTGTTCCTGTCCAATCGCATTGTTCGTTCGCAGTTCTTCAAGAATCTTGGATTTAAGATACTCGTTGCAGAGTTTGCTATGGTAGATGGTCGAGAGTAATCCCAGTAACATGTCTTTAATATGTTTTTCACCTTTTTCCTCGTGCAAGTGGGGGTTCAGCATCTCTATTTGTAATATCTCAACTCCAGAGTTTACGACATCTCTGCATTCTGTTTCTCCCTTTCCGAATTCTTCCAGCAGGTAAACAAGTTGATACGGTTCTATAGAATACCCTGTTGAATAGCACATTATACTGGCAAGTTCCATCGTCATCGCATGCTCTCCAGCGTTTCCAGTCTTTATTATGTCAGTTTCGAACCCTGTGCAGTTAGATAGAAGAAAGTTAAGATATTTGTTGGTGATTTCAGAAACTCTTCCCCATTTTCTGAAATAGAGTCTGCTCTTTACGATTTTTGGTTTGTGTTTCCAATGCAGCCTAATCATCGAATACGGTGACTCGGACATGCAGAATCCTGCAGCAAAATCTTTTACATACTCGTTGACAGCACCGGGAATGTAGTTATCAGCATCAATAAATCCAACAAAGTCTTTTTCCAAGCATTTTGCGAGTAGTGTGCCGGTAATCATACCTTCTGCTTTACCATCTCTTACAAATCCGCTCTCATCAAGAATGCTTGTATATCCCACTTCTTTAAAGGCTAAAGCCAGCCCCGGGTCTTTTTGATGTATAATACAGATGGGGTGTTTTGTGAGGCTATGAAAGTGTGTTATTACATCTGCTTCCATTCTAAACACATCATGTCCTGTTCTTGAGCTGTTGGAGACGACTATTATCTGGCAGGCATCTGGTATTGCTTTTAAAACACCGTCAAGTAACTTTATCTTTTCATTTTTTATGGGGATTACGATTGAAAGCTTCTCTAAAACCTCTTCGATTTGTTCTCTGCCAATGCTGCGTAATAGGGGGCCTTCAATCTCTTTTGATTCTAGTTTTAACACCTTTTGAACGTCGTAGATTTTTACTGATCCAAATATCTCTGCATGTCTTGGAGCTTCAATAAGCATTTTTAAACCTCCACGATTCAATTTTCCGTTTTAGAGCCATCCTATAAATATTTTGCCCATAAAATTTTTATAAGATGACTTTCTGAGTGCAGATGGGGGTGTAAAAGTGCTATTTAGCCGAACGGAGATGGTTAGAAGAAATAATTCAGTAAAAATATATTTAGTTAGAAGAAATATCTGGGGCATTTCGGTATAATTTATAGCTTTGTTTAAATGGTGGTGATTTCGAGATGTGTGGTATTGCTGGTATCATCAGCAGAGATGGAAGCAGCGTTTCGGATCAGATCGTTAGAATGCTTGGCAGGATGCACCATCGTGGACCGGATGGTTGTGGTGTAGTAGTTGGAAAAACAATTCAGAGAAGCTTCTCACTTGAGGATATAGATATCAAAGGTATCGAAGGCAGCATGGCAATGGGTCACGTAAGACTGGCCATTGTTGGGGGGATGTTTGGTCAGCAGCCGCTTGAGGATTGCCAGCGAAAGCTTATTCTTCTCCACAATGGTGAGATTTACAATTACAGGGAGCTTAGAAAAAGACTGGAGGCTGACCACAGGTTCATCACCGAGACTGATAGTGAAACCATTGTCCACCTCATCGAACAATTCTACAACGGAGACTTGGCTTCATCGGTTGCCAAAGCTCTCGGATATCTGGATGGTGTGTATGCCATTGCAGTAAGCGATGGAAGAGAGGTAGTAATTGCCAGGGATAGAATAGGAGTAAAACAGCTATACATTGGTGTAAATGAAAGATATGTTGCTTTTGCATCTGAACGAAAAGCGCTCTGGGAAATAGGAATATGCAATGAAATACGGCTACCACCGGGACATCTGGCAAAACTATCTAGAGATGGTGTTACCCTCAGAAAGGTTCTTGAGCTACCAGTTAATCTGAAAACTTCAATTTATGATTTCCACGAGGCTATAGAGAAGTATCACGACGCTCTTATCGAAGCTGTTAGAAAAAGGGTGTCTGGGCTTGAAAAAGTTGGTGTAATATTCTCAGGAGGAATTGACAGCGTACTCATTGCGAAAATTGCCAGTGAGTTTACAGATGTGACGTGTTACACCGCAGGTCTGAAAGGTTCTGAAGATATCAAGTACGCCAAACTTGCCGCCTCGGAAATTGGTCTGGAAATCAGAGTTAAGGAGCTCAGTCTTGAGGATGTGGAAGCGTACATTCCAGAGGTCATGGAGACTATCGAAGACCGCCTATTTGGCCAGGTGGAAGTAGCTATTCCGGTCTATGCTGCTGTAGAGATGGCACATGAAGACTGTCTTAAGGTTATGCTTACAGGACAAGGGGCAGATGAGCTTTTTGGTGGCTATCCGTGGTACGGTGTGATTGTAGAAAGAGATGGTTATCGAGTGTTGGAGCAGTACATGGTAAGTGACATACTGAATCTCTATCGCGAAACCTTGGAGCGGGAGGACAAGATAACGATGGCGCACAGTATAGAACTCCGGGTTCCGTATCTTGATCCTCAGGTCATAAAAGTGGCCATGCAGATTGATGCTAAACTGAAAATAACGTCTCCTAAAGACAGACTTGGAAAGTTTATTCACAGAGAACTTGCTAAACGGATCGGAGTATCTGCAGATCTGGCTGAGAGACCAAAGGAAGCTGCTCAGCACGGGTCAGGGGTGCATGAGGCAATTCTTGAGATTGCGCGGATAAATGGGTTTAATGAAGAAGTTGCGAGGATAGCAGGTTATAATCTGGACGAAAGTGTCAGAGAAAAACTCGGCAGTTCAATAAGATACGGATACAAGTATGGAGGGAAGAAGCTCTGGACGGTACCTGATTACGTGCAGATGTACCTCGACACGATTGCTCTGGAACAAAAACTCGTTTGTAAGTCTGAACTTGAGCATCTAAAAGAGGTGTTATGTAATATTTGATATTTTGTGGAGGTGATGTAAATGGCAACGCTGCATGGGCAGCCTGTACTAATTTTGAAGGAGGGAACCCAGAGGACTGTTGGAAGAGACGCGCAGAGGCTTAACATAATGGCCGCTCGCGTTATTGCCGAAGCTGTGAGGAGCACTCTTGGCCCGAGAGGAATGGACAAGATGTTAGTGGATGGCTTAGGGGACGTCGTGATTACAAATGACGGTGTTGCTATCCTTAAAGAAATTGATGTTGAACACCCTGGGGCTAAAGTTGTGGTTGAAATTGCGAAAACTCAGGACAACGAGGTCGGCGATGGAACCACAACGGCTGTGGTTCTTGCTGGTGAGCTTCTCAAGAGAACAGCTCGCTGCCGAGGCATTCGCTGCAGCGCTCGAGATAATACCCAAGACCCTCGCCGAGAATGCGGGAATCGACCCGATTGATGTGCTCGTAGAACTCAAGGCTGCCCACGAGAGGGGCGAGAAGTACACTGGCGTTGACGTTGAAACGGGCAAGGTCGTTGACATGAAGGAGAGAGGTGTCCTCGAGCCACTCCGTGTCAAGAGCCAGGCAATTGAGTCTGCTACGGAAGTTGCGGTGATGATTCTGAGAATCGACGACGTCATCGCTGCGAAGGGACTTGAGAAAGAGAAGGTATGAAAGGAACAAATGTGGGAGGTATGAACATCTAAAATTTTATTTTCTAATTCTGAGCGTAAACGTTGTATTGTGTAGTTGGATGGTAATAACATTCCTTTCAGCATAATAGGAAAGACTGTGTGAAAAGTATGTCCGTTTAGATCTAATTAAGAAAAAAGGTAATTATACGTCGAGGTTTCTAACTTCCTTAGAATGTTCCATTATGAATCTCTTCCTCGCTTCGACATCCTCACCCATCAGGACTGAAAAAAGCTCCTCTGCCCTTGCTGCGTCCTCCAGCGTGACCTGAATCAGATAGCGGTTATGGGGGTTCATTGTCGTCTCCCATAGCTGCTCTGGGTTCATCTCTCCCAGACCCTTGTAGCGTTGTACCTCTGCGTTGCCTATCCTCTCAAGCAAATCCTCGAGCTCTCTGTCCGAGTAAACGTAGTAAACTTTCTTCCCCTTCTTAACCCTGTATAGTGGTGGCTGAGCTATGTAAAGGTAGCCACTCTCTATAAGTGGTTTCATGTAGCGGTAGAAGAACGTGAGGAGCAGCGTTCGGATGTGCGCGCCATCGACATCTGCATCTGTCATAATTATGACTCTGCGGTATCTCGCCTTTGTTATGTCGAAGTCCTTGCCTATTCCTGCCCCAATTGCAGCGGCTATCGCCTTGATCTCCTCGTTGCGCAGTGCTTTGGCCATTCCTGCCTTTTCAACGTTTATGATCTTACCTCTTATAGGTAGTATGGCCTGAAAGCGCCTGTCTCTCGCCTGTTTCGCAGAACCGCCTGCAGATTCACCCTCCACTATGAACAGTTCCCTTTCCTCCGGGTTCTTTGAGGAGCAGTCTGCGAGCTTTCCTGGCAGGGTTATGGAGATCTCACCTTTTCTCCTCACAATCTCTCTTGCCTTTCTCGCCGCTTCTCTCGCTTTCATTGCGAGTATACACTTCTCTATGATTCTGTTGGCTTCATTTGGATGTTCCTCGAGCCACTTCAACACTTCAGAATAGACTATCGACTCTACAACAGTTTTTACCTCGCTGTTAGTCAGCTTGGTTTTCGTCTGTCCCTCAAACTGTGGTTCCGGCACCTTTACCGAAACAACAGCCGTCAGGCCTTCCCTTATGTCTGCTCCGGTGAGGGGTTTGAACTTCTTCACGTATTTCTTGCCAAACTCGTTTATTGCCCTCGTCAGCCCTGCTCTGAAGCCCACTGCGTGCGTTCCACCCTCTATGGTGTTTATGTTGTTTGCAAAGAAGAGGACGTTCTCTATCTCGGTGTCGGTGAACTGGATGGCTACTTCCACCATTATTCCGTTCTTCTCTTCGGAAAAGTGGATTACGTCGTGAATTACGGGCTTGTTTTTGTTGAGCTGGGCAACGAAGCCCTTTATACCGTCCTCTGAGTAGAACTCTTTGCTCTTTCCACTCCTTTCGTCAATGAGCTTCAGTCTGATACCCTTGTTCAGGTAGGCTAGTTCCTTCAATCGTTGTGCAACGATGTCCCATCTGAACTCTGTCGTTTCGAAAATTTCCTCGTCGGGCTTGAACCTTATTTTTGTTCCTGTTTCTTTTGTCTCTCCGATAACCTGGAGGGGTGTGACAGGAACACCTCTCTCGTATTTCTGGTAGTAAATCTTGCCGTTCCTCTTGACCCAGACTTCAAGCCACTCAGAAAGGGCATTAACGACTGAAAGACCGACGCCGTGAAGCCCTCCGGCGACCTTGTACGCTTTTTTGTTGAACTTTCCTCCAGCATGCAGCTTGGTTAACACTATCTCCACCGCTGGCCTTCCAAGTTCGTGAACTTCCGTTGGGATTCCCCTTCCATCATCTTCAACGCTCGCAGAACCGTCTTTATGGAGGGTTACAGTTATGTTCTTACAGTGCCCTGCCAGAGCCTCATCTATGGAGTTATCCACTATCTCCCAGAGGAGATGATGGAGTCCCCTAAGTCCAATGCCGCCTATGTACATTCCGGGCCTCTTTCTGACGGCCTCGATGTCTCCAAGCACTTCAATCTGCTCGGCTGTATACTCCATACTCATCCCTTTTTATATTTACATTTGATTAAACTTTAACTACATTTTTATCCATCAACATTCTGTCTTATAGCTTTTTTCACGTTTCAAATTTTTTTAATCAATTCTTTTCCGAATTGGGGCGATTATGAAAGCCCACGGAATTTGCTACACTCAAATCTTCGCCATTCCGGTTGATAAATTTTTCTACAGAATTAAACGACTGTAGGGGCCGTGATAAACTCTACGTTTCTTTTCTCGCCCGTGTACAGTTGAACAGCTTCTCTCACCAGACTTTCGACTCTTTTACTCTCTCTGCGCTCTCTGCTCAGCACAACGTTGGGGCAGTCGGTGGAGATGTAGACGTAAAACTCTTCGCCATTATATTCGTAGAATGCATCTCTCTCGCCCTTGCGCCTTACGAAGAATGGGAACAGCTTGCAGGCAGCAGGCTTCTTCACTCCCTGCAGTGAACACAATCTTCCAACCTGGAACGGACACCTGCCACCGATTTTGCGGATGTAGTATCTTCCAAATTTCTCTTCCACAAGACCAGTTGGTCTGAGCTTGAGATACTCGTAGAATGTTAGCCTCACTCTGTACCTATAGCAGCAAATCCCGCATGCGTCGCAGTGCCATGAAGCCACACGTCTCCATGGCACGTACATATTGACTTATTTGATGGATATTTTTAAAGATTTACTTCTTCAAAAACCTCGCTCCATCCTCATATCCGGCTATTACTCCGTCTATCAACTCGGAGCAGAATATTCCACACTCCACAACTCCAGGAATTCTATCTATCTCCCTCTCGAGCTCCTCTGGTTTATCAATATCGCCGAAGTCGCAGTCTATGATAAAGTTGCCGTTGTCAGTAACGACCGGCCCGAGCTTGCCGCTACCTTCCCTTAAAACAGGCCTGCCCATTGCTGAAAGTCTCCTTTCAACGAAGCCGTAGGCGAAGGGGAGAACTTCAATGGGAACTGGCATGTTGAGCCTGTCAACGATTTTTGACGAATCCACAATAATTACAACCTCCTTCGACGCGGCAGCAACGATCTTCTCCCTCGTTAAAGCTCCGCCTCCACCCTTGATACAGTTGAACCTTTCATCAACTTGGTCTGCACCGTCTATGCAGATGTCGAGTTCGGGATACTGGATGAGGTCAACAACCTTAATTCCATTATTTGTTGCAAGGATGTGAGACTGATACGAAGAGGGCACACCGTAAACCGTCAGCCCCTCATTCTCTATTCGCCTTCCAAGCTCTCTCAGGAAGATTTCAACTGTTGTTCCGCTGCCTATTCCTATTACCGCCCCATCTCTGACAAGTTCAACGGCTTTTTTTGCAGCGTTAGCCTTTCCGTTACTCATCCAACCACCTTCTGAGTTTGTCGAAGTCAATCCTTGCAGTTGAGTCGAGGGTTAATGGCGTTATTGAAACTTTTCCATTACGCAATGCATGCAGGTCAGTACCTTCTTCGGCATCATCAATTTCAACACCATCAATCCAGTAGTACTTTCTCCCCCTTGGGTCGAGCCTCTCCTCTATCCTCGTTATGTAGAGTCTTCTCGCGAGCTTCGTGATCTCAACACCGCCGGAGGGCTTTGAGGGGACATTCACATTCAGGACATCAACTCCTTCTGGCATCCCCTTTGAAAGAATGTTCTTTGCGAGTTTCCTGAGCACGGTTTTTGCGAGAGAGAAATTGTAGGGCTTGAAGACGAATTCGAACTTGTCAATGTCCGGGACTTCAAGCGAGATGGCTATGGCTGCGCTTCCCTGGGTTGCAGCTTCGAGCGCAGCGCCAACAGTTCCAGAAGTCGTTACCGCCTCGGTGGATATATTTTCTCCAAGGTTTATGCCGGAAACGACGAGATCTGGCAGTTCTCCAATAATCTCGTGAATTCCGATTATGACTGCATCTGTCGGTGTGCCATCGACTGCAAAGCTCACCATTCCATTTGCGCTTACCTTTGAGACCCGTATGGGCTCCATTATAGAAATGCTCCGTCCAACTCCGCTCCGCTGAACAGCCGGAGCGACGACGAAAACCTCACCAATGTCTTTCAGCGCATCGTAACTCGCTCTGAGGCCAGCAGAATACAAGCCATCGTCGTTGGTCAGCAGAATTTTTGGCTTCTCTGCCATCCTTCCAACGTCTACCTGTTGCAGAAAAATGTTTTTGATTCTGTTTTTGATTCTGAGAAAGTAATACTTTCGAATCCGAGCTTTTTAAGAATAGATTCAATAGCTTCGAGCTTCTTATCATTTATCTCCTCGATACCCTCTATTTCCACAGCAGCGTTTTTCCCGTACTTTCTCACTCTGATTCTCCTCTCGCCTATAATATCTATAACCGCTTCCTCAGCCCCTTCGATCCTCCTAAGCCACTCTACTTCGATCCTCTCGCCGAAGGGAATTCTCGTCGCAAGACAGGAGTTCGAAGGTCTGTTGTGGACTGAAAGTCCGAGGGATTTTGCTACCCTCCGTATTTCCTTCTTTGTGAAGCCTGCCATCGCCCACGGACTGATCACTCCTTCTTCTTCGAGAGCCTTCAGTCCGGGCCTGAAGTCTTTGAGGTCATCGGCATTCGTGCCATCAATAACCCTGAATCCTCTGCTCTCTGCAACGTCTTTAATCGCCTTTATGATGGTCTTTTTGCAGTAATAGCATCTCTGAGGAGTATTTTCGAGAACAGCATCGGGAACGGCAACTTCAACGATTACGTGCTCTATACCTATTTCTTCTGCAACTCTCTTTGCGTTTTCAAGGTCTCTTGCCGCCATCAGGTCTGTTTTTACAGTTACGGCTATCGCTTCGATTCCCCACTTCCTGCAGAGAGCTGCGAGCGTTGCGCTATCCACTCCGCCGGAGAAGGCTATGGCCACTCTGTCTCCTACAATTTTCCTTAGCTCTTCAAATTTCGAGGGCATCTCCCTTAACCGCTATGTTGGTTGCAAAGGAGACGGCTGAAAGGCCTGTTAGCCTGCACAGCTCAATTGCTGAGTCGAGAATTGCAGCTTTGGAAACTATGAGTGGAATTCCAGCTCTGACGCACTTTGCAGCGATCCCTCTCGATATTCTACCCGAAATGAGAAGGAATGTTCTGTCAAGGGCTATGCCCTTCTTTATGCACATGCCAACGGCTTTATCAACGGCGTTGTGCCTGCCAACGTCGTAGGCTCTTGCCTCAAGCCCCTTCTTGCTTACGACTGCTGCAATGTGGTACCCCCTCGTTCGCTTGTATTCCTCTACCTCGAGATACTCAAGGGCACTTTTTAACTCGTCAATTCCAAACTTCTCTCCTGCATTTACCCGTTTTAATTCTCCCTCCTCTATCCCAATGCTGCCGGAGGACGTAATTTTTACTTTTGCGTCGTCTTCTATAATAACCTCTACATTCTCGCCATTGATTGTAACCTTAACGCCATCTGGATTGGCGATACCCTCCGTTACCATAAAACCGAGGATTAGTTCTTCTATGTTTGACGGTGTGCACGCCATACCAAAGGAGATGTCGTTTACGGTCACTCTCAGGTTTCTCTCGACGGCAATTTCGAGAGTATCTCCAAGCTTTTTTATTTCCATCAGTGTCACAACGACAAACCTTTCTTAAGACTTGCGTTGTCAGTGCTGCTTGAAAGTCGGAGGGTATTTGGACGCTCTGTACTGATGAAAGGTCCGCGTAACGACTGCAATGCCATGAACTTCACAATAAACTTAAACGAAGAATTTAATTTAAACGTTCGATAATCGAAAGAGATAAATGGGATGAGTTTCATTATATTTTATAGTAGTTTTTGGTTGCATAGTGGTGCTCATTTCATTTACCAATAAGCTTAAATAGGGTGGCCTGTACTAATTACTATAATGAGGAGGTGAACTCATGTTAGGGAGAGATTTTGTAAGGGAAGAGAAAGCAGTGTCTCCAGTGATTGGCGTCATTTTGATGGTGGCAATTACAGTGATCTTAGCGGCAGTCATTGCCAGCTTTGTGTTTGGGCTGGGTACAAAGGCGCCCAAAACAGCGCCCCAAGCACAACTCACGTTGAAGGACGCTAGTGATACACTAACTTCAACCAGTGGCGAGGATGTTTTTATACTGGAGCACAAGGGCGGAGAATCTGTAGCATTTTCACAGATGAAAGTAATAGTAAAGAACTCTACTGCGACCATTGATATCATAACTTTCGATAGCTCTGGCACTGCAACATCTAGTCTTGGAAAGCTTAATGCTACAATAAGTACTGGAGCAGCAGATAACAATATGTTCGACGTTGGTGAATGGATAACTTTCAGCGAAAATGCGGCTGCTTCGTACAATGTTGATTCAGGAACATCGTTGACTGTACAGGTTGTTGATGTGCTGTCTAATAACCTGATAACGGAAGGCAGCATTGTTGTATCGTAAAATTTTTTAATTTTTAATATTATTTTTGGAAAGGTAGTTCTATACCTTAAAGATAAGTATCAAAAACTCATAGAGGCTTGGTGTCGCAGTTTGGGTTGAGGGTAGTGTCAAGTTAACACCTCCAGTAGTTGTAGAAGGCCATAAAGCTCTCCAACCAGCTCTGTACAGAGACAAAAGAACTCCTGAATGGAAATCTGTTCCAGAACCTCTTCGTTCTCTCTTTAAACCTCGAAAAGAATCCTTCTACAGCATTTCTTCTACCAAACGTTTCATGCCTGTATCTCAGCCCTAACCTTTTCAAAGCCCACAGATACCAGAAACCTCTATCAACAACGATCTCTGGCTTGTTTTCGCAATGCTTGAGAACTTCTCTAAGGAAAACGTAAGCTTCAAAGCTTCCTCTTCCTCCAGAAGCCCATATAGCTAGGCATTCCATGGTATCAACGTCTATAGCAGCCCAAACAAAGATTTGTTTCTTTTCCAGTTTTATTTTTGTTTCATCTATCGCAACAAGTCTTCTTTTCTTCTTTTCTGGTTGTTTTAAGACTGTTTTGAGTCTATGGTAGTAAATCCTAACAGATTCGTGACTTATTTCTTCGAATAAAGATAGAAAATCACTTGTTTTTCTCAAAGAAAGGCCAAAGAAGTATAATAATGCTGCAAGTATTTTAAGTTCCACATCTTTCCTGTTCCTTCGAAAGACTTTTGTAGACTTGACGTAATCTACCAACTGGCTTAGCGCAGGCTGCATAAGTTGTATCTTAGTTATTTATTTTTTGTTATTTTGACACTGCCTGGGTTGAGATTGTAGAACTACGTCAGAGCAATTACCAATAGCATAGGTGAGCGCACCACCTGGAGAAGCAGAAAGATTTTCGGAAAGGGCAAAATAGAGTAATTGAACACACTATTGCGAAGTAAAGCCAGAAATCGTTATAGATCCTTTCTGGTTTACTTGCGAACCTTCAAGGCATCCTCTCTCGTGAGCCCGTGTCTGAGTAGGAGGTTCTCAGCTAAACCACCAAACTCCGTTGAGAACAGCTTTGCTCCGAGGTCTCCCACAGCACCTATAGCTGAAAGGTGATTCCAGAATCAACTATACTCTCAAAAAATAAAGGTAATGTTAAAATTTACTTCCTACTCCTGACAACCCTCTCCTTCCTCTTCCCCGTAATCATCGAACCGAGGACGTCAAAGATTATGACTGCGTACGCGTGTATCAGCATTGTCATCAGGAAGAAGTACATGACGAGTCTGTGAATAGCTCTGATCAGCGTGTAGCCATCTGGCAGGCCGAAGATCGGTGCGAATCCATCGGCGAACTTTATCAACGGAGCAAATATATCTGTGTAGTAAAGGGCAAAGCCCGTTATACCCATGATTGCTGCCATCAGAAGGTACATCCAGAGAACCATGACCTCTGTCGGTATGAGCTTTTCAACGTACTCTCTCTTTTCAGGGTCGTAACCCCTCGGGTCTTCAATGTGCGGACCTATGCCCGTCCAGGCGAGCGCCTCCTGAATGAAGAACTTTATCGCGTAGGGAAAGCGTCTTGGTGAGAACCACTCCCATTCGTGCTGAACCACGTAGATGAATAGCAGAACCCACAGTGCGCCGAAGACGAAGCCGAGATACAGGTGTATATTCAACGCCGTCTCCATGTCTGGAAATGAAACGCCGTAAAGTCCTCCGAGCCTCCAGCCCGTCCAGCCTATTATGAGGCCCGTGGAGACTATTGCCCAGTGATAAAAGCGGTACAGTGCCGAATGCCTTTCTACTTCAATCGTCTCGTATTCCTTATCGTGATGCGTCATCCTACCCACCTCCCGAGAGTAATCCTGCGCTTGGCAAGGTGCACAGCAATACCTCCGAGAACTGCGAGGATTATCAGCGTTCCAAGCTGCGTTATGTCTACCTTGAAGTTGATGCCGAAGCTACTCAGATCTATCGCAAGCTTCGACGGCGGATCAGCAAGTTCAACGCCAGGCGGGCCCACTAACCTGCCATCAAAGCCAACCAGGAACACTTCCTTCTCTTTGTCGTGACACTCTTCGCAATCTCTGGCCTTTGCCGTGATTGTATGGGGCATCACAGTTCCAGCGCTCTTTGAAGTCTTGCCCTCATAACTCGTGGTCATGACATGGGCCGGATAGAGCAGACCGTTGTAACGCAGGATGTGGAACTCGTCAGTGCTTAGCTTGTCAAACTCGCCGGTGTCAAGGTGGCAGTTGGAGCACGTCTGGTAGTAATCAGCATGGCATGCAAAGCAGGATATATCGCGGTGGAGCTTGTGGGCGAGAATGTTCGGGTCATAAGGTGTTGCCTTTTTACCATCCACGACGAGGCCTTTAATGTGGCAATCCTCGCATGTTATTTTTACCGCCTGCTCTCCAAATGTGTATGCATTTCCATCGCCGTGTACCTCGTCAAGGCTGTGGCAGTCCAGACACTCGAAGCCCTTTTTGTAGTGTACGTCCGCATGAGGTGCTTTCTTCATCATTTCAGCAAGGTAACCAATGTAGTTAACGCCGATTTGGTCTTTGTGGCAGTTGACACAGTCAGTCATGTTCGGTAGCTGCTTGTGGACTTTGTGGCACTCTGTGCAGTTTTCCACGTGGCAGTCCAGGCAGTATGCTGGCACATCTATTCCTAAGGTCTTTCCGGAGCCTTGCTGGAATCCTGTTTTTATCCCCTCTATTGTATAATGGAGGCTCTTGGAGTAGTTCACTGCAACGCTCTCGTGGCATTGCATGCACGAAGACTCGATGGCTGCTACTGGATGTATCAACATCACAATTATTACCAAAATTGCAACCAGTATTCCCCGCATATTACGCTGCAACCTGATTGACTATATCTCCTTTTCGATTTTGATGAAAACTCGGCCACAATCGATAACTAATTAGGGAATGCCTGACATAATTAGGCAAATGGGAGACTGGCATACCTTCAGCCACGAAGAGGTCTTCGAAACATTCGAGACTTCTCCCCAGGGGCTGAAGGAAGAGGAAGCGAGGAAGAGGCTTGAAGTTTTCGGACCAAACGAGATCAGAGAAAAGAAAGAGAACGAACTCGTCAGGTTTCTTCTCCACTTTCACGATCCTCTCATTTACGTTCTGATCGTTAGCGGAATTCTCACGGTATATCTCGGAAAGCTCGCGGACTCTGTCATAATTTTTGCTGTTGTCGCTGTAAATGCCATTATAGGGTACGCTCAGGAGAGAAAGGCCGAGAAAACTCTCGAAGCACTCAAAAGAATCGTCGAGGTTAGGGCGAGAGTAATCAGGGGAGGACTCGAAAAAGAGATCCCTGCAAGACTTCTCGTTCCAGGGGACGTTATAGTTCTCGAAGCAGGAATGAAGGTTCCTGCTGATGCGAGACTCTTCGAAGCAAACGGCCTGAGGGTTGACGAATCTCTGCTGACGGGAGAGAGTGTTCCGGTTGAAAAGAGCGTTGATGCTGTCGAAGAAAGGTTCACAAGGCCAAACATGGTCTTTGCCGGAACACTTGTAACGGAGGGCTACGCAAGGGCTGTCGTTGTTGCAACATCCGGCCAGACGGAGCTTGGAAAAATTGCCAGGAGGACTGAAAGGGAGAAGAGAATCGAGACGCCGCTCCTGAGGAGAATGAAGAAACTCGGTAGAAACATCTTCTTCATAATCATAGCCTTATCTGCCTTCAACTTCCTCATAGGTCTTTACAGGGGGTACGAAACTGAAATGACCTTTCTCGCATCCGTCGGTCTTGCGGTTGCAGCGATTCCCGAATCGCTGCCGGCTCTTCTTACAATGATTCTCGCTCTCGGCGTTCGTGATATGGCTGCAAGGAAAGCCATTGTGCGAAGGCTTCCAGCAGTCGAAACTCTTGGGAGTGTAACGACCATATGCACTGACAAAACCGGAACGCTGACCCAGAACAGAATTAAAGTCGTCAGGATTTACGCTGGTGGCAAGGAATACGAGATTGAAGAGCTGAAGAGTGAGAGGGTTAGAGAGCTCAGAGAGGTTAAGCTGACGATTCTCGCTGGCTATGTGTGCAACAGGGCTGTTTACAGGGCTGATGAAGGAGGGTACGTTGTGAGCGGAGACCCGACGGAAATTGCACTTCTCGAAGCTGCAGCAATTGCGGACGAAAGTCTGGAGAAGGAAAAAAGGATTATCGGAGAAATTCCCTTCGATCCTGCGATAAGGTTTATGGCCACAGCTATCGAAGACAATGGCCTCGCGATAGTCTACGCAAAAGGGTCGCCGGAGCGCATTATATCCATGTGTTCTGAGATGATGGTCAACGGAGAGCCTGTAGAGATAGATGTCGAAGAGCTGCACAGCGCAGCCGAGAATCTCGCATCGCGCGGAATGAGGATTCTCGCCTTCGCTTACAAGGTAACGGACGTCGAGGGTTTCAGTATAAGGGAACACCTCAGGGACATGGTTTTTCTTGGATTCCAGTGCATGATCGACCCGCCGAGAGAGGAGTGTTACGAAGCTGTGAAGAATTGCAGGCACGCAGGAGTAAGAGTTGTGATGATCACTGGCGACCATCCGGCTACAGCCCTCGCAATAGCAAGAGAACTTGGGATAAGAGGGTACGCCCTGACAGGAGACGAACTCGACAGAATGAGCGACGAAGAGCTCAGAAAAGCTCTCAAAGATGTGGGAATCTTCGCGAGGGTTCTGCCCGAGCACAAGTTCAGGATAGTGAGGGCGTTTCAGGAAAGTGGAGAGATCGTTGCTGTTACCGGTGACGGTGTAAACGATGCTCCAGCGCTAAAAGCTGCAGACATAGGTGTTGCCATGGGCTCCGGCACGGAAGTTGCGAAGGAGGCGAGTGATATGATAATTCTCGACGACAACTTCGCAACGATAGTTGCAGCCATAGAGGAAGGAAGAAACGTCTTCAGGAAAATTCAGAAGGTTCTCGCCTGGCTTCTGCCAACGAATGGGGGTGAGGCTCTTTCGGTGATGTCTGCCTTCCTCATTGGAATTGCCTTACCAATCCTGCCAGTGCAGATTCTCTGGATTAATACTGTAACGGCCATTCTGCTTGGAACCACGCTCGTCTTCGAACCCCGCGAACCGGGGCTGCTCAGGCTGAAGCCAACTGGAAAAGAGCTCCTCAGCAGGCAGATACTCTTCAGAATTACGTGGATTTCGATACTCATGGTGCTGGGAGCTTATCTGTTATACTTCAGCCAGAGCGATGGGGATGCAGCAAGAACTGCAGCTATGAACACAATCGTCTTCTTTGAAATATTCTACCTGCTCAGCTCGAGAAGTCTCAGCGAGAGCTTTTTCACAACGTTAAAGCGGTGGAACCCTGCCATAATACCTGGAATCGCCGCAATGGCTGGCCTTCAAGTTGCTGCCACGCATCTACCGGACATCTTTGGATGGCTCCATACAGCACCTCTCACATCAGAAACGTGGCTGAAAATTGTCGCCGTCACATCCCTCGTCTTCTTCCTTGCCGAAATCGAAAAGTTCGCAACTCGGCAAAAGTTTTAAAGCCCACCAGCGATGCGGGGGCATGGCCTACGAAAAGATAAAGCCTCCAGAAGAGGGGGAAAAGATAAGGTACGAGGACGGAAAGCTCATAGTGCCCGATAACCCGATTATTCCCTACATCGAGGGCGACGGAATAGGCAAGGATGTTGTGCCAGCAGCGCTGATGGTACTCGATGCTGCAGCAGAAAAGATTGGCAAAGAGATTGTGTGGTTCAGGATTTACGCTGGTGAGGATGCTTACAAGCTCTACGGCAATTATTTGCCCGAAGATACGCTCAACGCGATAAGGGAGTTCAGAGTTGCGCTCAAAGGCCCTCTGACAACACCTGTCGGCGGAGGTTTCAGGAGTCTAAACGTAACCATAAGGCAGGTTCTCGATTTGTATGCCAACGTGAGACCCGTCTACTACCTGAAGGGCGCTCCAAGCCCCCTCAAAGAGCCAGAGAAGGTGAACCTCGTAATCTTCAGAGAGAATACAGAAGACGTTTATGCGGGCATTGAGTGGCCGAGAGGTAGCAACGAGGCGCTGAAGCTCATAAAATTCCTCAAGGACGAGTTCGGCGTCAGCATAAGGGAAGACTCGGGTATAGGAATTAAGCCCATAAGCGAGTTCGCCACGAAGAGACTCGTAAGGCTTGCAATACAGTACGCCATCCAGAACGGAAGGAAGAGCGTTACGCTCGTGCACAAGGGCAACATAATGAAGTACACAGAGGGAGCGTTCAGAGACTGGGGTTATGAACTTGCAAGAGAAGAATTTGGCGAGTACACCATAACTGAAGACGAGCTGTGGGAGAAATACAACGGCGAGCAGCCAGAAGGGAAGATCGTTATCAAGGACCGCATTGCCGACAACATGTTCCAGCAGATTCTGACGAGAACTGCAGAATACGATGTGCTCGCGATGCCAAACCTCAATGGCGATTACATGAGCGACGCCGCTGCAGCGATGGTTGGTGGCCTGGGTATAGCTCCCGGCAGCAACATAGGCGACGGGATGGGTGTGTTCGAGCCCGTCCACGGCTCTGCGCCGAAGTACGCTGGCCAGAACAAAGTGAATCCGACAGCTGAGATTCTGACGGGGGCGCTCATGTTCGAGTACCTCGGGTGGAGAGAGGGAAGCGAGATGATAAAGAAAGCTGTGGAGATGACCATTCAGAGCGGAACTGTTACCTACGACATCCACCGCCACGTCGGCGGAAACCTCGTTGGAACGAAGGAGTTCGCAAAGGCGGTAGTTGAGAACCTTCAATCTCTTTAATTTTTAATAAATTATGTTTAATTAAGTTAAAATTCAAATAATTTGTGGCACCCAAAGAAAGTCTAACCACAAATCTAAAATGATAAATTAAGTGAAATTGCACGTCCAGTAGGTGATACAATGAAAATAGCAGTTCTTGGTGGAACCGGTCATATCGGCATCGGCCTGTCTCTACGGCTTGCGATTGCAGGCTACGAGGTGATAGTGGGTTCGAGAAAGGGTGAGAAAGCCCGACAAAAGGCGGAAGAGTACACCTCAATGCTGGAGAGTAGAGGATTAAATGGGGTCATATCTGGAGCAGACAATGCGAAAGCTTCGGAGCTGTCAGACGTGGCCATCCTGGCTATCCCCTACAGTCACGTGTACAAAGCTGCAGAAAGTCTCAAAGAAGATCTTGCAGGAAAGATCGTCATAACTCCTGTAGTCCCCATGGAAAAGAAGAGCAGATTGTTCATATATGCGCCTCCTCCGGAAGGTTCAGCAGCCGAGAAAATTGCATCTATTCTTAAAGATAGCCGGGTTGTTTCGGCCTTTCAGACGGTTCCGGCCGAACGGTTTGCGAATCTCGATGAACGTTTTGAGTGGGATGTCCCCGTCTGCAGCGACGATGACGAAGCAAAACGAATTGTTCTGGAAATTGTAAACAGCATCGATGGATTAAGAGGACTTGATGCGGGCCCCCTCGCCGCATCAAGGCTCGTAGAAGGACTGACTCCTCTCTTGATTAATATATCCATAAGAAATAAGGTAAAAGACCTCAGTGTGAAATTTGTATAGACTAAATTATTTTTAGTATTCTTTTTTCTATCGAACACTTCAGATAGATGTGCTTGATGACTGTGCCGTGGAAATTATGTGCATGTGTTCACACGTAAATGCTCATCGCCAGATCGACCCTGGCGTCATAGACATTAATGCTGCATTAATTTTGGGCAATATGGTGGAAGTTCAAACGAAAACTATATATATGTTGAATAACTCACCAGCTTATTGGAGGAGGTGAGTGTAAATGGGAGAATTGCCTATTGCGCCAATTGACAGGTTGATAAGGAAGGCTGGTGCAGAGAGAGTTAGTGAGGATGCAAGGGAAGCAATGGCCGAAATCCTTGAGGAGTGGGCTACCCAGATTGCCAGAAAGGCAATCGAGGTTGCAAAGCACGCTGGCAGAAAGACTGTTAAGGCCGAGGACATCAAGCTTGCCCTTAGAACCTGAAATTTCCTTTTTTTATTCGATTTTTGCGTCGCTGCTGGCAGAGAGCACGTTAATCAGATTACCAATTCCGTAATCTTTTGTCGAGACTATCAAACTCTGTTCCACTGCCCTGGAGTCTTCTCACGATTTCTCCTGCTTCGAGTTCGGTTTCAGCTCTCGCAAGCTTCCTTACGCGCTTGAGATTGTTTCTACATCCACACACGCACATCTTCGTTTTGGTGGACTCTTTTGCATACAGGTATCTGCCGCATTTTCTACATCTGAAAACAACGAACATTCCTAAACCTCCAGATCTGCCTTAACAACCTCTGCCACTTCCATTCCGGCCTTAATACTGCCGTTCATACTTCTCTCGGGATAGTTTGGCTTGGAGGTCATTCCTGCTATGTAAAGACCTTTAAGGGCTGTTCTGTAGGGGGTTATCTTGTTCAAGTAACCTTTCTCGTAGATGGGGCCGCTGTACTTTGCTCTGAATATTTCTATCCAGTTGATGTCCTTCTCCTCAAGCCCGAACCTCGCCACATCTTTGAGGTAAAGCTTCCTGAGTTCATCGCTCTTCGCATTGAAAAGCCATCCTGACGGCGAAGAGTAGCTCGCGAGGTATATAACGTGCTCTCCATAGTCCTCGAATGGCATGAAGTGTGTGTGCTCGATTATCGCTCCAAAGATCCCCCTGTCAACGTTCGTCCAGTATATATCCTCGGTAATGCTTTTCTTAGCCCCGATGAGCGCGCAAACAGAGCTCTGATACTTCACATCCTGCACGCCAGCAGCTTTTCGTATTTTTTCATCAAGTTCGGGGAGCGGAGCAGTATATATCACTGCATCGAAGCGTTCACCGTTTACGACCCATCCAGCATTTTTTTCGATTCTTGCAGCCTTGCTCATTATTTCGATGTCTTCACGCATCCTTTCTATGAGCTGGTGAAAACCGTGGCGGAGGTAGCCGAGTTCCTCTCCGCTGTACTTTCTGTTGCTCCTTATTGAAACTCTCGCGAGAAGCCACGCGTAGCTGACTTCTGGATAGCTCTCGCCAAACTTTGCCTTCAGGAGAGGCATGAAAAATTTTTCCAGCAACCTGTCACCAAGCTCCTGTCTTATACCATCAACAACGCTCACGCTGTCAGCCTTTGTGTAGTCGCGTCTCTTGCTCCTGATAGTGAAGAGAGCAAGCTTCGCCTTATCCATAAAGCTCATGTGGGGGTAGCGGAGAATTTCGAATGGTGTGTTAAGAGGATATACCTTCCCGCCTACGGCATAGCCTATTCTGGCAACTTTCCAGACGAGCTTGCTCGAGAGACCGAGCTTTTTTATCATCTCGAGTAGGGCGTTATCACCTCTAAAGCAGTGGTGGTAAAATTTCTCTATGCAGTACTCCCGGCAGTAAGAGGATGCAAGGCCGCCAACGTCGTCTTTCTCAAAAACTACGACGTTCGCGTATTCTTTAAGTGCTATTGCAGCGCTTAACCCTGTCAGGCCTGCTCCAACTATGGCTATTTTCACACGACCGGCTCTGCAGTGCGTTTATAAAATGTTTTCAAGGTGATGTGGGCAAACTCAGGGCATCAATTTGTAATTCAAATTGATCGTCTCCAAGTCTTGTCCAGTAGAGAATGGTAAAGGTATGATCAGGGATATCCTGACCGTGGTCGTACTTATGTATGAAGTGGCTAAGATATATGATATTGAGAAAAATTTGACGCGAAAAGTAATACTTATTGTTCCGCGAAAGACGTGCTTGAACGCATGCCTGGAGATAGGGAGCATGGGTTGCCGAAAGAATTGTTCAGGAAGTAACTGAAGCGGAAAAACTGAGTTAAAGCATCTCCAGAAATCAGGCGATAATCGTGAATCGGGCTTAATGTGGAAAAAAGCCAGAGTTAACTGTGAAACATCTTACTGCAACGGACGCGACTTTGCGATACAGTAAGCTTATATATTTTCCGTAAAAAGAATGAAGTGAATGGTTAAGAAACTCGTTCTCGCTATAGACAGGGATGACGACCTTGGCAGGAAGACGGGGATACCTTCGCCTGTCATCGGAAGAGAGGCGAACATTCAGGCCGCGATAAAGCTTGCAATAGCAGATCCCGAGGATTCAGACGTAAACACGATGTTTGGAGCTGTTAAGATATACGACGAGCTTAAGGAAAAAGGCGAAGACGTTGAGGTTGTTACAGTTTGCGGAGACGAAAACGTTGGAGTCATCTCCGATTCGAAGATTGCGGAGCAGCTCGACATGCTCGCAAGGAAGTTTGGTGCAACAAGCGCCATCGTAGTGACTGACGGCAGCGAGGACGAGTTCGTGCTGCCTATAATTTCCTCAAGGTTCAAAATTGATGCGGTATCAAGGATTATTGTAAAGCAGAGCAAAACCATAGAGAGCACCTACTTCCTGATAAAGAGGATGCTGAACGACCCGAAGATAGCGCGCATGACCTTAACACCTCTCGGCATTCTCTTCCTCATCTACTCGATATTTCTGCTTGCAAGGTATCCTGAATGGGGTACCGGAGCCATAATCTTTGCAATAGGGTTTTACTTTCTGATAAAGGCCTACGGCCTCGAGGACGTTGTGGAAGACTACTTCTCAACGCTGAAAAAGGCACTGCTCGAGGGCAGAATGTCGTTCATTGCGTACGTAATCTCGGCAATTCTCATCGTCATCGGAACGATACAGGGCCTCAACATGGTCTGGAGGGTTTACAACCAGCCGATTGCGCCCGGAGTCATCACCCTCATAACATCATTCATATATGGCTCCATATGGTGGGTTGTTGCAGGAGGAATTGCCGCAACTTTCGGTAAGATATTTGACCTCATACTCGAGAAGAAGCCATTCATAAAGCAGCTTGCAATACCGTTCCTCCTGATCTCAACAGGCCTCGTGCTGTGGGGGGCGAGTGTATTTATACTCTCAGGCAGCGGGATTGGTGTTGAGCAGGATTCTGCTCTTCAGTATCTGCTGTTCTCGATCTTCGGGGCTGTACTTATAACTCTCATGGCCATCATACCCCTGACGAAGAGAGCATAGTTCTATCTTTGACATTTTCCGACACTTTCGGAATTTTTTAATTCCCCGCAAAAATGGAGGGGGCGTGAACGTTTCCATCATCATAGCTGCGTACAGGCATGCAGGCTGCATAGAGCACAACGTCAGGAGATTTGGAAAGCGTTGTGAGGTTATTGTTGCTGCTGATGAGCCTGAGAAGGAGTTACTCGAAGTTATAGAGAAATACGGGCTGAAAGCGAGCGTTAGCGAAAAAAGAAGGGGTAAGTGGAGGGCGTTAAACGACGCTGCAAAGCTCGCTACCGGAGACATCCTGATATTTCTGGATTCCGACACACGCCTCGAATGTAATATAGAGGACATTATTGAGATGCTCAGGCAGTACGATGCCGTGGAGGTGCGTAAAGAGGTCAAAGCCTCGACGACGATTCAGAACCTTGCGAACATAGATTACCTGAACATGTACATTGTCGCCACTCTCGCGTCGAAGCTGAAAGCATCACTTGGTCTTAACGGGGCTGCATTTGGGATACGAAGGAACGTATTTTTCGAACTCGGAGGCTTCAGGAGGAAAATAAACGAGGACACAGACCTTGGAATCAGGTTGGGATTGCACGGCTTTAAGGTGGGGGTGGGTGGAAGGGCTACTACAAAAGCCCCGTCAACGCTGAAAGAGTGGTTTGCACAGCGCGAGAGGTGGGCTGTTGGCGGAGCAGAGGTTTTCATTGAAAATTTTGGACACATAATTAGAAGGCCAGCACTGTGGCTTCCAGCCCTGTTTCTTCTCTTTCCGGCAATTGCTGGCTTCATCGTTAATATGTTCATATCTGACGATATTCTCACAAAGCTGCTGTATTTGATTCTACCCGTGATGCTTTTTCTGCCTCCAAAAGTTCTGGCGTTGCTCATGTTTGCCCTCTTCCAGAAGCACCTGCTGCAGAACCTGCTTGCTGCCCTTACGGCGTTCCTCGTCTGGGTCACAATAGAGGTAATTCTTGCGCTGAAAATGAAGTGGAAAATAGACTTCAAACTGCTTCCTGTGTTCTACTTCTTTTATTCGCCCCTCTGGATGATGCTCTGCCTGACTGCTTTCTTCAGAGTTGGTATCGCAAGATTCAGGGGGCGGAGCGTTGAAGTTAGAGACTGGATCGTTTGAAGCAGTTCTGAGAGTGCTCTCTGTAACCATAATACAGAAGTGATGAAAAATTAGGTAAATGTAGTTGAGGAAATGCTTGCATTTACGTCTCTCTGAAGATGTATATCACGTCACCGTGTATGAAAAAGTATTCTGATACCTCCGAGTCATAAATTACTCTTTCATTTGTATCTATGGCCGCGTCTACAAGACCCTTTAGTGAATCCATTTCCACTCTTATCAGACCGGGGTTATTCACAAGCTTTCCCTCACTTATCCACTTTTCGAGTTTGCTCTTTTCTTCTTCAATCTTTAGTTTTCTGAGATCGTGGTTATTCGGGTCGAATCTAATTTTTACAGCGGAAAACGTCACCAGCGTGGAGAGAAGTGCTGTCATCACAAATACTGGGGCCATCTTATCGATTAGTGGTGGTTCAACCTCAACGATTCTATTTTCTGTTCTCTTTTTACTATCAGTGTTATAGACATTCTCAAATTTGTATGTATCTCCTCCAACATCCAGCGGCATCACGTAGGTTTTGACTTCCTCGACTTTCTCTCCGTTAACGAACCCGGAGTAATTCACACAAGTCACGATTTTTACTTCAGTTGTACCCTGATGAAAACCAAGAGCTTTCTGTACATCGTTAATCGTTTTCCTGAGATCGGTTATATTTATCGAAAAAGTACTTTCGAGAGAATTCCCTGTGGTCTCATTTGTGAATTCCATATAAGTTTTCTTCCAGAGCAACTTCTCGTTGTAACTGGAGCTGTAGATAACTTTTGTAACACTCTTAATTGAAACGTTTGCATTCGGATTTGAAATTTTAAAGCTGAAGTTCACGTCCATGATTGGGGAGATTCCCAACAGATAAACAGGAAGTCCGCTGAGTCTGTCTTCTACTTCCCATACTGGATTTTCCTTCAATACCAGAGCTGAGCCAGTATAGCCACCCTTAACAGTGTAAAACGGTACTTCAACTTTCTCTTCAACATATCTCGGCTTGCTGGATGAATAATACCAGTAGCCGGAGAGTAGCAAAGAAGAAACAAGCAGAACCACTGTCAGGATCCAGAACCTCTTTTTTATCTCACACATAATCCTATATTTTGTGTACTTCATTTACCTCATCTCCTTCCAAAAATTCTCCTTCTCTTTCTCCTAAGTTCGGGTAAATTCTGTATCCATAGTGGATACATGGAAAAAGTTAGAATCGAGCTGAATATGGCTGTAAAAGCCAAAGGTAAACTAAAATTCAGCTCGGAAAGCCTGACGGCCCAGAAAACTGGAACCACATACTGAACAGCATCCACAATTCCACTTACCCTCACCGTTTCACCCGGTTGAACGACAGTGTAGCCGGGTATGTCATCGCATATTATTAGGCATGGTAGAAATCCGTGGTTACACACTTCTGATCCTTCCACCGCTGTAATCGGGTATAATGCAAGCAGAAGCGCTGCTGTCAATGAAATGTATATCGCGAAGAACCTTCTCTTTCTGATGACTGTGTACTTTCGCTTCTTCCTTATTCCTTCTTTTTCAGTCTTCCTTTCAGTTTGCAGGTTATAAGAGAAGATTTTTCTCATCTCGCCTACTGTAAGCATAAACGCTGGCAGTATGATCAGAGTAAAGTAGGCAAGGAAATTTTTGGAATGGTAGGCTTCAAACAGGTATCCGACAAGCGGAACTATAAAGACTGCTTTTCCAATAATGTCCTCCCTATCAACCACAAACTCGTCAGGCTCTTCGTTTGCATCGCCTTTTGTCCTGAAACCGGTTAATTTACCATCCTCGGTAAAAACCTCTATTGCTCTGTGAGTTATTATGATATTCTCTCTGTCAGACGGATCCTTAAATGCAATTATGTCTCCTGCTACCAGGCACTCTGGATTACAGCGTTTTACAACAACCACGTCCCCCACCTGCATAATAGGATGCATGCTTCCGCTAAGAACAATCAGAGATGTCAGCTTTCCAGTAGCTATGTCCGACACCACCGGAAAAGCAAGTGCAAGTATAGCCATCAATAGGGCAACAGCCAACTTTTTCATCCTTTTAATCAGCTCCCCGCAAGCACTCAGCAAGAGCTTGCACTGATCTGAAATCCTTTGGAAGAGCTGTCGTCAAAGGTAAATATAATTTCCGTTACGCTGACGTTTGAATCGAAAGTTATCCTCAGTCCTTTCCTTTCTCCCGGCATTAGCGTGCAGAGTCCACTAAAAATACTGCTTGAGGAGCTTCCGCTCCAGAAGGTGCAGTTTCCAATGGTTATTTTTGTGACATTTCCTCCAGCATATCTCAACTCAATTCCACGAACGTCAATAGGCACGTCTCCACTATTTTTGATAGAGATGCCGTGCATGTAACAGCTGCTAAAACAGTTGCTAAATTTTGCACAAGATGTATCCGCATGGAAATGTTCAGATTTACACCACACACCAGCTTTGAAAACACCGGTTGATGTTTCAACATCACTGAAGTATGAGTGTGTTGGATAAACTTTCAACAGAGCGATTGCTATGACTACAATTAAGGCAATTTTCAGTTTTTGCATTTTATTTCCCTCCATATTTGTCTAATTTCAAATATAATCAAAGCCGTACCCGGCATGAGTATGAACAGCACGTAACCCCAAACAGTATTCATAAATCTCACAAACCATCCAGCATACGGTATCTTGAACACGACCACTCCGACAACGTCATCAGACCTTACAACATAATTATCAACGGTACTCAGAGAATCGCCCTTCGTCAACAACGATTTTCCGTTTACCTCTACAACCCTGTGCACGAACTGATACGTTTTGCCATCAACTTCATGCCTGTAAACTATCACTTTTCCAGCTTTTATTTCATCTGAATTAACAGGCAACACAAGTACAATGTCGTTTTGAGTTATTGCTGGCTCCATGCTTGTTCCCGTGACTGTCAGAAACCGAGCCTGGGATAAGACGAGTGCTATAGATAGAGTGACAAACACAGCCACACAAAGCAGAACTATTTTCGCTGCTTGAGCCACGACTTTCACCTGCTTTAAAAAATAAAAAATTAAGGTTGTTTACTGGCTTGCAACCTGGTTCAGCGTCACGGTTACGTTCATTATTGTTACGTCGCCCTGATAATCATTTCCTGCAGTTTCATTGAATCCCACGTTCATGTTAATCTGCAGGTAGTTGTCTATAGCATCATATGCTCCATTTGTATCGAGTTCTGGAGGAGCAACGTTATCGAGGTCGAGGGTTGCAAGGTCATCCAGGTCCATGTAACCGTTGCCGTTGACGTCGTAGAGCCCATAGGTAAAGTTTCCACATACACCGGAGCCTGTAGCACTACCGCCAGAAATCAAGATGTGTTCATCCGTTTCGTTATCGTTTTCAAACCACGTAATGCTCATGCAATCTATGTACAGATATCTGCCCATTCCATCGGCTGTTGTATTAGCTGTGTCTGATTCTGGACCATTGTTCTGACCATCAGTTAGGTCTCCGTTATCATCCTCATACTCTGTCAGCTCAAAGTCGAATTCCAGATGGTCACCTTTGTTGGTACCGAGGTTCCAGACTCTCAGTTCGCCACTCTCAAGTGGCTCTCCGGGTTTCCAGTCATATTTCTCCCATGCTGAAGTTGCCGAAACAATACCGTCTGTCAAGAAAATATCCAGTGTTCCTGTTGAAAATGTGTTATTCGTTGATGTTTCAAGATCGCTGAAGTATGCCAGTGTCCCTGCTGTAAAAAGCAATGCTATTGCTGAAATTGCTGCCAATGGTACTGCTATTTTTCTCATTTTCGGCACTTCTCAAAAGATTAAGGCCACAATGGCGATGGAGCGGGTGCGTTCGTCTGCGTAGCGAGGACTTCAATATCAAAGTACATTATGTCTCCCTGAGCCCAGTTGGTTACTTCAGGCTGCATGTGATAGCTCTGGTTAACGACCATGGTTCCGTTCTGGGGTATATCGCCGAGGTAAATCCAATAACAGTCTATGTCTTCAACTTTCACATTTTCAGTTTCTTCGATTATCCATTCTTCATGCACAAGAGCACCGGTCTCGTTGTAGATCGCAACATGTAGGTCGTATGTTATGTTTTTACCGATGTCGTTGATTTCGTCGTTGAGATCTTCAGCTTCCTCTGACTCCGGATGCAGACCACCATCATACCCTGTTATGTTTATATGCTTGTAAATTTTGACTGGATCGTCTTTTTCGAGGTTTTTAATTGTGAAGTTTATCCACCCAGTCTCACAGGGTTTAAGGTCTTCCATCGTGTAATTACTAATCCATGGGTTCTCATCATCTATAGAGATGTCAATCATACCCGCGCCGAACACATTATTCTCGCTTGTTTCTGTGTCGCTGAAGTATGCCAGTGTTCCTGATCCCACCAATGCCGCTGCAAATCCCAGCAGCAAAAGGCTAACTAATATGTTTCTCATTTTTCCTCCTCCATTTTTTCTGCCATCCAGGCAAAATTGTAGTATTTTGAAGATATTTTAAGTTGCATGAATATTTAATTCTAAAATAAGTTTAGAAAAATTACTTTGTTGAATATTCAGAAACAAAGCTACAGAGCAAAATTTTGACGTCAGTAAGGCTTGAGGGATTACTCCCAGTAATAAAAACCTTAATTTTCCAAGTTTCCCTCTTCAATACTACAATAGACAGTTATTTTTCATTCCTGCCGCAGCAGGACTGCTTCGATCATACTGCTTCGATCATTAAAGTTTAAGTTTGCTCATAGACAAGTTAAGTATTTGTTTTATCCCCCCATTTAGCGAATTTGTTCCTTCGCCCTTTCGAGCTCCTCCCTGAGCACACACGCCTGGCATACGCGTTTCGGCGTCGGTTCACCGCACTTTTCGCATGCGTTTAGGTCTATCTGCGGAAACATTTCTTTCAGACACGGGATGAGTGTTTCGAAGCTCCTCATCACGGAGTACTTTCTTCCCGGGTATTTGTTCTCGAAGTCGTAGAGGAAGTCTCTGATTGCTGCTCTAACGGGGAAGTAGCTGTAGGGACACTCGTTCATGTCCATTGGAAGATCAAAGAGAAGACAGTATACGACGACTTCCTTCTCGTAAATTTCTCTGAAGGGCTTTATACGCATTACGAGCCCTTTCTGAACTCGCTGTGGAACAAGCCTGGCAAGTCTCTCTATGTCAGCCTGCAGGAAGTTGAGGAGAATTGTCTGCGTCTCATCGTCGAGGTTGTGAGCGGTGGCGAGCTTCGTTGCCCCAAGCTCCCTTGCGGTTCTGTTGAGCAGGTATTTTCTGAAGACTCCACAGTACGTGCACGGCTTCTTGTCTCCAAGCTTTACCATCTCGTCAAGAGCCATTCCGAAGTTTTCTTTGAAGGAAACGATGTGATGCTCTATTCCAAGCTGGGAAGTAATTTCTCTCGCAATCTCAACGGTGGGCGGGCGGTAGCCTTTAATCCCCTCGTCAATTGTAATTGCAACGAACTCAACATCTTTTCTTTCCCCATAGAGTCTGTCGAGAGCAAAAGTGAGAGCAACACTATCCTTCCCACCGCTGAGAGCTATCGCTATTTTATCACCGCTCTCTATCATCCTGTACTTCTTTACCGCGTATCGAACTCTCTTTTCGAAGTCGTAGATGAAGTGTTTTTTACAGAGGTGTCTGCCTGAGTGTCGCTGGTAGTATACCGCCTGCCTGTTGCAGTGAGAGCACTTCACGAACCCCCTTTTCAGCGGAGAGATATATCCTTTTGCCTGTGCTGAAGTTAAGTAATAGTGTCTGTGAATAACGTTTAATACCCCGCGACACTCTGCCTGAGCAGAGAAGATGATCATCGCCAGCAGCGTTGAAGATGCGAGGAGAAGGCTCATAGGCAAAATTCTTGAAGAAGGAAAGCCATTTCCATCAAGGTATGGCCGCGCAATTCAATGCAGGCCAGCCCTCGTAGTTATTAAAAATCCGGAATACGTCGAGGAGCTCGACTACTCCTGCTGGCAGATATGCCGTG
The DNA here is from genome assembly GCF_000194625.1 of Archaeoglobus veneficus SNP6. NCBI lineage: Archaea > Methanobacteriati > Methanobacteriota > Archaeoglobi > Archaeoglobales > Archaeoglobaceae > Archaeoglobus > Archaeoglobus veneficus. The sequence goes on along the minus strand of NC_015320.1, from coordinate 1,140,677 downwards.
AAAGCTACTTCGACAGGGTCGAAGGTTTACTCGATGTCGCAGCAGAGAGGCTGAGAGCAAAGCCCTACACCCGCAGGATTTCAATACCCATATGGCTACCCAAAGACCATCTCTGCGAAACTCCGCCTGCGATAACGGAAGTAAGCTTCCTCTACTTCAACGACAGGCTCAACGTCACGGCCTTCGTGAGGAGCCTTGATGCACTTAACTACTTTACTCCCGACTCCGACTTTCTGAACTACATGCTCGAAGAAGTATCTGAAAAATCCGGCCTTGAAAAGGGGAGCATTGCCATGCTCATTTCCTGCCCCCACATTTACGAGAGGGATGTTGAAAGGGCTGAAAGTGAGGCGAGAAAAGCAGAGGAGATTTTTGGGGTTACGGATGAGGCAGCACACCTCGTCGAAGATTACATTTCTTCTGCCTGGCATTCTGCCCTCGAGGCGGTTTACCACGGAAAGGAGAAGCAGACTGAGTGGGGAGAGGTTTTTGAGGGACAACAGACGAGCAGGTTCGTGCCCAGGCTCTTTGTTGAGGTGAGAAAGCCAGAAGAAAATCAGATTCACGATAAGGCTCCATTTACAAGAGAGTATGGAGTAGAGTATGCTCACAGCTATGTCATTTACGCGAATTGTATTGACAAACCTGTTAGCGAGCCGATTTTGAAGGAGGGCGAAGTCTACACGTACGCAGAGCGTGCGAGGTATTGCGAGAACGACGAAGTTAAGGTTGACCAGCTCTATATGTGCATGGAAAAGCTTAGGGAGGAGAGATGCAGACGGGATTGCTACGTGGGCATATCGAGGCCATGGGATTTGACGAGCGATGAACCTCCGTGTCTCCGCGGCTATCAGCTTGTGTGTGAAATCCAGAATGACTGCAATCGGCTTGCAGGCATTTTCTACATGCGCTCGAACGACATCTATGGAGCGATGCACGCAAACATGTTTGCTTTCGCTACTCTTACAGAATATGTTGCAGAACTCACAGACTTTTCCGGCTGCACGTACTACCATTTCGCAAACGATGCCCACATATACGGGGAGTTCATAGATGCCGTGAAGGAAATTCTCTACCCGGAAACACCGGCATTTTGGAGTCATTTAACTCTGTAAATAGGAAAAGGTATTTATAAAGACCGCAAAAGGTGGGGCTGGTGATTGCATGAGACACAGACTCCCGGACAAGGAGATTCAGGCCTGTGCAATATTCGGTGTCATGGATCGTAGCGGGAGACGGTTCAGTGGGGAATTGATAATCGAGGCCATGAAAAACATGAAAGTCAGAGGAAATGGCCTCGGTGGAGGATTTGCCGTTTATGGTGTATATCCTGAGTATAAAGACTATTACGCTCTTCACGTGATGTTTCAGGATGGGAGCAGGCAGGCGAAGGCTGAAGTGGACGACTTCCTGTACGACAATTTCGATGTCGTTCACGACGAGGAAATTCCGACGAATCCCGAAGCAGACGTTGTCGATCCACCACTCTTCTGGCGATACTTTGTACAGCCGCAGAAGAAGGGGGAGGAGAAGAAGCTTTCAGATGACGATTATGTGGTCAGAAAGGTTATGTACATAAATACATGCATAGAAGATGCCTTCGTCTTCTCTTCCGGCAAGGATATGGGCGTTTTCAAGGGAGTGGGATTCCCTGAGGACATTGCAGACTTCTTCATGCTCGATGAGCTTTACGAGGGATACATCTGGACGGCCCACAGTCGCTTCCCGACCAACACACCCGGCTGGTGGGGTGGAGCACACCCCTTCTGCATCCTCGACTGGACAGTTGTGCACAACGGTGAGATCTCCTCATACGGAACAAACAGGCGATTCCTCGAAATGTACGGCTACTACTGCACTCTCTACACGGATACCGAGGTTATAGCGTATGCAGTCGATTTGCTGATGCGCAGGCAGAGGCTGCCCATTGAAATAGTTGCGAAGATATTTGCTCCTCCCATGTGGGATCAGATAGACCATATGGATGAAAAGAGAAAGAAGTTCTACACAACCCTCAGAATGGTTTATGCTCCTCTGCTTCTCAACGGGCCGTTTACGGTGATCATAGCCCACCACGGTGAGATGGTCGGACTGACTGACAGAATAAGGTTGAGACCCATCACCGCCGGTGAGAAAGGCGACATTATCTTCATGTCGTCGGAGGAGGCTGCCATAAGGGCAGTCTGTCCCGACCTTGATAGAGTCTGGACTCCACATGGCGGTGAGCCAATAATAGGCAGGCTAAACTCGAAGCGAGAAGGTGAGACTGATGAAGTTTAAGACCCATCTGCTTCCGGAGTTCATCGTTGAAAGGAACGATGAACGATGCACCCGATGTAAAGTCTGTATAAAGCAGTGCCCCTTCGATGTGCATTCATACGACGAGGAAAACGACAGAATTGTTTCCAGAGAAGAACTGTGTGCTGGCTGCCAGCGCTGTGCAGTTTACTGCCCAACAAAGGCGCTGATAATCCGCCCATACACCGGAACGTACAGACCCAACAGCTACTGGACTGACGAATATATAAGGGACATAAAGAAGCAGTCGGAGGCAGGAGGAATCATTCTAACAGGTTGCGGCAGTCATCGCCCCTTGAAGATTTACTGGGATCACCTCCTCCTCAACGCTTCTCAGGTAACGAATCCCTCTATAGACCCGCTCCGTGAGCCTATGGAGCTCAGAACGTTCCTTGGCAGAAAGCCAGATGCGCTCGAGATAGAGATGAATGGAGAGGATGTTGAAATCAAGACGGAGCTTCATCCGAACGTCGTGATCGAGACACCCATTCTCTTCGCCGGAATGTCGTATGGGGCGCTCAGCTATAACGCGTTCAAAGCCCTCGCAATGGCCGCCAAGGAGTTCGGAACGTTGTTCAACACCGGTGAGGGTGGAATGCCAAAGGAAATGAGGGAGGAGTTCAAGGACTGCACCATTGTGCAGTGCGCAAGTGGAAGATTTGGTGTCGATCCTGAATACTTCAACTGTGCAGCAGTCATCGAAATTAAAATAGGTCAGGGAGCGAAGCCGGGTATAGGTGGGCATTTGCCTGGAGAGAAGGTGAAGATCAACATATCAGAAACGAGAATGATTCCTGAAGGAACGGATGCCATTTCTCCTGCTCCTCACCACGACATCTACTCGATTGAAGACCTTTCCATGCTCATATACGCTCTGAAGGAGGCGACGAACTACGAGAAGCCTGTCTGCGTTAAGATTGCAGCGGTTCACAACGTTGCAGCCATAGCGTCTGGAATAGTAAGAGCTGGAGCGGATATAATAGCCATAGATGGTTTCAGAGGTGGAACTGGAGCCACTCCAAAGATAATGAGAGAGCATGTGGGCATCCCTGTCGAGCTGGCTCTTGCAGCCGTTGACCAGAGACTCAGAGAGGAGCGCATAAGGCACAAGTGTTCTATAATCGTTGGTGGAGGTATAAGGTGCGCTGCAGATGTCGCGAAGGCCATTGCACTGGGAGCAGATGCCGTGTACATTGGTACTGCAGCGCTGATAGCTTTGGGCTGTACAATGTGCCAGAGATGCCATACGGGTAAGTGCGCCTGGGGTATATGCACACAGGATCCCGAGCTTTCAAGGCGTTTGAATCCGAAGGTTGGAGCTCAAAGACTCGTAAACCTTTTGAGGGGCTGGAGTCTCGAGCTCAAGGACGTGCTGGGTGGAATGGGTATAAATGCCATCGAAAGTCTGAGAGGTAACAGAGATCACCTGCGCGGTGTTGGGCTTGAAGAATGGGAGCTTGAGGTTCTTGGCGTAAAGGGGGCTGGTGAGTAATGCTGCCAGCGGTGTTTAGAGATGCATTTCTCGAGAACGTCCGCAAGGTTGACGAACTCCTTGAATACGCCCTGATCGAAGGCGACGTTGCTAAAATAGATGCTTCACAGCTCAATCACAAGGAACTGAACGATTTAATGCGTGAGTGTGTGCTTAAAGGGGCGAAGAAGCTGATTCTCAAGAACGTCTGCGGGCAGCGATACATTGGAACGAGGCTATACTTCCCGGACAGGAGAAAACTCGAAATCGAAATTTTTGGTACACCTGGCAACGACCTCGGAGCATTTCTCGATGGTCATCGAATAATTGTCCACGGAAACGCCCAGGATGGGGTCGGCAACACGATGAACGACGGAGAAATTGTAATCGAAGGGAGGGCTGGCGACGTCGTTGCGATGGCTATGAGGGGTGGTAAGATATTCATCAGGGACGACGTGGGCTACAGAACGGCAATCCACATGAAGGAATACAAGGATAAAATTCCAGTCCTCGTGGTCGGCGGGACGTCGCAGGATTTTCTCGGCGAGTACATGGCTGGTGGTAGAGTAATTCTGCTTGGCCTTACGCTCAAAAAGCCGAAACACAAGGCATACTACATCGGCACCGGCATGCACGGTGGGGTCATATACATCAGGGGCGAAGTGGAAGAGCACCAGCTCGGCAAGGAAGTCGGTGTAGTCGATATGGAAGAGGAGGACTGGAAGACTCTTGAGAGATATGTGGGCGAGTTCTCTACTTACTTTGGCTATGACGCAGATGAAATTCTCGCAGAGAAGTTCATGAAGCTCCTGCCGGTGACGAAGAGGCCGTACGGGAGGATATACGCGTATTGATTTTGTTATACTTTTTGCGTTCTATTTTCTTATCAGAGCTTTTTAAACCGTCTGTCTTTTGGGCTGACGTCCATGTTTTTTGAACTTCGAGTTTATAGGTGTCACAAAGACAGAACCACTGCTCCAAACTTTTTAAAATGATCCGCAAGTGAGCTAATTAGTGAAAAAATAGAATCATGAAACGTACTTCTCGTCCTCATCGAAGCCAAAACTCATATCCTGGAGCATCTTCGTTGCGAGACCTACAAGTATTCTATCATCTCTTACGATTTCCTTGATAAGCATGAGGGATGCAGCTTCTCTCAACTCGTAGCTTTTGAGTTCTTCGAGTAACTTAACGAGCCTCGAAGCGAGCCTGTAGATTTCAGCGAGTTTAGCCTCTTCATCTCCTTCAAACTCGTCATCTTCCTCTTCGATTATTTCCGCAATGATTTCTTCAAAGTCCATGACTTCCCACTAAACTGTACCAATTTAAGCTTTTTGCAGGATGACATGGTCGGCTGGCATTGTAATTCCGAGTTCACGAATTAATTAGGCTATCAATCGGCAAAGTATTTAACAGCACAATCTACGCGAAGACAATGAGGGGCATATTCTGGCACGGAATCGCCAGTGAGGAAAAAATTGACTATTTACAGAAGTTTAGCGTTGCTGTCGTGGGAAGCAGAATGCTCATGGAGCTGTTATGGCGTAGCGGGGTCGGCTGCATCCGCTACATCGGAGACTTCGTAACTCCAAACGATGTTCGCATTGATGCAAGCATCAAACCCCTCGAGGCAAATGACTACGATGTGGTGCATCCCATGAGCAGCGACACGTGCATTATTTCCTACCTCTACTCGGGCTACGAGGGGCTCAGGAGGCAGCTGAGGGGGATAGATGTTGTTGTTGCCCACAAGCACATAGAAATCGCTGCAAAAGTTGCCGAAGAGATTGGAGCCCCCTTCATCCCCGACATAATAACAACCTTCTTGCCTGACGGCATTTCCTTCTTCGATGTTGAGTATCCTTCAGTCAGGCGTGACCCTATATCGTATGCGTTAACCTGTTCCATTCAGGCGGGAGAGGTTTTGAGACTTTTTACCGGACATGAAATGCCTGTAATTGCTCCAAAGGCGTACATAGTCGACGTCAGAAGCAAAGATTATCTCAAAGAAGTGGAGCTTCCGGTAAAGAGGCAGTGAAGAGCCATCGCCTTGTTCATACCCCTCCCTAAAAACTTATTAAGCCCGGTTTTTATACAAAAGCTGATGCCGGAGAAGGTCAGAATTAGAACTCCATCAAGGCTTCACGTCACGCTGATCGATTTAAATGGTAGTCTCGGTAGAATCGACGGAGGAGTTGGAATATCCGTTAACGAGCCCTTTGTGGAGGTAATAGGCAGGAGAAGTGACGAAGTTAGTGTCGAAGGTGGTATAAACGCTGACAGGTTTAGAAACATCGCCCTAAAACTCGAAAAGCACTTTGGCTTTAGCGCTACTCTTGAAGTAAAATCAGACTACAGACCCCACATAGGGCTCGGAAGCGGAACTCAGATCAGCCTTGCAGTAGCAACGATATATGCAACTCTTGCGGGCAAAAAGATGAGTGTAAGGGAGCTTGCATCGCTCGTTGGAAGAGGTGGAACTTCAGGCATAGGTGTTGCAGCCTTCGAGTACGGCGGATTCATAGTCGATGGTGGTCACTCAACGAAGGTCAAGCCTTCTTTTCTCCCGTCTTCAGCGAGCAAAGCCCCACCTCCACCAGTTATTGCAAGGCATGACTTTCCTGACTGGAAAATAGTCATCGCAATTCCTGAGCTTACCGGAGCCCACGGAAGGGCCGAGGTTGATCTGTTCAGCAAGAACTGCCCCATACCTCTCGAGGAAGTTAGAGAACTCTCTCACATCATTCTGATGCAAATGCTGCCTGCAGTGGTCGAAGAAGACCTTGACGCCTTCTGTAAGGCTTTAAACAGAATCCAGCAGATAGGCTTCAAGCGCATCGAAGTTGAGCGATACGATGTCATCAAAGACCTCCTGAGCACGATAGACTGCGCGGGTATGAGCTCCACCGGCCCTGCAATTTTTGCTGTGACTGACACCGATGCGAAGAGCATTTCGAAGGAAATCAAGAGCTTTTTCAGTGATGCCGGCTTCGACTGCGAAAGCATAATCACGAGAGCGAGAAACAGAGGAGCGGAGGTTGAACTGCTGTGAAATATAGGGTCTGGTTTGGTGAAGTTGAAGATGGAAAGGTAAAGCTGAGTGATAACTTCGTGGAGAGTTTCATGAACGCCTGCAACGAAGAACTACCCTTCAATGTCTTCGACTTGGGTGTTAAGGTCTTTGGATCACCGGAAAAATACTATTCCAAGCTTAGAAAAACGGCTATAGAAGTTGCAAGGCTCAAAGCGGAGAAAGAACTGAGAAGAGAGGACCGCTATGCGATAATGCTTCTCAAAGCCCTCGACGAAATCGACGAATCGATCAATCTCCTCGAGAACAAGCTTGCTGACGTCGAGGAGGTAAAGGAGAGCGAAGTTACGGAAGAGATGCAGGAGGAGATACGGAGACTGAAAGGGCTGAGAAGGAGAATTGAGGGCGAAATAGAGGCAGTAATGGGAAAAATCGCACCAAATCTTTCTGCAATTCTCGGCGGGGTTATTGCTGCAAGGCTCCTTGAAAAGGTTGGGAGCTTGCAGAGGCTTGCATCGCTTCCCGCAAGTACCATACAGATACTCGGGGCAGAAAAGAGCCTTTACAAGGCGATGGCAAGAATGAGGAAGGGCAAACCTGCGAAAATTCCAAAGCACGGTGTGATTTTCCAGCACCCGTTCATCAGAACGTTGCCGAAGAAGAAAAGAGGTAAGATGGCGAGATTTATGGCTGCAAAGCTCGCGATAGCGGCGAGGATTGACTACTTTACGGGAGAGCTAAAGGAAGAACTCGCTACAGATGTTAGAAAGAAGTATGAGGAGCTGAGAAGGGCATGAAAGGGAAGACGAAAGAAATTCTCCACAACGTTTACCTCATTGAGAGAGAAGATAGGAAAATTCTCGCAACAAAGAGCAAATACGGTACCCACTACGGGGAGAAGAAGTTTGGAGAGTTCAGAGAGTGGATTCCATCGAGGAGCAAGCTTGCTGCCATGCTTCTCAAGGGATACAGTATCGACATAAAACCAGACTGGAAAATACTCTACCTCGGGGCTGCGAGCGGGACAACAGTTAGCCATCTCGCAGATATTGTAGAGGAAGGGGTGATATATGCAGTGGAATACTCCGCAAAGCCATTCACAAAGCTGATAGAGCTCGCAGAAGAGAGAAGAAACATTATCCCGTTGCTGGAGGATGCATCCAAGCCCCAGAGGTACAGCGGCATAGTGGAGAAGGTTGATTTCGTCTATCAGGACATAGCCCAGAAGAATCAGGTGGAGATTTTCCTCGATAACATCGGGATGTTTCTCAAAGAAGGGGGAGAGGGGCTGATAATGGTCAAGGCAAGGAGTATCGATTCTACGGCTGAACCATCGGAGATATTCAGGGCTGTGATAAAGAAGCTGTCAGAGTCGCTGAGGGTCGTTGCCCATGAAGGCCTCGAACCCTACCACAAAGACCACATATTCGTGCACGTGTCGGTATAAGCCATAGAGTTCTGCAAGGAGGTTATGAGCCTCAATCTGTTACTAACGCCGTCAGGCCAAAAGGCGAGCTAAAGTATTAATATTGCACGCAGGTACTTCCAGCTATGTTCCCAGCGAATCCTAACCAGCTCAAGAAGATGATGAAGCAGATGGGCATCAACATGGAAGAGATTGCAGCCGAGGAGGTAATAATCAGAACGAGGAGCGAGGAACTCGTTTTCAAAAATCCGACGGTTACAAAGATCGCCGCCAAAGGTATGGAGACCTTCCAGATCGTTGGCAGCTACGAAGTCATCGAAAGAAAACCGCCCATCAGCGAGGAGGACGTGAAGCTCATAATGGAGCAGGCCGGTGTTAGCGAGGAAGTTGCAAGGAAAGCACTGGAGGAAGCAAATGGTGATCTTGCGGAAGCACTACTCAAGCTTCAGGAGTAGTCTGAAAGATGTTCAGGGGTAAAAGATGGCTATCGAACCGCCAGTAGTCCTGATCAGGGGAAAGGACAGCTTTCTTGTTGAGAGGTTTGAGGGAGAACTTCACACGCATAAAGGCATCATAAGGCTGGAGGAGCTAAGAGATAAGAATTATGGCGATGAAATTGCAACACATCTTGGAGTGAAATACCGCATAATGCCCTTTAAGCCAGCGGATTTCTTCAAGCACTTCAAAAGAGGCGCAACGCCGATAATGCCCAAAGACATCGGAGCAATCATAGCTTACACCGGTCTTAGCCCAGACTCCCTCATACTCGATGCAGGCACGGGCAGCGGAATGCTCGCAGCTTATCTTGCGTACTTCAACAAGTACGGCGAAGTTATTACTGTTGAAAAAAGAAAGGACTTTGCGAAGATTGCAAGGAGAAACTTCAGGCTTGCGAAGCTGAAAAACATCCATCAGATAGTCGGAGACGTGAAGTTCGTTGCAGAGGGTTTTAAGAGGGAGTTCGATTTAATTGTTCTCGACATGAAGGATGATGCTGAGTTCATACCAGCAGCAAAACGCATACTGAAAACGAGCGGCTACATCGCCGTTTACAATCCTTATTTCGAAGCTACAAAGAGGGTTTACGAGGCGATGGTGAGGGAGGGTTTTAAGGAAATTGAGAGCTTTGAAATCCTCAGAACAGACCTCGAGTTTAAGCGCGTGGGTACGAGGCCAGTAACAAGGGTGTGGCACACAGGTTTCATAGTCATAGGGAGAAACGTTTAGAGACGTTTAGAGATTCAACCTGTACCTTCTTTCCCCGAGCACCACGAATTTTCCTTTCTCCATGAGTCTCTTCATTCTGGCATAGTCCAGCAGGATGAGCATTTTCTCCTTCTCTACATCCCGCGGCCTTCTTCTCACACCCTTTATCACATAACACCTGACTCAGAGCTTCTTTTTCTTTTCTTCAGGCAGGTCTTCCCACACAGAGAAAAAGAGATTTATCTTTCTTCATCCAAACTGTGTTGTGTTCCAGATTCAAATTGATGATATTCTAAAGTGGACGGCAGCGGTCTTTGCTGCAGGCTTCATTGGCTACTTTGGAAAGTACCTCAGCAAGCTCATTATAGCGAGACTTCACAGGAGAAGAGCTGAGAAGGAGTTTGCCGAGAGGATTGGCAAGTACGAATACAAACTTGAAAAGGAGAGGTTAAAGCTCGAGAAAAAGAAGTGTGGTATCCCGAAATAATTTCACTCCTCAATCAACCACCTCCCGCTAAACTCAAACACCCTTTCAGCGGGCAACTTTCTCAGAAACGCCTGATAAGGAATCTCCAGTTCATCAAAATTCAGGCTCATGTGAGGCTTCACGTAATTATACCAGTAAACAAACTCATCCAGCGATTCAAAAAGACCAATTTTCTGCTCCATCAAACCAAAGAACCTCTCTATCTTTCCATTGGTTTGAGGGTGGTTTACCCTCGCCAGAATGTGCCTTATTCCATTCTCCTTCAAGAATTCTTTAAACTTGTGCCTAGCCTTCTCTCTGCTTTTTGCAGCAACAAATTGGGTTCCGTGATCAGTAAGAATCTCATCTGGAATGCCATATTCAGCGAATCCCTTTCTCAGAACTCTGATTGTGTTCTCAGTTGTAGCGGAATCAAAAACACCGTAGCAGGTTATGAAGCGAGAAGCATCATCCATAAAGGCTATTATCCACTTCTCTCCAAGCATTTTCCAGTCTCCCTGCCATAAGGACATGGAGTGTTTTCTCTCGTATCTAACCCATTTCCTCCTCTTCTTCTTGTTCATGTTCTCCTCCACCAAACCGTGTTTGAGTAAAACTTTGTATATGGTGTTGTGCGGAATGTGAATTCCATAATCTCTTTCTATCAGCTTTTCCAGTGGAACTGGGCTGAGTCTGTATTTGTTGTAGGTTTGCAGGATTATTTGTTCTATCTCTTTGTCTATCTGTTTGGGTTTTCTTCCCGATTGTCTCAGTTCTGGAATTTCTCCTGTTTCCTCGTATTGTTTTTTAATCTGGTAGATTCTTCTTGGTGTTACTCTCATCACAGCAGCTATTTCCTTCACTGGAGTTCCTCTGTCAAGTTGTCTGATTATCCACCTGATCTTTTTGTTCGTTAGTTTTCTCACAAGAGTTGGGTTTAGGGTTGTGAAATAATTTTGGGATACTACACTCGAGAAAAAGAAGCTTAAACTTGAAAAGAAGAGATTGAAGAGGAAAGATTAGTTAACCGAATTTGGAGATATAACCTTCCATGTATATGTCGCGATGTACATGAACGGCGTATCCAGCAGGGCTATTGCCACTTTTATGACGTACTGGCCGAATATCATCCCGAGGAGGGCTTCAGTGGGCACGACACCGTAGAATGCAATTGTTATGAACAGTACGGTGTCTATTAGCTGTGACACTATTGTTGAGGCGTTGTTTCTCAGCCAGAGATATTTTCCTCCTGTTTTAGTTTTCCAGAAATGGAATGCATAAACATCATGGGTCTGTGAAACCAAATAGGCAATCATAGATGCAATGACAATGCGGGGGGCGAAGCTGAAGACATCTTCGAACGCCTTTTCAAGTTCTGGCGGCATAGCGAAGCTTGGGGCTGGCTGCCAGTTCACAGCTATGAGAATTGAAACGAGTGCGACTATATTCGCAAAGAAGCCAGCGATTACGGCCTTCTTGCCGTACTCTTTCCCGTAGATCTCACCTAGGATATCGGTTATGAGGAACGTCGAGGAATAAACGAGGACGCCCGCTGGGCCTATGAGAGATGCAACAGCTATCCTCTTCACTGCCAAGATGTTGGCAATTACAGTTAGAGAAGCGAAGATACCCACGGCTATCTCAACGCCATAGCGCTCCGCGAGCACGATTGTTAGCGTCACTATCCCGAGCGTTGCCACAGCCCACACGACGAAGTCGAGCACGACTGCAAGCTCTCCGCTGGCAATTTAAATCTTTTTGAGGCTATGCTGGTGAAGTTTTTAAGGAAACCATAAAAATCGACAACGTGAAAAACCGATTTATCGATTTTTCAACATGCGCGTGGCTATTATAGGCTGTGGAAATCTTGGCTGTGCTCTTGCGAAAGCTCTTGCAAAGAGATTTGACGTCATTGTAACGAGGAGAAACACCGAAAAAATCAGGTTTCTGGAAGAGATAAGATGCGAGATTACGAGCGACAACATCGAAGCAGTCGTGGGCTCCGACATCGTAATGCTGACCGTAAAGAAGAAGGATGTTGTTGGTGTTTTGAGTCAGATAGGCAAGCACTTGAGCGGAAAAGTTCTAATTAGCTTCGTTGCCGGCCTTGGTTTTGACGAACTCAAGAGGCTCGCTCCGAATGCAAAGATTGTAAAAGCCATGACCACACTGTCTGCAGAATTCGGAAAGGGGATAACAACGTATTATACCGACGTGGAATCCGAGACGCAGGACATTGTGAGGGATATTGAAAAGGTGCTATCGTGCTTTGGAGACGTCGTAAGGGTGGGAAGCGAGTACGAGGTGGATGTAACAACGGCATTTTCGAGTTCAACCGCTTTTCTCGCCAGAATATTCCAGGCGTTCGTTTACGCAGGATTGAGGCTCGGCTTAAGCGCTGAACTTTCAAGGAGGATAGCCATAGGTGTTTTCGATGGAACTTCTGAAATGCTGAAGTTTGAGAAGCCTGAAGAGCTGATACTCAGGGTTACCACCCCTGCCGGAACGACTATCGAAGGTCTGCACAGGCTTATGGAGCACAGGGCAGAATACGCTGTAATGGAAGCCATCTGCGCCTCGGCTGAAAAGTCACTCCGTAAATAGAGGCTGTAGAGTTGTATAAGGAGGCAGAAAAAATCACAGATTGAGAAGTTCCTCTTCACTTTTTCCAGAAACGTCCATTACAGTCATTCCGGTTTTGAGAGAACTTGCCTCCTCGCTGGTAAGTACCTCCCTTACGGCATTCTCCGACAGGATGAGGCTGTTGCCGAAGGGATCTTCAAGTATCAGCGTCAGCTCGTCTTTACCCTCAACAGTATTCCTAATCCTCTCGAGGATTTCGTCGCATCTCGCGACTTTCTCTTCATCATCGACGTTCCACGAGCGGGCCATCCTGACAATGTCCTCAACGCGTGCAAGAACACCCTCGAGATTTGTTATGAATGCCTGTGAGGCGGGCCCAGGTTCAATGTCCACACCTAACTCGGGAATCCTTATCGTTCCTGATGTTGACCTTATAACCTTGGTATAGAGGTTCTCCCTGTTTATCTTGATTGTGAATCTCACGGGCTCCTTTACGTTAACCACGATGGAATCCGCATGCTTGAAACCACACTCACAGCTTATGGACGTGAGCAGAACAGTCCCGAAGTATGGAACGTCGTAAGTGACCGTTACGATGTCTATGTCTTTTCCGCAGGAGGGGCAGGGAATCATGCTATATTACGCCCTCTTTGTCCCCCTTATCTTGTTTCTGTCAACCTTTATTCCCGTCGGAGTTACTATCACGTAGTCTTCGCCAAGTCCAACTATATCGCCGTTTATATCATCTGCAAGCTGCTTGAGGTCTTTCAGAATTCTGTCGAGGGTAAGCTTGTCGTGCTTGAGGAAGGCTATATCGGCAATTACGATGTTGCCCTCGTAAACCTGCCTTCTAATTTCGGCAACCTCGTTAAGGCCCGTTATCTCCGCCACCTTGACGTAAGTTTCAGCTTCTCCCGCTATTTCCGTCTCATACTCGCTAAGGTCGAGCTCTTCGTAATCTGGTGGCGTGATTCTTTCTGACTTACCGAGCAACTTCTCCATGAGTCCCATGAGCACTCACCTTCTATTCTTACGACGATTCTGGTATTTAAATTATCCGGCCTCGCTCGTCGGCGCTTATTCTGTTGACGGGAAAACAATAAAACGTCGGGAAAACGAAGGCCTAACGATGAAGTCGATGTCATCAGCCGACATAGCAGCATGCGTTTCAGAACTACAGCAGCTCGTAGGCGGAAAGGTCGAGAAAATCTACCACCACCCTCCAGACGAGATACGCGTCAAGATTTATGCTGGAGGCAGAAAAGACCTCATTCTCGAGGCAGGCAGGAGAATCCACCTGACAAAGTTTCCGAGGGAAAGTCCCAGAATCCCGTCGAGCTTCGCGATGCTGCTCAGGAAGCACCTCGAAGGCGGAAGGGTGAGGAAAATCGAACAGCACGATTTCGACAGGGTTGTTGTTATAGAGGTGGAGAGAGAAAAGCGAAACTTCATAATTGTGGAGCTGTTCTCAAAGGGCAATGTAATTCTCGCAGATGAAAGTTTCAGAATAATCATGCCTCTAAAGCCTTTTTTCAAACCTGGTGAGGTTTACAGATTTCCTGAACCAAGGACAACCCCATTCGAACTCAACTCTGAAAAATTAGCGGAAATTTTCCGCGATGAGGATAAAGAGGTTGTCAGAATCCTCGCAAGGAGTGGTCTTGGAGGGCTCTACGCTGAAGAAGTATGTTTGCGAGCAGGGATTAACAAGAACAAGGTGGCAAAGGAGCTTAATGAGGAGGAAATAGAGAAAATTGCCGAGGCAATCGACTCGATTTTCGGAGCAATCAGGCGGGGAGCGTTTACGCCACACATCGTGTCAAAAGACGGAGAATACATCGATGTTCTCCCCATCGAGCTCCAGATATATGATGGACTGGAAAGGAAGTACTTCCCCACGTTCAACGAGGCTCTCGACGAGTACTACGCGAGGAGAATAAGTGAGGTAAAGCAGGAGGAAAGCGAGGAACTCAAAAAGCTGAAAGCAAGGCTTGAAAAGCAGCTTGAGACAAAGAAAGAATTCGAGAATGAGATGGAAAGGTACAGAGCGGCAGGAGATGCTGTCTACGAGAACTACCAGCTACTCGAACAGATTCTCGAGGCTTTCAGGCAGGCGAGGCAGCAGAAATCGTGGGACGAAATCAAAAAGATCGTTCGGGCACATCCAAAGCTTTCAAAGCTTGTTGTAGAGATTCACCCGGAAAAAAACAGCGTAGTTGTGAATATAGGGCCTAAAATCGAGCTTGCACTGGACAAAAACCTGCCCCAGATAGCCGACGTGTACTATGAGAGGGCGAAGAAGGTCAGACAGAAGCTTGAAGGTTTGCTGAAGGCCATAGAGAAGACGAAGGAGGAAATGCAGAGGGTGGAAGAGCTCGAGGCTAAGAAGTACGTGAAAGGACTGAGGGTTGCAAGAAAAAGAGAGTGGTTCGAGAGATTTAGATGGTTCATAACGTCCGATGGGTTCCTTGTCATAGGTGGCAGAAACGCTGCCATGAATGAAGAGATCGTCTCAAAGTACATGGAGCCAAAAGACCTCTTCTTCCACACTCAGACCCCAGGAGCTCCGGCTACAGTCCTCAAGCTCGGGCAAGAAGCTCCGGAGACGAGCATAATCGAGGCTGCACAGTTCGCTGCAACTTACTCTGCACTGTGGAAGGAAGGAAAGTATAGCGGAGAAGTCTACTACGTAAAGCCTGAGCAGGTGAAGAGGGCCGCAAAACATGGCGAATATCTTGCGAGGGGCAGTTTCTACATCGAGGGCAAGAGGAACTATCTCACCGTTGCAGTTTCGTGTGCTGTCGGTGTGGAAGTTGAAAAGCTACGTGTTCTCGGAGGGCCAACAAACGCGGTCAAAAAGTACTGCGACTACTACGTCGAACTCGACATTGGTAACATGAGCGCTAACGAGATTTCCGTTGAAATTGCCAGAAAACTCGTAGAAATGGCAAAGGAAGAAGAGAGACACATAGTTAGAAGCATAGCAACTCCCGACGAGATTATGAAGTTTCTCCCTCCCGGAAAGTCGAGGATAAAAAAGTGAACTCTCTGTTCTATCTCTCACTTTTTCACCATTGTTTTTACTGCAACAACTTACATATGATTATTTTAATGTTATTTTACCAATTTATTTACTTTATTAATTCTAAAAAATTTAAAAATTAGTTTATTTTTGCTTAAATATCATTAATTCAATGCTAATAATCTTTTGAAATTTATTCTTTCTAATTGCTCAATTGAGTTAGAATAAATTAAAATTATTAAAATATCTTCAGTTAATTGTGTGGAAGCAGTATTACATAAAATATGTAACAGAAATTGGCCCTATGGTGTGCATTTTCACAACCCTACACACTTTTTGCAGTTAACCCCCCTTGAACATGCATGAATCCCCATATTCATACAATTGTTGTAACGATTGAATTCCTCAAACCTCGATTTTTCGGTTTACCGAAAAATTGATTGTTACAGGATTTGTGTAACAAATTTTTGGAAAGAGTAAAATATAATAGATTTAATTAAATTAGGATTTACTTATGTTCTAAAGTAACTAATTTAGAATAATAAATTAATTTCAAAAATTATTAGTAAATAATCTTATAATTATATTCGATCTTAATGATATAATTATCTCAAAATAATACACCATTAAGTGTGCTAAGGTGTGTACAATAAAGTGAGAGAAAGTGAATGGTAGAAAAAAGTGAAGGTAATGAAGAAAAAAAATTATAAATAATGTAAAGGGCAGCGAGGAAGGGGGATCGAGCATGTACTGGGATCCGAGAGCTGAAAAAATGCCTCAAAAAGACCTTCAGGACATTCAGGAGAGAAAGTTGAGGGCACTCGTTCACCACGCCTACGAGTATTCACCGTTTTACCGCAGGAAGTTCAAGGAGATGGGGTTGAATCCGTGGGACATTACCGGGTTGAAAGACCTGCCGAAGCTGCCGTTTACGAAAAAGCAGGACTTGAGGGACAACTATCCTTTCGGGATGTTTGCCGTGCCAATATCCCAGATAGTGAGATTTCACGCATCGAGCGGTACGACTGGCAAGCCCACGGTTGTGGGTTACACTGCTAACGACATTGAGGTGTGGGTAGAAAGTATGTGCCGCAGCCTTACGGCGTGTGGCGTGACGAGAGACGATATAATGCAGATTTCCTATGGTTACGGCCTCTTTACTGGCGGTCTCGGCTTCCACTATGCCGCAGAGAGAATAGGTGCAACGGTTTTACCAACTTCTGCCGGTAACACCCAGAGGCAGATAGAGCTAATGAGAGACCTTCACTCAACTGTAATTGCCTGCACGCCTTCATACATGCTTTATCTTGCAGAATACGCGTCGAAGGCAGGAATAAGCATTGCTGACGACACGAAACTCAGGATGGGCATATTTGGAGCAGAGCCATGGAGTGAGGAGACGAGAAAGAGGATTGAGGAGAAGACAGGCATTACAGCCTACGACGTTTATGGCACTTCGGAGCTAAGTGGGCCACTCTTTACGGAATGCCAGGAGAGACAGGGCCTCCACATCTGGGCTGACCACTTCCTGATAGAGATAATTGACCCCGAAACTGGTGAGCAGGTTGGAGAGGGTGAGAAGGGAGAACTTGTAGTGACGACGCTGAGCAAAGAGGCGATGCCGCTGATAAGATGGAGGACCGGCGACATCACAATAATGGAGACTGAAAAGTGCGCCTGCGGAAGGACACACCCGCGCATTCTGCGCATTCTGGGCAGGGCAGACGATATGATAATCGTACGTGGTGTAAACGTCTTCCCGAGCCAGATAGAGCACGTTCTCATGCAGATTCCGGAAGTTGGCGAGCACTACATGATAATCCTTGATAGGGCCGAGAACGGCCTTGATATCATGACAGTACAGGTTGAACTAAGCGAAAAGGCTTTCACGGATAAAGTTTCAGATATTCTTGAACTCGAGAAACGCATCGCGGAGCACCTCAAGGCAGTGCTTAACGTCACAGCCAAGGTTGAAATTGTGAATCCGGGTACACTGCAGCGCTTCGAGGGCAAGGCGAAGAGGGTAATTGACAGGAGGAAAATTTAAAGAGGTGGAATTATGAGCGACAAGACGATAAAGCAGGTTTCCGTTTTTGTTGAAAACAAGCCGGGAAGGCTTGCTGCCGTAACGGAGAAGCTCTACGAAAAGGGCATCAACATAAGGGCATTTACCATTGCTGAAGCTGGTGACTTTGGAATTATCAGAATGGTCGTTGACAAGACCGACGAGGCGTACAAAACGCTGAAGGATGCGGGCTTCACCGTGACACTTACGAGGGTTCTTGGTGTCGAGGTAGAGGACGAGCCCGGAGGACTTTACAAAATTGCCAAAGCTCTGGGCAACGCAAACATAAACATAGAGTACGTCTATGCGTTTACCTTCGGCGGAGATAAGGCTCTGATAATACTCAGGGTCGATGACATAGATAAAGCAACGGAAATCCTCGAGAAAGAGGGATTGCTGTTCAAGGGAGAAATTTAGAGCTTTTTATTCTTTATTATGCCCTGTCCGAATAAGCATCACACGTCGTCCTCATAACGCCATTAGAGTAGTTCCCTAATTCCATTTTTATTCACCTCCTTCTTTGTTCCGCATCTTTATCGGCAAGCTCCATCTTCAAACCATAAATAGAGCAGGAGCACTAATACCGGTGCTGAAAGAACTGTATCTACCATGCCTGCAGGAATTATGTCTGTGGATGCAGTTATCGTAATAACGCTCATTAATATACCAAGTATAATAGCCCACTTTCTTATTCTCCATATTCCCCAACCAGCAACGAATCTGGTTATTCCCCAAACCGCTCCAACAATACAGATAGCAACAGCTTCTATCCCGGAAACACCCTCTCCAGTTTCCAATATTCCGATATTTATCTTAAAAAGAATAAACAGTATTGGCACTATTATCTCGATTAAGCCATGAAAACAAAGTAGGGAGACCGAAACTAATGCTATTTTCTTTTCTGACATTTCATTCACTTCTTTGTTCCAGAAGAATAACCAGTGAACGCACAGTATTCTCTCTGTAAGCCAGAACTTTCAGAGCCCTGGATAAGGCCTCCGGGTCATTGAAGTAACCTTCCGCATCCTTCATGTTCTTTCTGAAATAGTCTGCAAGTCTTACAAGACTGTTCTTTACCCATAAGAGTTTACCACGGATGTATTCGATTTTTACAGTATCTCCAGATCTTTTAGCCTTATCGTATTCTTCAAGTTCGGATACAAGTTCTGAAATTGTATTCAGCCAATCTTCGATGCTCATTCCACACCTCTTTCTGAATGTTCGTGTGACCCACATTCTCCTGAACAAATCAAGTTCATTTGTTTCTTTTTCAACATCTTCCAGTATTTTCTTAACTTCTTTTGCAAGTTCTAAAACGTTCTTTTTTTGAATAATTTTTTCTGAGGGTTCAGGCTGAGCTCCGCTTTTTTCTTCACCAAATGAAAAACTCAGCCCTGTTTTAGCAAGTGGGAGTAGAGGGTCTGCTATCTGTCCATGATAATCCTTTGCATGGACAATGCAGTATGCAAAACCTGCTGCGCAGTCTTCCGCCGGCATGAGACCGTCATAACCGGGATTTACATTCTGATTGATGAACTCCTCATACGTCATACCGTAAAGGGGTGCAAGCTCACGTGCAGCTTTTCTTATCCCCGGCGTATCCACCATTCCGGGGGCAAAGACAAAAACAGATACGCCCGACTCTTCACTCAGCTCGGCGGCAAGAGATAAGCCAAGCGAGTTCAGAGCGGCCTTCGAAGCAGAGTAAGGAGCAACATACGGCATCCCCTCGTCTGAGGTTACGGTAACAATTACTCCATACTTTCTCTCCAGCATACCCGGCAGAAAAGTTTTTATTAGACGAACAGCAGCCAATACATCGACCCTCCAAGATTTCTCCCACTTTTCCAACGGCATCTCAAGTATCGAGCCTGTTTCTACAATGGTAGCGTTGTTAATCAGTATATCCACCTTCCCAAATTCTTTGAAACTTTTCTCTGCAAGTCTTTTGACGCTACTCTCATCGGATACATCAGTTCTTACATACAGGGCTGAACCTCCCTCAGAACGAATAAGAGCCTCAACTTCAGCACCATCCTCGGTAATCTCGGCAATGATAACATTGGCACCAAGCCATGCCAAAGCTCTCGCTAACTCCTTTCCGATACCTCTACCACCACCAGTGATCACAGCTACCTTTCCAGCAAGGTCCGTTTGGGATAAACCCATTTTTTCCAGTTTTTTAAACATTTTTTACCTCTCCTTCTTCATTTTTGAGATTGGCGGGCTCGCAGTTTCCGGTAACGTTTGACGGATAAAAGAAGTTGCCGAAGGCAATTTGGATGAGCAATAGCGAAGTCGGATATGCTCCTGTTAAGTGACCCCGGATAGGGGCAAGGTGCGAAGCACCGCAGAGTGCCCGCCGTCGCCTTTTAACTTCATCCCTTCAACTCCTCCAATATTTTTTCAAATTTGGGTTTGAGAGGTGGAATTTCCTTTTCTATGACTTCCCATACAATTTCTAAATCAACGCCGTGATATTCATGAATCAGCTTATCTCTCATACCTGCAATGTATTTCCACGGAATTTCTGGGTATTTGTCCCTGATTTCTGAAGGAATTTTCTTCACAGCCTCGCCCATCACTTCCAGACTTCTAATAACAGCATTTACAGTTTTTCTATCCTTTACGAACTCTTCAAAGTCCATACCTTCAACGAATTCCCCAATTTCCTGAATAGATGACAAGATGTCCAGTATGTAATCCCTGTATGTTCTTTTCATACTGTTACAACCTCTTCAAGAATATATTTTCCAATATGTGGCTTAAGTGCTTTTTTAGATACAAGGTCTACTTTTCTACCTATTAAATTGCTCAGATATTCCTCCAGTTCGAGAAATTTAAAGAATCCTATCGGTTTTTCGAATTCAACCAGTATGTCAACATCACTGCCCTCTTTCGCTTCTCCCCTCACAAAAGAGCCGAAGATACCAATTTCTTTAACACCATACTTTTCTTTAAGCTCTTCCTTGTGTTTTTCGATAATTTCTTTTATCTCATCAAGTGATTTTTTCATTTTTTGCCACCTATTATTTTATTTCATTCTCGGTTTTAAATTTTTTCAGGGCGACGGCGGGCATTTCACTTAACTCGTTCATATACGCATTGCGTATATACTCATTCTGGACGCCCATCACCTCCCGACATCAAATCCAGCGGACTCCTTATCTTACTCAGATTTTTTTGTGCTTACGTGAGTATAAATCTCTGTCGTTTTTGAGCTTTAATGCCCTAAAAGCTCCTGAAATGTATTTCAGATCAACTTCACTTTCAAGCAAATGCGTAGCAAATGAATGCCTTAAAGAATGAACTGTAACGTCCTTCTTTATTCCAGCTTTATTCCTTGCCTTTTCAAAGATTGCCTGAACCGTTCTGGTTGAAATGTGCTTATCTTTCCTCTGACCTGGAAAAAGCCATTTTTCTGGTTTGTACCTCCTAACGTATTCCAAGCACTTCTCTTTCTGAACTGAAATGGTGAAGAAATGCAAGGAAGGTCGAAATAATCACAACTCACAACGATACCATGATGAAGACTGTATTTTCTGCAGAGCTCCATAGTTCCTTGGTTAATTGAAGCTCCTGAAAGATTAGATCTTGAGTTTAAGCATGAGAGGTTTCGGAAAAAGGAGTTTGGTTGAATCTGTATTCAGCTCTTTCAAGCAGAGAGCCAAGAGTTTCTTCTGCTCGATAACAGTAAATTTCAGGAGGAGGAGGAAGAAGTTTAGACTGAGATGGAGGATAGCCATTGAATGCTGGAATAGATTTTGCGATGTTCGTATTTTACTTCTAATGAGGAGGTGTTATTAGGACACGTCGCTTTATTACTTCATTACTTCCCTATTTGTCCTTAATGTCTTTAGCTGCCTTGATTGCCCTCTCCATCGCAATTTTGTGCATCTCAGCAGCGAGATGTATCCCGCCCTTTATGCCGCGGGATGCGAGACAGGGGTAAATTTGGGTATAGTAGCCTGCGAGCCTTGGAGCGTCTTCTATTATAGCACCCTTTAACCTCTCGGCGACAAAGCACGTTGCCCCGCAGAATGCACACCTCGTTACCTTCACGTCTTCAAGCACTCCGTTTCTTATCTTTACTTCGAATTCCGGTTTGCCAAAGCGATTGAAAAATTCTTCAAAGCCCTCAATCTCTGAGGCGACACAGCATATATCGACCATTAGCAGCCTTACTCCCCTCTCTTCTGCGATGGCTTTGAGTTGTGCCCTTGAACCAGTTTTTCCAGACTTTCCCGTCAGAATTACGAGCCTCGCCTTTGCCCCCTCCACGACCCTGATATTTACGTCTGGATGTGCGGCGTAGCTGATAATAATATCTGAATTGAGAATGTTCTCTGGAAGCTCTATATCTTCTATAAGTACTGGAAGCTCCTCTGGAAGCTCAAATACTGAAACTTCAAAGTACTCCGACATCATTCTGGCAGTAAGGGGACCATGCCTCCCTCTTGCAATAATTCCGATCTTCATTTCTTTTTGTCCTCCTGCTTCCCGAGAAACTTGAGCAGGTTCTCCTTTATCTTCTCAAAGGGCTCAAGGTTGCATACCTCGTAGGGTGGGATGTTCTCCATGTCTGCCTGAACGAAGCACTGGTCATAGGGAATTACACCGAGTATTGGATGCTTAATCGTGTTGAGGAGTTCTCTGGACTTTGGAGTATCGAGAAACTTGTTCACGACAACGGCTATTCTGTTTATTTCTATGTCTGCTGCAAGCTTCTCAATTCGCTTTAGCGTTTCGATTGCCCTCGTTCCTGGTTCGACGACGGCAATGAGTACGTCAACACCCTTAGCTGTACCCCTTCCGAGGTGCTCTATTCCAGCCTCCATATCGAGGATGAGCACGTCATCTCTGAAAATCGCATGCCTGAGTATTGCCCGAAGAAAGGCATTTTCCGGGCAGAAGCAACCTTCTCCACCTTTTTCAATTGTCCCGAGAACAAGAACTCTGACTCCATCACTGTTTCTCACCGAATACTCCTCGAAGATGTCGTCAACCTTTGGATTGTAGCGGAAGGTTCCGAATGGACCTTTCACACGCTGCTCTATAACCTCCCTCAGCTCTGCGAGTGGCTTTACCTCTTCGTTTACTCCGAGGGCTGATGGGAGGTTTATTGAGGAATCGCAATCGATAGCGGTCACTGAATACCCTTCTCTCACAAACAGGTGCGCGAGCATCGCCGCCAGGGTGGTTTTACCCACACCTCCCTTACCTGATATTGCAAGTTTGAGCACAGTGGGTGGTTGCTTTGGGCACTTAATTAACCTTACCGGTGTAAATCATTAAGCTAACCGCAATGCTTATCTATCAGGATGGACGAAGTTATATACCGGGGTGCCATCGCAATGGTTGCAGCCTTCCCGCCGTCACCGCCATAGCGTTTTTCCGGCACCCCTTTTATATACCTACCGAGCAATTCTGAACATGGATGTTTACTTTTCAGATGCCCGGGCATCTGTCAAAAAGCCTGAAGAGTGGTACCAGCCCCATCTCAGTCCTGTGAAAAAGCTGGAAAAGCTTATTGAGGAAAGTGGCGTTCTCGACTTTGTTGACAAGGGAGATATCATCGCAGTAAAAACGCACTTTGGCGATAGAGGTACGACGAGAACGCTCCGCTCTGTTTTCATCCGGAAGATCGTCGAGGCTGTAAAGGACAGAGGCGGCAAACCCTTCGTCACCGAAACCACAGGCTTAGGCATGACAAAGGACAGAAGTACAGCAGTCGGCAGACTTCTTATAGCAGAGGAGAACGGCTACACCTCGCAGACAGTGGGAGCACCCATTATCATAGCCGACGGTATGCTGGGCCTTGACTGCGTAACTGTGGACATTAACGGAGTTCACTTGAAGAAAGTACACGTGGCGAAAGCCATTGCAGAATGCGATGGTGTTGTTTGTGCAACACACTTTAAGCTCCACATGCAGGCTGGTATAGGTGGAAGCATAAAGAACGTCGGCGTTGGATGTGTTGCGAAGCCGTCCAAGTTCGATATACACTGCCCGGAAAAGCCTGTGATAAACGAGAAATGTGATGGATGCGGGAGGTGTACTGAAATCTGCCCGATAAACGCCATTTCCTGTCACGTTGCAGGTGATACAGGCAACCGCACCATATATACCATAGATAGAAATAAATGCATCGGCTGCACGGGCTGCTACGAGGTGTGCAGAAAACGTGCAATAGATGTGGAGTGGCTAACGGGAAGAGAAATATCGGAGAGAATCGCAGAATGTGCTTTGGGTGTTGTGAGAGTAGTGGGAAAGGATAATTTCGGTTTCATAAACTTTGCCATGGACATAACCCCCCACTGCGACTGCCGTCCGTACAGTGACATGCCTGCGTTCCCCGACATCGGTATCTTTGCATCCCGAGACATCGTTGCGGTTGATAAGGCATGCATTGATGCGCTCCTCAAAGCTCGGCCAAATCCTGGAGCTCTCGTTGATGACTTCTGGGAGTGGACTGAACCAATGGCTCAGATAGAGCATGCTGAGAAGCTTGGAATTGGAATTAGTAATTATACGCTTGAAATAGTGGAGTGATTGTTATGTCGGACAGATACATAAGGCAGATTTCCGTAATAGGATATGATGGCCAGAAAAGACTACAAAAGGCGAAAATTCTCGTGGTTGGAGCAGGTGGGCTTGGAAGTTCCGTCATAGCATATCTTGCTGCTGCAGGAGTTGGAAAGCTTGGTATTATGGACGGCGATGTTGTTGAAGAGCACAACCTCCAGCGGCAGATAATTCACGGCGGCAACGTGGGTATAAATAAAGCCGAATCAGCGAAGTTGTTCGTCGAAAGACTGAATCCTGATGTGGAAGTTGAGGTTTATCCTTTCCGTATAACGCCCAGCAACGTCATGGACATCGTTGGGGATTACGACATCGTTGTCTCGTGTCCGGACAACCTTACTACGAGGTACGTGCTGAACGACGCATGCAGGCTTTTAGGCAAGCCCATAGTTCATGCAGCAATCCACGGTTTCGAGGGCGAGGCAATGACGGTAATTGGTACACCATGCTACCGCTGTGTTTTTCCTCGAGCAAGAAGTGAGGAAAAGCCGGGAGTCATTGGCCCCGTAGCAGGACTGTTCGGGTGTATCCAGGCCGTCGAGGCTATAAAGCTCGTCCTTGGCATGGAGGTGCTCTCAGGCAGGTTACTCAGGGCTGACTTGCGGAGCATGGAGTTCTATGAAATCAGTATTTCCAACAATCCTGAGTGTCCGGTTTGCAGTGGCAGACTTAAAGGCATATTCGAGGAAAACTACGTCAACGACTGCAGGGTTGTCAGGTTTGAGTAGGCAGCTGTGATGAGACATTTCCAAGTCCGCGTGGAAGCTTTTAATGTCGGAGGATAAAGGTGCGAGCATGATAATCACAGACGACCACATGCACCTGTACAACCACCTTCGCCTGAAAGCACTCGAAGAGTTCAAGAAAGCTGGAGGCACCCATGTGTTCCTTGTATCGCTGCTCAGCAAGCACTATGATGTAAGGCCTGAATCGGGAAAGGACTTCAGGAAAATCTTTGATGCGCACATTAGCCTTGTTGAGAAAGCAAACAAAATAGTTAAGGCGTATGCAGTCCTTGCAGTCCATCCTGCGGAGATAACGATTCTCGGTGGAAGGTTGGGGTTCAGGAAAGCTGCAGAGGTCATGATGGAAGCCCTCGATATCGCCGGAGAATATGTTGAGGAAGGTAAGGCTGTAGCGATAAAAAGCGGGAGGCCACACTACAAAGTTAACGAAGAGATCTGGCAGCTCAGCAACGAAGTGATGCAGCATGCTTTCGAAGTTGCGAAAGATGTTGGATGCGCTGTGCAGCTCCACACTGAGAGCTACAGTAGAGAGGGAATCGAGGAAATAGCCAGGATAGCAGATAAGGCAGGTATAAAGAGGGATAAGGTCGTTAAGCACTTTTCACCACCACGTGTAAAGGAGTTTGAGGAAGTTGGTATATTTCCTTCTGTCATTGCCATGGGAAACAATGTGCTTGAGGCGGCAAAACAAGGCACACGCTTTACCGTTGAAACGGACTACATCGACGACGCAAAAAGACCTGGAGCTGTTCTCGGGCCAAAGACAGTGCCGAAGAAGATCAAAGAGCTGTTGAAACATGGTTTCGATGAAGACTTTATCTACAGAATTTGCGCTGAAAACGTAAGGAATGTTTACGGAGTAGACATCGAGTAATATTTTTCCGAAAGGTTTAATTATTATGATAACTATAACTAATATGTATGCTACTGGATGAGCTTGTAAGAAAGTTCAGAAACAACAGGGTGAGGATAATATATGATAACGAATATCCTGTCGTCAGTCTGCTATTTCACCACGTTTTTCCGAGTTTTAAAGAAAATAACACTTATGTTATTGTTTACACCGATACTATGTGCAGAAGATTGAGAAAGATGTACATAACGGCCAAAGACAGGAACCCCTCGATTGACGAGTTTTTGAATAAAACGAAAATTATAAAGGTTGGAACCAGAGAAATTGCTGCCTTTGGAGAGCTGTATGCGTTTATACCATCAGAAGGCTACTACGACGAACTCAGAAGGCTCGAATCACTGTTCAAGAAGATGTGCGATAATGATGTAATCGTAACCTTCGGCCTCTGCCTTATACCGGCAATCTACGGCAGAGAAGCCATTGGAGCTCTTCTGAAGGTCTTAGACTCAGTTCCCCAGGATGTGACAATGGTGTCTCTCTTCCCGTCAGGAATTTGCAGCGAGGAATTGAGTAGTATAATAAACATATTCTACGATGTTGTTATGAACGTAAGATGTGGTGAGGAATTTTTTGGATTTGGAGAAGACACTTACATGGTGGGAATTGAGCACAGCGTTGTTGGAGACCTTCCACCGGGGTACATGAGGGTCAGGATCGCTGAAAACGGGAAGCTTCAAGAGATTTAGATGTCAAATATTCTCTTATCGCTTCCAGTGCCCTTTTTAGAATCTTTCCGTTGTCATAACCCTTAAAGATTTCTTCGAGTTCCTCACGGCTGAGTTCTTTCATTTCTCTTGCAAACTTAACAATATTTGGAATTGCCCTCGTTACGTTGTCCACCACTGTAACGTCGGCCATCTGGGCAGTTCTCGACAGTGGATTGAGATCTATGGCTATAACCTTCTTTCCGACCCTTCTTAGTACCTCGCATCTATCACCATCTTCGAGGGCCACGAGCACAACATCCGCTACGAGTATGCCCCTGCTGTCCACGATCCTCCTGCAGTGCTCAATACCTTCTATTTCCGCGTCGCCTTCTGCGAGAACCTCACAATCAAATCGTTCAAGCCACTTCTTTATCCTGTCTGCCCTTTCCCTGCTCCAGTGAAATAGATTTACTTCAAGCGGTGCTCCGGTAACGCGGGAGAGTTCTGCAAGTTTTTCTGCTGCGAGAGCGGCAGCATTTCCGTTTACAGAAATCACCGGCCTTCTTGCGGCCAGCATCATTGCAGCAGCAACTTTCGCTGCTTCGATGGCAAAATCTCTGCTCGTCTCACCGAGAATATAGTCAAAGGCCTCTCCTCTCCCGTGGGCTATCAACCCCTCCGGGACAACTATTCCTGCCCTGAAGCCCTCAACGAGTTTTTCCCTTGTCATTAGAGATTCGTATCTCGGGTGGGAGGGAGGAATGAAGGAGGGCATTCGTCACCTCCTGAAAATGCACTCATTAGAACCTTTTCGAGTTCTTTAGAAATCAGCTCATTCAGGTTGAGGACGTTTGAAGCTTCTCCCCGCCTTTTTCCCACCACGGCCCGGGGATGCACGCCCATTGCTTCCAGCACATAGGGTGTAAAAGAGGAAGAAGCCCACACAACATCTCCCAGCATGTTCGCGAGCCTGGCTGCGAGCATGCACTTTTCCATTCCACAGTCTCTTTTAATAAGCAGACTATTCATTGAATTGAGGCACCTCTCATCTTTTTCCTTCTTTAAATCCAGTGAGACAGGAATACATTTAATCACGCTCGATTTCCTTTTTTAACAGCTTTTGCCTTTCTTTAGCTGTGTAGCCCGTGAGTTCTTCCAGAAATTTGTTGTAAGTTTTAATCGTGTTCATCGCAACGTCGTTCGGTGCTTTCGGATTGGTCTTCGACTCAGCAACGAGCTTCTTGTTTTCAATTCTGAGCCTCAACTCTTCTATGGCCCCGAAGCTGACTATATATGTGTCTCCTTCCTTTTTGAAATCCCCAAAGTGTTTCTTTATAGCTTCTTCCAGCCTCTCCTCTGTCGGTTTGAAGCCGCGCTTGAACGGATACTGCCTCATCGAGGTAGGGCTGGTAAGAATGTACATAACCTTTTTGGCACATGTCAGGTAGTAATGATTAACAGTGAAGCATACAGCCTATAAGCGATGGGAAGAGATTAAATAATATTGTATCCTTACAGATTCTATGCGAAACGGAGCAGAAATTCTTGTGGAAGGTGTGGATGTAGATAAACCAGTAATACTGACGAGTTTTCCAGGTATAGGCCTCGTGGGAACAATTCTTGCTGCGCACTTCATAACTGAACTGAAGCCCGAGCAAATCGGGATGATTGAGTCGGAGATGCTACCGCCCATCGCAACACTAATGGAAGGTGTAATCCAGCCACCAATAAGGATTTACCAGTCGAGAGAGCACAACTTCATCCTGATTCATTCCGATGTCCCGATAATCCCTGAGATAGCATACGACATGAGCAGGAAAATAGTTGACTGGGCTGCGAGTATTAACGCCACAAAGATATTCTCGATTGCAGGCATTGCAACCCTTGAAGGCAAGCACAGAGTCTTTGGGGCAGCAACGTCGAAGGAGCTCCTTGACGAGCTGAAAGACTATGTGGAGATATTCAGAAGCGGAACTATCTCAGGAATCGCAGGTTCGATCCTCAACGAGTGTGTCGCGAAGAAGTTTCCGGGCATGGCTTTGCTTGGTGAAACCCTCGGCTTCAATCCCGATCCAAGAGCAGCAGCGGAGGTTATAAACGTGCTGAACAACATGTTCGGCTGGAACGTTAACGTTGAAAAGCTTATTAAAGAGGCAGAGATTATCGAAGCGCAGATGCAGAAGCTTGCTGAGCAGACGAAGATGCAGGAGCAGGCTGCGAAGAAGGAAGAACTGCCTATGTTCGGGTGATTGAAATGAGGTGCTATGTTCTTACCGGAATTTCGAGAAAAACGCTGGAAGATTTGGTAAAGAGGAATATAAGAGCGATCGAGCTTAGAAGTGCCCATAACGTCGCCACTGCTTTGAAGGCTGATATCGGAAGCTGCGTCTTCCTGACACCATCGAAGCTTTACAATGTGGGCAGGGGAACTACGGGCATAATCGCGGAGGTTAGCGGGAAGGAAGTGATGTCTCACTCAATCATCTTCGCTTCTAACCACTACATAGAGGAGAGCGAGATGACTGTCGTGAGGCTCAGACTTACTCCGAGGAGTGTTGGGAGAATAGTCACCGTTTACAACGCAGATATCCTCGACAGCACAGAGGCTGACGTCGTTGAAGTCAGCTACTTCGACGCAATGTAGCAATTTGTTCAGACGATCTCTCCCGCTTCCTCGAGCTTGCTCATAATTACCTTTCCCAACCCCTTTCTTTCGACCGCCTCAACTACGATTATATCAACTCCACTCCTGTCGAGTTCGCGAAGGGCTGAAAAGAGGTTCTTTGCCACGTCCTCAATGCTCTTTCCAAGTTCAACGATTCTGTCAGCGTCGCATTCAGCAGTAATACGCGCAACGCCAACCTTTACACCTTTCTCCCTCAGGCTGCCAACGAATTCTGCAAGATTTTCGGCATTAACGACGTAGAGTTTTGCCTTCGTTTGATAGTGTCTGAATGGCCTCGTGTCTATGACCTCCACTTCTATACCTCTCTCCACAAGCATCTCCGGTGTTATTGCTCCAAGCCTCAGAATCTTCGCGGGTTTTGATGTCACGTCGAGAACAGTCGATTCTATACCTATCTTTACTTCTCCCGCATCCAGAATGGCATCTATCCTCCCGGCAAGATCCTCTATCACGTGTTCAGCTTTTGTAGGACTCGGTCTGCCGGAGATGTTTGCAGAAGGGGCTGCAATTGGGGTTTCCGATAGTTCGATGAGTGTCAGTGCAACCTTATGGTCAGGCATTCTGACTGCAACCTTCTTCATTCCAGCGGTTGTTATGTCTGGCACGACGTCCTTCTTCTTAAGCACGAGAGCGAGGGGGCCTGGAAAGAATTCTCCCATGAGCTTTTCGGCAACTTCGTTAACTTCTGCAATCCGGTAGACCTGCTCAACGCTTGAGACGTGAACTATCAGAGGGTTGCGGGGCGGCCTTTCTTTTGCCTCGAAGATTCTTCGTACAGCATTCTCGTTAAGCGCATCACCACCAAGCCCGTAAACAGTCTCGGTTGGAAACGCGACAAGTCCACCCTTCTTTATAATTTCCGCTGCTCTGGCGATTTTTCCCCTCTCGGGGTTAACTGGATCAACTCTAATAACGATCATCGCTGGTATGCTGCGACGGGGCGATAAATAATTTAAGGCGCACGTAGCAGTGGAGGCATGGATGTCGTTATTCTCATGGGCTCCAAATCGGACATGGAATTCGCAAAGAGAATTGGCAAAACGCTGGAGAAGTTTGGTGTGGAGTTCTGCTACAGGATTGCTTCCGCTCACAAAACGCCAGAGAAGGTGCTGGAAATACTGAAAGAGTACGATGATGCCGTTTTTATAACAGTGGCTGGGAGAAGTAACGCCTTAAGCGGTTTCGTAGATGCGAATACTGTCAGTCCTGTGATTGCCTGCCCACCATACAGCGACAGGTTTGCGGGTATGGATATCCTTTCATCGCTCCGAATGCCTTCCGGTGTTGCACCGCTTGTTGTGCTTGAACCCGAAAATGCAGCCATTGCTGCCGTGAAAATACTTGCCATTAAAAGACATGAACTGAGGGAAATGGTTGCCGAGTATCAGCGTCAAAAAAGGCTTGAAATCGAGGAAGCTGATGCTAATATTCGAGGTACTGGCCACAAATCTGGCACTTAAGTCTTCCGCCCTCCTCTGCAAAGTACGCCTTGTTTCCGCAGACTTTACACTTCCGCATTTAAACCCTCACATCTCCGTATTTCTTTACGTAGTTTACGAGCCCACCCTCCTGCAGTATCCTTATCATCACATCGGGCAGAGGTCTGGCGCTTATGCTCGTCCCCTTTGTTAGATTCTTAACTTCACCAGTTGAAAGGTTGACTTCGAGCTGGTCGCCTTCATCAATTCCGTTGGTATCGACAATGAGCAGCGGAAGACCAATGTTTATAGCATTCCTGTAGAATATGCGGGCGAAGGATTTTGCAAGCACGGCAGAAACGCCTGCAAGCTTTATAACTCTCGGTGCATGCTCCCTGCTGCTACCACATCCAAAGTTCTTTCCCGCAACTATGAAATCTCCCGGCTTTACGAGCTTCGCAAAGTCGGGATTCGCGTCTTCCATGACGTGCTTCGCCAGTTCGGGCAAATTGCTCCTGAGGTGGTAGTACCTTCCTGGTGTAATATGGTCTGTTGATATATCGTCGCCGAACTTCCACGCTCTGCCTTTGAGAATCATGTTTCCCGCACTTGACTTATCATACTAAAATCTTACGAACCTTATGCAGGACTGCTCCTTCTTCGTCTCCTGCCCGGCTACCTGCGATATGCGACGGCAGCAAAGTACGTGAGGCTTGCGAAGAGCGAAGCTACGGCTCCTGGGGATACCTGGTAGAAGAAGGAAATCGCAAGCCCGACAAATCCACTTACCATTGCAATCAGGAATGCGAGAATGAAAACCTGCCTGACGTTTCCTGCAACTTCCACAGCAGCGGCAGCGGGGGCAACAAACATGGCAAAGACAAGAATTGCCCCAACGCCCTTAAGAGTTACCACCACTGCTACAGCGATAAGGGAAAGCAGAACGTAGTTCAGCATGCTGGCGTTTATACCGTATGCCATTGCTCCTTCCATGTCGAAGGATATAAAGAGAAACTCACGATAGAGCAGCGAGCAGACGAAAACTACCAGCAGCGTGGAAATCAGCATTAAAACGAGGTCTTCGTTGGTGAGGAGGAATAAATCGCCGATCAGCAACCCCCACACCCTTGCAGCGTACTCTCTTATCATGGAAATGAACAGAACCGCGAGGCTCATGGAGAGAGCGAAGGATATACCTATCGCCGTGTTTATTCCCTCGTCCTTCGATGCATAGCCTGCCGCGATTGCGGTAAACATGGCAAAGAGAATTCCGCCGACTATGGGGTTCATGCTGAATATGTTGTAGGTTTCGAGAACGATTGCAAGGGCCGCTCCCGCCAAAGCAGCGTGGCTTGCACCAGCAACGAGGAATGAAACATTTCTGAATACGGTAAACGTGCCTGCTACCGACGCGTTGACCGCTATGAGAAAGAGAGCTGCGATGGCTCTGAGCATGTAAAGTGGAATGTCATCCATGGGTATCACCGAAGAGTGGGTGGGCGAATC
The DNA here is from genome assembly GCF_000194625.1 of Archaeoglobus veneficus SNP6. Taxonomy (NCBI): domain Archaea; kingdom Methanobacteriati; phylum Methanobacteriota; class Archaeoglobi; order Archaeoglobales; family Archaeoglobaceae; genus Archaeoglobus; species Archaeoglobus veneficus. The sequence continues at coordinate 1,108,608 of NC_015320.1, read as the reverse complement.
CCTCCTCACATACGATAATGGGTATAATTGCTCCGTAGGCTTTAATCATGTTCTCAGGCATCAGGACGTCGCCAGGAGATCCATACGCTATCAATTCTTTGTTGAGGAGAAGAATCTTGTCAATATGATGTATCAGGGGGCTCACGTTGTGGACAACTGCAAGCACGGTAACGCCCTTCTTGGAAAGTCTATCCAGCAGCTCTATAATCCTGTTCTGACTTGGAATGTCAACGCCGTTGAATGGCTCGTCAAGTAGGAGGAGCTTTGGCTCGACTGCGAGAGCTCTCGCAAGCAAAACCCTCTGCTGCTGCCCACCGCTTAACTCGCTGAACTTCGTATCCCAGACTTTTTCAAGCCCCACTGCCTCTAACGCCTCTCTGGCCTTTTCTACATCTTCTTTGGATAGAGGGGAAAGAATGCCTTTTCTCGCTGCCCGCCCCATCAACACCACGTCCTTAACGAGGAGCGGTGGCTTTGTGGATATGTGTTCCTTCTGAGGCATGAATCCAACGAGGGATTGAACTTTCTCCGCATCTCTGCACGGATCAAAGCCGAAAACTCTGACTTTCCCGCTTTCAGGTTTGAGCATGCCGAGGAGAATTCTGAGAAGCGTCGTTTTGCCAGAGCCGTTGGGTCCCATTACTGCGACAAACTCACCCTCGTCAACGCTGAAGGTTATATCAGTTAGTGCTCTAACGCCGTTGTAGGAGAAGCTGACGTTTTCGACCTCAATTGCCCTAACATCCTTTGTGGCTTCCATGATCCCCTTCATCTCCTTATCCTGCCAAGAACTGCAAGCGCGACTGCGCATGCTGCAACAGCGGTGATGAATGTATAACCGCTTGATTTCTCTGCCTTTGTATAAGAAAGTCCCGAAAACCTGAGGGCGTTGAAGTACTGCAAACCAGTGTAGCTGTCATCCTCACCCACCATAACGAACTTGACGTAGATAACAGGTTTTCCTGTATCAGCAGAAATTTGCCTCGCAATTTCCCCGGCCTTTGAGTTCTTCATGAACTCCGGAACTACAATGCAGACATACTCTGAACTTTTTAGCTTTTCCACTATCTCTGCGAGATCTTTTCCGCTCACAAAGCCAAGGCCTTCGGCCAGCAGAACTGCATCGACTTCCATACCCGAGTTCTGGATTATGTAGCAGACTCCCGGTACGGCCGCAACACAGGCTTTGCCCTCAATTCCCTGCTCGGCTGCAGCACTTCTGATTATCCTCTTCGCCTCCGCAACCTCCTTCTCGAACTCCTCCAGGTTGCCCTCAAAGTACCACGCGTATTCTGGCAATATACTCGATAGCTTTGCCTCTACTGCCCTCGCTATCGCGACGCCGTTTTCAAACTTCAGCCAGTAACCATGCGGGTTCTCGTCGTATCCGGGAAATGAGTCGAGTTTCGCTCCGAATGCAGCATAATCCTCGAAGTCGATGCATTTTTCTCCGTAATTTTCCTTGATCTTTTCCTCGAAGTGGAGCAGCTTTGAATTGGCGAGGACGATCAGGTCTGCGTTACCGAGCCTTTCCATCGTCTCCATCGATATAGAGAACGCGTGTGGGTCGCTGCCGGGAGGCATCACGCTCGTCACGTTTACGATTTCTCCACCTACTGCCTTTACAATGGGCGTAAGATCTGGAACTGAGCAAACGACTTCGATGGCGGAGGCTGGCGTGGCAAGAGCAATTAGCATCAGGAGAGTAAATGCTGCGAACTTCATCCCTCCACCTCCGGAATTTCTTTACCGCATGGACAGACCCTTCTTGGTCTGTATCTATCCTCCAGCAGCCTTATCAGCCCCTCTCCCACCACAGCCTCTATTCTTGCTGCTTCTCTACAAGCGTCACCTCTCTCCATCCCGAGTTCCTCCATCAAACATTCGAGGAGCCTGTGCTTTTTTACAGCCTTCTTTGCCTCGTGCAGACCCTTTTCATTGAAGAGAAATCCCTTCTTCGGGACATACACACCCAAACCAGTCTCTGCAAGCCTTATGAGCTGGTTCTGTGCAGAGGATTTCGGGATTCCGAGGTGGAGGGACAGATACGTTGGCCCTATTATCTGTACACCCTCTTCGAATGCCCTGTAAGCTACCCTGAGCAGAGTGTCCACATTCACGAACATTGTTCGACCGCTGAACGTAAATAGTTTGCCTATGGCAACACTTCGAAACGTTTTAGTTCAGCCTGTTTGCTGCGCAGGGCGATGAGTGCAGTTGAGGAGAGGATTGCACTCGCAAAGAGGATTTACGCAACCTACGGCAGCAAACTTCTGGAGGATGAAGTGGTCAGAAATCTTCTCAGAAAGCTCGATTCGGCAATCGATGCTACGCGAAAATTCATGGTGGAGATAGGTCTCGTTGAACTCTGTCGGGAATGCGCAATGGAGGGGAAATGCTGCTGCAGAAAGTGGGTTGAAAACGAATACGGAATTGACACTCTTCTTGTCAACCTCCTCCTGGGCGTAGAGCTCCCGTCCGAGAGAGTCATTCCCAATGCGTGTTTCTTCGTGGGCCCGAATGGCTGCAGGCTGAGGGTGAGGGAGGTAATTTGTGTTGATTTCCTTTGCGGGAAGGTCACGGAGACACTCGGACACGAAACCGTCGTCAAACTTCAGGAAATCGAAGGTGAAGAGCTTGAAACGGGCTTTTTACTGAAAGAGAGAATTAAGGAACTTCTGAGTAAATTTGAAAATGAATCTGAAGCTCAGGTTCGGGAGGTTGTGCAGTTGCATAGTTAGTTTATGAGGATGGTTTATCTTCAATTTTGGTTTCAATTCTTTTCTTGATCGACGGGGAAATTAAGGAATGGGTGCAGAAATTTGGCATTAACCTCAGTGTTTTCCTTGAGAGCAGGTTAAGAAGGTTTCGTCGGATAGAAGCGTACTATGAATTATAATTTAGAGGACGCCAGGGGTGGGATTTGAACCCACGCGCCCTTGCGGGCAGGGGATCTCGAATCCCCCGCAGTAGCCTGGCTCTGCAACCCCGGCTTTGAATTGGAGCGTTGCCATATTTTGCGGTGCGTTTTTTAAATTTGTTCTTTACTCAGAGCGCTCTAACGAGGGTGCAGGGAGCTTTTATAGCTATCGGTGCGGCGGGTATTTCAAGAAACCTCAACAAGCCTCAACAACCTCTCTCCACCTCTCTCCGTCAGTTCAGCGTGCATGTAGTGGTCGCTTATGTTCTTCAGCGTGTCGTTGTTGCCCTGAATCATAACTGAAATCAGGCTGGCCTTTGTTTTCTTTAACTCCTTTGACAAGTCATCAACCACATCCTCGCCATCAGTTATTACGATAATTGTGTTAGTGTATTCAGCAAACCTTCCTTCAACGAGGTCGTCGATGGCTGTTGAAATGGCGTTGGTTATGTCTGTCCCGCCATTCGACTGAACCTTGAGTATCGCATCGACTATCTCTTTTGGTTCAGAAATGGGCTTATCAGGATGGACTTTCGTGTCGAAGAAGCGGAGAAAGTACTTCCTTCTCTTTGTCTTTGACATCCTGTAGATTGCCATCGCAACGCTCCTCGCCCACACAGTCTTTTCTCCGACCATGGAACCCGACTTGTCTATTAGAATGTAGTACGCACCCTCACTGACCTTCAGCTTCTCCCTCGCGAGGAAACCTTCAGATGCGAGCCTTCGCATGAAAAGCTCATCTGGCAGAGCGAGCTCTCTCGGCAAAGCCCTTTCGACCTGCTTGGTTATCATGTAGCCTGAAAGCTCATCACCCGTCTTTCCCTTCACCTTTGAGATTCTCGTTGCCTTCGGAACGAAATCCATCATCCTCTTTGACATGTCAACAATTTTCTTCAGGTCTTCGACGAACATCATCTGCTTCGCGAGGTTCAGAATCTTCTGAAATGTCCCTGCTTCCCTGCCAGCACTCTTTCCACCCATGAGCTCCCTTATCTCCTCCGCGTTCTTCGTAACGTTCTCCGCCTCTTCAACAGCCCCCTCAAGCAGAGCGGAAATGCCTTTCAGAAAGGTCTCGACCCTCGCTCCCCTCCCGCTACCCGAAATTTTTCCTACGCCCTCTCCCTCGTTCTCAAGTCTTCCTCTTATCCGCCCCACTATGTACTTGGTTAGGGCTATGCTGTAAACGAGGCTGAGCTCGTCGTCGAGGGTTGTGAGTGTCTTGAGCATCTGGTAGCGCTCTCCATCCATGTATTCTCTGCAGAAGAGTCTGACCTCCTCAAGCACCTCGTCCTCGTTCTTGCCGCGCAGGAAGGGGTAGAGGGAGTAGTGGAGGAAGTAAGAGTCCGTGGCGATTATCTGGATGTGCCTCGAGGAATTATATATCTCCTGCAGGTCAGGAGGGAGAAAGGAGGCTATTCTCTGCGAGATGAGATTGTATACGAAATCCTTGCTCGTAACGTTGACGAGGTTGTTGCTGAGGGTTGCATTCAGCACACTCTGCATCTGCATGGCCTGCACCTGCAATCAGTCACCAAATATTTCGGCCTTCTTCCTGTCAAGCACGTCCTTCGCCTTGAAAACGGCACTTTTGAGCTGTCTGACGTAGGGCATCAGCCTCGGGTTTTCCGGCACCTCTGACATCATGGATGAGGCCTTTGCGTAAATTGAAGAAAGCATCCTGAGTTCGTCGAGCCCACCGGAAGAGCTAAGCCTTATGGCGTTCTGGAGTTCGGAAGTTACAGTCTGAAGTTTCTGGATGTGCTTGTAGAAGCTGCTGAGACCGAGTTCAAATATGACCTGCTCCACCTTCCTGACATCATCTTCATCGTGCACAGCAACGAACTTCAAAGCCTCAGCCAAGCTGTCCGTCGAGACCTCGTCTTCATTGTAGATTACAGAGATTGCGCTGGCAATTTTAAGGAGCTTTATCTTCCTCCTGTCGGAAATCCTGACACCGCGCTGCTTTAAAGCTGCGAGGGCGTCAAGGTAAACACGGAGCAGGCTGCTCTCAGTCATTGAGCGGAAGCGCTGCATTACCATCTGCTGCAAGGCTTTTACGTCGTCGGTCGTGAGTACGGGCTGCATAGCCATTTCTTCGAGTTCGATACCTCTCTCAACGAGTTCGCTCCATGCATCCTCGGAAACGCTCTTGACGAAGCATCTCACCGTTAGCCTGTCGTAGAAGGCTGCATCTTCCACATCGGTACTTATCTCGTTGCTTGCGGTGTACATGGTGAGCATTGGGAGCCTCATATAACCGCCATCGTTCCTAAACCTGCGGTTGAGGATTATGTCAAGGAGAATGTTTCTTATGGCCGACGACGCTTTGAAAATCTCGTCGAGGAAGACTATCTCCGCCTCCGGCAACCTCCCCTCGGTTCGCCTTACATATCTACCTTCTCTAAGGGCGTTTATGTCGAGGGGGCCGAGAATCTCGTCTGGCTCGGTAAATCGCGTTAGCAGGTAATAGAAGTACCTCGCGTCTATAAGTTCGGCCATCTTTTCAATCAGTGCAGTTTTAGCCGTGCCAACCTCTCCGATGAGGATTACCGGCTCGCCTGCAAGTAAACCGCTGAGTACGGCCGTTATTTCCGCCTCCCTCTGGACAAAGCAGTCTGCAAGTCTCAGTTTGAGCTCTGACAGCCTGTCGATACACTCCATCGCTTCGTATACGTCGAGTAGCTTTCTTAATTTTTCGGTTGATGTTTGTGGTACGCTGAAGTTGGGGATAAGTATACACTCACATTTGAAAACTCTCCGCTCTGCGGGCAATTCCGGTGACGGGATGAAGTAAAGAGCACAACAGAAAGAGTAAGAATTTCAAAAAATTTATAAAGGTAAATCACTGGATTTAGTGGTGTAATCTAAAAAAGGAGGCTACTTCACCACTGCAGGAGGTGATCCCTTGTACAAGTTCATCGTAGACACACACTCAAACCTCTGCATCAAATGCAAAGCATGCGAAGCCATCTGCAAGAATCACAACAACGTCCCTCCCGGAATCTACAGAATCAGAGTAATAACAATCAACGAGGGCAAGCCCGGCCAGTTAAACATCCCCATGCCCTGCATGCACTGCAGCGACCCGGCATGCCTTAAAGTATGCCCCATGGACGCAATATACAAGCGTCCCGATGGAATAGTCCTCGTCAACAAGGACAAATGCATCGGATGCGGCTACTGCAGCTACGCATGCCCATTCGGAGCTCCGCAGTTCGAAGGCAGCGGAGCATTCGGAACTAAGGGCAAGATGGACAAGTGCACCTTCTGCGTTCAGCCGTACGAGCAGAAGGACGAGAACGGCAACATAATCGAGAATGAGCCCATCCCAAGGTGTGCAATGGTCTGCCCCGGCGGAGCACTGCTGGCTGGAGAGGCATCGGAGATCGTTAGGGTGTTCAGGGAGCGGATAAGAGGATATACAGCGAAGGAGCTTGTTGAGAAGGTGTTTATGGTATAAATACGAGGTGGTATGAATGTGGAAAAGCCTTGTTGCCCTGATCGTCGGTTTGCTTGCCATCTCGCCCCTGTTACTAAGCATGGCAAGCTACGGTCCTATGGGTGGTAAGTACATAACCGATAACAACTACAGACACTTTTCACCCTACGAAAGATCGGCCAAGTACACGCTTGTTAACGACGTCATGCTCTACCTCAATAAAATTGCAGAACTTTTGCTCGTAATCGGAGCGTTCTTCGTCTTCATCATGACCGTGCTGGAGTACTGGAAGTTTGACAAGATGTACAAACTCGAGCAGCAACACCACGGAGGTGGAAGGCATTGAGCCAGTTGCTGAGGTTCTCTCCAGCCCAGAGAGCAGCGCACTTCCTTGTTTCTCTTTCCGGTATGCTCCTGCTCATCACTGGCCTTCCGATAACCTTCAGCGGACAGCTCAGATGGGTTATTGACTTCATGGGTGGCCCGGCGGTATCGATGTTCATCCACAGACTCTGCGGGCTAATACTTGCCTTCAGCCTCGCGTTTTTCGGCACGTACTTCATACTCGAGAGAATTACGAGGGGGAGAGGCGACTCGAACATAACATTCACTTTGGGCTTCTTCATCCAGCTCGGCAAGGACTTCGTTCAGGACATGCTCTGGACGTTCGGACTCGTTGAAGAGAGACCGAAGTCGGGCAAGTACGACTGGGTTATGGTTGCTGACATCCTCACAGTTCCAATCTTCTGCCTGATTGAGGTAATAACCGGAGCTATCCTCTGGTTCCCGTTTCCGCTGCTGGAGAACAATCCAGGGCTGTTCTTTATCTTCAGATTGATACACGTCGCCGTTGCAGTATTCGCTATCTTCTTCGTCTTCGCCCACGCGACGATACTGCACTTCACACCAGGTAACTTCCCGATAAACATGGGTATATTCAGTGGACTCATACCCAAGCACAAGGCTGAAGGAGAGTTTCCAGAGTGGGTGCCCATTGCGAAGAGAGTAGATGTTGAGGAGGAAGAATACAGATTCCATCCCATTGGCTATGTAATTGGAGCCATTGCCTGCGGTATAATGGGTCTCGCAGCCTACACAGTGTACCTGCTCGGAGAAGAAGGACTTGCAGGATTCAGATTGCTCGAGAGCAGCACAACTGCTTTTGTTGCACTGAACGGCGTCATGCTGGTGTTCTTCGTCTACGTGCTGCTGACGTTCTACGGAATAGGAAAGGCTCTCGCGAGAACAACAGCGTAAATTACAGCCTGTTTATTACTATTTTTTCCATTTCCATAAATCCGCGCAGTATTTTTACTATACCCCGATAAAACCGGGTGTTTTCGTTGTTTTCAAGAGCGTTACAGAACTCGAACACCCAGCCCACAAGCTCTTTTTCGAAGAATCCCCTGTGACTCTCTATACTGTCCGCACTGCATGTCTCTGCCATGAGGAGGAGCTCGATACCAATGTGATCTGCCCGCTCTTCAGCATTGAACTCGTAGCCAGCGTCGAAGAGAATCTCCCTGACTGTCAGCTCAGCTATCTCGTTGCCATCGTAATCCGATTGATACGGAGAACATTTATCGAATACCTTAGAATGCTCTCGTTTAACACATATTTCGAACTCTTCAAAGCTCTCAAAGGACGAGGCAAATTCCTTCAGAATTTTCACACCTTCCTGAATAGAAGGGTGTGGTAGAAAATCAAGCATCTCCCCGTCAAAAACATCTCTCAGAAATTCCACAGGAGGGCCGCTGAGAAAGATATTTCCGAGAAAAGAGTACATGGCCTTTCTAACCAGCATCACTTTTTCAACAGTACTCTCACCATTTCTCATTACAACCTCTCCTGCAAATAACTCTCTGCAGAATTTGGTGGAAGGTTGATTAACGTTGCGTAAAAATTTTATTAGTCCAAAATCAAGGCGCACCCAATGGACATAGAAGCGCAGATAAAAGCACTCGAGGAGGAAATAAAGCGCACCCCCTATAACAAGGCGACGGAGCATCACATAGGTCGCCTCAAGGCCAAACTTGCGAGGCTTAGAGAAGAGGCTGAGAAGAGAAGAAAGAAGGGGGGTGGAGTGCAGTTCTCCATCAAGAAGGAAGGAGATGCTACCGTAGTCCTCGTAGGCTTCCCCTCCGTTGGAAAATCAACCCTTCTCAACGTCCTTACCGGAGCGAAGAGTGAGGTTGCTGATTACAACTTCACCACTCTCAAACCAGTTCCCGGCATGCTCGAGTACAAAGGGGCGAGGATTCAGATTGTTGATGTGCCAGGGCTGATTGAGGGAGCGTCGAAGGGCAGGGGGAGGGGTAAGGAAGTAATCTCCGCAATCAGAACTGCAGACATGATTCTCCTTGTTGTTGATGTCTTCAACCTCCACCAGATAGATGTTCTCAAGAAAGAGCTCTACGAGGGAGGAATAAGACTCAACCAGCGTCCACCGGACGTGACTATAAAGAAAAAGGAGAGGGGCGGCATAAAAATCACGTCAACCGTGCCGTTGTCTATAGGTGAAGATACTATCATGGAAATCCTGAGAGAGTACAGGACACACAACGCCGATGTGCTGATAAGAGAAGACGTTACCATCGAAAGACTCATCGACGCGATTCAGGGGAACAGAGTATACATTCCATCGCTCACAGTGGTTAACAAGATAGATCTAATGGATGTAGATGTTGAGGGTGACGACGTCGTTTGCATCTCTGCACAGAACAGAGTAAACCTCGATGTCCTCGTGGAGCGCATATACGAAAAACTCGAGTTCATAAGAATATACCTCAAACCCCCTGGAGGAAAAGCAGACGAAGAACCGCTCATAATGCGCAGAGGGGCGAAAGTGGAAGACGTTTGCAGGAAGCTTCACAGGGGTATGCTGGAATCCTTCAGATACGCGAAAGTATGGGGGAAGTCCGTTAAGTTCCAGGGGCAGAGAGTTGGTCTCGACCACGTGCTGGAAGATGGCGATGTTCTTACAATCTACGCGTGAACTATTTATATTTCCAAGCTAAACGTATTTTAATGGCCGAAATCAAGTTGTTGACATCTCCAACGTGCCCCTACTGTCCCAAGGCGAGGGAAGTTCTGAAAAAGCTCACCGAAAAAAGGAAGGATGTAGTGGTCCTCGAACTATCTGTTACGACGGATGAAGGAATGAAAGAAGCTCTTCGCTTCGGAATTAAAAGCGTTCCGGCTATAATTGTGAACGATGAGTATGTATTTGTTGGAGTTCCGGCTCTGGAGGAACTTGAGAATGTCATTGACTGATGTGGCATGATTGCCATACTCGGCTGTCAGGGCTGTGGAATGTGTTCAGGATTCTGCGATGCTTTAATTTTCGAAAACGGAAAAGTTGTGCGTATAGACTATGAAAAGTGTACCCTCTGCCTCGACTGTGTCAATTTGTGTCCGCACGGGGCTCTTATTTTTGTTGACTGAGTATTTTTATTTCGTAATTTTACCCCGTATGGGCCATTAAATCAGAGATCCTGCTAACCAATCTCACACCAGTCGTTTTATATCCGACCTTTCACGCAGTACCATGCTCTGTCTGACAGTCATCGTCGGAGCCATAATGATGGGTAGTCTACCGGTATTCGTTAGAAACATAGACATGAATCCCCTTCAGCTATCCTTTTTCAGGCTATTTTTCGGATTCGTCTTTCTCGCCTTTATACTGCTTCTTATGGGTGAAAAACCGAAGCTGAAAAATCCGAGGCTTGTAGGGGCGATCGTCTGCGTAAACACGCTGACGGTTGTTTCCTACATTGCAGCAATCCAGCTCGTCGAAGCAGCCACGGCAGCACTTCTGCTGTACATGGCCCCGATTTACGTGATACCCCTCGCAAGGCTTACGGGTGAGAAAATACACCCATCGAGCTGGTTAGCGCTGCCTGCGGGAGTTACTGGCCTCTGGCTAATGCTCTCTCCGCACGATTTTTCTGGTGGCGTTCTGTTCGGCCTGATTTCGGGAATCAGCTACGCAATTTATTTCATCCTTATGAAAAAAGCAAGAAAGGAAATGGAAGCCTCACACATAACCTTCGCCTATCTTGGTCTTGCGTCGCTCCTCCTCCTGCCAGCGCTTTTCATCGAGCCTGTGAGCGTTGAAGGTAAGCTCCCGTGGCTCTTCGGCCTCGGCCTTATTCCAACGGCTCTTGCATTCACGCTGTTCAACTACGGTATAAAGTACTGCAGGGTGGAACAGGCACCACTCTTCGCTCTCGTTGAGCCTGTTGCTGCCGGCTTCTTCGGCTACGTACTTTTTGGTGAGGTGTTGACAGGAACGCAACTCATGGGTGCAGCCATAATTCTGCTCAGCGTTGGAGTTGCGGCGAAGGGGCTTTCGGATGTTGAAACTTGAGGCCAAGAACGCTTACAGGAGCTATATGAGCACCGTAAACAGCACGTACGCAAGCACGAGCATCAGCAGCGAGTGCTTTACACCAGCAGAAAGGCTACCCTCACCCATAACACCCGCGACAAGGCCCGCAAAGAGACCCTGAAAGACTGCCGCGTGCATGAAGACGTTCTTGTACGTCGTCACGTCTATGCCCCTGAGCATTGTCATCCCTGTACCTCCACTTTCCGCAACCTTCGCAGCACTCTCGGCAAGAGTTGAGAGGAACGTCGTGGTGATGATGTACACGATTCCAATGAACACGAAGAACGAAATGTAGATTATTATAACATACATGAACATGTTGGAAAGCCTCTCTCTTCTGAGCAGTTCTGCGTTGCTCGCGTCCTTGGCTGAGATCATGAGCACCTCCGTTACGTTGCCAGTCGATTTGAGGGCCTCATTCAGCAGAGTTATGGTTCTTGATAGCTCGAAAACCCTTAGTCTGTTGGCAAACCTGATAAGAGCATCGTTAAGACTTATTCCCCAGTCGAGGTCGGACTTTATCTTCTGAATCTCCTTTTTAAGGGGCGTCGTATCCGTCTTGGCTATCATCGCAATTGCTCTGTATATCGGCATCCCGCTCTCGTTCGCCGAAGCGAGTTTGTTGAGGAATATGGGTGTGAGGCGAAGAGTTCGCTTGGCCTTCTTTCTACCTGCCTCATAGAATACTACAAAAGGAGCGAGGATTATTACAAGAGAGAGGAAGATGTAATCGTCAACCTTGAACAGCCACTGGATATCCGGGCTGAACTGGTAGCGACTGAACCCATAGAACATGAACGCCAGACCAGCAGGAATGGAGAATATGAAAACATACATGGGTCTCCTTTTTATCGGGTCGAGGGGGTGTCGAAGGGCTTTTCTGAACTTCCAGGAATTTATCCTCTTTCGAAGTTCCTTTATCTGATCTGAAAACTCTCTCTCTTCGACTTTCCTTCTCAGGTACGTGTACTTCTCCCTGAGCTTCGGCGGTTCTCCCTCTTCTGTGGGAGTCAGCAGCTTGATGACCATGGCGAAGAAGAATGAACCTATGGGAATTACGAGGTAGATAACAGCATACAGCGTCGTCTCGTCTCCCTGACCCATCACGACCATTACCGTCTGGATTATAATCAGGAACAGAGGGCCAGCAACGAAGGCAGTGATGTAGCTTTCGGCCATAAGGCCGAGGAATTCGAGGAAGTTCTTCTGATCCTGCCTTGCCCTCTCAAGGTAGAAGTCTGCTCTATCCTCGAGATATTTGGTTATGTCTCCTCCGCTGTCTATAATCGTAATAAGGCCGTGGAGGAACTCCTTGAAGTTTTCAGAGGGTGACAGCTCCACAGCATCAGCAAGAGCTGTTCTCAGGTCTTTGCCGAGGACTTCCATATCTCTGAGAATCCTTGCGGCTTCCCTTGAGACCTCACTGTAAACCTCGTAGTACTCTGAAAGAGCCCTGAATATCTCGATGAGGTTCATTCCACCCCTGCTGAGAGAATACATGAACGTAATTGCATGGGGCAAGGCCCTGTCGATTTTGCTCTTCCTGTCGCTTATAACTGTTGAGGGGTAAATTGTGAACATAAAGTAACCAGCAAAATAGAGCGCCACGGTTATCATGGCGCACAACAGGGCGGCAAATACGAATGCACGGAAATTCATCCAGAAGCTGTAAATTGGCTCAGGCAGAGCTATAGGAAAGATAACCTCGGGAAGGCCTATAAAGAAAATAACTATGTAGGATATTATCAACCCAAGTATCGCTCCAACAACGGCAAAAATCAGGGACACCATACGCGCGGTGGCTATGTACATCTCCGGTGGCATTGAAATCATTGCCTGTCTGAGCTGTTTTTCGAGGTCGTAGTACTTCTGGACGTTTTTCCTTATGCTCTCTCCGAAGAGCTTGTAGCCGAGGTACGTGAACATGTTTGCCTCCTTGAACATGGCTACCACCTCAAACAGTTATCCCCATTTTCTCCAGAACTTTCTCCGGTCTGCTCTGATACGTGTGGATTATGTTACTCACAGTCTTGAAGTCTCTGAGGTTGTGTTCTATCATGAAGTTGATCACCGCCACCCTTCGAGCGAGTTCCTGCTGGAGTTCTGCCACACTCCACCCTCTCGTCCTTCTTATGTCTTCGAGGGCTTTTGAGGCGCCTATCATTGCGTGCTCGTCCTTTACGCTGTCCCACTGAAACACCGTCGTGGTTCTTATCATCTTGGTGTACGGGTCCAAGCCAACGATTTCCGCAATTTCGATGTTCCTTCTGACTCTCTTCTTTCCCAAAAACGTCTGAGCCTGAATACTCACTATGTCGAGGGCTTCAATCATCGGGCGTGGGACATTTATCGGCGGGTTTTCGAGACGGTGTATGACTCCGTTAACGGAGTCGGCATGCAGGGTTGAGTACGTGGTGTGGCCCGTTGACATGGCCTGGAAGAGAGTTAGGGCTTCTTTGCCCCTGACCTCACCAACCAGTATGTATTCAGGTCTCTGCCTTAAAGCAGCTCGAAGCAGGTCGTACATGTCTATGGCTCCGGCTTCACCGTGGAAAGCATCTCTCGTAACCGCTGGAATCCAGTTCTCGTGTGGCAGCATGAGTTCTCTCGTATCCTCAATCGTAACGATCTTCGCTCTTCTCGGGATGAAGAGAGATATCGCATTCATCGAGGTGGTTTTACCGCTTGCAGTGCCTCCAGCAAAAATCAGGCTCTTTTTGTTCTCTATACAGAGCCAGAGGTACGCCATCTGCTCCGCTGAGAAAGTACCCCACGCCACGAGGTCGATGGGTGTAATGGGCACATCTCTGAACTTTCTGATTGTGAACGTTGAACCGTGGTCTGTGACCTCCTTTCCAAGAGTCATCTGAATTCTGCTGCCATCCGGCATTGTCGCATCGACCATTGGCTCTGCAATGCTTATGTGCTTCCCGCAGCGCTGTGCAAGGGTTATGACAAAGGCGTCAAGCTCTTCTTCCTCAAAAACAATGTTCGTTTCTACGTTGGCGTAGTTGCGGTGGAAAACGTAAATTGGTTTGTTGTAACCGTTGCACGAGATGTCCTCGAGCATTTTATCCAGCATCAGGGGTGTAATCTTGCCGTAGTAGATGAAATCACGGACAATGTGATACAGAATCTTGTAATACGATTTCGCACTTATGGGGATCTTCATATCTTTGAGAAGGAAGTCAACTGTTTCCTTCAGAACCTGCTCCTTCAATGCAGATTCCACGTCTTTCTCCTCAAGCACGTCCCTCAGTGCGTCTTTGACCTCGTTAAATACTTCCGTCTCGTAAGCGTCGAGTTCTGGTTCAACGACTATGTAGCGATGGTCGTGCTCTTTGTCGCTGTATAGAACAATAACCTTGCTGTAGGGTTTTTGAATCCAGTACTCTTCTACGACGCTCCAGTCCTCCGGCACTTCGAATTCAATGAGAGGACCATGGACTTCCTCGTCGTAAGGCTCGAAGATTGGCTTTTTCCTTATTAACCCCTTCTTCCCCCCTTCTTCACCTTTTAGAACCTTATCCACTTTTTTTGCTCTTTCGATAGCTTCAAGAGCCTCCTTTTCGTGCTCTTCGAGCTTTTCCTCTTCGCTTTGCTTTGATCTTCTTAGGAACCTCATTATTATCTTTATTACCTTCCTCAGGCAACTTAATAAACTTTTTCATTATTATAATCATTTCTGGACACCGGAACAGAGAGACCAAACACTTTAAAATCCTTTGATGTAAATTCCTCAAGGACACAGGAAACCTGCAGGCGGGGGTTGCCGAGTCAGGAAAAGGCGCGGGATTTAGGGTCCCGTCCCGTAGGGGTTCGAGGGTTCAAATCCCTCCCCCCGCATGTTTTTCTTCGAAATTCATCTAAAATGACTTTAAGGAAGTGTTGAGCAAAGCGAAATACCTCCTCTCTTGTAGCACGAGAAGCGTAAACGACGAGCATGTAGCAGACATAACTGAACTCTGAGCGAAAGAGATATAAACCTAACACCAAACCCCTAAACACCCAATGCTCCGGTGGTGTAGCCCGGCCAATCATACGGGACTCTCGATCCCGTGACCCGGGTTCAAATCCCGGCCGGAGCATACTCTCTTTATTGTAAGAGTCCCAGAATGCTTTGTAAGCGATGATAAAGTTTTCTAAGAACATATTCACGAGGTGTGTGCCACGTCAAAGCTCAAACACCGGCAGAGTTAAATAGAGGATAGTACAAAATAGATAATTGGAGGCGAAGGTTGAATTTTAGGGTAAAACCTAAGATTTAACTGAGGGTGGCTGGGACCGCCCGTTGTTAGTAAGGCCTTGCTAACAATGCCTCCTCCGGGTTCGAATCCCGGGGTACCATTTATTGAAGTTATTTTAGGGATAAATCTATTCTAAATCCACTGATCGGGGCATTGGCATGGATAATGAACGTTCAGGGAGCAGTATTTTGGATAAAGTAAACGAACTCGAAGAGCGATAGAAAGTGCATAGGCCACCATCTGAATTGATAGGGCCTGTCTCCCCATTAATATTCCTTTAATATGCTGTCGTTTAATAACTTAATTTTCATGGTTTTACCTCCGTTCAGTACTATCGGAGCTTTTTCTACGTTGTTGCTTAAAATTATTGCGTATTTTACGTCAGACGAGTCTTTAATAGCTTGTTTTGAAGATTCTTTAGCTTTGAATGAATTTGTTAGCTCTTTAAATCTTAATGCCTAATTATAAATTATATATTTTGTTTTTTGAGGGAGTAACCAGTAGGTGTGCATACTCAAACTATAGCAAGAAAATATTAACCCTGTCGTCGCGGCAGAGTTATGCAACGCGTGCTAATTTATATGGTGGGTACCGCTGGAAGCGGGAAGACGTACCTAACCAAGGCATTTTCAGAGTGGCTCGATCTAAAGAGACTTGACAACATCATCGTAAATCTCGACCCGGGGGCTGAAAATCTGCCCTATGCTCCCGACGTTGACGTGAGGGACTGGTTCACCCTCGACGATATAATGGTCAAGTACGGTGTGGGACCTAACGGGGCTCAGATAATCGGAGCAGACCTTGTCGGAGCGGAAATCGACGAGATAAAGGACGAGATTGACTATCACGATGCTCCATACGTGATAATAGATACTCCTGGCCAGATGGAGCTTTTCACGCTCAGGAGGAGCAGCGAGATAATAATAAATGTTCTTGGAAGGAAGGAAAGCGTTATGGTCTTTCTGTTCGACCCGGTGATATCGAAAACGCCTTCTGGCTACCTCTCGATTCTTTTTATGGCCACGTCGGCTGTCTTCAGATTGGGCATTCCCCAAATCCCCGTGTTATCCAAGTGTGATCTGCTTGGTGAAAGAGAACTCGAGAAGATACTGGCCTGGAGCAATCCCGACGAGCTATACCTGGATCTGTCTGAGAAGGGTGTGACAAAGGACCTGTTCCACGTAATGCGTGAGTCTGGTTTCTTCCGTCCCCTGATTCCGGTCTCGGCAGTCACGGGATACGGAATGGACGATATCTACGACTGCATTCAGGAGATATTTTATGGAGGAGAGGACCTCGAAAGAGTCCTCTACTAACTAAACTATCTCTATCTATTTACCTTTTTTACCGAAGAAGTGGTTCCAGACTTTATCTTTCAGGTGGTGGATGTTCTTCACGGCCTTTCCCTTCCCCTGTCGCATCTCGCCCCCGTCAACCAAGGCAATTCCAACCGCTATAGGACTTTCCTTGCCTTCCACCATGACGTAAACGAAGTCTCCCGCCTTTATTCCTTCGTCCGCGTAAACTATCCCTGGCTTCATTACGTCTGCGCCGTTCATCACGTAAGGCAACGCACCTTCGTCAACTACAACCTTCCACTTCTCTGGCCTGAACTTCATCACGCCGTACACAGTCAGGTAGTGCTTCCCGTCGTGCTCGATGATGACTGGCTCACCATCAACAAGAATGATTGTTCTGCCGTTGATCTCTACCCTGTCCATATCTCCCTTCAGCTCAACCCCTATTTCTTTGAGCTCCGCAGCTATTGCTTTTGCTTCTTTTTTCCTAAGCCTCTGCATGGCCTACCTCCGATATTTTTAAATATTGAGGGGCATAGCAATTAAAAAGCCTTTTTGGGGGAGAGGCAAACATGGCAAACAGACCGCTCGATGTGCTGAACAAGGCATTGCAGACTCCAGTACTCGTCAGACTGAAGGGAGGAAGAGAATTCAGGGGTATCCTGAACGGGTATGATATTCACATGAATCTTGTACTGCAAAACGCCGAAGAGATTCAGGGTGGAGAAGTAATCAGAAAACTCGGAAGTGTGGTTATTAGGGGTGACACGGTGGTATTCGTTTCTCCATCTCCGTAGGGGTGGTTAGATGTCAGACGGAACGGCTGCAATGGGTAAGAGAGGGAGGAAGAGAGTCCATATAAAGTGCAGAAGGTGTGGTAGGGTTTCATTCCACAGGAGAAAGGGTTACTGCGCAGCGTGTGGCTTCGGCCGCAGCAAGCGGCTCAGAAGCTACAACTGGGTAAGGAAGAAAAAAGACCGCAACTAAAATCCCAGTCAAAAAATGTGTGGTATTGTAGGGGTCTACTGTGAGAATGAATCCCTGACCCCCCATATAACATACTATGCCCTTTTTTCCCTCCAGCATAGGGGCCAGGAATCTGCTGGTATAGCTGTCGCTGGTAATAGCAGTATCACCGCCCACAAGGGCATGGGTCTCGTAACACAGGTTTTCGACGAGAGGATTCTATCAAGAATGAATGGAAAAGCTTCTGTCGGCCACGTCCGCTACTCAACCACTGGTGAATCGAGAATTGAGAATGCTCAACCCCTGCTCGTGAGATCGAAGGTGGGAAGTATTGCAGTTGCCCACAACGGCAACCTTGTGAACTACTGGGGATTGAGGAGCGGACTGGAGGGCGAAGGAAGAGCGTTTCTGACGGATTCCGACACAGAGATCATAGCACAGCTTCTATCAGCGTGCCTTCTCGACTACGATACCGTTGAAGCACTCAAAATTCTCGATTCGAAGCTCCTCGGAAGCTACGCACTTACAATTCTCGTAAACGATACACTCATAGCCTACAGAGACCCGCTGGGGTTCAGGCCGCTTTGCATAGGCGAAGCGGACTTTGGCTATGTTATTGCGAGCGAGAGCTGTGCAATCGATGCTACTGGGGCGAGGTTCATCAGGGACGTAAAGCCGGGCGAAGCTGTCATAATCGAAGATGGAAAGCTGGAATTCGTTAGAATAAGTGAAAGCAAAAGAAGAGCTTTCTGCGTCTTTGAGTACATATACTTCGCCCGCCCCGACTCGATAATAGATGGGAAGAGTGTTTATGGAGTCAGACATACCATAGGCCGAATACTCGCGAAAGAGAATCCGGTGGATGCAGACATGGTTTCCCCAGTTCCCGACAGCGGAACGACTTCGTCAATAGGCTTTGCCCAGGAATCAGGAATTCAGTATCTCGAAGCGCTGATAAAGAACAGGTACGTTGGCAGAACGTTCATCATGCCAGAGCAGAGAATGAGGGAGTTCTCCGTCAGAATAAAGATGAATGCGGTAAGGAGTAACGTCGAAGGAAAAAAAGTCGTCCTCGTGGATGATAGCATAGTCAGAGGCACAACATCAAGGAAAATCGTCGATATGGTGAGGGCTGCCGGAGCGAAGGAAGTGCACTTCAGGGTTGGTAGTCCGCCAATAATAGCCCCATGTTACTTTGGAATAGACATGTCAACGAGGGAGGAGCTTATAGCCTCCTGTAGAAGTATTGAGGAAATCAGGAGGACTATCAACGCCGACAGTCTTGCCTATCTAAGCCTTGATGGTCTGCTCGAAGCTGTCGGCATCGATGAAAATGAACTCTGCCTTGCATGCCTTACTGGAAAGTATCCCATTCCAGTGCCTGGAGAGAAGTGTGTCAGGTAGCCTTTTTACGAGTTTTACAGCGTATTGTCTTGTTCCCTATGAATTCATGACAAATCGTCTTCCATTTTCACCAAAAAAGTTATATAGAACTATTGTTCCACACAAATTTGCTTAAAACGGAGGTGATGTAAATGGCAACGCTGCATGGGCAGCCCGTACTAATTTTGAAGGAGGGAACCCAGAGGACTGTTGGAAGAGACGCGCAGAGGCTTAACATAATGGCCGCTCGCGTTATTGCCGAAGCTGTGAGGAGCACCCTCGGCCCGAGAGGAATGGACAAGATGCTTGTTGACGGCCTTGGTGACATCGTCATCACCAACGATGGTGTCACGATTCTGAAGGAAATCGATGTTGAACACCCCGCTGCGAAGATGATTATTGAGATTGCGAAAACTCAGGACAACGAGGTCGGCGATGGAACCACAACGGCTGTGGTTCTCGCTGGTGAGCTTCTCAAGAGAGCAGAAGAGCTGCTCGACCAGGAGATCCACCCAGCGATAATCTCTACCGGTTACAGGCTTGCATCCGAGAAGGCCATGGAGATACTCGAAGAGATTGCAATCCCGATAAGCAAAGATGACGACGAGATGCTGAAGAAGATTGCCGCAACCGCTATGACTGGCAAGGGTGCTGAAGTAGCCCTCGACAAGCTGGCTGACATCGTTGTTAGGGCTGTCAAGACGGTAACAGAGGAAGTTAACGGAAAGCTCCGCTTTGACCCAGACTACGTGAAGCTCGAGAGGAGGCAGGGTGGAGGTATTGAGGACACGGAACTCGTTGAAGGAATCGTCCTTGACAAGGAAGTTGTACACCCGGCGATGCCCAAGCGTGTTAAGAACGCAAAGATTTTGCTGGTTGATTCTGCCCTTGAGGTCAAGGAGACAGAAACCGATGCGAAGATCAGAATCACCGATCCTGAGATGCTCCAGAAGTTCATCGAGCAGGAAGAGAAGATGATCAAGGACATGGTAAACAAGATCGTTGAAGCCGGAGCAAACGTCGTATTCTGCCAGAAGGGCATTGACGACCTTGCACAGTACTACCTCGCAAAGGCCGGAGTGCTTGCGGTAAGGAGAGTTAAGAAGAGCGACATCGAGAAGCTCGCAAAGGCGACGGGAGCAAAGGTGCTCACAGACCTGAGAGACATCAGCAGCAGCGATCTTGGTGAGGCTGCCCTCGTCGAGGAGCGCAAGGTCGGCGAGGACAAGATGGTGTTCGTTACCGGCTGCAAGAACCCGAAGGCTGTAACGATCCTCATCAGGGGCGGTACGGAGCACGTCGTCGAGGAGATCGCGAGAGGTATCGAGGATGCTGTTAGAGTCGTCGGTGTTGCCCTCGAGGACGGCAAGGTCGTTGCTGGAGCCGGTGCTCCGGAGATCGAGATCAGCCTGAAGCTGAAGCAGTGGGCGCCAACGCTTGGCGGAAGAGAGCAGCTCGCTGCCGAGGCATTCGCTGCAGCGCTCGAGATAATACCCAAGACCCTCGCCGAGAATGCGGGAATCGACCCGATTGATGTGCTCGTAGAACTCAAGGCTGCCCACGAGAGGGGCGAGAAGTACACTGGCGTTGACGTTGAAACGGGCAAGGTCGTTGACATGAAGGAGAGAGGTGTCCTCGAGCCACTCCGTGTCAAGAGCCAGGCAATTGAGTCTGCTACGGAAGTTGCGGTGATGATTCTGAGAATCGACGACGTCATCGCTGCGAAGGGACTTGAGAAGACCAAGGAGACAGGATTTGAGGGAATGGGAGAACCAGAATTCTAATTTAATTTTTCCTTTTTTATTGCACTCATAGTAGGTTCTATTCTCAGCAGGTCTTCGATTCTGGCACTTTCGTCACCGGTTAACCTCTACCGGCTCTCCAAGATGGGCAAAGTATTATATCCATCCTGTCCTACGAAGTCCAATGGCTCTTGAATCTCTGAAGGACATCGTCAAGAAAATAGCACGCTCAACTACAGTGGATAAGGCCCTCGTTGAGGAGGTAGTCAGGGATATCCAGCGCGCTCTGCTCAAGGCGGACGTAAACGTCAGGCAGGTAAAGGAGATCAGCGATGCGATAAAGAAGAGGGCACTGAGCGAGGACGTTCTACCCACATTCAACGTCAGGGAGCACATAATCAGGATTGTTTACGAGGAGCTGATGCGTGGAATAGGCGAAGGGCTTGAGATTCCCCTCAAGAAGGCAAAGATAATGCTTGTCGGTCTTCAGGGCAGCGGTAAGACCACAACGGCTGCAAAACTGGCGAAGTACTTCAAGGATAAGGGGATGAAAACCGGAGTTATCGCAGCCGACACCTGGAGACCAGCAGCCTATGAGCAGCTAAAGCAGCTTGCAGAATCTTACGGTATAGGCTTCTACGGCGAGAAGGAGAACAAGGATGCCGTAGAAATAGCCAGGAATGGCCTTAAGGCCCTCAAGGACTACGATATGATAATCATAGACACTGCAGGAAGGCATGCCCTCGAAGAGGAGCTAATAGACGAGATGATTGAGATTGCAAAAGCCACGCAGCCAGACTACAAGCTTCTTGTGCTCGATGCGGCAATCGGCCAGCTTGCGAGCAGGCAGGCAAAGGCCTTCCACGATGCCATAGGTATAAATGGAATCATAATCACGAAGTTCGATGGAACGGCGAAGGGTGGTGGAGCGTTATCAGCGGCAAGGGAGATTGGTATCCCCATTGCATTCATCGGAACTGGTGAGAAGGTTGAAGATTTCGAGCGCTTCGATCCAGCAGGCTTCGTTTCCAGACTGCTGGGGATGGGCGACATCAAAGCTTTGCTCGAAAAGGTTGAAAGGGTTGTAAGCGAGGAGGAACTCGATCCTGAGGCCTTTCTGAAGGGTACATTTACGCTCAAAGACGTCTACAAGCAGATTGAGGCTATGAATAAGATGGGACCAATAAGCAAGATATTCGAGCTTCTCCCCTTCGGCTTCAGCATGAAGGTTGACGACAGCATGATGGAAATGACGCAGGAGAAGATGAAGAAGTTCAGGGTTATAATGGATTCGATGACTGAGGAGGAACTTCTCAACCCAAAGATTATAGACTCATCCAGAATCAGGAGGATTGCCATAGGTTCTGGCACATCCCCGCAGGAAGTTAAGGAGCTGCTCAAGTATTACAAGACAATGAAGAGTGTTATGAAGAAGATGAAGAAGGGCAAGTTCGGCAAGCTGCCCATCAAGGGTCTCCCGAAGATGGGATTCTGATGGTTCGGGTTGCAGGTATAGATGAAGCAGGGAAAGGGCCGGTTATAGGCCCTATGGTTGTGTGCGGTGTTTGCTGCAGCGAAGAGGAGCTCGTGGAACTCGAGAAAATTGGTGTAAGGGATTCAAAAAGACTGTCTCCAAAGAGACGGGAGGAGCTTGCCAGAGAGATAAAAAAGCTTTCAAACGTTTACGTTATAAAGCTCGAGCCGGAGAAACTTGACAGGTTGATGGAAAAGAAGACTATTAACGAAATTTTGACTGACTGCTATGCGGAGATAATCAACGAACTCAATCCTGACTTAACGTTTGTTGATTCTCCAGACGTTATCCCGGAAAGGCTTTCAGAGGCGCTGAAAAAAAGAACAGGTAAGGAAGTAAAGGCTATGCATAGAGCAGATGTTTTGAAGCCAGTCGTATCTGCAGCGTCAATTGTGGCTAAAGTAGAAAGAGACAGAGAAATAGAGAAAATCAAAAAGGAACTTGGTGTAGACTTTGGTAGTGGTTATGCGAGCGATAAACGAACGATCGAGTTTCTCAAGGAGTACTTCAAGGAACACGGTCGTTTTCCCCCGTATGTAAGACGAAGCTGGAAAACCCTCGACAGAATTTGCCAGCAGTCCCTTGAAGATTTCTTTTAGGCATTCATACGCTTTTTGATCATCTCAACGACATGTCTCTTTTTCTCTATGGCCTTCAGAACTGCTTCATCTACTCTTCTCCGCATTTCTTCGAAGTCTCTCGGTTCCTCCTCTCCAACGACCTTCTTTAGCGGCGTGTAGGCTGACTCCCTGAACCTCGGCCTGATGGGCTTTACCTCACCATCCTCTATAACGTACGCCCCTTTGCCTTCCTCAACCCATCCAACTTCCTCGATTTTTATCCCAGCACTTCTAACGACGTTCATTACTTCTTTCGCTGTTTCAGGCGGGCATATAACCATGAGCGAGTCTATAGAAACGCCCATAAAGTCAATTTCAAGACTTTCGAGCATGTTCAAAACTCGAGGGTTCACAATGCTTCTTACTTTCTCCATGTCGAAGACGAGCGAGCAGCCCGAAACTTTCGATATTTCCTCAGCATCACCTCTAATGCCTCCGTTAGTTACGTCGCTCATGGTGTGAAGCTCCGGCACGAGGTTAGCGCTGAAAATGGCCTTGCAGGCTTTTATGAAGTCTATATTTAGCGTCTCCTCAACGACCTCATGCATACCGTAATAAATGGCAGTTGTGGCTATTGTACCTCCTCCCGCTCCCTCAGTAAGCAGTATGATGTCGCCAGGCCTTGCGTTTTTCCTTGCGGTAATGCTGCTGCCTATGCCGACACAACCCACGCAGCCGGTCATTCTTTCGCCTATGACCATGTCACCCCCAATTCTCAGTGTGCTGCCGGCAACGAGTGGAACTCCCGTAAGCTCGCACACAGCCGAAATTCCGGCGATGTGATCGAATATCTTCGAAACGTCGCCATCATCAGCAATATGAATATCCGAAAATACCGCAACTGGCTCAGTCCCCATGACATAAACATCTCTCATTGCCGCCCTCGTAACATGGAAGCCTGCAATAAACGGAAACTCGCTGAGACGGGAGTGAATGCCATCGACCGCGACGGAGATATAAATCCCGTCTTTAACGTTCTTGAAAATAACTCCAGCGTCATCGAGGTCTTTGCTCGATATGATGGCTTCTCCGCTTTTTCCGATAACTTCTGCAATCTTCGAGTGGACGTAAAAATCTCCTTTCCCTCTGCTCCCAACTCCGAATTCACCCATAGTGACTCCGCTTTTCCAGTATTCGAGGATGTAGTTTGTCTTTGAGTAGGCGTTTTTTACTTCCAACACAACAGCCTCAGCCCACTTCGCAGCTTTTTCAAGACTCCAGCCCTTTATCTCAGCTATGCGCTCTGCGAGCTTTTTTCTGACCTCATCTTCTGCAATGCCTCTCTCGAGCATCCTTCTTGCATAGCCCTCGATGTCCATAGGAATCACCCGGTCATGACGAAAATTATCCCGCTCACTATTAAGACTGTTCCAACTGCCACCCTGACAACGTCAACCTGTTCTCCAAGCAGAACGACGGAGAAAATAACCGCAAATAGTGGATAAATTGAAGTGAGGGGCACAGTCTTACTCGCTCCGATCTGCTTGAGAGCAAGGTAGAAAATTATCATCGCTATTCCACCGGCTATCGATCCGGCGGTGAGGAGGTAGGCAATTCTCTTCGGAGTGAACTCAGAAAAACTGAAGTCCTGCAGAAATACCGCAATTAAAGCGAGAACTGTGAGCGCTCCAAGGCTCCTGATTATATTTGCGACAACTGGGGATATCTCAGCATCTGCTATCGCGAGCTTATCTAATATCGGCGCTATGCCCCAAAGCAGGGCTGCGAGGATTGCGAGAAGTTCACCTTTCATGGAATGGAAAAGGGTGGGCGCATTATAAATCCTTGCCCTCAAGCCTGAGCTGAACACTCCTGCCGAGCACTTCGTCGAGGTCAGAGCCGATGGCATATACGTCTTCATCGATTTTGTAGCCCTTCCCCGTCCTCTTTAGCTGGGATATGCTGACGAACACCCAGTCGCTGCGAGGAATTTTTACGGCAATATAGGATTCCGCTCCAAAGAGGTTGGAGAACATCACGAGTTCTTTGACTTCCTGCTCTGTGAGGTATAGTGGCAGTTTTGCTCTCATCTTAACTTCGAAAGCCAGAAATTTCTTCCCGTTACCCGCGACGATGTCGGGCATGGGGTATGACATGGCTCCGCTACCTGCTGAGCGAACAGCAGCAAAGCCGTTCTCCCAGAGCCTGTGAATCAACTCCCTTTCGAACCTGGTGCCCTTCCCTTTCACCGGTAGAAAAATCGTTATCCTGCTATTTCTGTCTTTCTGAGATCAGACCGTATGCCCCTCTTCATCGCATGCGCTCAGATGAGAGGTTTGTCATCATCTGCAGTTATGGCATGGGGCCGCCGAGATTTGAACTCGGGTCTCCGGCACCCCAAGCCGGGAGGATAACCAGGCTACCCTACGGCCCCTTCAAGCAAGTAGCTGAGGGAGGGGATTTAAAACGTTTTGGTTATTGCAAAGTGGATAGAGGCATGGTCAGATAGCAAAAAATTAAAAATTTTTTCAATAATACAATTAAAAATCGTTGTTCTTGATATACTCAATCATCGCAGGCATTATACGCGGTATAACCTCTGGCAGCATCTTTGGCATTAGATTCTCCATGACCTTTGGCATCAAATCCGGCATCTGCTCTTTCATGTGTGGAGGCATTGGTACACGCTTCTCAACCTCTTTGAGCATGTCTGGCATAACCTTGGGCATTATCTTTGGCATAAGCATTGGAAACATCTTTGGCATCATCGGCTTCATGGCATCCAGCATTCCTGGAACCTTTTTTGCCACCCTCATCATCGCCTTCATGCTCTCTGGCATCGCGTCGATCATCTGTGGAAGCAGAGCTATCATCAACTCAGCCATGTTCTCAGGTTTCATCAGCGCAATCATGGCATCGAAAGTTCCCCACATTTCAAGACAGTAGTCTGTTGGATCCTGGAACTCCACACCACATATTCCCGCAGCAAATGCCGCGAGATCTTTGACTGGTATGTTGTATCCGTTCTCCTTGCTTGCAACTCTCAGCTGGAACTGACAGCATGGACAGAGCGCAAGCAACACATCCGCTCCGGCATCCACAGCTTCTTTGATTCTCTTTCCTCCAAGGTAGTTTGATGTTGGTCTCGGTTCTCCAATTCTCGTAAGGACGCTGCCGCAACAGAGTCCATTCTCTCTGTTGTGTTCCATTTCGACGAATTTTACGCCCAAAGCCTTTATCAGCTCTCTCGGCGGTTCATATATGCCACCTGCTCTACCAATGTGGCACGAATCGTGGAAAGTTACCGTGACTTTCTTCATCTCTTCCGGAAGTTCTGGAATTTCGCACTCGCCCTTCTTTATCTTCTCTGCAATTACCTCGGTGTAATGTTTCACCTCTATGTCGTAATCTATGCCCAGCTTCTTTGCGAACTCCTTGTAGTAGTGGTGCCATGAAAGCCAGCAGGCTGGACAGGATGTGATTACCGTCTTTATGCCTCTCTTCTTCATTTCGTTTATGTTGTGCTTCATTATTTTCTCGAAATGTTCCCATTTTCCAGCTACGAGCATTGGAATTCCGCAGCATCCCTCGTCAGTACCCAGATACTGAAAGTCCACTCCCGCCCTTGAGAGGAGTAACACTGCAGCCTTTGCAATATCTTGCTCAACAAAGCTGGCAGTACATCCGGCAAAGTATGCAACCGGCACATCGTCCTTCAAATGCGGCTTGACCTCTTCCAGAAGTTTTTCGTCTTTATACAGCCAGTCTGCTCTGTTTTTCCTGTAACCCGCCCAGATGTTCAGGTTGTTGTCAAGGCTTGCTGCCATGATTTCAAAGGGTGGAAACGTCATGAATCCCTTCTTTCCTATCAGGAAATCTCTCATATACTCCCAGGTTTCCAGAACTGGCATGTCAAGCTGGCAATTCACATTACACTTCTCGCACGTTGTGCAGAGTAGGAATTTATCAACCATCTGCTGGTTGAGTTCAACTTCTCCCTCAGCGTAGAGCTTCAGGAAGTAGTACTTACCCCTCGGTGAGGTGCTTTCCCACTTCTTCGCATCGTATTCGGTACAATCATCGACACAGTAACCGCACTGGGCACATGCGTAGGCGTACCATTCCACAAATTCTGGCAGTTTTCCACTGGATTTCTCGCCTATTCTCTCACCGTATTCCACCGGTTTTGCCATTTTGTCGATAAATGCAAAATTCTCGGCTATCTTTATCAGTGATGCTGCAAATGATGGATCCACAACCTTTCCGGGGTTGAAAATCTTCTCTGGATCGATTTTGTCCTTGAAAGACTTAAGCTTTTCAAACCTCTCCTTTCCAAGCACTTTCTCAGCCTTGTGGGCCATGTATAATCCAGTTGAATATGGCCTGCCTCCAACTCTTTCAGCAATCTTGGTAAAGGCCAGCGACAGCGCATAGGCGTACTTGTAATCTCCTCTGCGCTCATCGTGAGGTATGAACCCGAGAAGGACTATCTCTTTTCCTTTAACAGCAAACCCTTCAAGCATAAACTTGTGCTTTTTAGCCTCTCTGGCAAATTCCCTGTAGAATTCTGCAAGCTTATCAACCGGTATAACAGCCTCTGCAGGCACAAGGCTTGGCCCCAACCTCTTTATCTTCATCGGTTTGAAACGAGATTCCCATTCATGTTCCGCTAAATCCTGCTGTAATCTTTCTCCATTTGCTCTCTTTGCAATTTCATCAAGCTTGCTCTCTATACCCCTCCCCTCGGGGTATGCCAGTATTACTATGAACTTCTCCGGCAGCTTTGGAACCTCTTCAACCGGATGTCCGTGATGCAGCTTCGGAGGAACTATGCTCTTCAGAACAGCTCCCTCAGGATTTATGAAACTGACAGACCATGCAGGAACATCTTCCTCTGCGAGCAGTTCAAGGAAACGCTGGAGGTCTTCGACACTGTCAAAAGTAAACCCGACAACTTCTTCCTTTTCATACTCCTTCACCTTCAGCGTTACCTCAATTATGAAACCAGTCGTACCTTCTGCATCGCTTACAAGACCCAGATCGTCTCCGCTGAATTCTCTGATCTCTCCATTTGGAAGGAGCACCTTCGCAGAAACAACATTCTCCCTAAACCATCCGTACTCGTAGCTGCCTATTCCAGCTCCACCCTGTGCAAGCCACCCGCCAACGGTTGAAGACGGATAGCTCGTTGGATACAGCCTGAGCGTTAATCCTCTTTTCTTGAGCTCTTCATCCAGATTCTTCCACACCACACCGGGCTGAACCCTTACGATCTTCTGTTCTTCATCGATTTCAAGAATCCTGTTCATCGCTGTGAAATCTACCACTATTCCGCCCTTAACCGGCAGAACACCACCGTAACCTGATGTAGACTTACCCCTGGGAACGAGTGGTACCTTGTACTTCTTTGAGAACTTTACAAGCTTTTTGAGCTGTTCGACGCTCTCAGGTTTCACAACAGCATCAGCAACACCGCCAATAACCTTCTTGAATATCTTTGGAGGTATGCCCACATCGTGTGAGTATATTTTTCGCTCTATTTCATCGAAACTTACCATTTTTCCAAAGATGTCTTCTAATTCTCTTAAATTACCCATTTCCACGACTTTCTTGGTGTTCCTGTCTGCCTCCTTCATATGTGTAGCTACACCCGGACGGTATATAATTTTACTGGTTTTTCCAAAATCATTAAAAACCGTTAAAATAGCCAGAAAATATCATAATCTTTTCAAACTTATTACGAAGGTAAAACATTTCTTACATAACATCCACAGAAAACTTTGAAAAAACAGCAGAAGATAAAAGTAAAAAAAGGAAATTTGAAAAATTACAGCTCCTTTGCGGCCATCTTGATGTCTTCTGCCTTAACCGTCTTTCTTCCCGCGTGAGCTGCAAGCTCAACAGCTTTCTTTGCAACCTGCAACGCGTAGTCTTCAATAGCCTCTGCAAGCGCCTTCTTGGCAGCCTCGCTAACACGCGGCGCTCCGGCGTTTCTTATAATTCTCTCAACCGGGGCAAGGGGTAGTTCCATTTATGCTCACCTCCACACATCCTATACTCCATATCCAACTTAGTACTTCCTCCGGTCGGCGTTAAATCCGACCTCCTTACTCACATTTTTCGTCACTTCTCTTATATAAATTTTTAGGTGGTAGCAAGCAAAACCATGCCCCGTTTCATTGAGTGAAGGATAGGTTCGGGATGTACAGACTGAAGATGATGGGGATATTTTTGCCAGCCCATGAACCATCATTTGCATTTGGCATACAGAAATTGGGCTATTGGTAGGGAATATCGTTTTCTACGACGTCATATATCAGGTTCTCGCCTACTATTCTCGCTTGAGCTGAGAGCCTGTGAATACGTACTCTATCGTTGATTATATGGACAACCTTTACCCCTCTCATTGTCAGGTAGTCTGAGATGAACTTTCTGTGACATCGCCAGAAGAAGCGCTCCGCACACATTATCGCCACTCTCTTCTCCGAAGCTATTTTTATAAGCCTGCTAATGGCTTTTTTGAACTCGTCACTCGTCATGTAGTCTGCGTAGTTTCTAAAGCCCTTTGATTTTATTGCGATGTTTGGTGAGTCCTTCAGGCCATTTCTCCTGTATCCACCGAGCTCGCTCATCCAGAAGTATTCGATGCCTTCTTTTGCGAGTATTTCTTCGAGTCTCTCCTTTTTGAAGTGCTCATGCTTCGAAGTGGGAAATCTCCTGACATCAACCAAGGTCTGAATTCCATACTTCTTTAGCAATCTCACGAATTCTGCAATGGTTCTGTTGGAGTGGCCTATGGTGTAAACTTCTATGACGTGGGCTTTCACATCTAAAAATTGGAAAAGATACGTAAATAAATTAGCCACACTTCGTAAAGCCGCACATCTTGCACGTCATGCAGCCTTCGCCGTACTCCAGCACGTTACCGCATTCGGGGCACACACCACCTATGAGCTTGGTTTTGTGCTCTTCTTTCTCCTCTCCTTCCACAAACTCCGTCAGCGGCTTTATTCCATCAATGGCAACCTTTATTCGCTTGTATTCTCCCTTCAGATACTTCTCAAGCACCTTCGCGACGCCGTCAGCGCAAGAGGTTATAATTTCTCCATTGTCGAAACCTATGGACGGGCAGCGAATGCCTTTGAGCTGTCTTATCAATGCTTCGGGGTTAATCCAGCTTCTTAACGCAACACTGAGTAACCTGCCGATCGCCTCGGTCTGTGATGCGGCACAGCCACCACTCTTGCCGAGCTGGACGAAGACCTCAGCTATCCCGTACTCATCCTCATTTATCGTCACGTAAAGGGCTCCGCAGCCGGTGCGAGTTTCGATTGTTCTGCCAGTGGTTATCTTTGGCCTCGGCCTTGGCTCAACATAGCCTGTGGGCTTTATCGGCCTGAACTCCTTCTTTTCTGCTTTCTTTGTTTTGAGAACCTGTTCCTCCCTGCTTCCATCTCTGTATACCGTTATACCCTTGCAGCCGAGTTCGTAGGCCAGCAGGAACGCCTTTTCAACATCCTTGCGAGTTGCGTGGTTGGGCATGTTTATGGTCTTTGAAACAGCATTGTCAGTGTACTTCTGGAAAGCTGCCTGCATTCTCACATGCCACTCCGGAGCAATGTCGAGAGCACACTTGAATATGCGCTTGATTTCCTTCGGTATTTCCGGGATGTCCTGGATACTCCCCTCTTCTGCAACCTTCGCTATTAACTCATCGCTGTAAAGGCCCAGCTGCCTCAGTGTATCCTCAAATATCGGATTTATTTCGAAGAACTCCTCGCCGTCGAGTATGTGCATTCTCTTGAACGCAAGGGCGTAAACGGGTTCAATTCCGCTTGAGCAGCCAGCAATTATACTTATGGTGCCTGTTGGAGCTATCGTTGTTGTTGTAGCATTTCTCATCTTTATGCCCTTTTTCTCCCACGTGCTGCCCTTCCAGTTGGGGAATACACCCCTTTCCTCTGCCAGGGCCTGAGAAGCTTTGTGAGACTCTTCCTGAATGAAGGACATCAGCTTTTCTGCCAGAGCAATACCTTCTTCGCTGTCGTATGGAATTTTCAGCTTGAAGAGCAGGTCTGCAAAACCCATTACGCCGAGACCAATCTTTCTGTTTGCAAGAGTCATCTTCTCGATTTCTGGAAGCGGGTAGTTGTTCACGTCGATGACGTTGTCGAGGAATCTAACAGCAAGCCATACTATTTCCCTGAGCCAGTCCCAGTCAATATCTCCATTCTTAACGAACTTCGACACGTTTATCGAGCCAAGGTTGCAGGATTCGTATGGAAGGAGCGGCTGTTCACCGCAGGGATTCGTGGCTTCGATCATTCCAATGTGTGGTGTGGGATTGTGCCTGTTTATTGTGTCTATGAACACAACTCCCGGCTCACCGTTACGCCATGCCCCTTCCACAATCAGGTTGAATATCTTCCTCGCGGGAACCTTCCTCACGACCTCTCCCGTCCTCGGATTTATCTGCTCGTACTCTGCATCGTTCTTCAAGGCCTCCATGAACGCATCGGTTACGGCAACGCTGATGTTGAAATTTCGCAGCACACCCTCTTCCCACTTTGCAGTGATGAAATCCTCGATGTCGGGATGATGAACATTAAGGACACCCATGTTCGCTCCACGCCTTTTGCCACCCTGCTTTATCTGCTCCGTAGCGGCATCAAATATCTTCATGAAGCTGACTGGGCCGCTTGCAACACCCATTGTTGATTTCACTATATCTCCCTTCGGCCTGAGCCTTGAGAAGGAAAAGCCCGTGCCCCCGCCAGATTTTTGGACCTTCGCCATGTCCCAGAGGGCTTTGAAAATCCCGTCAATTGAATCATCGACGGGGATAACAAAGCAGGCTGAGAGCTGATTGAGTTCAGTTCCAGCATTCATGAGGGTTGGCGAATTGGGCATAAAGAGCTGGTTATCCATCATCTCAAAAAACTGCTTTGCAGTCTTTTCGACATCTCCTCCGTACTTCTCCTCAGGCTGAGCTATTGCATTGGCTACTCTCCAGAGCATCTGCTCTGGTGTTTCTATCACGTTTCCCTCCTCATCTTTCAGGAGATAACGCTTTTTGAGCACAACTTCAGCAGTTTTTGTCAGCTCCATGCTAATCACCTCTAATTCGAACAGCCAGTTGAATTTTGTTCGTTAATATTAGATACTTTTAGTGGATGCATCGGATGCAATGGTTTGGGTATTCCCCAGAGCGACCTCCAGTACCTTACCATTCACTCCTTAACATGTATTTCTTTATTGACAGTGGTGTGAAAGTGAAATGTGTAGGTTGAGCCCACAAGTTATTCCGGAACCACAGGAAAAGTTAAACTATTCTCCAGAAAAACTATCTGCTATGGCTTCGCGGAATTCAAACTCAATTACAGACCTTCCGAAACTCGTTGAAAGCCTTAAAAACGCTGAAAGATCACTTTTTTATCGAATATATCGCTTCTACATTGAAACAGGCAGGCTTGTGCTGCCGGACGCGATGAGAGAATGGACAACTGCAAGATTCGGTGAGTGCGAGGAGCAGCGCATAGTCAGGGTTACAAACAAGGTAACTTATGAAAGTACCCTCTTCAACGAACTGAGGGCAAAGAGGCCGATAGATGCAAAAGTCAGCGAAGATACTCACCGAATGATTGAAGAGAGCAAAGGTTGTCCGTTCTGCAATCCCAAAGAGAGAACTCCAGCAGATGCCTTTGGCAGGATAGAGGGAAAACACTGCATAACAGCGAGCAACATAGCCAAGTATGACTACCTGCATGCGGTTATAATATTCAAAGGCCACGACCCCTTTGTTTGCGAAGCGGAGAAAATAGCCGATTACCTCGACGTAGCTTTTGAGTGGTTCAGAAAAGCGAACGAGTACGACAGCAGGGCGATTTATCCGTTTTTCATGTGGAACTGTCTCTGGAGGGCTGGAGCGAGCATAATACATGGCCACGCCCAGGCTCTTATATCGAGGGAGCCCTACGGGAGACAGGAGTTCTATGAGAACGTAAGGAAGTGGTATGCGAAAATATACGGCTCAGAGTACTTCGAAGATGTTTACGCAATTCACGAGGCTCTCGGACTTGGTTTCATGCTTGAGAGCATTAAGATTATGGCATACCTAACTCCAGTAAAGGAGAAAGAGGTCGTTATGATTTCCAGTGGAATATCTGGCCTTGCAGAGGCGATAGGTCTCGTCCTGAAGTGTTATCACAGGCTCGGAGTCAGGAGCTTTAACGTTGCTGTTTTCATGCCGCCACTTGGCTCTGAAGATATCTTCATCACGAGAATCGTTGACAGGGGCGATCCTTCGAGCAGAACTGCAGACGTAGGTGGAATGGAGCTTTATGCTGGAACTTCTGTCGTTGCGAGTGATCCCTTCAGGCTTGTGGAGGAGCTTAGAAGTGAGATATAAATGCCTCCAATCACTCCAGCAATCTGTAAGCCCTGATAACTTCGGCAACGCTCCACGCCTGTGATATACATCCATTTGGTTCGTGCGGAGCATCACCATCAAAAATTTCGGAAATAGTTCCCAAGCCCACATCTCTGACGTGCTCGAGCAGAGGCGCAATTAGTAGCTGCAACCTGTCTTTTGCCCAGCCATGATTAAGCAGAGCCTCGACGTAAAACCCAAGCAGCCAAGGCCAGACACAGCCGTTGTGATACGATTCATCTCCTCTAAACCTCCCGATGTACCTTTTATCTCTTGGTGAAAGGGTTCTGAGGCCGTAAGGCGTTAGTAGTTCCTTTCCTACAACTTCGAGGATGCTGGTAGCCTTTCCTTCATCAGCTGTATTGAGTGCAACGGCTATGACCTGACTTGGCCTTATAGAATCGTCGTAAGGGTCTATCACATCGTAAAAACAGCCCTTCTTTGGATTCCAGAATCTACGAAATGCTTTTTCAGCCTTTACGGATGAGTCCGGGCAGTGTATTCCGATTCTGTCCGCAAATCTGAGGGTGTTGATCCACAGGGCGTTGACCTCAACTGGCTTTCCTTCCCTTGGTGTGAAGCGCGTATCCATCCATGTACTACATGCCCTGACAGAGATCAAACCTTTATCAAGTTCTGCAACTCCACTTTCAGGGTAGCGGACAACAATATCCTCGACGTATGGCTTCATTTTTTCGACAAATTCAGTATCTCCCGTCTTCTCAAGGTACTTCTCGAGAGCATAAACGAACCAGAGAGATGCATCGCTGGAATTGTAACAATCCGATTGGTCTGAAACGTCGGATACCTCGCTGGATGTCCTGTTTGGTATTAGGCCACGTTTCATGCGAGTCGCAAAAAATTTGAAAACCTTCCTCGCTACATCTAATCTGCTCCTCTCAATAAGCAGTCCAGGAAGGCTTACGAATGTATCCCTTCCCCATGGTTCGGCAAACCAGTGGTGGCCTGCGTAGATCGTATCTCCAACGACGAAGCTGTTTGCTGCTAATTCGAGGCATTCTATCGCACTCCTCGCCTTTTGATTTTCAGCCAAGGATTCATATATTTCGCAGCCATCAACATTTGCAACTATCTCGAAGCTGCCGTTGCTAACTCTCGCGATGAAACGTCCCGGGGTGTAAAGGTTCTCAACGCATTCATAGCCTCTCTCGAAATCCCTTTCGTAAAACACGTTCCAGTAAACGTCTGGATTCTCGTAAAAGTCTGCACTGGATTTAATCGTGAGCTTTCCCACAGAGACGCCGTTCCCAATCTTTTTCTGCCTGAAGTCAAAAGTCTTCCTCGTTTTGTGAACACCTCTATCTGCTACGAGAGGTACGACAGCTATATCTGCTTTCCCGCAGACGTCGTAGGTAATTCTCACAGCCCCATCAAAGCTTATCGTTTTTCTCACTGCCGTACTATCGATAAAGTAATGGAATGTGGGAGGATAAAGGCCGAAAGCCTGGATGAACTCGAGCCCTTCATCGCATATGCAGTCAGCATACCTTGCAGAAGAAATGCGTCTGCCATTTACGAATTCATCGAGAGCTGAGAGGTAAACTCTGCCGTTGCATACGAGAAGGCCATGGTATTTCCTCGTGTTTCCTGCGAGTGAGGAGGAACAATAAGCGTTTCCACTAACCAGTATAAACTCTCTTCTGCTCGCAAAGCTATAGTCTTTGAGTTCTCTTCCAAAACCTATCAAGACGCACCATCCCAATACCTTCGAAAACTACCTGTTAACCACTCTTTCAACCGGAATATCCATTTCTTTGAGGAGTCTGAGACATTCCCCGACTTCTTTCTCTTCAAAAATGATTTCAGCTGAAAGTTGACCGGGAATGATACATTTGAACCCTTTTATTTCCTTAAGCCTGATTTCAAGCTCTTTCTTTTTCTCCTCATCGAGCCTGACACATATCACGATATATTTCATATATTATCACCCTGCATTACCTCTTTGTAGACACTTATCGTATTTCTCGCCGCTATTTCCCACGTAAAACACTCGAGAACTCTTCTTCTCGCATTTTTCCCCATCTTACGCCTTAGCTGTTCGTCATTCAGTAGTATGACGACAAATTTTGCTATGTCCTCCGGGTCGTAAGGGTTCACGTGGAATCCACAGACATTTTCCCCTGTCGGAACCACCTGTTCCTTCAATCCTGATGTGCCCCTTGCTCCCGCGACAACGGGTTTGCCCATGGCCATCGCTTCTGTACAGACTATGCCGAAGGGCTCGTACTTCGATGGAAAAACGACAACATCACTGGCAGCGTAGTATAGCATCCTTTCCTCCTCACTCACATACTTGAAGTGAGTTATAACGCTGTCTTGCAGTCCAAGAGAATTTATGAGCTGAACGAGCAGACTTTCCTGCTCGCCCTTGCCAAGTATAACGAGTTTTGCGTTGGGTACTTCTCTTAATATAATCGGCATTGCTCTGACGAGCGTATCTGCCCCCTTAACCCACGCGAGTCTACCGATGAACAGAATCATTGGACTGTTTTCAACGCCAATTTTCTTTCTAAACTCCCTCACTTCCTCTTCTGGAAATCTGTTCGGCCTATACTTCTCAGCATCGACGCCGTTATAGACCACACGAATCTTGTGCTCTGGATGGCCGAGACTCACAAGCTCGTCCCTCATCGCGTAGCTTACGGTGACTATCAGGTCTGCCTTCAGTCCGGCCATTCTCTCCACTTCTTTTACAGTCGGAGAACCGTCGCCTGTTCTACCCTGTTCTGTTGAGTGGAAATGGAAGACAAAGGGAATGTTCAAGTTCTTCTTGGTTATTATTCCCGCCACGGCAGCAAGCCAGTCGTGTGACACGATGATATCGAACTTTCTCCCATCTCTGGCCACAAGTCTGTTTATTAGTTTTGATGCAGACAGAAAGTTGTAGAGCAGAGTTTCGCCAAAGAACTCCTGAGCCTCGAGCGGCCACATCCTGATATCTTCAGGTATGTAAACGGGCAGGACATCGACAATGTCCATCAAGAGTGGGCGATGAACTTCTACACCCTGCCACACGTCTCTCGTTGGATCATCACCCGTATTGCGAGAAAAGACAGTAATGGTGTGGCCGAGTTTTACGAACTGCCTTGTTATCTCCATTGCATAGGTGCCAAGGCCTCCTCTGAAGAAAGGCGGGTATTCATCAACAAAGTACGTCATTCTCATGTATCACACCTCCAAACAGCAGTTCTCGTAAACATCGAGCATGCAGTCAGCAACGACCTTCCAGCGGAAGAAGTTCTCGACCTTTTCCCTCCCTCTCCTGCCGAGAACTCTAATTCCATACGGGTCGTTAATCACATAGTTTATTCCCCAGGCAATCGATTCTGGATTAACGTAAACCTTTATGCCGTCAACGAAGTTCTCGATATTCTCAGAGAGGCCCCCAACGTCGGTTGCTACGACGCACCTTTCGGCACTCCATGCTTCAAGGAGCACAAGCCCGAAAGGTTCGTTTCTGCTCGGAACCACTACGATGTCGCTTGCGTTGAGAAGTTTGATGAACTCCGAATCCGGCAGGTGACCGAGAAATTTTGTAGGTTGCCCGTTTGTTCTTTCTTCAAGCCACCTTCTCATATCTCCATCGCCAGCGAAGATGAACTCTACGTCTCTTCTATTACTCAAAACATGAGGAATTGCACCAACAAGCAAATCTGGCCCCTTCTGGTAAACAAGCCTTCCAGCAAAGAACACGAGGGGGTCATAAGGATGTACACCGTACTCCCTTTTGACTTCTTCCGGCTCCACATCAGCATAAAACTCTTCAGGGTTGACTCCATTTGGGACGACTGCTACCTTCGAGTCCGGGATATTGTACAACCACATGACCTCATTTTTGAGAGTGTTTGAAACCGTCGTGATCTTCTTGGCTATTAGCCCGGCGTACCACTCCTTACCGGAAATTTCTTTGAATTCCCACCAGTCACCAAATTTGTCTCCATTCCTTCCATACTCGGTGGAGTGATACGTGAAGACCGTATTTCTATCCCTTAGTATATGCATCGCTTCAACGACATGCCAGTCATGGAAGTGCAGGATGTCAAATTCCGGGCTGTCGAACTCCCAAAATCTTTCAACCATTTTAAGGCTCATATCTCGGCAGTAATCAACGATATTCTCTCCACGTGGATGACAGTAGTGGTAATTGACACCGTTAATCTCGCAGTCACCATCACCTCTTGTGAAGAAGTGAACCTCATGATTCTTTGCAAGATTTTCGGCAAGGTGTGTGGCTGCTCTTGCAAGCCCGCCAACTCTCTCGGAGTATAAGGACTCCCAGCAGAAGAAGCCTATTTTAAGAGTCTCCATAACTCACACCTTCTCTTTTCAACAACTTCTACCAGCCCATCTACTACATCCCCTTCCCTCCTAAGCTTACGAATCTCTTCTACAAGCCTTTTATCACACAGAACGTACTCTATCCACCTTTCAAAGTCCCCGTTCTCAAGATGAAACCTTATGGACTCCACCGGAATGGACCTCAAAAGCGAGGCAAAGTCATCGAGGCTGTATGCCGAACCTGCGTAATCACCAGAGAAGTGCCTGAAGTGAAAGGCTTTCTCTGGCGGAAGTGAGCGGAGAGCGATTGCTGCCTGCTTTGATTTCATCCTGCTCGAGCAACGCTCCTCGTAGTGTGATAAAACCCTCATATAAATTGAAAAAGCCTCGAAAGGATGGTGCTGGCTGAAGTAGTTGTGAACTTCTCCGCTCGAACCCTGCTTCGTTGCCATGTAATAGAAGTGGTCGCTGGTCTGGAGATACCTCCATATGACCGGATTGTAGTATTCAGCGTAAGCTTTCGCCCTTTTGACAGCTCTGAATGCTGTGCTCTGCATCCAGTTGCCGAGCCACGCCGAAGTGTCCTTCTCCACGTCTGCCCAGGATATCGTCTCGCTAACATCTATTTCGCCAACTGCCTGAAGCTCAGCCACTTCAGATGGCGTTGCAAATTCTATCCCTCTCTTCATGCACTCGTGGGGTAGCCATCTCAGGAAATCGAGAATGCCACTTTCCTTCCAGTGATGTTCTCCAAAAGTCTCGTAATCTACAAAGATGTTCACACAATCACCGGGCGTTGCAGCAAGCCAATCTGCGTACTTGTCGGCCGTCAGAGGATACTGATCCCACTCTCCACTGGAGAAACGGAACGCTATGTCATCGGAAAGTGTGTAGTTCCTCAGCAGAATTTTTATTCCGTTACAAGAATAAACGTAATTTGGACTCCTACCTTCGAGGAATCTCTCAGCACCCTCGGCAAACACTGCTTTGAAGCCTAATTCTTTCGCAACGGTAGCAATCATGCTGTCAAAAATTAACTCCGTGTTCTCAAATACCTCCGGCTTAACACCAAAGACATCCTTCATTAACTGAATGTGGAGCTTTACCTGTTCCTCGAACTCACTCCTTTCGCCGAAAAGACTCGCGATGCTGTGATAGTACGTCTGAGCAAGAATTTCAGCGTTTTTATGTTCTGCAGCCTGTCTGAAGAGCTCGAGTGTGTCACGGTTCCATCTTTCAAGCTGCTCAACAACTGTGCCTGAAAAGCTGAAAGCACATTTAAAGCCTGCATCGAGTCCCTCGAGAACTATCTGAGTTGCAGGCATGTAGCACTTCTCCACCACTCTCTGAAGAATCTCCCTATTAATACCGGCGAAGTAAGCATCCCTCAGGTTTCTTTTTCTCTTTGCAAACTCGGGATTGAACTGAAAGTCGATGCGGTAAGGCTGATGGACTTCAAAAGCAAAACAGACCTCAGACGTTTGCATTCACCTCATTTAAAACCTCTCCCACAAACCTGCAATCGTACATAGATTCATAGATGCTGTTGGGTACGTACAGTTTCGAGGTAACGATAATAGCCCTGTACGAGCTGAAAGGTGTCCAAAAAACTTTGAGGCTTTTGCATACAAGCTTCGCAAGGAGAGTGCAGCCCTTAACACCAAATCGAACTATTAGAAGCAATCTTTTCTCGTCTAACATAATTTCACCATTTAGTTCTTTTCTACTCCAGAATATTTAGCTTTTTCTTATCTTGTTGGGTAGTGTCAAGTTAACACCTCCAGTAGTTGTAGAAGGCCATAAAGCTCTCCAACCAGCTCTGTACAGAGACAAAAGAACTCCTGAATGGAAATCTGTTCCAGAACCTCTTCGTTCTCTCTTTAAACCTCGAAAAGAATCCTTCTACAGCATTTCTTCTACCAAACGTTTCATGCCTGTATCTCAGCCCTAACCTTTTCAAAGCCCACAGATACCAGAAACCTCTATCAACAACGATCTCTGGCTTGTTTTCGCAATGCTTGAGAACTTCTCTAAGGAAAACGTAAGCTTCAAAGCTTCCTCTTCCTCCAGAAGCCCATATAGCTAGGCATTCCATGGTATCAACGTCTATAGCAGCCCAAACAAAGATTTGTTTCTTTTCCAGTTTTATTTTTGTTTCATCTATCGCAACAAGTCTTCTTTTCTTCTTTTCTGGTTGTTTTAAGACTGTTTTGAGTCTATGGTAGTAAATCCTAACAGATTCGTGACTTATTTCTTCGAATAAAGATAGAAAATCACTTGTTTTTCTCAAAGAAAGGCCAAAGAAGTATAATAATGCTGCAAGTATTTTAAGTTCCACATCTTTCCTGTTCCTTCGAAAGACTTTTGTAGACTTGACGTAATCTACCAACTGGCTTAGCGCAGGCTGCATAAGTTGTATCTTAGTTATTTATTTTTTGTTATTTTGACACTGCCATCTTGTTGCTTCGAAATTATTTTGTTTAATGTAAGTTATTTATTATATAGTTAAAAAATAAGAAGTGAATTCATTCCCTGAGTATCTCGTAGTACATCCCGACTGGCTCATCCCAGCTCATTTCGTTGGCAAGAACGAAGGCTGTGGAGCACATCATCTTATCCTTCGCCCTGTCCCTGAGGAGCGCATCAATTATAATATGTAGACCGAACGCGTAGTCAGTAATAGTTTCGAGGTAACTCTGCTCGATGTTATCGACGAGGATAACTCCACCAAAGATTCCCTTTCTCCTCTGAAGCTCCTTAACAGCCCCGCTGAACCCACACGCCCTGCTTATCACCACCGGACACGCCTCGCTACACGCCTCGAGTGCAGTAAGGAGGAAAGGCTCGTACCTCGAAGGAAATATGCCTGCAACACAGCCCGCAGCGATCTCATCGATCGTCATCCCAAAGCCACCATCGTTTCTTCCGACCCACTGAGGGTATGGCATTGCACAAACCGCACGCTTCTTGAGGTTGCCTACGTCAATTTTCCTCTTTTCGACCATCTTCTTCAATCTTAGCTCATCTCCTACGAGTATTTCATCCGGCAGCTCAACAGGAAAACCTTCAGGAAGAGTAGATGGATCCTTATAGCCAAAAGCAGTAATCAGCAGGCAGAATACCTTAACTTCCTCAATCTCACCATTCTCAATCCTGTTGGTCAGAATTCTATCGAGTATGACGAGGGCATCCATAAGGTCGGGGTAGCCCTTGTTTTCGAGTTCGAGTCTCGATATGGTATATATCGGAATGATCTGCTCCTCCTCGAGTTCGATTCCGTTGTACCTGCTCAGCCTTGATACAATTGTGGAACGTATTCTGTTCAGGCACTCAGTCTTTTTTTCCCAGTCTATGATTTCGTTCGTTACTTCAATCCCATTTCTTATAACGAGGCCATCAATGCCGTAAAACAGCTTTGCCTCGGCTCTTGTCCCCTCGCTCACGAACGTTACTGTTTCTGCGTACTTCGCAAGCTTTTCGAGTTCGACGAGGCCGTGCTGGATGTTCGGAGGATATGTTGGGTCGCCCCTTCTTATCTTGTCAAAAACACCTACTCCGAGAGCTCTTCCAATTTTCGTTGCGTGGAACGTTGCAACGGTTTTTACAGGTATCTTCAGCTTTTCCAGCCTTGCGATAGCGTAAAAAACGGGATACTCGTGGCAGTGGAGGGAAACTTTGCCTGAGTCGAGTAATGCCTTTGTAAACTCCGAGACCGCATAACTCAGGTTCAAGTAGTGTGTGTACTCTCTGCCGTAGCTCGTCGCCTCGTACCGCAAAGAATCAAGACCAACGAGCCTGTAAGCTTCAGCCTTCACTGCATCGCTCAGGCGCATGTCCTGATTATCGTAGCGAACTATCCTGCCAAGGCAATGCTCAACGTTGAAGAGGACGTAGTTCACCTTTCCAATCTTTCCAGTAACGTAAGGAAGTCCAACGCGCTTTGCCGCCTCGTCTATCGCGCTACCTACAGCATCATCGAATTCTGCATGTGTTATTCTGTTCTTCGGACTCCAGTCCTGGCCAAGTCTCTCGAAATAAGGACCGACAACTATAATCTCTTCTGAAGCTATTTCGGCCATTTTCTTCGCTTCTGCATCGATTACGTTCCAAACCCCACCGAGTTTGTTCGATTTAGGCCCTGCTTCTTCCCCAGCAATAATTATAAACGTTCAAATCACCTCTATTTTTCTCCATTTTTGTAGTGTTTCAGCAGAAATTATAAAAAACTTCTCAATCATCTTCTCATCAGAAGATACAGTCATCCAAAACACTAGAAGTATCCTATCAGGTAGACATTGCCAACATGTACTCTTTTGAGGTGCTTTCTCGCCGCATTATAGCACCTTCTCACCTGCTCCCTCGGAGTTACAGGCATATCATTCAGCCTGTAGTCTGGATGAAAAACGAGCAGCGAATATGGAATGTGCTCGCTGAGAGATGCAATGAAACGGGCTATGTTCTCTACTTCATCCTCGTCAACGTAATACGGTACGAGCAGTGTTGTTGCGGAAAGGACATCTGGGTACTCTTCATATATTCTGACGAAATTCTCAAGAGTTCGCCTGTTGCTCCTCCCCGTGAGCAAAACATGCAGGTTGTCATTCCAGGCCTTTAAGTCGAACTTAACAGTTCCTCTGCTCTCGTAGCTGAGTTTTGCTGCTTTCAGCGCGAGTTTTGTATGTGCACCACCGTTCCACTCCCAGCACACCATGACATCCCTCCTCTTCAGAACCTCCTCGCTGAACCTGATGGCGAAGGGTAGCTGTGGCTCGGGTGAGCCGCCGAAGTGACATATGCACTTTATGCGCGGGTTCATTGCGCTTTCGACCATTTCATCAATTTCAACTACTTTGCCATGTTCTACGAGCTTGTGTTCCCAGTTCTGACAGTACAGGCAGTCGAAGCCGCAGCCATAGTAGAAGACCGCAAGATTCGTTCCGCTGAACTCGCTCGCTGCGCAGAACCAGGAGTTGCAGCAGTTCGTTGGGAGCGGGTCTTCGTAAGCGTGAAGTATCGCCTTCTTGCTGCTTACGAGGGATTTCCTTTTGCCGTCAACGACTCTCCTCAATCCACAGACGCCTGTAGAGCACTCATTTGAGCAGAGGCGGCAGATGGTCTTCCCTTTTCTCATAGTGTCGATTTCAGGATGTAAAAGTCTCGCATAATCCAGAGCTACTTCCGTTTTTGCACATTCCGGGCAGATCGGGATGGTTCCGCTGTAAATTCTACAACCGCAGACTTCACACTTCACAGATTACTTACGATAAGAAAGTATTAAAATGTTGACATATTTTCTCAATTCCTATGATTTAAAATTTTCAGACGGGATTGCGTAAAGTATGCATCGGGATGGAGTTCTAAAGCTATCTTGACTTTGAAATTATTAATCCAGGCTTTGAAAATAAAATTTTAGAACAAAATCAAAAGAACTATATACCCTATCAATTTCCACATCAGAGTTTATGGTGGAGTACATAAGGAAACAAAAAAGGCCAGAAACATGTGAAGATTGCAAATATTTCGAGCAATGTATCACCGGAAAAAGGAAGAAGTGTGTTTACGAGCAATGAATTCCACCACGAGTTTTGCTGCAAGAATTTGTGTTACCTTTTCTGAATCCGGAACCACTTCAACTACATCCATCCCGACAATTCTGTCTGCAAACTTTTCCAGAAATGCGAGGTAGTCGAAGGGTGTTATACCAAAAGGCTCCGGCGTGGAAACACCCGGAGCGTATGCTGGATCGAAAGCATCCACATCTACAGAGAGATACACTCTGTCCGAAATTTCACCTTCTATCTCTTTGAGAATCGCGGCCATTCCCTTTTTGATCACATCGAAAGAAGTGTAGAATTTTATCCCTCCCTCCTCCGCAAATTGCAATTCTTCTTCCGTGCAGCTCCGGACGCCTATTAGAATGAGTTTGTGGCCAAGCTCGTATACTCTCCTCGACGTACAAGCGTGGTTAAAGGGATTACCGTCGAATTTATCTCTTAAATCGAAGTGCGCATCGAAAACAACGAAGCAAACTTCTTCGAAGTTCTTAGCGCATGCGTAGCTTACGGTGTGCTCCCCACCAAGGGCGATGGGAATGCCCGACAGACCGCTCATGAACTCCTCTACCCTCGAGGCTACAGCTTCAAAGTCCCCATCGACATTGATGTTGCCCGCATCGCATATCTTTGCTCTGTAAAGTGAAAAGCGGGAAAAGAGGGAAAAATCTTCGAGGTTCCAGCTTGCCTCCCTTATGGCGTTGGGGGCAAAGCGGGAACCGGGCTTAAATGATTGCGTAGCGTCGTATGGAATTCCAAATACTACGAATTCCGCTTCGTCAATATTTGAATTGGAGCACGCAAAAAAAGAATCTATGTGCATGACTTCTCTCTTGTTACTTCTCGATCTTTCTCTTGCCGAGGGACTCGATGTAGAATATTTCCTTGCCCGGCTCGAGTTCTACACCCTCTGGAACGGTCAGCTCGAATGTTTCATATGTCGTGAGGTCCATGAGCTGGGCTACGTTGCCGACGACGCTTATTACCTGAGCCCTCTTTCTTTCAACGATAGGAATGTAGATCTTCGCAGTAACGGGCTGCACGATGCTCCTCTTCTGCCCATCAAAAATTCCTACAGCGTCTATTCTCGCCTTAGCCGCTCCGTGTTTACCGGGTTTGCTGACGGATATGCTCAGAATCTCACACGGCTCATCGTCTATGATAACATAACCGCCCTCTCTGAGCTGTCTCACTTCTGCCTGCTGCTTCATTTTAACCACCTCTTTTTCCAGCCCCTTCGAGTAAATTTAAAGGTTTTGGATTTTGGAGGAATTATTATTAACACCTTTGCCAGCCATTTACCAAAAGTATCATAAAGAGTTTTCCCAAAGTGAGGCGTGTTGACACCTGAGGAAGAGTGGGGCAATCTATGCAGAAAAATTCTGTGCTCCTTCGAACTTCTCAGACACGTTCTGAGGGAGAAAGCCGAATGCAGTGAAGACTTCATCACTATATTTGATCCACCGTACACGCTCGAACTTTTCAGAAAAGAGGAGATAATCGTCCTGAGGGCCAACGGAGAAGAACTCGCCATTCTGAGACCAGATGGGATTGAGGTTATTGCTGCAAGCGAGGGGGACATTGAGGTGCTCAGAGAGTGGTGCGTTGCCCTGACAGCGCTTACATTCAGAAGATACATCACCAGAACGAAAAGAAAAAAGACCGATTAGCCTGCTGTTGGATTTTACGAAACTCTTAAATATTGTCCTGAAGAATGGACAAAAAAATGCGGCGAACCGTTAAGGATTTGCTAATAGAGATTAAGGACACCTCGGAGGTTATTGTCGATCTTGCCTATTCTGCAATCCTTTTCGACAACGAGGATATAGCGGAGGAAGTTCTTGACCTCGAAAACCGGATGAACAGTCTGCTGAAGCAGATCAGGATAGTCTCGATACTCGCAGCGAGGAGGGTTGACGAAGCGGAATCAGTTTCGACAGTTCTACAGATTGCAAACGCAAGCCAGAAAATAAGCAACGCCGCAGGAGACATAGCAATTCTCGTCCTGCGCGGATTTCAGCTTCCGAAGGACATGGTAAAGATAGCCCTCCTGAAAAGCGAAGAGACTGTCGCAAAGGCAACAGTATCCGAAGTGTCCGAGCTTGCAGGGAAAACGCTCGGAGAGGCGAGGCTGCACACCTTAACAGGAATG
The DNA here is from genome assembly GCF_000194625.1 of Archaeoglobus veneficus SNP6. Classification (NCBI taxonomy): domain Archaea; kingdom Methanobacteriati; phylum Methanobacteriota; class Archaeoglobi; order Archaeoglobales; family Archaeoglobaceae; genus Archaeoglobus; species Archaeoglobus veneficus. The sequence goes on along the minus strand of NC_015320.1, from coordinate 1,063,697 downwards.
AAAGTCATCGCGATAAGAAGAGGCTACGAGTGGATATTCGACCCCGACAGAGACACGAAGATCTACAAGGGAGATACGCTCTTCGCGAAAGGAGACATATCGGGAGTTCCGAAGTTTTTTAAGTTCGTGACAGGGGAGGAAAGAAAAATCGATGAAACTGAACCAGAACTGGAAGTTGAAGATCTCGACAGGGCTGTTGACATTCTCATAGAGATGAAGAACCTATCCGAGCTTGCTGTCGATCTGAGCTACCTTTCACTGCTCTACTACAACGACGAGATTGCGCAGGAGGTAGGGTACATAGAGGAGAAAGTCGACAACATGAAGTACGAACTCCAGCACTGGGTTCTCGAAAGCTCGAAGCACTTCAAGGGTGAGGAGCTCAAACCTCTTGTTGCGCTCCTTGACATCGCGTACGCGAGTGAAACGATTGCCGACTCAGCGAAGGAAATAGCTCAGATAGTCATCGAGAAGATGGAGATTCACCCTATATTCAAGGAGGCTATGAGGGAAGCGGACGAAATAATTACGATAGTAGAGGTAACGAGGCAATCGAGCCTCGACGGCAAGACACTCGGAGAGGCAAAAGTCGAAACGAATACTGGAATGCACGTGGTTGCAATCAAGAGAGGACACAGGTGGATTACCCACCCAACTGCCTCGACGAAAATTCAGTCCGGTGATTTGCTGATTGTGAAGGGGACGAGAGAAGGGGAGCAGCTTCTGCGCCGCCTCTGCGCTGCGAAGGCGCAGAAGGTAAGGTGAAAAATCAGTCCATTTTTCTGAGCATTTCTGTTATTCTCTTTATTCTGTTGGGAATTTTAAAAAACCTGGCTGGAAATCCTGACTTCTCAAATACCAGCTTACTTCCCGGTGGAATCTCCACTATTCTATGACCGTCGGCTATTGCAAGGCACGGCCTGTTGTGAATCGTAACTTCCACCGTTCTACTCGCATCGACGACCCAAGGCTTCCAGCCGAGCTTGAAGGGTGCAACCGGGACGACAAGGACGCAATACATGCGGGGATCGATTATGGGGCCGCCCGTTGACAATGCGTAGGCTGTTGAGCCAATTGGTGTCGATATAAGTAAACCATCACCCCTCATCTTTTCAATTTCAATACCGTCAACGCATACCGTAAACTCCACGAGCCTTGCTGGTACAGCTGTCAGTAGGGCGATTTCATTGAGGGCTATCAGCCTCTCTCCGTTGGTGCATTCGATGCGCATGAACTCCTCGATGTTCATATCCTCAATAGCTTTTCCAAGTTTCTCCTTGAAGTCCTCCGGAGATGCATGGGTCAGCAACCCAACCTTTCCGGTATTCACTCCGAAAATTGGAGGGCATTCGTCGAGCATCTGCAGGGTTCTGAGAATCGTTCCGTCCCCACCAACGCTCACGATGAAGTTATAGTTCTCAAGCTCCTTAGACTGTTCACAGACTTCTGCCTCCACGTTGAGGCTGAGCAGGAACTCCTTAACGCTCTCCGCAACATCCAGTGAGTCCGGCTTGTAAACTACCGCTGCCTTCATTTCGAATCCCAGCCTTTAAGAACTTCAAGCAGTTTTGGATGCAGCTTTTCGTTCGCAACTACGAGTCTAAAGCGTTCATCCATTGTAAACCTTTTGTTCCCGATGTCGTTTCCTCTGTCGTCTGTAACGATTGCTCCGGCCTTTTTAGCTATGAACAGTGATGCGGCAACATCGTAAACTCTCAGCAGACCTTTTCCGGCACCTTTCCTTATATCTATAAAGCAGTCGAACGAGCCATCAGCAACAAAACATATCTCGAGAGCTGCACTGCCGAAGATCCTTATTCTTTTAAAACCGTACTCCCTCCGGGGATAGTACATTATCGCGTTGCATCGCAGCGAGTCGCTATCCGAGACGGTAATGGGTTCGCCATCCTTATACGCCTTTTCGTCGGCCCAGTACTCAACCCCAGTTGCGAGATTTATCACATAGCCGAAGAATGTGTCCTCAATCTTCTCACCTCTCGAGAAGCAAAGAGCAACGGAGTATATCGGAACGCCCTTGGCTGCGTTGAACGTTCCGTCTACGGGGTCGAGGGCAACGATTACTTCACCATCTCCAACGACTCCCGATTCTTCTGTTATAACTCTGACGTCGTAGTCTTTCAACACCGCAAGTGCGGCATCTTCCGCAATTCTATCAATCCTCTTTGTTGGCGTTCCATCTTTCCCCATTCCAACCTCTATTCCTGCCTCTTTACTTCCAGCGATAGGAAGAACAGCTTTTCTTACTTCTTCGGCAACGTGGCGGGAAATTTCAAGTGCTTCACTGCTACGCATGGATAAAAAAAGAAGGTACTAAAGATAGATTTTACTCTACATCGAGTCCGAACCTCGCGGCATTCTCGTCTGCTATGCGCTGAATTTCCTCTATTATCTCATGACCCTTCGGGTGCTTGAACAGGTGTCTGAACCTCTTCTGCGGTTTGAGATACTCTTCAACGGGCTTTCTCTTCTTTATCTTTCTGACCCTGACCAGCTTTCCGTTTTCGTACTCCACAAGCGGATATAATCCTGTTTCCACAGCAAGCCTTGCAATCGGAATTGCCAGTTTACCCTCAATACCCCATCCTGTAACACAGGTTGAGTGAATCTGGATGTACTTTGGTCCCTCGAACTCCATCGCCCTCTTTGCCTTTCTTCTGATATCTTTCGGATATGCTACACTCGCTGTTGCCACGTAGGGCACTTTGTGGGCGAGAGCTATTGCGACCATGTCTTTCTTGGGCCCCGGCTTTCCGGGCATCAACTTTCCAGCCGGACAGGTTGTGGTGTTGCTCCCAGTTGGCGTAAGGCCGCTCTGCTGGTTGCCGGTGTTCTGGTATGCCTCGTTGTCAAGGCAGATGTAGAGGACGTCATGACCTCTATCGAACATGCCGGAAAGCGGGCCGATACCTATATCAGCCGTAGCACCATCTCCCGCAAAGACTACAACAGGCCCTTCATCCGTTCTACCCAGGGCTTTCAGAGCAGCCTCTATGCCAGCGGCAACGGCAGCAGCATTCTCGAAGAGAGAGTGTATGTATGGCACGCCCCACGCGCTCTTTCCATACTGCGAACTGATAATCTCAAGACATCCAGTTGAGTTGGCAACGAAGCACGGGCCTATTGCCTCAAGGACGTTCTTAACTGCAATCGGCAGCCCGCATCCCGGGCACGCTCCATGACCTGAACCAAAATACTTCACACTATCACCTCTTCATAGTCCTTGAGTCCTCTAAAGTGCATACCCGGCTCAACCTTGCCATCAATTACCTCTTCAATGCTCTTCTTTACAAGATCTCTCGGCACATCCCTTCCACCAAGGCCAACTACGAGGGAGTATACGTCTATATCCAACTTCTGTATCGCTGACTTCACGTCGAGAGTTACGGGAGGTTCGCTGCCAAGCGACAGGCTGCGCTCGAAAACGATAACTTTGCTCGCACCACTCAGAGCTTTTCTTAGCTCATCTGCCGGGAAGGGGCGGAAGGTTCTGAGCTTTATCAGGTCAACAGACTTTCCATCCTTTCTCAGCTCATCCACCACATCCCTCACGAGGCCAACCAAAGAACCCATTGCAATCACGTAAACTTCTGCGCCCTCCCCACTGTTGGCAATATGTCCTCCCCAGTTCCTTCCGCTGACTTCTGCCCATTCTTTGAACACCTCATCCATAACTTTTCGCGCCCTCTCCATTGCGTTATGCATTGCAGCGCGAAACTCCATGTACGTGGCGGGTGTTGCGTAGCTGCCGAAGGTTAGCGGGTCTTTTGTCGTGAGTTTCACCGGCGGGTCGTAGGGCGGAAGGAACGAATCAACGAGTTCCTGACTGAGCAAATCGACAGGCTCATATGCATGCGTGAGCTTGTATCCGTCCATACAGACCATGAAGGGAAGCATTACACGGCGGTCTTCAGCCACCTTGAAGGCCTGTGGTATCATATCGTGGACTTCCTGATTGTTCTCCACGTAAACCTGGATTATGCCCGCGTCACGCATAGCCATGCTGTCCTGGTGGTCGTTCCATATGCTCAGTGGAGCAGACAACGAACGGTTGGCATTTACGATGACAATTGGTAGCCTCATACCGGCAGCGTTCCACAGTACTTCGCTCATCAGAATGAGGCCCTGAGAGCATGTTGCTGTGAACGTCCTCGCTCCCGCTGCAGAAGCACCAACGAGGATTGACGCAGATCCAAACTCAGATTCTGCTGTGATGTACTCACAGTCGCCAAGCTCACCGTTGGCGTACATCTCGGCAAGCCTTTCAACAATCTCGGTCTGTGGAGTTATTGGATACGCACATATCACGTTGGGTTTGCAGAGTTTGACACTGTACGCTACGGAATAGAAACCTCTTACCACCTTCATCATTTCAGCTCACCCTTATATATGTCCTTAAGTTCCATCCTGATGGCTTCAGCCGGACACACCACGCTGCAAGTTCCGCACCCCTTGCAGTAATCGTAGTTAACCTTTGCAACTTTCTTTTTCTTCTTCTTGTTCTCTCCGCTATTCTCGTTATTTCCCTCTCTTTCAACGAGCTCAATACAGAGGTCAGGGCAGAACGTCTCACACTCCCCGCAACCAATGCACTTTTCCTCGTCTATTACTGGGTATTCTGCACCCCAGTCACCCGTTTTTATCTTGAGTGATTCAAGGGGCCTCGAAACTGCCCCGAGGCTTATCCTGATCTTCATGATATCTCCTCCTTGCGCTTTTCCATCTCCTTGTAGGCGATTTCAACGAGCGTGGCGTTTTTTTCGGCAATTGCCGGATTTTTAAACCATTCGACAATTGTCTCTTTTAAAGTTTCGAGTTTGACGAGCCCTGTTATGCCTGCGAAAGCCCCTACCATCACCGTATTCGTTATAGGCCTCCCGAGGTACTCTATTGCGAGTTTTGTGGCGTTTATTGCAACAGCCTTTACGCCGAGTAACTCTCTGACTTTCTCCTCACTGGGATAATTGGCTATCACCATCCCGTTCTCTTTCAGGCCAGCTACAACGTTTACAGATTCCATCACTGTCGGATCAAGAACGACGACGTAATCGGGGTTGTAAATTTCGTCCCTCAGCACTATTGGCTTATCAGATACCCTCAGGAAAGACGCAACAGGAGTTCCACGCTTTTCCGCCCCAAAGGTTGGGAACGAGAGTGTGTAATAACCTTCTTTAAAAGCTGCAACTGCTAAGACATCTGCCGATGTAACGACTCCCTGTCCTCCTCTTCCGTGGAATCTTACCTCCAGTAAAATAAATATCCCCCCGAATGCTTTTGCTGCAGATGTCGAGGTGTAGTTAATAAAGTTTATCATTGTTTATCCTAACAATAGCCTCACAGGGGCTTTTTCAATGATTATTCGTGCTAAAATCTGCAAGAAGTACAAATAAGGTGACAGTGTCAAGATTAGAAAAATATGGACTTCTCTGTCTCAGTATTCATCCTCTTCAAAATAGTAGTCTTCGTCGAACTCCTCGTCAAGTTCCTCTTCTTCGCCTTTCTCTTCCTGCGCAAGCTCTTCTATGCTGAACTCCTCATTTGTATCGAGAAGAAGGAATTTCCCATCTTGGTATATCATAATACAATTGCAGAGCTTGCACTGGACTTCCATGCCTTTGTAAAGGTCGTTAAGCACAATCTCCTCTCCACAGGACGGGCATCGAATTAACTTTATCATATCTTCGGAAGCTCAACCGTATCAATTTAAGCTTTTCCCATGGAGAGAGCGAAAGAGTTTTTTAATCCGCTACCCTACTGCAGCCATGAAATCCTCGAGGATTCCCGGGTTCTACAAGCTCAGCATTGAGGAAAGGCTCGAAAAGGTTGCTGAGTTTGCCGACTTGAGTGATGAGGAAAAAGAGCTTGCGTTGAAGAATGGTGCTCTATCTCTCGACATTGCAGACAGAATGATTGAGAACGTAATCGGCACCTTCGAGCTTCCCTTGGGCATAGCCACGAATTTTCTCATCGACGGAAAGGACTACCTGATACCCATGGCAATTGAGGAGCCAAGTGTCGTCGCTGCAGCGAGCAACGCTGCAAAAATGGCGAGGGTGAAGGGTGGATTTGTTACGCAGGCAACTCCGCCAGTCATGATAGGCCAGATTCAGGTGGTAAGGCTTCCAGACCCTTTTGCTGCAAAGATTGAAGTGCTGAGACACAAGGATGAAATAATCCAGAAAGCCAACGAGCAGGACTCTATTCTCGTAAAACTCGGCGGTGGATGTAAAGATATAGAGGCAAGGGTCATCGACACAATCGTTGGCCCGATGCTAATCGTGCACCTCCTCGTAGACGTCAGGGATGCGATGGGTGCAAACGCCGTAAACACGATGGCCGAAGCCGTAGCTCCGATAATTGAGCGCGTTACGGGAGGAAAGGTCAGGCTGAGGATAATCTCGAATCTCGCAACGTACAGGCTCGCGAGAGCAAAGGCTGTGTTCGACAAGGACGCTATAGGAGGAGAAGAGGTCGTTGATGGCATAATCGAGGCCTACGCCTTTGCAAAAGCCGATCCATATAGATGCGCAACACACAACAAGGGGATAATGAACGGTGTTTCGGCGGTCGTTATCGCCACAGGCAACGATTTCAGGGCGGTTGAAGCAGGAGCACACTCTTACGCAGCCCTCGGTGGTTACAAGCCTCTCACGACCTACGAAAAGAACGAGGACGGTGATTTAGTAGGTACAATAGAGCTGCCCGTAGCAGTTGGAATTGTAGGAGGAGCTACTTCCGTTAATCCGATGGCGAGGGTATGCCTGAAGATACTGGGTGTTAAAACGGCCGAAGAGCTATCGAGAGTCATTGCAGCGGTTGGTTTGGCGCAGAACTTTGCAGCGTTGAGGGCGCTTGCAACAGAAGGAATACAGCGCGGTCACATGGAGCTTCATGCAAGGAACATGGCCATATCCGTTGGAGCAGTCGGCGAGGAAATAGACAAGGTCGTTGAGATACTTGTGAAGGAAAGAAAAATAAAAATGGACTACGCAAAGGAAGTTCTGGAGAAGATTCGCTCAGGTGGGCTTTGATTGTAGTCTATCAATTTATTTTCTCTTGTTTTGACTTTTTCTTCTTCATTTATCAAGCAATGAAGAAATAGGAATTACGAGACCTTGAGTGTCACACGCATTCAACACGGGACTCAAATCAAAACGTTAATATTATCCATGAAAAATTGCCGGCCATGAAGCTCAACGGAGTTGAAATCGAGGACACCTTTGCCGAGGCATTTGATATCTACGTTGCCAGGGTTCTGATAACCGCCTACGATTATGGACTTGCGGAAGTTGCAGCAACAGAGGCTACTGGCTTTGGTACGTCCATAATAATGTGCCCGGCAGAGGCAGGAATAGAGGGGAAGGCAAAGCCCGAAGAGACTCCGGATGGCAGACCGGGAGTTTACATTCAGATATGTCACCCCAGCAAGAAGACTCTGGAGCAGCAGCTCATAGCCAGGATAGGGCAGTGCATTCTGACGGCTCCAACTGCAAGAGCCTTCGACGCTTTGCCCGATGCGGAGGAAAGATTCGATACAGGAAACAAGCTGAGGTACTTTGGAGACGGTTTCGAAAAACAGCTCGAAATCGGTGACAGAAAGGTATGGGCGATACCGATAATGGAGGGCGATTTCATAGTCGAGAACGATTTTGGCGTCGTTCAGGGCGTCGCCGGAGGGAACTTCTTTATAATGGGTGAAAACCAGCCTGCTGCCCTTGCGGCTGCAAGAGCTGCTGTTGATGCTATTTCCAGCGTGAAGCATGTTATAACTCCGTTTCCTGGGGGAATAGTTGCCTCTGGCTCGAAAGTCGGAGCAAACAAGTACAAGTTCCTCAAAGCCACAACAAACGAGCGCTTTGCCCCTTCGCTCAAGGGACAGGTGGAAAGCGATGTGCCTGAGGGGGTCAATGCAATTTACGAAATAGTCATCAACGGACTGAGTGTCGAGGCTGTGAGCGAGGCCATGAGGGCGGGCATAATGGCCGCCGTAAAGGTGCCGGGCATTGTAAAAATCACCGCCGGAAACTACGGTGGCAAGCTTGGCAGACACGCGATATACCTGAAGGATTTGCTCTAAACTCACCAATATTTTATAATTTTAATTTAAAAATTTAAACTTCCAAACCCATCTCTCTAACAATGTTTTCAAGCCATCTTGGCAGCGTAAAGGCTGCAACGTGCACTTCGGGAGTGTAGTACTCTGTCTCTATTCTTCTTTCCTCAAACCTCCTTCTGATTTTATCCAGCTCCACGTTGAGGCTACTATCAGACGCGATGAGAAAGCTCCAGATTCCTCCAGGATACATCGGTATATATGAGAGATAAACCCTCCTTTCCCTGAAAACGGCAGTGTTTCGGAGAACCGTGCGAAACTCTTTCTCCTGCAGCACCGGTGACTGGCTCTGCATTGCGTAAATGTCGGATATGCGGGAACACGCCCTGTAGAAGTCTGGAGAGAATAGAGGCTCGCTCGCCGGACTCGGATCCGTGCCGTCAACTATCAGAACGTCGAACTTCTCGTCGCAGTTTTTCACGTACTCTATTCCGTTTTCTATCAGGAGGGTAAGGCGGGGGTCGTCAAGAGCTCCCTTGTCTATTCCCACATGCTGCCTGCAAGCCTCGACAACGTTTCTGTCAATCTCGACCATAACAACCTCATCGGGATCATGTTTGAGCACTTCTCTTGCAGTACCTCCATCTCCACCACCTATTATCAGTACCTTTTTGGGGCTTGGGTGGGTCAGCATGGGGACGTGAGCGAGCATCTCGTGATATGATGCCTCGAACCTCTCTATAAACTGCACATAGCCATCAATGACGAGCATCTTGCCGAATACGGTATCATAAATCTCAATGTGCTGGAGTCCTTTAAACTCGTAAAGCTTTTTCCTGACTCTAATCATCAATCCATAGTTGTCACTCGCTTCTATGAACCATTCCATGTCTCCAGGCATGTAGTTAGATTTAAAAAGGTAACTGTCTGTGGATAATCCTGTGAATCTTGGTTATCGAGACGGGCTTTATTTGCCAAGTCCCAGGCAGTTAGACTGAGGTGTGTCAGATCGAAATACCAGACGACTATTTCAGTCGGATGTAGTCAAGAAGAAGTTTATACGCCTCCTTCTCCCTACTCCCCCCGCACTTCTCCACGATCGTTCCATAGTACCTAATTTTCTCCTCGAGGTTCTTCACCCCCATTGCATACCTCGTCGCGTGAACTGTTGCCTCTATAACTGCGTTGAACCCTCTGTTAACTGCCCTGAGCGGCCTTTCTATGACAGTGCCTTCAGCAAGTTCAAGCTTTGCAGTTCCACCATCCATTTCAACATCGAATCTGCAGCATACCACAGCGCCCTTCAATACTGGCGGGTTGAGCGATGCGTAAAACTCCTCTCCAGGATCCTCAAAGGCTGAAATTACAAACAGAACTGCATCAAAGCAGATGTTTGCCCACAGTGGACTGCCGTTCTCCACGTTCTCCTTCGTGTGGCTCGGAAACAACCTCGCTCTTGCAACTCTACTGCTGGCGTCCTCAACTATTATGCCAATCGGGGCTGCATTGAGTTCGCCAGCATCAGACACACCCCTCGTAATCGCTATAATTTCGTTTATTCCCTCAGTAAAGCCGAAATCTGAAAGCTTCAAGTATACACCCCCCGTCTAAAACCTCAACCCCTCAATCAGGGCGAGAAAGATCGACGAAGAAGTCAGGTCTGCAATCGTGCCGGGGTTTATTCTTCTCCTTACAAACTCCTCGTCAAGGGGTTTGAAGACGTCGATGTTCCCACCAAACGCTTCAACAACCTTCCTTGCCGTATCCCTCACTTTTTTTGCAGTCTCGATGCCGTGTTTCGCAACCACAAGGGGATCGATGTACTCGGAGAGCAACTTATGGTATGTAAACACTATCGCCGCATTCACGTCGCCGAATTCTTCAAACGTCTCGATAAGTGTTTTCATACCCGAGAGGCTTGCAGTGTATCCTTCCGTCAGTTCCCTTGCTATGATGTTCTCTCGAGGAGCGAGAAGCATCCAGTCGTAGAGGTTGATTCTCTCCCTTTTCAACTCCTCCGCCGTACTGTCATCTTCAAGGCTCAGCTCTTCGACATCCATTGCCCTCGCTCCCGACAACCTGAAGGCTTTGAGAACCGCAAGCGAGTCCTCAACCGTCGTGTTCTTCAAGGTCTCAACAGCGGCCTTTGCGATGCTTTCGGCCCTTCCGGCACGCCATGAGTACACGAGAGGGGTCAGCAACAGGAACGCCCCGAAGTGAACGTTTCCGGCTCTATGCCATCTCGAAGTTTCGACGACCGCATCGAGGATTAGCTGGCCCACGCTGCCACGATTCTCCGCTGCCCGCAAGAAAACAGGGTAAGAAGAGGCGGATGAGGCGAGAAAGTGCTCGTAGCGCAAATCTTCGAAGCTATGCTCCCTATCAACGTTACCCGATTTTGGAGTTGCCGAGACTTCAAGAAGCATCGCAAGCACCGCTGCCGTTGCTGCTGTGGCTGCAGAAGGTACCATACCCTCATCCGAACTCATGGCGACACCTCACGAGGTAGTCTTCGATGTCCGTCTCAAGCCTGACACATGGCCTCGTCTCAAGCATGGAAAGAAACACTCTCGACAGATCGCCGCCCGTTATTTCACCTATCATCGCGTAAAGACTGATAATAGGACGTGGAATTTTGACGAACGGCTTTTTAATGCCAAACACATCCGCAATCGTCTGGAAAAGCTCCTCAACGCTGAAGTCCCTCGGACCGCAGAGGGAAAGAGTTTCTCTACTACCGTTAGCAACTCTCTCAACTGCATCGACTATGATCTCCGCGACATCCCCGACAAACACGGGAGAGAGTCTGCCATCGAAACAGGGGATGAAGGGATACCTTCGCATAATCCTGAGAATTTTGTTCACGAATCTGTCACCGGCACCAAACATCACCGATGGCCTGACTATGGTGTAGCTCTCGGCCTTCATCACCTCTCTTTCACCCTCCCACTTGCTGCGCTGGTAATCGTTGCCATCCGGGGAGGCCCATAAAGCTGAGACGTGAACGATTCGAGGAACGTTACTTACGAGGTTTTTAGCGGCAAGAACGTGAACTCCGTAGTAGTCCCCCTTCAGTACACCGGCAAGGTTTACAGCAACATCAACGCCTTTTGCTGCTTTTTCAACGTCCCCTCCGGACCTCAGATCTCCGCGAATTATCTGGACATTTAACCCTTCTCCAAGATTCTCTACTGGCCTCCTTACAAAAGCAACCACATCGTATTTTTCAGTAAGGAGGGACAGTACGTAGCTTCCAAGGAAACCCGTTGCACCGGTAAGCAGAACTCTCACCACTAACCCCGTCATACGTTGAACGAAGAAGTAAATTTAATTTGCCTCCTGTAATGGTAAGTCCATGCTTCACAAACTCAAAATGTATGCTGACTTTATAAAAATCGAGCACACTCTCTTTGCCCTGCCTTTCGCCTACGCTGGGGCATTTCTTGCAGCCCACGGATGGTTTGGCTGGAAATTGTTTCTCCTGATTACAGCAGCATTTACCGGGATGAGAACCGCTGCCATGGTTCTCAACAGGATTATTGATAGAGATATCGATGCAATAAATCCCAGAACGGCAAAACGACACCTCCCTGCAGGATTGATAAATGTTGGAGAGGCGTATGGAATTCTAATCATAGCCCTCTCAGTTTACTTTGTTTCCGCATATCTGATCAACAGAACGGCCTTCATGCTTTCACCCATTCCGGTAATAACCGCCTGGATTTATCCCTACCTCAAGAGGTTCACGTGTCTCGCCCACTTCGTTCTCGGTTTAAACCTTGCCTTTGCTCCCCTTGGCGGGTGGATTGCAGTAACGGACTCCTTCGACCCACTTGGCAGCGAGTTCGTTCCTGCGATTCTCGGCGTAGCTGTCATCTTCTGGGTTGCAGGATTCGATATAATCTACGGGCTGCAGGACGTTGAATTCGACAGAAAACACGGCCTGCACTCAATAGGGGCACACTATGGCGTCAAAGCAGCCCTTGCAATTTCAGCCATCAGTCATGCAATCTTCTTCACCCTTGCAGCCTATGCCATCCACATTTACGGAGCGGGCGTGCCTGCTGCTTTCGGGCTCGCGATCATAGCTCTGCTGCTCATTTACCAGCATTTGATAGTCAACGATAAAAAATACGATGAGAAAAGAATTCAGATTGCTTTCTTCCACGCAAACGCAGTTATAAGTGCCGTACTGCTTTTCAGTATAGTTGCCGCAGTTATAGCAGGTGGTTGATATGGTAAAAGTCTGGATAAAAGCTGGAAATGTTAAAAGAGAAGTTGAGCTCTACGAAGACCTCGCCCCAGTCACAGTTGAAGCAATACTGAATTCCCTGCCCATAAAGGGTGTGGTGAACAGGTGGGGCGATGAGATCTACTTCGAAACAGACGTGGTTGTGGAGGTCGAAGAAAACTCTAAAGAAGTCGTCGAAATGGGCGACGTTGCATACTGGATTCCCGGCAGAGCAATATGCGTCTTCTTCGGTCCCACACCCATAAGTGAAGGAGATGAAATCAGGCCAGCGAGCGCCGTTAATGTAATCGGGAAGGTCGTAGGAGACATTGAGGCTTTCAGAGAAGTGGATGATGGCGAAGAGGTCGTTATTGACAGGGCGCTCGAGTAATGCCCATCAAAAATTAAACAAAAAATAAAAAATCACTCCCTCTTGAGCTCATCAAGCCTTCTGCGGATTTCTCTCAGTCTCTCTTCCAGGAAAGCTGCTTCCTCCTCAAGCAGCCTGATTTCGTCCTCTCTGCTCATGCCGTAGTACCACCAGCACCAGCCCCTCCCCCTTCCAAACTTCCAGCCGGGTCTTTCCCACGGGGGAAGGTGGCTCCATGGTCCGAAACCCGGATACCTCGGCATTTTACATCACCTCCTCAAAATTTTCTCAATCACACTACCTACTTTCTTCCCCACAATCCTGCAAGCGTCGGGTTTTTCTCTTCTCTCCGCTATTGCAACTGCAAGGTCATAGCATGTATCGTAACTGCACGCTCCGCAATCGCGGTGTGGAAGTAATGACAGTATTTTTGCAACTTTCGGGTCGATCTCGTGTACCTCTACGGGCGTAAGTGAATCATATGCTACTTCGCGAAAAGTCCACGCTGAACATCTTCGCCAGCGTCTCTGGCATCCAGAGTGCCTTCTCTGCATCCTTCGCATGCGTTTTCCACATCTTCGCATTACTCTCACACTGTGAATATATATTCAAAATGTATTTGAATTTTTCGGTTGACCAAAATCTAATTCCATAACTTTTTTAAATGTTGTAGTTGTAAGTAGAAACATCGTGATGTATATTTTAGCAGCATTCGTATTTGGAGTAATCTATGGATTTATAAAACCAGGAAAAGAAAACAGAATGAAGCTGCTCAAAGAATCTGCAGCGGTGGGTATACTAATAGGCATCGTATTTGGTCTCCTAGGAACAAGATTGCCCGAATTGTCAAACGCTTTAGCACTCGGAACAGGAGTTGCCATCGCAATCCTCGTATTCTTCTTTGCGGTATTCTTCATTATCGGTACTGCTGTCGGTGATTTTCTCGAGAATCTTAGAAAGAGTTAAATTAAGCCCAGAAGCTCAAGTGCTTCAACAACTCCATCGCCATTCTTCTTCGAGACTACCACGTCGGCCTCCATTTTGAGCTTTAAGTCAGCATCTCCAACGGCAATACCGAGGCCGGCAGCCTTAATCAGGTCTATGTCGTTCTCAGAATCACCAATTGCAGCGAACTCCTTCGGACTTATACCAAGTTCATCAGCTATGTACTCAAGAGCCCTTCCTTTGCTGACCTTCGCATCCATTATGTGGTACGCAAAACCTGAATCGACGATTTTAACATCAAGCTTTGCATCGTGAAGAATTTTCCTCGCCTCTTCAATAGGAAAGTTTCTGCGAAGACAGACCTCCGACTTCCTGTACTCAGCGTCAAGGAATTCGATTTCAAAGTACTCTTTGAGAATTTCAGCCGCTTTAAGGCATTTGCTTATGTCCCCAAGCACTATGTCGTCGCCATCGTAGCTGAATCGAACAATACCTCCATTTTCGCATATAACAATGTCTGAGACGCCTATAAGCTTTGCAGCAGTTCTTGCGAAACAGGATATGTTGCCAGTTGCAAGAACTACAGGGATTTTTACCTTCCTGAGAGCTTCAACGGCCTTACAGTTCAGGCTTCGATTCCTGTATGTTATGGTTCCGTCGATGTCAATGGCGAGACCCTTTGGACGGAGCATGTCTTCAGTCGTGAGATACTGGTTATAAAACTATGGAAAATAATTAATACTCGCCCGTAGAAGGCAGAGAAGTGAAGCGTTGCGATTACTGCGGAAAAGAAGATTGGATGCCATACCAGTGCAGTTACTGTGGTGGTTATTTCTGTTCGGAACACAGATTGCCTGAAGAGCACGATTGCCCAGGTCTGAAGGACGACTACTGGAATGTGCCGGTTAAGGTTAAGAGGAAAAGAAGGGTTGACGTTCATAAGGTAAATATCCCTCTTCCAAAGCCCTCCGGAATCGCCGCATACGGCTACAACAACCTCATAATTGGAATTTGCACGATAATGTTCTTCCTCTCAATAATCCTGCCAGTCGAGAGATTTCTCGCTCTTCACCCTTCCTACCTCTTCGTCATGCCATGGCAGATTGTCACGTGCATATTCCTCCACGGCTCCTTCGACCACTATTTAGTGAACATGATTGTCCTGCTGTTCTTCGGTAGCGAACTGGAAAGAAGAGCTGGAGGCAACAACTATCTCAAAATATTCTTCCTTTCAGGAATTGCCGGAAACCTGGCTTACTTACTCTTTGCGTATTCAACGGGTGAACTCTATCCAGCGCTCGGTGCGAGCGGTGCAATCTACGGTATAATGGGCACTCTGGCGATTATAGCTCCAGAAATACGAGTTTTGTTCTTCTTTATGATTCCAATGGGCATCAGAACAGCACTTCTGCTATTCGCTGCATACGACCTCTTTATGCTCCCGTTCAGCGCTCAAACGGGCGTGGCTCATGCAGCCCATCTCGCAGGCCTGCTCGTCGGTCTGTACTACGGAAAGAAGCTTAGGATATTGAGAAGGTGGAGAATGTGGTAAAGCCAGTAGCATCGTGGATTGAAAAAGAACGATTCCACGGGAAAGCTGTTAGATGTCTTACTGTAATTCTCAGAACAAGAGGGTGCTACTGGCAGCGGTGCCTGATGTGCGGCTTCTCCTATGCATCTGACAGCAGGATTGGTCTTGAAGAGCTTAAAGAACAAATAGATGAAGCCGTTAGAGACAAAGAATTCGAAGTTCTCAAAATATTCACCTCAGGCAGCTTCTTCGACGCAAGAGAAGTGCCGCCCGAGTTTAGAGAGTACCTCTACAGCCTCATGCGCTCCATGAGCGTTAAGAAGCTCATAGTAGAGAGCAGGCCCGAATTTGTCAAAGATGAAGCTCTCAAAGAACTCGCGTCAATGCCCTTCGAAGCGGAAGTGGGAATTGGCCTCGAAACGAGCAACGACTTCATAAGGGAAAACTGTATAAACAAAGGATTTACCTTTGAAGACTTTGTTAGAGCAGCGGAAAAGCTCAAAGATTACGGGGTAAGAGTTAAAGCATATCTGCTCCTCAAGCCGCCGTTTCTTTCAGAGGGAGAAGCGATAGAAGATGCTATCCGCTCTTCGATGGATGTCGCAGAGTATGCGGACATCATTTCCCTCAACCTGATGTACATTCCATCAAACACCTATGTCGAGAGGTTATGGCAGCGAAACCTCTACCGTCCGCCCTGGCTCTGGAGTGCCATTGAGGTTTTGAGACAGGTTAGAAGTGAAGGGATAGAGATCATGTGTGATCCTGTCGCAGCGGGAAGCGAGAGAGGGCCGCACAACTGCAGGAAGTGTGACAGAGACGTTGCAATGGCTATAAAGGAGTTCTCCCTGAGTCAGAACGTAGCAGACCTTGACGTGAGCTGCGATTGTGTTCATATCTGGCAGAGGGTCGTGGAACTCGAAAGGTATTCCCGGCTACCACTTGTCAGATAGGGTATTAAAATTGATGAATTAAAATTTTAAGGGCTAAAAATTAGATTATCTCGTGGAGTTCAGTATCTTGGATACGGTAGAGTGGAGTTGGTGGAAGTTCGCGGAGAATGCTGTGCTCAACGTATACATCGTAAACCCTCGCTGAAGCCATTATATCAAAATCCTCAGACCTTTTAACCCTGATTACAACGTCGAACAGCTTTGCAATGACATTCATTGAAACAGGGCTGGGAATGAAATAGAGCTCGGTAAGTGATGACTTGATACCAGAGAACAACTCTTCGGTAGCCTTAACAACGGTAGATATGCCATACTTGTGTATGGCCAATCCTGAACCGAGGAAAACCACTATCGAGTTATCTTCAAGTCTGTTCATTATCCTTTGTAGTTCTCTGACCGTTTCATGAATATCTTTTGATTCATCCACGAAAGCTACAAGCTTTCCATAAGCTACCTCCTCTTTTTTACCAATTTTAATAACTCTGAGATTATCTATCACATCTTTGAGCCTGGGCTCATCTCTGACTATCGAGTCAAACACAATCCCAAGCTTTCTGCACATGATTTCTGAGTAAACCACGAGGTGGAGCTTCTCCTTAACGAGAGGTGCTATTGTGTAGTAAAGAAGCGTGGTGGCACTGTAATCGTCGTCGGTGACTATTGCTGTTCTCTTGTGCTCCAATAACTCAAGAAGTTCTGCAGGTTTCATACTTATAATTATTATTACCATAATCTGCTTAAAAAAGTTACCTTCCCCGTCCATAACACCCGCCACTCAGACTGGACCACCAACCATGTATCACTAAAGAAAAGCTGACCAATAAAAACCATAGGAATCCAAAAAGAAAAATACCTCTGAAAACTACAGAAGTAACATGGCAAGAATTGGTGGAGCTGGCGAGCTTTTTGGCACCGATGGCGTTCGAGGGATAGCGAATGAGGAACTAACTGTCGAAATGGCCCTCAACCTTGGCAGAGTTATGGGAACAATAAGAAGTGGTAGGATTGCTGTCGGAATGGATGCACGCATTTCGAGCCACATGTTCAAAAGTGCTGTAATTGCTGGCATAACTTCTACAGGCAGTGATGTCATCGATTTAGGGCTCATTCCAACTCCAGCGTTGCAGTACTACGTCAAGACGAACCCAAAAATAACAGGCGGCATTGTTGTTACCGCGAGCCACAATCCGAGGGAGTACAACGGCATAAAGTTCATTCAAGACGATGGAAGGGAATTTACGAGGGAAATGGATGAAGAGAGTGAACGGATGTACAAGAGCAAAACCTATCGCATAGCCTCCTGGCAAGACGTTGGCCAGGTATACAGCGAGGATTGCAAAAGGCAGTATATTGACGGAATTAAGGATAAAGTCAGCGTTGAAGAAATAGCAGGAAAAGCGTTTAAAGTCGTCGTAGACTGCGGAAATGGGGCTGGATGCGTTACGACCCCTCAGCTTCTTAAAGAGCTCGGCTGCACAGTTATTAGTATAAACGCCCATCCCGACGGACGCTTCCCTGCAAGAAATCCAGAACCGGTGGAGGAAAACGTAGAACAGCTCAAGAAGGTTGTTGCAGAAACGAACGCCAATCTCGGCGTAGCCCATGACGGTGATGCTGACAGAGCGACGTTCGTTGACGAAAGAGGCCAATTTGTTAGCGAAGACGTCATGCTTGCCCTCATGGCCAAGTACTACGTGGAGAAGAATGGAGGAGGCGTCGTTGTTACTCCCGTGTCTTCGTCACGATGTGTGGAGGATGCCGTTAGAGAGGCAGGAGGAGAGATCGTATACACTCCCGTTGGCTCGCCAGTGGTTGCAGAAACGATGCTGAAAACAAAGGCTGTTTTTGGTGGAGAAGGAAACGGCGGGCTGATATTCCCCGAGCATCTGCTTGCGAGAGATGGAGCGATGAGTGCTGCAAAAGTCCTTGAACTCATGGCGCTTGAGGGCAAACCGCTATCCGAACTCGTGAAAGACATACCGCGCTACTACACGTTTAAGACGAAGGTTCCATGCAAGGATAAGCTCAAACTCCTTAACGGATTGAAGGAGGAATTCCCAGAAGCGAGCTTCACCGACGGAGCAAGAATAGACTATGAGGATGGCTGGCTGCTGATAAGACCATCAGGAACGGAACCTATTGCCAGAATATTTGCAGAGGGGAAGACTGAAAAGAGAGCTAAAGAACTGCTCGAGCTCGGGATGAGTGCCGTAAAGAAGATTCTCGGCTGACTACTTTTTTACATTATATTTATGTTATTTTTCCATTCTGTTCGTTACACACTCAGGAGGGTCTGCTTCAGCCAGTTTATTCCGAACTCCACGAGCTTCTCGTCGTCCTCGAGGGTTTCGTTGTCGGCAATGCCATTTTCCCTCGCGAACTCTCTAAAGCGGTCGATGTCGTAGCAGGCCATGTAAAACTTCTGCATCTCTTCGTTGCTCAGTTTTCTTCCAGAGCTGTAAAGACCGAGGACGAGTTCCATAAAAACATCATTCATTTCGTTGTACTTCCACGCCCCCTGGTCGTCGAGCCACTCTCGAATCGTCCACTCCTTATTCTCATTGAAGCCTTCGCAGAAGTTTTCCACAATAATGTAGTAGTACTCCTCATTTCTCGACCTCATTCTGACGAGAGGGTAAAGGCGGCACGCGCCCGGTCTATCTCTATAAATGCTGCACCCGTCATCCGTTACAAATGGACATTTACCATCCACCATTTTAAGCACAACTACGGGAAGTCCAGTTTCCGGGCCAACATGCCATCTTGTGTATTTCTCCAGAAATTCGTCTGAAGACAGGCCAAGGTTTCTCTTTATCCTAAGTATATCGTATGGTGTCAGGAATATGTTGAGATCGTGACAGCACCTGTTGAAACACCGAATCTCCTTGTGGCAAGAAAATCTGAATTTGTCATCGAAGGTCAGCTTTCTCGAGTTGTCGATTATCATGAACTCGCTGCTCGCAGAGGACTATATAATCTTATCCAGATTATAGCAGATGTCACGGAAGAGGGTACATTTTAAGCGTGTTACCGTCAAGTGTAAGAATCCCGGATCCGCCTATCCCAACCGGGCTACCCTCCAGCTCAACATCTTTCAGAATATCTCCGCTTTCAGACATCACCACGACTCTCTTTCCTGCAATAGCATAAATTCTGCCGTTGCAGTACAACTGCTTAATCTCACAATCAAAGCTTTTATGCCAAAGCTCTTTCCCGTTGCTTGAGAACATGTAAACTCTGTTTCCAGAACTGGTGAGAATGCCTGTTTCGGTAATTTTGACATCTGTAACCTGCGCAGTGATGCTGAACCTCTCTCTGCCATCGGGTTCGAATACGTACAGTTTCTCATCAGTTCCAACCGCAAGACATCTATTAGCTGCTATCGCCCTCACCGTGCCATTCACTCTCTTATGGAACATCCTCTCTCTTTTGAACGTGTAAACGTAGATATGTTCGCCAATAAACTCGGTCCCAACTGCCACAAAGTTGTCACCTATGCCAACTGCTGTGACATCTTCAGGCCTCCATCCCAGACTCGCAATGGTGGCAAACTGATGCTCCCAGAGCAGCTTACCAGTCTTCGTAAACAGGTATATTTTTCCATCCATAAAGTTTGTACCTGCTGCAATCATCGGACCCTTAGCATCAAGTGCCGTTATTGATACATCTGAGAACGGATCTCTGTAGAACGTTGTAGTCATTCTTTTTTTCCAAATAATTTTCCTTGCATCGGCGTCTAGGCAGTACAGGCTGCTTCCTGAACTGAATACCAGGTAATCCTCATCGAAGGAAACATTTTCAATTTCACAGTCAGGCCTGTAACTCCAGAGACTCTTCATGGTAACCACTCAATAAAATTAAAATAATAAAAAATTTGGGGGTACGTCTTTAGAGACCACCCCATCCCTGGGTTGCCCAGTATGAACCGAGCACGAATATCGACATCAGTGCTCCGAGTATGGCGTTCACTATTGCTCCAGATGAGAATGCAATCCATGGCTTGGTACCAGCCGCTGTCAACTCTCTGAACCTCGTTGTCAGACCGATGCTGAAGAATGTGAATATGAACGTCCATGTTCTCATAGTCTTGATCGGACCGACGAGCAACGGCTTCATGTGCTGCAAGTACTCTGAAAGCGGAACTCCTGCCGTGAGTATTGAGATAAACAGCGAGGCTGCGAAGAATCCAAGAACGAACTTGGGGAATCTCCACCAGATCTCCATCGCTGATGGTTTGGTTCCTGTCTCCTCAACCTCCCACCTTGTCGTTGCTATAATTGCCATGACGAATGCCCACAGTCCAATCCAGATATCTCTGCCGATAACCTTCATCAGCGTAAATGTACGAACCGCTATGTCGTCAATGTCAACACCCACTGCCTTTGCTTCCGCTATAACCTGTGCTACAGTCTTACCCGTTCCGAACACAACTGCGTCTGGGGGCAGGTTAGCAAACATACTGCCGTATGCTGCAGCAGCAGCAAATCCTGCAGCGTCAGCGAATTCAGATGTACCTACCCATGCTCCAGCAACACCTGGATGCAGAACGAGTGCTTTGCTTATCAGAGGTATTGCGAATATCATGATTATTGCCCAGACGATGACCGTCGTTATACCCATTGCCACGTGCTCTTTTTTAGCCCTTACTGCTGCGGCCATTGCAATCGATGCTGAAACACCGCAAACAGCTCCTCCAGCACCGAGAACTGCAGCAAAGCGCCTGTCCATTCCAAGCACTTTTGTACCAACGGTGTAGATCGTCAGGAATGTTGACACCGCTATAATTGTCGCCTGTATAAACGCAACCGGGCCGGCGTAGAGTATCAGTGTAAACGGCAGTGTTGCACCGAGCATGACTATTCCTGTTTTTATGTAGTACTCAACTCTGAAACCTGCGTCCATCCATTTTGGCAGTTTTATCGTGTTGCTTATCAGCAATCCGACAAGAAGCGCAAACAGTGGTGCCTCTAAGTTGTAGTGGTGGGCCGTCTCGTTTGCTGAGAACACTGCTATTAATACTGATGCTATGTATACGAACACAAACGATGGTACGAATTCACTTGGCTTGAATCCAAGGAGCTTGCTGCTACCCGTGAACATTACCAGCCAGAACAGGAAGTTTGCTAGGTACCATCCTGCATTGTTAGCAAAGTGTTCTGCGAGCTTTGCATATCCCTCTGGTGTAAAGCTCCATTTCGGTGGATACACTGCAAGCGGCTTCAGCGTTGAGCCACTGAAATACAGTGCCGTTGCCAGCAGTATCACTATAAAGGCCATCCACACTGCCCACCAGTCCTCTGTTTTCCATAGCGTCTTTACACCTCTAACGACCTCTACATGTTCGCCATCCGACACTACCAATCACCTCTGCCGAGATCTAACTCACAGAAGCGATTTGATCGATGACAGAATACTTACCGATGTCGTCAAGAATACAGTCAAAAAGTGTCAGTTATGGTTGTATAATATCTTTTTAAGATATATAAAATAGTTCCCTACCTTTTTCCGTAACTTCTACTACTTTTAGCCTGCCATCTCTGATAACTTTTAACAGCCCATTCTCCTCAAGATACCTTATTCGCTTTTTGGCTGTGTTTCTTGCAATATTGAACTTGCTCATAATGTCTTTGACTGAAGGTCTCTCACCCACTCTGTTTTGCATGTAAACATATCTCAATATCTCGTAAACTTCTGGAGGCAGATCGTGGTGTTTTGGTTTGAGTTTTATAGTGCTGCACTCTTTTCTCAGGAGTTTTATCTGCTTCTCATTCAGGATATCCGGATCAAGGGATAGCAGTACGACTCCTTTCTTGAGGATGTAGAATACTTCCTTCAGTCTCTGAATGAATTCGAATGTTTTATCGAATCCATTCTTGAGAATGACATAATCCAGCTCTAAGAGCACTGCATTGTTCCAGTTTGGTAGATTCATAATTGTTGTCTCAATTTCAGAAATATCAGGAGATAACGTGTTCTTTCCCTTTTTCTCAGAAAGCCAGAAGTGTGTTGAATTATTTTCTACCTTTATCTCGTCAGGAAGTCTTCTTGTTATTATTGTTCCAGAGTATCCGCATTTAATCAAATCGTTGAACACTTCCAGTGCCAAATCTGGGAAGGATTCTTCTATCAGGTAAACCTTGCCCTTATCAATATCGAACTTCAAAATTCTCTTTAGCATACTTTCTTCTGCCTTGATCTTTGAAGTAATATCCCTTGCAATCACCGAAAAACCTGTGGGTTTGCCCTCTTCGTCCAGTATTGGCGATACAGTAACATCCACATCAATTATTTCGCCATCCTTTGTCAGTCTTCTCGTTTCATAAGAAATAAACCTAACACCTTCTTTTATTTTCTGAATCAGAAAAGGTATCTCATTCTTGATCTCATCCGGTAACAACACGTCTGCGGACATTCCGAGAGCTTCTTTCTTTGTCCAGCCAAATAGTTTCTCTGCGGTCTTGTTCCAGCTTGTAATAACACCTTCGAGGTTTACCGAATATATTGCGTCGTTTGAGTTCTCCAAGATGTTTGCAAGGTACTCGAGTTCCTTCTGCGACTTTAGCAGTTCCTGTGTTTTTTCTTCTAACTGTCTGTAAGCCCTTTTAAGTTCTTCTTCAGCCTCCTTACGCTTGGTAATATCTCTCATTATCGCAACGAATCCCATGTGTTCACCATTTGAGTCGTAAATTGTTGTCAGAGTCTGATCCACAAGTATCCTTCTGCCATCCTTCGTTATTCTTACAGTCTCGATATCTCTGGCGTAACCCTCGAGAATCGCTTTCTTGAAGTTTTCTCTACACGAATCCCAGTTTTCCTTTGGCATAAGAGTTGCCAAGGGTTTACCAATAACTTCGGATTCCTTGTATCCAAACATCATCTCCGCACCTTTATTCCAGGATACGATGCGGCTGTCGAGATCCAGAGAGACTACAGCATCAACAGTGTGATCCGTAATGCTCGCTAAGTATGCTAATTTCTCCTCAGCCTGCTTTCTTGCCGTTACGTCTCTGCTGACAGCCCTGTAACCACGCAGATTTCCCTTTTCATCAAAGAAGGGTCTGCCGCAAGTTTCAAGTATTACAGGGCTGCCGTCTTTTCGCAGAAACACGTTTTCCAAGCCACAGAACGGAATTTTATCCCCTTTTATGTTTTCAAACTCCTCTACAGCCTTCTTCCTCTCATCCTCTGGCATAAAGTCAAAGGGTTTTTTGCCTACGACTTCCTCAGGTTCGTATCCAAGAATATCTCGAACCTTTGGGCTGGAATAAGTGTAAACGAAGTTCTCGTCAACTTCAAAAACCCAGTCGTTTACGTCTTCTATGAGACTTCTGTACTTATCCTCACTCCTTTTCAGCATGTCCTTTTGCTTCGTCAGCACATCTACCATGTAGTTAAACGCTTTTGCAAGGTCCTCAAGCTCATCACCCGTATCCACCTCTATGTGAGCACTCTCTCCGCGCATAATGTTTTCAAATCCCTTTCTGAGCCTCTCCAGAGGTTCTGTTATGCTTCCGGCAACGAAGAACGATATTCCAAGAATTATTATGAACATGTAAATATAATAAACATATGTTAATCCGGATGGTTCGTTAGAAGTAACTGTAAACAGAGCGAGAGACAACAACGCAAAGAACAGCGCGATTGCAACTATTTTGAAGAAAATGGGCAGCCTCACAGCAACCACCCCATTATTATCAGAAATATAGCCAGTGAAGCAAACCACCCGCCATAAGCAGCAATTAAGGGACTGAGACGCACTTTCTGGATATCCCTTATGTTAACTGAGAGACCAATCGATGCCAGCGTGATTGAAAAAGCTATTGTGGAGAGTGGCTCTATCACCTTTACAATTTCGGGTGTTAATACGAAACTGGACAGGAACGCTACAATGAGAAACGTCACAACATACCATGGAACGTAAAACCTGTTCTCCGCATAGATAAAAGAAATCAAAAGAGTGACAACCGAAATCAGTGCAATTCGTATGCCTTTAACGGCCAGACCCTCCTGCATAACGTAATTTCCAAATGGTAATGAGGCTATTTCTACAAGGCCGGTCTGATGAAGGGTGGCTCCGCTTAAAATCGCATAGCAATCCGGAGACAGTCCTAAGTGGTAACCCAGAAACGGGTAGAA
This sequence comes from Archaeoglobus veneficus SNP6, assembly GCF_000194625.1. NCBI lineage: Archaea > Methanobacteriati > Methanobacteriota > Archaeoglobi > Archaeoglobales > Archaeoglobaceae > Archaeoglobus > Archaeoglobus veneficus. The sequence continues at coordinate 1,039,460 of NC_015320.1, read as the reverse complement.
TATGGCTCCGGTTAGCCCAACCACAGTTATCACGATAATTGCCGCAGAAAACTCTTCTTTCTTTGGTTTAACAATTGAAGAAACTATTGTTATGGCAGATACACCACATATAGCCGTACCACATGCCAATAGCAAGGAGAGTTTTTCACCCACCCTGAACGTTTTTGCAAACAGGAATACAGCGGCACCCATAATTAAAGTTGAAAGAATTGTCAAGACTATGACTTGGGGTGGAAAATCACTTGGAAGTGGGATTTTGATTTTTGCACCATACAGTACGATTCCGAGTGGGAGTGTTATAGCAAGAGACTTTTCTGAGAGATACCTAATTTTCAAATTATTCAAAAAACTTCCAAGAGATATTCCAAATATCAAAGCAAGAAACAGTGCATCAAGGGCAGGACATATACAGCTCACGAGATAAGCTCCAATTCCAGGAGCTGTAATCATAATCAAGCCAAATGCTTTTTTCCATTCTGGAAGCTTTTTTCCAACCATCAAGCATCCTCCAGCAGTTTTTATGCCAGATATTTTAAATCAAACCTGCCATTTTTCGATTTCTAAATAAAAATTGCGGTGCAAGAGGTACCAAGTTATAATATACAGACAATTCACAAATTGAAACAAAAATATATCAATTAACAATTCTACAAAGCTTTGAAGGTTTCACCCGTTCAATGAGTGGCAAATAGACAAAAATTAGGTAAACTATATATGGAACATAAATACCAGAACAGCATAACCCACGAAGAAAAATAGCCCCGTGCATAGCCAGTACCAAGGAACCCTCTCCTTTGAGATGAAGTAGAGGAGAATGAACGACACGAGTGTGGTGGTCAGGACGCTGAGGTAAACGTGAATATCAAGAGTCCAAGACGTTATTAAGAGACCTATTCCCGGATAGAATGTCGAATACAGAATTTTCTCGCCAACAAGCGAGCCAAGGCTGAGTGTATCTCTGCCGCGATACCCCCAGATGAGAGCACTGGCGGTTTCAGGAATTGCCGTAGTTGCTGGAATTATTATTAAAGCCAGACCCATAGGACTTATGCCAGCGCCCCTTGCTATTGTATCCACAGCAGAAACAAGACTCTCAGAACCGTAGTACAGCAGAAAGACAGCAGCAACGAGCTGAATAATGCCGCTTGCAAATGGGTGGGGGACAACTTTACAGAAGTAGGGTATTTCGGCATCTTCTATAGATCCTGCCTTTCTCCTCGCGTACATTACCCACATGTAGAATACGAACGTGCCAAGAAAGAAAATTCCGAAGAGGTGGCGGGTGGACGGCAGAAATGCAGGAACAAGCGTCAAGGGGAAAAGAATAGTTATGAATACATACGGAAGTATCAGCGACCTGTCTATTTCCAGCGTGGCGTTGTCCCTTCGACCAAGATAATAGCCGATGAAGGCGGCAATTCCAACAAGTCCATAGGAGAGGCTCGAAGCCATAAAGGGCTGTCCGAATATCGTTCCGATGCCTATTTCCTCTCCGCTTTCAACCCCAGAGAATACCGCCACAAGGAAAACCGTGAGCTCAGGGAGGGATGTGAATAGAGGTGCAAGAGTTGCTCCCACGAAAGAGCCGCCGAGTCTGAGTCTACAGCCGAGGTACTCGATGGCATTAACAAATAAAAAGGCTGCTACAAAAACTACGACCATTCCAAAAAACAACTCGGCAAGAGCATGCATCTTACCCAGCCCGGCCCAGTCGGGTTAAAAACTTTTTGAGGCAGTATCACGGAATCTCACACCATCCCAAATCAAATTCCGTATGCCTTGTAACATGTTTTGCAAATTTCAGGCAGAAGATTCTTCTCAGCTCTCCAGTCAGTTAGGGGGTACGTGAGAATTTCGTCCACGAAAAGATCTTCAATTCATCTGTCTTTTCATCAAAAACATAGTCAAGATTGGTTGCGATTACGTAATCGACGCCCATCTCTGATGCCAGATCCATCAGCGCAGGAAGTTCGTGTATATTGTACTTATTCATCAGGTAAGTGAGAACAATTTCCGGGTTATCGTTTCCAGACTTTTCCCTCATTGCTGAAAGTGTTTTTACCCCTTCGATTACCTTTTCGAAGTTCGTCCCTCTTCGTATATTTTCGTGCGTTTCTTTACTTGCCCCGGCGATGGAAATTGCGACTGTATCAACATCGTAGCTCAAGATTTGCTCGACGTTCTCGGACAGAAGCATACCGTTCGTTGTAAAACTGACTCTGCTCGCTCTGCTGGCAATTTCAATCATCTCAAAAATTCTATCGTGAAGTAAGGGTTCGCCCCATCCCTGCAGGTGTATGTGTCTGCTGTATCTGAAGTAATCTGAAAGAGTTTCAAAGGTTTCAAAATTCATATCAATATCCTTACCGCTTGCCCCTCATCTCCTCGAAGGACACATTATGCAGCTTGCAGAACATCTTCTCGTAACTTCAACCTGAATAAACTCAAAGTTCAACATGTATAACCCTATGGAGGTAGTAGGGGTGATACTGCGTAATCCAAGACGGAAAAGTCCCCCTATAGTCGTACTCCATTCTGACTTCGATCTTTTTACCCCTCAAGTCCCCCATCCTCTTCTTCAGCTCTGTTTTTAGATTCTCGTCAAGCTCTTCGAGTGTTTTTCCTGCAACAAAAAAATCTCCATTTTTTGCAATCCACCGCTCCCCATCATGAACTAACATTAGGTTTAGCTTCATAAATCTCACCACAAAATAAAAATATAAAAAATTAATGTTTAAGGTGTCACCGTTGGCGGCTGCATTCCCATGTGGAACAGCCAGGCTATGAACCATCCAAGCGGTATTATTATCACTGCCAAGACGAATGCGTAGCAGATCGCGAGCCTTCCAAGTCCTTCCTGCTTAAGTGCTCTGAAGTCCGTGACAATGCCTATGCTGGTGAATGTCAGCATGAAGAAGAACTTTCTGAGAGCTCCTTCGACGGGCTTGATTCCAAACGTCAAAGCTTTGTACGCCGATGAAGCGTCAGGATACAGATTCATTCCGATGAACACTATCAGAAACATCGCCAGGAAGTAACCAAGCACGAACTTTGGAAATCTCCACCAGATTTCCATCTTCTGGACCTTTTCGCCTGGTTTTCTCTCGATGTGGTACAACCAGACTACTGCAAGAACGAATGCCCAGACGCCTATGAACATGTCGATCCAGATCTTTGTAGTAACTGCAGACATCAGTATCCAGCCCTCCTGCCAGTGGACGCCAAGTTCCACTGCAGCTCTCGACCTCATCAGTTCGTCGAGTATAGCTCCCGCAGCCGCATCTGCTCCGTCCGTCTTTACCGTCAAACCGAGACTTGCTCCAGCGGCTATTGGCTCATTCAGCCAGAATGCCTGAAGAATGCCGGGCAGTATGATAAGCTCTATGACAGCAAAGACAACGATTAGCGCTGAAATCATTACTGGAACTATCGGTCTCGCTCTAATAGCTCCGGCAGTTGCAATCGCTGCCGAAACTCCACAGATTGAGATACCCGAAGCAAAACAGGCTGCCCATTCTCTCGAAAGTTTGAAGAGTTTCCTTGCTGTTGCGTATGCCAGAGGCCAGAAGAGCAGGTAGGCTGCAATTGTAGCACAACATCCTGCTACCAGTAAGTGCATGGCATAACCAAGCGATTTGATTGCAAGATAGCCAAGCTTAGCACCTAACATGACAATAGCTACCTTTATGAACCACTCTGGCTTTGCACCCTCTTTTATGAACTCCCTGAAGCTTTTTGGAGCCAAGTTGCCTATTGCTAAACCGACAGCCAACGCGATTATGTAGTATGCTCCACCAAGCGATAGGCTCCACTCTATTCCGTACTTTGCTCTGTCAAGCTCTGTAGCGGCGATGTATGCGTTTTCACCAACAATATAACAGATCGTTGTAATCCAGAATACGATTGTAAATGCTACGAGGTATTTCTTCAGGTCCCATTTCATAGCTCTAGCGCCTATCGCTGTAACGATTGTTAGAATTACATATTGTGCTATCAACGCAACTACTGGACTCATGAGTTCTTTGTGCGAAGCTCTAAAGGCTTTTGATACGTCAACCCACTTGCTGAACTTCACTATCCAACCAACCAAGTCAGCACCTGTCAAGCTGGCGATTATGCCAAGCAATACAAAAAACGTTCCGAGCCAGAAAGCCCACCAGTCTTCGGTGCTGAACATTCCGGTGTACCATTTTCTTTCTTCCGCCATTCGCATCACCTCAGTAGTGTTTAAGGATAAACGTCTGCACCAATGCAGCCAGAATGATCATCGCTATAATCCCTGTAACTACTGTCCATTTAACAAGCTTTGACTCAATGGGTTCCCATGGTTCCACTTCCATCTCTTCCAGCACTTTTGCTCCCACTTCTTTTTCCACTTCCATACTCCACCACCCCCCTGAGGCGACCTACTGGTCGCCCAGGCCATTACTATTTTTTGTAAATATCATATAAATCGATATCGTCAAAAATAGGTTAAATAGTGTCAATTTTCACAAAGTGTCTTACTACTTCATAATCGGCTCATGCACCAGTTTTTGCCGACATTGACTGATAATTGGCGTTTATAGCTTATGGGACCTGCTATAATTCTGTTTTTGACTGGTATAAAAATCGAAAAAAGTCCGCATGCGGCTTTTGGTTGCCTTGCTTCCGATTTTTTGTAAATATCGTTTAAATCGAAACCTATTACACTTTTTTGTGAATAATATCTAAATCAGTACTGACTTCATCGAAGGTCATTTCAGCATCAACAGCTGCAAAGTATTCCTTGCCCTTCTCAGTAACCTCAAGTAGCTTTGATCTTCCAGCTTTCGTTATTTTTAATAATCCCAAGTCTTCCAAGTACTTTACACGTTTCTTGCATGTGTTTCTGGTAATATTGAATCTCTGCGATATCTCCTTGAGAGACGGCTTTTCACCGATCCTGTTCTGAATGTAGACGTACCTCAAGACTTCGTATATTTCATAAGGCATCTTCTGATGTTTGGCCCTGATCGGACTGCACTCCTTCCTCAGCAGCGTGATTTCCTTGTTACTCAAGATATTGGTATCTACAACCAGTATCAGTACCCCCTTTCTCAAAAGATGGAAAACGTCCCTCAATTTCTGAACGAGCTCATAGGTTTTATCGAACCCGTTTTTGATTATCAGGTAATCGAGGTCGAGGACAATGGCATAATTCCATCCTGGCAGCCCTACTATCAGAGATTCTATTTTAGACACATCCGGCTGGACCGTCTGGTATCCTTCCCTTTCAGATAACCAGTATAAGTCTGCAGGAATGTTTATGTCGGAGTTTCTGGAGATTATGACCCCTCTATAGCCATAGTTCATTAAATCCTGAACCACATCTATTGCAAGACCCACGTCTTCAGACAAGTAAACCCTGCCTCTTTCAACATCGTACTTCAGAAGTTTCTTTAGCATTTCCTCCTCTGCCCTAATTCTTGACGTTATGTCTCTCGCAATAACCGAGAATCCTGAAAGTATTCCGGACTCGTCCATTATTGGTGATACAGTCACATCCACGTACAGAACCTCCCCTCTTCTGTTCACCCGTCTGGTCTCGAAAGAAATATTCTCAACACCCTTCTTTATCTGCTGAATTACGAAGGATGTTTCCTTACTCATCTCCTTTGGCAAAATAGAATCTGCATGTCTACCAATTATCTCCTCCTTCTTCCAGCCAAATAGTTTCTCCGCGGTCTTGTTCCAGCTCGTAATTATGCCTTCAAGATTTACAGAATATATCGCATCGTTGGAGTTCTCAACGATGTTTGCAAGGTACTCGAGTTCCTTCTGAGATATGATCAATTCTCTGTTTTTCTCTTCCAGCTTTTCGTAAGCCTTCTTTAACTCATCCTCAGCCATTTTTCTCTTCGTAACATCCCTCATTATGGCAACAAGCCCGACTATGTTCCCATCCACATATATTGGTGCAAGTGTCTGATCGACAAAAATTGTTCTACCATTCTTGGTTATTCTCACTGAATCAATATCCTCGGAGTGCCCTTCGATAATCGCCTTTTTGAAACTCTCCCTGTACGAATCCCAGAGGTCCACAGGCAAAAGAGACAGAACGGACTTCCCAACTATCTCCGATTCAGAATATCCAAACATCTTCTCCGCTCCCCTGTTCCAAGAAACGATCCTCATGTCCATATCAAGCGAGATTATTGCGTCGATAGAGTGCTCGACTATGGCAGCCATATAAGCCAGTTTCTCTTCCGCTTTCTTTCTGGAAGTTATCTCCCTCCCCACAGCCCTGATTCCGGCCAGATGCCCATCTTTGTAAATCAGCCTTCCACTTATTTCGAGAATGGCATAGTTTCCATCCTTCCTTCTGAAGTACAGTTCAACGTTAGAAAACGTACTCTCTCCGCTATCCAGTATTTTCGATAGACGTTCTTTCGATTTGTCGTCGTATAGCAGGTCTAATACGGGTACACCGATGATCTCGCCGGGATAATAGGACAAAACGTTGCTGACCTTGGGACTGGAGTACGTGAAAACAAGGCGCTCATCGAGCTCAAATACCCACTCGTTTATGTCCTCAACAAGACTCCTGTACCTCTCTTCACTCTCCTGTAATTTTTGTTTTTGTTCCATTAGTTCCTTTGCCATCAAATTGAAAGACTGTGCAAGCTTTCCAATTTCGTCCCCGGTGTTTATGTCAATCGTGGCTGGTTCACCTTTCATAAGAGCTTCAAAGCTTTTTCTCAGCTTTTCCAGGGGCTCCACTATGCTACCAGCAACGAACAATGAAATTCCTGTAATTATTATAATTATATATAAAATAAAGGCTGGCGTTAGCCCCTTCGGAGTTGTAAAACCCGTGAGCAACAGAGCCAGGGATAATAGGGATGAAAACAGAGAAGTCAAAACTATCTTGTGGAAGATTGGCAGGTTCATATTAACCACCTCAGGATTGCTATAATAGTTGCGGACGTGAAAAACCATCCAATGTAACTGGCAACCAGTGGGCTTAAGCGTGCTCTCTGGATATCCTGCCTGCTAACGCAGAGCCCTATGGATGCGAGGGTCGTGGAGAAGGCTATCGTTGACACAGGTTCTATCCAATCACTCCATCCGCCGAGGTACGTGCTTGACATAAAAGACATGATTAGAAATCCCACGATGTAACCGGGAACGTAAAATCTGTGTTCAGCGTAGATTAGAGATACCAACAGCGCTACCACGGCTATTAAAGCGATGCGAATGCTCTTGACCGTCAGCGCCTTCTGAAGCACATCGCTACCAAAATCTTTCGAAGCAATTTTCACGAGTCCAGTCTGATGCAGAGTTGCGCCACAAACTGTTGCAAAGTCGTCTTTTGTTAAGAAGCCATGTAGTGCAGGATATACAGCCGCTCCCGTAAGGCCGACGATCGTTATTACTATCACTGCTGTGGAAAACTCCTCTTTGCTTGGTTTTAGAATTGAAGATACGATGGCTATGGCTGAAGCACCACAAATAGCCGTTCCGCACGCCAGCAGAACAGGTAACTTCCCCCCCACTCCAAGCCTTTTTGCAATTACAAAAACAGACAGGCCCATAAAGAGAGCAGAAATGAAAGTCAGAATCAGAATTGGTAGAGAAATTTCGTAAAAATTGGGAAACTTTACATTTGCACCGTACAGAACTATACCAACCGGAAGTGTTATGGACAGAGACTTTTCGGCTATTTTCTCCACGTTCCCTTTACCCACAACACCGCCAAAGAATATCCCGAATATAAGGGCGAGAAACAGTGCGTCAAGGGCAGGATAGAATCTGCTAACGATGTATGCAGCGATTCCAAGCGCTACCGGGAGCAGCAGACCCATATTAAGTTTGCAGAAGAATACCTATTAAGCCTTTCTGAGATGAAGTACTCCGATAGATGTCAAAACTGCTATATTTTTAATTAAGTTCGATAGCAGTGATATATACGCTTATATACACTCCCATAGAGTTATTGTACAATGTTTTTCGAAATCGAGGAGATAAAAAGAAAGCGAAAAAAGCTGGGAATAACTCAAAAAAAGCTTGCTGAGCTTGTAGGAGTTAGTCAGCCCCTGATAGCAAGAATAGAGTCCGGGAACCTTGACCCAAAGCTGTCTCTTGTAAGGAAGATTTTCGAAGTTCTCGAAGAGCTGGAGGGTAAGAGCGTCAATGCAAGAAGCATAATGAATAGCCCCGTAAAGTTCGTCACGTCCAGTACGACGCTGAGAGAGGCCATAGAAATTATGATGGAGGATGGCATATCACAGATGCCTGTAATGGACAACGGGCGTGTTGTTGGCAGCATTACTGAGGGGGCTGTTGTGAGACTGATACTCGAAAAAGGCGTCGAAGCGAGTGCCATTAAGGTTAAAGAGTGTATGGAGCCCCCATTCCCAATAATTTCTCCCGACGAGAGGCTTGAGACCATTTCGAAGATGCTTCTTGGTAGCCCCGCTCTGCTCGTCGCAGAAGGTGACAGGATAGTCGGAATAATAACGAAGCACGATGTGATGAAGGCGCTGAAAGAATAAGCTAAAAAGAGATCGAAAAACTAAAGCTTCTCTAAGTACTCCACAACGCTCTCAAAGACTGCCTTTCCGTCCTCATGAGGATACCAGAACGCTCGTTCTGGATGAGGCATCAGGCCGAAAACGTTGCCGGTAACGTTGCATATGCCTGCTATGTTGTATATGCTTCCGTTTGGGTTCCAGGGATAGCCGGCATAGTTTCCATCTGGATCGACGTATCTGAAAACTATCTGATCGTTCTGGACAAGCCTGTCCACGTACTCATCTTCCATGCCCTTCGGAAACACAACCTTGCCTTCTGCGTGGGCAACGGGGAACATCACCACTTCTTTCTCAAGCTTCCTCGTAAATACACACTTCCCTCTATTTTCGTGCTTCAACAACGCTGCTCTGCATTCGAATCTGCTTGAATCGTTTATGCAGAGAGCCATTTCTGGCTTATCTGCTATGGGCCTGTCTTCATCGAATCCCGGCAGAGCGCCAAGCTCCACAAGAACCTGAAAGCCGTTGCATATTCCTATGACGGGGTACTCCTGCTTTATGAATTCTTCAAGGTCTCTACGCAGCACGCTCTTCAGTCTTGCGGAAAATATGGCCCCCGCCCTTACGTAATCGCCAGCAGAGAAGCCTCCGGGAAAGGCGATGCAGTTGTAGTCGCTGAACGTTCGCTGCTCTTCATCCCTGATCATGTCGCTGTAGAACTGCTTTAAGTGCACAGCCTCGCAAAAAACTCCAAGCTCCCTGAACGCTTTTACTGTTTCATCCTCACAGTTCGTTCCTTCAATTCTCAGCACGGCAACCTTAATTTCCTCTCTCTCCACACTACCACCCCGTGTACTTCGTGAGGCCATTTCTCCACGCTCTGTCAAGCTCTCCCACTGCTATGCTGAACTGTCCTTCGACTTCAAATGCGTCGCCGCCAGTATAGCCAAGATGGTAAGCCTTAAGACCATTTTCTCTGAAAAACTCCACGAACTCCTCAGGATTCTCTACTTCAACGACCCATCTGGTGTTCGATTCTGCAAACAGCGCCACATACGGCTCAACACCCACAGTATCAACACTTACGCTGCATCCAATGCCAGACGCGATGCACATCTCCGCAATCGCCACTGCAATTCCTCCTTCGGCTACATCGTGACACGAGAGAACCTTGAACTTATCAAAAGCCTCAAGCATAGCATCGCAGTACTTTCTGAGCCTTTCTGGCGAAGTTCTTGGTACGACTGTGCTCTTCATTCCCGTCACCGCACAGTAGAGGCTTCCTCCAAACTCTCTTGCAGTCTCACCAACAAGAACTATTCCGCTGCCCTTCCGCTTGAAATCGACTGTTATTGCTTTTCTCACATCCTCTACTACTCCAACACCCATTAAGGTTGGTGTAGGCGGCACGCTTGCATGCGGCGTTTCGTTGTAAAAGCTCACGTTTCCGCTCACACACGGCAGGCCGAAGTTCCTTGCCATCCAACCCAAAGCCTTCACACTTTCGACGAACTCGCCCATTCTCTCAGGCTTCTCAGGATTCCCGAAGTTCAGGCAGTCGGCGAAACTGTGAGGTGTTGCATTAACTGCAACGAGATTTCTAATCATCTCATCGAATGCTGATGCTGTTCCCCAGTACGGATCGATCTTCGTCATCCACGGGTTAACATCGGCAGTCAGGGCTAACCCCTTCCAGGATTCTGTAGGTCGGATTACAGCCGCATCGCCGTGCCCTTCCATGTTCGGTCTGCCCTGAAGGGGCTTTACAACGGTCGAGGCTCTCACTTCGTGGTCGTACTGTCTGATTATCCACTCCCTGCTTGCGACGTTGTAGTGGGAGAGCATTTCGAGCAGAGTTTTCTCACAGTCCGCTTCTCTTACCTCGTCCACTGCCTCAACTTTCTTTGACGTATATGGCCTGCAGTACTCAACCGCTGAAACAACAAACTCGATGTCCATTTCGTAAATCTTGTGGCCGTGGTAGTATATCCTCAGAATCTTGTCATCTGTAACCCTTCCAACAACAACAGCCGGTACATCCCACTTCTGGAAGATATAGAGCACTTCATCAACGTGCTGGGGTTTAACAGTAAGCATCATTCGCTCCTGGCTTTCGGAAATCCATATCTCCCACGGAGCCATTCCTTTTTCTTTTAGCGGCACCTTTTCAAGCCATACCTCAGCTCCGCATCCGGCAGCCAGGCTCATCTCGCCCACGACGCAGCTTAAGCCTCCTCCTCCAAGGTCTTTCATTCCTGTCAGCAACCCCTTCTCGACTATCTCAAGACAGGCATGAATTAGAGGCTCCTTTATTATGGGATTTCCAAGCTGGACTGCACCCCTCGCCTCCTCCTCACTTTTTTCGTCGAGTTCCGCAGAAGCGAAGGTTACGCCGTGGATACCGTCTCTACCCGTTAATCCACCTGCAAGAACGAAGAGGTCTCCTGCTCCTCCAGCCTTACTCGGGATTACCCTATCCTTCCTCGCGATGCCGATGCAGCCAACGTTTACGAGGCAGTTTGTTAAGTATGCATCATCAAAGAAAACCATTCCTCCAACCGTGGGAATTCCAACCCTGTTTCCGTAGTCTCTTATACCGGCAACAACGCCCGAAAGCAGGTAGAGGGGGTGCTTCGTTCCCCTCGGAATTACCTCGTCGGGTGTGTCCGGCCTGCCAAAGAAGAGGGGATCAACGAGGGCTACTGGCTGGGCACCCATGCACAGTACGTCGCGAAGGATTCCACCTATGCCGGTAGCTGCCCCGCCGTAGGGTTCTATGGCTGAAGGATGATTGTGAGATTCGAGAGCTACAACGTAAGCGTGTTCTTCGTCGAATTCTACAACTCCCGCATCTTCTTTTATTGCCGAGATTACGTACTCGGCATCCACATCGAAGAGGAACTGTTTCAGATAACACTTCGAGCTCTTGTAGCAGCAGTGCTCGCTCCAGGCCTGGGCAATGGACTGTATTTCTATGTCGTATGGATTTCTGCCTTTTTTTGCGAAGTACTCTTTTATTTTCTTCATCTCTTCGAGGTTTAAAGCCAAGCCAAGTTCTTCGCTTATTTTAACGAGTTCTTCATCGCTCGCATCCAGAATGTTGATTTCGTAAAGCTCGAACGGCACATCCACTCTGCGGTAGAGCATTACTCCACCCACCTGATGTAGTAGTTCTGTATAACGGGGTTCACGAGGAGCTTCTCACACATGAGCTTAATTTCCCTCTCAGCCTCCTCTTTGCTCCTCGCATCAATCTCTATTCTGAAAACCTTTCTCGACGAGACCGATTTTACTTTCTTAAAACCGAGCAAACGTAACGCCTTTTTCGTAGCTTCACCTTCAGGGTCTGTTACGCCCTCTTTGAGTTCTATGTAAACGTCGGCTATCATGAGCTGTAGATGCTCAGAAAGATATAAAATGGTTTTGAGTTCAGCGGATTAGTTTGATACCTTGCCCTTTTTACTGAACTTCGCTAAACTTCAGCGTCTCATGCCCGGAATGCTTCCTATCATCACCGATCCGCTGAACGCACCTGCTCCAATCCTCACCGGATACAACGAAAAACTAATATGAGAATATTCTTTATCATTCCACTATTATTTCACCACTTCGCCATATTATCCAAAGATAGTGTTGGTATTGCGCTTTCGAGGGGTGTCTCCCTAAATGTCAGAAGATGAAAAACTCAGGAAAAAAACTTGGTTTGAAAGACATCCCGATGCATGGAAATTAATCGCTTTAGGAACTGTTGCTGGTTTGCTAATTGCAGGATGTATAGGCTATCCAATAAAAGGATACTTCGATCAAACTGGTAGCGGAAAATATAACAATATTGCTATGGCCGGAAAAAATGAAACAGAAAAGGAAAAAATTATTTTAAGCAACAAAGACGGAGATTATTTCACGGATAAGTATGATCCGCAACCGGATAAGTACAATAGGATTTATGTGCTTGTTCATTACGGTACAGATCCTGACGATGTTGAAGATGGAAAAAAGCTAATAGAATTTTTCAATAGAGCGGAAATACCTGAAAAGAATATCATAGAGCTACCTTCCGAAGAATGGATTCATCCAATACCATCTCACTACGAATCACCTTTCGATAAGGCAATGGAAAAAATTTACAATGAAACAAAAAATGATGAAGGAAGGCCTGTGATTTACTTGTGTATACTTGGACATGGAAATCCAGATTGTGGAGAAGAAATTTCTTACCAAGATGTCTTGAAATATTTCAATAAAATCAAACCTACATATGCTGTAATTTTCGCAAGACATTGCTACGATGCAGATGCTGGAGAAAAGTGGTTTGATACTAATAAATCAAAGCCTTATTTGTTTGTACGCTATTATACCATTGGAATCTACCCTCCTGAGGATGAAAACAAGGACGGAATTTATGGATGGGAAGAATGGATAGGCAAATGGCCTATAAAAACAAAGACTTACTGTGAAAAAAACTCTTTCTGGTCAAGTAATATGCCATATTAGGGATATTTACGGCAATACTTCCATTTCCAAACACGTAATCGTTCATGCGCCTAAAGAATGATAGTACCCCAAAGGTTTTATTAACCGCAAGAGTACAGGCTTTTTGCGTAAGGCTAAATCTGAATTTAGCTCTACAAATTAGCAAAAGCTTTTTTAATGTGTTTTGAATTTTGTGTTTTTTGAAGAAAGCCTAAAGAATAAGCCAAAACTTTTCATATTTGGTTCTTAAGGTGCCAGAACCCAACGGCAGTGTCAAAATAACAAAAAATAAATAACTAAGATACAACTTATGCAGCCTGCGCTAAGCCAGTTGGTAGATTACGTCAAGTCTACAAAAGTCTTTCGAAGGAACAGGAAAGATGTGGAACTTAAAATACTTGCAGCATTATTATACTTCTTTGGCCTTTCTTTGAGAAAAACAAGTGATTTTCTATCTTTATTCGAAGAAATAAGTCACGAATCTGTTAGGATTTACTACCATAGACTCAAAACAGTCTTAAAACAACCAGAAAAGAAGAAAAGAAGACTTGTTGCGATAGATGAAACAAAAATAAAACTGGAAAAGAAACAAATCTTTGTTTGGGCTGCTATAGACGTTGATACCATGGAATGCCTAGCTATATGGGCTTCTGGAGGAAGAGGAAGCTTTGAAGCTTACGTTTTCCTTAGAGAAGTTCTCAAGCATTGCGAAAACAAGCCAGAGATCGTTGTTGATAGAGGTTTCTGGTATCTGTGGGCTTTGAAAAGGTTAGGGCTGAGATACAGGCATGAAACGTTTGGTAGAAGAAATGCTGTAGAAGGATTCTTTTCGAGGTTTAAAGAGAGAACGAAGAGGTTCTGGAACAGATTTCCATTCAGGAGTTCTTTTGTCTCTGTACAGAGCTGGTTGGAGAGCTTTATGGCCTTCTACAACTACTGGAGGTGTTAACTTGACACTACCGAACCCAACACCCGAAATTTATATAACAAGGCTTAAGTAGCCCAGTGGCTGCACAGTGAGGCCTGCACACTGAGAGGTGAAAGTAGTGGACAAGAGGACGGACACTCCCATTGAAAAAGCAAAACTTCCAGAAAAGGTTGCTTCAGAGTGGCATCGATTTTACGGTGGTAAAATAGAGGTTCTTCCGAAGTGTGTTATAAGGAATCTCGATGATTTCAGTGTCTGGTACACACCAGGTGTTGCAAAGCCATGCGAGGAAATCGTAGAGGATCCAGACAAGGCCTACGACTATACAAACAAGTGGAATACCGTGGCTGTTGTAAGCGACGGTACGAGAGTTTTAGGATTGGGAGACATCGGACCACTTGCGGCACTGCCGGTTATGGAAGGTAAGGCTCTGCTTTTCAAGTATCTTGGAGGGGTTGATGCTTTTCCTGTTGTCCTCAATGAAAAAGATCCTGACAAGTTTATAGAGATCGTGAAGGCCATTTCACCATCATTTGGTGGAATCAACCTTGAAGACATTTCAAATCCCAAATGTTTCTACATCCTTGACAGGCTGAGGGAAGAGCTGGATATTCCCGTATGGCATGACGACCAGCAGGGGACCGCAACAGCCACACTAGCAGCATTGCTTGGAGCGCTGAAGGTTGTTGGAAAGAAGATTGAAGACGTACACATTGCCATCATTGGGGTTGGTGCGGCGAACATAGCCACCATTAGACTGCTCACAGCGGCTGGAGCGGATCCAAAGAAGATGTACGTGGTTGACAGCAAAGGCATTCTGCATCCGGGAAGGAAGGACATCGAAGAAAAGAAGGACAAGAACCCGTACAAGTGGAAGTACTGCCTCGAAACGAACGGAGAGGGCAGGACAGGTGGAATGGCTGAGGCGATAAAGGGATGTGACGTGCTCATAGCTGCAAGCAAGCCGGGGCCAGGGGTTATAAAGAAGGAGTGGATAGCAACAATGAACGACGATGCGATTGTCTTTCTGGAAGCAAACCCCATCCCGGAGATGTGGCCATGGGAAGCCAAAGAGGCAGGAGCAAGAATTGTTGGAACAGGAAGGTCAGACTTCCCCAATCAGGTCAACAACTCTCTTGTATTCCCCGCTGTGTTCAGAGGGGTGCTTGATGTGAGGGTCAGAACGATAACCGACGAAATGGCCATCGCTGCAGCAAAGGCTCTCGTAAAGTGTGCTGAGAGAAAGGGGTTGAGCGAAGATTACGTTATACCACATATGACTGACGAAGGAGTCTTTCCAGAAGTGGCAACTGCAACTGCACTGAAGGCAATTGAGCAGGGTGTAGCGAGGCTCAAGCTGTCGAGAGAGGAAATCTACGGGAGGGCAGAGTCCATTATAAACTCAACACAGAAGAAAATCAGGATGTTGATGGAGCTTGGATTTATACAGCCTCCACCATAATTTTTTGTTGCACCCTATAAAGAACGAGGTGCTAACACGTAAAAAGAGTGTGAAAAGCAAAATACAGAAAGATGTCTTCTACTCACTCCTCAAAAACTCAAGCGCATCCTTGGCACTCGCATTCTCGTGCACTATCATCGCAATTGCCTTCGTCATCTTAGTAGGGTCTTCAGCCTGAAAGATGTTTCTTCCTATCGCCACTCCTCTCGCTCCGCCCTCCATTGCCATCTCTACCATCTTCAGTATGTCCTCTTCGCTCTTCATCTTTGGCCCGCCAGCAACAACGACAGGCACTGGGCAGCCAGCAGTGACGCGCTTGAAAGACTCAACGCTGCCGGTGAAGTTCGTTTTTACAATGTCTGCTCCCAGCTCTGCTCCAGCTCTCGCAGCGAGAGCAACAGCTTTCTCGTCGAACTGGTTTATGCCATCACCTCTCGGGTACATCATCGCAAGCAGGGGCATTCCCCATTCCTTGCAGGCTCTGCTAACTTCCCCAAGCTTCGCGAGCTGTTCCGCCTCAGTCTTGCTCCCGATGTTTATGTGGACGCTCACCGCGTCTGCTCCAAGCTTTATCGCCTCCTCCACTGTGCAGACAAGGACCTTCTCGTTGGGATCAGGACTCAGCGACGTCGAACCGCTCATGTGCACGATCAGCCCCACATCTCTACCATAACCTCTGTGGCCAAACGGTACGATTCCCTTATGTATAACCACAGCGTTCGCTCCACCCTCAGCAACCGCGTTGATCGTCTTTGGCATGTCAACGATGCCGTCTATTGGCCCCATGGAGAGGCCGTGATCCATGGGTACGATTACCGTGTTTCCGCTGTTTCTGTCGAGTATCCTCTCTATCCTCACTCTCTTGCCGATCTCACTCACACCAACCACCTTTGACACATGGAATCTTTGACTCTAAGTGACAAAGTATCAGTATAAAAACTTTGCCCCTGGAACGGCAAAGGAGGAATATATTAAATTCAATAGTATTAACTACAGCAAAACATAAGTACGAGAAGCGCGAAATTAATTGTGGGATATTATGAGGCGAACAAGACTGGACATAATCATGGACATACTCTCACTAACTCTTAATGGAGGAGCAAATAAAACAAAAATTGTCTATGGAGCTAACCTGAACTTCAAAATTGCTGGCCAGTACTTGGAGTTTATGGTGGACGCAGGACTTATTGTGGAGAGAATAGATAATGGAAAGATTCTATATGTGGCTACAGAGAAGGGTGTTAACACACTGGCAAAGTTCAGGGAGCTCATAAGTGAGGCTAGTATATAGGCGAAACGCATTGAGAGCGAAAACTTTAAAAATTCTTTGGTTATAGACTTCAAGGCCTTAAGTGGCTTTTCTAAGGCTTCGGCTAAAAAGGGCTCAAATGAGCCGAAAGCCGGAAACATAAAAATCCTCCAGAAGTGAAAGAATATGATGCAGGATATGCAGGATATGGTGTTTAAGGGAACGACGACAGTCGGCCTGATATGCAAGGACGGAATAGTACTTGCTACGGAAAAGAGAGCGACGATTGGCAACTACATAGCCAGCAGGAGAGCCAAGAAGATCTACCAGGTTGCAGATAGAGTAGCTATGACTACTGCTGGAAGTGTTGGTGACGCACAGTTTCTCGCAAGGCTCGTAAAGGTTGAAGCGAGTCTCTACGAGACCAGGAAGGAGGAAAAGCCCACAGTTAAGGCGATAGCTACGATGCTGTCGAACCTCCTGAATTCCTCACGATACTTCCCGTACTTCGTTCAGCTTCTCATAGGCGGAGTTGACAAGCGTGGGCCGAGCATGTTCTCCATCGATCCCATCGGCGGTGCGATAGAGGAAACTGACATCGTTGCAACGGGCTCCGGCAGCCCAACGGCGTACGGTGTTCTGGAGGACAGATATTACCCGGAGATCACCACTCAGGAAGGAGTGGAGCTGGCAATAAGAGCTATAACCTCGGCTATGAAAAGAGACTCTGCGTCGGGCGATGGAATTGACGTGGTGAAGATCACGAAAGATGAGTACGTTCAGCTCACGCCGGAAGAAGTTGATGAAATCCTGAAGAGTTTTTCCAAAAAATAGCCAGGCGGATCTAAATCAGATATGTCTATAGAAATAAAAAAGGTCAGATGAAAGCCCATGGCGATCGACAGGCTTAAGGAGTTAAGGGAGAGAGTTGTTAACTCACTGCCGAGAGGAGTCAGAGTAAAGAACATCGATTTTGAGGGGCCAGTCCTCGTAATCTACGTAGAGAACCCGCAAGAACTTGCTGAGAGTGGAGACATCGTCAAGAGGCTGGCAAAGGACTTGAGAAAGAGAATAATCATCAGACCCGATCCAAAGAGTCTCAAGCCGCCAGAAGAGGCGAAGGAAATCATATTGCAAATTGTGCCAGAGGATGCGCAGATTACAAGCTTCTTCTTCGATGAGGAAAACGGAGAAGTTATTATCGAGGCAGAGAAGCCGGGAGTAGTAATAGGCAAGCAGGGTGCGACGCTGCGAGAGATAATGAAGGCAGTGGGCTGGAGTCCCAAGGTAATGCGGACTCCACCCATCAGGTCAAAAACAGTTGAAAACATAAGACAGTTTCTGCTGAGTGCGAAAGAAGAACGAAAGGAAATTCTCAGGAGAATTGGGGAGAGAATTCACAGAGGGACGATTTACGAGGAAAAGTGGGTGAGGGTCACGTTCCTCGGTGGATCGAGAGAGGTCGGCAGAAGCTGCTATCTCCTTCAGACTCCCGAAAGCAAGATACTCATCGACTGTGGTGTGAATGTAAGCAACATCCAGCACTCGCCGTATCTCTATGTGCCGGAAGTGCAGCCTCTTGATAGCATTGATGCCGTTGTTATCACACATGCGCATCTCGACCACTGCGGGCTTGTGCCCATTCTGTACAAGTACGGCTACAAGGGCCCGATATACATGACTCCGCCAACGAGAGACCTGATGGTACTCCTCCAGCTTGACTTCATAGAGGTTGCCGCAAGAGAGGGTACTCCAACGCCCTACGAGTCTTCATATATACGCGAGGCACTCAAACACACAATTCCTCTCGACTACGGAGTTGTCACGGACATAAGTCCAGACGTGAGACTGACGTTCTACAACGCTGGCCACATCCTCGGCTCGGCAATAGCTCACTTCCACATTGGCGAGGGGCTGTACAATATAGCATTCACCGGCGATTTCAAGTTCGAGCGCACGAGGCTGTTTGATAGAGCGGAGACGAATTTCCCGCGTTTAGAGGCGCTGATAATGGAGGCTACCTACGGCGGAAGTCAGGACTTCCAGCCCACGAGAAGAGAGGCTGAGGAGAAACTCATCTCAATAATAAATGAGACGCTGAAAAACGGTGGTAAGGTTCTGATTCCAACGTTTGCCGTGGGTAGAAGCCAAGAAGTCATGATTGCTCTTGAAGAAGCGATAAGAAACAAGAAGCTCGAAGAAGTCACAGTTTACCTCGATGGAATGATACACGAAGCTACAGCTATCCACACTGCATATCCCGAATACCTGAACGCATCCCTTCGCGATCTGATATTCCACCACGGTATAAACCCGTTCATAAGCGAGAGCTTTGTAAAGGTAGATTCAGCGTCCAAGAGACAGGAAGTGATTGAAGAAGAATCGCCCTCCATAATTCTTGCGACGTCTGGCATGCTGAACGGTGGGCCGGTAATGGAGTACTTCAAGAGGCTGGCGGGAGACGAAAAGAACACGCTGATCTTCGTTGGTTATCAGGCAGAGGGTACACTTGGCAGGAGAATCCAGAAGGGCTGGAGAGAAGTTCCGTTTCCGAGCAACGGGAAGAGAGAAGTTGTCAATGTCAACATGAGGATTGAGACTGTCGATGGTTTTTCAGGTCACTCGGACAGAAAGCAGCTCATGAGCTATGTCAGAGCGCTCAGCTCAAAGCCCGAGAAAGTCATAACAGTGCATGGAGACGAGAATAAGTGTGTCGATCTTGCGTCGAGCATATACAAGACGTACCGCGTGGAAACAAGGGCCCCATATAACCTCGAGACCGTGAGATTCATATGATTGTTCTGAGCATCGTTGGCAATTCCAATAGCGGAAAGACGACGCTCATAACCAGAATCGTGCCAATTTTAAAGCAGAGAGGTTTCAGGGTTGCAGTCGTCAAACACACGAGGGACTTCGAGGTGGATAGAGAAGGCAAAGACTCCTGGAAGATATGGCAGAGCGGGGCTGACGTGGCCATAGCTTCAAACGAGAAAACTGCCCTGATTATGAGAGGAAGTAAAAGCCTCGACGAGATCTGCAGGTTCTTTGAAGGCTATGACATCGTACTGACGGAGGGTTTCAGCTCGGCAGGGAAGGACAGAATCGTTGTTCTCGACGAATCTTCCAAGCCTGAAGACTTTGCAAATGGTCGGATTATTGCCGTGGTTGCAGACAGAGATGTTCCGGGTTATCGCACGTTCAGAAGGGATGACGTTGATGGGATCGCAGAACTAATTGTGGACATACTCAAGGGTAAAAATTTTTAACTCAACATCCCACAAATGCACAGACAGGCCGCCGTGGCTCAGCTGGTAGAGCGGGTGACTCGTAATCACCAGGTCGCGGGTTCAAATCCCGCCGGCGGCTCTTCTTGATTATCCTATCTGAATTGGCAAGGGATTGAAGTTCTCATCGTTTACCGAAAACTCGTGCTCCGGTCCAAACATGAGACCACCTACATGTAGTAAACTATTATCGTACCAACCAGAACTGTCAAAATAGTAAGCGGGACGCCGACCTTCAAATACTCGCCGAAATTGATGGCTATTCCGTACCTTTCGGCAGTTTCCGCTACGATGAGGTTGGCAACGCTACCTATAAGCGTTAAATTGCCAGCGAATGTTGAAGCCATGGCAACGATGTACCAGAGTTTACCGTCGATGGCTTTCAAAGCAGGCAAAACCATCATTACGTAGGGAACGTTGCTCACGAGGTTGCTCCCTACGACGGTAATTGCACTAAGAGTCAGGGAAGATGCAAGGCTATCTCCGGCATGCACCAGCGAAATGAGGTATTCTCCGTACTCCTTCTCGAAACCGTGCATGACGATGAAGAGGTTGGAGAAGAGGAGCAGCAGGGTCCAGTCAACCCTCTCGAGAACCTCCTTTGGTCTTACGCCCCCAACCACAAACATCGTCGCAGCGCCTATGAGGGCGGAGAGAGGGATGGGATAAACCTCAGTTACGAAGAGTGTGAGCACGAGGGCAAAGACAGCCGCCGTTCTAAGGGCAAGTCCCCTATTAACCTTTGGAACAATCTCGCCCGGACTGTATCTCTCAAACTCCTTCCTGTATATGAGGTAAACAAGGAGATAACAGAGGACGAGGCCTACGATGCTCGGTGGGAGCATATTAACTGTAAACTCTGTAAATGGTATGCCCGAAGCTATACCTATGAGCATGTTCTGAGGGTTGCCTATTATCGTTGCAGCGCTGCCTATGTTGGCTGAAGTAACGAGGGCGATAAGAAGCGGAACGGGGTTCATGCCCGCTGCGAGGGCGAGCCTGATAACAACGGGAGTCATGAAAACGCATATCGTGTCGTTTACGAAGAGAGCAGATAGAAAGCCGGAAGTTACAACGACCATGAGGAGAAGTTTTCTACCACTTCCAGCTTTTTTGAGGATTTTGCAGGCTACGTAGTCGAAAAAGCCAGCGATGCCGAAGTAAGCGCTCAGAACCATCATGCTGAAGAGCAGGATTATCGTGTTGTAGTCGATGCTATGAACAGCCTCTTCAAGGCTCAGAACGCCGAGAGCAACCGTTAACGCAGCCCCTACTGTTGAAGCTGCTGGCCTGTCGAGCTTTATGCCGCGAACGTTCTGAACTGAGATGAGGAAGTACGTAATAATGAAGATTGCCAGCTCTATCATAAACTGCCTCCTTCAACCGAAAACAGCTCCAGACTGCCATTCTTACATAGATCGGGGTGCATACCGGTCTGAGCCCTCTTGGCCCGCTATTCAATCGCTCTCCGGTATTTAAACTTGATGTCTCTCGTGTACTCTCGAAATAACACTGTCATTTTTATTTTATTTTTTAATTGAACGACCGCCACCCTTAAATACTGCGAGGATTCCGACTACTGCTCGGCGAGAAAGACCTCATATGGAGAAGGAGAGAGACATAGATCTTAATAGAAGCCTCAGGAACCTTTTGATGGATGGGATAGCGTCTCAGATAATGTTTTCCCTTGTAACTGTGTCGATCGTAAGCTCTTACCTCGCCTCTGTAAACGCGGATCCATTTATAATAGGCCTGGTTGCTGCAATCCCCTTCCTTTCGCAGCTCATTCAGCTTCCTTCAGCTATTTTCGCTGAAAAGTACAGTAGAAAAAAGATCTCACTTCTTACAAACTTTGTCTCCCGTTTTTCGTTACTACTCATAGGGGTTACACTACTCATAAGTGGGTCGAGTATTCTGTCTTTCATAATCCTCTTTGCAACTTACCATCTCTTCAAGGAGACATCTGCGGTAGCATGGAGTTCCTGGATGAGAGATTTAATTCCAGCCCACGTCAGAGGAGAGTTCTATTCAAAGAGAGTTGCCTACGGAAAGTTAGTGGCATTGTTCGTCGTTCTCGTCTTTACGTTCATATTTAATTTCCTTAGGGATGTGGCGTTCTCACTCGTTTTTATAGTAGCGTTCGCTGCTGGAATGACAAGCCTGTACTTCATAAGGGGGATCGACGACATAGAAGTTGAGCGGAAGGGGAATAGAAACCTCAAAGAACCACTTAAAAATTCAAACTTCTTAAAGCTTACTTTAGCACTCTCCATCTGGAAATTTGCTTCAGAAATGGCTTTGCCCTTCTTTTCAGTCTACATAATCGCTATTCTGAAGTATCCAGTTTGGGTTGTCATAGCCTTAACATCTGTTAGCCAGCTGAGCTCAACTTACTTCCTTCGCATATCGGGCAGGATAATGGACAAATTCGGAAACAAACCTGTAGCAATTCTGTCTTTCATCTCGTTCTCAATAGCTGCCTTTATCTTCACGTTTACGACGATGCCGGGAAAGCATCCTCTCACACCACTACTGCTAATTGTAATTTACGTCCTCGATGGATTCTACTCAGCCGTGCCTGGCATAGCGTTTATGAACATGATCGCAAAAATAACGCATAGGGGTTCGTCAGCTTCATACTACGCAATAAACAACGTAATGGCATCGATGTTTGCGGCTGTGGGCTCAATCAGCGGTGGATTTATCGCTTCAGCCTTTTTGTCTGCAAACTTCGCCGTAAAGATAGATATTGAATCCTCTCTGGGGTTCATAGAGATTCCCGCTGTTCATTTAGCTGGCTATGACTTCCTTTTTATAATCTCCGCTCTAATTTCGTTAATGGCTGCCAAGCTCCTCAGATTTTTCGGAGAAGATGGAGAGTCGAGCGAGGAAGTTGTTAAGGAGGAGATCAAGCATGCCGTACTTTACGATGTTCAGACCATCATGACGCACATGCACCTTCTGAAGTTGTTTAATTTAGATAAACCACATGCAGTCAATACGCCGCTTCATCCAAGCCTTAGCAGCTTTGAATCCCCATTACAGCCTGAAAAAGGCTTAGAGGAGAGTATTAAGGAGTTAACTTAGAATCGGGAGATTTTAAAAAGTTACAATCAAGTTTGGCGAAAATCGCTCTCATTGTGTCTCAAAAACTCAGTACTGCTCTAAAAAATTTTAGTTTTATTAATTATCAACTAATCAAAATTTTTATTTCTAATTTTAATTTTCTGAGCTTATATCGACTAAATCGGTTTAAATTTGCCCAAATCTAATAAAACCTAATTAAATTAGTGACGGAACTATATAAGAAGAGTAACGCTTAAATACCCAAACGAGAACGGGCTATAAGGTGTAAAAGGATGGATGGAACGGCTGAAATTGAATTAGTGGGTATTAGGCGATCCTCAGAGCAAAAGGGCGGTAATTACATCACTTCAGCGAGTCAGATGCTGCTTCCGAAAAAGGTGTTTTTCACAACTGGTATTGGAAAACATGAAGATGCTCTGGTGAGCTTCGAACTCGCTTTGAGAGATGCGGGCATCGAGAAATTAAACCTAGTAGCTGTAAGCAGCATATTTCCGCCTGGCTGTGAGATAGTCAGCAGGGAGGAGGGAGTGAGTGAGCTAATGCCGGGACAGATTGTCTACTGTGTAATGGCAAGGATGACAAGCAACGAAGAGGGTAAGAAGATTTTTGCAAGTATCGGATCAGCAATTCCCGAAGACCCAGCGTTGAACGGCTACCTTACGGAGTACCACGGCTACTGCGATGGCAAAGAAATTAGCAGGCATGCTGAGGATATGGCAGCATACATGCTGGAAACTGCTTTTGGCGTTAAACCAGCTAAAACCTTCAACGTCACAGTTACCGCCAATGTTGAGAAGCATACAACGGTTGTTGCTGCAGCAGTTTTCGTGATGTGATATGCAGCCAACGGAGCCGATTGAAGTTTCTGAGAAAAGCGTTGCCGACCTTCTTTTGGCCATGTCAAAAACAGGATTTCAGGGTAGGAAGCTTGGAGAAGCGTTCAAAGTATGGCTCGAGATGCTCGAAGAAGACGAGATAACAATTCTCATGGGTCTCGCTGGAGCTATGGTTCCTGCCGGAATGAGGAAAATAATTGCATACCTCATAAGAAACAGGTACATCGATGTCCTCATTTCGACAGGAGCGAACCTCTTCCACGACATCCACGAGGCCTTAGGCTTTAGGCACTACCTGGGCAGCGAAAATGTAGACGATTTTTACCTTTACAATGAAGGAATAGACAGAATTTACGACGTGTTTGCCTACGAATCGGAATTCAACAAGGTAGATTGCATCCTTGCAGACATAATTTCTGAGCTGGATGGAGTTGTGTCCTCAAGGAAGTTCATAGGGGAGCTGGCAGCGAGGGTCTACAGGTTAGCCTCCGAAAAAGAATCGATAATTGTTGCAGCGTACGAAAGTGGTGTGCCAGTCTTCTGTCCTGCGATAGCAGACAGCTCCATAGGGATTGCTGCAGCGATTGCAGATAGGCGGGTCGTGATAGACACAATCAAGGATGTGGAAGAGCTTACGGACATCGTTGTCAAGTCCAAGAAAACGGGGGTAATTTACGTTTCAGGAGGCGTTCCCAAGAACTTCATCCAGCAAACAGAAGTTGTCGCGAGGCTTAAAGGCGTAGAAAAGGGAGGACACGACTATGCAATACAGTTCACCACCGACATGCCTCAGTGGGGCGGTTTGAGCGGATGCACGTTTGAAGAAGGTATCAGCTGGGGCAAGATAAGTCAGAAGAGCAAAAAAGTTCAGGTTCACGTTGATGCGACAATTGCTCTGCCAGTTATCGTTCATGGACTGCAGAATGTAAAGCGGAGAAGCTGTCCAGTTTTCATCTGGGATAGGGAGCTGAAGATTGATTATGGGTGTTTGAGCCATGAAGTTAGCGCTTGTCAGGGACTCTGAGATTTACAACAGGAAACTTCTTGGATTAACGCTGAGGGACAGAATCAAAGTACCGCTCGAGAGAGCGGGATTTAAGGTGAGGTTCTTCAATGGGGATACGAGCGTAGAACGTGCGGAGTCGTATCTGATAATCAACGAACCCGTTCTTATCCTTGAAAGAGACATAGAACTTAACGGCAGGAAATTGCTCGTGTCTGATGGATTTACATTCGGCTACCTCTTCGAGGAGGACTTCCACGCATTCTTCGATGGAGATTTACAGATGGCAATTGAAAGGTATCTGCAAAGAAACAGTATCGAAGCTCAGCAAATTTGGGCTGTAAAGCTCTCAGATGAAAATCTGAAGCTATCTGAAAAGCTCCTTTTGAGCTCTCTTGTGAAAGCGAAGAGAACGGGCCTAAAGCCTGCTTACTACGACGGAATTATTGCAAGAACCCTAAATCGAAGAATTTCCCTGAGAATTTCGAAGTATCTTGCGGATAGAAATGTAACTCCCAACCAGATTACCGTACTCTCCTTTCTCATTTCTGTTATTGGATCAGCCTTGTTTTTGCTCAACAGCTATCTCGCAACGCTTATTGCCGGAATCATTATCCAGCTTCACAGCATCATTGACGGCTGCGATGGCGAGATTGCAAGGCTAAAGTTTATGGAGTCAAAGTATGGTGCATGGCTTGACGGTGTTCTGGACAGGTATGCTGATTTCTTAATCATATTCTGCATAACCCTCTCACTTTCTCAAACAAACGGGCTTTACTGGGTTTTAGGCTTTTTAGCTGCATTCGCGTCATTTATAATTGCATACACCGGAGACAAGTACGTTGCCGTTTACAGGCAGACTTATAATTCAGGATCATTCAAAATACCAATTACAAGAGATGTAAGGCTGTTTCTGATATTTTTAGGAGCTGTTTTTAATGCTCTTGCGATTTCAGTCATCCTAATTGCTGTTCTGGGAAATATCGAAGGTTTAAGAAGGATTATTGCATTGAGGAGTGCTAAGCTATGAGAATAGTTTGTGTCTCCGAACATTTCGGTGAGTTGAGGAGGGGATGAAAACATATGATCATCGTCGGGGAGGATGAAGATTTAGAACCTCCGGATAGTTTCCTGAAACGTAGACCCATTTGAATTTCTAAAAATGGCTTTTAACTGAGTCGAAAATAGAATTTGAAAGAAAACTATAGTGGTTAGAGAGGATCAAAGATGTACACATAAGATGATCCCTTGAGGAGGTTGGATTTTGAAAATTCTCAAATTGCAGGATGAGGAAGAGGAATAGAGATTATGGCATGACAAGAGGATTAACTAATAGTTAAATTTATAAAAAATAACTTAACACTATATCTCTAAAACCTCCCCCACTTCCAGTATCCTGCACGGAATTCCCTCTTCTTTCAGTCTCTCAGCCAGTCCTTCCGCATTCGCTTTCTTTTCCGGCGAGTAGTGGAATGGTACGACAAGTCCGGGCTTGAGTCTCTTCATTTCGGTAATATACTCATCGTAGAAGTCAGGGAAACACGCGGTGAACACAACTTTCACGTTCTTTGCCTCTGGAAACTTAGCGGAATCGCCGGGATGTAGGACACCTGCGTAGTAATAGCTGTAGGATTCGACGGCCTTCCAGCACCAGCTCTCTAAAATTTTTATTCCATCAATCTCTTTTCCCGCCTCGGCTGCTATTCCGTCAAGACCGAACTGTTCGAGAACGTAACGGGGAGCAATAAGGTGTCTTGTATCAATCTTTTTGAACTTTTCAACGTCGAAGTGGTCGCTGTGCTCATGGGTCACAAGAACGTAGTCTATTCCTGGTTCAGGTTCCATGACACAGTTCGGGTCTATGAGAACGTGTTTATCGGCAAAAATCTCCACGCACGAGTTGCCCAGCCACCTGAGCTTCATGTTATATTGTTGGACTATGAAAATATATCCCTTGCTAAGTTGCGATGGCAGTTGATGAGGACACCGCAAGGACAGATGCGATATCCACTAAAGCAGCCAAAGCTTTTAAAAGCCAGTAAAGGCATGGAAAAACAATGGGCAAAACTGAGATAATCAGAGAAAAAGATTTCGAAGAGCGATTCTACGTAAAGGATGAAGCTACAACGGACGAGAGCTACGGCTGTTACCCCTACAACCGCCCCATGGAGGAGTACATAAAGAAGGGTTTCGTGTGTGTTGACAAGCCCATGGGGCCAAGCAGCCACGAAGTAGTCGTGTGGGTTCGCCGAATTCTCAACGTTAACAAGACGGGGCATACAGGAACCCTCGACCCCCGCGTTACGGGAGTTCTGCCCGTGATGATTGAAGATTCAACGAAGCTCGTTAAGGTTCTTCAGGGTTCCGAGAAGGAGTACGTCGCTTTAATGCGTCTTCACGCCGATGTAAGAGAGGAGGAGATAAGGAGGGTGATGAACCTCTTCGTTGGTAAAATCTACCAGCGTCCTCCCCTTAAGTCGGCTGTAAAGAAAAGAATAAGAGTTAGAGAGATCTATGGAATAGAAATTCTCGAAATCGACGGAAGAGATGTTCTTTTCAAAGTCAGATGCGAGGCTGGTACTTACATAAGAAAGCTGTGCACGGACATAGGTGAAGTTCTCGGCGTAGGAGCGCACATGCAGGAACTCAGGCGTACGCGAACAGGTGTTTTCGATGAATCCATGACCTACACTCTGCACGACCTTCTCGATGCGTACGTTTTCTGGAAGGAGGAAGGAGAGGAGAGATATTTGAGGGAAATAATAAAGCCCATGGAGCTTGCAGTTGCCAACGTGCCCAAGATAGTGATAAAGGATTCCGCCGTTGATGCCATCTGCCACGGAGCAGATCTGATGGCAAAGGGCGTCGTGTACGTGGAGAAAACTGTAAAAAAGGACGCGGATGTGGCGATATTCACACTGAAGCATGAGCTTGTGGCGTTGGGCAAGGCTTTGATGGATGCCGAGGATATGCTGAACGTGAGAAGCGGACCAGTCGTTGACGTCACGAGGGTAATAATGGAGAGAGGAACTTATCCTGCGATGTGGAAAGGTTCTACCGCTTCGCTTCCGGTCTAACGAGCCAGTAAACAATCAGGGCAACGATTCCTCCTACGAGGCCAGAGGATGAGCTTCGTGTCATCGCGGTATCTTCTCTTCGCGTCGGTGATGTAGATCAGTCCGAGGAATCACCGGTACTGGAGCAGTGTATAAAAAATATTAAAGGTTGTGAGGTCAGAAATTTATTCTTCTTTCTTGGGATACTCTCTCTTTTCGCACTCTTCCGCCTTCAATAACTCCTCTACGAGATTCGGTGAAGGTTCGTGGATTTCCTTTGGCAGGAATTCGACTACTTCCTTCAATGCAGCATCAGCTCTTTCGATGAATTCTCTGGGAACATTTGGCAGCAACTCCGGGCGTAGGGCTAATCTTGCCGTCACGAAGCAGAATCTGGGACTCGTAGCGAGTAAGTTTACACAAACCACCTCATTGCAACAAACCTCAACAACGGTAGTTTGGGTAACTACATTCCCACAAGGTGCATATCCCCTGACAACGTAACATCCGGGCGGGACTTCAACCTGATCGTGGATTCTTTGGGCCAACTTATGCTTTCTGTACTTTATTCCCTTCCATTCGAGGAATGATCCGTCACAGTGCATGATGTCAACGTAAAACTGATGGCCAGTTCTTCTGTAAGGAGCACATGGGAAATTAGGATCTCTTATCAAAATGTCAAGTATCGACGAACCCATATTTATCACCTCCACTGTTTATTGGTATTTTTTCATCACGCCCCACCTCGGCGCTCGTTTTGTTTCTTCTTAGCTTTTCTAAGTATTAAATCCAGTAGGAAAATGTAATTATAAACTATATTCAGAATATCAATTTAGAAATTGTATTTCAGAGAGTATTTCAGAATCAGTTTTCTAACCCAAGCGTCATCACAGTCTGTTTTGTTAAATAGCATCCCCGAAATCCCTTTGTGAATACAACCCCAAAGAAGGGGCTTAAATGACTTAAATAACAAAACAAGTATTTCGACCATAACTCTCTTATAATTTATAGTGCTATTTTTGGCGATGGAAGAATACATACTGGAATACATATTCGAAGACGTGGTAATAAAGCCGTCAAACGCCCCTAAGTTCCTTCTCGACGGAGAGGAAGTAGACATATGGGGCGACGAGCTGGAGAAGTACCATTCAAGAAGCATAATTGACTACGTTAGGGAGAACCTCCTGTCGTACGAGCGCAGAGGAGAAGATCCCTTCGCCGAAATCGTCGGCAAAGAAGTTGAAAAGGAAATGGTGAAGAACGCCCTGATGAGCGGCTCAAACATCCTGTTTAAGGGGAGAAAGGGTTACGGCAAAACGACTTTTTCCAAGGCCATGGCAAAGCTCCTGCCGGAGAAGCTACTCGCCGTTAAAGGCTGCAAGATTCACGATGACCCCACTCACCCAACCTGTTTTTCATGCAAGAAGAAGCTCCTCGAAGAAGACGTTGTCGAACTCACATGGGTGCCGAGAAAATGGATTCGCATCTCCGGCGACCCCATGATGACGACAAGACAGCTCATAGGTGGAATAAGCATTCAGAAGGTGAAAGAAGGGTACGATCTCGATCACCCCGAAGTATTCACACCCGGCAGGGTTCTGAAAGCTCACAGGGGCATGGCCTATTTCGACGAGCTTGGAGCTATCCCATCAGCGCTGCAAACGCTGCTGCACGAGCTGCTTGAAGAGAGGCAGATAACGACTCCAGAGGGAGATATAGTCCCCATGAAAATAGATACGCTTTTTGTCGCTTCAACGAACCCGGCAAACTACAAGGGCGTTGCAGACATAAAGGAGCCACTAATGGACAGAGTTGAGGAAATTCCAATTGGCCCGCCGGAAACGCTGAAAGAAGAAATAGAGATAGGCCTGAGAAACATGAGTCTGAAGGAGGGCGCCATTCTACCACTCTGGCACCTGAAAATCCTCGCAAGAACCGTGAGATATGCAAGGAGTAATGAGTTAAGGGTCTCCGGCCAAATTGAACTCGAGCCCTCGTGCAGGGCGACGATAAAGCTCTTTGATCATCTGAGAGCTTCAGCAACGAGAAAGGGACACACAGCAGCGATGTTGATGGACTACGGAGAGCGGTACGAGGTCGTGAAGCTCGGAATGAGGAGCAGAATTGAGCTGGAGTACGACGACGGCAATGAGAAGGATGCAGTGATAGAGAAGCTTGTGGAAGAGGCGATAAACAGGACATGCTCTGAAATCTACGCTTTAATCCCGCGGGATAGCTTTAGCGGGCTCATGGAAGAACTCTCGTCTGTGGATGAGATAGACGTCGAGAAGGTAAATCCAAAGGAGTTTGAGTATGCCTGGAAGGCAATACTGCTGATGGCGAGAAGGCCAGAAGAAGTTAACTCAGCCTTCGAGATACTCCTCGAATCTGTAAGCCGGTGCACAGGCCTGATAGAGAAAGTCTCAGCAGGCAGGTATGCGTACGTGGGAGCGTAACAGGTGAGAACTTAAAATGATGGAAAAACCCGAGTGCCGGATTTGTGATGAGGAGGAGAAGTTCGATCCAAAGCTTGCCGCCGAACTTCTTTACGCTCTGTTCAACCCGTTTCACGTCGAGCGGGGCAATGTAAACCCAGGAGAATTCATAAAAAAGTACCTCAGCGATGAGCTTAGGGAGCAGTACGAGATGTTCACCCATCTCTTCAACGACCTGATGAAGAGCTTTGGCTACATAAATCCCGCCTGGGCAAGCAAGCTCGAGGAGTACAGAGAGGCAAGAAAAAAGGCCTGGCAGGAAATAAGGGAAAAGCTCATCAGCGGAGAAATAGGCAGGAGTGAAATCAGCGCCAGCGACCTCGTTGACTACTTCTACGAGGAGGTGATTGAGGAACTCACCAAAGAAGGTTACATCGACGGCGTCGTGAGCAAGACACATAGAAAGAGTATAGTATTCAACGCGCAGGCAGAAAGGATTATGGGTGAAAAAGTTCTTCGCCTCGCCCTCCAGAGGCTCGGTAAGAAGGACTACGGTGAGCACGAATCCGAGAAAAAGGGGATTTCAATTTTTGCCGATAGCGAGCTGGAAAGTTACGACGAATACATGCACACCTTCGACATGCTCGACATTCAGGAGACGCTCGTGAATGCTGCAATTCGAGCAAGGGATGGAGAGATCAGTATCGACGAGAAAGACATGGTCGTCAGGCAGACGAAACACGCAGAAAGATGTGTTTACGTTATGCTGATTGATGTGAGCGACTCCATGAGGGGCAGAAAGATAATTGGAGCTATTGAAGCTGCTCTCGCGCTAAAGAGAGCAATTAAGTCCAAATCTCACGACGAGCTCCACGTTATTGCGTTCAACCACAGAGTCAGGAGGATTGCCGAAGGGGAGATTCTCAACCTCAACGCAAGAGGTAGAACAGACATAGGACTCGCGTTAAAGAGGGCAAGGGAGATACTGAGGGAGCGAAGGGGGAGTGGAGTCGTTTTTCTGATAACCGACGGTGAGCCGACGGCGAGCTACAGCCCCTACATGACTCCATGGGCGTGTGCCATGAAGGAAGCCGAAAATCTGAGACAGGTAGATGCGAGGCTGACTATAGTGATGTTCGGCAAGGAGCATCGCTTTCTCAGCCTGTGCAACAGAATGGCGAGAGCAGTTAAGAAATCAAACGTGCTGTTTTTCCCCAATCCTCTCGACCTCAAAACGTTCCTTGTGAGGAGTTATTTGAGATAATCAAAGGTTGAAGATAGGCATATAACCAACTCAGTATTCTCACCCAAGAAGTTCAAACTCGCTCTTATCGGCCCCGCACACCGGGCATGTCCAGTTTTCAGGCAGATCTTCCCATTTAGTGGGTGGGATTCCACTCTCTGGATCTCCCTCATCCTCGTCGTACACGTATCCGCAAACTGTGCACTGGTACTTCATAACGGGATATGCTCCACGGAAATTGATATACTTTTCCTGCAGCATAGGCAAAGGGTTATCTATTCGGACGTAGGCCGAGAGTTATGAGGCTTGATGTGCTCCTTGTTGGCGTTGGAGGGCAGGGCATTCTCACGTCAGCAGCAATTCTCGCAAGAGCAGCTATGAACTCAGGTATTAACGTCCTGACTGCCGAAACTCACGGAATGGCACAGAGGGGGGGAAGCGTTGAAGTTCACGTAAGGTTCGGGGACGTTAAATCCCCTCTGATACCGTACGGCAGCGCAGACGTGATGGTTGCTCTCGAACCGGTGGAAGCGCTCAGATACACGCACTACTGCAGCGAAAAGACAGTTGCAATAGTCAACACGAAGCCAATAATCCCTCTCTCGGTTAGCAGGGGTGATGCAGAATACCCATCCCTCGATACAATTTCCGAAAAACTCTCCTACCTTAAAAGTGTCCACTTCATCAACGCCACAGAACTTGCGGAAGAGGCAGGAAGTCCTCAGGCAACCAACGTTGTCGTGCTCGGAGCTCTGAGTAAGATAACCTCGCTGAACTATGATGCTGTTGAAAAAGCCCTGATTGAGACTCTTCCGCCAAAACTCCACGAGGTAAACCTGAAAGCCTTGAAAGCCGGCTATGATGCCTTGAAGGCGTAAACGGCAATGGCAGCAATCCCAACGGCAGCCATAGCAACAACGAATTCAGCATTGAGTGCCACGACTACGTGGGGATATGCGATAAAAGCGATGAGAGATATCGCAGAGGCTATTGCAAGCTGTTGTGGCTTTGCTTCCTCTGATAGCTGGGAGAGACAGAAGAGCAGAACTACGATTGGTAGCGATTGTGAACTGGCCGGAGGAAAGGCAGAGTAGATGTACTCTGACAGGCCCTTATACCCTAAGACGTACAGGGCGTCGAGGGCAGAGTTGAAGACCTCTGTTCCCGGCAGAAGATACGCAGAATGCATGGCAAGGAGAACTGCAAAGAAGTCGAAGCTGAACGGGTTTCCCTTTCTCAGGCGGATCAGAGGGATTGCAGCAAGAGGTAAAAGATATACCGGGCTAAAAAAAGCGGAAAGCGAAGAGGATGAATAAGCCATCCAGGAAATAAAAAATGCCAGTTCTGCGATAAGCAGGTTGGGTAATTTCGTGCCATTCATGCTACTTCTCTGCTTTCGTTTCCTCACCCTCGTAGTAATACCTTTTCTTCTTCTCGGCCTTTACCTCTTCACCTTCATAGTAGTACTTTTTCTTTTTCTCCTCTTTGCACATACCCTCCACCGTATTATTTTTACACTTCAAACTATAAATAAGCTGCTGACAGGCCTGTTTACGTCGAGCTCCACACAGCTTCCGCAGGCTCTCAGCCTGTAAACGTAACTTCTCCTGACAGCACTTAGCACCGTACCGGAGAAGCCCGTTTCAAGGCCTTTGAGGGTAATTACCTGCACCGGCACAATCCTGTAAAGTCTGAGGAGCTTCTCTGGTCTCGACCTCTCTACTCGCGTTATGAGAATAACGAGGGGTTTGTACAGCAAAATGAACTTCTTGCATGCTTCTATGGCTTCATCGATTGCCTCAACACCTCCTTCGATTTCTAGGAGGGCCCGGCTTATCCTCCTGAACTGCCTGCCTCCAACATCCGGGTAGATTGTTCTCCGCTCGCCCACAACGTACAGTCCAACCTTGTGACTCCTCGACGCGTAGTAGTAAGCCATGGCGTTTGCAACCTCTATTGCTGCTTCAAGGTAGTTTCTGACTGTAGTTCCGTGAAGCATGTATGGATTTGCGTCGACGAAAATCCACACTGCCTTCTTCCCCTCAACTTCGTACTGGTTGACCATCAGCTTTCCCCTTCTCGCACTCGCCTTCCAGTTCACGAACTTGAGCGCATCGCCCGGCATGTACTCCCTTATCTCCCTGAAATCCGTTCCCGGAACGCCTATCCGTGCGATGTCGATGTCTGGTATTGGAGACTTCGCCTTCCCTCTTATTGTCCCTATCTTCTTTATTTTCGGCACTCTGTGTTTAACCTCCACGCCGACGTCGATTTCTACTTCCCCCCGCTTTACGAACGTTAGAAGGGGGCTTTCCACCTCGTATTCAAGTTTGTCGAGTCTGTAAACTCCCCTTCTCGTTGCAGTAGCCCTGTACGAAATCCTCATTACTTTCCTTCCCACGACAAAGTCCTCCAGAACGTTTGAGCCTTCAAATAGCTCGAAGTGCTCAGGAAGAGTGTGTCTAACCCTCACGACACCGAAGCCTCTCGCCTCTACACTGATTGTCACGGCGAAGGTGTCTCCTACAAATGTCTGCTCGTCGCATTCAGCACTTAAAACCCTCAACCGCACACCAAAGGGGATTGCAAGGAAGATGAGAGGAATTATGGAGAGAGACAGAAGAGTCTTCGAAGTGAGCAGGATTCCCAGAGCGAGGAGGAGAAGCGATGTCCTGATGAGGTTGGCCGAAGATTTTCTCATTCTTCGGACCCCTTCGGCACCTCAACCTCCTTCAGAACGTCTCGAACGACCTCCTCTGCTTCGAAGCCCTCGACAGCCCTCTCTATCTTCAGAATTATCCTATGTGACAGTGCCTCAATCGCAATAGCCTTTACGTCGTCGGGGATTACGTAATCTCTGCCATCCATTGCAGCGAGAGCTCTCGATGCTTTGAGTAAAGCAAGTGCACCCCTCGGACTGGAGCCAACTTCCACGGCCTCATGCTTCCTCGTCGCCCTCACGAGGTTCGCTATGTAGCGCATAACACTATCGCTTACATGAACGCTTTCAACGAACTCCTGCATTGCTCTGAATTCAGAAAGGCTTACAACAGCCCTAACATCGTCGGTCGGGTCATCTTTCCTCCACTCGATTCTCCTCCTCAGGATTTCCACTTCCTCCTCCACAGTCTCCGGATAGCCCGGGCTGAGTCTGAGCATGAACCTGTCAAGCTGCGCTTCGGGTAAAGGATACGTTCCCTCCTGCTCTATGGGATTCTGCGTTGCGATTACGAAGAACGGAAGGCTGAGGACGTGAGTTTCCCCTTCTATCGTTACCTGCCTCTCTTCCATCGCCTCCAGCAACGCAGCCTGCGTTTTCGGGGGGCTACGGTTTATTTCGTCCGCAAGCAGGACATTGGTGAATATCGGCCCCTTTACGAGTTCAAACCTCCCTTCCCTGAAGACCTTCGTCCCGGTTATGTCCGCTGGCAGCAAATCCGGAGTGAACTGAATTCTGTTGTAGTCCGCCCCTATGGTTCTCGCGAACACCTTTGCGAGCAGCGTTTTACCGAGTCCCGGATAATCTTCAAACAAAACATTCCCGTTGCTCAGACAGGCTGCGAGCATCTTCTGAACGAGTTCTTCCTTTCCAACGTACACGCTGCACACTGATTTGACGATCCTGTCGCATATCCTCCCGAATTCCGTCATATTCATCTCCATTTCAATCCCCCATCCGTAATCCCAACAACCTGATACTATTCACCACATCCATTATTTCAGCTCCTTGAGCCTGAACATAACCTCATTGAGTATTTTCTCTCTCCTTTTTCTGTTCCTACTCTCGATAAGCTTTCTCTCCCAGCCAAAGGAGAACTTCGGAACTTTCTCGTCTTCGTGGGCCGCAATAAGGGCAATGACATCTGCAACCCTCTCTTCGCTGTAACCGGCATCGAAAAGAGCCTTCGAAACGTAGGCAATCAGTCCGGCTTTATCTCCCAACTCGATAAAGTTCTTTGCAGCCGAATCAATTGAATCTGCAAGCTCATCGCTCTTAGCGAGAACCCTCTGCCTGTGCTCCTCAAGCTTTGCTGTGTCAACATCGAGCTTAACGTTTTTTACAACAGCCAGTGCCAGTGCTGCAACGACGAGCCATTCCGCAAAGTCTGCAAGACCGCCCTTCAGGTATGGTTTGGCGAAGTTGATCAGGGCCATGGCAGCGAAGGCAAACAAAGCGTAGATTCTTGCTGCTGCAACGCCTTTTGCGATGCTGCCTTCAAAGCCCGAGGCGAGGTATGAAATCGACAGGAAGGCGAGAAGTGCAAGAGTAAACAAGGCGATTTCAGAATTGAACGGCTTCAGGATCATGTAGGCCGAAAAAGCTGCGAGGGCAAAGCCTGCAGATGTTGTGAAGTGTTTCTTTGGCAGGTCCGCTGTTATTATGGCTACAGAAATTAACAGCAGAAGCAGGTAGTGTGTAGGGATTACAACAGGGTAGTACTGGGAGAGATTGAAGATTATCGTGTCGGCAATCAGGTAAAGTGCTACGGCGAGAGGAAATGGTCTCAGAACCTTCAGCCTGCCACCAAGCAGCGTGTACGTCAGCAGGAGCGCGTATATTGCTGCAATACTGCCGGTATCCACTGCAATCAACTCTTTACCGAAGTACAGGGACTGGTGAGTCAGAACGTAGTACAGGGTTGCAAAGATTATCGTCAGGGTTGCAGCGCTAACTGCCGACGTGTTTCTTCACCTCCTTGCAGAGCCTGTAGAATTCGACGAGTTCTTTCCTGCCTCCTCCCTTCCTCCCGTACCTCACCGGCTCAAAGAACGAGAGTATCCCTCTATCCTCGACACCAAGCATACTCAAGACCTCTCTTGCGGTTGCGTTTTTGAGGCTAACACCCTTTTTCTTTTCCACATCTTTCACGAGTTCTCCGAATACCTCAGCTATAGCTCTTCTGTAATCGAGGATTTTGAACCTGAATTCCTTCCTCTCCTTTACCTTCGTTCCTTCAAGCCTTTCGGCAACGAGCACGTGTTCCCCCTCTTCAGGAAACGTAGCTTTAAACACCAGCCCGTTCTCCGAGAAGCCTACCCCTTCTCCGTCGAGCATTAGCCTGATTATTCCCTTTCCGCTTTTCTTACCCTTTCTATCATCCGTCCTGACAATAATCTCCACCTCGTCGCTAGGCATCCAGATGCAGGGCTCCTCGTACTCGAAGCGTATCGTATCTCCTCCTCTCATCCTGAGGACGAAGAAGACCACGGCGGGGAGAGGCAGGAGGAGCAACCAGAAGGGGAATGGTTTTTCCCATTTAGCCTTCGAGGGCATGTAAAGGTCGTTTCCTGGAAATATTACCTCAATCCTGTCGGGCATTCTTTCGAAGCTCAGTCTTGCAATGCCGTCAGACGCAAAAACCTCCTTACCGTCAATATAGAGCACCCCTTCGACGGGGTTCCCCCTTGAGTCAGTCAGCCTTGCAGTTATGGTGTTGCCTTTCGCTTCCACGTGTATCCGCGTTGTTTCCTTAACTCTGAGTTCGATGTTTTGTCTGTAACCGAATTCAGGCAAATAACACGTAACGTTGATTTTTGATGGCTCAATATCAGGTACTGGCTGCCTTATCTCGATTCTCTCACCTACAGCCGAGAAATTGAAAAATGGGCTGCTGAACACCATGAGTGTTTTAACCGGCTCTCCGTTGAAGTACACGCTCGCATTTGCAATCCACGCATAGCCCGAAACGGCAGTGGTGTTATCTACGAAGATTTCAACCTTCCCGGCTTCAACAACCTTTTCATAGCTCGCTGGCAGTATATAGTCTTGCTCTGAGCCAGGATAGTAAATTCTGATTCTGTGCTTGCCCTCTGAAAGCTCAACCACGAACTCAAAGTTTCCGTTAAACGATTTCTCATACTTCTTTCCGTCAACGTAAAGCTCCACCGTTCCATTCAGCGGTTTATCAGTAAAGACACTTCCCGAGATTAAACACCTGCCAGCAGCAACCCTATCGGAGAGATTGACCCTTATCTCCGGCACACCGTAAATCTTGACTACTGGATCACTCCAGGACGAGCTGAAGAGCATGCTGCCGAGGTAGTGGGCGACTATGTGGTACTCCCCGGTGGTGTTCACCTTAACTGTTGCGTTAAACATTCCATTTTCCACGGGAACGAGGGTGAGGAGTTTTCCATCCTCGTTCTTGTCCCTCTTTATGTAAATCTCCACGTAACCGGAGGGTACGCCGGATTCAGCTTTAACGACACCCCTAACTGTTAGATTCTCCCCCTGTCTTACAACGGGGTCCGCATACGTTATCTCCGTCACGGTCCTGATTCGCTTTGGTGCTGGCGTCGGATCGAACTCAACCCAGCCATTCTCGAACTTTGCCTCCGCCCATGCATGGGCCTGAGACGCAAGAACAGTCTGGTTGTACTCCACCGGCTTGGCGAGATAGCCAAAGACTGCCCTTGCGGGAATTCCGACCGAGCGGCACATCATGACGAAGGCCGTTGCGAAGTGCTTGCATATTCCCTTCTTCTTGACAAACAGGAACTCGTAGAGGGGTTTGCTGCCGTAGGTTGTAAAGCCGTATTCGTAATTATTCTTCAAAAACTCCTCGATCATCTTTGCCTTCTCGTAGTCGTTCTCAGCGCCTTCTGTCACCTTCAACGCCAGCTCCCTTATCTTTTCCACCTCTTCGCAACTCAGCTCGAGGTATTCAGCATCGTTTGTAGCCTTCTCAGCCTTTGGGAGATATGCGGATGAGAATGCTGTGTATGGAGTCGAGAAGTTGTCCACAAGGTACGTTGATGTCTTCTTGCTGTAGCCTGCCTTTGCAGTAACGAAGAACGTATCCTTGGCTACGGGTATGTGACGCTCGAAGGGAATTATGGGCGTAACCCTGTACCTCGTTACGTGCTCACCTCCTCTATCCATCGGGTCGTCGTAGTCCACTTCTTCTTCAACCCAGACCCCGTTTACGTAGTCTTTTGCCGTAAAAAGCCGGAGATGATTGGTGTAAGAGTTAAGACCCTCAACGAAGAAAACGGGTGTCGATGGTGGATTGCTCGTTGCGCTGAGGTTGCAGAGCTTCGCATCGGAGAACGATGACGGGATGGGTACTACGGGAACACCCTCCCCCTCGTGAGGCCCTCCTCCAATGAAGCCAGCAAGGCCGGTATTGCTGAAGTCAAGGGATGAGATGAAGCCAATTAAGATTGAAACTGCTGCGATGAAAAGGAGTAACCCGCCAAGTCTGAGCAGTTCATCCCTCATCTTCCCGCCGAAGGTAAATTGCCCGCCAAACTATTAATTTTTTCCTTCGTTTCCGGCAATTCCTGCAAAACAGCGGCATGGGGGGTGTGTACATCGCCGGTGGGTGTGGCGGAACAACTCCCACGGCAACATAATAATACGAGGTAAAGAGAATACCAAAAGAAGAATTAATCAAACCTTCAGAAAGGGCATCAATGCAAACACCTTCGCGTCGGCAACCATATTTTCTATAACCGCGTATTCGTTGGGCTGGTGAGCAACGCCGTCAACGGTGCTCCACACGGCTGTTGGATAACCAGCCTTTCTAAAAAAGGCCGCACAGGTGTTACCTCCTATTCCGAAAACCGCCGGCTTCACACCTCTCGCAAGCTCAATGGCCTTTGAAAGCAACTTTACAACCTCGCTGTCTTCTGGCGTTGGCGGAGACGACTCCTTCTGGACTACCTCCACCTCAATCTTCCCGTTTCCGCGTTCTTCATGCTTCCTCCTCACATCTTCAACGACAGCAAGAACGTCGTTAATATCGTACTCCGGAAGAATTCGACAGTCCATGTAGCTCACATCGAGGCCAGGAATCGTATTTACGTTGTCAACGTTCGCCTCCCTCTTCGTTGGTTCAAAGGTCGAATGAGGGGGCTGAAACAGGTCGTTTCTCCCATCAAACCTCCTGTGAAGCTCTTCATCAAGGTCTATGATAAACCTCATGGCTTCTCTGGACGCATTAACAGCTATGTGGGGCATGCTCGCGTGTGCCTGCCTGCCGTGAACCACGAACTTCAGCCAGAGAATACTCTTCTCTGCAATCTCTATCATGCTTCCATCGCTGCTTCCCGCGTCCGGCACGACAAACATGTCGTTCCTGCCAAATAAGTCCTGTTCGAGGAGATGCTGTATTCCGTATCTGCTACCGGTTTCTTCGTCGCTCACGAAGGCGAGGCAGAGAGTGTATTCTGGCTTTATTCCAGAGTCTGCAATTGCCTTAGCGGCAAATAAGGATGAAACAAGAGGCTGGCCGTTGTCCTCGCTCCCCCTGCCGTAAATCCTTCCGTCCTTCACTACGGGCTCGAAGGGGGGTGTGTGCCACAGCCTTACATCACCTTCCGGCACGACGTCAATGTGTGTGACAATCCATATCGTCCTCTTTCTCCTTCCCTCGAGCCTTGCGACGATGTTTGGCCTGATGCCACCCTTCGCCCTGCTGTCCGGGGCGTCAAACCTCTCCACCTCAAAGCAGTCGAGCAAATTCATCAGGTACTCTGCCTTATCGAACTCTCCTTCCCCCCCGCTGTCCGGACTTATGGCTTTAATTCTAATGAGGTCGCAAAGGGTTTTCACCATCAAATCCCGGTAGGATTCAACTCTCTCGAGTATTTCAGACACGCGCATTTCATCAATTCCGTTCTCACTCATGCGCTATCCCGCCATGAGCTTCTCGACCTTCTCTCTCAGCTCGTCTATCATCCTCCGCGTGTCGTCATCTCTAACCTCCTTCTTCAGTACTTCGAGTTCGGCCTTTACCGGTGCAAGAACCTTGAACGTGTCTTCGCCTTTCGCGTTTTCCTCTACCTCTTCCACAACTCTTCGCAGAATTGACAGCTTCTTCCTCGAAACAAAGTCCTTGTTCAGCTCATTTTTTAAATCTCTCAGCATCTCAGCAATTTTTCTTCCATCTTCGGTAAAGCTCACGACTCTGATCCTTCCCTTGAACTCGCTTTCAATCAGAGCGTTTTCCTCAAACTCGCTCAAAACCTTGGAGATGTAGCTATATGGCGAACCGACTTCCTTCGATATTCCAAGGGGGTACGCACTCTCACCTTTTTCCTCGGCTTCAAGAATCTTCAGCATTATTTCAACCGTCTTCTCGTGCAGGAACATCTTTTCCAGACTCAACATCAACACCTCCTCCTGCGTTTGCAAACCAGATGACCCTCTGTGGGAATGGAATTTCAATTCCTTCGGCCTCGAGGGCCGTTTTTATCCTCCACAGCAGTTCCGTCTTAACGTCGAACCAGACAGCAGAGGGTGCCCATACCCTCACGACTATATTAACACTACTCTCCGCAAGCTCATTGACAAATACCTGTGGCGGCGGGTTACGAAGTGCAAATGGATGCTCGTCGATTACTCTGCGGATTATTTCAATAGCTTTCTCCGCGTCATCTGCATAGCGAATGCCCACGACGTATTCGAATCTCCTTGCGACGTTTGCAACGTAGTTCGTAATGTTGGACGTGAACACCTTCTCATTGGGTATTCTGACGTAAACCCCATCGTACGTCCTTACGACTGTTGAAATTACGTGTATGTCCTCCACGAAGCCCGAGACACCGTCGATGTTTACCTGGTCCCCAATCTTTATCGGTCTCTCGATCATGACGAAGAGTCCAGAGACGAGGTTAGATACAACACTCTGGCTGGCAAAACCTATGACGAGACCGACGATTCCTCCAGCAACGAGCAGACCCGATAGATTTACGCCGAGGTGTGGTAGGACGGCTATGACCGCGGTGGTTATGATGCCGTAGTAAACCACTTTCAACAGAATATCGAGTTCGTTTCTCGGCATTTTGTCGCTGAGAGTCTTTTTAAGGTTCAGTCTCACGATCCTTGCGAATATAACTGCCAGGACTACAACTGCCGTGAAGACTAAGATGTCTGCCACGGTGACGTCGCCGTAAACAATGTAGTTGAGGACTTCCATTCAGACCCCCCACTCCATCAGGAACGACTTTCGTTCAATCAGCAGCTTCCTTGCAACGTACAGCTCTATCGACTTCTTCATTCCCTCTCTGAGGGGGCGGTCAATGAAGGTCGTTTCTGCCACGTGTTTCCCGATGACTTTCATCTCCGCAACCATTGAAACGATGTCACCGTAGTATATTTTCATGGCGTAGCTGTCAAACACAGCCTTCGTTACTTCTACCCAGTCGTCACTGCTGTTGTGAATCCTCAGCGAGATAATTCCCTCCCTGAGGGGATCCGTTTCGGGTACTTCTGTATATACATCGCTCTCATACCACCTGCATATTACGCCCGACTTCGGATTGCCGTAGAGTGTGTACTTTGGAGTTACAAGGGAGAACACGTCTATGGGACTGACACCCTTCCCATTAACAAAAACACAGATTTCCACCGGGAATTTCACAAAGACAGTGATGCTGGCACCAGACTCTATCAAAACAGGCTTCTTAAAATCAATGCACAGGTAATGGGTAACCTCTCTGGGGAGATTTACAGGTTCAACGGGGTTTATTATAAACTTCTTTCCGCCGGAGAGTATTTTCTCCACATGATCTCCCCTGCAAATCCGGCGATAAACTTCACCACATTCCACAGTAAGATCGTCGCCGGAATACGAGAACCCGTATTCGTGACTACCATATATCATTCAGTAGAAAATGAAAATAGGTGGAATAAAAAATTTGGGGTGTTCTGTATGGTGAGATTTTAAGCGCCAGGGTGGGAGTACTGATTGTGACGTGTTCTCAATTTATCAAAACACAAGATTCAGCAGAGGGATGAATGGAGTAGCGACCTTCAGCTTTAAAGGAACCCTGCTCCTGAGAATTAAACCCATGTCTCTGTTGTTAATCAGCGCGAAGTACCTCGAAAGTCTTCTATCGTTCTCAGAAATCCTGTCCCAGAGGCTCTTTATGAAGTAGCTGCGCTCCATGGCTCCTATCATGGCCTTTCTCCACAACCTGTCGTACTCTTCAAGTTCCATCCCGCCCTCGAAATACTCGTTGATAACCCTGCCAGCGATGTCGCCAGCGATCATTGACGTTGGTATTCCTGCAGCGACGTGGCTCAGAATCATGCTCGCAGAATCGCCAGCGAGCAGCACATTTCCATAGACCGTTTTGTCGAGAGGTCTGTCAACGGGCGCAACCGCTCCAATTTTGCCCACGATTTCGGCTTTTTTAAGGTAGCAGGAGCTGTACGGGTATTCCTTAACGAACCTGTCGAGAACCCTGTGAATGCTGTCTCCCTTGCCGAGAAAACTCTGCCTGATGCCAACACCCACGTTCGCTATTCCATCTCCCTTGGGTATTATCCACGCGTAACCGCCAGGAGCGATTTTGTTTCCGACGTACATGTAAACTACATCCTCGTCGCATTCAACGCCGCTCATGACGTACTGCTTTGCAGACGCGAGCTCATACTTCCAGACGTTCAGCTTCTTTGCAATCTTCGAGTTAGCCCCATCGGAAGCGATGAGAACCCTATGCCTGACAACCTCTCCACTTGAAAGCTGAAGCTCTCCGTTTCTGAAATCGGAAACTCTCTTACCGAGCAAAAGCTCATGCCCAGATTCCGCTGCTATCGTCTGTATAAACTCGTCCCTGCGAAGGACATGCATTTCAAAGTCTATCGTGTAGGTTTTGCCATTCGGAATTACGAAGTTGAAGGCATTTGTTCTGTTGCTTTCGAATCTCTTTGGAATGTCAAATAGAGAGTAGTCGTCGAGGTCGGGCAGGAGCTCTTTCATCTCCTTCTTCGTTGGTATGATCTCGCCGCATTCAACCGGGTAGCCAAGTTTCTGCCTCTTGTCTATGCCAACAACCCTGAGCTTCTTTGAGAGTGACCTCAGCGCGAATGCTCCGGCAACACCGACGCCAGCAACGGC
Source organism: Archaeoglobus veneficus SNP6 (assembly GCF_000194625.1). Classification (NCBI taxonomy): domain Archaea; kingdom Methanobacteriati; phylum Methanobacteriota; class Archaeoglobi; order Archaeoglobales; family Archaeoglobaceae; genus Archaeoglobus; species Archaeoglobus veneficus. Next base: position 996,060 of record NC_015320.1, on the reverse strand, counting down.
AACATCAACGTCCATCGCTGAACCTCTGCAGGCGATATATAAACGCTTGCCCCTTTCCAGAAGCCGACCAGGTTAATTAAATCTGGGGGAATTAGACACCCGAATCCCGTGACACTTTCGCAGCCCTCAAAACCTTTTTAAGAGAAATAATCAAATTTATGCAGGTGGTATGGTGAGTGTTAACAGCAGTTCAGATGATACAATAAAAATTCCTACTGGAATCGAGTTTTTTGATAAACAGATTGGTGGCGGGCTATATCCCGGCATGGTTTTATTTATAGAAGAGGTTGGAGCCGGAGGTAGAGAGTTCGCCCTCACATCGGTATGCAAGAACGCAAAGGCCGGAGAGCATAGAGCGCATCCAAGCGAGGTGCTGTACGTATCCATATCTTCATCTCCCAGAGAGGTCGTCAGAGACGTCAAGCTGACATTTCCCCATGCGAGGCTTGAGGACGTGCTCGATTCGATAAAGATAAAGAGCCTCACCGAACTTTACTTTGGAAAGAGTATCGTTCCTCTCTCATGGGTCACCGACAAAAGACCGAGTCTGAAGATGCTAAAGGAGAGCGAAAAAGACCTTCTCACGGAACTCGTCGGAGTCTTCGATGATGTTAAGGAGGGCAGCCTTGTGTTTCTGGATAGCCTGAGCGACCTTGCAAGACTTACCAGGTCGAGGATAAGCTGGAACGACCTCGTGGACTTTATAAAGGGTCTCAGAAAGCTGTGCGTAAAGAAAAACGTTCTTCTTTTCTCCCTCCTCACGAAGGACATGCTTGAAAAGAGCTACGAGGAGGAACTTCTCGACCAGGCCGATGGTGTGCTCGTGTTCGAGTGGGAAACCGAAAAAGAGGCAATAACGAGGTGGATGTACATAAGGAAGCTCGTGGGAATTCTTCCACTTCTCGAAAAGGACAAAATCGCCAAGTACAGCGTCAGAATTGACCCGGTGGAGGGGTTCACGATCTCAAGATTCGTGAGGGTATTGTGAGGTGATTTCGTATGGATGTTCTTCCTACCGGAATTGAAGGCCTCGACAGACTGCTCGGCGGTGGAATTCCGAAAGGTCACATCGTTGCGGTTATTGGCTCTTATGGAACTGGAAAGACTACTCTCGGTCTGCACTTCATTTATGAGGGGCTGAAAAATGACGAGACATGTATCATAATAAGTTTCGATGAAGATGAAAAGAGCATACTCGAAAATGCAAGCAGCTTTGGAATGGACATGGAACGATACAGCGATAACCTCGAAATCACAAGGCTCGAGGCAGCAGAGATCAAGGAGTCACTCAGGAAGATAAAGAGCGACCTACCAGAGGTTATAAAAAGTCTGAACGCCAGCCGAATACTTATAGACTCCATAAGCGTCTTCGAGACTCTTTTCAGCGAAAATGAGAGATACAGAGCTCTGGCAGCCCTTCGAGACATTTTGAAGTCCGCGGGAATAACTGCGGTGATAACGAGCGAGGCTGACAAAAACAATCCCACTTCGTCGAAATACGGACTGCTGGAATACATATGTGACGGAGCCATCTGCCTCAAGTACATAAGGGAGAGTCAGCTTGAAGAGCCAAAGCTCGGGATTGAGGTTGTGAAAATGAGGAGGGTAAAGCACTCAAGAAAACCAAAGCCTTACAATATAACCGAGAAGGGAATAGAGGTCTTCGAGAGGGAGGAGATATTTTAGAGGACGAATTTATCCACTTCTGTTATCTTCCTCCCGCAGTAGTGGCATCTGGCCACAACGTTATCTTCGGCCATGCTCACGTGGAACCGCCTGACTATGGGCTCTCTGCTGTTGGTTATGCAGTTCCTGTTAGGGCACGTGAGAATTCCTTCGACGACTTCCGGAAGAGACACGTTGAATTTTTTGTAGATTTCGTAGTCTCTTATAAGATTTATAGTTGCTCCTGGAGCGATGAGGGCTATTCTGTTAAGTTCCTCCTCGCTTATGAATTTTCCCTCGACCTTTACTATGTCCTTCTTTCCCATCTTCCTGCTGGGCACGTTCATCGCCATCAAAACTCTCTCCCTGCTTCCACTCCCAATTCCAAGGATTCTCAAAACGAGTAACGCCTTGCCCGCATTGATGTGGTCAATGACCGTGCCGTCTCTAATCTTGCTCACGGCAAGCTGCTCGCTCATAACATCACCTCACTCAGGATTGCCATTCTCACAGGCACACCGTAAAAGGCCTGCTGGAAGTACTTCGCGTGCTTTGTAGCATCGACTGAGACATCGATTTCGTCAACCCTCGGCAGCGGATGCATGACTATCAGGCTATCCTTCGCCCTCTTCAGCGTCTCAGCATCAACCTTGTAACTGCCCGCAACCTTCCGGTATTCTTCCTCATCGGGGAATCGCTCCTTCTGAATCCTCGTTACATAGAGCACGTCTATCTCTTCAAGTATCTCATCAAGTTCTGCTGTTGTGATCTTTCCGCCAATACCCTCCAGGAATTCCTCGGGAAGGGCAAGTGAGGGCGGGCTCACAAGGTAGATCTCAGCGTCGAATAATGTCAGAGCTTTGATCAGAGAATGCACGGTTCGCGAGTACTTCAAGTCGCCCATGAGGGCTATTTTAAGCTCATCGAGGCTCGATTCTTTCCTTATCGTATAGAGGTCGAGGAGTGTTTGTGTCGGGTGCTGACCGGCCCCATCACCAGCGTTTATAACCGGCACCTCCGAATGCTCGGCAGCGAATCGTGCCGCGCCCTCAAGAGGATGGCGCAGGACTATAGCGTCGGCGTACTTCCCCACCACCCGAATTGTGTCAGCGAGTGTCTCTCCCTTAGCAACGCTGCTTGCTTCCTGGGCAGTCATGTTGATGACATCTCCCCCGAGTCTCTTCATCGCCGCCTCAAAGCTCATCCTCGTGCGGGTTGAAGGTTCGAAGAACAGATTTGCGAGGAGCTTGCCTTCAAGAGTTCTGCTCTTGGTTTTACCTCTGGCAATTTCTTCAAACTCTTCGGCCTTATCGAGAATGTAGAGAATGTCGTCTTTGCTCAAATCATCTATGGATATGAGATGCCTGAATCTCGTCATCACCTATAGTGTCTGGTAAGTGTGATAATAAGTTTGCCCCGTAGTGTTGTGGGAAAAGCCCAAAAGGGAAAATCTGTGAATCACCTCTGACGGACGGGGGCTTCCCGTCTGCATTGGTTAAACGACTGGATCGCTCACAATGTCTCCTGGAGGATCGTTGAAGTAGCCAAGCAAAACAATGCCATGATTGCTATTGAGAATTTGAATTCACTAGTAAGGAATACTTGTCAAGTTCGTGGAGGTACATCTAAGAGATGCCATGTGTGGAGCGGAAAGCTTCCGCTCCGGATCGTGTCAGGTATTCTAAACCATTTAACGTAGACTCAACGTATCCTGCAACATAGCTCTTAGGGCGAAGTTCCCTAATAGCTGGGGGCTCGTAAACAGCCTACAAAGCTCCCTGCGTGAACAGGGAGTAGTCTACGCTCGAGTTTGGAATTACTGGGCTACGCATGGATTGTTAGCTATGGTGTTGCCGCGATGATTTGTCTCGTTTAGTTACTTCTGTGATCACTATGTCTCAATCAGAACTCCAAATTCTGAACTATCTTACTCAAAGACTGAAATAGTATAAGAAGCTTAGTAGTATTAAAGACAAAATAGAGACAAAAACACATAGAGTCAGAATTCTACTGACGATATGTCTGATTATAGTTGCATTTTCACATTCATCAAGCAAATCATTGGCAGGATAAATGGAGAAGAAAGAGATGGTTAAGATAGAGATAGTAGGGCAGAAAAAAGCACTGCTGGAAGATTCCAAGTTTAGAGACGAGATTTTGAAGGATTTAGAGTACAGGACTGGTAGAATGGATTTGCTGAAGGCTAAGTTCGGTATGTCAGAGCTGAAAACTTCATCGAAGTGCTTCATATTCTCGGTACCCCATCATTATCTTAACGTAATCCAAAAAGGTTATCAACATCCAATTGTAATAACAATTATTATGAGTATGAATATGTTAAAATCAGTTAAAATTAAAGACGTAGCGGAAATCTTTGGCTTCGCAACGCTAATAGCTTTCACGCTGGTAACAACGGTAATCGCCATAGCAGCGCAGGGAGCTCTGATTTACTTCTACGAACCAAATAAGATAATCTGGATAATAGAAGTAGTATTGGGCCTGTACGCTGTTATCTTCGGACTCAGCAAAATGGGAAGCATAGTTAACGGAAGGGCCGAGTAAATTTGGTAAACGACTATATCGGCTGACATTTTGCAGAATATACAGCCTGATAGGAACCTATTCACTTAGTTGACAATGCTGTCAGCGTAGCTGACCAACTACCCAAGAATTAAAGAGAGGGTAGATTCTCTTCCCATTCTTATTCTTGGTTTATCAATATCCTTATCAAATATACAAAAAAGCCTACGAGATGGGGAAGATAATAAATTCCCATGATGTGTTTATGCTTTGAAAGCTGAATGTTCAGTAACTAATAGAGGCTTACTCGGATCTGCGAGATGACAACGAGGAATTCCGGATTAGAGGGCACAGATTTAAGACTGGAAGAGCTTCTTTGGTAAGGAGAGTTAGACGTCAACTAATAATCCATCCCTTGGGATTCTCTCTTAGACAACGAGTGCAGTCTTTACTGTCCAGCGATGCATATATTCTTGCTTTTGCCAAGACTTATAGCAACAAACGATAGTGATTTTAATAATTAAAAATAAAAATAATAGATGTTTTTCTAGAAAACGACCATCCATTTGTAAATATCGCCACCGGCAAGTATTTCAGGAAGTTGAGAGATTCAAAACGTCCAGAGGCGAGCATGGGTAGCAATCTCGGGATATATGTTACAGCAGTCATCCCAACTATCAGGAGAACTCGTAGCCTTCCACACCAAAACATTATATCCCCCCACAAAAATTTTCAGCCATGTATGACCTGTGCATAAGCAACGGCCTCTGTTTTATCAACAACGAGTTCATTGAAGCTAACATTGGTATTGAAGGTAACAGAATAGCTTACGTTGGAAAAGAAGACGTAAAGGGTGAGTTCGAGATCGATGCAGGCGGGAAGCTCGTGATGCCCGGCCTGTTCAACGCCCACACCCACCTCGCGATGACACTCCTGAGGGGGTACGTTGAAGACATGCCCCTCATGGACTGGCTCAGCAGGGTCTGGCAGGTTGAAGCGAAGCTAAGCGAAGAAGATGTTTACTGGGGATCCATGCTCGGAATTCTCGAGATGATAAAGTCCGGAACGACAGCTTTCGCTGACATGTACTTCCACATGGATGAAGTTGCAAAAGCTGTCGGAGAGACGGGAATCAGGGCTGTGCTGAGCTACGGGATGATCGAAAGTGGAGATGATGAGAAAGGAGAAAAAGAGTTGAAAATAGGAACTGAATTTGTAAAAGACTGGGACGGAGCATTTAACGGAAGAATCAAGGCCATCTTCGGCCCCCACGCCCCGTACACGTGCTCGCCGGAGTTTCTGCTGAAGGTGAAGGAGAGGGCTGAGGAACTCGACACGCTCATCCACATACACGTTGCTGAGACGAGGCAGGAGTTTGAGGATATCAAAAAGAGGTACGGAAAAACACCAGTAAGACTGCTCGACGATATTGGCTTCCTATCAAAGAGAGTCATAGTGGCTCACGGGGTGTGGGTTGAAGACGACGAGATATCCATTCTGAAGGAAAGGGGTGTGAGCGTCGTTCACAACCCAGCGAGCAATCTGAAGCTTGCGGCAGGCATTGCGAGGGTTACGGACATGCTGAACGCCGGTGTGAACGTTTGCCTCGGTACAGATGGAGCGGCGAGCAACAACACGTACAACCTCTTCGAGGAGATAAAACTCGCCTCACTGCTTCAAAAAGTCGCAACCGGGAGAGCCGATGCGCTCAAGGCGAGCGATGTTCTAACTATGGCCACGAGGAACGGATACAGAGCCTACGGGCTGAACGGCGGGAAGATAGAGGAAGGGATGCTTGCAGATATCATCATGCTTGACGCAAAGAGGTGCAACTACGTGCCGTCGTACAACCCCCTCTACAGCGTGGTTTACGCGAGCTACGGCTGCGAAGTCACCCACGTAATAGTTGACGGCGAGCTAATACTCGAAGATGGCATGGTTCTCACGATGGACGAAGAGAAGGTAATAGATAAGGCTGAAAAGCTGAAAGATAAGTTTCTGGTAGCATGAGGCTCAGCGGAGATGCAGGCCAGATCTACAGGCAGATAATCAGAGAAATCCATTCGAGGGTGAGATTAGATGGAGCCAAGCTTCCGCTGAAGCCGAAAAGCAGCAGGGAAGAGATAGAAAGAATGCGAGAAAAGCTCAGAGCTTTCACACCCCACGACATCCCGGCGAACATAAAGCCGCTGAAGGTTAAGAAGGAGTACTTAAACGACAGAATTCTGTTCGTCAGAGAAGAGGACATTGATAAGGTTGCGAAGCTCAACCTTTGCAAGATCGACGCGGGAGAGCCGGGCCTCAGGATTGGTAGAGAGTTTTTCGAGCTGGAAACGGATGAAAAGTCAAATACCGCGCTGGAGGTAATCGTAGCTCCCGAGATATACGTTAAGGCAGTATACGAGAACCTCGAAAACCTTAAGGCGCTCGCAGACCTCATGCTGAAGGCCTTCGGGAGCAGCGTCGTTCCCGAAGTTCTCAGCGAGGTTGAGAAGATTGCACCTCTCATGGAGAGGGCAAGGCTTGCGGGAAGGATTGAGGAAATTGTTGCCGAGGAAGCGCTCAGGCTCAACAGGAGGATAGAGGAGAAAATTTCGGAACTTGAGGTGACGATTAAAGGGGAAAGAATCCTCGAACTGATGAGGGGCAGAGTCCCCGAAATCGAGGAACTCGAGAGCTTTATCGCCGAAGAGGTAATCGAAAGCGAGAGGAAGATCGAGGAAATTACGGGCATCAATGCGGAAATCTTCTCCCGCAGCTACCCCGTCGAGGTTAACACCGTAGCCGTTGACAGAATAAAAGCTGAGATAGAGGAAGAGGCCATTATCGAGCTATATAAAGCCTGCAGGCCGGTGGCAGAGAAAATATTCAGGCTTCTGCCCGAGATAAACAGGGAGGTCGAGAAGGCCTACGAGCTTGAGTTTCTGAGAGCTGTTAAGGAATTCTGCAGCGGTTTCGTATTTCCTGAGTTCTCAGACTGCATAGCCTTCGTTAACGGCAAGCACCTGTTTATCCCCAATCCGCAGCCTGTCAGCTACGCTGTCGGTAATTCGGAGATTGCAAGCGGAAAAATAGCCATTCTCACGGGGGCGAACAGCGGTGGCAAGACATCGCTCCTCGAACTCATCGCCCAGATGCAGATAATGGCCCAGATGGGGCTGCCCGTGAACGCCGAGATGGCGTGGACAGATGTGGTTGACGAGCTTTTCTTTTTCAAGAGAAAGAGAGGAGTTCAGGGAGCTGGAGCGTTCGAGAGTGCTGTTAGGGCTTTTACGAGGGCTCTGCTCGGAAAGGGAAGGAAGCTCGTGCTTATTGACGAGTTCGAAGCAATTACCGAGCCCGGGGCTGCAGTCAGAATAATAGCCGAATTTCTGCGAATAGCGCATGAAAAGGACCACTACGTCGTGATAGTGTCCCACCTCGGCAAGGAATTGAGCGAGATGCTTCCGTTCGCGAGGGTTGACGGAATAGAGGCGAAAGGGCTGGACGAAAACTTCAACCTGATAGTTGACAGACAACCTAAATTCGGCAGAATCGGCAGGAGCACGCCAGAGCTAATCCTCGAAAAGCTCTACAGAAAAGCAAAAGGAGAGGAGAAGGACGTGCTCGAGAGGGTTTGCAGGAGTGTCAGGGATTAAACTCCAGAACCCTGCATCTCCTTCGCAATAATTTCGATGTCTTCCCTCGCCCTCTCTATGCTGTACTTAATTTCATCCTTCGTCGATTCAGGCAGTTCGAACTGAATCTCCTCAATCGTCTTCTCTATCGCCTCGCTGACTTTCTTTTCGGTGTCCTTCAGAAGCTGAATCACGAGGTTGTAGTGCTCCTGAAGCTGGCTCAGCGCGTAAACCTTGAGCTTCTTCAGGCAGTCCTCCGCCTCCTCCTCCGTCATGCCGCCCGCCATGAATACGTGGACAATATACTCGGAGTCCATTCTGAAAATCTCAGCAACTCTTTCAGGATCCCTGAGGTCTTTCGAAACCCTCTTTATGTCGTCCATTGCCTCGTCCACAGTCTTGGCGAGTTCCATACAGTATTTCATGAGTTCTCCAACTTTCTCGAGATACGTATTTCTGTATGACAAGGCCATGCAGTACTGCTGCGCTGACAGGACTTAAGCTTTTTTAAAATAGCATAGCCTCCCGTGCCGGGAATAGCAAGAATTTTAAAAGACTGTGCAGAAGGTACAGCATGCTGAAAGATGTTCTCAAAGAATCGGGTAGAGTTTTTCTCCTCGGAAATGAAGCTATTGCGAGAGGTGCGCTTGAAGCAGGAATTGACGTTTTTGCAGCTTATCCCGGTACACCTTCATCAGAAATAGGCGACACGCTGAGCAAAGCTTGCGAGATGCTCAAGGGAAAGCTCGACTTCGTAATGGAGTACTCGGCCAACGAAAAGGTTGCTGTAGAGGTTGCGATGGCTGCCTCGCTTGCAGGAAAGCGCAGCATGGCAGCGATGAAGCACGTTGGTGTTAATGTTGCGGCCGATACGCTCTTCAGTTTCGCATACATCGGGGCGAGAGGCGGTTTCGTGCTCGTTACCGCTGACGATCCAAGCATGCACAGCAGTCAGAACGAGCAGGACAACAGATGGTACGGCAAGACAGCAAACCTGCCCGTAATAGAGCCATCGAGCGTTCAGGAAGCAAAGGATTTTGCCAGGTTCTGTTTCGAGCTTTCAGAGCGCTTTAACATTCCTGTGATTCTGAGAACGTACACAAGGCTGAGCCATGCGAGCAGCGTTGTTGAACTATCTCCTCTGCCAGAAAAGTCCTTCGAGAAGGTGGAGTGGAAGAAGAACCCGCAGAGAGACGTTATCCTGCCAGCCCACGCGAGGAGACTGAAGATTGAGCTCCTGGACAAGATGGAGAAGATCAGGAAGTACTTCTCGAGGTGGGACGGAAACTGGATAGAGGATGGCGAGGGCAACATAGGTGTCATTGCGTGCGGACTGAGCTACGCTTACGCAAAGGAAGCAATGGAGAGGCTTGGTGTAAATCTGCCGGTCTTAAAGCTCTCATCCATGTATCCCGTTCCGGATGAGCTGATAGAGGAGTTCGCCTCCCAGCTCGACGGCGTCATCATAGTCGAGGAGGTTGACCCCTTCATCGAGCTGCACGTTAGAGCTATCCTACCCGGTCTAAAGGTCTACGGGAAGACGAACGGCTTTTTCCCCATGAGTTACGAGTACAACGTGGCAGTAGTTGAAAAGGGGATCGCAAAGGCTCTCGGCATTAAGCCGAGCATGGACTACGATGCAATTCTTGAAAGGGGCAGAGAGCTCGCGTCCCTTGCTCCTCCTCGCCCCCCGGTATTCTGCCCCGGCTGCCCCCATGCAGCGACGTTCTACGCGATAAGGAAGGTTGTAAACGCTGCCGGCAACGCTGCACTGCCAGGCGATATAGGCTGCTACACCCTCGGAATAAACAGACCCTTCGAGGGGGTTGACACCTGCGTATGCATGGGTGCGAGTGTCGGCATTGCGTGCGGACTGAGCTATGTCATAAAGGATCCCATAATCGCAACCATTGGCGATTCTACGTTCTTCCACGCTGGATTGCCTGCCCTCGTAAATGCAGTGCATAACGGCAGAAAGTTCGTGCTTGTTGTTCTCGACAACTCGACGACGGGCATGACCGGCCACCAGCCTCATCCGGGAGTTAGCAGTGCGGGATGTGGCATAGAAGGAAAGGCGGTAAGCATAGAAGACGTGGCGAGAGGAATGGGTGTGGAGTTCGTAGAGGTCGTTAATTCTTACAACATTGGAAAGCTCGTCGAGACGCTTGAAAAAGCGCTGAAGCATGATGGCGTTGCTGTCGTCGTTTCCCGCCAGAAGTGCGCCATACTGCGGAGAAGAGAGCTTAAGGCGAAGGGCAAGAAAGTAAGGCCTTTCACTGTAACCGATGACTGCAACCTCTGCATGAAGTGCGTTACCGAGTTCGCGTGTCCGGCTTTATACGTAATCAACGGAAAGCCGGTAATCGATGCGGCGCTATGCATCGCGTGCGGGGTTTGCAGCAGAATCTGCCCGGAAAAGGCAATAAAACCCGCGAAATAACTTTATTTTTCATCTCTTTTAATCGACTCAATAGCTTCCTTCAGCTTGTCGTACGTCTCCTCCAGAGCCTCCGGCACCACCTGAACGTCAGCAAACACTGGCATGAAGCTCGTGTCGCCGTTCCATCGCGGAACAACATGGAAGTGCAGGTGTGCTTCCATCCCCGCCCCCGCAACCTTTCCGATGTTCAGACCAACGTTGAAGCCGTCGGGGTTCATCGCCCTCCTGATCGCCTCTATGATTAAGTCGATGTTCTCGATTAGTTCGACTTTCTCATCCATCTCCAGCTCGCTAAGCTCTGCAACGTGCCTGTAGGGCGAAACGAGAACGTGACCGGGATTGTAGGGATAGCGGTTCATCATTATGAACGTCTTCTTCCCTCTGTACAGTATCAGGTTCTCCTTATCCCTGTCCTGCTTAGGAAAATCGCAGAATATGCAGCCCTCGTACTTCGGGGCAAGAATGTACCTGATTCTCCAGGGCGCGAAGAGTCGCTCCATGCTGCCGGATTCGTTTGCAGAGCTTTAACTTTTCGTTTCATTGCTTGCTGCCAGTTACATGTGAAATGCAAAATTCAGAGGTCTGAAAAGCAGATAGCACAAAACATATTTAAGTTAATTTGAAGCAAGTTGAAGCAGCATGGACGCTAAAAGCCAGGGTGTAAGCGAGGGTGTGGAGAACAGCGTCAAGGAGCTTCTCGGTGGTCTCGATTTCGAGACGACTGCTGAGATCGAGGTACCTGAAAGGCTCATAGACCAGGTTATCGGCCAGGATCATGCAGTAGAGGCGATAAAGAAGGCTGCAGTGCAGAAAAGACACGTAATGCTCATCGGCTCTCCCGGAACGGGTAAATCCATGCTCGCAAAGGCCATGGCCGAATTGCTCCCGAAGGAGGAGCTCGAGGATATACTCGTTTATCCAAATCCTGAGGATCCAAACCAGCCGAAAATAAGGACTGTTCCGGCGGGGAAGGGTAAGGAGATCGTTGAGGCTTACAAGCAGGAGGCTCTGAAGAAGGCTCAGGCGAGGAACTTCTTCCTCTTCATGCTCGTGTTCTTCATCGTCGGCTATGCAGCCATCGAGGGGCAGATAATCTGGGGTATAATCGCCGCTGCGATGCTATTCCTTGTTGCGAGGTACATGCTGCCGAAGGAGGAGAGGAACGTTCCGAAGCTCCTCGTCAACAACGCAGAGCGCAAAACTGCTCCGTTCGAAGATGCTACGGGAGCACATGCAGGAGCACTGTTCGGCGACGTCAGGCACGACCCGTTCCAGAGCGGTGGCCTCGAAACACCTGCCCACGAGAGAGTAGAAGCGGGAGCAATCCACAGAGCCCACAGAGGTGTGCTCTACATCGACGAGATAAACACCCTAACCATCGAATCGCAGCAGAAGCTGCTTACAGCGCTGCAGGAAAAGAAGTTCCCGATTACAGGTCAGTCAGAGCGGTCGAGCGGAGCGATGGTCAGAACAGAGCCAGTACCATGTGACTTCGTTCTTGTCGCTGCAGGCAACCTCGACGCACTGATGGGAATGCATCCTGCGTTGAGGAGCAGAATAGAGGGCTACGGATACGAAATATACATGAACGACTCCATGGAGGACACACCTGAGAACAGAAGAAAGCTCGTTCGCTTCGTTGCGCAGGAGGTCAGGAGAGACGGAAAAATACCGCACTTCGACAGGTATGCGGTTGCGGAGATTATCAAGGAGGCAAAAAGAAGGGCTGGAAGGAGATACCACCTGACGCTGAGGCTGAGAGAACTTGGAGGACTTGTGAGAACTGCAGGCGACATAGCCAAAGGCGAGGGTGCAAGCGTGGTAAGACTCGAGCACGTGCTGGCAGCGAAGAAGATTGCAAGGACCATTGAGGAGCAGCTTGCAGACAAGTACCTCGAACGCAGAAAGGACTACAGACTGTTCACGACAGAGGGGGCAGAAGTTGGCAAGGTGAACGGTCTCGCAGTAATAGGCGAGTCTGCGGGCATAGTCCTGCCCATAATCGCCGAAGTTACGCCGGCAATAAGCAAGGAAGAGGGCAGAGTCATAGCTACGGGCAGACTGCAGGAAATCGCCATGGAGGCAGTCATGAACGTTTCAGCAATCATAAAGAAATTCACGGGAAGAGACATATCAAACAAGGACGTCCACATCCAGTTCGTTGGAACGTACGAGGGTGTAGAGGGTGACTCGGCAAGTATAAGTATCGCAACGGCAGTCATTTCGGCAATAGAGGGTATTCCAGTCGATCAGAGCGTTGCGATGACTGGTAGCCTGTCGGTTAAGGGCGAGGTTCTGCCGGTTGGAGGAGTAACCCAGAAAATTGAGGCAGCAATTCAGGCGGGACTGAAGAAGGTGATTATCCCGAAGGACAACCTCGACGACGTTATGCTGGATGCCGCGCACGAGGGTAAGATAGAGATCATACCTGTTTCGAGGATAGATGAGGTGCTCGAACACGCTCTTGTGGGCGACGGAAAGGAGAAGCTCATAGGCAAACTCAGGCAGATTGCCCGTGTCTGACTTTTGTTTTTATTCTATTCTTCCTCGCTAAGCTCTCTGAGCATTCTCTCGAGGCAAAACAGGAAGAGCTGGGTGTCAGCGGTGAAGTGTTAAAGGATGACGAAAGCTGATGATGCTCGGAATTGAGTAGTTGAAGCAGTTTTTTAGAGAGAAATAATGAGAAAGAATCCAAGACCATACAAAATTAAAAACTTTAAATACTCTCAAACATTCTCGCATCTGGTGATTGTGTGACTAAAACAAAAGAGGCAAAGGAAAAAGGGAGAATTGAAATATCCTACGAAGAAGTAAGAACTCTTCTTGATTTGCCTCAAGAGCCTAAACTCCCGAAATATGCATCACTGTTGATTAACCTCGCAAATCGATTTTCACACGGAACAAGACCAAAAACTGTAGGCCAAATGACTGAATTAATTAAAGAATTCAAAAAAGATGGTGGCTGGACGTACGAAGAGTGGAAAGACTGGTACACTAGAAAATATCCAAATACCATTAAACTTGCAACAAATAAAGTCCATAACATGCTTGAAAATTTCAAAAAAGTATTGGATGAATTAGATGAAGAAATCGTGAGAAGGTGGGTTGAAGACTTGGTTCTCATCAAAACGTATGAAGGTCTCGTGCTGCAGGAAGCCATCTTAAAAAAGGTCGCAGAAGAACTTAATTCAACTTACAGACTTGCCACGCCTGACGAAGAATCAAAAGGTATCGACGGAGTACTGATCATCGACAATAAAGAAGTTCCCGTCTCCATCAAACCAAAAACGTACTTAGATCAAGAACAACACCTGACAGAAGAGCTTAAAGGGCACTTGATTGTATACAAAAAGGTAAAGGATAAGAAAAAAATCGTAATAGACTACTCCCGCCTGCTACGATAAATAGATCCACTCTAAAGTCAGTTTCTAACCTTCTCTGATTTACTCCGATTTTTTTCTTTGTTTGTTGGCTCTAAGCTCTCATCAATTTCATAGCCTATCGAGTTTCTCTCCAGTTCGATTGCTACCTTCGTTCTTGTGCCAGTTCAAAGAAAAGGATCTAAAACCGTGTCTCCATTACCGAAAACATTCTGATTAGCCTTCGCAGTATTTCTTCAGGATATGCGGCAGTCCTCCTTGCTATTTTTGGATGTGTTTGTCTCTCCCTTTTTATATCGTCCCAAATTTGGCTGAACAACTTATCTCTTTCTTCTTTAGTGTACTTGCTTGCGTATCTTAACGGATCTTTTGGTTTAAACTTTCTCGGTTCTCCTTTTCTGAAGAATTAATATATACTCTACATCCAGTGTAACGTATGCTTTACTGCCTCTCCAATGACTTCTAAAGCTCTGATACATCGTAAACGACCATTTTATTTTCTTTAAATTCTTCAAAACTACGGACATTTTCCACAAATTTCTCTGATTTCATTGACAACGTCTTCTACATAATCTTTTGCAGCTCTTTGCCTCATATTAGCACTACCTCTTCCAAAATGCGCCTGCCTATTCTCGGTTTCAGAGTCTTCTTCATAACCAGATCGACATTGACACCCAGTATATCCGTGAGGTAATATTTCAATTCAACAAAATCGAGTAGGGTAGGAACTTCTTCAAATTCAACAAGAACATACACGTCACTCGTTTCTTTCTGCTCCCCCTAACATATGAACCAAAAATACCAATCTCCTTTACGCCGAACCTCTTTCTCAACTCGTCTTTGTGTTCTACGAGTATTTTTTAATCTCTCCTAAAGTCATCATAGGACTATCACTATATAGGAGCGTTTACTTCCAAAATAAACTTTCTGCCCTATTCTACTAATCCCTTGTATTTTGCTCAAAGTTCCACAAAAGACCTTCGCAGCCAAAGAAAGATTCAAAAAGTAAAAATCACTTCTTAGGAGGCCAGTGCTGCTCGAGCCAGCCTTTTATTCTACCGGAATCTGTCGGGCCTACGAGAACTTTCCAGCCCGTTTCATCCTCTATAGCACCCTGAAGCCTCGCCGCTAAGCCGGGGATTACGAGGTAGCGGTGGTTTACTTTTTCCGCAACGCCTGTCTTCTCCATCAGCTCCTTAACCTTCCCCGCAGTGAACTGCCCGCCGGCAACGCTCACCTCAACGCCCAGTCCACCGGTGTCGAGGACGAGCAGCCAGCCCGATATGCCTGCACTCTGCAGATCGCTTTCGACGGTGTAGTAAGTCAGGGCGAAGTTCGTCGTTATGAAGACCGGCGAGTCTTGCGTCGGGTTGTTTATCTCTCTCAGTCCCGGTTCAACCTGCACAGGTGTGCGCGGGTCAGTGTAGATGTTCGCCCTTAGGGTTATCAGGGGCATCACCGTGTACGGCTCAAGGCTGTGGAGAATCATCGCATCTCCGTACTTCACGATGAACAGAGAGGCTATTACAGTCTCCCAGTACGCTTTGCTCACTGCATCGCCCTCAACCATCCACGCGGCGATGGGTGTAATCATGATGGGGCACGCTACCTCCTTGTCATCGCCGAGAATTGCCGTTCTCCTCAGTTGAACGACCCTTTCAAAAGTTTTCCTGAGCCCCTCCCCAGCCGGCTCCGTTACGGGGTCCATAACCACCTTGACGCCTTCGGCCTTAAAGGTAGCTGCAAGGCTCTTCAGCATGTCGAGATCTGAACTCCTCACAACAACCGGAACGTTGAATTCCATGGCAAGCTCGAGGAAATCCTCCCAGTTTTCGGGAGTTGCTGCATAGACGAGAGGATTGTGTTCTGCAATGGCTTCGAGAGCTGCACGCATGCAGTTTGCATCGAAGCTGACAAGAACCACGGGCTTTCCGTAACCGGCAACTTTCTTGGCGACCTCAGCAAACCGCTCGGGATTGTTGGATGTACATCTCACAGCTATGCCGTCGAGGGTGAGGAACTTTCCGACGTAGAACTTCCTGTACTCAACGACCCTGCTGCACCGCTCATCGATTTCTTTGTCGTCCATTGTATCCCAAACGTCGAAGAAGAGGGCTGTGGGATTGAAGAACGTGAGTTCGTGCCTGTGCAGGACTTCCTTACCACCGATTTTCAGGTCTTTCCCGATTACAATCTCGTCAATTTCGGGAGAAGTCAGCTCTATGAGCTTTTCGAGATCCTGTCTCGCTTTTTCGTCCTGCTTTGCAGCCTCCACAAGGGGTTTGCAATCCTCAACCTTGGCACTTCTGTCGATAATATGGGCTGCAAAGCTCATGCACGTGTCGTAACCACACTCTTTGCAGTTGGTCTTTGGAAGGAGCTTGTAAATCTCAAGCGGGCTCTTAACCTTCATAGCTCAACACCAACCCAGTCCCCCACCTTCGTTTCGCCCTTTCTTCCTCCGAGCGTTGAAATGAGTTCTTTCAGGACGGCAACGGATGCAGGATGCATCATCATGAAGATGTCAACACCCGCAAGCGAGAGAGTTAAACCCGTAACAATCTCCCATAGCGGGCCTCTAAGCTCCCTCGGCCCCCATGGCGTGTCACCTTCGATAGGCGAGTCCTTCATCCACGCCTCTCTCGCTCCCCAGGCATTTGTTGTACCGCTCGATATTGGGAACGCGAGGTCTTCATCTCCCTTCAGGCCAGAGAGCCTTATCCTCTCCATGTTCGTGTACGCGTAATCCAAACCGTAGCCGAGGGCTGCAGTGGTGGGATCCATGACAAGGCTATCCCTCGGCAGCCCGAGGCGTTTGAGCAGGTAGCGGTTCAGGGTCTTCTGACTGTTCATGTCCATCTGAGTCCACGAAAGGACAACGTGGCCATATTCTTTGGCAGCGTTTCCAATCCTCTCCCAGTCCATGTCAAGAGTTGCGCTCGCCAGCATCACGCGCTCTCCTTCAGCAACCTCCGCAACTTTTTCAAGTACGATTGGGTCCTTCTCCTTGTTACCACTTCCTCCAACTATAATTGGTACCTTAACAGCCTGAAGTACGTCTTCGACGACCTTCACAGCCTCGCCTGGCGGTGTGTCATCGAGGAGAGGATCAGTACTGATGAGATGGATCGTAACGGCATCCGCTCCAAACTTGTTGACGACCTTCTTCGCCCATTCCGCCGGATCACTCATCACGTCTTCGTAGTGCTCCCTCACAGCCTTGGGAAGCGGAACGGGCTTGTCGAAAACGTCGATGGATATGGCCGGAAGGTTCGGCTGAGAGGCATCGAAGAGATAGAACGGCAGGCTTTTCTCCCCGCCGAGCTTAATTACCCTCTCCCTGCTGCCCCCCTCACTCCTCGTAGCTCCAAGCTGGACTTCCTGTATCTGTCCGGGATACTCTACACGAAAGGGCTCGAATCGCCTCTCTAAAAGCATTTTATGCTCTTTTGCGGGAGCAGCAGGCACTTCGACTCCGGGCAAAGACACCGGAGCGCCAAGCATGGAGAGGGCGTTCATCAGGTGTTGCATCGCGAGGTTTATCTCGTTGACCACATGGGCGAAGCCCGCCCCTTCCTCTATCTCAATTTCTATATCTCCTTCAAGCCTGAGCCCCTCGATTTCTTCGACCTCGTACTTGCTAAGGAGTTTGAAAAATTCCTCAAGAGTTAGCTTCACAGACTAACACCTCTGCAAGCTTTTCAACCTTTTTAGCAACTTCACTACTGAGCGGTACGGGAACGCCAGCAATATCGGCCTTCGTAACTTCTTCGTCAGGGGGGATGATGTCAAGGAGGCTGAATCCCTCAATTTTCGCAAATTCCTCGATTGCTTGCACCGCGCTACCTTCAACCCTGTTGGCAATAAGATATATCCTCGCCCTGAGGTTCAGCTCTTCTGCAAGCTCCCTGATTCTTTTCGCAGTCATGAGACCTTTCCTCGATGCATCGGTTACAATCAATATAATGTCCGCCCCATCTATAGTCCTTCGGCTTATGTGCTCAAGCCCCGCCTCGCAGTCAACGATGATCACATCGTAGTGTCTCATCAGCTTCCTCAGCACGGCTCTCAGCAGGTTGTTGGCGAAGCAGTAGCAACCCTCTCCTTCTGGCCTTCCCATAACCAGAAGGTCAAAGTCTTCCGCTTCGTATATTACTTCGCCATAGATTTTTCCCTCGAGCCAGCTCTCCTTGTTTATCGAAATCATGTCATCCCTGCTGTGCTGGAATATCTCCCTGATTTCGCCAAGTGTTTTGTAGCTCTCAACTCCAAGCGCCTCACCGAGATTTGCATCTGGATCTGCATCTACCGCCAGCACGCGGTACTTTTTCGCCAGCAAACGGACGAGCAGACCAGCAATCAGGGTTTTTCCGGTCCCCCCTTTTCCTGTGACGGCAATTACCACCAAGGAGACCTCTCCTACTCTTCCTCTTTCTTCTTTCTCAGGACTATCTTGTCGATGTAAATGTTTGCGTTCTTTATCACGAGTTTTATCCCCGGCGTACCTGGAGGTGTTATGCTTATGCCCGATGGTGTGAAAGAGACCTGTGGAGCTGCTGGCTTTGTCTCTTCTACTTTCATCTCTTCCTTCTCCACCTCTGCCTCCTTCTTTTCCTCAACCCAGCCTTCTGTTATCTTCGCTCCATCAACCGGCCTGACAACACCCGTAACGACCGGATGGTTTACCTTCTTGAGGAACTCCTTCAGCTCGTCAATTGTCTTTGCATCCTCCTCAGTCGCAATCTTGTCCCTAATGTCCTCTGGTATGTACTTCTCAATTCTCTGCTTGAGTTCCTTGGGCATCCACACAACCCTGTACCATCCTCCATCAGCCTGTATGAACTTCTTGCTTCTGAAGTAGCCCACACCAACGCCGAGGAACCCAACGATCTGCTTTCCTCCACCCGTCTGCCCGGCCATGGTGGAGAACGTCAGGCCGTTGGGAGCAGGCTCTCCATAGCCCCTGTGCACCCAGCCTATCCCATCGACTTCCGGCATGTAGAAGCCTATAACCTCGAAACACCCGCAGGATGTGTGCGGATACTCGAAGAAGCTGTGGAGCTTTATGCGCTCGCATTCTCCACCGCTCTCATCCTTAGCAAATTCGTTAACGCCGGTGTACTCACCGCCAATGGGGTCGATGACCTCGCCCTTGGGCACGGCTCTGTTTGGCCCCTCCGGATCGACCCTTGCTGCAGCCCTTCCATCGAACCACGTTATGGCTCCACAAAGCGACGGGCGGTCGGGACTTATTATACACACGTTGGTTGGAGCGAAGCTCTGACAGAGCGTGCACGAGTAGAACTCCTCGACATCTTCGTCATGGAGCGATTCAATTCTTGCATCTCTTTCATCGTATATCGGCATTGCGTACTCTTTCAGCAGTTTCTCGACAAGCTCTCCGTCAGTGATGTATAGTGCCTCGATCTTTTCAATAAACGGCATCTCGTTCTTGAACAGCATCATCGTCGCCTTCGCTATCTGGGTTAGACTGTTGAGTCCCTTCTTGACAGCTTCCTTGCTTATCCTAACCCAGACGTCGTATCTCTGGTTGAGGTGCATGTAGCCCTCTATGAAGTTCTGGAAGTCGTGATTTCTTCGCTCTATGATTGGTTCCAAATCAGGATCAACCTGCGAGCCCGCAACATAGTATATCATCGCGTACGGATGTGCCTTGCCCTCCTCGAGTTCGTCGAGGTCACTACCTATGAGCGTTACCTTCATGTCCTCGACTTCTTCAGGCTTTAGAGCGACTACAAGCTCGAATCCTGGCTGTTTTGGCCCTCCAAGTTCCACGTACATTTCTCCTTTCCTGATGCGCTCTCCTTCATGCATCGGAGAGATGTCGAAGGGGAAGTCCAGCTCCTCCCCCACACTCACCTTCGTCTTAACTCCTTCCGGAATCTCAATCTTCCTTCTTTCCAACGCTGCCACCTCCAAGGGCAGTAACAAACTCCTCAAGAATCTCGTGATGCAGATCAAGGGTGTTCGGGAAGCTGAACCTTGCGTGTGGCTGATAGAATGCGTCTATACTAACCGTTGTCAGCTTGGAAAAGTGTTTCAAAGCAGACAGCATTCTGGAGAGGTAGTACGGCTCGAATCCGAGGAAAAGAACGAGGTCGTACGGCTCGCCCTTAAAACCACTCCAGCTTTCGTCGAGCAAGAACTGGGTAACGTGATGCAGGGTGAAAACACACGCCTGCGGCTCAACACCCCTCTCGATTAAGGGCCTGCTCGATGCTCCCGTTGCGATAATAGCAACACCGTTCTCGTATAGTTTTACCGCATATTCAACGAGCTTTTCGTCCTCAAGTAACTTTCCTCCCGTAACCAGTACAGGGTTCTTTGCCCTGCCGACCATTTTTGCAAGTACATCTGGCTTGATCAGCTTCGCCGATCTGCTGGCCTGAATGTCGGCCGTGTTGAACAGCTTTTCAGGAGGCTTCCTAACCTTCTTTTTTGCTTCGGCCATGCGATCACCTCGCGTACTTTTCGAAGACTTCTTCAAGTATCGTCGGATTAAATCCGGAGTCGTACGGCCTTATTGGTCCTTCGAGAATCTTCTTCTTGCTCCAGTCTATCTTCCATCCGTGCTCTTCTTCGAGTATCTTGAGAAGTTCGTCCTTCATCTTCAGCGGCAGGTCTGCTTCTGTCCTCACGTAGAGGTGCCAGTCATCCGGCAGGCAGCCAAGGTACTTCTTGCTGAGTTCTATGTAGTGAGTCAGCTTGATCTGTCTGCCCATGTACGTGTCTGCAGGTCTTATGCAGAGTCTCGCAAGCTGTACGATTGCCTCCTCTTTCGTTTCCGCCACAACGAGCAGCGCATCTGGGCACGGCTCGACGTACATGCGCTGTTTCGACTTTATGTCGTAAACCCACCAGTCCTCCTTCTTCCAGACTTTACCTATGAAAGCCCTGCGGTACTTGGCAGCATGAGGCCCAACAACTGCAGGAACGCCAAGGCGGTTGAAACCTGTTGCGATGCTCGCAGCCTTCTGACTGTACGGCCCCCATGCAAGGCCGACGGCTCCAACTCTGTTGAGAATGTAGTCTGCTATCTCTGCATAGTTTGCACGCAGCGGGCGCATGGCAAAGATGTTGGCAACTTTTATCGCTGCTCCGCTTATGTGGCTGTTTGCAACACAGCTACCAACGTTTGTCAGACAGCCAGCGTCGAAAGCTCCCGGATACTTTTCGTAGAGGCTCTTACCATCCTCGTCTCTGTACATACCTAAATCCATTGCGTGACAGCCAGATGAGACAACAATGAACTTGCGTTTGAGGAATTCCTCGATTATCTCCACAATTTCGTTTCTCGCTTTTGGATAGTTGGGACAGCCTATTGGAGCAATTATTCCCGGAATCGTTCCCATAACTATTGGCTGACCAACGTTTCTGATTTCAGTGTCCTGAATTGGACCTCTTCCAGCTCTCATCTTGCCAGTCTTTCTTACAAGGCTGTCGTAGCTCGCCTTCATGATAACGTCAACTATCCTGATGTCCCTCGGACAAACCTGCTCGCATCGCCCGCATGCAATGCATGAATCCTCGACAGTCTTAAACACGCTGAAATCTCCATCTTTCGCAGCACTCATCGCCTTGTCAATCCTTAAATTGTGTGGACAGGCAAAAACACAGTTCATACAGCCCGTACATCTGTCAATCTCGGTTTTTAGCTCCTCTTCGCTCATGAAGGGCGGCTTCTTACCCTTCTTCTTTCTGATCTCCATGGCAACTCTGACGGCTATCTCGCCAACCTTGTCCGGATCGCGAATCAGCACACCCTTCGCTCTCCCACTCACGAGGTCGTTGACTATTACGTCGGGGTTTTCGTGAGTTCTGTCAGGTAGACCTCTTGCTGCGGCTTCCGATGATGCTATGACAGGAATTCCGAGCTTGGAGCATTCACGAAGGGTGTCTGCTCTTATACACTGCTCGTCTGTAACAACCACATCGGGAATGCCTGACCTTATCGCTCTCAGTTCGTAGCTCAGCGTTCCAACTATCTTGGCCTTGGGGTCGTAGCGAGTCGTGTCGATGGCTGTACAGCACAGGCCAGCGATTTCAACCTCATCCTCGAGTCCGTGCTCCCTCAGATAATCATCTATGTTCCTCGCAGGAAGAATGTTGTGTCCTATGACGAGAATTACCGGTTTTTCTGTCTCAAGCACACCAAAGCCGATGTCAATTAACGGCGCATTGGGGTCGCCGAGAGGATAGTTGAATGCTACAACCTGTGCGATGTCTGCAACTTCCATGGCAACGTGGTCAAGCATGCCCACATGCATTGCTTTTGACTCGTAGTCGAGGTGGTCTTCTTCTTGTCCAGTATGCGTCGTATGAAGAATTCTGACAAGGTCCTGTTCCACATAGTCGAGAACTTTTTCGAGGTCACCCAGTTTCTTGGGCTTGATTCCGAATACAAGCCTGATGTTCGGTGCCTCGACGTTTATATCGCCCCCAAGATCGATTGGATAATCATGACCAAACTTCTCGATGAGGTAGTGGACGAGGTGTCTGGCGTGTGCTGTGTGGGATGAAGCACCTATGAGGCACGCAAGGGTTACAAGCCTCGCTTTCTGGGTCTTCAAATCGATTCCACAAGCACCCTCCTTGTTCTGCGAAAGCTCACACGGCCCCATTGTGCAAAGGTTACAGAAATCCTGCATCGGTGCGTAAATTGGCTCGTAGCGCTCGAGTAGTCTGCGATCCCAGTGCCTTAAGTCGAGAATGTGGGGTTTTGGTGTGGGACCAAGGGGCTCCCACTCCTTCTCTTTCTCCTCCTCTTCATCAATAATCCTGCCGATTTTTATGCTTACATTCCTCATCTCATCCAGTACGAATATACCTTCTCTGAGTTCGAGATCCATCTCTTCCCCTCCAAACCTGAATATTATTAATTTAGCCCAAAGTTATATTCTACACTATCCATCACGCGTTTGCTCTTCTCTAACACATCGGCTTTTTAAAATTATCGGTATTTATAATTGAGTTATTACTCTATTGCATTTTAGTACTAAAAAAGTGTTACAAATTTTTAAAAACGTGTACATTGAATCCCTCCACGCCTATAGATGCCCCAACGAGCCGGGTGAAAGGATATACAGGCACAACCGTTTTTGTCTGCACAACTTCAAGAGAGAACTGGCACAGCGGGCAGAGTGTCGCGATGCATTCTGCCCCAGCTTTTTTTGCCTTTCTGATTATTTCAAGAGACATGGATCGGTGGATGGCCGAATTTTGAAGTAACAGTGTTGCACCACAGCAATCTGTCTTTGCAGGAAAGTCCACAACATGATAGCCGATGCCTTCGAGCAATTCCTCGAAAATTGAGGGATTCTCGGGGTCGTCGATGCCAGATATCTCTGGCGGGCGGAGAAGCTGGCATCCATAGTAGGGCGCAACTCTCATGCTGGGTTCGAATTTAACATCTTTTTCTGGCTTCGCTTCGACTACAGCCTCAATTATGTGAAAAACATTCGTTTTTCCACAATAACTTCTCCCAATTTTCGCCAAAATGCTGTTTATTCTCTCAAGCTCTGTATTGAGCATTGAGTTCGCCTTCTTCATGTTGAGGTAGCACGCCGGGCACAGAGTAAGCACGTCAAGACCAAGAGATTCGGCTATTGCGAGATTTCTCGCATTCAGAGCTAACCAGATGTCTTTACTGTACTCCTCGATTACGTGTGTGCCGCAGCAGTTGGCATTGAAGTCAACAAGTTCAATTCCGAGTTTTTCAGCCACAACCCTTGCCGACAGATCGTATTCTACAGCACTCTGCTTCGACGAACACCCCGGAAAATAAGCAAACTTACGCATTCCCAACCACCTCGAATATTCGCCTAACCTCGCTGGCGCATTCGGATTTTACAGGCAGTGACACCCGTCTCATCCTGAGGGCAGCAAGGATTAGCGAGATGTCCATAATCTTCCCGGATCTCAGTAACCTCATAAAGAGGGCTGCTTCATCCAGCTCACCGTAGTTTTTCACAACGTCAACGAAAGCTCGAACGTACGCCGGGTAGCTTCCTTCCTTTACATCTCTGCTCCTGAATTCCGCCAGCACTTCGTACGGCTTGACATCTTTCGGACACCTGTAGCACTTGAAACACGTTGCACAAAGCCAGCTAAGTTTTCCATCCGGTTCGAGCATCAGCTTCCTTGGATTGAACTCTGCATGTCTCGCAACCGGACAGTCAGCCGTGCACGTCCCGCACTGGTAGCAGGTACCCATGCAGCGCCGAACCGTGCTGCGTAATTTAACACTATCTATCATTTTAGTGACAATAGATATGAATTGTAGCAATTTTTGTTACTAAAATCCAAAATTCGACATACGTCGTGGCAAAAATTAAATACTGGACACGATTCCACATGCTTGATGATGATGAATTTAAGGGTCCACGCATCCTTTGATGGCGGTCTGTATAAAATAATTAGGGAAGGTGTGGGCAAGAGAGTTCTCGTTTACAATGTCCAGAGATGTGTTGGCTGCGAGTTGTGCAGCACTGCCTGCCCGAAAAATGCAATAAAACTCAACCCACCCGCATCGGTAAAGCTCGGGTATCCACCCGTGGTAATAGATGCTGAAACATGCATTCTCTGCGGGATATGCAGCGAGGTCTGTCTTCTTAACGCCATAAACGTGTATGCTGGTGATAAACCCACCAGACTGTACAGCCCCAAGTATCGAGCAATATTTCTCGCTGATCTGAACAAATGTCCACCGCAGTGTACTGTCTGTAAAGATTCGTGCCCGAGAAATGCAATAATGCTCGGCGGAAGGATGAGGGACGACGAACTGTGCATTTACTGTGGTGCTTGCAGCAAAGCTTGCCCGGAGGAGGCAATATACGTCGAAAAGCCGTTTTCGGGCAGTGTAATCGTTAACGATGATGCCTGTCAGGGTTGTGGAGTCTGCTGCGAGATATGTCCTTCTATGGCAATATCCCTCCAGGACCCAAGCAAATCGGTGGAAATTGACGAAGACAGGTGCATTTACTGTGGGGCGTGCAGCAATGCCTGTCCGACAAATGCCATAGAGGTTGTCAGGACAGACGTGAGAATTGAAGCCGTTAGAAGGACTGCCTGGAGTCTCCAGCACGAAATAGCTTTTAAAAAGCTCGTTCGAGGTGAAAACTCTTGATTGAGCTCATATATTACGAGGAAAGATGCACGGGCTGCGGCAATTGTGCGGTTGCATGCCCCCTTAACGTTCCGTCGGGCGTTCTCAGGATAGTGGGGGGCAGGCTAAAGCCAGACATCAGATGCGAGGGGTGCGGAGTGTGCATCTCTGCATGTCCCTTTAACGCACTGGAGCTTAAACTCCCTGGCTTCAAGAGCTTCGAGAAGTATGTATCCCTTTCCGCCAGCGGGAACGAAGTAGAAGTCAATACCGGAGGTAGTCCGGGGAAGGCAGAGAAGACGAAGAAAGTCACAAGAGTCGGGTCATCGTACCCTGACTACTTCTCGGAGTGGTTCTCTACAGGCCTTCTCAGGCGTGTCTTCGAGGCAGACGGCTTTAACGTGGACATCCCTGAGCTCATTAAGAGGTTCGAGAAAGCAGGAAGTATCTTTCCCCTGCTAAAAGACCTGGTAATAGACAAAAAGCTCTGCTCGCTGTGCGGAGCATGCATCGCGTCCTGTCCAGAAGATGCACTGGAAATGGACGGTTATCCTCACCTTGTTGACGAATGCAAGAACTGCGCCTCATGCCTGCTGAAGTGCCCCAAGACAGATTTCTTTACCTTAGAAAGTGAAGGAGACATCGGGCCTTACAGGCAGATTCTTTCGGCAAAGAGTACCAGAATAGACGCCGTTGCTGCAGGAAGTGGAGCGGCAACGTCTTTACTGATTTACGCTATGGAAGCTGAATTAATCGACTGTGCAATAGTCGTCGGAAAGAAGCCTTTCATCGCGACAAAACCACACGAGCTTACGAAAGCAGCAGGAATAAAGTTCGCTGTTGCGCCAACCCTTGCCCTGCTAAAAGATGCCGTGAAGAGGGGCTTCAGGAAGATAGCAGTCGTTGGCGTTCCCTGCCATGTCACCGCTGCGAGAAAGATGCAGAAGCTCGGATGTGACGAGATAAAGCTCATTTTCGGTGTGTTCTGTCCCCGGGGTAACCATCCGGAAAAAGATGCAGTTGCCTGCAGGGAGTGCGAAGATCTGACAGCTGAACATGCTGACGTTTCCTTCGGAAACACCGGTTCTCCGAAGGGCTGGAGAACTATAATCGTGAGGACTGAAATCGGCGAGAAAATCGTCAGCGGAGCGATTTCGAAGGGATACATCCAGATGGGGAGGTGCGATGTTGAGAAGGTTGTGAGTATGGCAAAGAGGAAGAGGGGCAAGGCATGAGGATCGGAGTTTTCGTCTGCCACTGTGGGAGAAACATAGCCGGCGTCGTTGATATTGACGAGGTTGTCAGCTACGCTTCGAGCCTCGATAATGTCGTCATTGCGAAGGATGACAGGTATCTCTGCTCAAGTTCTGGCCAGCAGGAGGTTGCAAACGCAATAAAAGAGTACAACCTCGATGCAGTTGTTATCGCTGCCTGCAGTCCGAGAATGCACGAACAGCTCTTCAGGAAGACGATAGAGGAGGCGGGTATCAACCCGTACATGCTCGAGGTTGCAAACATCAGAGAGCAGTGCTCGTGGGTACACACAGCAGGAGAAGCTACGCAGAAGGCAAAGGCCCTTGTGAGGATGGCTGTTGCAAAGGCAAAACACCTCAAGCCCCTCGAGAAGATACAGATAGAGATAACGCCGAAGGTTCTCGTGATAGGTGGAGGTGTTGCAGGTATTCAGGCATCTCTTGATCTTGCTGAGCAGGGTTTCGAAGTTTACCTTGTTGAAAAACAACCAAGCATAGGCGGTCACATGGCAATGCTCGACAAAACCTTCCCGACAATGGATTGCTCAATCTGCATCCTCGGCCCGAAGATGGTTGAGGCGTGGAGACACGAGCGCATTCACGTGTTTACTTACTCCGAAGTTGAGGAGGTAAGCGGATACGTCGGAAACTTCAAGGTCAAAATAAGAAAGAAGGCAAGGTTCGTCACCGATGCATGTACGGGCTGTGGTGTATGTGCAACGCTATGCCCCGTCGAAGTTCCAAACGAGTTTGAGATGGGGCTCGCGAACCGGAAAGCCATATACATTCCATTTCCGCAGGCCGTGCCGTTGCAATACACGATCGATGCCGAGCATTGCCTCGGCTGCGGGATGTGCAGCGATGTTTGTTCTGCAAGCGCCATCGACTTCTTCCAGCAGGACAAAATCGTGGAGATTGATGTTGGAACAATAATAGTCGCCACGGGATACGAGCTTTATGACGTGAAGAAGCTGTCTGAATACGGCTATGGAAGGTTTAAAGATGTGATTACTTCCCTCGAGTTCGAAAGGCTCGTAAACGCCGCCGGGCCTACGGGTGGTAAGATTATAAGGTTATCCGATGGGAAGGAGCCAAAAAGAATCGCATTCATCCAGTGCGTTGGCAGCAGAAGCGAGAGGGCGAAGAAATACTGTTCCGGAATTTGCTGCATGTACACGCTGAAGCACACAATGCAGATCAAGGAGAAGAACCCTGAAACTGAAGTTTACGTGTTCTACATGGATATAAGAGCCGTTGGCAAGGGATACGAAGAGTTCTACTGGAAAGCGAGGGATTCTGGGGTTAACTTCGTGAGGGGGAGACCAGCAAGGATTTATGAGGAGGATGGGAAGCTAAGGGTAGTTGCAGAAGACACGCTTCTCGGGAAACCATTGGAATACGAGTTTGATATGGTAGTGCTCGCTCCAGCCATTATTCCAGCCGAAAATGATAAACTAAGGCAGATGCTTGCAATTCCAGCAGATAAAGACGGATTTCTTATGGAAGCTCACGCCAAGCTCAGACCAGTCGAAGCTCCGATATCAGGCATATTCATTGCTGGCTGTGCCCATTCGCCCAAGGACATTCCATCGACTGTCGCGCAGGCAAGTGCTGCTGCGAGCAGAGCTGCAGCCCTTATGGCGAAGAGAAAGCTCGAAATCGATCCCATCACTGCCTACGTTATTCCAGAGCTTTGCTTCGGGTGCAATCTCTGTAAGGAGGTGTGCGACTTTAATGCAATAGATATGGCATGGGGCAAGGCGTACGTGAAGCCCAACTGCACCGGCTGCGGAGCCTGTGCTGCTGCATGCCCCACGAATGCTATGCAGATAGGTTGTTTCACCGATGTGCAGATACTTGCCCAAGTTAGCGAAGCCTTCGATTTCGATGATGAGAAGCCGAGAGTTCTCGCATTCCTGTGCAACTGGTGCAGTTATGCTGGAGCGGATGCGGCAGGACTTGCGAGGCTAAAGTATCCCGTAAATGTGAAGGCTATCAGGGTCATGTGTTCTGCAAGGGTCGATCCCGTCTTCGTCATCAAGGCGTTTCTGAGTGGGGCAGATGGTGTAATCGTTGCAGGCTGCCACCTTGGCGACTGCCACTACATGACCGGAAATTACAAGGCCAAGCGCAGGATGGAAAAGCTGCAGGCGCTGATGGAGCAGTTCGGTGTCAGGAAGGAGAGGCTGCTCCTAACCTGGATTTCTGCCAGCGAGGGTGAGAAGTTCGCGAAAGTTGTGACCGATTTTGTTGAGAAGCTGAAGTCTCTGCCCGACATCGACGATGAAATCAGAAATCTCGTCCGAATGAGCCAGGAGGTGGAGAATGAAGTTAGTCTTAAAGAACGGAATAGTTTATGACCCCATCAATGGAATAAACGGAGAAAAAATGGACATATACATTAAAGATGGAAGAATAGTTGACAGAATCTGGTTTGGAGCAAAGGTAATCGACGTCAGCAACAAACTCGTTATGCCCGGTGGCTTCGACATCCATTCGCATGTGGCTGGAGGGAAGGAGAATGCGGGAAGGATGCTCAGGCCAGAGGATAGCCTGAGGAAGGTATTTCCAAAAAACAACGGGTTGAGGAGTGGGAGCGGATACTCCGTTCCAAGCATCTTCCTGACGGGCTACGAGTACGCCAGAATGGGATACACAACTGTCATAACACCTGCGATGCCGCCACTGTTTGCAAGACACACGCATCACGAACTTAACGAGCTGCCAATCCTCGACAAAGCTGCGTTTCCTCTTTTAGATGGTAACTGGTTCGTCATGGACTGCATAGCAGAGGGAGACATCGAGATGCTGAAAAACTACGTCGCATGGCTGCTTGAGGCAACGAAGGGGTACGCAATCAAGCTCGTAAACCCGGGCGGGACTGAAGCGTGGGGATGGAGGAGGGAGATAGCCTGTCTGGATGATCCAGTTCCTCTCTTCGAGGTTACGCCGAGGGAGATAATATGCTGTATTATGAGAGTCTGTGAGGATCTGAATCTGCCTCATTCAGTCCATCTCCACTGTAACAACCTCGGTATGCCTGGAAATTACGAAACAACCCTTCAAACAATCAAAATTGCTGGCAGGATGGAGGCCGGCGATAGGCAGCTTTTACACCTGACACACGTGCAGTTCCACAGCTATGGTGGGGACTCGTGGAGGGATTTCGAGTCGAGGAGCGATGAAATTGCAAAGTACGTTGACAGGCACAGCGTTACCATTGACACAGGCAACATCATGTTCGGCGATACAACCACGATGACTGCAGACGGACCAATGGAATTTCATTTGCAGTTGCTCACAGGCAGAAAGTGGATGAACAAGGATGTCGAAGCTGAAACTGCTCCCGGTGTCACGCCAGTAACCTACAGTCCTCGTTCTGCGGTTAACGCCGTGCAGTGGGCCATAGGCCTCGAACTTGCTCTACTGGTGGATACGGAGAAAGTCATGCTAACAACAGACCATCCAAATGGCGCACCCTTTACGGCGTATCCGAAAGTTATAGCCATGCTCATGAGCAGAAAGTACAGGGAAAAGGAGATGGCAAAAGTTAACAGAGCTGTCGAGAGCAGAACCATGCTCGGAGCCATAGACAGGGAATACGATTTCTACGAGATAGCCATGGTAACGAGGAGCAATCAGGCGAAAGCCACAGGTATGCTTGACAGGGGACACCTCGGTGTGGGGGCGGTGGCGGACATCGCTGTTTACGACATCAATCCGCTTGAAGTGAATTCGTCAGACTACAGAATCATAGAAAAGGCATTTTCATCATCGTACCTGACAATAAAGGATGGAGAAATCGTTGTTAGAGATGGCGAGGTTGTGAATTCGACGTACGGCAGAACATACTGGGTGAAGACAGACTACGAGAAGTGGATTGAGAGAGAGTTAAGAAGGTATTTCGCCGAAAACTACAGTGTGTCGATGCAGAACTTTATCGTCGAAAGTGACGAATTAAGAAGGGCCGAATGCGTGTGTGCATAGCCCGAAGGAGGTAGAACATGCAAAACGTGTGCGTGCTCAGGCTGAAAGATAAGCCGGATCTGTGCATCGAGGTTGATGCGCTTCTCCCGGAAAAGCTCTCCGGCATGAATGCGAGAGAAATCGAGAACGTTAAGATCCAGTACGGAAAGCTGCTCGTCGATGCAGGAGAATTTTTCGACATCGAGGGAAAAGTAAACGGTACGCTCGTTT
Organism: Archaeoglobus veneficus SNP6; assembly: GCF_000194625.1. NCBI lineage: Archaea > Methanobacteriati > Methanobacteriota > Archaeoglobi > Archaeoglobales > Archaeoglobaceae > Archaeoglobus > Archaeoglobus veneficus. The sequence goes on along the minus strand of NC_015320.1, from coordinate 965,863 downwards.
TCGAGGGAGATTTGACAAGAGTGAAACGCATAGGTTTCGGCATGAGAGAGGGAGAAATCATCGTGAAGGGCAATGCAGGCATGTACGTTGGAGCGTTTATGCGGGGTGGCAGAATAGTCATCGAGGGCAATGCTGGACGATTTGCAGCCATAGGCATGATTGGTGGGGAAGTGGTAGTGAAAGGCGATTGTGGAGACTACGCTGGCGCTGCTTACAGAGGTAGCACAGGAATGGCAGGGGGAAGACTGATTATTGAAGGGCGATGCGGTGATGAGGCGGGAGCGAACATGTGCGGTGGAGAGTTGATTGTTGGCAGAGAGGCAGGAGCATTCCTCGGGGCAGGCATGACAGGAGGAGTAATAAGGGCAAAAACAGGGAGAAGGGTCGGTGCAGGAATGATAAACGGGCAGATATTTCTCGATGAAGCAAAGGATATCGACGAAGTCCTGCCTCCTGGATTTATCTACGAGGGCGAAGAGGAAATAAACGGCGTGAAATACGCGGTGTTTACAGGAGATAAGGCGGAGAAAAAGAGCAATGGGAAAATATTTATAAAAATTCTTTAACTTTGCTTATTATCCTCTTCAAAATCTCCTCATCGCTGAGCACACCTTCTGGAGGTTCAAACACCTTTTTAAGTCTGAGCGGTACGCCGTCCATTCTGTACGCTGAACCTTCGACCTCCACACCTGCTATGGCAGCGGGAATTACCACATCGGCGAGCTTCGACGTCAGGCTTTCGAACGGGTCTATTACCACCAGTGGTATCCGCTTCATATATTCCACGGCCTGCTTCGGAAAGTGGGCTGCAGGATCAGCAGCTATCACGAGCATCGCATCGACGTCCTCGGCAATCAGGAGGGAGTTCGCATCGGTCTCGCCGGGGTTATACCACGGATAATCCCTCGTAAAATCCACTGCGTACGGATAGCCAGTCTGCCACGTGCACACTTCGTTGAAGCCGGTGACGTTGTAGTGTCCCCTCATTGGGATTATTGCAAACTTGGTATACATGTTCAGGTCTCTAACGAGGAGTATTGCTTCTCTGACGTTTCGGTAGTTGCCATACGTGTGTGTCAGCCCCATTCCGAAGAAAATTACTCCAAACTGACACGACTTCATTTCTTCAACAAGCTTCTTCAGTTTCTCCTTCGGAACACCTCCGATTACGTCCCCTCTGCAATCTCCAGAGTTCAGTATCGCTCGCATCGCGTTGAAAATTTCAAAATCGCGGTTGGGCTCAACCTGAATGAACTCGTCTGCAAGCTTCGTGCTTTCCGTCGGCCTGACGTCAACAGCCACAACCTTCCTGCTGATTCTCCCCTTCCTGAAGCGCCCCTTCTGGAACGTGGAGTAGCGGGACATGTGCCTCGGGTGTGCATGCATTGGATTGCAGCCCCAGTAAATGATAAGATCTGCTCTGTTTTTCACCTCGCCAAGTGTAACGCTCGGAACGCCAACCTCATGAATCGCTAAAATCGTCGGGCCGTGACAGACAGAGGATGTGCAATCAACGACTCCGCCAACAAGCTCCGCAAGCTCTATGCCAGCGCTGTGAGCTTCACAGCTTGTTGACGAGAAGCCGTAGAGAAGAGGTTTCTTTGCATTCACGAGGATTTCGGCAGCTCTCTCAATTGCCTCATCTATTGAAACTTCTTTTCCGCCAATCATCGGCTTCGTTATCCTTCCGCGTGTTCTGGCCATTATTTTGCGAGTGCCAAGAACACACGCATTCTCAATTTTTACATCGCCATTGTTACCAGTTTCAACGATGATGTCATCGCAGAGTGCCCCGCAGAAGGGGCAGACGAAGGCTTCAACTCTCATGCTATCAAATCCGAACGACGCAGTTAATTCTTTTCCCAAACCACCACCTCCTATAATAACCTGATAATTTCGTCGAGCATTCTGTAGTACAGCCGCTCTCCTCTCTCAAGCCCTATAGCATCTCTGCTGCAGAATTCAGCACACATACCGCATGCAATGCAGAGTTCTGGCCTGACGACGAGTTTACCGAGCACAACGCTGAGAGCGGCCCCTCTCGACATCGTTTTACATGCGGCAACACAATCGCCACAGCCAGAACATCGATCCTCATCGATGACTATGGCAAGTGTCGTCAGGCTGTAGTGGGCGTTGGGCTGGTACAGTTCGTCGAGGCTGATAGTTGTCATTCCGGAGAAGTGTTTTAGCGTTGAGAGTACGCGGGAGAGGTAGTACGGTCTGAATCCGAGGAATACCGCCGTGTCAAATCTCTTTGTAACATCCCACCCTCCATCGAGGATGAACTGTGCTATGTGGTGCATTGTGAAGACACACGACAGCGGTTTAACGCCTCTACTGACGAGAACTTTGCTCGACGCCCCCGTTGCAATAACGGGCATGTGCTCGCTCAGCTTTACGGCGTACTCCACAAGTCTGCTGTTTTCAAGCAGCATTCCACCGGTTATAAGAACTGGTCTGGAGTAGCTGATGATATCCGCCGCCTCCTTTGGGGTGACACATGCCGCCTTCTCACATTGCAGTTCCGACTGCTTGTAGCCCCTCGGCAGGAAGATGTACCTCCTCACTTCGTCATGAACATTCGTGACAGTTCTTAAATCTTTTCCTTGTGGTATTATTTTTTAAAACTAACGACTTTCAATTTAATAAATTTATACCATAAATCGAGCACACATAAAATTACCGCAAACTTCTTTCGAGGATTCTGTTCACAGTATCAGCTTCGTCTGAAAGCTCGACAGAGGCGTTAAAGCGCTTGAAAGACTGAAAATCTGCAAGCTGGCTCGCGTAGAGGCCGTTTGGGATGACTACATCGACGCCTTCGGCAAACTGCGAGATGACTGCCTTGAGACAGACGTAACGGTCACCTTTCGTAATCTTTACCACCTGTCCGTCTTTAAGCCCTATCTTCTCTGCAAACTCTTTACTGACAAGAGCCACAGCCTCTCCTTCATTAAGCACATCCCTTGCAACCACGATACTTGCCTCAACCCGCAGAAACTTGCTGAATTCGAGCATCAGACGCCCTCCATTAAAGAAGATATAACACTAACATCCTCCAGGCCCTCTTTAAAGGGCTGGAGTTCTACAGCAACACCATCGCTCCTTACCATCGTTCCTCCCTGATCTATACCAGAAATCGCAGTCGGAATGATGACCTTCGCCACTCTCGACGTAAGAGATGGCGATGGGTCAACAAGAATCGTATCAATTTCTGCAAGCCGCTTTGCTACGTGCCACGGGAGAGATTTCACAGGATCGCTGCCGATTATCAGTGCTGCGTCGGCCTTCATTATCGCTTCGCTGAACGCCACTCTTTCGTTACTCGAGAAATCATAGGCGTTAACGACTCCGGTTTTGCGGAACATTAGCTCGTTGAAACCGCGCATGTTTGCATGAAAGCCAGCGGGAATGAAAGCCACTCTCGTAAACTCGTTAAGTCTCTCCACCATCTCGATAAACCTGCTGTAATCACCGCCAAGCCCATACTTTAGCCCAAGCCCGCCAAAAATTACGTTGAAATCTGCCCTCTGCATCTCCTTTATGATAGCCGCAACTTCTGGGTGTTTGCCAGCCTTTCCATCGAGGGCTTTGAGGAACGAGTCGATAACGTCAGCATCGCTGCCCATAATGAATTTCCCGCCCTTTCTTGCAAGCTTTGCGGTTTCGCTAAGCCTCACATCAACCACAACGAGGTAGCGGTCTTCTTCATAGCCCCTCTGCCTCTTTCCGCTCCTCGGATAGTACGTAAAGCGAGACATGTGCCTTGGTAGACTCTGATGGGGATTCGCCCCCCAGTAAACAATCACGTATGCGTTATCCCTGACTTCGTCGAGTGTAGCAGTTGGCAACTCGCCCTTGAGAACGAGTTCAACCAGATCGCCGAGACAGAAGGATGAACAGTCATCGATGGCAGCTCCCTTTTCCTTTGCGAGTTCTATGGCTTTTTCCTGCGCCTCGCAGGGAATCGTGTCGAGGCCGTAAATTACCAAATTGTCCGAATTGCTTACAATTTCTCCTGCAGCCTTCAGCGCTTCCTCAATGTCTGATGGCTTCGAGTCAATCAATGGTGTATTTCTTTCAGCTCTGAAGAGCTTGACGCCCTTTCTGCAGGTGTGAAGAATTTTTCCATCTTGCAGGACTATATCATCGCACAGACAGGAACAGCCAGTACATACTACCATGTCAGACCACCGTCAATCCAAAACCATTGTCAATCCTCCAGGAAGCTTATAGCCTCGCTGGGGCAGTTCTCCCTGCAAATGATGCAGAGGGTACGGTGTTTCCCGTATCTCCTGCAGAGCGACAGGTTAAACACCTTAACAACTCCATCTTCTATCCTGAGAATTGGCTCGTCTATCGTGATACCCTTCCCCATCGCCGCCCCATAGGGGTCCTTTTCAACGTGGACAGGGCAGGAAACCACACAGTTCGCGCAACCAACACACTTTGTCTCATCAACTATTAAACCCGTCTCAGTTGCCTTTTCAACAACAGCGAGCATCTCCTCGAGCTTTTTTCTGCTCGCTTCATACTTGGCCTCATAGAGGGGTCTACATTCCTCGAGTTTTCTTTCCTTCGTGAGGAGCTTGAAGGCGAAGCTCATGCAGGTCTGCTCCCCACACTGCTTGCAGTTGGTTTTTGGCAGGAGTTTGTATATCTCCATGGGGTTTGGCATTGGAGGTGCTGTCATGAAAAATAATTTAATTTTTTCGCCGAAGCTCCAGCACAAAAGCTTATAAAGAATGCTTACCTTTCCGCTATCATGCCCGGCATAATTCCTCACCGCCACTGTATCGTATGCGGTAAGGCTATAGAGCCTGATAAGACGTTCTGCAGTGATGACTGCAGAGCAGAGATGGAGAAGGAGAGAAAAAAGCAGAGAAACTTCACGATAATCATGTTCCTGATCCTCTTTGGCATTCTGTTCATGCTGATGTTCATGCCGACCCACTGAGCGAAAGAATTATTAATCAACCAGTCCCCATGAGCTTAAGCGCCAAGCGCCGGTGGTGTAGCCTGGCTAACACAGGGGCCTGCCACGCCCCTGCCCCGGGTTCAAATCCCGGCCGGCGCACTTACTAATTTTCGGACGTTTCACCGGAGGTATCGAGCAAAGAGATACTTCATTCCGTTGATGCACCTGACTGCAGGAAAAAACGTAAATAACCCCTCTGCTTCCATGGCTACCAATGAAATTCGACGCACGCAGATACAGGGAACTCGTCGAAGAAGACTTTGAGGACGCGTGGAAAAGGAGTGTTGAAGTTCTCTCGCCAAAGAACCCAAATGCCGTTTATCCACGCTATGGGTATGCTTACGGAGAAGAGCACCCTCTCTTCAAAACAATTAACGATTTGAGGAAAGCCTATCTCTCACTCGGCTTCAGGGAAGTTGTAAACCCGCTCATCGTTGAGGATTCCCACGTGAGGAGACAGTTCGGTAAGGAAGCGCTTGCTGTTCTCGATCGCTGTTTTTACCTTGCATCTCTTCCAAAGCCAAACGTTGGAATGTCAGCAGAGAAGATAGCGAAAATTGGCGAAATAATCGGCAGGAGTGTTGGCAGCGAAGAAGTAGGCAGCCTCCAGCAGATATTCCACGCGTACAAGAAGGGGAAGATAGACGGCGACGATTTAAGCTTTGAAGTCGCAAAAGCCTTAAAGATTGACGATATAACGGCTGTCAGGATACTCGACGAGGTGTTTCCCGAGTTCAAGGAACTGAAACCGGAGGCGAGCAGCTTAACGCTCAGGAGCCATATGACAACCGGGTGGTTCATAACCCTCAGCAAGGTTGCAGATAAGCTGCCTCTACCAATCAAACTTTTCAGCATTGACCGCTGCTTCAGGAAAGAGCAGGGAGAGGATGCGACGAGACTCTACACCTACTTCTCAGCAAGTTGTGTCGTCGTTGACGAGGATGTAAGCGTTGATGAGGGGAAGGCTGTAGCAGAAGCTTTGCTCAGGCAGTTCGGCTTCGAGAAGTTCCGCTTTAAGCCTGACGAGAAGAGGAGCAAGTACTACATCCCGGGAACACAGACAGAGGTTTTTGCCTTCCATCCGAAGCTCGTTGGAGGAAACACGAAGTACAAAGACGGCTGGATAGAGATTGCAACCTTCGGCATATACTCTCCTACTGCTCTCTCCCAGTACGACATCGAATACCCCGTTATGAACCTCGGTCTGGGTGTTGAGAGGCTTGCAATGATTCTCTACGACTACTCAGACGTAAGAGAGCTCGTTTATCCGTGGCTTTACGGCAGAATTGAGCTTAGTGACATGGACATAGCAAGGGCGATAAAGGTTGCTGAGGTGCCAAATACCACCGCAGGATTGAGAATGGCGAATGCAATCGCAGAAACTGCAGAAAAGTACGCAAACGAGCAAAGTCCGTGTGAGTTTCTTGCCTGGCAGGGAGAGCTTTACGGCAGAAGCGTGAAAGTTTACGTTGTTGAAAGAGAACCGAGCACAAAGCTCTGCGGGCCGGCTTACGCAAACGAGGTTGTAGTTTACCAGGGCAGCGTTTACGGAGTGCCAAGAACAGAAAAATGGTCAGAATACTTCGAGAAAGGTATCTCGACCGGCATGCGCTACATAGACAGCTTTGCCTGTCTCGCTGCCAGGCAGATCGAGGAGGGAGCGGCGAGAGGAAACGCAGAGGTAGAGACGAGGGTCAGAGTGGTGGAGGGGCTTTCCGACGTGAACCTCTCGATGCAGGACAACGTCAGGAGATACATAGCCTCCAAGGGCGGAAAAATAGACGTGCGTGGCCCGATGTTCATAACCGTCAGGGCTGAAATCGATTGAGTCTTTTGATTTCCTCTTCGAGTCTTTTCAATTTCTCCTTCGCTCTTTCAAGCTTTCTGTTTGCTATCTCGACCATGATTTCAAGCGAGGAGCTGTCAACGAGTTTTCTACCCCTGACAGCAACGGGAACCTCCATTCTTTCGAGAGACGCTATCTCCACGACGTTGTTCCTGAGTGATATAAGCCCACACCGCCTGAAGCCGGCTCTGTTCGCAGCTTCCATCAGCCTGCCTGCCGAACGCAGGTTTCTGCAGGCAATGTGAATTATTGGCGGATGAACCATGAACCAAGTAGTGAGCCTGCCCTTTTCAACTGCTTTAGACACTTCCTCGACTGTAACGCAGCGGTGCCACTTACCGAGGAATACTGCCTCAAGTTTGTTGCCAAACTCCGGCATGTCCATGACTGCTATTCTGCCCGAGCAGCTCGATAGGGTCACGTATTCAGAAATTTCATTTATTGTGGTGAGGAGCGCTGTAATATCCTCGTCAACTTCGCTCCTCTCTACTGCATTCTCGAGCCTCCTGAGTTTCTCCTGCCTGTACAGCTCCCAGGAGCGCACTTGTGTAGAGTCTTATTGAAATGTGTTTATACGTTGTGGCCAGACAGGTGGGCAGATGGTAACTGTTATTTACCCGCAAAAACAAGCGGGACCGGGGATGGCAATGCACGATATCTCGAAGAAGGCCGCGAAAATTGCGGAGGACTATAAAGATGTAACGATTGGCATCTTTGGCTCACATTCCGGAAAAGAAGTTGGCATGTCCGCCAAAGCGTGGGGTTTCAGGACGGTTATAGTAGTCCAGAAGGGTAGGGAAAAGCTGTACACCAAGTACAATCGCTGGCTTTACGACGAGGTCATAGTTCTCGACCGCTTTAAGGACATGCTCAATGAAGAAGTGCAGGAAAGGCTAAGAGAACTCAATACGGTCTTCATTCCCAACAGGAGCTTCGCGGTCTACGTGGGCTACGACGGAATAGAGAACGAGTTTGAGGTGCCCATATACGGCAACCGCTTTCTGCTGAGGGCTGAGGAGAGAAACTACGAGAAGGGACAGTACTACCTGCTCAAAAAGGCGGGAGTTAGGATTCCGAAGGAGTTCTCCTCCCCTGAGGAGATAGACCGTCTTGTAGTTGTTAAAGTTCAGCAGGCAAAGAATCCGCTTGAAAGGGCGTTCTTCTACGCTGTCTCGCCTGAGGACTACTACCGACAGGCAGAGGAGCTATTGAAGGCGGGAGTTATCAACGAGGAAGGGTTAAAGAATGCGAGGATCGAGGAGTACGTTCTTGGCGCGCGCTTCAACGCCAACTTCCACAGCTATGCTCTCAAGGATGCTTTCGGAGACTTCGACTTTGTTGGCTTCAGCGACAGAAGGCAGGTGAATCTGCAGGGTTTCCTCAACCTTCCGGCGAAAGACCAGCTAAAGATAAATGTTCCAGTCAAGAATGAGGAAATCGGACACTTTGGTATCACGATGAGGGAAAGCAAGCAGCAGATGGTTTACGAAACTGCAGAGAATTTCATTAGAGCGTGCGAAGCTGAATACCCGCCAGGAATAATCGGGTTGTTCGGACTGCAGGGAGCCGTGGCGTACTCACCAGAGGACGAAACGAAGCTCGAGTTCGTCGTTTTCGATGTCTCAATGCGTGTGCCCGGCGACCCGGCTATAGGCCCAACTTCTCCGGAGATGAGAAACCTCAGCTTAAAGCACGGCGTTAAAATCGAAGACCCGCTGGACTTGAGCATGATGGAGATAAAGAAGGCGATAGAGGACGGCAGGCTTTCGGAGATTGTTACGTGATTTTTTAATTTTTATGGGTTTCGGTGGACTACTGGTTTAGGCGACTGTAAGGGCCGGGGTAAAGGGAACTACCTCATCATTATAATCCTAAAGATTTAAATAAATCCTCAATTCAAAACATAATATATGGACGGGTTTATGCCCATGACAGGATTTTATGGGTTTGGAATGTTTTTCTGGTGGCTGATTTTTCTTGCCATTGGTTACTTGGTTTATCAGGATGCAGAAAAACGGGGAATGAATGGACTCCTGTGGTTTATACTGGTAATACTCCCTATGGTTGGTTTTCTCTTTCTGATACTCTACCTCGTCATGAGGGAGGAGAGGCCTGCAACGGGAAAAAGAGCACTGGAGATCCTGGATGAGCGATATGCAAGGGGAGAGATAAACAGAGAAGAGTACCTCAGGATGAAGAAGGAGCTTGAAGGAGGTGAGTAGAGTGCACGACAAAAAGGAGCATGCACATGGAAATCACAAACACGAGACCCACGGACACGATCACGAACATGGGATGGATCACAAGATGCAACACGAACATGAGCACGAAATGAGGAAAATGGAGGAAGATCACGCTCACGAAGGCATGAAGCACGACATGGGTAAGGGGCATGCAGGGCATGAAGCACACGATCATCACGCACACATGGCAGAAGACTTCAAGAAGAGGTTCATAATATCCTCTATTCTTACCATACCCATACTCCTTCTATCACCCTTAATCCAGTCTATTTTCGGATTCAGAATATCGTTTGCTGGTGATTTCGTCATTCTCTTCGTTCTCTCATCTCTGGTGTATTTCTACGGAGGCTATCCATTCTTAAAGGGGCTCGTTGACGAACTTAGGAAGAAAAATCCGGGAATGATGACCCTCGTTGCGGTTGCCATAAGCGTTGCCTACTTTTACAGCTCGGCTGTGGTTTTTGGCTTGAAAGGTAAGGTGTTCTTCTGGGAACTTGCAACGCTTATTGACATCATGCTTCTGGGACACTGGGTGGAGATGAAGTCTGTTCTTGGGGCTTCAAGGGCCCTGGAAGAAATGGTCAAGCTGATGCCTTCACATGCCCACCTCATGAAAGATGGCGAAATAGTAGATGTTCCAATTAATGAACTCAAGCCTGGGGACAGAGTTATCGTGAAGCCAGGGGAGAAGATCCCGGTAGATGGGGTTGTGGTTGAAGGAATAACAACAGTAAACGAGGCTATGCTGACAGGAGAGTCAAAGCCTGTGGAGAAGAAGCCGGGAGATGAGGTCATAGGCGGTTCGATAAATGGCGAGGGCTCTATAGTGGTTGAGGTCAGGAAGGTTGGGAAGGACAGCTACCTTTCGCAGGTTATAGAACTTGTTAGACAGGCCCAGGAAAGCAGATCCAAAACTCAGGATCTTGCGAATAGGGCAGCATTCGTTCTTACCATTGTTGCTCTCAGTGCAGGGCTGATTACTCTTCTTGTATGGCTGAATTATGCCGATCTTGCGTTTGCCATTGAGAGGGCTGTAACCGTCATGGTTATTGCCTGTCCTCATGCTTTGGGACTTGCAGTCCCGCTTGTTGTGGCAGTATCAACATCCCTCGCAGCCAGAAGTGGGCTACTCATAAGAGATAGAAGTGCCTTTGAGAGGGCAAAAGATCTTCAAGCTGTTGTTTTTGATAAAACAGGAACACTTACCGAGGGTAGATTTGGTGTAACCGACGTCATCACCTTTTCAGATGTGAACGAGGATGAAATTCTTGGTATTGCTGCATCGCTGGAAATTAGATCCGAGCACCCCATAGCAAAAGGTATTGTGGAAAGTGCAAAGGAGAGAGGCATAGAGATCAAAGACGTCGAAGAGTTCAGGGCGATACCGGGCAAAGGTGTGGAGGGAGTTGTTAACGGCAGAACGTTCAGAATAGTAAGTCCAGGATACCTGAAGGAGAATAGAATCAGCATCGAAGACGAACGAATAGAGAGAATTGCAGGCGAGGGCAAAACGGTTGTTTTCGTTATGGAAAATGATGCTGTACTGGGCGCTATAGCTCTGGCAGATAGAATCAGGCCTGAATCGAGAGAGGCTGTTAAAAAACTCAGATCAATGGGAATAAAGTGTATGATGCTAACCGGAGACAACAGATTCGTTGCAAACTGGGTTGCTAAAGAACTGGAACTTGATGACTTCTTTGCTGAAGTGTTACCCCACGAGAAGGCTGAGATGATCAAAAAAGTTCAGGATCAGGGCCTTACCGTTGCCATGGTTGGCGATGGTGTGAACGATGCCCCCGCTCTGGCCCAGGCTGATGTGGGTATAGCGATAGGGGCTGGAACCGATGTTGCCATTGAAACGGCTGACATAATACTGGTCAGAAACGATCCGAGGGATGTTGTGGACATAATCACCCTCTCAAAGGCAACTTACAGGAAGATGTTCCAGAACCTGTTATGGGCAACAGGATACAACGCAATTGCCATACCCCTCGCAGCAGGAATTCTCTACTCCGCTGGAGTAATTCTAACTCCGGCAGTAGGAGCAATTCTCATGTCTCTCAGCACAGTGATAGTGGCAATTAATGCAAAATTCCTATCGGTAAGTTGAGGTATTAGTGGCTACGGCCCCCATCAGGGATCCCCGAGGTCGCAGCGGGCAAGGTCATCAAAGTCGCGGGAGGTGTATTTGAGGTGGTTGAGAGGTGGAAGTAGCAATTCGGTCGCCTATGTAGAAGCAAAAAGAAAAATTTATAATTTTAAGTCAAACTTAACCTTATGGGTAGAACTATCCTGCCGTTCTTCTTCGACAACAAGCCGCTGCCTGACCTTCGCACATGGAAGGAGAACAGGAAAAACAATAGGTATCGAAGTAGGATGTTCAGCGAACTTGAGAGTATTCCTGAAAAAGTTGTAAGACCAAATCTAAAGGGTTGTTTTAACCGGTGAAAGTCTGAAGGACGCTCATCTCAAAAGACATCTTTTTGAACCTGTTAAGTCTTGTGGGGACATATAAATCCCCTCCACAAATTTCTGAGTTTTGAAACGAAACACTTTCGTGGCACTTTCTGAATGTGCCGCTGGTTTTTAAAAATAGGTCAAAATGAAATAACACTCAGATGTCCCGGGAGTATGTGGACCACCTCAACTTTTTTTAATAAGGATTTTTGAAACACCAAAAATTAGACAAATTAGATGATTTTGGCTTTGCAAAGTCATAATGATCAATTCCAAAAATTTTATTAAATTTTAGAGGAGTATATAGCCATGGAAATATCAAATAACTACTTCGAGAGGGGTGAAAACGAAAATTTCGACCTTGACAGCCTCCTTCCCAGGCTCGAACACTTGAGAACACTGATAGTCTACAACACCCCCTATGCAGCCAGGAGTCTGCTATTTTACCACATACTTCCGCACTTCTCATCCAAGAACATTTTCATTGCCGTGTACTCAGACACGATGTACAGGAGGCTTGAGAAAACGTACGAGTCCATTTTAAAATCATCTCCAGATATAGCAAAGTTGCTCGACAGAGCCAAGATTATAAAAATTGGGTCAAAAGACAGAACCTCGTTCGGTGAGCTTTACGAACTCATAAATCCCGATCTAAACTGGCACAGGAACCTATCTGATGTTGTTAAAGGACTTGGTGAGGATGACGTGCTGCTCTTCCATGGCTTTTCTATAATACCAACCCTGTACGGGAGGAAGGCGATGATTGACATGCTCAAGCTTCTCGACCAGATCTCTGAAGACGTAACATTGATCAATAAATGCTCTAAAAAGCTCTACGATGGGCAAGTGGAGAAGGTTATGGAGAGGCTTTACGATGTAGTTCTGAGGGTGGAAAGGAGCGAGGGAGAGTTTCTCGGTTTTGAGGAGAGCTACATGATTGGGGTAGACCAAAGCATAATTATGAATATTTAGACCTGGATTTGCAAGGTTTAAGATTGGAGAAGATGGAAGGTTAGTTGAGTTTTGATTTTCTCGTGGATACAGAGTTCCAGCTCGGCGATGTTGTCTCCATTCTCGCAGATGAGATGAAGAGTGAATCACCCCGCCATGTCGGACGGAGTCTTCCCGTCCACATTAGATGAATTGATTTAAGAAAAACTCGCGAACCCGACTTCGTACAGCTGCCTCAGCATCCTCAGGCACTTTTTGGCAGTGTGCGGGAACCTGAACTTCTGCTCGTATTCCTTCCAGTTGGAGAGCACTTCCTCCAGGGTGTATCCACCCACCCTTCCGACGTCCTGGCCAATTATTTTGCTCAGCAGCTCTCTCCTGATGCTTTCCGTTTCTCTGGCCGTAACGTCGATACTCTTCTCAAGCGATAGGTTGACCACATGTAACAGGGGCCTCTCCAGTTTTCTTCTTGGTCCGTGGAATTTTGGCAGTACTTTCATCAGAATCGCCAGGTCTACGATCTCGTCGTCGCTCTCAAAACTTATTATCCCCTTATCCTGACTCTCCTTCGCGTTCCTGAAGAACAGTGAGATCTCGTCCAGAACGCGGTAGCCAAAGTGCAGGTCGTGGGCCTTCAAAACCTCGTTAAGCCTTTCGATGAAGTCGATATACCCGCTTTCGCGAAGGTAGCCCAGGGCCCTCTTTATCAGCTCGCCGTCCTTGGTAATGGCTACAAACATCCCGCCCCTTGAAAGGTCTTCCCTCACCCTCCCCGCCAAGAAACTGACATCATCTTCATTCATGCTCTCGTAGCCCAGATCTAGGTAAGATGCGAAGTCAACGTCGCTGAGCTCTATCGTGAATGCCCTGTCCAGCACCTTTGGGCTGAACATGTACATCGTCTCGTCTACGTTTACGGTGCCGATGATGTAGATATTTGGAGGTAGCATTATCTCTTCAGGTACATCGAGATTACTCTTGCTGTGGAGCTTTATTCCCTCCTTTGTGTACCCTGTCTCGTCTCTTCCACTCTCTAAAACGCTCAAGAAGTCTGCGAAATAGTACTCAACGCGAGCCAGGCTCATCTCGTCGAGTATTATGAAGAAGGGTGCTGCTTCATCCCTATTCCGCTCATAGTCTTCCTTTGCACTCAGTATAAACTCCAGCAATGCAGTGACTTCGTATTTCTCATCCAGCGGGTATCCTATCAGGAGTACCCCGTCTCTCCAGTCAGGTCTGACGGAGAGAAATATGTAGTTTTTTAGAGGAGTTCTCAGCAGCTCCGCGAACTCAAGGGCGAGCTTAGTCTTTCCGGTTCCGCTCAGACCGGTGAGAATCACAAATCCCTTTGTCTTGAGTGCAGTGTAAAAGGATGAAATTGTCTGTTCGGGGAAATAGTACCCTCTTGACGAGAAATATCTTTTTAAGAGTTCTTGAGTCATTGCCATACCTAATTTATGGTTTATTCTTTTAAAAACTTTCTTAATATATTGTAGCTTAGTATGGCGGGCATGAAACCATTTGCAAATATAACTTACCAAGATGGGCTATGTATCTATCTATTAGTAAAAAAATCTGAGTTCCCATAATCTTGCACCTTGGCAGACAATTTTTGATAATGTCACCAGCTATACTCGTCCACCAGCGTCCCTGCAGTGTACAGGTAGGTGATGGGACCTCCTCTACCAGAAATAATAATTTTGAACTCTTGTATACCAATTAATAGGTTTCAAAAGTTTAATTTAATACTTTTGCAGAGCCTGACCGACGTTTCCAGCATCATGTAACTCAATAGGAAGGACAAGAGAAGTGCATTAATGATTAAACCCGAAAATCTCCCAATCTTCAAGCGGATTTTTCAAGTTTTCAACGGAGTAAGTTCCACGCAGAAAAATAAAGATCCACAACAGAAGGCCTGAAATCGAACCGACAACAGTGAACCAGTAACAATCAGCAAATTTAAAAGAAAAGTTAGATAAGTCCTGCTCTCTGGAGCAGCAAAATATCCTCTGTTTCGAGCTTCTCGCCACGCTTGAACATCTCGTAGACTTCCTTTGCTCTCCTGATGAGTTCTTCCTTCTCCCTCTCTTCCTTGCTCTTTGCCTGCTTGGCCTTCAGAGCCTTTATAACCTTGTCAAGGTCTCTGATATCCTTCCTTATCTTTACAACCTCACTGTGGCACCTGTCAGCCTCTTTCTTACTCTCGACGAACTTCATGTGCATCTCGTCGGCGAGCTTCCTCTTCTCGTCAACCTGGCTGAATATGTTCAGCATCTCTGCGTGGAAAACGTCGGCCTTCTCGACATACTCAAGCATCTGCTGGTGGAGCTTTCTTGCCTCTTCCTTTAGTTCCCTGATCTTGCCAATCAGCTTCTTGAACTCCTCGTGCTTTTCGAGCTGTTCCTTCCTCTCCTCCAGCTCTCTCCTCAGCTTGGCTATTCGCTCAACAAGGGCCCTTTCCTTCTCTATCGTCAGAACAGCCGTCTGCTGCTTGAACTCAAGGCGTCGGATTTCCTTCTCGATGTCGCCGAGAGGTCTCCCACCCCTGTCGATGTCCTTCCTCAGCTTGTCGAGCTCCTTGTAGAGCTTATCTATCTCCTTGTGGATTTTGTTTCTCTGACTCTTTATCTCCTTAGCCTTCTCGTTAAGCTCGTCCCTCTTTTCTTTAAGCTCTTTTGCCTTCACGAGAAGCTCCTTGACTTCTTTATTGAGCTGGTCTCTCTTGTCTGCATACTCTCTCGCGGCCTTGTTGAGTTCATCCCTCCTGGCAATGTACTCCTGCAATTCCTTTTCCAGTTGTTCTTTCCTCTCAACCAACTTTTCCAGCATCATGCTCTCACAACAGCTTTGCCTTTTTTGTAACACTGGAGCTTTGCTCAGCGTTAATGAACTGAGATTTAAATCTTTCTCTGAGGGGCGCTTAAAAAGTTTTCGAAGAATGTGTACGCTTCGGTCTCCTCAAAAGCATACTTAATCGTGTTAAATTCCTTCTTGAGTTCGATTACTTCCTGCCTCAACTTATCTTCGCTCTTCTTTCCGTTAACGGCATCCCACATTATCTCTGCGAGTTTCTCCATCTCGCCTTCCTTCATTCCGAGTCTCGTTATCTCCTGAACGCCGATTCTTATCCCCGAGGGATTCTTGGTCTTTGTTAGGTCATCCCAGGGCAGGAGGTTTTTGTTCAGGATTATGTTTATGCGTTCGAAGAGCTTGGCAACTGGGTCACCGCCACCAAACTCGGTAACGTCAACGGCAACCTGATGAGACTCCGTAAAGCCCAAATGTTCACCAACGACGTTGAAACCGAGTTCGTGCATTCTCTCCGCAAGCCTCTTTGCATTCCTGACTATCTGCCTCGCATAAGCTTCACCAAACTCCAGCATTTCGAGGCATGCGATAACGTAGCCGGCAAGGCTGTGGAGGTGGTGGTTGCTCACAACGCCGGGGAATACAGCGTTGTCAATCTTCTTCGCCAGCTCGGCCTTGCAGAGAATTATGGCGCGCTGTGGGCCGAAGAAGGTTTTATGTGTTGAGGCCGTAATGACGTCTGCCCCCTCCTTAACCGGATCCTGGAACTGCTTTCCAGCTATAAGCCCGAGAACGTGGCTTCCGTCGTAAACTACCCTTGCACCGATTTCTGCTGCGATTTCCGCAATCTCCTTCACGGGGTGGGGGAATAGAATCAAGCTCGAACCCAGAACGAAAACCTTCGGTTTCTCCTTCTCCGCAACCTTCCTCGTTTCATCAACGTCGACGTTCAGATTATCCATGTCGAAAGGATAGTGAAGAACTTCGAGCCCCCTTATACCGGCAGCCGAAAACCTGTCGTGGGAGATGTGCCCACCACACGGAACAGATAAAGCCATGAGTTTGTCTCCAGGAGAGGTGAGAGCGAAAAATGCTGCAATATTCGCAGTAACTCCAGAGATAGGCTGAACATTCGCGTGTTCAGCGTTGAATATTTCCTTCGTGAGCTGAATTGCCATGTCTTCGACGACATCTATGTACTGACACCCCTGATAGAAGCGCTTGCCCACTCTGCCCTCTGCATAGCGGTGGCCGAAGTCTGTAAGATACATGCTTCTTACAGCCAGACTGGCTAAGTTCTCGCTGGCTATAAGGGGAATCGACTGTCTGTAAAACTCGTGGTGCTGCCTGAGGGTTTCAACGAGCTTCGAGTAGTACTCGGAGTGTTCAAGCATGCCCTTCGCTCTGTCCCCTGTTATTTAAGCTTTTGGCATTCAGACTTTCCGGGTATTTAGTGCTCAGGAATGAAGAACGTTAGGGTTTTACCCGGTATATAGCCGGCAGTTCTCTGTAGCGGCCGTTGAAATCCAGACCATAGCCAACGACGAAGTAATCGGGAATCGTAAATCCAACGTAGTCTGGCTTGACGTCCACGATCCTCCTCTCAGGCTTGTCGAGGAGTGTGCACACGGCGATGCTTTTAGGCTTCTTCTTTTTCAGTCTGTTGAGGAAGAACTCCATCGTTATCCCTGTGTCGATTATATCCTCAACAACTATAACGTCCCTTCCCTCGATCTCCCTCTCCACGTCAAGCTTAACTTCAACCGTACCAGTCGAATTCGTTCCAACGTAACTCTTCAGCTTGACGAAGTCTACCTCCACGGGAATGCTCAGCTCCCTTATCAGATCTGCGAGGAATATAAAAGCCCCGTTGAGGATTCCTATAAGGAGCGGCGTCTCGTCCCCAATTCTGTCCCTGTAGTCCTTGCTTATCTGCTCCGCAAGCTCCTTAACTCGGCCCCTTATCTCCTCTCCGCCTATCAGCAGCTCCAACTCCATCATTCCACCCACAGATCGACTATTTTCATGGCTTTTACATCGACGAGCCCGTAATCCGTTATTCTGAGCTCAGGTATTACGGGGAGCGCGAGGAAACTCAGGGTTGTGAAGGGATGTTCGGCTTTTACACCCAGCTCTCTCGCAGCCTTGTACAGTTTATTAAGTCTACTGACGACTTCTTCAAAACTGAGGTCTGACATTAAGCCCGCGATGGGCAGCGGAAGTTCCGCCTTAACATCACCATCCACAACAACGAAACCGCCCCGCATCTCCTGAATCCTCTTTAGGGCCTTAACCATCGCCATGTCATCAACACCAACGCAGATACAGTTGTGGGAGTCGTGAGAAACGCTGCTTGCAATGGCCCCCTTTTCAATAGGGAACCTAACAAAACCTTTTCCAATCTTCTTCTCCCCACGATGCCTGTCAACAACGACGACCTTTGCAACCTCCTGCTGCGGGTCTGGAAGGGCGTATCCATCATTTATTACTGGCTCCCACTCTGCAGCCTTCGTCACTATTTGCCCGGAAACAACTTCAATCAGCCTGCAAACCTTCCCTCTTGCTTCTATTGCAACGTCTTCTGGGCTGAGTGCTGGCATTTTTACCGTGTTCGTCAGCTCCGCTGGTGGGTACACTCTCTTAATTTCAGCTCTAAGCTTACCATCCCAGACGATTTTTCCGTCCTTAACGACGAGCTGCACGTTAAAGTCCTCAAAACTATCAACGGCTACGAGATCTGCCTTAAAGCCCGGTACGATTGCTCCGCAGTCAAGTCCGAAATGCATCGCGGGGCTTAATGTGGCCATTCTTACTGCGACCTCAGGTTTTACGCCGTACTGCACCGCAAGCTTAATCCTGTAATCCATGTGCCCCTGCTCTATATCCACTGGAAGCAAATCGTCGCTGACGAGCATAAAGAAGCACGAGTTGAAGTCGTTGACAATCTTGACGAGTTCTCGCATGTTCTTCGCCACGGAGCCTTCGCGGATCATCACCTTCATTCCCCTTCTTACCTTCTCCATCGCTTCTATTGCAGATATGCACTCGTGGTCAGTCGTTATGCCAGCAGCGATGTACGCGTTAAGCTCTCTGCCCGTAAGGCCAGGCGAATGCCCATCTATCAGCTTTTTAGCCTTCTTTGCCGCTTCGATTTTTTCAAGGACATCTCTGGAACCCATCACAACGCCCGGAAAGTTCATGAGTTCTGCAAGCCCGAGCACACGCTCCCACTGCAAAATCTCCTCTATATCCAGTGCATCGAGTCTGCAGGCAAAAGTTTCAAGTCCCTCAACAGCAGGGACGCATGAAGGGGCCATGAAGTAGAAGTCAATGGGCAGGTTTGCTGTTGCGTCGATGAGGTACCTTATCCCTGCTTTCCCCGCTACGTTTGCGATTTCGTGCGGATCAGCAATAACCGCAGTGGTGCCATGGGGAATCGCAGCTTTCGCAAACTCTGCAGGATGAAGAAGTGTGCTCTCAAGGTGGATGTGAGCATCAATGAAGCCGGGAAGAATATAGTCAACTTCGATTCCACCGCCATAATCGCCAATTCCGGCAATTCTCCCGTTGCAGATCGCTACATCAGCTTCAAAAGTCTCGCCTGTGAATACGGAAAAAACGTTACCGCTCAGAACGAGGTCGGGTTTGGCTCTTTTCATCGCCACGTCGGTGACATCAGGCATAGCACAGGCTGGGAACACCGGGGAATACAAAATGTTTTCGTTAAATCAAAAGCGTTAAGTCCTCCATGCCAAGCTACACCCGATGAAGTGCATAGTAACGAACTGGGATTACATGGACTCGCTGTGCAGGAGGGTGGCTGAGGAGATAAGGGAAGATGGTTTTTCCCCTGACGTCATCGTCGCCCTTGCCAAGGGTGGCTGGTTTGCAGGAAACATCCTGTGCGACCTCCTCGGTATCCCTGAGCTCGTCAGTGTTAGAGTGGAGCACTATGCTGGCATTGAGGAAAAGAAGCTCAGTGTTAACGCAGCAGCACTTTCGGAGCTTGAGGGAAGGAGGGTACTGATAGTTGACGACGTTGCGAACACGGGGCAGAGCATAAGCGTAGCAAAGGATTACGCCGAGAAAAATGGTGCTGCAGAGATAAAAACCGCGGTACTGCAGCTAATCTATACTTCCTCCTTCACCCCGGACTACTTCGGCGAGTATGTTGTCGAGGACGCGTGGATTGTCTTCCCGTGGAACTTCTACGAGGATATGATAGATATAATTGGAAAGCTCATGAGTGAACGCGACACGGACTGGAGCGAGTGGGACATCAAGTGGGGGCTGTATATGAAGCACGGAATAGAGCCGACGAGTCTTGAAATCGCCCAGCCCGGAAAGCTTCGAGACGTTCTGTCTGAAATGGTTAGAAGAGGCATAGCCATGCAAGTCGAGAAAGGAGGAAAGCTGTTCTGGAGACTGAAAAAATAAAGTGTTGCCAGGCTATCTGCTGATAAGATCGAGTGCAGCCTCCCTTGCTTCCTCCATTATCTTTTCCTCGCCTTCAACCTTTCCGCCCTCCATGACGACCTTCCCGTCTATTATTACCGTATCAACGCAGTCCCCTTTTGCTGAATAAACAATGTCAGCTATCAGATTGTGTCCCGGCGTGAAGTAGGGCTTCTTCAGATCTATCATCACCAGGTCTGCCAAATAACCGGATTCTATCAGTCCCGCTTTAATCCCCAGTGCCTTCGCCCCGTTAAGCGTTGCGATTTCGAAAATTTCGGCTGCGTTCATGAGCGTCGGAGCGCTATAATGGTACTTCTGAAGCAGCGTAGCAAACTTCATTTCCTCGAACATATCCAAGTTGTTGTTGCTCGCAGCGCTGTCGGTGCCAAGCGTGACGTTCAGACTGTATTTCTTCATCGCCGAATAGTTCAACGCACTTCCAACACAGAGTTTCATGTTGCTTGCAGGGCAATGGCTAACGTTCACATTCTTTTCGGCCATCAGCCTTATCTCTTCCTCGCTCAGCCATACGCAGTGAGCGGCGATTAGCCTCTCGTTTAAAAATCCTATCTCGTTTAGAGCTTCAACGATCCCTTTTCCGTACTTCTTTTTGAATTCTTCAATTTCCCCCTTCGTCTCCGCTAAATGAAAGTGGACGAGTGCATCGTATTTCTCGGCGAGTTCCATAGATGCTTTCAACCCGTCAAGACTGACCGTGTAGGGTGCGTGAGGGCCCACTGCTGGGATAACGTTTTTGAACTTCCTGAGTTTCTTCAGGTCATCCTCCACTTTTTTCAGGCTCTCTTCAAGCCTCTGCTTGTCGAAGAAGTCGAAGAAGGCCGAAGAGATGCAGGCTCTCATCCCCATCTCTTCTACGGCCTTAGCGATGGATTCGACTTCGAAATACATGTCGTTAAAAGCAGTAGTTCCGGACTTTATCATCTCCAGGCACGCGAGCTTCGTTCCGTGGTAGATATCATCGGGCTTCAGTTTCGCTTCGAGCGGCCATATCTTTTTCTCCAGCCACTCCATCAGGGGCATGTCGTCAGCGTAGCTTCTGAACAGAACCATTGCTGCGTGGGTGTGAGTGTTAACAAGCCCGGGGATTACTGCCTTACCTTTTCCGTCGATAACGATATCGTCCTTTTTGCCTTTTACTTCGCCAACCTCTGCAATTCTATTTTCCTCGATGTAGATGTCTCCCTCAACAGCCTTGCGGGCGTCAACTATCTTAACGTCCTTTATCAATATACTCATTCCAAATCACCCTAACAGCCTCTTCGATAACCTTCAAACACAGGCCTGCATTCTCCTTAGCCCTTCTTCTTATCTCTTCGTAGTCCACGACCTCGCTCTTGATTCCGTGGGCGTAGTTGTCCATCGTGCAGATCACAGCGTATTTCAGGCCAAGTTCTTTTGCAATGGTCGCTTCTGCTGCCGCGGTCATTCCAACACAGTCTGCCCAGTTCTTGATAACCCTGATTTCGGCTCTGGTTTCCAGCCTCGGTCCTCTGCTCTGGAAGTAAACACCTTTCTCAATGACGTTTACGTCAGCACCTCTTGCGCACCTGATGAGCACTTCTCTGATTTCTTCGTCAAAACCGGGCGTTATGTGGACGAGTTCGTTGTTGAATATCGTAGCGCCGCTGAAGAAGTCAATGTAGTCGTCGGGAATAATTAAGGCCGGTAGCTCTATTTCCTCTCTCAGACATCCAACAGAGCCCATCCCAATAACATACTCAACTCCAAGTTCCTTCAATGCTGCGAAGTTTGCTGCGTGATTTATAACGTGCGGAGGTTTGTCCTGCTTCTTTCCGTGTCTCTGTATCAGTGCAACTTTTATATCATCTATGTAGCCCACATCAACCTCCGCCGTGCCGTAAGCAGTTTCAACTTTCTTCTCAACAACATCGCGCAAAACCTCTATTTCCAGAATGTTCGTCCCGCCAATTATTCCTATCAACTTGCTGGCCCTCCGGTACCTGAAGCTCACTCTGCCGCTTCTGACACTCGAGCGGATAAATCTTTTACCCTTTGCTGCCTACACAGCATAAGCACACCATCTGCAGTAT
Organism: Archaeoglobus veneficus SNP6; assembly: GCF_000194625.1. Taxonomy (NCBI): domain Archaea; kingdom Methanobacteriati; phylum Methanobacteriota; class Archaeoglobi; order Archaeoglobales; family Archaeoglobaceae; genus Archaeoglobus; species Archaeoglobus veneficus. Next base: position 944,047 of record NC_015320.1, on the reverse strand, counting down.
TTCAAAATTGTTCGAAATTGAGTATAAAATAGAAAACTTTTAAACCTTCGAAATCTCAGCCCAGCTATGAACCTGATTTTACTTGGCCCACCCGGATCCGGAAAGGGAACGCAGGCAAAGCTTATTGTGGAGAAATACGGAATCCCGCAGATTTCCACAGGAGACATGCTGAGAGAAGCTGTAGCAAAGGGAACAGAGCTTGGCAAGAAGGCGAAGGAGTACATGGACAAGGGACAGCTCGTGCCGGACGAGGTTGTTATAGGCATCGTTAAGGAGAGACTCAAGCAGCCCGACTGTGATAAGGGCTTCATCCTCGATGGCTTCCCGAGGACGATTGCGCAGGCAGAGGCGCTGGACAAAATGCTCGAGGAACTTGGAAAGAAGATTGATGCCGTAATCAACATTCAGGTTCCCGAAGAGGAGGTTGTTAAAAGAATTGTCAACCGCAGAAGCTGCAGAAACTGTGGTGCCGTTTACCACCTCATCTACAAGCCGCCAAAAGAGGAGGGCAAATGTGACAAGTGTGGCGGCGAACTCTATCAGAGAGACGACGACAAAGAAGACACTGTAAGGGCAAGGTATCAGGTTTACAGGGAGCAGACCGAGCCACTCATTGACTACTACCAGAAGAAGGGCCTACTCTACAACATTGACGGAACGAAGAGCATAGATGATGTGTTCAAGGATATTGAGGCAATTCTCGAAAAGATTAAGGGTTAAACACCCTTAAAGGTCTTCGACGCCCTCTTTTTTCTTTTCTTCGACAATCCACTGGATTATGGCATCTATCACGGCCTTCTCCTGCCTCAGCTTGTGCCCTCCTCCCACTACCCGCAGGAACTTCTTCGGATTCTTTGCGAGTCTGAACATCCTCTCAGAGCTCTCGATTGGGATGACATCGTCCTTCGTTCCGTGAATAAAGAGTACGTTTCTGATGTTTTCAATCCACTTTAATGGCTCAAACTCGATCATGTCCTCTTTTAACTCTCTTATGAAAGTCCCGAAGTCTCTGACTCCCTTCAGCGTTCCCCTGGACTTCGCGTTTGAATATATCTGGTGGAGCACGTCTTCGGATATGGCTTCAAAGCAGCAGGGTGTGGCGACAAGGGTAAGGCTCCTTACGTGGCGCAGGTTCGCTGCAGCGTACACTGCAGGCACACCACCCATGCTGAATGCAACTATATCCACGGCAGAAAAGCTGTCTGCAATTGTGACGAAATCCTCCACCCACCTTCTGAGCCTGAATTCACCTCTGCTCAGTCCGCAGCCGGGAAAATCGAAGATAACTGGATTAAAGTACTTCGAAAAGTACCTTGCAAGCCTGTCGTAGCTTTTCTCAACAACAGAACCTGGTTCCGCTGGTAGGCCGTGACAGATGAGGACCACATTCTCGATGTATATTCTTGCAAAATTGCCGGAAATATTGACATCGATGAACATGGAATAAAGAAATCAGGATTTGAGGCCTACGAGCTTTTCAAGCTCTTCGAGGTCCTTTTCAATGCGCTTTATTTCCTCTCTCTTCTTCTCAATCAGTTCGGCAACGATTTCCTTTAAATCAAGCGTGAGTTTGTAACTCTTGAGGGGCCTACCTTTACCCTTCTTTTTGAGTTCTCTCTCTTTTACCCATCCCCATTCCTTAAGCTCTTTCATCGCGAGACTGACCTCTGGCTGTCTTAGGTTCGCTGCTCTCTCTATGTCTCTCGAAATCGCCTCACCGCTCTTGGATAGGAAAACCACTACCTTAGCAATATTTTTGTTGAGTCCTGTTTCTGAGAGCAGCCTGACGATTTTCTCCTCCTTCTCAGTAAGTTCCTCGACCATCGACAACACCTCTTTGAGTAACCGATGGTTATACTAAAGACTATATAAATTTTTTTCCATTTAGCCATTTATCTAATAGAGCCGGATTGTGTTGCCCGGACACTATTTTATATCCACTTCATAGCAAAAGATTTAATATTCCCATGCGAAACCATTTGCCTGAGCCGAGGTAGCCTAGCTGGTTGGGGCGCCTGACTCATAATCAGGAGGTCGGGGGTTCGAATCCCCCCCTCGGCATGCTCCGATTTTGGGAATCTCAATGCTTATCGGTTTTCCAGTCCTGAAAGAAGTTATCAGCTTATCAATAGTCTCAGAAAAGCGATTTCTGAAATTTTCTTTCAAAAATATATAATTCTCTCTTGAAATTCTGATGTGCTTCAAATCAACCCTCTCCTGCCGTTTTTTTCGCTGGAGGCTCTCTTATAGATGTTGATTCAGAATATGTTCCACCTTGTTCCATGTGGAACATAAGGGGGCGATGTAGTATATAAAGGGATGGGAACAAAAAAGAGGTAGTAATCAGGGAAGCCCCTCAACCTTATTGATTTCCCCAGAGCTTATAACATACTCGTATTCGATAACAAGATCTGGAAAATACACGTTTGATGCTTTTATCCTTAAAACTCCCGGAACCACAATAGGTTTTTCAAATTGGCCCGAAATTCTTAGACTACTCCCAGGGGTGATCAAAATGCCTCGACCTAATCTAAATATGTGCCTAAAATTCCGTATTTGTTCTTCTATTGTTTCTCTATCATAACTTTCATAAGGTTTAAAATCCCCATACTCAACTTTAATTGGGTATTTTGAAGCATTAATTATCTCAAATGCCAATTCTTTTGGCTTTATTTTCCTAATAACAAGCATAGGTAGCTTATCAAGTTCCAATATTTTAGTCTGCTTCCACAAAATTTCCGCTTGATGTTCTGAAATCTTAGCTTGGTATCCAACAACACCAATCATTAAGATTGCCACCAACACGCTTAGAATATTAGCAATAAACATCAGTTGATCTTTATACCCATAACATGACATCATTACTAATCCAAACACTCCAATAACTGCGGTAATAAGAACTAACGCAACAAGCACATTCCTTAGTTCATCAAATTTTTTTACAAAATCGTAAGAACGCTCTGAAGCCATTCCAATCACCCATTAAACAAATACCACTCAGCGTAATCAAAAAATCCCTTCGCATCCTCCTTTTCCAGCCCGAAATTTCTGCGCTCATGTTGACTAAGATACTGCACATCTCCTTTTTAGCTCTTTCTGCAAATTTATTTCAATTAATTTGCTACGTATCTAACTCTTGTTATCTTGTTTTGGCAATACCGATTTCTGCTTGGTGTGCTACTGTAGTATTTAGGCTTGAATTAAGGATGGATTTGCCGTAAACAGAAAACAGATCTAAGATGCAAAAGTGGGCCCGCCCGGATTTGAACCGGGGACCTCCTGCGTGTGAGGCAGGCGTCATAACCACTAGACCACGGGCCCTTGAGCGTACTTGGCTAACCTGAATTTAATCCTTTCTCTTGCAACCTAAAAGCCAGATAGATTTAAAAAGGTTTGGCGAAATAGAATTGGAGGTGGTGCAGATGACCACCATAGAACTTCTCGCTGAGAGATACGGACTCGGTATCAAGAGAGTTTATCCCGAGGACTGTCAGCTCTGCATTGCCGGTTATACGGGCAAAAGATGCAAATATTTGATTAAAATCAAAAAAGAGTTCTTCTGCATCAGAGAAGCCGTAAAGGAGGTCGATTCACGCCTGAAATTTTAACACCATTTTTTAATTCATCAAGCTTTTATAGGGTAGCGTGGAGTTTTGCTCGATGATAGTTCATCCAATTGACTACCGCTATGGAACGCCGCAGATGAAGAGGATATGGAGCGAGGAGAGCAAGATAAAGCGGATGATCAGGGTCGAAATAGCTCTTCTCAAAGCTTTGGCAAAGCGCGGCTATCTTAGTGAAGAGGAGGTCGAGGAAGTAAAGAGAAAGGCCCTCCAGATAAAGCCAGAAAGGGTCAAGGAGATCGAGGCGGAGATCAAACATGACATAATGGCCCTCGTAAAGGCAATATCTGAAGTTGCGGGTAGCGCTGCGAGATGGGTTCACTTCGGCGCGACTTCCAACGATATAATCGATACCGCTACGGCTACGCAGTTCAGGGATGCGATCAAGGTCTTCGAAGTTAGACTGAAAAAGCTCGCAGAACTTCTGCTCGAGAGAGCAGAGGAGTACAAGGATGTGGTCTGTCTCGGGAGAACTCACGGTCAGGCTGCTTTGCCAACAACTTACGGCTTCAGGTTTGCTCTCTGGGCATCGGAAGTTGCGAGACACTACCAGAGACTCCAGCAGCTCAAAGAACGGCTACTCGTTGGTCAGATGAGTGGAGCCGTTGGCACTCAAGCCGCATTTGGCAGCGAAGGCATTGAGATCGAAAGAGAGGTCATGACCCTCCTCGGTCTCAGGCCTGCAATAATTTCGAGTCAGATAATTCCGAGGGACGTGTACTGCGAGTATGTTGAATTCCTCGCAAATCTTGCGGCTACCCTCGAAAAGATTGCAACGAACATAAGACTGCTCCAGCGAGCGGAAGTTGGAGAGGTAATGGAGCGTTTCGAGAAAATGCAGGTTGGAAGTTCGACGATGCCCCACAAGCGAAACCCCATAGACTGCGAAAACATATGCGGAATTGCGAGAGTTGTAAGGGGCTTTGTCGAACCCCAGCATCAGAGTTCCATCCTCTGGGAAGAGAGAGATTTAACGAATTCCTCAGCGGAAAGAATAATTCTTGTCGAAGCATCGGTACTCACAGACCATATACTGAGCAAAATGATAAAAGTAATCTCATCCCTCACGCTGAACATTGAAAACATAAAGAGAAATCTTGAAATACATAAAGGTCTCAACCTGAGCGAGGCGGTAATGATAGCCCTCACAAAGAGAGGTGTCAGCAGACAGGATGCCCACGAAATGCTCAGGCGGGCAGCAATGAAGGCATACGAGCATAACACGTCTCTGCTGGAAGAACTCGCTGCGGAGAAAGAAATAATAAAATATTTAAGTAGGGAAGAGCTTGAAAGTTTGCTCAGGCCAGAAAACTACCTCGGAACAGCCAAGCAGAGGATCGAGATGGTCAGAGAGTACGTTACATCTATCATTGGCTGACTTCTCAAATATCCATCATTGTAATAATGAGTAAAGTTTAAGTACTTGAAGTGCTACTGTTATCATAGGTGGTGAGAGTCAATGGTTAAGATCGTTCATGCCCAGACCGTGCTGCCTGAGCACGTGCTTGAGGAACTCAAGAAGAAGACAGGCGAGAGTGCAACCAAGGACGCGATAGCGAAGGCTGTAGAACACTACCTCATGTGTCCGTACACGCATGAAGAGCCACTGGAAAAGAAGCTTGAGGAAGTCCTGAAGAAGAAGAAAAAGTAGTTTATTTCTTTTTTTGTTTGTTATTACGATTATTAATTTTTGAGCGTCCTAAAATTAGGAATGTTTATATACTGCAGAGCGAAGCTTGTTGCGTGAAAACGGTAGAGGAGATTAACGAAAGGATTAGAGAAGGTAATGTCTGCGTTGTTACAGCAAGCGAGATGAAAGAACTCGTTGCCGAACTTGGGGCCGAAAAAGCAGCAAAAGAAGTTGACGTTGTAACTACAGGCACGTTTGGTGCGATGTGCTCTTCTGGTGTATTCATGAACTTCGGTCATTCAGACCCTCCCATCAAGATGCAGAAAATCTGGCTCAACGATGTTGAAGCATACACTGGCATTGCAGCCGTGGATGCTTACCTCGGAGTCACCCAGGTCTCGGAAAAGCACGAGGAGTACGGTGGGGCTCATGTGATAGAGGAACTCGTCAGGGGAAGGGAGGTCGTTCTCAGGGCAATTTCGAAGGGGACGGACTGCTATCCGAGGAAGGAGATAATCACCGAAATTGCCCTCGAAGATCTGAACCAGGCCGAGATGCTCAATCCAAGGAATGCCTACCAGCGATACAAGGCAGCAACAAACTCTTCCCAGCAACTCCTGCGAACGTACATGGGTACGCTCCTGCCCAACTTTGGAAACGTCACCTTTGCGGGCTGTGGCGAAATATCTCCGCTCAACAACGATCCGGAATACAGAACAATTGGTGTGGGAACGAGGATATTCCTCTGCGGGGCTAAGGGGTACGTGATCGGCGAGGGTACACAGCACTGCCCACCCTTTGGTACACTCATGGTCAAGGGTAACCTCAAAGAGATGAAGCCGGAATTCATGAGGGCTGCGGTGTTCCCCGGCTACGGAGTCACGATGTACGTGGGCATCGGAATACCTATACCGATACTCGACGCTGACATGGCAAGGGCAACGGCAATTAGAGACGAGGAAATCTGGACGGAAATTATCGACTTCGGCGTGCCGAGAAGACAGAGGCCTGTAGTGAAGAAGGTAAACTACGCGGAGCTTAAGAGCGGGAAGGTGGAGATAAACGGGGAGGAAGTCAGGGTTTCACCTCTTTCGAGCTTCTACATGGCAGAGAAAATTATGGAAGAGCTTAAGAGACAGATAGAGAGGGCAGAGTTCTTCCTGTCTCCGCCGGCTGAAAGAATAAGCAGAGAGTGCAATTTCAAGCCAATGAGGCAAAGGGAAGTAAAATTCGTCAGGAGCGTTATGACCCCAGCAATAACCATCGAACCTGAGACGAGCGTGGATGAAGCGTCGAGAATAATGATCCAGAAAGGTGTCAACCACCTGCCGGTTGTTAAGGATGGAAGACTCGTAGGTATCGTGACTTCATGGGACATAGCAAAGGCTGTGGCAACAAAGAAGACTGGAAATGTGGCCGAAATAATGACGAGAAAAGTGATAACTGCACTGCCAGACGAGCCAGTGGAGATCGCAGCGAGAAAGATGGAGAAGCACAACATCTCTGCTTTACCCGTCGTAGATGCGAAACAGCGCGTCATTGGCATGGTTACCAGCGAAGACCTGAGCAAACTCCTGGTGAGGTGATTGCAATGATGCTGCAACTCAGATTTGGTTCAAAAGCCGTAAAGAAGCCGATAATATCCCTCGCAACCCTTGAAACATCAACCCTCCTGAACATAATAAAGGCAAACGTTGGGCCGAGAGAGGGCGAATTGATAATTGAGGTGGACGACTCGAAAGCCGAACAGATTGTTAACGTCTTCACAAAGTATGGCGTGGACGTGCACATAATCGAGCGTGCGGTGGAAAAGGACGAGGAGAAATGCATTCACTGCGGAGCGTGCATAAGCATATGTCCCGTCGAAGCCATAGAGTTAAACGGAGAAAAGAAGGTCGTCATAAACGCCTCAAAGTGCATTCACTGCGGTAACTGTGTAAACGTTTGTCCGGTAAAGGCGTTGAAGCTGCCATGAGCTACCTGCGGTTCCGCTTCAGACACAAGCAGACTATTGCAACGGTACTCGTGGATACTGAAGATGACTATGAAAGAGCGGTAAAAGCCATGCTGAAAGCAAGAAAGGAAATAGAAGAAAAGATCACAAGAGACCCTCTCTTTTTTACAACCCTCGATCCCTATGAGTGCCACGGAGAGATAGTTGGCAGAATGTGCCACGCATCAAAACTAGCAAACGTCGGCCCAATGGCGGCGGTTGCCGGCACTATAGCACAGTATGCTGTCGAGGAGGTCTCCAGATTCTCCGAATTCATAGTGGTGGACAACGGTGGTGACATAGCTATCTACACGGACAGGGAACTCATCGTTGGAATATACCCATCAAACCTCGGCTTCAGAATAGAGCCAGAGGGTAAAATCAGGGCAGTATGCACGTCAAGCGGCAAAATCGGACATTCTATAAGCTTTGGATATGCTGATGCTGCGACTGTTGTTGGCAGCGACGCCTGCATCGCTGACGCTTTTGCAACAGCCCTTGGAAACATGATTAAAGAGGACTTTGGAAAGAATGAGATTGAAGAAGCTCTCGAGGAATTCTGGCAGACGGCAAGAAAGCACGTAGATGGCGCAATGGTGGTAAAAGACGACGTAGTAGGAGTTGTCGGAGAGTTGCCGGAGATAGTAAAGGTTAATGTTAGCCCGGATCTCATAACGAAGGGATGAAGGTACTGCTGCTCCTCGGAATCGCCCTGTTCTTCAGCCTGCATCAGGTTTCGATAAAGAAGGGCACAATAAGCTGCGATACAACTACGGGCACGTTCGTGAGCATAGCCACAACGGCCATCCTTTTTACTGCTCTCTCCCTTCCGTCTTTGAACCCCTTGTCTGATTTACAGCCAGCTTTCGTTGCCGCCATGATCATAGCCGGAGTGCTGCACTTCCTCGTTGCAAGAACGGCCTTCTACGTCTGTATAGATAGAGTTGGTGCGAACGTTGCAGCCACTCTTGCCACAACCAGAGTTTTCTTCGCAGCGATGCTCGGCCTCCTTTTGCTTGCAGAGCACATTACTGCCAGAGTTGTTCTCATGGCAGGGTTAATTTTTGCAGGCGTGTTCGCTCTATCAAGGCCTGGCGGCGTAAAGGATGCACGTGGAATACTTCTTGGTCTCTTTACAGGATTTGTCGCCGCATTATCGTCTGTAGTCGTTAGAACCGGTATGGAGATCTCCAGCAATGCTGTTCTCGGAACGGCAATAGGTTACATCTCGGCCCTATTGCTCTTCCCGATCGTGGCAGGAAAGAAGATTGAGATAAATAGTATTGGCAGAGATTACTGGCCTTTCATTCTCGGCGGCATCTTCGTTGGATTTGGTCACTACATGAGGTATGTGGCGCTGTCGCTATATCCTGTAAGCGTGGTGGAGTCATTTCTAAGCACGTATCCTCTCTTCACAGTCATCCTATCGTGGATTTTCATTCGTGATGTGGAAGTTTTCAGTCTCAGATTTTTCATCGCAGCCATACTGATTATTTCGGGAGTTGAGGCGTACTTTTTGCTTTGATCTTTTGTTTCGTTTTTTCGTCTTCAGGACTTCGACACACTGTAGGTATGGATAACCCTGTGTATGGCCGTGATGTGTGACAGAACAGCAACTATCGCAACTGCATGCCAGATGTGATTCGTGAGCAGGCCAGCAACGATTATGAGCAGTCTCTCACCCCTTTCGGCAATTCCAACGTCGCACTTGGGAATTATATGCTCGGCTCTCGCTCTCGTGTAGCTAACAAGCAAAGCTCCGCTAAGGGCAATGCTTACGATGAGCCAGTCAGCGCCGTAAACCCCAAGAGCAATGAAGATTGCAACGTCAACGTACCTGTCGAAGACGGAATCGAGAAAACCACCAAAAGGTGTAGTTTTCCCGGCGTTTCTTGCAAGAGCGCCGTCAAGCATATCCATGAGACCGCTCAGTAGAACTGCCATTGCTCCAAAGACTGCCATACCCTGGCATATCAGCAATGCTGCTGCAAAACCAAAAAACAGACCAAGAAAAGTAAGGTGATTCGGCTTCAATCCAGCTTTCGCCAGAACCGCCGTTATGGGTGTAAGCAGTGATGTCGTGTAGCTCTTTATCTGACTTAACATTCTCTTACTTCCATATCTTGCCTCTGTAGTGGCCTGTTATCGGACAGCCAAGGCACAGCTCGTTTATCCAGTAGTCACAATCCCCGCAGCTTGAACCGCACGATGGCACGTCAGCAGGTTCTATGTGGATTTTCATGGGCACAACAGTATCTCTCTCCGCCCTTACAACTATTCCAACGTCTATGTCGTAAACGTCGGGACTCGGCCTTATGTGCTGGTCAACTATTGCCTCGAGAGTAGAGAGGTCTTCACCGATGAACATCATGGTGAGATTTCTGTTTCCTGCGACGATGAATCCATTCAGGAAGAACGGACATCCTTCGAAGAGCTTAAGAAGTTCTCTCGGCTGCCTGCATTTGACATCAACTTTCAGTATATACAGGCCGGGATTTCTTATGTTGATGCCGTAGGTGTGGTTTATAATTCCGAGTTCCTTCATTTTCTTTATTCTTGCACCCACCGAAGGTTGAGAGAGTCCTACGAGCTTCGCTATCTCATTCTGTGATATTTCGGGATTTTCCTCTAAAATTTCAAGTATCTTCTTATCCTTTTCATCAAGTTCGAAGAGCCCCACCATTCTTACCCCCTCATCCACTTGTCCTTAGCTTATAAAAAATTAGCGAAATCGGATCGGCCTTCTATCCGATATTAATTGACATACAAAAATTTAAAATAAGAATCTAACACCATACGGACTTACAGTTGCTCTGACCGGCTCACCGAACTCTTCAAGCGCTTCGTAGCCGTTTACAGCGAAAACTGCTTTTCCAAGCATAACCATGGATGCCATTCCACCAGAAGCTTCAACTGCCTCGATCACATCCATAACATCCTCTATAAGCCCCGTTTCTACGGAAAACCTCTTTGCCTGGACAAATAAATTCTCAACGCTCGGTTTTCGCATAAATTCTTTGAGACAGTCTTTTCCTACAGAGAAATCAATGTTTTCGCTCAAGACCTCTTCAGTTTTCAGGCTTCCGAGCACGAGAATATCCAGCTCAAGCCTCCACAGAAATCTCTCTACTCTTGCATTGGACGGACATCCCGGCTCTACTCTTACCACTATTCCGCCGTAACTCTGACAGACAACGTCACCGAGGCCCGTCCTGTTAACGACTTCCGCCTCGTGGGCAAGATCAGCAAGCCTGTAAAACGGCAGATTCAAACCATTCTCCTCGTTGACGGCAAAGGCTGCTGCGAGGGCTGATGCCCCGCTCATACCGAACCCGCATGATAGAGGAAAATCCGTTTCTATTTCGACCCCTTTCCCACCGAGAGCATCGAGCACGTATTCAACCGTTGGAAATCTTACTTCCCTGTCATTAACGAGCAATTTATCGCTAACATTCACCCTGACGCCTTTGTTGAGAGCTATGCTAACTCCATAGGAGCCTGTTTCTGCCGGATTTTTTCCGATTACCGGAGTGAAAAAGCAGGTTATGCTTGCGGGGGCGAAGAACATAGGCAATCTTCCACGTAGATGTCCACTATACGCCTGGCAATCTCGCTCTTCAGACCTTCAGCCCAGATCTTCCGTTTTGCAGTCACTATGAGAACCTTCGTGTCCGGAGTTCCCATACCCCTATGGATAACATCGTTGGCAACTACCATATCGAGCCTGTCGTGGAGCATCTTCTCGTAGGCAATTTCATAGAGCTCATCCTCACTTATTCCAGTCTCAGCCTTGAAGCCTATAACAGGCCCGTCGTAAACCTTCCTGACCTCCCAGAGGATCTTCGGTGCGGCTTTCAGCCTGACAACAAGCTCCTCGGCTGTCTTGATTTTCGATTCTTCCTTCTCAACCGTGAAGTCCGCTGGCGCGGCAGCGGAGACGAAAAGATTGCAATCGTTTATCTCTGATAGACACGCCTCAAGCATGTCGGAAACCGAGATGACCGCCACCTCTCTGAAGTTCGGAAGGTTCAGGCCTGTGGGCTTTGACGTTATGTGAACGATGCTGGCTCCTCTTCTCCAGAACTCGAGGGCAAGCTCCCTGCCCATTCTCCCTGAACTCCTGTTACTTATGAAGCGAATTGGATCAAGGAATTCATAGGTTGGGCCGGATGTTACGACAACTTTCTTCCCTTCAAACTCCTTGCTGCTCAAGGCTCTCTCAACGTGGAGACATATGGTTTCGATGTCAGCGAGCTTTGCCTTTCCCTCCGCATACTTCGGCTCCACCACAATGCAGTGCTTTTTCACCTTTTCAAGGCTTTCAGCGAAGAACGGACTCTCCATCATACTCCCGTGCATTGCCGGGGCAAGGATAACAGGCTTTCCAGAGCCAAGGGCTGTGAGAGCCATGGTTGTGATCGCTGAATCTGCTATGCCGTTTGCGATTTTTGAAATGGTGTTTGCAGTTGCGGGAGCTATGAGCATTGCATCTGCAATTCCCTGATTGCCAAGCAGCTTCACGTGGTAACCTTCACCAACAACCTCTGCAACGAATTCCATTGCTGCTTTCCCAATAATACTTTCAGCGCTCTCACTCATGACGACGAATAGCTTCGCTCCTCTCCGCTGGAGTTCCCTCGCGAGCTTCACACATTCCACGGCAGCGAGGCTCCCGGTTATGCCGAGGACAACTGTTTTTCCTTCAAGTCTTCCTGGCATATCTCTTCACCGCTCCAAGAAACGTTTTCATATTTCCTCGTTCAAATGCTTTCCTGTAGCCAGGCTTTTTTAAGGCTTCCCTCAAGGGTGCCAGATTTCTCCTTATGAGCTTGGCTTTGATACCTGCCTTTTCCCTCACTCCTATTTCTGCCTCCAGAGCTTCCGGAACTTTCGAAACAGGAGCTGGTGCTGAAAAAGCAATCTCCCTTTCGACTGTCTGCTTTGAGAGAATTCTGCTAACTGCGTTCCACCAGGCGGGCCACTTAATTGACTCTGCGAGGTGGATTGCGTGGACATCAACTTCTATGAGTCTGTGTGGACAGACGTTCTCGCACGCCCCGCAGTACACGCAAAACTCTGGCTCGAGCTTGAGTTCACTGTCGATGTGCCAAGCCCTGGTTTTGCACACGACAACGCATGCCTTGCAGCTCAGCGGCTCACACACCCTTGCAAGCCTCTTCCAGTATACCTTTATCTCTCCTTCCACCGGTTTAATGTTTATGACTGCTTCGTAGGGACATACAGCAACACAGTAACCGCAGTGGATGCACCTATCCGTGAAAACAACCTCGGCAACTCTTTCCACATCCGCCTCGATAACTTTGCTGCTCTCAACCTCTATTGCTTCCTCCGGACAGAGTTTGACACATAGCCCGCAGTAGTCGCACTTTTCCTCATCGATCAGTATTTCGGCGAAGGGAGTAAGATTTCCGGGCTTTACATCCTTATCTACGAGCTTGAACGCATCGCAAAAACTCGCGCATATTCCGCAAAGATTACACTTCTCGGTATCAATTCTTATACTTCCTCTTGCATCGGCCTTTGGGAAATCTTCTCTTCTCGCGAGAACCCGCCTCTCTATTGCATCCACCGGACATACCTCAACGCACAGCATGCAGTCAACGCAGTTCTCGAGTTTCTCTATTTTTCCACCAAGGGATAATGGAAGCTTACTTTTTTCGACTATTTCTCCGTTTATTCTGAATTCAAATGCGTTAAAGGGGCAAAAAGCATAGCATATACCGCAATAGGCGCAGCTAAGATGATCGATTATCAATGGCATCCCTGCAGCGAGAGCTTCAAAGCCGGCGAACTCTATTGCCTTAACGGGACAGGCGTAAACGCAGAACTTGCAGCCGTTGCAGAGAGCCGGGTTGAAAATCAATTCCCTCAGTTCTCCTTCAAAGTGCTGTTTAAAGACGAGCAGTCCTAACTGCTCCGGGATCTCAGGAATTTCAACGTCTCTTTCAGGTTTTAGTTTCTTGCTCGGATCTCCACCTTCAGTATTCACTTTAATCGCCTCTTTGCTGCTTTAACCTTTCCACGAAGTCCTCCAGCTCGGCAACGAGCTTTCTTGCCTCGCCGGCAGAGCACCATATTCCTTTAACTCTTCCACCCTCGCCAAGAAGTTCCAGAGCCCTGTTTATTCTATCAATCCTCTCCATCGCTATGCTGTTGACACCAAAGTGACATTCTCCTGGCCGGCAGCCAACAACAACGACTCCGTCGACACCCCTTTCAATTGCCCTCACAATCCACTCCGGGTCAACGCGGGAAGTGCATAGAACCCTGATAACTCTGACGTTGGCAGGATACGTGAGCTTCAGCGTTCCCGCAAGGTCAAATGCTGCGTATCCACAATACCAGCAGGAGAAAGCGAGAATGAGGGGGTCTGCATTCTTCTCAACCGTCAGGGCGTCTATCTCGGCAGTTATCTGTTCTTCGGAGAAGAATCCCATGTCTATCGCATCCACCGGGCAGGCCGCGACGCAGGCTCCACACATAGCACACGCGTTTGCGTCGATTTTTGCCTTTCCACTTCTTTCATCAATGACAACTGCGTTGAACCTGCATACCTCAGCGCATAGCCTGCAGCCGATGCAATTTTCTGTTACATAGGCGTTGAATGGATCGAGTTCTTCTTCACCCGAGCAGATAAGCTGCATTGCCTTCGACGCTGCAAGACCTGCCGATGCTACACTCTCCTGTATATCCTTTGGCCCACTCGCAGCCCCAGCGACAAAGATACCTTTCGTGTTAGTTTCTGCTGGCCTGAGCTTTGGATGAGCTACCTCAATAAATCCATCCTCACCCCTCGAAAAGGTGTTGGTGCCTTCCATGCCTATTGCCAGCACAACCAGGTCGAAGTCCTCCTCAAAAACCCTGCAGAGGAGCGTATCCTCGTATCTCACAACAACCTTTCCGTTATTTTCCCATAGCTGGCCGACGATGCCCCTCACGAAGCGGACACCTTTCTTCATCGCCATCCGGTAGTACTCTTCATACCCTCTCCCCGAAGCTCTCATATCGGTGTAGAATATTGTGACATCCGTGCCAAACCTTTCTTTCAGAATCAGAGCATTCTTTATACTTGCCATGCAGCAGACCCTCGAACAGTAGGGGTTGGTGTTGACGTCCCTGCTTCCAACGCACTGGATGAACGCAACTTTCTCCGGTTTTTTGCCATCCTTCCTCACGAGTTCTCCCATTGTCGGCCCGCTGGCAGAAAGCAGCCTTTCGAGCTCCAGACTCGTTATGACGTTATCTATCCTGCCGTAACCATATTCGGGCTTTCTCCTTGCGTCGAATGGCTTAAATCCGGTTGCAATTATAATGGATCCCACATTTATGTCTATCTCTTCCTGTTTTTGATTAAAATCGATGGCATTGGGTTTGCAGGCTTTTACACATAGCTCACAGCGAATACAGTTTTCCCAGTCAATGGCAGCATAGAGAGGTGTTGCCTGAGGAAAAGGAATGTACACAGCCTTTCTAATGCCAACGCCGTCAAAAACGTCAACGGGACAGACTGAGGAGCAGTCCTCTATACAACCCTTACAGTTCTCGTTCACGTACCGGGGATGCTTTACAATTCGCAGTTTGAAGTTTCCAACGCGTCCATCAATTTTCTTTACTTCTGCATTCGTTATAAGCTCGATATTCTCGTTCTCCCACACTTCGTTCATTTTCGGTGCAAGTATGCATATGGAGCAGTCGTTGGTTGGAAAAACCTCGTTAAGTAAAGCCATGTGACCGCCAATGGTGGGCTTCTTTTCGATAAGGTAAACCTTTATCCCTGCTTTTGCAAGGATAAGAGACGCTTCTATCCCGGCAATTCCTCCACCTATAACTGCCACGCTTCTTCTAATTCTCGCCCTCTTTCTCTCGAGGGGTTTCGAGTGCTTGGCCCGTTCGAAGGCCATCCTGAGTAGATCTCTCGCCTTTAGCTGCGCGTCTCTGCCTGAATGCACCCACGTACACTGCTCCCTTATGTTGGCAATGGAAACCATATACGGATTCAGACCCGCTCTCAAAGCAACTCGCCTGAAGGTTGCTTCGTGGAGCTTAGGGCTGCAGGCAGCCACGACTATGGCATCCAGCTTTTCTTCGGTAATTGCTCTCGCTATTTCTTCCTGGCCCGCCTCCGAGCAGGCGTAATCGATATCGATAGCATAGGCTGCGCCCAGCCTGCGGGCATACTCAACGAGTTCTTTAACGTTAATCTTACTGGCTATGTTTAAGCCACAGTGACAGATGAAGACGCCAATTTTCATGGCATCACCATTATTAATCCTGAGCATTGTGGACGGCTTTTAAAACTTTGTGACCTCTGCTTCTGTAAACTAAAAAGAAACTATAGCAGCCCAGATGCAGTATCTTCCTTTTCCTACTTTTTCAGTGCCTGCTTTTGGAACCGTAAAGACGTCTCGTCAGCCCTCCAAGCGCTTCAAACGATAGTTTTCACGTAAAAGCCTGCAAGAAACGACACGCCAGCAACTACCCGCTCTGTCGGCTCTACCACGAGGAACATAATCAGAAGATGGATGCGGCAACGAGTGACAGTGCTGCGGGAATTCTCATTGTCACTTCGTCGTTTTTATTTGGTTTTATTGCTAACTGCTCTTCTCTCTCACCCTATACTCTGCTTTTGCCTCTCTTTCCTTAAGCCCTTTCTCTATCCAACGAACTCCAAATAGGTAGTGCATTGATATGCCAATTCCCCAGCCTATGAGCGGATAAAAGAACCAGATAGCTTCTGGGGAATAAATGAGGTTAATTAATATCAACATTGCGTTAACAAGTACGTACACTACCAGATGAACTAAAAACCCTCTTTTCTCCTCTTCTGCCACTACTTCTCTATATGCCTTTTTGTATTCATCTAATAGAATTTCTTCTGGCATGTTTTTCACCTTTTAATAGTATTGGTCTTAAATTTTTGTTATAAATACCTTTTGGGGTCCAAAAGTTAAGATATCTGATATGTGAAGTTTGATCCGATCAACTACTATGCGAGTCACGAAACTTCTTTCTATGGAGTCTGGATAAAATCCATTCTTCCATAATCAAAGTGGAGCTGGAGCTGCATAATGCTTTTACAGACATACGAGGTTTGCCCAGACAGAAGACTTCAAATATCTACGCTCAAACATACTCTCGTGCTTATCGGAATAGCTGTCTACGGAATGGACAGACCGGGAATAATATGTGGAATGTCCGAGGTTCTCGCAAAGAGGGGACTGAACATCATCGATATAGAGCAGACAGTCCTCCAGGGTCTTTTTGTCATGTTCATCGTAGCAGAAGCGGAGAACGTGGACATTGAGGAGCTGAAAAGAGAACTCACCTCGAAAGGAGAGAAACTCGGAGTTAACGTTTCGGTATCACCGTTCGAAAGGAAGAGTTCAGATGAAAAGAATCTCTACGTCCTGACTGTTCTTGGAGAGGACAGAGTCGGAATTGTTTATTCTATAACAAGAATACTCTACGAGATGGGCATAAACATCGAGCGGACGAATCTCACTGCGAGAGACAGACTGATCTCAATAGAGTTTCTGATCGACATGGGCAAAAGCGACGTTGAGGAAGTCAAGAGGAGACTCAAGGAAGAAGTGGAGAGCAGGGGGCTCGATGTTGTAATCCAGCCTTACTCCCTCTTCCAGAGGAACAAGAGACTCATAGTTTTTGATATGGATTCGACACTCGTAGATGCTGAAATTATAGACGAACTTGCAAAAGCTGCTGGAGTCGAGGATGAAGTCAAAGAGCTGACGAGAAAAGCGATGAATGGTGAAATAGACTTCAAGGAGGCTCTGAGGGAGAGAGTTAAGCTGCTGAAAGGATTGCCAGTAGACGTCCTCGAACGAATATATAGTGAGATAAAGCTGACAGAGGGGGCAAAGGAACTGATTAAAAGCCTGAAAGAGTCGGGATACAGGGTTGCACTTGTTAGTGGTGGTTTTACCTACTTCACCGACAGGCTCAAGGAGGAACTTGGCCTCGATTATGCTTTCGGCAACGAACTTGAAATCAAAGATGGGAAGCTGACCGGGAGACTGAAAGGCAGGATAATCGACGCAGAGGAGAAGGCTAGGATAATTGAGGAACTCGCAAGAAAGGAGGGTATAAGCAGAGAAAACGTCGTTGCCGTTGGCGATGGGGCGAACGACAGGATTATGATAGAAAATGCCGGACTGGGCATAGCTTTCAATGCAAAAAAGGCGTTAAAAGAGGTTGCAGATGGTACGCTTTCCAAAGACCACCTTATAGGTCTTGCAAGCGTACTGAAACTCCAGACCGAGTTTAAAAAGCGTGTTTAATTTGTTAAAGCTGAGCGGCTATCAAATCTACAGACCAAACGGCTCGGCTCCACTTAGCAGTTCCGCATCAACCCCGCCAACAAGAGGTCTTCTGTTTACGATCCTGCCCTTTACGGTATACTTCAGCTCAATGCTCTCTCCGGGGTTGAGCAGCACGTCCCATGATACGGTTGTGTACGTTGACTGCGACACTTTAGCATTGTCTGCCTCAACGCTACCGCTGCACATCTCGTAAACCTTCAGTTCTCTCCTTGCTTTTGTGAAGTTGAAGATCCTGAGAGTTACATCAAGCATGCCGTCCTTTTCGACGACCTCTCTTTCGACGTGCAGATTGCCCACGATTCTGGCAACTATTCTATCTACGTCTATCTCGTCTTTCTCGAGAACCTCGCAAACCTTTCTCGCGAGGAGTGGAAGAACCTTGTACAGGACATCCTCCTTCTTCTTCTTTTTCATCAGTCTTTCTTTCCTTTCCAAATACTCTCTAAGCCGTCTCCCCGCCTCCTGGAGAGCAAGTCTAACTTCCTCGATTATCTCCGGAATCGCTGCAACCGCTTCCTTTGATTCTGACGTGTACGGTATGTTTGTTGAAGCGAGGTGGACGAGGATAACCGCCCTTCCTGACGGAAGCTCGTCCCTCGTCTGCTGCAGGCCGTAGTTCTTCCAGTTAACGCTTTCAACAGCTTTGGTCAGCGCGCATCCGCCCTGCTGGTAGAGCAAGGGGATTTTGTTCGCGTATCTGAGAAGAGTTACTCTATCCTCAGAAATCTCCCCTCCATACGCTATGCCCACCTCAACGAGGAAGGGGTGTCCGGAATGAACTTTTGGCTTCCTTGTTACGGCGTAAACCCATTCCGGCTTGTATTCTGCCATCAGGCTTTTCATAATGAGAGATTCACCTATAGGCGAGAGACAGTCTGTAGGTGGGGGAAGGAAGTCCGTCTCGCTGAAAGCCTGCAGGAGTCTGACCGCCTCTTCTCTCCCCATTTCTTGCGGGCTGACGTTAGCGCTGAGACCCGCCCTCGATATGACCTCTTCAGCCGTCTTATCTCCGACTCTCACGAACTCGTTTTTAAGAAAGCTTCGCAGGTCTCTCGCTTTTGTATAGCGGAGCATTGCCATGAGCTGGCCAAGTTCTATGCCATGCGGATGGGGCTTGATTTCCTTCGGCACTGGCGGAAGCTCCTCGCTAACGCGAGGAAACTCGTGAATTTCCCCATCTGGATCGACAAACGTTATTTTGGCGTGGGGGTTGACGACGGAAGTCTCCCTCAGGTACTCGAAAACACTCTGCTTTCTCTCTTTAACGTAGCTGCCGGCAATTTCGAGCTCGATCCTCGTTCCTCTTGCCACAAGCCACTCCACTTCCTCCTCGCTGACTATTTCCGGCTCGTTCTTTCTTGTGTTTATGAAAATCTCCATTCTGACCGCTTTGCTGTCAGGTGAGGTCTTGGAGGTAACAACAGCAGGCTTTCCAGTGGTGAGCTGGGCGTAAAGAACCGCTGCGGAAATGCCTATTCCCTGCTGCCCTCTGCTCTGTCTTATTGCGTGAAAGCGAGAGCCATAAAGGAGCTTGCCGAAAACTTTTGGAATCTGTTCCCTGATTATTCCGGGGCCGTTGTCCTCAATTACAATTCTGTAATGTCGGTCGACCCTATCCACTTTTACAAATATGTCCGGCAGTATGCCAGCTTCCTCGCAAGCATCGAGGCTGTTATCAACCGCCTCTTTTACACACGTGATTACGGCTTTGGCCGGGTTCGAATAGCCGAGAATGTGCTTGTTTTTCTCAAAAAACTCCGCTATACTTATCTCTTTCTGCTTTTTCGCAAGTTCTTCTGCCTTCATAGCTCTATAACGGTTAAATTTCCGCTCCAACAACGGTCTGAGTCTTGGTTACGCCGTCAACACTCCTTATATCGTCAACAGTCCTGTTCAGCTCAGACAGGCTTTCGGCCTGAATTATAACGACAAAGTCAAACTCGCCAAAGACGTGGTATATGTCTCTAACGTTCTTCATGCCCTTTATAACTACGTAAACGTCCTTCTCCTTCCCCGGAGAAACGTTTACCATCGTAACTCCGATTACCATGCTTCTTTTTTTGTATGCCAGATATAAAAATTTTGCACTCAGCCCAGCACATCGTTAATTGAATCAATGAGAACAGTTAAGATTTGCATAACGTTATTAAACCCATTGTGCAGGAAGGCTGTTAAGCACGACTTGAGGCTTGAATGGGTAGGTGACAGCATGTGCGAAAAAATCAAACTCGGGCTTGTGGTTGCTGAATTCAACAGGGACATCACGTATATGATGGAGGTTCTTGCAAAAGAGCACGCGGAGTTTCTTGGAGCGGAAATAACGGACGTGATAAGAGTTCCCGGCGTCTTTGACACGCCTATAGCTGTTAAGCGCGTTCTCGAAAAGGGCGATGTGGATGCAGTGGTGACCATAGGCTGCGTTATTGAGGGTGAGACTGAGCATGACGAGGTTGTGGCGCAGCACGCAGCAAGGAAAATTATGGATCTGGGCCTGGAATACAACAAGCCCGTCACCCTCGGTATTTCGGGGCCGGGTATGGGCAGGCTTGCAGCCCACCAGAGAATTGACTACGCAAAGCGTGCAGTTGAAGCTGCAGTCAAGCTCGTCAGGAGGCTAAAGGACTATGATAAGCAGAAGGGCTAAGTCCATCCAGCCCTCTGCTACTCTGTCCATTTCATCCACTGCAAAAGAGCTCGCGAGACAGGGCAAACCCGTTATAAACATGGGTGTTGGTGAGCCCGATTTCGTGACGCCGAAACACATAATTGAGGCTGCAATCAAGGCCCTTAACGAGGGAAAAACCTTCTACACTCCTACAAGAGGAATTCCTGAACTCGTAGATGCTATAGTTGAGAAGGCCAAACAGGACGGGCTTGACGTAAAGGCTGAAAACGTTATAGTGACTCCC
The DNA here is from genome assembly GCF_000194625.1 of Archaeoglobus veneficus SNP6. Classification (NCBI taxonomy): domain Archaea; kingdom Methanobacteriati; phylum Methanobacteriota; class Archaeoglobi; order Archaeoglobales; family Archaeoglobaceae; genus Archaeoglobus; species Archaeoglobus veneficus. The sequence goes on along the minus strand of NC_015320.1, from coordinate 923,531 downwards.
GGAGCCAAGTATGCCATCTTCGAAGCCATACTGGCCGTAATTGAGGAGGGTGACGAGGTCATTCTTCTCGACCCCTCGTGGGTGAGTTACGAACCGTGCGTTCAGGTTGCTGGAGGTAAGGTCGTCTGGGTTCCCCACAGCGAGGGATTCAGCGATGCTCCGATTGAAGAGTACGTAAAGCAGAAAACAAAGCTGATTATAATCAACTCGCCCAGCAACCCACTTGGAGTGGTGTACCCAAAGGAGTTTCTGAAGAAGGTGAGGGATATCGCCGTAGACAATGACATCCTCGTAATGTCCGACGAGATATACGACAAAATCATTTTTGAAGGTGAGTTTGTAAGCATAGCGGGCTTCGACGGAATGCCGGAGAGAACGATAGTTATTAACGGATTTTCAAAGACTTATGCAATGACTGGATGGAGGCTTGGCTACGCCATCGCTCCGGAAGAGATAACCAAACACATGCTCCGCATTCAGTCGCACTCGGTCAGTCATCCAACATCGTTCGTTCAGTACGCAGGTGTTGCCGCACTCAAAGGCGACCAGAAATGCGTTGAAGAGATGGTTGCGGAGTTCAAAGTGAGAAGGGACATGCTCATGGAGGGGCTCGATGAGATTGGTTTGAAATATGCGCCGCCGAAGGGAGCATTCTACATGTTTGTCGATGTTGGGCAGGATTCCATGAAGTTCTGCGAGGAGTTCCTCAAGAAAGAATACGTCGCAGCAACTCCGGGCAGCGCTTTTGGAAGGGTTTTCACAACGTGGGTCAGGCTGAGCTATGCAACGTCAAGAGAGAACATCGAGGAAGCGATCAGAAGGTTGAAAAGATTCTTGTCTTAACCTCTTTTTGTTCCTCTCTGGTGTTAAATGTTGCGTGTCCAACGAATCTCTAATCCTTATATCTCACCTCAAAGGCCATAAAGTCCTCAGCCACCATGGCGTTCTCAAAAACAGCTCTTGCCTCCTCGAGCAGAGGTGTTGCATCCTTTGAGTACCTCGCGCTTACGTGGGTGAGAACGAGTTTTTTAACGCCGGCAGCCTTTGCAACCTCTGCAGCTTCCCTTGCCGTTGAATGTTTCGTCTCTTCCGCCCACTCCTGCAGGTCGGAGGTGAAGGCTGCATCGTGGATTAGCACATCTGCACTCCTCGCAATCTCGATAGTTCTTTCACAGGGCCTCGTGTCTCCTGTATAAACTATCTTTCTGCCTGGACGGGGCTTACCGACCACCATTTCTGGAGTAATAACTTTTCCGCCAACTACCACGCTCTCGCCCTTTACGAGCTTTGCATACAGCGGCCCGGGAGGGATGCCAAGAGCCTCTGCCTTCTCTCTGTAGAACTTTCCCGGTCTGTCTTTCTCAATCAGCGCGTATCCGAGACTCGGTACTATGTGATCAGTTTTGAATGCCACCACTTTAAAGCCATCAAACTTGACCTCGTCACCATCCCGCAGTTCCACAACTTCGATGGGATAGCTCAGCTCATCGTAGCCAAAGGCTTTAAAGAGCGAAGCGAGGAACCGGGCGTTTGGAGAGTAAATCGCTAATTTCTCCCTTCTTTCGTTCAATGACATGGTTTCAAGCAGGCCAAAGAGGCCTATGAAGTGGTCGGTGTGCAGGTGCGTAATGAAAATGGCGTCGAGTTTGAAGCCCGTTTTCGCTATCATCATCTGTCTCTGCGTCCCCTCGCCGCAGTCGAATAAGATGCGATGAGAGCCATGCCGAACAAAAACTGCAGAAGGGTTGCGCTCGACACTCGGGATTGTACCAGATGTGCCGAGAAAAGTAATTTTAAGAAGCATGAAAAATGTTTGCTGACTGCTTTAAAAATTTAGCTTTCGAGGACTATCTCGATGTTAACGTCCTTGGGCACCTGAATTCTCATTATCTGCCTCAGTGCTCTCTCGTCCGCGGCTATATCTATCAGGCGCTTGTGTATCCTCATCTCCCAGTGGTCCCACGTTTCGCTGCCCTCTCCATCAGGCGCTTTCCTGACTGGCACAACAAGCCTCTTCGTTGGCAGTGGAACCGGGCCACGAATTTCAACGCCGGTCTTGTTGGCAATCTCCTTGATCTGGCTGCAGATTCTGTCGAGATCCGATGGGTTGAGCCCCGAAAGCCTTATTCTTGCCTTGTAACCTTTTATTGCCATGTCAAACACCCTAAAGAAGAAATAAAAAAATTTGTTTACTTCCTCGGCGTAACGTCGAGAACCATTCCCGCTGCGACGGTCATACCCATGTCTCTGATGGCAAACCTGCCGAGCGGTGGAATCTCCTTGACCTTCTCGACGACCATTGGCCTCGTTGGCTCAAGCTTCACCACTGCTGCGTCTCCAGTCTTCAGGAACTGCGGGTTCTCCTCCTTGACCTGACCGGTTCTGGGGTCGATCTTCTTCAGGAGTTCAACGAACTTGCATGCTACCTGAGCGGTGTGTGCGTGCACAACAGGCGTGTAGCCGACGGTTATAGCAGTCGGGTGCTGCAGAACGATAATCTGGGCGGTGAAGTCTCTTGCAACCGTTGGCGGGTTGTCCGGGTGTCCACAGACGTCTCCACGCCTTATGTCGTTCTTACCAACACCACGCACGTTGAAACCGATGTTGTCTCCCGGATATGCCTCCTTGATTGGCTCGTGGTGCATCTCAATGCTCTTTACTTCTCCGCTCACACCGGGCGGCTCAAAGATGACCTTGTCACCGACCTTGAGCACTCCAGTCTCAACTCTTCCAACTGGGACGGTACCGACACCGCTGATTGAGTAAACATCCTGGATCGGAATTCTGAGTGGCTTGTCAACGGGCTTCTCGGGTGGCTTGAGCGTGTCAAGCGCCTCGAAGATCGTGGGGCCGTTGTACCAGGGAGTCTTGTCACTCTTCTTGAGTACGTTGTCACCGTTGTAAGCAGAAGTCGGAATGAACGGGATTTCGTCAACCTTGTAACCTACCATCTTGAGGAGCTTTACTACCTGCTCCTTGACTTCCTCGTACCTCTTCTGGTCGTAGTTCACCTTGTCCATCTTGTTTATTGCGACAATCATCTGGTTGATACCGAGAGTTCTCGAAAGGAACACGTGCTCCTTGGTCTGAGCCTGCACACCGTCGTCAGCAGCAACTACGAGAATTGCAGCGTCAGCCTGGGACGCTCCAGTGATCATGTTCTTGATGAAGTCTCTGTGTCCGGGGCAGTCCACGATGGTTATCTCGTACTTCTGAGTCTTGAACTTCCTGTGAGCTACGTCGATGGTAATACCTCTCTCCCTCTCCTCCTTGAGCCTGTCCATGACCCACGCGAATTCGAATGTAGCTTTACCCTTCTCCTGAGCCTCTTTTCTGTATTTCTCAATTATGTGCTCTGGGATCTCTCCAGCTTCATAGAGGAGTCTGCCAATCAGGGTGCTCTTTCCGTGGTCTACGTGCCCGATCATGGCAACGTTAATGTGCTCCTTCTCCTTGGCCATTTTCACCATCCTCCTTTCATCTTTTCTTTTTTCCGCCTACTGCTGAAGGGTATATAAAACTTTGCTGCCAGCGGATGGGAGAAAAGCAGAGGAAATAAAAACTTTACGGGAGCTGCGCCTCTCTGCTTAGGTGTTTAACGAGCTCCTCAAAGCTCAGCTCGTAATGTTCTCCCGTCACCATATTCTTGAGAGTGTACCTGCCCGACTCTATTTCCCGTTTGCCAACCACCACAGCAAAGCTTGCGTTTATGTCGTTTGCGTAGCTGAACTGCTTCCTGATGTTCCTCTCCATGACATCGGTAACCACGCGAAAGCCCTGTTTTCTCAGCTCTTCTGCAATCCTGAACGCCTCGCCCTCAAAACCGACGTTTACTACGACGATGACAGGTTTTTGTGGCGGCGTTATTTCACATATCTCCGCAATCCTGTCGAAGCCAAGGGCAAAGCCTGTCGATGGTACATCTTCCCCGCCAAACAGGTGCGTAAGCCTGTAGCTCCCTCCGCCACATATCTGCTTCTGCGCTCCAAGGCCGTGTTTTGCGTACGCTTCGAAAACAACGCCGGTGTAGTAGTCGAGCCCTCTCGCGATGCCGAGATCGATGACGTAGTTCACATTCATCGAGTCGAGAACATCGCACAGTTTTTCCATATGACTCATATCGAAGTCTGGAATGAGCCTCGACGCTTCGACAAGCACATCTCTGCTGCCAGTAAGCTCGATAAGGGCGTAAATTTTCTCTGCCAGCTCCTCAGGAGCGTTAATCTCTCTCAGATAGCTGCTAAGCCCTTCAACGTCTTTCTTATCTATTAAACGCATGATTTTCGAGGCCCTGTCCTCTTCAATGTCCTTCAGCAGATGCCTGAGTAGCCCGACGTGGCCGATGTGCAGCTCGAAGTCAAGATTCAGCTCATCCATTATTCTGTATGCAAGGGCTATGACCTCCGCATCAGATAGATGTGATGACGAACCGATAAGCTCAACGCCAAACTGCCAGAACTCTCTGTATCTCCCCTTCTGCGGCCTTTCGTAGCGGAAGCAGTTAGCAAAGTAGTAGAAGCGTAACGGGCGGGGCATGACCGAGCATTCGTTTACAAAGAGGCGCATAACAGGGGCCGTAAGCTCCGGACGGAGAGCAAGGTCTCTTCCACCCTTGTCCTTGAACGCGTATAACTCCTCAACTATGCCCTCACCGGACTTAATCGTGAACAGCTCGAGGTGCTCAAATGTTGGCGTTGCTATTTCCCTGTAGCCGTAACTTTCCGCAATTCTTCGCATCACCGCCTCGATGGCCCTTCGCTTTTCCATCTCGTCAGGCAGAAAATCTCTCGTTCCACGTGGCCTCTCGATCTTCACGCAATCCAGCGCGCATAGACGAAATAAAAATGTTGGGGATTTGTGGGGTGTGGAGGTATTAGATTTACAGTCTTCTCGGGTTCAGCTTTATAGGATCTCCCAATCCCTGGATTCCACTGGAGTCGCTAAATCTATCCTCTTACACTAAATTCCTCAGCCCGTACTTCTCAGTAATCTCAACAGCCCTCCGCATTTCTTCCGGCGTAAGTCTCCTTGCGATCTCCGGAAAATCGAATGCTCTGAAGGCCGGATAGTACTGGAACATGAGGTTAAATCTCGTGTCCCTGCCAAGGTTTTCTGCAACCCATTTCACTATTGGCTCTGTGCAGCACTCAATGTGGTTGGGCATGACGAGATGTCTTATCAGCAGTTCTCCGTTGTCTTTAGCTCTCAAAAAGTTTCTCGTTACAACCTTCCAGTAGTTCTTCACTCTCGAGTATTTCTCCGCGCATTTATCGTTGCCGTACTTGAAGTCACCAAGCCAGACGTCAACAACGTCCTCTATCACTTCAGCAAGCTCGCTGCTGTGGTACATGTTGGAGTTCCACACCACTGGAATATTCGACTCGACGTGGCTCAGAGTTTCCAGAATCGTGTGTGCATGCTGGTCTGGATTCCCTCCAACGAAGTTCACGTTCCTGCTGCCCTGTCTGAAACGCCTGTCTATAACTTCGGCAAGATCTTCCGGAAGAGCTTCGTAGTCTTCATCGTAGACTATGTCGTAGTTCTGGCAGAAGACACATGCGAATGTGCAGCGGTTGAAGAAAATCGTGTGCGACGGGATAAGTTCGGGCTCTTCACCCATGTGCAGAAACTCCGACGCGTAGTAGCTCTTCGCACCTACCTTGCAGAAGCCTTTCTTCTCGTACCTGTTTACCCCGCAACGCCTCTCGCAGAAGCAGCACTCCTTTAGCATCTCCTTCAGCAAATCCACCTTGAGATGAAGGAACGAGTAGTCTGCTGGATGTGAGGTGAGGAAGTCGATATCATCTCCTTTTTCAGCAAGCAGCGCTTTAAACTCCTTTTTTAGCTCGGAGTGGTGCTTCCACATCTCGTCAATACTCTCTTTCTTTTCAGCATTGATTCTCCTCGCTATCTGGAACTTCGCTACGGCTTCTCCGTTGTATATTCTTTGGTATCTTTCGAGCCCCAGTACCATCAACACTACTTGTCGCCAAAATATAAAAAAGTCAGCCCTTGCTGCGCTCCATCAAAACCATGAAGTAGCCAGGCCTGATCTCGTACTTTCCGATGACAGAGTAACCTTTTTCCTCAACAAATGTCCTTTCCCTGTTCGATGTAACAACATAATCGTATCCGGGAATCCACTTGCTGCTGTACGGAATCTTGTAATGTCTGAGATACCAGGGCAAAGGCCAGTAGTCGTTTTTCGGCTCGTAAACGATGATTCTCTCTCCGGAAGTAAACTTCTCTTTTATTACTTCTGCAAGTTCTACTGCTGTGGGCTGTACCTGTATGTAAATCAGATCTTCGCTTCTCGCGTCGTTGTAGTTCACGTACGTGACATGGATTGCAACGACGAGGGTTGCAACGGCTGCTATGGCGATGGCTATTCTTGCACCTCCCGTGTTTCTCGTATAAAGCGAGCCCAGAAGGGCGAGGGGCGTGACGAGATGAACGACGAGCCAGGGAACCTTGTGAGCTAAAATGTGGTACGCCAAAAGGGCTGTTAATGCCCAGTAGACTACGAATAACTCAAACTTTGTGACATTTTTCTCCTTCAATCTCCTTGCAAAGAAGTAGAAGCCAGCTATGGCCAAGCCAGTAGCCATGAACTCGTACTCCAGCAGGATTTTAGCGTAATAACCGGGTGGTTTGTAGTGGTCCTTCTGTTCGTGTTTTTCAAGCCAGTGCTCTACGGCTCCAGCAGTTCCTCTTTCAAGCCCGCTGAAGTCGGAGAATGCAGACGTGTAGAAAAAGGTAAAGATGAGAGCGAATATGGCAAAGCTGAGCAGAACGATTCTTAACTTCCTGAAGTTCCACCTGAAGAGCTTGTTGAAAACGTACTTTCCGCGTTCAGTGTAAAGGCCGTAAAGCAATGCGAAGGATAGCAGGATTGCAAGGTATATGTATGCATTCTCCTTGGAGCACACCATTACTGCAAGGAATGCCGTTGAGAGATATGCGAATCGCTCCTTCAAAGTCTCCGAATACCTGAAGTAGAAGTAAACTGCAGCGATGAATGATCCAACGAGAATTATGTCGTTTCTCATGTAACGGGAGTAGTACAGAATAGCCGGAGAGAAAAGGAGGAGAAACACGAAGATGTAAACATTTTTTCCAAGCCATCGCCAGTAGAGGCAGGCAAATGCAACACCTATCAGGCTGAAGATTACAGGAGTCAGTCTTCCAACAAATTCAGAGTCGCCAAAAATAGAGAACAGAAAAGCTGAGGCGTAGTAAAGGAAGGGGCCATGAAAGGCTGGATCGTAAGTGTAAATATGGTCTGTTAGAAGCCTGTAGGCAATCCACGCGTGAACACTCTCATCGTGATCCATCGGACGAGTATCGAGGGCAAAGAATCTAGTTGCGATACATATCAGCAGAATTACAGCCACCGCCCTTCGATCCATTGGTAGGCGTTTGACAGGAGTAACAAAAATGTTGTGATTGTCAAAGGTGTGAAACTGTTGTGATGGAGTATCGATGACGACTAAAATTAATTAACTAAAAAATTCAAAATAATATTAGCAAGATAATTCAGCTGTAGATATTATCAACTTCGCCGGGCCATTTTATACTGCTATAGTTTGTTGTTCCATAGCCAGAGGTGTTGCCCCAAACTGTTGCCTTTGCGGTTCCGTTGTAATCCCAGTTCGTAACTGTCCAGTTGTGTGGGCCGTTCTCAGTCACAACTGGATAACCAAGCCCTATTACGAACTCTATACTTCTCGCATGGGTCCAGTTTATCTTTACGGCTATTGCAGTATGGCATGCAATACAGGCTTCGTTAGCGTGAGTGAGCGTATTATCTCTGATGGCCTCGTCTATGAAGGCTTTGTGAGCCGCTAAACTTCCTGTATCGCCGCTAACTTCCGTCCAGCCAAAACCGCCAGCTGGTGGAACCCAGTATACAGCATAATCCAAAGAGGGGTGGGGACCAACATGGCAGTTCCAGCAATCCTCAACGTTGAAGTGTTCTGGCTTATCGTGTGCATGCCCCTCCTCGGGGTGGCAGCTAAAGCAGTTTCTTTCCCCAGCAGCGTGAGCATATCCTCCCGTAGCACCGCCACTATGGCAGTACAAGCATGGAACCGTAGAAGCTGCATGTGCCTCTTTTCCTAGTTCAACAGTTGTACCTTTCACGCTCCCGTAAGTGTAATAGTAAGTTGCCCTTATACTCTGATTGATGTGGCGTGGGAGCCAATCTTTGGTGTAATAATTAATAGGAAAGGTTCTGTGGCAGTACTCACACTCAAACCTTTTTGCAGTATCAGTATACCCACTTTCACCCATATGTGGGCCAGCTAAAGCCTCCATTTCGTCAACTATATCAGCATGACATTTTTCACATGGTACATCACTGTATTTCCGCTCAAGTCGTACCAATAATGCTGTCCAGCGAACATGGAGACTGTTTGCGTAAAACAAGTACCCCCAATGCTGTAAATGTGATTACGAGCAGCAATGCTTTCTGCCCGTTCATTTTTTACGCCTCTATTATTAATCTAATTACGAAATTGTAATAACTGTACGTAATTATACCTTTCTGTTTTTTGGTTCATAATGATGAATGCTATAATCTTATTATTCCCAATAATTTAGCCCAAAAATAGTTGACTCAGAGAGCTAACAGTTCTCTCGCGACGTAGTAACTCTGTGGGTGGCCACACGATGGGCACTTCTTGGGTGGTTCCGTGCCTCTGTGTATGTAGCCACACTCAAGGCATATCCACTCAACCTCTTCGTCTTTCCTGAACATTGTCCCGTTTTCAATTTCTCCGAGTAATCTCTTGAACCTTTCCTCATGGTGTTTCTCAGCCTGAGCGATAGACCTCAGTCTTCCAGCAATTTCGTAAAGTTCCTCCTCTTCAGCAACTTTTGCAAATTCCGGGTACATTTCAGTGTTTTCGTAGTGCTCACCCTCAATTGAAATTTTCAAATTTTCTACCGTGCTGTTCAAAACTATTGGAATGTCCGCATTAGCCTCCAGACTCCTTGAATTTCCCCTCAACTTCTGAATGAACTCGAGCAGTACCTCAGCGTGTTCTTTTTCATTCTCTGCAGTTTCGAGAAATACTCGGGAGACGAAAACATAACCCTCCTCCTTCGCAACCTTTGCGTAGAATGTGTATCTGTTCCTCGCAACACTCTCTCCTATAAACGCCTTAACAAGATTTTCAAGGGTTTTCACAAAACATCACCTCTCCTTTTACTTCAAAAGACCAGCAAATCCCTGGCAACAAAATTATAGTACTCAGCCCCGCAGTTTGGGCAGACCTTTGGTGGTTCTGTGCCTTTGTGAACATAACCGCATACAAGACACATCCATTTAATTTCGCTGTCTCTCTTGAACATCGTCCCCTTTTCTATCTCTTCAAGCAGTCTCCTGAACTTTCTTTCATGGAAACTTTCCACTTCCGCAAGGGCCCTGAGTTTTTCAGCAACTTCCTTCAGCCCATCCTTTTCGGCAATCTCTGCAATCCCGGGATACAGTTCAGCACTCTCAAAGTGTTCTCCCTCGACAGCGTAGCTCAGGTTTTCAGAGGTGTTGCCGAATAGAATGGGGGCTTTTACTTCAACTTCGACCGGCTCAACCTTGAACTTTTTTAAGAAATTCGCAAAAATCTCTGCGTGCTTCTTTTCGTTTTCTGCAACTTCCGCAAAGTACTTTGCAACATACATGTACTTCTCATTCTTTGCTATCTCAGAATAGATTGCGTACCTGCTCATTGTTATGCTTTCGCCGATGTAGGCTTTCAAAAGATTTTTGGTGTTTCCATTATTTCAATCCTCCAGATTGTTATATTTCCAGCAGGAGAAATATAAACATTTTTGTTGCTAACTTGTAACCTTAAAATTTTGATTTTCAAAATAATATAATTAGGTCAAAAGGAGTAGCATTTATATTCAACCCCCGCAAAAAGGTTGAAGATGGACGAAACAAAAAGACCAGCAATACCTCAGAAACTCCTGAAGGACCTTAAGGGCTATCAGATCGTAGGTAGACATTCCGCCGTAAAGCTCTGCCTGTGGCTCAAAAAGTCCCTGAGGAATATGGGGGTATGCTACAAGCAGAAGTTCTACGGCATTAGTAGCCACCGCTGTCTGCAGATGACTCCAGCTTTGTTCTGCAACCAGAACTGCATTTACTGCTGGCGCCCCCTTGAACTCCTTCCTGGAATTAAAGGATGGGATTCAGCAGATTTCATCGCAGAAGAGAGCATAAAGGCCCAGCGCCGCCTGCTGAGTGGATTTGGTGGAATGAAGGGTGTGAACGAGAGGAAGCTGAAAGAAGCATACGAACCAAATCAGGTTGCAATAAGTCTGATTGGGGAGCCTACATGGTATCCCTACCTCGATGAACTCGTTGATGAGTACAAGGCGAGAGGAATGACCACCTTCGTCGTAACGAACGGAACGAATCCAGAGATGGTGGAAAGAATCGAGCCGTATCAGCTCTACATCAGTCTGACTGCCTACAGCGAGGAAAGCCACCTCGCGCTGAATAGACCACCCAGAAGTTTCTGGGACAGAGTAATGGAATCTCTTAAGGTTATGGCTGAAAAGGATGGCAGGAGAGTTATCAGGCTCACCCTCATCAAAGGTTACAACATGAATGCGGAGAAGTTCGCACCGCTCATAGAAAAGGCAAGCCCCGACTTCATAGAAGCAAAGGCCTACATGCATCTCGGTTACTCAAGACTCAGGCTGCCGAGGGATGCGATGCCCGAGCATGCCGACGTGAAAGCCTTTGCCGAGGAACTCGCCAGGCTTACAGGTTACGAGGTAAAGAATGAGTCTGAAATAAGCAGGGTCGTCTTGCTGGAGAGGGAATAATATGCTGGAGTTTCTCGAAGAAGTGAGAAAAGAGCTCGAAGAGCTTGAGGTGGCAAGAGAAGAGCTGATAAAGCTCACGAGGGAGATCAGAATTAACTCGACGAAGGCTATCGCTGCCGTACACTCTGGAAGATTTAATGAGGCAGAAGAAAGACTGAGAGCTGCCAGAGACATCCTCGAAAAGGTAAAAGAATTCAAGAAATATCCGGAAATTTACTACGCGATAACTCACGATGCGATGCAGGAGTTCGTTGAAGCTGTTGCTTTCGCAAATCTTGTGTCAGGAAAGGAAATCCCGGAGTTTAAGGATATGGGGATAGAGACACCCCCAATACTTACAGGCCTTGCAGACCTTGTTGGAGAGCTGAGAAGGTACAGCTTAGATCTGATGCGAAAGGGAGAGGTCAGTGAAGCAGAAAAGTGCATAAATACGATGGAAGAGATATACAGCTCCCTCATAACCTTCAGCTTCCCAGAAAAGCTTGTTCCCGGCCTGAGACACAAGGTTGACGTTGCGAGACAGCTCATAGAGCGCACGAAGTCTGATTGGCTCGCTGCAAGGCTCATCGAGGAGATTGGACAGGGTCTGAAGAAATGGGAGTGATCAGCAGGGTAATAGCATGGAGCTCGCAATCTTCCTCGCTACCGTCGTTTTCATATCTCTCAGCGGGGTTATGGCCCCAGGCCCGCTATTCGCAGCAACGCTCGCTGAAGGCAGGAAGAATCCTCTTGCGGGCTTTGTAATTTCAGCCGGGCATGCCATCGTTGAGGTTCCCATAATTCTGCTCCTTTTCCTCTTCGGCCTTTCCGCCCCACCAAGCCTGAAGACGTACGTCGGAATTGCTGGCGGAGTTGTTATGCTCTACCTCGCGTATCTGGAGCTGAAGAGTGGTGGTAATGACGTAAAGCCCGGGAAAGCTCTGTTTACCGGCATTGCAATGAGCGCCCTCAATCCCTACTTCATAATGTGGTGGCTTACAATCGGTCTCGCGCTGATCCTGAAGGCAACGACATTTGGAATTGTTGGTCTCGCTCTCTTCATAGTCGCTCACGAACTCTGCGACTTTCTGTGGTTGGGCATCATATCTATCTCGTCAAACAAAGCTGCAGCTATCTGGGGCGCGAAAGCGCAGAAGGTTCTCACAGCGTTTTCGGTATCCATCCTTCTGTTTTTTGGCATTTACTTCATCTACGCCGGTCTGGTCGAGTTTATACATACCGCACCCTGAACACCGGAAAACGTTTAATATTTAGCAGCAAAGCGAAACGCATGATTCCCGTAGGTCTCGACATCGGAACAAACTACACGAAAGCAACCAAAGACGGCAAAAACGTTACGATTTTCCCGAGTATCGTCGCATACGGAGAGGAGAAGGACTGGAGCCTGAAAGGTGAGGAGAAAGAAGTCTATGTCGGTGAGGAAGCTCTTGCGATTATTCAGAGCCTCGAAAACGTTGAGGCAATGCGCCCGCTCCACGAGGGCAGGCTCATGCACCAGTCGTACATGGAGCTTGCGAAGCACGCACTGAAAGTTCTCGACGTAAAACCGGATGTGGTTGCGACGGGTCTACCTGTAAAATCCTCCAAAAAGGAGAGAGAGGAGCTTGCGAAGGACATAAAGGAGCAGTTGAAGACCGACGTTCTCATCTTCCCCGAGCCTGTTGGCACGCTTGCGTACATGGGCATCGACACCGGCGTTTGCGTTGACATAGGGTTTGGCACCACAGACATCGTTGTTCTGGGACACATGGAATACCTGAGGGGCGACACGATGCTCGTCGGCGTTGACTGGCTCTACGATAACATTGAAGTTATTATCAGAAACAAAGCAGGGATAAGTGTAACCCCCGAGGAGCTAACCAAGCTTCTCACAACGCCTGACTACGAGGTCGGCAGGATAAGGGGCGGAAAGCGTATAACAATCTCCCACAACGATGTCAAGGACGAATACGAGAAACTCATGAAGTCGTGGGTTGAGAGAATATCAAGCAGAACAAAGCTTATTCTCGAGGGGCTTTCAACGGCAATCGTTGACAAGCTTGTACTCACCGGTGGAGGCTCGCTCCTACCAGGAGCTTATGAGGAGTTCTCAAAGAGCTTCGAGGATGTTGCCGAAGTAATCAGGCCGGACGATCCGATAACGAGCAACGCAAAGGGTTACTACACCCTCGCCAAGATACTCCTCGAGGAAAAAGGTGAGGAAGCCAAGGCAGAAGAGGCTGCAGAGGAGAGTAAAGCAGAAGGCAAGAAAAAGGGAAAAGTGAAAAAGGAGTAAACCAATTGTTAGCCAATGAGAATAACAATTGATCTTCCCCCGGACATAGAAAAAGCCCTCATGGAGAAGTGTGAGAAGGCCAAAGTTTCCCCTTCAGATTTTATACTATCTCTTCTCGACTGGTATTTCCTCAAGAGGAAGAAAGACACCGGAAACGTAAACGAGTTCATCAGAATAGCAAGCCAGTGCGCTGCTGAGAGAGTCAAGTACTGCAAGTACAGCGACGGCAGACACTGCGCAAGAGAGGTTTTCAGCGACATACTCGAAGAGAGAGAACCGGAGCCAATTGTACCGTACAAGTGCCTTTTCTGCCCCTATTTTGTTGATAGGAGGGCGAAAAAGGCGAGAGAAATTGAGAGAGACCTCGTGGACAGAACTTACGACATCGCAAGGCTCGCCGCAAAGCTCGTTGTTGAGTTATACGGCGACAGGCTTGGCTACAGGCCAAAGCTACCCCTCGAGGAAATGGAAGAAAAGGAGAAGAAGATTTCGAAGCAGGAGGTCAAAAGACTCCTCGACAACTGGTAGAATGAAGAAAGTATCTATAAACATAAACGGTGATTTACCAGACAGGGAACTCATTAAGAGAGCGAGAATAGCGGAAGAGGCGGGAATAGAGAGAGTATGGATCGGAGAACTCGAACTCTTCAGAGATCCTGCTGAGGTTGCGAAGACCATCGCATCTGAGACATCCCTTGATGTATGCATCCTCCTCTCACCATTCAGAAGAGGGTGCGACGAAATAGTCAAAATAGCAGAAGAGTACATTGTCGGCATCATCCCGGGGAGGAGCCGAGATCTTTCTCACCTCATTTCGTGCCTCGAAAGGGTAAAAGAAGTTGCAGAAGAAGTTTACGTCGGCTGCTCCGGGCCGAAGCTTGCTGAAATCGCGTCTCGTCTGGCTGATGGGCTTCTCCTGAACTACATTCACCCGGAATACGTTCATTGGCTTACAGGATTTGCAGATCGCAGTATACATACTGCGGCCTTCGGCCCATCGCTCGTTCTGCCGAGCGAGTTTTACGAGGATTTGCTCATAGCCGCAGCAATCGTTATGGGGAGCAACGAGACGTTTCTGAGGGAATTTAGGCTGTTAGACGTGTGGGAAGATATCTCGAGAACTGATTTTGAAGCGCTGATAAGGGCAAGGCAGGAAGGAAAGAGTGTTTACGGACTTGAAGACTTTGAAACAATACGGAAGCACGAACAATTACTCATCGAGAGGTTTACTCTGAGTGGGAGCCCGGAAGAAGTCGCGGAAAAGACTCGGAAGCTCCTGAAGGTCTGCGATCAAGTTGTGCTCGGTGATCCATTTTTCAGGGATTTGGAGTCAATGGGGTACCTAGCTGGATTGCTTGCACAGCTATAATAACAAATTATGTAATTTAAATCAAAAGATGGCCAAAATAGTACAAAAATCAAATGGCAGGAACCCTTTTCTTCAATGCAGGCGGTCTGGGCTTCATCAGTATGCGGTTTCCGCACTTGGTGCACTGAATAAGGTTCCTCTCGAGGTCAACATCAACTTCTGCCCCACAGATGAGGCAGATATAGCTCATCTCTCCATCACCTTATCGGCAATTCTATCAACCATCTTCATCGCAGGTGTCACTGGGATGTATGTCCCGCCCGCAAACTTGTAGCCACAGCTCCTGCACTCCCAGATTCCAGTACCAACTCTCTTAACAGCCTTCTTTCCACACTTCTTGCAGACATACTTTCTTCTCTGCGCTTCCTCAATCTTGATGAGCGTTCTCCTTACTCTGAGTCCGTAGCGGGGCCCAAATCTACCCGCCATCCTTACCTTCTTTGTCGCCATTTTTTCACCTCTTTACTTTGACAGTCTTCTCTCTTCCTCTCCTCATCCCGTCTTTCCCCAATCCTAAACCTCAAACCCCTTTTAACCCCAAGGCGTTTCAGACATCCTTGAGGAGCTCTCGGATCTCCCTCGCCTTCTCGATGCTGATGTCTATGAGTTCATAAAACTTTTCCTCACTGAGCAGGTAACTCCCGCTCTTCTGCATTGCGACGATGTTGTCGGCCTGATCCGTTGTAATGGTCATGAAGTACTCACCAACACTTACCTCGTCTCTGCTCGGATCCACAAGGATGCGGTTGTTGACAATGAGGGACGTAACGCTGATTGGCAGATCTCTCACAGGCAGAGGGAAGTCCTCTCCAACGTCAAAACGCTCTGCTGGAACGGTCGTCGTAAGAAGGGCAGCGATGGCTGCGAGCGAAGAAGCATCCATCAGGTTTCCGTCATCGTCGAGGGCGTGAATGTCTATAAATATCAGCCAGACCTTCTCACCCTCTTCAATACAGAGCTTCGTTAAATCCACAGCTTCGCTCTCCCTGATGCCTCTATCAACGACTCTCGCAAGCTCGATGGAGTTCTCGTCAGGTGGACCGGGTTCAAACGTGGGAGATGCAAGGGGGACGAGTTCGGCATTTGTGATTATAATGCCTTTGTCCGGAGCGTCGGGAAACGGCTCACCGGGCTGCATCTTCACCCCGACAACAACCTGCGTGTTGCCAAGTTTTACGAGGGCTGAACCTTCCGCCTTGGCGATTATATTGGTCTCTATCTCTATGTGCCTGAACTCGTCAAACTTCCTGCCATCAATTCTTTCCCCGTCCCTGAGCCTCGAAAGGACGTAGTCACGTTTTATATCCATCAGAATGTCTTCTCCCATTTACTCCACCTCTTCCTCTTCTCTGCTGTACTTCCGCATTATTGCTTCTCTCTGTATGTTGTAAATCTGCATAGCCCCTTTCTTCGCAAGTTCGAGAGCCTTTTTCATTTCTTCAGCACTCATTTTGCCATCCATCTGGAGCAGAGCAATTGACTCAATCTTGCCGTTCCTTATGAGGAACGCAAATGGGACGTCCGCTTCGCCATAGTTGTCCTCCTCCTTCATGGGGTCAAGCACGATCTCGCCCTCGACCTTTGCTACAGCTACAGCCGTTATCATCCCTCGCATTGCAACACCCGCATCAATCAGCGCCACACTTGCTGCGTTGAGGCATGCAGTACGCGTGCCAGCATCAGCCTGCAAAACTTCGACGAATATGTCTATGCCAGAGCGGGGAAACAGCTCCTTCAGTATCACTGGCTCGAGAGCTTCCCTGCTTACCTTTGAAATCTCTATGCTTCTCCTGTCTGGCCCCGGCTTCTTTCGCTCTTCAACACTGAATGGAGCCATGTTATAGCGATAGCGTATAATTGCCCTGCTTGGATCCTGCAGGTGTCTCGGGTGCACTTCTCTTGGTCCGTAAACTGCAGCAACTATCTTGTTCTTACCCATCTCGATGTAACAGGAGCCATCCGCCCTTCTGAGTACACCAGCCTCAATCTTTATAGGGCGGAGTTCATCAAAATCTCTTCCATCAAGCCTCTTCCCATCAACTATTAGCCTGGGTATTTCTTCGCTCATTTTCTAATTCACCCTTCTTTGCTTTTATAAACTCAGTTATCCTGTCCGTAAGACCTTCGGTATGGGCCTCGGCCTCAATTATGTAGATTGCCTCTTCAGCAATCGAAACCTTTCTCCTATCACCATTCAACCAGATCAGGCCATTCTGCCCGACGATAATCTGGACTCCAAGCTCCGACTTGAGAAGTCTTATCATGCTTCCCTTTTTCCCTATAACTCTCGGAACCCTCGCCGGATTTATGGCGACTATTCTGCCAACCCTTACAGGTCTGCAGACCTTGTCCTTCATCGTCAGCGTAACCTTCATCTTGGGATCGATGTTCAAGACCTTTGCAATCACTGCATCCCCTATATCGAGGATCTCGTTAACTTTTCTGTTTCTCGTTTCCGGATACTCTAAAAGGGGCAGAAAGGCCTGATAGGGTGAGTATATGTCAACTACCCACCCGTTTGCCGTTACTTCCCTTACAATACCTATTACGATATCCCCAGTTGAGGGGATATACCTCCCCTTGAGGGGAATTATCCTCACGCCCGTGTCGCTTTTATCGAGCAATCCGAGAATTTTGGCATACACCTTGCCGTTCTCAACGTACGTTCCATAACCTGCCGCTCTCGGATTTGTCGAGACGAGGTCTCCAGGCATAACAATCTTTCTCGTCATCCTTGTATCCTCCTGAGTATTTTTGTAAGAGCTTCACCCTTAGTCGTTTTGGCAAGCAGGTCCATCAGATCTCCCTGCATACCGGCAGGAATGCGCATAACACAAATCCAGCTTCCGTCTTTCTGCCACTCCTCCTGCGTAACGCCACCGAAGGAGTAGAGGGCAGAAATCGCCTTGCCGGTGTATTCGGCCGGAACCTTAATTGCTATCTCAATCTCTTCGAAGCGAAGGGGAAGTATGCGCTTTATACTCTTCACCACGTCCTTGACCTGCGCTTCCACCGGCTTGAAGATATCCACATGAACTTTAGCTTCCTCCATGGCCCTCTCTATCCTCGCAGGCGGGTGAGGTGTGCCAGTTCTCGGATCGACGGTGTTCCTTCTTATGAACTCGATTATCTGCTTCCGTTTCAGCTCCTGCATCTCCTTGCGCTGCTCTGCAGTTATCTGAACCTCTCCTTCCTCAATTATTGTCCTGACGATCTCATTTATGTCTGTAGTACCAAAGACCTTCTGGAGTTCTTCGCTGCTCACCCTGTCTCCCTTTCTCGCATCTCTGAAAACCTCTTCTGCCGCAAGAAGTTTCTCGAAGTCTACTTCCTTACCTTCCTTCAGGTCTCTGGCGAGGTAGGGATCAACAAGAACTTCGAATACTTCTCCCTGCTTCTTGAGTCTGGCAACCACTGCCTTATCGAGGGATACCATGGAGGATCACGACTACAACTTTAAGCATTTAAAACCTAAGACTGCTTCCCGAGTTCGCTGCTTATTATCTCGTTCGCCTTCTCCACGTAGGGCTTCAGTTCCTCAATGCTGTACTGCTTGAACTTTCTGTCAAGCCCTACAATGCCCATCTCGACCCCTTCTGGTGTTAATTCGCTCTCTATTGCCTTGCCCATGGCAACCATTGCGAGGATTATCGCATCCTCCAGCGCCATGTCTTCCTTGTATTCTTTTTCGAGATACTCCACAACGATGTTTCTTCCCGCACCAATTGACGTGGCCTTGTATTCGAGCAGAGCTCCGCTCGGATCTGTTTCGTAGAGTTTCGGCGTTTCATCTACGCCAGCAATCAACAGCGATACACCGAAGGGTCGAACGCCACCGTACTGAGTGTACTGCTGTTTGAAGTCGCAGATCCTTCTTGCGAGCTCCTTAACACTTATCGGCTCGTCGTACGTGAGCTTGTTTATCTGGGCCTCGATGCGTGCTCTGTCAATGAGGACACGCGCATCCGCTACCAGGCCAGAAGTTGCAGCACAGATGTGTTCATCAATCTTGTATATCTTCTCTATAGTTGTTATCTCGAGTAGTTTGCTGGCCACTCTTCTATCCGCAAGCAAAAGCACGCCTTCCTTTGTTTTAATACCTATGGCCGTTGCTCCTCTTTTAACCGCTTCCCTCGCATATTCCACCTGAAACAGCCTGCCATCAGGGCTGAATACCGTGATGGCTCTATCATATCCCATCTGTGGTAGATGCATTCTCCAACACCTCCAAATACTTCTTACATCCTTTTATCGTCCCGCTAACGCCAAGGGTCACTATCACAACTTCCACACCGGCTACGTTACTTATCAGCGTAAGCACTACTTTAACCTTCTCCAGTGCGTCGCGACTGCAGCGAAGTATGCCTTTACTGCCATCGAATTGCTCAAGCCATATGCCCAATCCCGCTGCGAAGTATTCCCCGTACAGCGTGAGGGCAGTTTGCCATATCTCCTGAATCAGACTCCTACTATCTACCGGTTCAGTGGCTAAAACCCGGAAAGCAATATATCTTTTTCTCTTCCTCAGAGATGGTGGCAGACCTTTCATGCCCATCAGCCCGGATTCAGTCTTCTATCTCAAGACCATCCATTATGTACCTTTCATCCGTAAGTCTTCTGAGCAACCTTGAAATGTAATATCTCGCCCGTTCGACATCAGCACCAATAAATGCGAAGAAATCCTCTACCTGTTTTCGCTGCCTGAGTCCATAGAATGTGGATGCAGCTGTGGTAAGCGCAAATGGAGCATCAAATTTTCTGATGACCTGAAGAAGCTGAGCGGTTTCCTCAAAAAGCCTCATCCTGCGAATTCCCTTTGTAGAGAGGAATTTGGACAGACTGACCTCTATAATAACGTCTTTTTCGGCTGCAAGCATTACTGTTGCATAGTCGAGTCGTCTCTCTGGCGAATCGAGAAGTATATCAACTTTCCTGCGCATGACTGCCTCTCTATTAACTTTCACCTCGCTGCTGAGCACTCCTACCACAACGCCTTCATCTCGCTTAACCTTTCTCAGCTTTGACTGAAGCTCCGGAATGTTTTCCGCTCTAATTGTCACTCCTTGAATGAGTTTCACACCGGTTTGACTTGCGAGAGTTTTCGGTACCCTCTTCTCCTCGTCCTCGCCCCTCTCCTCCTCGAAGACCACGTAGGCATCGTAGCCCCATTCTTTCCCGACTGAGGGAGTAAACCTGACAAAGTCAGCAAATTCCATGTTCTATCAGCTCTTTTGCAGCTTCCAGCGCCTTATCTCTCCTCGCGGGATAGGTGACTATTTTGGCCTTTACGACAATTGAATCTCTCCCGCCAAGCTCAATCTCGCCGAGATACGCTTTCTGCTTGTCTATCCGGATGTGCAGAACGTTCTGCTCGTCAAGCTTCTCGTCGATGGTGTTGAGCAGGTACTCGCGCTGCTCTCCTATGAGCTCCATTAAATAGTTCCAGAACTCCTTTATCTCTCTTTTCTTCGCTATTTCCACTTCGAGGAACTTCATGGGATTACCGTAGTGGCCCTTAGCCTCGCTAACGACTATCTCAAACTCAAAGGGAAAAAGGGTTGAAATTGCCTCACCAACTTTTTCCATGTCTTCAGTGGTGTAAACCACTGCCGTTACGATGATTCGCTCTATCTTTGGCTTTTGCATGCTCGGAGTTAGACGGGGATTATATCAAAGTTGCTGTCAGTTTGCATTATTGGAGTTACCTGGTTACAGAACAGCCCATCAAAACTTAATGGAAAAGAAAAGGAGGTTATTTCCTGAAGTTAGCCCTCAGGCTGGGCCTGACCTTCTCAGCACCTCTGCCCTTCCTTCTGAGTCCTCTTGACTTCCTACCGGCTGACGTGAGACCGCGGAATACTCTACCCTTCTTTGTGGTTATCCAAGCAAGCTGCTTGTCCGAAGCTATCGCAGGATGGCTGCGGTCAACAAGGATGACTTCAAACCACTTGTATCTGCCGTCCTCTCCAACCCAGTAGGAGTTCAGAACTTCCATGTTCGGGTACTTCCTCGCTGCCCTCTCCTCGGCAATCCACTGGAGGCTCTTCTTTGGTGTCAACCTGCGAACCATCATGTTCTTTGTCTTTCTACCCCTCTTGGGCCTCGTTGCCCTTCTTCCACCTCTTCTGATTCTGACTCTGACAACGATTATGCCCTTCTTGGCCTTGTATCCGAGAGCTCTCGCCCTGTCCAGCCTTGTCGGCCTCTCAATTCTGACGACGGCTGGCTCTCTCCTCCATTGCTGAAGGCGCTCCCACATCAACTCGCCAACGTAACCTTCCCACGGTCTTTTCCACGCTTCTCTAATGTACGCGTAAGCGGATTTCATGGCTTCACCTCAATAAGCCTGATGTCCCCGCTGTTTCGAGGGGGTTAATAAACATATCGCTGATTTTGTACTGGATTATTGTCATTAACAATGTATGTGGTAGCTGATGGGACAAGAGGGTGAGACGGGGCAATGCAATATTAGATTTTGAAGAAAACATCCCGTATTTTAGAGTTGTCTGATTAATGAGTTAATTTTAAAATAAAAATATAGAAGATCATGGTACGAAAGTTGCCGCAGATTTACCAATTATTCTACCTCCTTTATCCTTTAACACAACAGTAACTATCGATCCAGAGGTTAAATCTTTATTCGACTTCACTACTGCTTCATCCCCAACCTCGAACCTACTATCGCTCAGGCAGTTCGATAGCTGTGTTTCATTTGCTTTGTCTCCATTGACGTACAGAATTACAGTTACGTCGCTTGCTGTTAGGTTGCTCCCACCAAAGTGCTTGAAAGTAACGCTATTAGCCGTTGAAGACGAGTGGCAGTGGCCGTGCTTACCACCTGTATTATCCTCTATTCCGATAATTCCAATGGCCACATTTCCGACTACAGTAACGTTAACTGTAACACTCTTTGACACTCCTCTATAAACTGTATTGAACTCAATCGTCCCGTCACCTGCTCCACCAGCAGTAAAGTAGAACGAAGCTATTCCCCTTGAATTCGTGGTTGCACTCTGCGTAACATCTCCAAGTCCGGATGGGTTAACACTGGCGTTTATCACAAGCCCCGAAATGGGGTTTCCATAGTTATCCACTGCCTGAACATCTATTCTCTCAACATCTCCGGAAGAAACGACCAATTCATTCTGGAAAGGTATTAACATCTCGAGCTTTCTCTGCACTTCGCTGCTGCCATTGAAATCGTCAATAACATCACCGACAACATAGCTGGAAACATCAATAATAGCCTCCGGGATTATCACTGTAACATAATTCGTCCCATTCGTCACATTACCCTCGCCGAAAATCTTCTTGAGACATTCGTACCACCAGTCAACAAACTCGGTCTCAAAAGTAACGTTGATGTCCTTGGCTATGACCTCTCCACCGTAGCTTGCAGGAGAGAGCTTCAGACTGAACTTGGCTGCCGTAACTGAACCGTCACTTGCGTCGATTATTGGAATGTTTATTCTCGATTTGGTAAACGTTATTTGATCTGTAACTGGAATGGGTTTGTTGCTGTTGGCCCACTTCTCAAAAACCACTCCATGCTCCAGCACGAGTTCTCTTTCGGGTGAGTAGAAGTAGTGCGGTATCAGTCTGATTGCGGTACTATTATATTTCCTCTCAAAATTTTTTTCGGTATTATCAGGCAGAATAATCTTACATTTTACTGTAATATTTCTCTCTTCAAACTGTAGAGTAGAAAGAGCATCAGGAGGATTAACGAGTAAAGGTACATCTGGATAATTCAACCCGGCATCAAGTGAAATTGATGCAGTTGAACCGGTTGAAAGTATGTACGGGATTCTCGAAAATTCAGATACGAGCAGTTTGTAGTGCTCAGCCTCCTTCTGTTTATTCCACTGAGGAAGCTGCTGAGTCTGAACAATGCTCATGAATCCAGCAACTATGGCAAGAATCATGACCATTCCAACTACAGGCGATATCGCCCTATCTTGCATGCTATATATTCAGAGAATAGAGTATAAAAAGTTTTGTTTTTCTGTATGATGATTTATTCAACATTATTACAATCATTTCATCATCATTTGTAGTTTTTGACTATCGGTCAAATAACTAAGTGGCAATCATAGCAAATAGTATGACTCGACTTAGTTGTCTGTGTGACAGCACACAAAAAATCAGACATATAATCAGATGAACGAAGTGGGGCCGGTGGGATTTGAACCCACGACCTGCGGGTCTCTTCGGGTCAGCGCTCCAACGGGTCATCACGCATCAGCAGACCCGTTTGTCATCATCACCGCTGGAGCCCGCCGCGCTGCCTGGCTACGCCACGACCCCTCGCTGCTCGCCGTGGAGTTGTAAACCCCTTGATAATATAACACTTGCGATGCTGTGGTGCCGCCATGCCGTGCGAAAGATTTATAAACATAATGATTTATCATGAACTATGCTTCGGATGCACTGCCCCAACTGTGGATGCACGTATTACAGGAGAGTGACTGAAGATGGACACTTCGGTTACTATGCGTGTGTGAAGTGCGGACACACAATCCACCTGCCCGCGAAAGCAGTAGCTATTATGAACTGATTCCTGTACGTCTGTTTAACCCCTTCAGGAATGCCTGCCTATTGTTCTTATCTCATATCCCCGCAGATTATTCTAAACCTAAGCTTACTACAGTTGAGAGTCCGCGCCAAATTCCAAAACGTTTATATCTATGAGATGCTTCTCAATCTTGAGAAGGTATTGAGAGAAGGAAAAGAAGGGTAGTAGCATGCTGGGAATACTCAAGCAACTTGCTCTGATGAACGCAACTCGTAAGGTTCTCAAAATAAGCTCGAAGGAGCTGGCGGAGAAGATAAACCAGAGTCTGCAGACCGCTGCAAGAAAGCTGAAGGAACTGGAGGACGAAGGCCTGATAGAGAGAATGCTCTACAAGGACGGACAGTACATTGTGATCACGGAGAAGGGGAAAGATCTGCTGTACAAGGAGTATCTTGACTATAAGCGAATTTTTGAGGGAGAGGATGCGATTATATTGAAAGGCAGGGTTTTCGGTGGCGTTGGTGAGGGGGCGTACTACGTTTCCCTTGAGGGCTATAGAAAACAGTTCATAGAAAAGCTTGGTTTTGACCCGTATCCCGGCACTCTTAACCTGAAAATCCCGAAAGAGCAGATGTTCTTCAGGAAGAGACTGGATCAGGAAGAGGGCATAACAATAGAAGGTTTCTCTACTGAAGACAGGACTTTTGGGGATGTGAAGGCGTTTAAGTGCAGAATTGACGGGATGGAAGGGGCAATTGTCATCCCACAAAGAACCCACTACCCGGCAGATGTGCTGGAGGTCATAGCCCCGGTAAAGCTGAGGGAACATCTGGGGCTTGAAGATGGAGATACCGTTGAGATAGAGGTGATATTATGAGCGTGGAAGAAGCTCTGAAGGCGTTTAGAAGGGGCGAACCTGTTCTGATTTACGACTTTGACGACAGGGAAGGCGAAACTGACATCGCCATTCCTGCTATCAACGTAACACCGAGAGATGTGGCTATGATGAGAAAGGATGGTGGAGGGCTAATATGCGTTGCAATACACCCTGTTGCAGCAGATAAGCTCAGACTACCGTTTATGCACGACGTACTCAGAGTTGCGAGCCAGCATATACCTGAAATTTCCTCAATAGCGTCCTTCGATATAAAGTACGACTCTCGTTCATCCTTCTCACTCTGGGTTAACCACCGTGATACGTTTACCGGTATAACCGACATAGATAGAGCCCTCACGATAAGGAGGGTTGGCGAAGTTGTCGATGACGTCATGCTCGGGAAGGAGTTCGACTTCGGCAGCGAGTTTCGCAGCCCTGGTCACGTTGCACTGCTGAGAGCAGCAGAGACTCTGACGTACGAGAGAGTAGGACAGACGGAGCTAAGTGTTGCTCTTGCGGAGATGGCCGGCATAGCCCCGGCTGTTGCGATATGCGAGATGCTCGACGAAACCACGGGTAGAGCACTCAAAAAGGATAAAGCGATGGCTTACGCTGAGGAGAACGGCATACCTTTCGTCGAGGGCAAGGATATAGTTGCTGCGTACGCCGATTTTAAAGAAATAAAGGCAAAACTTTTTATCTAATTTTCTCAATACTTTCATCATCTCTCAAATAATCATACATTCTCTTTCGTCAATTTTTTCGAAATCAGTATCGAAAAATTTAAAAACTCTTTGCCATTGCGATCCCACATGGTCAGGATAGACTTCATGCGCACGTTCCTGCAGGTCGTAGAAAAAGGCAGCCTAAAAAAGGCCGCAAAGGAACTTGGGATGTCTATCAGCTCTGTTAGCTTTCAAATTAACTCTCTTGAGAGTTTTTATGGTGCAAAGCTTCTAAGAAGAGGTGTTAGTGGTGTAACTCTCACAGAGGAGGGCAAACTCGCAATAAAAAACATGAAGTCAATTATAGAGAGTGTAGAGGAAACAAGAAAGCTCATCTCAAACCTTAAGGGAGAAAAGCTCACACTTGCTTCAGGCATGGTGGGTATATACATAGTCCCACACATTCAAACACTTCTAAAAACGAAGTATCCTGAACTCGACGTCAACATACTCCTGAGAGGAGCCCACGAATGCATCAAGAAACTGAGAGAGAGTGAAGTGGACTTTACCATCGTTGGTGACCTTCCCGAAGACGAAGATGACAGGTTCTTTATTACGGAACTCGGAACAGACAGACTCGTCCTGATAGTTCCCCCAGACCATCCGCTGGCCAGCAAGTCCGAAGTTACGCTCGATGAGGTTCTCGAATACCCCCTCATCTTCCTGACAGAGGATTACGGCATAACCAGCAGTTTGAAGAAGGCTCTTGTCAGCAGCGGTGTCAATCTCGATGATATAAAGGTAGGATACGTCGTTAATGACTTCTTCTCCCAGCTCCACAGCGTTTCCAACGGGCTGGGTATAGCAATTACGTCAATGATAGCATCCTGGAGGGCTTGCGAGGTCGGGCTGGTCAAAGTAAGAGACATCAAGGGCTTCAAAAGTGAGAGGAGCGTATACTTTGTAACCACCAGAATACTCATGGAAAGTGAAAAAATGATGGAGTACGCCCACTTTGTCATAGAAAACGGTAGAAGATTGTTCGCCGACTTCAAGCAGAGGTGCGAGCCTATTTTATAGAAGTCTATTTCGGTTCTCTTTAAATTTCAATATTTTCGAAATTAATTTCTTTATTCCAGAACCTATGAAAATAATAGATATTGTTATCAAACGCACTTATTATTCGTATTTCCATTATAAGTTATTCAGAAAATCTATTAATTCTGTACTTCTCCTGTTCGGGCCCAGAAATGAGCTAAAAATGTGATATGAGTTTAAACTCTGCATTCATAGGTGCAGTACTTGAAAAAGCTTTGAAAATAGCATTAGTAATGTGTACAACTACTGGCATTACGTTCAATTTGTCATGTTTATTGTTAATAAATTCTAATAGATTTGTAATACTGTATCGACGCAGTCGTAATTAATAAAATTTAGAAACCAATTTCGAAATATTTAGAAATTTTTAAATACAACCGCCTGTTGCCAAGATTTTGAGGTGAGTCGAAAAATGCCTGAATGTCAGAGCGCGGGAGCCGTTGGAGAAGGTGGCGCAGGGGTTGCAATGGACAGCGAGCTTTTGCTTGACGACGTGAAGTTTGCAGAGTACATGCTTGGGAAGGAGAAACTGAGCTATGCAGACATTGTCTTTGTACTCAGAAACTTACTCCGACTGAAGTACTACCCGGTGGCTGTTAAGTTCTTCTTCCTCGAAGAGGAGCTGAGAGAGTTCAAGGAGAAAGCCAAATACAGAATTGCCTCGAAACCTCTTACATTCTGCCACTTCAGCGCTGCTTCGAGACAGGATGGAGAGGTTCTGCTGGGAACAAAGGAGAGAATGGGGTGCAGCAACGCCCGCTACATCTTTGGATGGAAGGACTTCGACGAGAGGGAAATTAAGAGCCACCTGAAGTACACGAAAGACCACAGTCAGGCTGAGAGGTTTGTTAAGACAAAGCCAAGGCTGCCAGAAGGGTTGCTGGCTTTTGCAACCGCTCCGCTCCACAAAGCGACTTTTGAACCAGATGTAGTACACATAATCTGCGATGTTCTGCAGACATACCACATCTACAACGACTACGCATCAGCGTTCGACATCCACCCGATTCAGCCGAACTTCATGATGAACTCTGCTGTCTGCGGAGGGGCAGTATGGACGTACAACAACCGCAGGATAAACATTGTGCCCATGTGCAGCGGCAGCAAAACGTCAGGAAAGACTGAGCAGGGAGAAATTAACGTCTACATTCCTGGAGACCAGATCGAGGCTGTTGTCAGGAGGCTCCTCGAGAGGACCAAAGAGTGGGGTGGGCCAAGCTTCCCGCGCACCGGCAAGACGTATCCGGGCTACGACGTGTGCAAGCTTTGCCCATTGCTTACGTTCGTTGAGCCCGAGAAGATCCAGGATGAGGAGTAGATGTTTTTAAATAACACCGGAGGTGAGTGCGAGTGTTTGACGTAACATGGGTAGAAATCGCAGGGCATAAAATAACAATAAATGCCCTCGGTTATTTTCTGTGGTGTGTTTGGGTTGGATGGATTTTCTCGACTGTCGGAGCCTTTGGAGGTATAATGGCAGGCCTGGGACACATATCCATCTTCGGACTCGGCCAGTGGGCAAAGCAGCTCAAAGGCGTGAAAGTTAACATCGGTTCGTACACTGATGCGGGCAAGTACCTGACAGACAGCATCAGGCTGGGCAACTCGGGGCTTACGTGGTTCAACGCAGTTTCGAGTACGATAAACTGGTACACTCAGAAGAGACTCGTCTGGCCTGCAGGACTCTTCCTTGGAATTGGTGCAGTACTGGGAGCACAGGCTGGTGTCTGGCTGACTGGTGGAAAGCTGGGCATTTCCGTCTACAAAGGTGTGTTCGGGCTTGGTACGTACCTGATAGCCGCGTACATGTTCTACCAGCTCACACCGAGAGCTAAGGCTTCAAAGGCAAAGGGAAGAGAAGCTGCCAAGAGATTCGCCCAGAAGGTCAAGGAACTTAAAGAGGCTGGAAGACTCCACGAGCTCGAGGGCATAAAGAACCTGAAGGTCGGCACATACACCGAGTTCGAGTTCTTCGGAGAGCAGTTCAAGATTGGGAACTACATACCGTTCATCGTTGGTTTCCTGATAGGATTCATGTCAGCAGTTTTAGGCATTGGCGGTGGTTTCCTCTTCGTTCCGTTCCTGACGAGCCTTGGACTGCCAATGTACATCGTACCTGGAGCTTCGACACTTGCAGTGTTCTTCACTCAGACTTCGACCATCCTTGGATGGCTTGCGAGGGGCGTTGAGTTCCCACTGGTTCCAATACTGATCGGTTGGGCCGGTATCTTCATAGGCTCCTACATAGGGCCAAGGACGCAGAAGTACCTGCCAATGGACTTCATGTACGGACTCTTCGGTGTCCTCGCAACATACGTTGGAACGAGGTACTTCCTGAGCGGATTCTTTGGAATCAAGCTGCCGCCTTAAGGCAGCGAAGAATTTTTATTTTCAATTTTTTAGTTTTGTCAGGTGTCAAGGAAATGCTCGACGCTGCATCGTTCCTGCTTGTGACTTCTTCCCTTGTTGCAGTTGTTATTTCCGAGAAAGCTGCGGAAAAGATTGTGCCCATAGTTTTCAAAAGGCATATGGAGGAACTTGAGCAGGAGGAAAGACAGCTTGCTGAGTACTACGATGCCGTAACGCTCGCGATCATAATGAACGACAAAGAAGCGTACGACGGACTGCAGGCGGAGATGAACGAAATATACTCGAGAATATTCTTCCGGAAAATAGCCATAAACTCGTCTGTCTTCTTTATAATCCTCTCTCCATACATGCTTTTTGCGAAGTATGTGTTTGGGGGCTCTTCTCTTCCCCCCATAACAACTGTATTTGCCGTTGCGATATTCTACTTCGCTGCAAAGTTCGCATACAGCATAGTCACTGGACTCTGGAACATGAGGAAAGCAGAGGTACAGTAGGTCTTAAGAGCTAACTCTTAACAGAATTATTTTTTAGCTTCAAAAGAAGCAAAACAATTCTCCAGGATTTTGTATCACCGCCTATAAAAGACCTCACGTGTTTAGGGGATAATATTTATATCTCTTCATAATCCTCCTGCATCGGTGAGTCCAATGAAGAACATTTATGTCGAGGAAATCGTTCACACTCCTATTGAACAGCAGCAGATTGAGATAGTCGAGAGAAAGGGCATTGGTCACCCTGACAGCCTTGCGGACGGGATGGCAGAGGCGATGAGCAGGGCTTTGAGCAAAGAATACATGAAGCGCCTTGGTACTATTCTGCATCACAACACCGATGAAACTCAGATTGTTGCCGGTAGATCAAACCCACAATTTGGCGGAGGAGAGGTGATAGAGCCCATCTACGTCCTTCTCGTCGGCAGGGCGACGAAGTTCTTTGAGGGCGTTTACATCCCAACGGACAAGATCGCCCTTAAAGCTGCGAAGGACTACATCAGGGAGCACATGCATTGTCTGGACGTTGAAACGGACATTGTCTTCGATGTCAGGCTTGGTGAGGGCAGTACTGACCTCAAGGATGTATTTAAACGCGGAAAAGTTCCGCACGCAAACGATACATCCTTCGGTATAGGCTATGCCCCCCTCAGCGAAACCGAACGCCTCGTTTACAATGTCGAACAGCGTATATACAACGAGTTCAGGCGGAAAAATCCTGCAGTTGGTGAAGATGTTAAGGTAATGGGGCTCAGGGAGAAAGATCGGATTACCCTTACCATCGCGTGTGCCTTTATTGACAGATACCTCAACGACATAGAGGAGTACGATGCGATAAAGCAGGAACTTACCGAGTGGGTTAAGGACATAGCAGGCGAGTACACGGAGAGAGAAGTTATAGTCAACGTTAACACCGCTGATGACTACGAAAGGGGCTGCTACTACCTCACCGTCACGGGTACATCAGCAGAGAATGGTGACGACGGCAGCGTTGGAAGGGGCAACAGGTGCAACGGGCTGATCACTCCGGGAAGACCTATGAGCATGGAGGCCACAAGCGGAAAGAACCCGATAAATCACGTGGGCAAGATTTACAACCTGCTTGCCAACGCAATAGCGAGCGATTGTGTCGAGAAAGTGGAGGGAATCAAGGAAATCTACGTCAGAATTTTGTCCCAGATAGGAAAGCCAATAAACGAGCCTAAGGCTCTCAGCATCCAGATAATACCGGAGAAAGGATATGAAGTCGAGAAAATGGAACCCGGAATCAGAGAAGTTGCCGAGGAGTGGCTGTCCGACATAACGAAGATAACGGAGATGGTCATCAACGGAGAACTGAACACCTTCTGAAATTTTTATAAAATTTTTTGGCTGAGAAGACTAAACGTTTAACGCCTGAAAACCCCGAGCAAATCGCTCCTGCCAGCTCTCACAAGCCTTTTTTTGAGCTCCTCCTTGAGAGGTTTTACTTCCCCTTTTTTGGCACACACTGGAAATATCATGTCGCGAGAGAGCATGCCGAGCTTTTCGGCTATGATGTCGAGGGTTTCATCAACATTCTCTACTTTGTCGATTTTGTTTGCAGCAACGATTACATTGCTCACCTCATCGAGAAACTCGTACATCTCTATGTCAACCGGAATCTCGCCCCTGCTCTCCCATCGTTCGACCACTTCTGGAAAGGCCTTCGCATCTATTACGTGAACCGAGACTATAATCCTATTAGCGTTGTTCTCTATATAGTGGACTATGAAATCCTTAACCCTCTCATTGAAGTCTCTATTTACCCCCCGTATGTAGCCGTAGCCCGGCAAATCCGTGATGAGCAGGTCGCGATACTGCAAAAAGTTGGGCTTGATAGTGGTACCAGGCTTCTTACCTTTTCTAACCTTTTTCCCGAAGAGAGCAGAAAAAAGAGTGGATTTTCCAACGTTGGAGCGGCCAACGAAGATTATCTCGTGCTTAACCCGGCCAGAGTCCATAGTATGCATTTAAGACGATTATCAGTGCTCCGATGACGAAACCAAAGGCGAGAATGCTCTTCGGGCTTATTTTTACTTGGGTCTTTTCTTCCTCAAAGTACCTCATTATACCCGCCGAGGACATTAGAGGCGGAGTCTTGGTTTTCTGGCCCTTCGCCATGGTATATCCTCTGGCCAGCGGGTATTTAACTTTAACTACCCTTATATTCTAATCTATACCGCTACTTCTCGCCATTTACTCCATTAAATTTTATATATCTCCTCCAAAGTATGTAGCACCATGGGTGCGAAAAGTAAAGTTATCGTCACTCTCAGTCTGATCGCCACCGGCATCTTTCAGGCAATAAGTGGTATACTGCTCTTCCTGTCTCCTAAAGGGCCGCAGAGCGGACATATTGTAATCTTCGGACTCGAGAAGGGCACATGGAGAGAATACCACGAGTATGTTGGCCTTGCAATAATTGCAATTGCTGTTCTTCACTTTGTCCTGAACTGGAGAATGTTCGTAAACGAGCTTAGAGTTTTGAAGCGGAAGCGACCTTAGGCAACCTTTAAATTACCTCTCTCCAAAGGAACTTGGATGACCGAGAAAGGTAAAAAAGCTGAAGACCGGCTGATTATCAGGAGAAGCGGTTATCCGGCAAAAGGCGAAATTGTAATAGGAACTGTCACAAGAGTTCTCGACTTTGGCGCTTTTGTCTCTCTCGATGAGTACGAGGGTAGAGAGGGACTCGTGCATATTAGTGAGGTTGCGCCAGGCTGGATTAAAGACATAAGGGACTACGTGAAGAAGGGGCAGAAGGTCGTTTGCAAGGTTCTCGATGTAAATCCAAAGAGGGGGCACATAGACCTCTCTATTAAGGATGTCAACGAAAGACAGAAGAGAGAGAAGATACAGCAGTGGAAGAACGAACTCAAGGCCTTTAAGTGGCTGGAAATAGTTGGTGAGAAAATTGGCCTGCAGAGAGACGAGCTTGCCAAGATAGGAAAGAAGCTGATAGAAGAGTATGACACAATTTACGGCGCTTTTGAGGAGATTGCCTTCGAAGGCTATGAGGTGCTCTCACCAATCGTCGGAGAGGAGTTTGCCAAGGCCATGGCAGAGATAGCCCACGAAAACATAAAACCACCCAAGGTAAAAGTTCGTGGCTACTTCGAACTCAAGAGCAACGCTCCAGACGGAATTGAGAGAATAAAGAAGGCCCTCACCGAGGCCTACAAATTTGCAAACGGTGTTAACATGAAAATTGAGTATGTCGGAGCTCCCCGCTACAGGGTAATAATCGAGGCCGAAGACTACAAGACGGCTGAGAAGGTATTGAAGAACGTGACCTCGAGTGTTTTAAGGACGATTAAGAAGCTGGGCGGAGAGGGCAACTTCGTGAGGGAAGCAGTATGAAGGTAAAGATGCGCAAGTGTGGAAGCTGTGGAACATATACACTCAAAGAGGTCTGTCCCAAATGCGGCGGAAAAACGTATATGCCCATCCCACCCCGCTTCTCGCCTGAGGATCCCTACGGCAGGTATCGCAGGATGCTCAGGAAAGAGCTTGGTTTCTTCAATATAAGGAGGTGGTCAAATGCTTCAAAGGGTTGACGTTCGCTTTGTCAAGAGCGTCGAGGAATTGGGTCTCGAAAACCCAGTGTTCATAGAGGGTCTGCCGGGCATAGGCCACGTTGGTAAGCTCGTTGCAGACCACCTCGTAAAGGAACTAGATACAGAACTCGCTGTCGAGATATACTCGCACCACTTTCCTCCGCAGGTCATGGTAATGGAGGACGGAACTGTGAGCATGCCGAAGAACGAAGTATATGCGTACAAGTCCAGCGGCGATTCGCCGGATTTACTCATCCTCGTCGGAGATTTCCAGAGCATAAGCAACGAAGGCCATTTCGAGCTTGTAAACGCCTACATAGACGTTGCGAAGCGCTTTGGGGCGAAGAGAATATACACCCTCGGCGGATACGGAGTAGGAAAGCTCGTCGAGGAACCCTACGTCCTCGGAGCTGCTAATAGCCCGAAGCTTGTCGAGGAACTGAAGAGTTACGGAGTCAGATTCGAGGAAGGTGAGCCAGGTGGGGGCATAATTGGAGCTTCCGGCCTGCTTCTTGGCGTTTCCATGCTCGAGGGAATAGAAGCTGCGTGCTTGATGGGTGTTACGTCGGGTTACATGGTGGATCCGAAGAGTGCCAAGGCCGTGCTTGATGTGCTCATGCAGATGCTGAACCTCGATGTGAGCATCGAAGCACTCAACGAGAGGGCAAAGGAAATGGAGAAGCTCATAGCCCAGATAAAGGAGTTGCAGGAGGCTGCAATGCAGCAGTGGAAGAGCGACGAGGATTTGAGGTACTTCCGGTAGTATTTTCAATTTTTTATTAATCCTCTCTTACAGCAGACACAGCAGGCCTGCCGAAAGCGTCGCAAAAAAGTTAACGCCAGCGTTAGTGAGCAATCCTTTTTCTTCGAGAGTCGCACCCAGTATGCTATCAACGTGAACACCCACGAAGCCAGCAAAGAGGGCGATTGTCGCACCTTTCAGCCCAACGATTCCTGAAGCAAGGGCGATTGCAGAAACGATCGCGCACCCGGCGAAGGCGGCCATTTCTCCCTTAACCGAAACACCTCCGCTGACACCGGGCTGAACCCTTCTGAAGTTGGTTATCAGGTAAACTCTCTCGGCCGTCTTCCCCACCTCGCTCGCCATCGTATCGCCAAGAGCGGTTGCAACTGAAGCGACAAAGGCGATGCTGAAAGCATCGAATCCGTAAAAGCCGTAATTTATTGCAAAGAAGAGAGGCGCGAGGCTGTTTGAAAAAACGTTCGCATATCCCCTCGCCCCTCCCGCAGGTTCTGCAATCCCCCTTTGAAGCTTTAGAGTGTATCGATACTTGGTTGAAGCGCTGCCAAGCATGTAGAACGTAAGGAGAACGAGGAAGTATCTTATGTCCGTAAAGACTATCACAAGAGTCCCAATCAGCGTTGCACTCAGCAGTCCGCTCTCGTCTGCAACCCCTGCCCTCGTCGCGGCGAGACTCAGGGCAAATGATATCGCAAACGCTTTTGCGAGATCGGGTAAAGTCGTCTGGAGCGCGTATATGTTAAAGATCAAATAAGTCGTGGCGGACGCAAGCAAGAGTGTTGTTCTTTTATCGCTGTCGGTCTCAACACTTTCAACAAGAGATGCGGCAAGGCTGCCCGTGAGGGACAGGAAGAAGAGGTAGTCCATGTTGAAGGGCGTTTTTGTCACGTAGTGGAAATAGAGAAAGTACACGAGACCGCACGCCGTAAATAAGGCTATGTCTTTTATTGCTCCTCTAAATATTTTCTCCCTCAAACCGTGAAGCTCTGCAAGGATCATCGCTGCTCCCACGACATTCTTCGGCACGCCGAGAAGCGTCGTTGAGAGCATCAGAGTCGAGAGGAGGATAGAGTTGAAGTAAGACGTTGTTTCATCAACCCTACTGATTCCAGGTTTTATATCTCTAACAATGGCGTAAGCGAGCAACACAGCGAGGGCAAGTCCGACTACAACTCTTTCTGGAAGAATAGGTATCAGTAGGGACAGAAGTATGAGCAGGAACATCGGCAAGGGTTAAGTAGGGCAAGTTAAAAATTTTACCGATGCTCGATCTCATCAGGAGCGTCTACACAAGGCGACTTGAAAAGATAGTGGCTGCGGGCAAGAAACCACGCCATATAATGCTCGTTGTGGATGATTTAATTGAAAATGCCGATAGCTTTACCGAATTTGTGAAGTGGTGTGAGAAGTTTGGGATTGAAGAGATAACAATATGCGTTCACGATTTCACACCCGAACTCGAAAGGCTTGCGGAGGAATTTGGTTGTAGACTCATTCACAGCAAAGGTGTGCTTGACAGGCAACGGGGAAACGTCAGGCTGAATGTAATCGCAGGCCTTGGTGGGAGAGCCGAGATCGTCGAGGCAGTCAGGAAGCTCGCAGAACTTGTTGAGAAAGGAGAGCTCGAACCAGAGGAGGTAGACGAAGAACTCATTGAAGCGTTTTTAAGAATCAAATCTCCACCAGATCTCATTGTCAGGGCCGGAGCATTAATTCCAGACTTTCTCATATGGCAGAGCATATACAGCGAAATGCACTTCCTTGACATGGACTGGAAAAGCTTTAGATATATTGACTTCCTCCGCTGCCTGAGAGACTACCAGAGGAGGGAACGCAGGTATGGGCGGTAGAGATAACGAAGACGTGTCAAGCGTTGGAGCTTTTACGAATGCGCTCAGGCTCGTGAGGGTCATAGCAGACTATCAGTTTGGAAGGGGGGCGGGAAAAGCGCTCTTTCCGGAAACTTGCAGCTTCATTCTTTCTTCGACTGGAAGAGTGAGGCAGGTCGTCGATGGTGTAAGAATCGCAACGGTTAAACCTGATTCGGGACTTCTAACCATAAGCATTGAAGGGGCGAGGAGACTTCATAAAACCTTCCCGTATCCAAAGCTGAGAGTATGCGTTAGAAACGATGTATCCGAATTCATTGCCAAGGGCAAGAGTGTTTTCGCAAAGCACGTCGTGGACGTTGATGAAAAAATAAGGCCCAACGATGAAGTGATAGTAGTAAACGAGAAAGATGAACTCCTCGCCACTGGAAAGGCCATCCTCGCAGCCAAGGAGATGCTCGAAATGAAGAGAGGTGTTGCGGTCAGCGTGAGACAGGGCGTTTTGAAGAGTATGGAATAAATTTCAAGGGTGAAGAATAATGAAAAAGCTTCTCGTGAATCTGGATAGAAAAATTCTCATAGTTAAGAGAGAGTCCATAGTCGATAAGCACGTAAGATTTGATGGCAAGATAGTTGCCGGGATGTACTCAAACTTCTGGGGCGATATTGAGGGTAACGAGGTCTACCTCGGTAAGGGCTGCACGGTAAACGGCACGATCAGGTGCAGGAAGGCCGTGATTGGAGCGTACACGCGTTTTAATAGCATTATCGCCTCGGGAGACGTGATAGTCCTCGATGGCTGCGTGGGCAACTCAATCAAAGCTTCAGGAGATGTCAGAATCGGTAACTCTATTGTCCACAGTGTCGAAACCGATGGATACGTGCTCGTTGATGGGGCTGCCAAGCTCGAAAAGTTAATTGCGAGGAGGGTCGTAGCATCTATGGACTAACCTGAGTGGGTGGTCAGCGAAAGGTTTTAAACGGGCGTATTATAGTGACTCACGTATGGACGAACTTGAAAGAATAAGAAACAAAAAGCTGAAGGAACTTATGTCAAAAATGTCTAAGAAAGGAGGAGAGACCGTGGCAAAGCCCGTTGAGGTAAACCTGTTTAACTTCGACGAGGTCATTTCGAACAACGAAAACGTTGTGGTGGACTTCTGGGCTGAGTGGTGTGGCCCTTGCAGAATGCTCGCCCCGGTGATTGAGGAACTCGCAAAAGAGTACGCGGGTAAAGTTCTGTTTGCCAAGGTGAACACCGACGAAAACGAAGTCCTTGCCTCAAGATTCGGAATTTCTGCAATTCCAACGCTGATCTATTTCAAAAGGGGAAAGCCCGTTGATTCTATTGTTGGAGCTCTGCCAAAAAGTGAACTCAAGAGATGGATTGAAAGGAATCTGTTAGTCTGAACGCCATGAAAGTTGCAGCCGTTCAGTGCAGAGTTGGCGAGCTTGAGAGTGCCGAGAGGCTGATTGCCAGCACAGATGGAATCGATTTGTTTCTTCTTCCTGAATACTTTTCTCTTACCGGCAAAGATTTGATAAAGGAATCCAGAGAGACTGTAGAAGCGATCAGGTGCTGGAGTTCGGAATATTCGTGTATCGTTGCCGGAAACGCTCTCGAAAAAAGAGATGGCCGAATCTACAACACTCTTTTCATCTTCGACCATGGTGAATTCGTGGGCAAGCAGGAGAAAATTCATCCAACAAAAGTGGAAAGAAATATGGGCATAAGCCGTGGAGAAGAGCTGAGAGTGTTTAACGTAAGAGGGGTCAGAATAGCCGCCCTGATATGCGCAGATATACTGTATCCGGAAATATGCAGAGTCGCTGGCCTTAAAGGCGTGGACATAGTTCTGAATCCCGTCGTGTCCTTCAGAAAGTCAGAGTTGCCAGCTCAGCAGTTGCGGAGTTGCCTTTACTTTACCCGCTCATTTGACAACGCATATGCTGTAATCAAAGCTGGAGGAGTTGGAAGGACGTTTACGGGCGTAGAAACTATCGGCAGGAGTTTAATTTCCACGTTCGAGGGTATTGTTGCGTCATATACAGACGAAGAGGCTGAAGAAATCGTTTGGGCAGAGATCGATGTCTCCCTGATCAGAATGTATCGGAGGGTGAACTATTCCCTGCAGGACAGAAACGTCGCAGCGTATGCTGAGCTGTGCATGCCTACAAAACATTAAATCCTCAAAGGTCAAGTTCGCTTAAGGGCCCGTGGGGTAGGTGGACATCCTCGGGGGCTTCGGACCCCCTGACCCGGGTTCAAATCCCGGCGGGTCCGTGTTTAATTTTTACTTCAGATCTTTTACCGAGGCTGCTTACGCAAGACCTTCAAATCCACCACGTACCTATTGACATAGGGTGCGAAGTTCCCGCACTTCCGCATAAATTCGGCCTTACACTCAACACCGTGAGCCTTAAAAAGCTCCTCAACTTTCCTTGGCAGTTCCTCCTCCTCTTCCACGCCCGCGAAGGTGTAGTAGTGAACGTAGCCTCCTTCTTTGACCTTCATCGCTGCAACGTCAACGAAGCTTTCGGCGATCTGAGGAGACGGCATGAGAACTCTGTCGAACCCTCCTTCGAGCTTCGGAACGATTTCGCGTACATCTCCTCCATAAACCTTAACGTTCTCAACCTTGTTCAGCTCGACATTTCGTCTGAAGTACTCAACTGCAGCAGGGTTAAGCTCTACACCAACAACTTCAGACGGCTTCGCAAGCTTCGCTATGACGATTGCAAACGGCCCAACGCCTGCAAACATAACCAGGACCCTTTCTCCCGGCTTTACAAGCTTTGCTATGCGCTCTCTTTCACCCGAAAGCTTTATGGAGTAGTAAACCTTGGTGGGGTCAAGCAGGAATCTGCATCCGTGCTCCTTTGCTATGGTTTCCGTCTCTCCACCGTATATTACCTCATACTTCGCGACCCTGTAGGGTCCCTCGACCTCACCAACCTTTCTCAGAATCGTTTTGACGTGCTTGTGCTTTTTGAGAATTGCATCTACGATTAAATCCTTGAGGTGGAGTATTTCGTCTGGTATGTCTGTGATGACGATATCACCAATTATCTCGAAGCTCCTCCTCACTTTTGCGAGCTCCTCGTCGCTGACCTTGCCCTTTAGCATTTCACGCAGAGACATCCCCATTGCCCTATATTACGTGAGTATTTATTTTTGACTGCGTAAAAATCGCCGAGCAAAATCTTTAAATACAGCATAGCGAAGCGTATTTTGCCGACGGCCATAGAAGCGGGGGAAACACCCGGACTCATTCCGAACCCGGAAGTTAAGCCCCGCTTCGTTCCGCGTTGTACTGTGTTCCGAGAGGGCACGGGAAGCGCGGAAGCTGTCGGCTTCCCACCCTCTAATTCAATTCTGACGTGCAACTACGCTGATATTTGATCCTTTGCTTGGAATAACAGCTACAGTGAATGACATGTACGGCGAACTGCTTGCATTGCTTTCAGCGTTCTGCTGGGCCGCTGGAGGGGCTGTTTACAGGAAAGGCCTCGAATACACGGACGTGTGGACTGGTAACTTCATGCGGACGTCCTTCGCAGCTCTTGGCTTTGTTGCCATAATACTGCTCGAGGGCAAGCTCGATGACGTGATATCTACTCTGACACCCAGCATCGTCTTCTGGCTCGTGACATCCGCCATCTTTGCATTCTTTGTAGGAGACATATTTTACCTCGAAGCTCTAAAACGCTCCGGCGTTGCAAGAGCCGTTCCAGTTTCGTCAACGTATCCAATTTTCGTGGCACTTCTTGCGTTCGCGGTGTATGGGAGAGAAGTTGGAGCACTCCTGCTGCTCGGCAGTGTTCTCGTTGTGATTGCAATATACCTGATATCCGAAGATGGAAACGGTGAAAGCAGAGGAATTGGCTACGCCCTCATGGCAGCGATCTCGTGGTCTGTGAGCATATCAATCGTGGACTACCTCGTAGGCTATCTGCCCGCTGAAGCAGTAGCGGGCCTCAGATTTCTCGTAGTTTCGGCAATAATGGCTGCCTTCGTTCCTGTAAGAGAGTTCAGGTTCAGCAGAAGTACGGTTAAGTGGCTCGGAATTGCAAGCATGTTCGTGCTTGTTGTGGGAAATTACTCGTTCGTCGAGGCAATCAGGCTAATTGGTTCAGAGAAGGTAGCGCCGATATCCGCAGTGTATCCGGTTATTGCTGCCGTTTTTGCACGTCTGGCCCTGAGAGAGGAACTAAATGTAAAAATTGCTGCTGGAGTCGTTCTTTCCTTCGTTGGTATTCTGCTTGTTGTGCTTTCTTAGCTGTACCTATCTATTATCTCCTCAAATGCCCTTATAACAATCTCAAGCTGCTCTTTCGGTACCATGTACGTCGAGAGCTTGAAGTGCTTTGTTAGCCCCGGCTTGATACCGTGAATCTTCCTCTTCTTCAGCTCTTTGTAGAGGAAGTACCTCCCCTTCTTCGCCTTTTTGGAAATCTCGTACAATTTCTGAGATTCGAAAAACATCAGGTCGTGGTTGTGGGGTTTATCTCCAAGCTGGACGATTTCAAGCTCCTCCATCTTTGCTGAAAACCATCTCGCCTTTTCGACTTCTTTATCCCATTGCTTTACTCTCTCCACAACGTGGGGGAATGAGGCGATGAGTGTCATAATCGTTACGCCTCTTGCTGTGCAGCCGAGAAATTCGATTTCTTTCTTTTTGTATTTTGCAGACTTCCTCAAAAGAGCGCTGGAGTAATCTTCACGCATGCCGAGAACACCGATGGGGCCGGCAGAGGCCATCGACTTGTGTCCACTTCCGACTATGAAATCTGCCCCGATCTCCTTCATCTTTACTGGCATTCTGCCAACCGCATACGCGCAGTTCAGGAGGAGGGGGACGTCGTACTCGTGGCATATTTTCGCTATACGCTTCGCATCCGGCAGGTTTCCGTAGTTGCCGTCGGGGTACGTCAGTACAGCAAGAACAACGTCTCCCTTCTTCTTCGTTTCCTCGATAACTTCTGCGTACCTGTCAGGCTCTATCCTGAACCCGGGATGGCCCGTGTTCGGAACCTCTGCAACGTTCAAACCAGCCCTTTCTGCTGCAACGTAGCTCGTGTAGTGTGCGTTGCCATCAAGTACTACCCATGCGTCTGGCCTGGCAAGTGCGTGCATTACGGCAAACTTCGCTTCCCTCGCACCGTTGGTTATCCTCGCAACTTCGCAGCCAAGGAACTCCGGCAGAGTTTCATGGACAAAGTCGTAAATTGGAGGAGTTTTTATTTCCTCCAGCCTACCTGTGCAGAAGTCACAGACGCTGTAACCATCTCCCCATTCGACGAGGGCTTTCTTTGCCTCCTCGCTTAGCTTTCCTCCGGTTTGAAGGGGGTCTATGTTTATGAAGTCCTTCGTCTGCCTTTCGATGAATCCAAACTTTGGCATTGGCTGCTGTTCTTTAAGGAAGAATATATCACCGTTGTGGTTACTGTATTCTTCTATTGTTAAGTGCTTTAGTTCGTAGTTTCGGTATCATAGCTCCACATTATTATCATAAAGATTCAAAAAAGTTTAAACCCATAGGCGGAGGATAACACCCAATGGCCGATAACGGCGAGAAGTACTTCATGGTCATTCTGCCAAGAACTCAGGCAGTCGTAATAGTAAATATGAAAAGCAAAGTCGTTGACGTCACCGATTGCACCAATAGAGATTTCTGTACGAGTTACAACATAGCCAAGTATGGTGTTTGCCCACAATACTGTAAGGTTATAGTCGATGTAAAAAACAAGCTCTTTAGAGGGCTTGAGGCAAAAGCCGAACTGCGCGAACTTGAAAACCCTCCAGACCAAATAGTTGAAGCGTTTTGATTGGACAGTTTGGAGTTTAACGGTAACTTTTCGTCG
The DNA here is from genome assembly GCF_000194625.1 of Archaeoglobus veneficus SNP6. Classification (NCBI taxonomy): domain Archaea; kingdom Methanobacteriati; phylum Methanobacteriota; class Archaeoglobi; order Archaeoglobales; family Archaeoglobaceae; genus Archaeoglobus; species Archaeoglobus veneficus. The sequence continues at coordinate 883,000 of NC_015320.1, read as the reverse complement.
TTTACAGAATACTCAGATACATTTATATACCCCGTTGTGACAGCAGACAAAAAGAAGTGGGAAAAGTGCCGCTGTTCTGAATGATCAGTATTGCTCTTTTCCGATTTCAGTAAAAGGAGTGTTTGGATTTGAAATTTAGTGAAATGAACCTGAGTGAAGGCATGTTGGGTCTTCTCGAAATGCACGGCATTGAAGAACCGACGGAAATACAGACGAAAGCCATACCACTGGTGGAAAAAGGCTTTGATGTGGTAGCGCAATCCGAAACGGGCTCTGGCAAAACGCTTGCGTTTGCAATTCCAATAATAGAGGCTGCAGAGACTGGAAAGGGTATTCAGGCTCTTGTCCTTACACCTACAAGGGAACTTGCGAACCAGATAGAAAACGAATTCAGGAGGTTTTCCAGACATAAGGGTTTGAGAATAGCCAATATTCATGGTGGAGTTCCCATAGAGCCACAGATAAGGGATTTGAGAAGAGCTGATGTGGTTGTTGGAACACCGGGAAGACTTCTCGACCACGTAAGAAGGAAGACTGTTGATTTCTCGAGGGTAGAATACTTTGTCATAGATGAAGCGGACAGAATGCTTGACATGGGCTTCATAGATGACGTTAAGGCGATAATGAGGTGTACACCGAAAACGAGACAGAGTCTGCTGTTCTCCGCCACGATACCTCCTGAAGTTAGAGCTCTTGCTTCAAGATACATGAAAAATCCTAAGACTATCAGGACGAAGGAGCTTGTTGACCCTAAGCTCTTGAACCAGTACTACTACGACGTAGATGACAGCGAGAAGTTTTCGATGCTAGTCCACCTTTTGAGGAAGGAAAATCCCAAGAAAGCGCTGGTGTTCACAAACATGCGAAAGACTTCGGATATCGTTGCCAAGAACCTGTTCATGCACGGGTTCAAAGCAAGCGTCCTCCACGGAGGCCTTACGCAGAGTAAAAGGGACAGGATGATGGAACGATTCAGAAAAGGCGAAATCAGAGTTCTTGTTGCTACAGACGTTGCCTCGAGGGGGCTGGACGTCAAAGGCGTCACGCACGTGTTTAACTACGACGTTCCGAGCAAAGCAGAGGACTACATCCACAGGATAGGGAGAACTGCAAGAGCTGGCAAAAACGGAAAGGCTGTAACGATACTCGGGCGGAAAGATCACGGATCGTTCAGAAGGATAATGGTAAAATACGGACTCACAATCGAGAGGCTGGAAGAGACGTTTCAGGAAGTTCCGTTCAAGTATGTGACCACGTATAGGCCTCACAAAGGTGGGAGAAGAAGATTTTAGCTTTCTTTTTAATTTTCTATGAATTATTGTTAGTCATTAATTTTTGGTGGATCTATCTCTCTCAGATTAGAGCTTATAGTCTGGAAGAAACACGTTTAAGAGCCGAAAATCAAATATCAGCAGCATCAAAATTTTAATAAACCAGCCGGGTAGTTATGTAATGTCTCACTTCCAACATCGGTAACGGATGCGTTGCATCCGCTATGCGTTTCGACACCGCCTTAAAGTCCCTACTACATTGAAAATCCCAAGCGGGGGTTGCCGAGCCAGGAAAAGGCGCAGGGCTTAAGACCCCACCGGGGTAAGAAACCCTGTCCCGAAGGGGTCCGCGGGTTCAAATCCCGCCCCCCGCATATATTCTGGAGTTAAATGCAAGGCCCGTAAACAGAACCGTTTTCTGCAATTCTGGTAGGCTATAGCCAGATAAACAGAAAAAGAGTGAATACATCGAAATTACTACATAAACCCAAGCTCCTTTGCCTTCTTCAGAATCGCATCGACTTCCTCCTCAACAGACATCCTGTGAGTCTCGAGAACGAGTTCCGGATTCTCCGGCTCTTCGTAAGCGCCGTCGTAGCCAGTCAACCCCTTAAGCTCCCCTTTCAAGGCTTTTGAATAGAGACCCTTGGGGTCCCTCTGAACTCTGACTTCGAGGGGGCACTTTAGATAAACCTCCATAAAATTCTCTATTTCCTGCCTCGCGTACTCCCTCGACTCCCTGAAAGGAGAAATTACGGAAACAATAGTTATAACACCGTTTTTTGCGAGCAACTTTGCCATCTGTACAACCACGCGGTTGTGCATTTCCCTCTCTTCTCTGCTGAAGCCCAAATCGGGATAGAGCTGACTCCTTATGCCGTCTCCGTCAAGCACCTCAACGTTCAGCCCCATTTCAGATAGCTTTTCATAGAGGGCGTTTGCAAGTGTTGTCTTTCCCGCCCCGCTCGGCCCGGTGAGCCAGATGACGAAGCTCATACCAAGCTTCTCCCTCCCAGCCCGACTTTCTCAGCCTTCACACCGAACAGTTTTAACATTGTCGGGGCGAAATCGTATATCTCACATTCAATGTGTCTCGCTTCCTCCATATCGGGCAAGTGCAAAGCAAAGACTCCATACTCTGAATGCACTGCATCGTCCGGCCCGGTATCGTTCTCCAAAAGGTAAGACGAGTCGTAGCCGAGGGTGCCGGCTGAACGCCAGTACAGATCGTCGAAGTAGACCATCATGTCCGGCTTGTCTCCCTTCGCTACCGGGTAGATCTCCTCGGGGTAGAAAACCCTGGTGTCCCATTTCTCGCCGTTGGGACCTCTGATGGACTTTATCATTTCCGCTACTTCATCCCTAACTCTTTCGTATTCCGACAGTCTTACTACACCGTTGGGCTCCCTACCCTTAATGTTGAGGAAGATTCTTGCGTAGTAGCCTCCCCAGGCCCAAGCAGTGGTTCTGCTCCAGTCAACATCGAGCTGTTCAAACCTCACTCCGGGCTTCTCAAGAACCTCGGGATTTCTTATTCTAAGCAGCCCCTCTTCAATTAGCCATTGATTGACGGCAAAGCAGCCCTTCATCCTCTTTATTCCGTGATCTGAAACGATGGCTATCGCCGTGTTCTCGTCGAGCAGCTTAAGAGTCTCGCCTATTTCTCTATCGAGGAGCCTGTAGTAGTCTTTGATGACGTTTTTGTACTTGCTGTTGGGCTCGTGCAGGTGATGCTCCTTGTCAAAATACTTCCAGAACGCATGGTGTATGCGATCGAGGCCAATCTCCACAAACTGGAAGTAGTCCCAGTCCTTTTCCTGAATGAGATATCTGATAACCTCAAACCTCTTTTGCGTCATTTCCCATATTTTCTCAATAACTTCATCTCTGTCTTCTTTTCTGAAAACGACGTCAAATATGTACTCACCAACGAGTTTCTCAACCTCTGACTTGAGCTCTTTTGGATAGGTATAGTTGACACTGCTGTCTGGAGTTATGAAGCAGGAAATCAGCCATCCGTTAACGGGCTTTGGCGGGTATGATGGAGGGATGCCCACGAGAACGGACTTTTTTCCTATTTCAGCTATGTAGTCCCAGACAGCCTTATCCTTGACCATCAGGCTGTGGGCAATCCACATCTCGTCGTAGGCGTTGCCTTTCCTGTGCCTGAAACCGTATAAACCCAGCTCGCCAGGAGTTTTACCTGTAGCCATCACTATCCAAGCTGGAATAGTTATGGCTGGAATGCAGCTCTTCATTGGCCCAAAAATCGAATTCTCAACGATCCTCTTTATGTTTGGTAAGTCTTCCAGAAACTTCCCAAACAGGAGCTCCGGTGGAGCGGAGTCGAGACCAATCACGAAAACCTTGCTCTCCATTCAAGCACCTCTTCCAGTATTTCAATTACTTCATCAACCTTGCTTTTTGGGCATATGGCCCCCATAACCTCTTCCTTTCCTCCTGCATTGATGCCTCTATCTTTAAGCTCCGAGATAAGCCTGAGGATTTTGGGAGATGGGTTTCTGAGTCTGACGTAAACCTGAGCCATGCCGTCGAAGTCTCTGTTCACAGCAATGACTGCCTCGAACCCTTCTTCCCAGACCGCCTTTCTTGCAACCTTGGATATGATGTTGAACTGCGATGAGAATTCGATCCACGCAATTCCATTGTTACTTGCGAGATTTGAAAATGCCTTCTCTATCTCGCTCTCGATCTTTTCCACATTTTTTATCCACTCTTCCCTCTCAAGCAACTCTGCTGGTTCGGCAAATGCAAGAAACTCCACGCTTTCTTCGACAGCCTTTCTATCCATTAGGATATAGCTGGAGTCTATCAGGTTTACAGCCTTCAAGGCATCCTCTCTCGTGAGCCCGTGTCTGAGTAGGAGCTTTTCCGCACTACTGCCGAACTCCGTTGAGAACAGCTTTGCTCCGAGGTCTCCCACAGCGCCTATGGCTGAAAGGTGATTCCAGAGGGAAAAATAATCAGATACAACCCATGAGGCTGAGGGAACTTGCATTCCATCTAATACTGGATTCACGTGGATTACACTTGGCTTATCGATTTTCTCCTGATTGTGATGGTCTATGAAAATTGCCGGCTTATCTACAGCTTTCACCGCATCAACCATATTTAGATCGAGGAAGTAAACCTCATCGGCTTTGCCAATCAGCTCTAGGATTCTGCTATCGAGTTCAAAGCGCCCGATTGGTGGAGTGCAGTTTTCCCACTCGGTTTCGGACTTATCGAAGGTTGCTACCGCTATTGCAGCACTGCAGAGACCATCTACATCCCAGTGGTGAACGATAAGCTTCATTTCAGTCAAGGTAGCCGAGAGCTCTGAGCCTCTCCTTGACCTTCTCCTCTTCCTCTTTGGTGAAAACTTCTTCCTTCTCCTCTTCTTCGAGGCTCGCCAGGACTTCCCGCAGCACGTATGTAACGTAGTCCGAAACGGACGTGAAGCCCGTGCCTTCGATGCGCTGTTTTATCTTCTCGTAGAGCTGTACGGGTATACTTACAGTTGTGTACTTCCTCTCTTCTGACATCGCCACACCTCCTAATGATATTTAATTAAGTTTAATTAAATTCCGGAGCACTTAAAATTTTTGTCGTTCTGCACATACAGATGGTCTGGTTGTACATTGCTGCCGTGATGCGGAGGTTGACAAAATTCCAGATGTGATTTATAGGATCGCCGCAGCAACGGTCATGAACATGATGAGTCATCATTGTGCATGAGTGGGAATCATTGTGAAAGAACGAGAATTATTATCCGCAGAGATATTAAAGAATACCTGGAGAAAGTTGGGCAAGATATCAACGTCGTCGTGAATAAGCTCCTATAAAACTTCATCATCGCTTACAGAGCATTCTGGGACTCGTACAATAAAGAAAGTATGCTCCGGCCGGGATTTGAACCCGGGTCGCCGGCTCGAAAGGCCGGTATGATTGGCCGGGCTACACCACCGGAGCTTGCGTTGCTCTCATTTGCTATTTTGTTTATATCTTTTTCCCTCAAAAGAACGTGATAAAGCTACTGCAGATTACTCAGGAATGTATCTCGGATATGTCCGTTTCGCACATACTGCCTCGTTTAAATCGATATCCATCGTGATGAACGGTTTACTTCGCGATGTAGAGGCTAGTACGTCGCCTTCTGGGGAGATAATCCACCCACATCCACCGAATTCGACACCTCCAGCATCTCCGCTTTTACCCACGCGATTGGAGGAAAGCACGAACGCTCCCGAAACAATGGCTGCCATCCTGAGTGCAACCAGCCAGCGGTCAAGAGTTTTCCTTTCTGTAGCGCGAGGAACGGCAATTATGTGTGCACCCTGCTTCCCGTACAGGCGCGCCCACTCATTGAACATCAGTTCGCTACATATGAGAACGCCAATAGCGATTCCTCTTGTACGAAAGACCGTGAAATCCTTTTCTCCTCTGTGGAACCAGCTTGCTTCGTAAAAACCCTCCTCATCCGGAAGATAGTATTTCGTCCTGATGGCACAATAGCCTTCATTCCAGAAGAAAGCCTGGTTCAGGCGATAAGCTCCATCCTGGACGGGTCTCGTTGAAATCACCGTTGCCGGAGTCAGTTCATCAAGCCTTGTCATGAGTGCATCGTGGGCCTGCAACGCCTCCTGCCAGACCCTTTCGTCGAAGCGGGACATTGAGGCAAACCATGGACAGGCTGGCATCTCTGGTAAAACCACAAGCTCGCTCTGCTCCTTCCTAACGTGCCGAACGAGATTTTCCCACGTCTCATCCACCAAACTGTCTGGAAGCTCGCAAACTGTTACCCTCATCACCGAAATGCTGCAGAAGGGGGATAAAAATTTCGTCTGTTTCATACTGAAATTACTGAAAGACTGTGAAAAGGCTTTAGAATAATAAGCCGTCAACATAACCTTCGTAGAAGACAGAAAGGTTATCAACTTTGCTTGCGAGTGCTGTTTGATGCTGCTAACCCTCGACAGATTCTTCCCGCTTTTTGATGAGAAAGAAAGTGGCGATAGTGAGGATGATAGGCGATTTTCGATACTCTTAGACGAAATCAGGCACTATCACGAGCTCCTTCTCAATGAGGTTGAGAGAGTATACGCAATTGCGAGGGAGGCGAGGAAAAAAGGCCTCGACCCCTCAACAGAGGTCGAGATCCCCATTGCAAGAAACATGGCCGAGAGAGTTGAAAGGCTGCTCCACATAGACGGAATTGCTGAAAGGATAATGGAGCTTGAGGAAAGTGGAGTTAGTAGGGAGAAGATCTGCTTCATAGTGGCTGAAGAAATTGTTAAGGGAAAGTTTGGAAGTTTCGACAGACTTGAAGCCATAGATAAAGCTGTAAGGAGTGCCGTTGCAATACTTACCGAAGGTGTTGTTGCCGCGCCTATAGAGGGAATAGCTAAGGTCAAGATCGACAGAAACGATGACGGTAGCGAATTCCTCAAGATATACTATGCAGGCCCCATCAGGAGTGCTGGCGGCACAGCTCAGGTCATCTCCGTTCTCGTTGGAGATTACGTTCGCCGCATTCTCGGCCTAAACCGCTACATCCCAACCGAGCAGGAAATTCTACGATACATAGAGGAGATCCCTCTCTACAAGAAAGTCGCTAACCTTCAGTATTTACCGAGCGATGAGGAAATCAGGCTTATCGTCTCAAACTGTCCCGTATGCATCGACGGTGAGCCGACAGAAGATGCAGAGGTTTCAGGATATAGAAACCTGCCGAGAGTTGAGACGAACAGAGTGAGAGGCGGTATGGCCCTCGTAATTGCAGAGGGTATCGCCCTGAAGGCTCCGAAGCTGAAGAAGCTCGTTGATGTCCTCGGTATCGATGGCTGGGAGTGGCTTGATAAACTCATAAACAAGGGCGGCGATTCTGGTAGCGACGGAAAAGAGGAAAACGAGGCAATAAAGCCGAAGGACAAGTACCTCTCAGATATAGTTGCTGGAAGGCCAGTCTTCAGCCATCCGTCAAGGAAGGGTGGCTTCAGGCTGAGATACGGAAGGGCGAGGAACTCTGGCTTTGCGACAGTTGGAATAAATCCGGCAACAATGGTTATATCGGACAACTTCATAGCTGTAGGGACGCAGCTCAAGGTGGAAAGGCCGGGAAAGGCTGGAAGCGTCGTGCCGGTTACGTCCATTGAAGGGCCGACTGTAAGGCTGAAGAACGGGGACGTCATACGCGTTGACACCATTCAGGAAGCCCTCGCGATAAAGGATGACATCGACGCAATACTCGACATGGGTGAAATCCTCATAAATTACGGAGATTTTCTCGAGAACAATCACCCTCTCCTGCCCTCACCTTTCGTTTACGAGTGGTGGATACAGGAGGTTAAAGATAAAGTTCCGAAAGGCGATTACAGGCGAATCGATGAGGATACTGCCTTAATGCTCTGCGACGAGTACGGCGTCCCCCTCCATCCAGACTACACGTATCTCTGGCACGATCTGAGCGTTGAAGAAGTCCTGTACCTGAGAGACTGGATTTCGACGGGGAAGATAGAGGGCAAGTACGGAAAGAGCACCCTCGTCGTAGAAATGGACAAAAAGGGCAAAGAAATTCTCGAAAAGCTCCTTCTCGAGCACAAGGTAAGAGACGGCAGAGTGGTAATTGAGAAATGGAAGGTTTTCGTGCGCTGCCTGGGCCTTAACACTGAGCTGAAGAAGTGCAGGGAAGAAACCGAAGCGAAGGATGCCCTTGAGCTCGTCAGGAAATTATCTGATCTCGACGTCAGGGCGAGATCACCTTCAAGGATTGGAGCGAGGATGGGAAGGCCGGAGAAGGCAAAGGAGAGATTGATGAGTCCTCCACCCCACGTGCTCTTCCCAATAGGGCACGCAGGCGGGAAAACGAGAGACATAAAGAACGCAATAAACTACACGAGCGCATACAACGCAGCCAAGGGAACCATCAGCGTTGAAGTTGCCACGAGGAAGTGCAGAGAGTGTGGGAAGGAAACCATCTGGCTTCGATGCGAATGCGGGGGCATGACAGAGCAGTACTACCGCTGCCCGAAGTGCGGAATGAAGACAGGCAGCGAGACATGCCCGAAGTGCGGGGAGGAAACACTCGGCTACAGCAGGAGGAACGTGAACATTAGAGAGCTCTACGAAAATGCCCTGAGGAACGTAAACGAGAGAGACACGTTTTCTGTAATAAAGGGTGTTATAGGTCTCACTTCGAAAAATAAAGTGCCTGAAAGGCTGGAGAAGGGAATTCTAAGGGCGAAGCACGGGATTGCGGTGTTTAAAGATGGTACGATTCGTTATGACATGACAGATGTTCCTATCACCCACTTCAGGCCAAGGGAAATCGGAGTTAGTGTCGAAAAGCTGAAGGAGCTGGGCTACTCCGTTGACTGGAAGGGGAACGAGCTAAAGAGCGAAGAGCAGATAGTGGAACTGAAACCACAGGACATAATTCTGGCGAAGAACGCTGCCGAGTACCTCGTTAGAGTGGCGAAGTTCGTGGACGATCTCCTCGTTAAATTCTATGGGATGGAGCCGTTCTACAAGGTTGAAAAGCCTGAAGACCTCATAGGACACCTGGTTATAGGCTTGGCCCCGCACACATCTGCCGGAGTTCTGGGAAGGATCATAGGATTCGCTGACGTTCTCGCTGGCTATGCACATCCGTACTTCCACGCTGCTAAAAGAAGGAACTGTCTGCATCCGAGAGAGAAAGTTGTAGTAAGAGATAGTGAGGGTATCAAAATCCTGCAGATAGGTGAAATCGTCGAAAAATACAAGCCTGGTGAAATAGAAGTTCTCCACTACGACGAAGGAAAGCTCGTATGGAAAATACCGAGAGATTTTGTAAGAATAAAGTCCCCGAAGAAGCTTCTAAAAATAAGAACAGAGTATGGAAGAGAAATAATCGTTACACCAGACCATAAATTCCCGATCTTGGATGAAAATACTGGAGAACTCATAGAAGTGAAGGCCGAAAAACTCAGGCCTGGAGACGTAACGCTAACAGCCTGTAAAGTGCCCGTAAGCAGCGAAGTGAAAGAAATCAACGTCGTTGAGCATTTTGTACATGAAAAATACCGGGCTCACGGGCTGAGAGATGTCGTCAAGGAGAAAGCGAAGGAGAAGGGAATTACAATTAAAGAACTCTGCAAGCAGCTTGGTATTTCAAGGTCTGCTGTGGACAAGGACTCCATACCGATGAACGTTTTGCACAGACTGTCAGAAATTCTCGGGCTGAACATTAATGAAGTAGAATTTAGGATAACTCACAGAAAGAAGTTCATATCCGTACCTTCAAAAATAAAACTGACCAGAGAGTTTGGATTTCTTGTTGGAATGTACTTATCCGACGGATTTGCTCGGAGCAACAACAGGCTAAATCAGGTCTCCGTTGCAAGTTCGAGCAAAGAAGTTGCGGAGATGATCTCTAAGATATTCAAAGACTTATTCGGTTATAGACCATCAATACGAAAAGACGGAAACGTTTACGTGTTAACGGCAAGTGGAAAAACGATATACAAACTGTTCGTGGACGTGCTAGGATTGGGTAGAAATGCTAGGGAGAAAAGAATACCATGGTTTGCATTCAACAACAAAGAGTTCGCTCTCGGAGTGATTTCGGGGCTAATTCAGGGCGATGGGAGTGTTGGCAAAGAAGTTTCCATAACCACCGTAAATAGAGATCTCGTAAATGACATCGTTATGCTCATGCTTACTTTAGGCATATTTGCGGGAATCAGTTACGAAAACAGACAGCATAGGAGCGAGAACTACATAGAGTACAAGGTACGTATCTACAGCAGAGACACCATCCAGGAGCTGATAGACCTTGGTCTGATTAAAACGGACAAAACAGAAAAACTCGCTTCAATTCTCGAAAGAAGTGGTGCCTCAAGACGGAAAGAGTTTGGCGACGCCGTTCTCGTGAAAATAAAGGAGATCGAACAGGTAGACAGTGATACAGAATACGTTTACGATTTTGTCATAGACGGTAATAAAACGTTCGTTGCAGGACAGGGTGGCCTGATAACCATAGACTGTGATGGAGACGAGGATTGTGTGATGCTTCTGCTTGACGGCCTGCTGAATTTCTCCCGCAGCTACCTGCCGGACAAGAGAGGAGGTAGAATGGACGCTCCACTCGTACTTACGGTCATCATTGATCCGAAGGAAGTTGACAGCGAGGTACACAACATGGACATAGTCGAAACCTATCCACTCGAATTCTACCAAGCAACTTTGAGGTATGCGAGCCCCAAGGAGCTCACGGGAATTATAGAGCGCGTAGAAGACAGGCTCGAGAGCGATCTGAAGTACTGTGGTCTTTCCTTTACACACGATACAGCAGACATTGCCGCCGGGGTGAAGGAGAGTGCGTACAAAGCGTTGAAGTCGATGCAGGACAAGGTTAAGGCGCAGATGAGGCTCGCAGAGAAAATAATGGCCGTTGATGAGCACGACGTTGCGGAGAAGGTTATATCCTGCCACTTCCTCCCGGACATAATAGGAAACCTGAGGGCGTTCTCGAGGCAGGAGTTCAGGTGTGTGAACTGCAACCAGAAGTACCGCCGGATTCCGCTGCAGGGCAAGTGTGTCAAGTGCGGAGGGAAGCTGACACTCTCTGTTCACGGCGGTTCTATAAAGAAGTACCTCGACATCTCGAAGTACCTGAGCGAGACCTACAACGTGAGCGAGTACACGAAGCAGAGGCTCATGCTAATCGACCTCGAAATTCGCTCTCTGTTCGAGAGCGATACGAGGAAGCAGGTTAAAATCATGGACTTCTTCTGAGCTGCAGAAAAGAGTGTAAAATAATGTCTCTAAATCGAATTTAATAGCTCCTAATATCTCCTGTCTTCAACACCTTCCTTATCGAGCTTCTCCACCACTTCGACTTCCGGCGTTACGAGTAAAGCCTCCCTTAGCCTCGCCTTAATCTGCTCAGCATCGCCCTGCCCTTCAACGACTACCTTCAGCCAGTCCGTGCCCTTGTCGGTTTTGTCGATTTCGAGTCTGAATTTGCCCGTCAGCCCTGGGAAGCTCTTGAGAACGAAGGGAATCTGGGATGGATATATCTTGACGCCCTTTACCTTGTACATTTCATCCGTTCTGCCGAATACTCCCGTTGGCATTGTGAGGCTCATGCCGCAAAGACATTCCACAGACTCGAGAATGCCCAAATCACCTGTTCTATATCTCTGGAGAGGCATTGCATCCTTGTTCAGATGAGTTACGACGATTTCGCCCCTCTCACCTTCCCCAACCCTCTCACCTGTTTCGGGATCAATAACCTCAACGTAACAGAAGTCCGTCGTCACATGTAAGCCAGTCTCGTGCTTGCATTCACATGCTACGGGTGTGCACTCCGCCATACCGTAGTAGTCCACCAGAGTTATGTCGTCGCCAAAAGCTCTTCTGACTTTCTCTTTGTAGCCCCTCACAGACGAGAAGGGTTCTCCGGCGGCAATTAGAACCCTTATTCCTTCAAGCCCTTCCTTCGCGAGCTTTAAAGCAAAGCTCGGATTTGCGACGAGGACCGTTGGTTTCAACTTTTCTGCAACCTCCATCGCCTGTGCAGTCGAACCGGGGCCAAGTGGAATTGTTTTCGCCCCAAGCTCCTCAAACCCTCCGTGAAACATCAACCCGGCGATGAAAATGTGGTAGCCAAAGGTAATCATCACAACATCGTCCTTCGTTACTCCAGCCCTCTCGAATGCTCTTGCGTTCGCACGGTTCATTGCCTCTATGTCTCTCTTCGTGTTCAGAATAGGGATGAGCCCGAGGGGCGATGGTGAGAGATTCATCCTTACCACGTCGTCCCGCATGAAGCTCCCATAGTCATTCGAAAGGATTTCGTAAAGCTCAGCCCTCGTCATAAAGGGTATGCGCTCAAAGTCTTCAAGAGTCTTTATGTCGTCTGGTTTCAGGCCAGCTTCTTTCAACTTTCTCAAATAGAAGGGATTATGGCAGTTCCTCCTTATCTGGGCTCTGAGCGTTTCAATCAGATTCATGTGAGCCACCTCTTTCTCCTCTTATACCTCTTCGCCTCCCTGTAGCTCTTCCTGCCCATGTCGGTCATCCCCATATAGAACTCCCTCACATCCTCGTTCTGTCTGAGCTTCTCCGCCTCGCCATCCATAACGATTCTCCCGTTCTCCATTATGTAGCCGTAGTCCGCTATCTCTAATGCGAGCTTTGCATTCTGCTCAACGAGGAGTATGGTGACGTTTTCCTCACGGTTTATCCTCTTTATTATCTCAAAAATCTCCTTAACCACAATTGGAGCTAAACCGAGACTCGGTTCGTCGAGGAGTAGAAGCTTTGGCTTCGCAAGTAAGGCTCTACCAATGGCAAGCATCTGCTGCTCTCCACCACTCAGATAGCCACCTCTGAGGTTTCTCTTTTCCCTGAGGTTGGGGAAGTAGTTGTACACCATGTCAAAGTCCGTATTTCCACTTATGTAGCTTCCAGCCCTCAGGTTCTCCTCGACTGTTAGCTCCTCGAATATCCTCCGCCCCTCCATGACCTGAATTATTCCATCCCTCGCGTTTTCCTCGGGATCCCTATTTTCGATCCGTTTGCCTTCGTAAACTATCGTGCCTCTCGTGACCTCTCCCCTCTCCGGCTTTATTAGACCGGAGATTGACTTCAGCGTTGTTGTCTTGCCTGCTCCGTTGGGGCCGAGTAGCGTAACTATGCTGCCCTTCTCTATCTCTATGGAGACTCCCTTTAAAACAAGAATGAAGTCGTTGTAAACGACTTCGACGTTGTTCAGCTCGAGCAGCTTACTTGCCAAGCCAGTCTGCCCTCCTTTCCAGTTCTACCATTCCGAGTTCCTTTATCTTTCCACCTTCGACTGTGTAAATTCTGTTGACCATCGAAGGTCTGTGATCGTCCGGGAACCAGGATATCGGCGGTGCAAGGCCCTCCGGATCGTAGTTGCGGAGCGTTTCAAGTTCGTGCTTGATGTTTTCTCCGGTAACCTCTTCACCCTTGTCAACAACCATCTGAATGCCCTTTACAAGCATCATCGCGTTCAGCCAGCCCTTAACATAGTGGATTGTGTGTCCACCATCGTTGGGATGCCAGGTGTTGTGCGCATACATGATGTCAGCCATGCCCTCAGCAGACTCCTCACCCCAGAGAACACCTGGCCAGTTGTAGTAGTGGTCCTCAGCAGCCTCACCAGCAAGCTCTGTTATACGCCTGTCCCATCCCCAGACGTTGACCATGAACGTCGTTTCCAGGCCAAGATCCATTGCGTTCTTGAGGATGACCGATGTAGAGCTTATAGTGCCACCAACCCACGCAAAGTCCGCTCCAAATTCTTTAACGCGCTGGAGCTGCTCCATGGCCGAGGTAGCTTTAAGATCGACGATTTCATCGTTTCCTATTTCGAAGCCCAGTTCGGCAGCATATTCCTTACCGCCCGGAATCGGGTCGGTTCCGTAGGGCACATTCGGATAGATGAACACAACCTTTGGCTTCTCCTTGTCTGAGTTCTCTTTAGCGAACTTCAGCACAGCCCTGAGCTGGGTCGTGTAGTCCGTAATGGTCACAAAGTTATACGGAGCTTCAGCAGGATTCGTGAGCTTGGGAGAGTAAGATGCAGAGATATACACTATCTTGTCCCTCGCAACGTCCTGCTTTAAAGCATCGGTATCGCCAGTACCCCATCCTATTATACCGGGAACGTTCATGGACTTGAAACGTTTGTAAGCACTGAGCGCTTCTGGAACCTTGTACGCGTAGTCGACCCACTCAAGCTTGAGAGTGTAGCCGTCAATACCGCCCCTCTCGTTGACGAGCCTGATGTAGTCCTGCACTGCCTGGGCATAGTCCTTGCCAACGTCTCCCGTCGGGCCTGTGAGATCGAAGAGCGCTCCTATGACTATTTCCTCCCCTTTCTTTTCAGCGGTCTCAGTAACCTCAGCAGGTGTTGGCTTTGTCTCCTGCTGCGCACACCCGAGGAATGACATTCCAAGGGCCATCGAGCCAGCAACACCCACATACTTCAGGAAATCCCTTCTCGTTACACCCCTCATCGATTTCTCCTCCTCTGTTTCAATTATTCGTTTCGCTCCACTTTAATCATGATATTATAAGTCTTGCTATTTATTCGCTCAGTACGGGAACGGGAACAATCTGAGGTATTCTTTTATTTTTCTAAGCAACTCGACTATACCGTGCGGTTCTGCGATCAGGAACAGAATAATCGTCGCTCCGAAGATGATCGGTCTGAGAGACTCCGCCGTGAATGTTACAGGCATGAAACCAGATATTGCCGGTATTATCGCCCTCTTGAGGAGTTCTGGCAGCGAAAGAACAAACACTGTTCCTATCAGGCTGCCCCAGTGCCTGCCCAGCCCACCTATGAGTATCATGGCAACGAAGTCTATTGACAGTGCGATTGTGTAGTGTTCTGGAGTCAAATAACCGACGTAGTACGCCCAGAGAGCTCCAGCGACGCCAGCATAGAAGCTCGCTATTGCGAACGCAAGCAGCTTGTACTTGAAGACGTTTATCCCCATAATCTCCGCGGCGATGTCGTTGTCCCTTATCGCAACCCATGCCCTTCCGACGTCACTCCTCGTAAGGTTCGCTGCGAACACGAAGAAAAACACCGCGAGTGGCACGGATACGAAGTAGTAGTAAAAGTCAGATTCAGGAACCTTCGTTATTGTAAAGCCGAGGATTGACGCCTCAGGGACCACTAAGCCTGCTGATCCGCCAGTAAGCCATGCAAGCTTTGGATTGACGAGCAGGAAGTCGACGAGGTACTGAGCTGCAAGGGTTGCGATAGCAAGGTAGAATCCTTTAAGTCTCAAAGATGGAACGCCAAAGAGCAGACCGAAAAGCATTGCTGTGAGTGCTCCAACAAAGATCGTTACCGGAAATGGAAGGCCGAGCTTTATAGCAGTAATCGTGCTCGTATAGGCTCCGACAGCCATGAAGGCTCCGTGGCCAAGAGATATCTGGCCTGCATATCCTGTGAGGATGTTAATTCCGAGAGTTGCGATGAGAAAGATGGCTATATAGTTTGCCCAGTAGAGCATGTAGATGTCGTTTCTGAAGACAAATGGATAGACCGCAAGAAAGACGAGAGCAGAGGCCAAGGCTACCCTGTGTATCGGCCACTTTATGAAGGCCATGTCTTCGGCATAGGTCGTTTTGAATACACCGCACGGCATTTCAGACCCTCTCTATCCTTTCTGTTCCAAACAGCCCGTAGGGCTTGACGGCCATTATGACCAGCATCAGCAGAAGCGGGAACACATCCTTGAAGCCCCCTCCAACCACCGGCTCGAGGTAGGTGCCACCGAGAGCTTCAGCAACTCCTATTATAATTCCCCCGACTATAGCTCCGGGGATGCTGTCCAGTCCGCCAAGTATCACGACAGCAAAGACCTTGAGACCTATGAACGCAAAGTTCACATTGATACCACCGTAGATATTTCCAACGAGTATCCCACCTATAGCCGCGACCATTGCCGATATTGCCCACGAAATTGCGAATATCTTTTCCACGCTAATTCCAAGGCTCATGGCAGCACTCTGATCGTCTGCAACTGCTCTCATTGCAATTCCGATTGTTGTGCGGGTGAAGAAGAGTATGAACACCGCAATGGCGACGAGAGATAACACGAGACCGCCAAGGTAAACATATGGTATAATGACTCCAAAGACCTCAAAGGAGCCGGGAGGGAAGATTTGGGGGAAGGCTCTTATGTCCGGGCCCCAGATTGCCAGCACAAGTCCTCTTATCATGTACGCAAGACCAAGGGTGACCATTATAACCGAAAGAATCGGCTCGCCAATGAGCGGCTTGAGTACGGCTTTCTCTATTATGAAGCCGACGAAAGCAGAGAGAATAACTGCAATGATTACGGATGCCCAGAGTGGCAGGCCTGAATCGAATAACGCGAGACAGATGAAGGCTCCCGCCATCACAAGTTCGCCCTGGGCGAAGTTGAGAACTTTTGAAGCCTTGTAAATCAGCACAAATCCGAGAGCGATCAGGGCGTAAATGCCGCCCATCGTTATTCCGTTTATGAGAGATTGCAGTATCATTCCTTACTCCTCCACATCAACAATTTTCATGGTAGTTCTGATTACCTTCTCCCTGCCGTCCTCGTACCTTATAACTATGCTCGCATCGTACGCCTTCGTATTGCTGTACATCGCCTCGATGAGTTCCGCATACCTCTGCTCGACGACTTTTCTCCTGACCTTTCTCGTCCTCGTTAACTCTTCATCGTCTGCATGAAGCTCCTTGTAGAGGGACACAAACCTCCTTATCCTCGCATTTTCCGGCAGGGTTTTGTTAACTTCCTTCACGACCTCCTTCAGAAGTTTGAGTACTTCATCCTTCTGGGATAGATCCATATAGCTCGTATACCCTATCATGTTCCTTTCAGCCCACTTTCCGACGTTTTCCATATCTATGTTGAGGATCGCAACAAGGAAAGGTCTGTCCCTCCCTATAACGACCGCTTCTCTGATGTACGGGCTGAACTTCAGCCTGTTTTCTATATACTGTGGAGAGAACTTCGTGCCATCTTTCAGCTTGAGCACATCGCTCAGCCTGTCAACCACGACGAGGTGACCATCCTTGTCGATATACCCCATGTCTCCGGTATGCAACCAGCCATCCTTAAGTGCCTCATCGGTCTTCTCTGGCATCTTGTAGTACCCCTTGAAAACTGCAGAGCTCTTTATGAGAATCTCACCCTCCTCAGATATCGCAATCTCAGTTCCAGGTATTGGCTTGCCAACGGTCTCGAACTTGATGTCGTCATCTCTATGCAGAACGGCTATACCAGCAACCTCAGTCTGGCCGTATATCTGCTTGAGGTTCACACCTATTGCGTGGTAGAAGCGGAAGTAATCCGGGCCGAGAGCCGCACCTCCTGTATACGCATACCTCACCCTCTTGAGCCCGATTTTGTCCAGTATGGAGCGGTACACGAGCCAGTAGGCAATAAACCTCTGAATCCTGAGGAGCGGAGACGGCTTCCTCTTCTCAAACTTTGCATCCGCCCATTTGTAGCCGACCTTCATCGCCCAGTTGAAAATAGCTCTGTTAAAGCGGTTAGCATCCTCCATTTTTACGAGAATCTCCGATACGATGTTCTCCCATATTCTCGGCGGGGAGAAGATTACGTGAGGGCCTATCTCCCTCAAATCCTGCCTGACAGTTTCGGCACTTTCCGGGAAGTTAACGACAGCACGCTTGCAGAGAGCAACAGATATGGACATCATCTGCTCTCCGGCCCACGCAAGGGGCAGGCTCGAAACGAGTTCGAAGTTCTCGTCGATTGGATCGACCTTGCAGAGGTTCTCGGCCATGGAAATCATGTTTTTATAACTCAGCATCGCTCCTTTGGGCATGGCAGTAGTACCAGAAGTTGTGAGAATACATGCAGTATCGTCCGCCTGAGTTGATGCAACATTCTCTTCAAACAAATCCGGATAGCGCTTTGCGTACTCCTTTCCCCTCTCTATCACTTCGTCGAACCTCAGCAGACAGGGGTCGTCGTAGCGGTACATCCCCTTCGGCTCCCAGTAGATGATTTTCTCAACGGCTGTTTCTTCCCTGATGCTAAGCAGCTTGTCAACCTGCTCCTGATCTTCCGCAACAACAATGCGGACATCCATGTAGTTCAGCAAGGCCTTGAACTCCTCTGCAAGGCTGTCCTGATACAAACCCGTAGGAATTGCGAGAGCAGATTGCGTTGCAAGCTCCGCGATAACCCACTCCGGGCTGTTGTCTCCAATTATCGCCACCTTGTCCCCCTGCTCTAAGCCAAGAGATACGAGGCCGAGAGAGAAATACTTCACAGATCCGAGATAATCTTTCCACGTGTACGTCTTCCATATTCCCAAGTCCTTCTCTCGCATCGCTACCTTCTCGCCGTGCTGCCGGGCGTTCCTTACGAGTAGCTTGGGAAATGTGTCATCCTCCATATCCAGACCTCGCATTTTATCCTTCACCAACGTAGGCCTGAATGACTCTTGGATCGTCCTTAACCTCGTCAGGTGTACCGCTTGCGATAACCCTGCCCCTGTCGAGAACAACTATTCTGTCAGAGATATCCATCACAAAACCCATGTCGTGCTCGATGAGCAGAATTGAGATGCCCAAATCCTCGTTAATTTCGAGGACGTAAACAGCCATATCTTCTTTCTCCTCGAAGCTCAGCCCTCCCATGGGTTCGTCAAGCAGTAAAAGCTGAGGCTCAAGGGCTAAAGCCCTCCCGAGCTCGATTCGCTTCTGTATTCCGTAAGGGAGCGTCGAAACAACTTTTCGCCTGTACTGCTGTAGGTCGAGGAAGTCTATAATTTCCTCCACCTTCTCCCTATGTTTTATCTCCTCATCCCTCCCCTTTATGAAGTAAAGGCCGGAAAATATTGGGTTACATTTATAGTGAATGTGCCTGCCCGACATTATAACATCCAGAGTGGTCATACCCCCATAGAGCTCAACATTCTGGAATGTTCGGGCAATACCTTTTCTCGCAATTATATGGGGCTTCTTCCTCGTTATTTCTTCATTTCTGAAGAATATCTGCCCCTCCTGAGGCTTGTAAAACCCACTTATGCAGTTGAGCAGACTCGTCTTTCCTGCTCCGTTCGGCCCTATCATAGCGAGTATTTCGCCTTCTCTCAACTCAAAGGAGGCGTTATCTATTGCCTTTACTCCTCCGAACTTGAGAGTGACATTGCTAACCTTAAGCAAGCTCATCCGGGGTTTTGCTGGAAGATGGAACATATAAAGCTTTTCTCATTGAGGTTGAGGCAGCCTGAGACGGTGCCATCTGCCAACTTATATAACAGGTGTCCTGCCATTCTCGAAGCCTGAACTGTCAATCCAAAATAAAAAATAAGCTAACCCTGTGTTACAGCGCTGTATGCAAATTTCGACGCTGATTCAGATTCAGCCCCGAAACACTCAGGATGCAGAAAACCCGCAATTTCCTCCAGTGCGTATACGAGTCTGTAGGATGGCCTCGAAATTATGTCTGCATCGATGACGTACACCCTTCCGTTTTTCACGGCGCTGACATCCTTGAGCTCGCTGACTGCCCATTCGTAGAGTGCGTTCTCACCACCACCCATTCCCGTTCCGCTGTTCACGATTATCACGTCGGGATTCCTCTCCAGTATGTCCTCGATGCTGACGATCTTCCAGCCGTCCATGTCGCTGAATACGTTCTCTCCTCCCGCAAGGCGAATTAACTCGTCTATAAACGTGTTATTCCCGCTTATCCAGATGGGGTCGTGCCACATTATATGCGCCACCTTCGGCCTGCTCGTATTCGCAACTGCTTTTTCAACTTCCTCTATCCTGTTTTTCATCATCTCAACGAGTTGTGATGCGTTTTCTTCGCATCCTGTTACCTCTCCAAGTAGTTCGATGTTCCGCATGACATCGCTCAGGTTTTTCGGATTGAGCGCAATAACTGTTAGGCCATGGCCTCTCAAAGCCTCTATCGTCTCAAGACCATTACCATATGCAGCAACAACCAGATCAGGATTCAGAGCGATGACCTTTTCAACGTCAATGGTGGAATAACCGCCAACCTTCGTTCTGTTCATCGCCTCTGGAGGATAGTTGCAGTAGTCTGTAACACCCACCACTTCGTCCCCCACGCCAAGCGCGAAGAGTATCTCAGTGTTGCTTGGGGCAAGCGAGACTATTCGCTGCGGAGTTTTTGTTATCACAACCTCGTATCCTAAATCATCCACGACGCGTATTATTTTGCTATCATTGACTTCTGGCGGAGTTGTTGCCGAATTGTTAACGTATGAAGCTGGCGATTGTGCAGGTGTAACACTCGTCGATTCGGGCTGAGAGGCGCTGCAACCTGCAATGAGAAGCGATAGAAGAATAATCAGCACTACTCTATCTTTCATTTCCCCCACCCCTAAATCTGACAGGTTTGTAGCCCACATCGAGCGATATTTAAAGATGTCCATTTTGTTTGATATAATTGCAAAAGAATTTTATTATGCATGTAATTGCAGAATGCAAACATCAAGGCACGACAAAAGACTTCTATCAGCCTAATTGATGTGCCCCAAGCGTTCTGCATGTGACCCTGCTGGAGGTACGCGTAAATTAGCTAACGCCACCCAGCCAACCACTCACCACTTCCCCAAGCTCTCCTTTACACCCTCCTTCACTGCCCTCCATATCTTCCTCCCGAGCTCACTTGACGGACCTGCGTACTCGTAGTATCTGCCACCTGTCTTCGCAATAACAACAGCATCGGTATTCGTGCCGGTGAATTTGTGTCCCTCTTCAAGCAAAGCCGTGCTCTTTGCTTCGGTTGCCGTAATAACAGCATTCACCATACCGCCTTCGGATACGCCAGCTTCAATTACGACTACGATGTTAATCGTGCCCACGTTAGCGATTTTCTCGTTGTGGTTTATTACGCCAGCCGTTACGAAGGCTGTAACGTCATCAACGCTTACAATAGCGAGCTTATCCATCGGAACAGAGGTAAGCAATCCGAAATAATTTCGAAGACCAAGCTTTTCTGCTGTCCTTCTTAAATACTCAACAGGATTAGCGTAATCGAAATCTTCGCTTACAGTGTGGTTGAATACATGCTCGACCCTCCTCCACCCTCCAAGCAGCCCAGAGCTTAAAGCTTCGAATGGACCTTCGATAACGAGCGTGTTATCCTCGACCCAGTACCTCATCCCGCCACCCCGCTGACTCGATTCCCTCCTGAGGCACAACGAAAATCCTGTTTTTATGATGGATTACTTCCACTTCGATGCCAAAAACGTCCATAATACTCTCAGCGTTTATAATCTCCGTCGGCCTGCCAGCATAGAATATTTTTCCATTCTTAACCATAAGTATGCGGTTGCAGAAGGATGCCGCGAGGTTTATGTCGTGGATCGCTACGATGGCAGCCTTTCCATTGTTTACAGTTCTCTTCACTATGCCCATTACCTCAATCTGGCTTTTTATATCCAAATGAGACGTTGGCTCATCGAGCAGAAGCAGCTTCGCCTGCTGGCAGAATATCCTGGCGAGCATAACTTTTTGCTTCTCTCCTCCGCTCAGTTCAGAAAAGCGGCGGTTTTCAAAGCCCCCCATTCCAACCATAGATAGTGCCTCCCGTGCAATCTCCAAATCTTCCCAAGATGGCTTTATCCCGATGTAAGGAGTTCTTCCCAAAAGTACAACATCGATAACTCTCAGCTTCGTTTCCGAGTTTTCTTGTGGCAGATAGCCGAGTGATTTTACCACTTCAGCGATCTGCATGTCATGCAGCTTTCGCCCATTGAGATATACCGCTCCGCAAGCAGGCTTTATGAGGCCGAAAATTGTTCTGAGCAGCGTAGACTTTCCGCTTCCGTTCGGGCCAAGCAACGCGATCAGTTCTCCTTCCCTAACTTCAAATTCAACGTCTCTCAGCACTTCCACGCTGTTCAGAACCACTTTGATGTTCTCAATTCTAAGTATCAAACCCGCCCCTCCTCAGCAGGTAGATGAAAAATGGAGCGCCAAGCATCGCCGTAATAATCCCGACTGGGATTTCGCCTGACGTAATAGTCCTTGCTATAACATCGACTGCAGGCATGAAAGATGCAGCGCACAGTATTGCCGATGGCAGAAGAATTCTGTGATCCTCTCCAACAACAAGCCTCATCGCATGCGGAATTATGAGACCAACAAAACCAATGACTCCACTCACGGCAACGGCAGCAGAGGTAAGGAGTGCCGAACACGCTATAATAGTCCTTCTGAGTCTCTCAACATCAACTCCAACGCTTGCAGCATGCTCCTCGCCGAGCAGAATTGCGTTTAGATTCCAGGAGTTGTAGGCAACGATGGCCGTACCGAAAAGTATTGGAAAAATAGCTACCTTCACTTTCAGCCAGTTTGCTGTCCAGAAACCACCCATTATCCAGAACACTACCTGGTGCATGTCCTTTCCAGCTATATAGATGAGAAGCGAGGTTACACCGGAAAGAAAGGAGGCCATCGCCACGCCTGCAAGCAACAGCGAGTAAACAGAATTCCTGCCAAGCCTGTAAACGATGTAAACAGCGGCAATGGCAAAAAGAAATGCTGCAATAATTATGTTCCGCGTTGACGCAATACCGAGCAGTATGGTTATCGCAGCCCCAACGCTTGCACCGCTCGAAACGCCCAATATGTATGGGTCCGCAAGCGGATTTCTGAATAGAGCCTGCATCGCGCATCCAGCGGTGGCAAGTCCAACACCAACGAGTATGGCTAAAACGGTTCTGGGCAGCCTGAAGTTAACGATGATTTCGTACGCCATTGGGCTGGTTTTACCCCCCACGAGAAGTCCGAACACATCTGATAGGTTGATGCTTGACGATCCAACGCTTACACTCATAATGAATGATACTACTAATAGCAGCACAAGCCATAGAACCGCTGCCGTTCTCTCTGCCATAAAACACCGGGCCCCCAATAGTCAAATTTGCTTTACGTTATATCCAGAAGATTTATCTCTTTCGCTGTACTCGATTCTGAGACCATCAGCTTT
This sequence comes from Archaeoglobus veneficus SNP6, assembly GCF_000194625.1. NCBI lineage: Archaea > Methanobacteriati > Methanobacteriota > Archaeoglobi > Archaeoglobales > Archaeoglobaceae > Archaeoglobus > Archaeoglobus veneficus. The sequence goes on along the minus strand of NC_015320.1, from coordinate 860,199 downwards.
TTAATGGCAAGAGCTAAGGGGGAAGCGATGACGGAAAAATTCAGCTATGCAAAATCCGGGGTTGACATAAAGCAGGAGGAAAAAGCCGTAAAGGCCCTTGTTGAAAAAATCAAGCACATCCGTAAGGGCTTTGGGCAGCCAATTCTAATGGGTCATTATGCAAGCATCGTCGATTTCGGCACGTTTGGCATTGCGATAACGACAGATGGTGTGGGCAGCAAGATCATGGTTGCGGAGGCTGTAGGCAGGTTTGACACCATAGGTATAGACTGTGTAGCAATGAATGTCAACGACATCATTGCAGTGGGAGCGGAGCCGGTGGCAATGGTGGATTACATTGCTGCAGAAAGACCAGATGAAAAGATAATGGCAGAAATTGCAAAGGGACTCGAAAAGGGTTGCGAGATTGCAAACATCACCCTCGTAGGAGGAGAAACAGCGACGCTGCCCGACATGATAAAGGGGTTCGATCTCGCCGGGACAGCAATAGGCTTCGTTGAAAAGGACAGAATCATTACTGGCGAAAAGGTAAGACCTGGTGACGTAATTTTCGGCATTCCGAGCAGCGGGATACACAGCAATGGCCTGACTCTCGCAAGGAAGGTCGTTGAAAAATCTGGTTTGAGTTACTCAGACGAGTTCGAGAACGGTAAGAGCATAGGAGAGGTACTTCTCACGCCAACGAGGATATACATCGAGGTGCTCGACATACTCAGGAACTACGAGGTGCATGGCATGGCCCATATAACCGGAGGCGGAGTTCTGAACCTTAAAAGGCTGAAAAAGGCTAAATACGTCATCTCAAAGCCTTTGCCAGTTCAGCAGATCTTTAAATTCATTCAGGAACTTGGTAATGTTGACGACGATGAGATGTACCGTACGTTTAACATGGGCATGGGCTTCGCACTGATAATGCCTGAAGATGAAGCCAGGAGACTGGAGAAGAGCGGAATTGTCGAGGGCAGAATCGTTGGTAGTGTTGAGGAAGGAGAGGGTGTTTACGTCAGGGATTTGAGGATAGATACCTAATGGCGTTGAGGACTTCTGTCGCAATATTTGGCTTCATTCCAGCTTTTTTCAGCTCCTTTTTTGCTTCCTCCGCCAGACGCATAGCTTCGTTTTTCTCTCCTTTCGTCGAGTATATCAAAGCCTTAAGCAGGTTTGCCAGGGCTGAAATTCTCACGGTTTGCACATCTCCAATTTCCTCCATGAGTTTCTCTGCTTCGCCTACATTCCCGGCGGACATGTGTATTGCGGCAAGCTGAAGAGTTGCGAGGATGAAGTTCTCTTCGTTTGTCCCTCTCCATGTTTCCCTTATGTTTTTCAGCAACTCCACTGTTTTCTCCACATTTCCCTGCTTCATCAGGGAGATGCATGCATTTTGTAGTGTTCTGCCCATCCCGTCCGCATCTCCTGTCTCGCTGAAGAGGTCGAACGCTTCGAGTGACATCTCAATGGCTTTGTCGTACTCGCCCCTCTCGAAGTACAGCCTTGCCATGGTCGAGTAGCAGCTTGCGGTAAGCCACTGATTCCTGCACTCCTCCGCAAACTGCAGGCATTCTTTCAGCGTTTCCTCTGCCTTCTCCATGTTGCCTCGTTCGAGATGGAGGAGGGCAATGCAATAGAGGGTTCTGCCTATGCCGAGCCTGTCCTTGACTTTCCTGAAGAGTCTCAGACACTCGTGATACCTACCGGCAGCCTGCACGGTATTCCCGAGATGACACTCAAGCCTTCCGAGTTCGAGCAGAACTTCAGCTCTTTCTCCATCGTCTCTTATTCTGGGTAGATAGTACTCAAGAGTGTTCTTCCTCTTTTCCAGCTCGACAGATGGTCTGAAGTCCTTAACGAGCCAGATAGAGTCCAGAATTTTTAGCGCAAGATTTCGAAGTACTGCAAACTGCATTTAGTTTAAGAATGGTGGCATTCTATAAAGTCTTTTTGTCTAATAAAAAGGTGGTGGAGGCCTGAAGTGGGGACGTTAAACAAACATGACGCCCTTGAGTTCCACCGGGTGCTTGAGTTCCTTCCTGAGGACTTTTTCCACTGCTTTAACGAAGTCGTCCATCGTAACCCGCGTTCTCTCTTCTCTTATTGCCATCATGCCCGCTTCAGTAACAATAGCCCTTATGTCTGCTCCGCTTGCTCCTTCGGTTATCCTCGAGAGTTCTTCGAAATCTACGTTGTCTGCGAGCTTCATCTTCCTCGTGTGTATCCTGAATATCTGCATCCTGCCCTCGTAGTTAGGCAGTGGAGTCTCAATTATGCGGTCGAACCTTCCAGGCCTTAAGATTGCCGGGTCGAGGATGTCTATGCGGTTCGTGGCTCCGATTATCTTAATGTCTCCCCTCGGATCGAAGCCGTCCATTTCTGCAAGCAACTGCATTAGTGTGCGTTGAACTTCCCTGTCCCCGCTCGTGTCACTGCTTGTCCTCCTCGCTGCGATTGCATCAACTTCGTCGATGAATATTATCGACGGGGCTTTTTCCTTGGCAAGCTGGAAGACTTCCCTGACGAGCCTCGCGCCCTCGCCTATGTATTTCTGAACAAACTCACTGCCAACAATGCGTATGAATGTAGCCTGAGTGTGGTGGGCAACAGCCTTTGCAAGCAGTGTTTTTCCTGTTCCAGGTGGGCCATAGAGCAGTACACCCTTAGGCGGTTCGATACCAACTTCCTCGAATAGATCTGGCTTGAGGAGTGGTAGTTCGATTGCCTCTCTGATCTCCTCCACCTGCTTTTCAAGGCCACCGATGTCCTGATAGGTAACGTTTGGCCTTTCTTCGATTTCGAAGCCATACACTGTCGGATCTTTTGGTGGCGGGAGAATGCTTACCACGGCAAGGGTCTGCTGATTCATTGCAACTCTTGCACCTGGCCTGAGCTCATCTTTGCTTATGTGCTGCGAAGCGTGAACAACGAACTTCGGGCCGGTAGAGCTTTTAACGACTACCCGGCCATCTGAGAGTACGTCGGAAACTACTCCAACGAGTAGCGGAGGTGAACGTAACCTTTCAATCTCGCTCCTGAGTCTTCTTACTTCTCTTTCATAGCGAATTCTTTCACTTTCAACGAATCTTTTTTCATCTTCAAGGCGACGATAAAGTTCTTTAAGTCTGACGTATTCTTCTTCAAGCTGCTTGAGCCTATCAAGTAAGTATTCGGAAATGTCAACATCCTTCATGTCCTTTGTCGCGTCTTCGCTCCCCACTTCAGAACCTCCAAGTATTTATAGCGAACTCAGAGTATAAGAAGTTATTGATAGATGCATGGTGAAGAGAAATGGAGTGCGAGATTTGTGGTAGGGAAATAAAAGGCAGAGGTTTCAAAGTAATAGTTGAGGGCAGTGAAGTTACAGTCTGTGCGAGGTGCAAAGAGCACGGCGCTGTTAAGCCCGAAAAGATTGATCAGGGTGTTAAAAAGCTTGTTTTGAAGAAAAAACAGAAGCTATCCAGACCAGTAGAGTTTACAGAGGAACTCATCGAAAACTACCACCTGATTATAAAGAGGGAGAGAGAAAAGAGAGGCTGGAGCCAGGAAGTGCTCGCAAAGAAGATACAGGAAAAGGCATCCCTCGTCAGGAAGATCGAGAACGCCGAAATCACACCCGAACCTGAAGTTGTGGAGAAGCTGGAGAAGCTTTTCAACATAACGCTTAGAGAGAAGATCCCTGAAATAAAAATCGACCTCAAGAAGACCAACTTGACGCCAACGCTTGGAGATGTTGTCGTTATAAAAAAGAAAAAAAGATAGGTAGAAAAATGATAGATGCTGCACAGGCGGGTAGTGGACAGTGAGAGCAGTTCAAGTAAAAATTGAGGAGACCGATTTCAGGAAGGTCGAAAAGGCCGTATCGAAGGCTGTCGCCTTAATCCGAAAAGGACTTCCAAAAGAAAGAGTTGTAAGAAGCATAAAAGCAAAGGGATTAATCCTGTCGCCTGATGACGTCTATGAGGTTGCGAGGTGCAGGATTAAGGCGAGAGAAAAGTTTGGAGAACTCGCAGATAACCTCTTCTTCGATGAAGAGGGACTCAGGTATTCGACGCCGAAGGTCGTCGCCGAATACAGGGCGAAGCGATTGAAGTGCGATGTTATTGCCGATGTGAGCTGTGGAGTTGGCGGACAACTCCTCTTTTTTGCTACACACTGCAAGAAGGTTTACGGTGTGGAGATAAATCCAAAGAGGGCAATTATTGCAGCCCTCAACGCCATGGCACTGGAGCTTAACAACATCGAGATAATAGCCGGAGACGCGCTCGGAGAAGAAGTGCCCGTACTTGTCAGGGATGCAGACATCATTTTCTCAGACCCTGCAAGGCCGCCAGGAGAGGAAATAAGGACAATCGACAGTCTGGAACCGAACCCCCTCCGGATTGTTGAAAAATATAGCCATACCACCGACAGAATCGCCTTTGAACTTCCGCCCCAGATGCCGCCAGGGAGAGTTGACAGGTGGCTGAAGGGAGAGAAGGAGTACACGTCGCTGAACTTCAAACTGAACAGGCTTGCCCTGTACATGGGAGGACTTGCAGATTGTGACGTTTCTGCAATCTCGCTGCCGTCGGAGGAGCGCGTAACGAGCGAGGACGAGGCTGTTGAGATTGACGTTGCTTCCCGCATCGGATCCTTCATATACGAGGTTGATCCGGCCGTTGTTAAGGCAGGACTTGTGGCCAACCTGATTGGCAAAATTGGGCTGCAGGCTGAAATTGTAAAGGGAGACAAACGCAGAACGCTTTTAACTTCAGATGGAGAAGTGAAATCTGCTTTTCTCAGGAGATACAAGGTCGTTGACGTCGTCAGCTTTGGTGTGGAACCCATAAGAAAGGCTCTCAGGAAAGCAGGAGCCGGAAAGGTGACGCTACGCTTCTCGCTGCCCCCTTCTGAATACTGGAGCGTGAGGAAGAAGCTCGAAAACGGGCTTGAGGGAGACAGATGGGTCTATCTTTTCAGAATCGGCGACAGTGCGGTAATTGCAGAACCCACATGCTGATAGCCATTATTCAGCAATCAGGTCTGCTGCAGGTTATACAGAAACTTTTCCGATGAGAGCATTGAAGCTGTTGCAATATGTTCGCCTGCGACTTTAAGTGCACCAGCAATCGACTCTAAAGAGGCCCCAGAAAACTCTCCAGATTGGAACTGGAATAAAGTTGAACTTGCAATTAATTTAAAGACTAAAAATACTTAAACTTTAAACTTTAAATATGCCCAGAACAAATGAATTCGAGGAGGTTTTAGGATGCTTATCGAGGCACCAAGACACGCTGAAATATTTGGATCAGTAAAAATATACGATGTTCAAAAGGTTCTAAAGCTCGACTCAGAAAAAATCGACACGCCACTCCTGCGCAGTTTTTCAAAAGACGAGATAGAAGAGGTTCTCAACAAGCTCTCAGTTATAATACCCATAAAAAACGAGAAAATACACCTACTCGACGGTGTTCTGAGGGCTGTGCCACGCAGTTGCCCGATAATAGTCGTCTCAAACAGTCAGAGGGGTAAAAGAGACGTATTCAAAATGGAGAGAGACGTGATAGCCCATTTCCACAACCTTACCAAACATCCCGTTACTGTTATACACCAGAAAGATCCCGGACTTGGACTTGCGTTCAAAGAAGTGGGCTACGACCGCATACTCGATGAAAACGGGTTCGTCAGGGATGGAAAGGCGGAGGGAATGATAGCTGGCTTGCTGCTCGCGAAACACATGGGGAAAGAGTACGTTGGTTTTGTCGATGCAGATAACTACGTTCCATGTGCGGTGAACGAGTACATCAAGGACTTTGCCGCCGGTTTGTGTATGTCAGAGTCACCATACGCGATGGTCAGATTGCACTGGAGGCACAAGCCAAAAATTGTGAAGAGCAAGCTGTACTTCAGGAAGTGGGGTAGAGTTTCAGAGGTAACTAACAGATATCTGAACCTGCTTCTCGCCGCCCAGACCGGGTTCGAGACCCACATAATAAAGACGGGAAATGCAGGCGAACATGCAATGACCATGAGGCTTGCCGAGATAATGGGCTACTCAACGGGCTATTCTATAGAACCATACCAGTATATCTACTTACTTGAAGAGTTCTGGAAGGGTGAAGGCAGATATAGCGAAGCTACAAGTGCTGGTATCGAAGTATTCCAGATAGAAACCCTCAACCCCCACATTCACGAAGAGAAGGGGGAGAAGCACGTCAAAGACATGCTCCACGACTCCTTATCAACGATCTACCACAGCAGGCTATCAGACAGGCAGTTAAAATCCAAGATACTTGAAGAGCTGAAAGCAAACAACGTCCTGAAAGAGGGTGAAAAGCCCAGAAAGAATATTACAATACCACCAATCAAGGAAATTGACGTAAACTCATTTATGAAAATCCTGGAAGAGTACTCAGAGACTCTGGTAAAGTATGAATAATCATCACGTTGATAGCGCAACTTTAATATACTATTTTTTTTAGATGATAATTATGGTGAGGAGAATTGAGTCCCGGATGAAAAAGCCGGAGAGGTGATAGAATCTACGTAATATTTACAGACCTGGATGGTACATTGTTAGATGAAAACTACACTTATGACGATGCACTACCCGTACTGAACACCCTAAAGGAAAGAAACGTTCCCATAATATTCTGCTCTGCGAAAACGAGAACAGAACAGGAAGTAATCAGGAAAAAAATGGAAATATACCATCCTTTCATAGTGGAGGACGGTTCTGCAGTATACATGCCGGCCGGCTATTTTGGAGAGCGAAAAGGTGAAGTCATCAATGGTTATGAAGTCATCATTCTGGGAGTCAGGTTCGAAGAGATCGCAAAGGAGATCGAGAAAGTAAGAAAAAGGTACCCCATAAAGGGCTACCACCACATGACAGTTGAAGAGGTCGCGGAAGTGACAGGGCTCAGCATAGAGGAAGCAAAGCTTGCGAAGCAGAGAGAATTCAGTGAGACTGTTGTTGAAGCGAGCGAGGAAGCGCTTGAGGAACTGAAAAAGAAGTTCAACGTCGTTATAGGTGGGAGATTCATACACGTTTTTGGCAAAGGTGCCGACAAAGGAAAAGCTGTCAGGATTCTTACAAACCTTTACAGAGAAAAGTACGGCAATGTAACGACCATAGGCGTTGGAAATTCCTACAACGACGAACCAATGTTAAGAGCCGTAGATATCCCGGCTATTGTAAGAAACCCCGACGGAAAGTGGGCCGACTTAAAAATTGAGAACATATACAGGGCCAATGGTATCGGCCCAAAGGGGTGGGCTGAGGTCGTTAAAAAGTTCGTTTTGGGTGAGTGATTATGGCGAATGAGAAGGCAGACGTGATATATCTCGTGCCCCACACACATTATGACGCTATATGGGTGTTTACCAAGGAAGATTATTTCTACATAAATATAGACCTGATTTTAAAGAAAGTAATTGAGATGCTCGAAAATACCAAAGAATACAAGTTTTTGATAGAACAGGTGTACCTCCTGGAAGAGGTTGAAAGAAGGTATCCGGAAATTTTCAGAAAGATTAGAGAGTTCGTCAGAAAGGGAAGAATTGAGATTGCAGACGGAGAATACCTCATGGCCGACACCATGCTCCCGCAGGAGGAGACCCTGATAAGGGAGATACTCGTCGGCAAGAGATTCGTCAGGGAGAAGTTCGGAGTGGATGTAAATGTAATGTGGCAGGCAGACAGCTTTGGCCTTAACGCTCAGCTTCCGCAGATATACAGGAAGTGTGGTTACAAATACGTTGCTTTCAGACGTGGTTGTCCGGAAAACAAACCATCCGAGTTCATCTGGGAGGGACTCGACGGAACGAAGATAATTGCCCACTTCATGCCCCTTGGTTACAGAGCCGGCCTGGATTTAAGAAAGCTTGAAGACAGCTACAGGAAGCTGAAGAGACTCGCTGCTACAAATCACATACTCATGCCCTCTGGAAGCGGAGTTACGATGCCTCAGGAGGAGACGGTCGAAGTTGTGGAGAACTGGAACAAGAAGCACCGCTCCGTTATGAAAATTGCTACACCTTCAGAGTTCTTCAAAGCTATAGAGAAGCATGCAAACAAGTTGCCCATCAGAAGGGGTGAGATGTACTCAGGAAAATACTCGGAAATATTCCCGGACGTTGCTTCAAGCAGAATCTGGCTCAAAAAGAATCTGAGAAAGTACGAGAACTGGTTGATGAGCTTTGAAAGGTTTGCAACAATCTACTCCCTTATGGACAGTTACACCCCCGAAGAACTTGAGGATTGCTGGAAGAAAATACTCTTCCTTGCTTTCCACGATGTTGTTCCAGGAACGGGAATGGATACAGGATATGCGGAAGTTAGGCAGCACATAGGATTCCTGGACACCCAGTTAACGTATCTGATGCCGAGAATTCTAAAGTCCATAGCAGAAATGGATGCAGAAGCTGAAGATTACGGAGACGTTATCGTATTCAACCCCCTCTCGTGGGACGTTTCAAACTGGGTCGAGGTCGACCTCAACTTTGAAGAGGGGCAGGTAAGCAGAATAGAGGGACTTAAATGCGGTGAGGAGGAGATAGACGTCGAAGTCATAAGATTTACAAGGTACGAGGACGAATCTTTAAGATATGCAAGAATTGGCTTCGTCGCAAACGTTCCAGCATTAGGATACAAAGTTTACAAGATTATGGAAAGAAAGCCAAAGCGCAGGGGCGACGGATTCATAAGAGTTATTGGCAACACCATCGAGAACAGGTTCTTCAAAGTTAGATTTTCTCCAGAGAATGGACTCATAGAAGTGTTCAAAGACGAAGAATCATTAAAGAAGGAGGTATGCACAGGGAACGAACTCGTAATCGAAGAGGAAATAGGTGACCTCTACTATCACAAGGAAACCATGGGAACCCCTCTGAAAACCGAGAGTGGAGAAGGTGTGAAATACGGCTCCTTCAGGGTTAAGAACTTCTGGATAGATAAGTCTCCACTGAGAAGAGTTATCAACATCGAAACCGATTATTTCTCCTTGAGATGGCCGTACAGACTGACAGACAAGCTGAAGCCGATGATATGGAGGCACAAGTTCATAAGTTTCAAGAAAAAGGTAATCATCTATAGAGATATCCCGAGAATTGACTTCGTTACCATCGTTGATAACGGCCACCCCAGAATACGACTAAGAGTGAAATTCTCAACATGCATCAAATGCCCCGAGTACGTCTGCGAGACGCAGTTTGGAGCTGTAATGAGGAAGACAAACCAGTACTACTTCAAACCGAGAGACTGGAAAGAGCAACCCTCCGGTGTCTATCCGACACTGAGATGGATAGACTACAGTGACGGTGAAAAAGGACTTACAGTGATAAACAAAGGAAATCCAGAAAATGAAGTGAGGGATGAGGACATCTACATAACTCTCCTGAGGTCAGTGGATATGCTTTCTTCCGACGGAAAGGCAGGGCCCGTCATTCCAGTTCCAGATGCGAGAGAACTGAAGAAGTACGTGTTCAGATACTCCATCTATCCACACGAAGGTAACTGGGTAGAAGCGAAGTCCTACAAGCAGGGATATGAGTTTAACTACGATCTGATAGCTTTGCAGCTATCGAGATCAAATAAGTACAGGCTTAAAAGGTCGTTTTTAAAGATAGAACCCGACAACGTGATACTTACAGCTCTAAAGAGAGCAGAAGATGGAAATGGTGTAATATTGAGGTTCTACGAGGCTTCGGGAACAGAAACAGAAGCTACGATAACGTTGTTCAGAGAACCAAAGGAAGTAGAAGTCGTGAATATGATAGAGGAAAAAGACGAGGAGTTCGACAAGGATGTTAAAGTCGAGGGCAACAAGATCTTCCTTGAACTCAATCCCTTTGAAGTCGTAACACTCAGGCTGAAACTTTGACTATTTTTCTATATACTTCTCTTTATAAATTTAATTTCGTTTTCAGTTTAAGCTACTTATTCAGTTCCCTAAAGAGATTAACCGCAATTTATTTAAGAGTGAAGTTATTAAAGCCCTAAAAAAGTTTATGATTGGCGTGCTATTTAGAAAAAATTAGAGGTGATTTAATGCACACCGTAATACTTGCTGGTGGGGGTGGTACGAGGCTCTGGCCTCTGAGCAGAGAGCAGTACCCAAAACAGTTCATCAAATTATTTGACGACTCTTCTCTTTTTCAGAAAACCCTTGAAAGGGCTCTGATATTCTCAGCACCCGATGAGATTTACGTGGTAACGAACGAAAAACACAAGTTTATGGTTCTGGAGCAGATTTCCGAAAAAGAAATAGAGATTCCTGAGGAGAACGTTCTATTAGAGCCGCTGGCAAAGAATACGCTGCCAGCAATATACTTCGCAGTAAAGACGATAGCTGAAAGAAATGGCGATACAAAAATTACTGTTCTACCATCTGACCACCTTATTATCGCTAACGAGGAATACAGAAAAGCGTTTCAGAGAGCCGAGAAACTGGCTGAAAGCAAGCTTGTCACTTTTGGGATAAAACCAACCCGTCCTCACACTGGCTATGGCTACATAAAACCGGGAAAAAAGATCGATGGAGGTTACGAGGTTGACGCGTTTGTTGAGAAGCCAGATTTTGAGAAGGCGAAAGAGTACATCGAAAAAGGCTATCTGTGGAATAGCGGAATGTTCCTGTTTAAATCGAGCATCTTCATTGAGGAGTGTAAAAAGTATCAGCCCGAACTCGTCAAAGCGTTCGAGATAAACAGCCTGAGTGAAGTGTATACAAAGGTGCCGGAGGTTTCAATCGACTACGGCATCATGGAAAAAACAGACAAAGCTGCAGTGGTGCACTTCGAAGCTTCCTGGAGTGACGTAGGAAGCTTTGATGCTCTTTATGAAGTATTTGAGAAAGACAGCAACGGGAACGTTGCAAAAGGTGAGTGCATATTGCTTGATTCGAGTGACAACTTTATACTCGGAGAGCGGCTGATAGCTACCGTAGGGATAGACAATGCGATTGTTGTGGATACAAGAGATGCTATTCTCGTTTGTTCAAGAAAGGATGCTCAGAAGGTCAAGAACATTGTCGAGATTTTGAGGTCCCGGGGAGATAATAGAGCGGAGATTCACAAAACTGTGTATCGTCCCTGGGGTTCTTTTACGGTTCTGGAGGAAGGTGAGTTTTACAAGATTAAAAAACTGACAGTGCTGCCAAAGCGCAGGCTCAGTCTTCAGAGACATTACCACAGAAGCGAGCACTGGGTGGTTGTAAAAGGTACAGCAAAGGTTACTGTTGGAGATAAAGAATTCTTTCTCCGAAAGGGTGAAAGCACGTTCATAGCGGCGGGAGAGGTTCACAGGCTCGAAAACCCCGGGTTAATAACCCTTGAAATAATAGAGGTACAGATTGGAGAATACATAGGCGAAGACGATATTGAGAGATTCCAGGACGATTTTGGTAGGGTATAGAGACGTTGTCCCATTAATTTATTTTTTGGGCATTATCAATTAAACTTATACAAGCTTCCACCTCGTCCCCCTTGGCGTGTCAATGAGTACGTAGCCCCTCTCCCTGAGCTTCTCCCTTATTCTGTCAGCTTTCTCGAAGTTCTTCTCTCTTCTCGCTTCTTCTCTCTCCTTCACAAGCTCCGCAAGCTCGCTGCTAAGAACTGGAACTCGCTGATAATCTACGAAGATACCGAGAACGTTGCACAGGCTCAAAAACGTTTCAAAGGCATTCTCAAGCTCTTCCAGCCCCGCGAGACCTTTATTGACGGCTTTGTTTGTTCTCGTCGAAAACTCGTGCAGCGATGCTATAGCCTTGGGTGTGTTGAAGTCGTTCTCCATCGCGCTGATGAAATTCGCTGAAAGGTTCGACGTTGCGTCGTTAAGCTCTCCCGCTCCTTCACCACCTCCGAACGTTTTAAAAGCTGCAATTTCCATGTCTATGAGTTCGAGAGTGTTTCTGAGGGCAGAGTAAGCTTTTTCCGCCCTCTCAATTGATTCCTCGCTGTAGTCGATGGGGCTGCGGTAGTGGGCTGAAAGCAGGAAGTACCGCAACACCTCTCCATTGTACTTCTGCAGAACGTCTCTGATTTTTACGATGTTGCCAAGGCTTTTGCTCATCTTTTCGCCCTTTATTGTCACGAAGTCGTTGTGTATCCAGTAGCGGACAGGTTCAATGCCATGCAAAGCGTAGCTCTGGGCTCTCTCGTTCTCGTGATGGGGGAAAATCAAGTCCTTGCCCCCTCCATGGATGTCGAATGGGATGCCGAGATACTTTGCCGCCATTACCGAGCACTCGATGTGCCATCCCGGCCTTCCAAGGCCCCATGGCGAGTCAAAGACAGCCTTTGCCTTAATATCCTCCTCCTTCGCTGCCTTCCAGAGGGCAAAATCTTTTACGTCCTTTTTTCTCTCATCAGGCTCAATACGATGCCTGTTCAACTCTTCGAGGCTCATGCCAGATAACTCGCCGTAATGCGAGAAGGAGGGAACATGGAAGTAAACGTCTTTGTTTTCTCCGCCAACTTCGTAGGCATAGCCCTTCTTTATTAGCTCGCTTACAGCCTGGATTATATCAGAAATGTGTTCAGTCACTTTTGGATGATACGTAGCCTTTCTTACGTTCAAAGCTTCCATGTCCTTGAAATATTCGGCAATGAATTTCTCAGCTACTTCCTTCTGGGTTCTGTTCTCAGCGACCGCCCTCCTGACGATTTTGTCGTCAACGTCGGTGAAGTTCTGGACGTAGATAACCTCGTGTCCCTTCCACTCGAGATAGCGCCGGAACGTGTCGAAAATAACAGCACTTCTCGCGTGGCCTATGTGGGAGTAATCGTAGGCAGTAATTCCACAAACGTAAATTCTTACGGTTTTGTCAAGCTTCAACTCCTCCTCTCTCTTCGTGAGGGTGTTGTACAATCGCATGCTGCTGATTAAGCGTAGAGCAATAAAAAACTTCGGAATAGTTTTATGATGAAATGAAGAGCATAGAATTGTGCCCGAAGGACTTCGCAAAAAATTGAAGAGAAAACTTGAGATTTACAGACTGTACTGCGAAATGACGAACCTCGTGCCCATTTCGAGACGCTATTTTATCATAGGTTATTTCGACGGCGTTCTCACAATTCAGGGCCTTATAATGGGAGCCCACCTGAGCGGAAAAGCAACACCAGAGGTTATAATCTCCGCCGGCATCGCCACAGCCATAGCTCTCGGGATCTCCAGCGGGTGGGGTGCTTATGAGGCGGAGGGTGTGGAGCAAAGAGCCATGAAAAAGCGGCGAGAGAAAGCAATGCTGAGAAACGTTGGTGGAATCGTGGACAGAGCGCACACCTTCGCAGTATACATATCCGCAATTGTCCATGCAATATCACCTATCATTGCTGCATGCGTGCCGCTGCTCGTTTATCTATTCCTGCCAATGGATATGGCTTTTGTTGTGGCGCTGAGTCTTGGATTCGTCCAACTCTTCGCAATCGGTGCAGTCATGGGAAGGGTTGCGGACGTGAATGTAGCCATCGCAGGACTCAGACTCGTTTTAGCAGGAGTAGTAACACTCGCAATTATAATACTGCTCAGCCCGAGCCATGTGATATAGACGTGCAGGAAGTAGAAGGTACGGGATATAATATCTCAAAAAAGCAGTTAGAGGAAAAGTGAATGCAGCCATATCTTCAATTATACTAATGTCGGTAACCTCCTGAAAAAAGGACTCGATGTCCTGTATATTATATCCAGCACGTGTGTCAGAACGGTTGCTGCGAGAAGTGAAGAGAGAACGTGGATATTCCCACCAGCGACACCACTTCCAAGCGAGATTAAGCCAACACCGGTCAGTAAGACGACAGTAAATGACTCAGAAATCAAAGTTGTGACATCCTCAAGTATGAGAAAAATACGGTGCTTTTTTACAAAGATAAGAAGCAAGATCGTAACAGCAAAGATGAAGAAAGAAAGCACACCAGTTGTAACCACGATGTAAGGTTCAAGTAAGCTGAGAGGTATCTCCTTCCCCATCAACCATACGACAGACATGTAAAGCAGTATCTCTCTGAGTCTGGGGAGGCTAATTGACACGCCGCGTTCCATGAACTGGATAAAAAGCAGTATGCCTGCACTGGCCGTAATAGCACCCATAATACAATCTGCAAGCAGAACATCGATGCTAAGCAGATGGCAGAGAGAATGAAGAAGGAACGAGAAACTTAGCGCAACATATAAGCCTGCTGCGCCTCTGAGGTACTTCTCGTGACGGGTAAGAGTACCTGACGGGACAAGTACATATCCAATAAGTCCTACAATCGACGTGAAAAAGCCGATTAACGTCAGGACAGATAGCATACAGCATTGGATAGTAAATTCAGAATTAGTAATTTTTGTGTAATTTTTGTTATAGATGATATAATACTTATAGCAATTACCATTTGATAAAAGAAAGTGGCCGTTTCCTCAGGGATTTTCGAACGATCAGTTAACCTTTTAAAACCGGCCGGAAACGGTGGAACATGGGCAGGGCGTGGAAGTTTGGCGATGATATAGACACGGACGTTATAATTCAGGGGAAGTACCTCGTCATTAATGATCCTGCTGAACTTGCCAAGCACGTTTTTGAGAACGTTAGAAGCGAGTTTGTCAAGGAGGTAAAACCTGGAGATTTCGTCGTAGCGGGAGAGAATTTCGGATGTGGAAGCAGTAGAGAGCATGCTCCTCTCGCCTTGAAGGCTACTGGAATTGAGGCCGTTATAGCAAAGTCTTACGCGAGAATATTCTTCAGGAATGCGATAAACATAGGCTTAAGAGCACTGGAATGCAAAGATGCGGACAAAATAGATGATGGAGACGAGCTGGAAGTTGACTACTCGAGGAACGTAATTGTGAACAAGACCAAGGGTGAAGAGTACCCGATAAACCCCCTTCCGGAGTTTCTGCTGCAGATAATCGAGAAGGGCGGACTCGTCGGTTTCGGGAAAGCCCTGCTGAAGTCCGAATAAAGAGGTTTAATTGGGGGGTAAGGAATGGGGATGGAGTCAATTCTCAAAAAGGTTACTGAATACAAGTGGGAATTGCCCAAGAGCTACAAGCAGGGAATGAGGGTTCCGGCGTACTTCTACATCAACAGGAAGCTGATGCAGATTCTCGAGAAAGATGCAGTCGAACAGGCTGCAAACGTAGCGACGATGCCGGGCATCCAGAAGGCATCGCTTGTGATGCCAGACGTCCATGTGGGCTATGGCTTTCCAATTGGGGGAGTTGCTGCCTTTGATGTTGAGGAGGGTGTTGTTTCACCTGGTGGTGTTGGTTTCGACATAAACTGCGGCGTCAGGCTCCTGAGAAGCAATCTCAGGGTTGATGATGTAAGACCGAAGATCAAACAGTTGATTGATGCACTCTTCGTCGCTGTCCCTTCTGGTGTGGGCAGTGAGGGCAGGCTGAGGGTCAGCGACAAGGAGCTGGACGAGATTTTTGTTGTTGGAGCTAAGTGGGCTATTGAGAATGGCTACGGCTGGAAAGAGGACCTTGATAACTGCGAGGAACACGGAGCACTGGCAGGAGGAAGGCCAGAGGTTGTAAGTAGAAAGGCGAGGAGTCGTGGAAAGCCACAGCTCGGTACGCTGGGAAGCGGAAACCACTTCCTCGAAGTACAGTACGTGGACAAAATCTACGATGAAGAGGCGGCGAAGGTAATGGGGCTCGAAGAGGGCATGGTTACTGTTATGATTCACTGTGGAAGTAGAGGTTTGGGGCATCAGGTTTGTACAGACTTCCTCGAAGTCCTCGATAGGGCTGTTAAGAAATACGGGATAAGGCTACCAGATAGGCAGCTTGCGTGCGCTCCGATAAAGAGCAGAGAGGGACAGGACTACTTCGGCGGTATGGCTGCAAGCGCGAACTACGCGTGGTGCAACAGGCAGATAATAACCCACTGGGTTCGCGAGACTTTCGAGAAGATATTCGGCATGAGCGAAGATGACCTGGAAATGAGACTCGTTTACGATGTGGCGCACAACATAGCCAAGTTTGAGGAACACCTCGTCGATGGCAAGAAAAAGAAAGTCTGCGTTCACAGAAAGGGTGCAACAAGGGCATTCGGGCCGGGATGCAAAGAAATACCCGAGCACTACCGCGACATAGGCCAGCCAGTCCTCATCCCTGGAAGCATGGGAACTCCAAGCTACGTACTGATTGGCACGGAAAAAGCCATGGAAGAGAGCTTTGGCTCGACGTGTCACGGCAGCGGGAGAGTCATGAGCAGAGCTGCAGCAAAGAGGAAGCTGAGGGGCTCTGCAGTGAGGTCAAATCTTGAAAAGAGAGGGATATATGTGAGGGCGACGCAGGGTGCGCTGCTCGCAGAGGAGGCGCCGGAAGCATACAAGCGCAGCGATGATGTTGTAGAAGTTGTGCACAAAGCTGGCCTCTCAAGGCTCGTCGCAAGATTGCTTCCGCTGGGTGTTGCGAAGGGTTGATTTGGGTTTTTGATTTGTTTTTTTGCTAACTTGTATATTTTCTGAATATTTCATCAAAATTATTTAATATTGCCCGCATGTTCTTGGCCCTCTCACACTCAAGCACCTTTATAAATAGCCCCACCAACCTCCCATGAAATGACCTCCATAGCAATCCCGTCTTCAGCTCTCATAAACGAGAGAGATGAAAAAATTAAGGCGTACAAGGTCGGGCAGATAGCAAGGGCTGCAGCGATATTCAGAGTAGATGAGATTATAATATACCGCGACCCCAAGCTCGATGAATCGGACTTTATCGCGGACGTGCTTCAATACCTCGAAACTCCTCAGTACCTCAGAAAATACTTAATACCAATCAAGCCAAGCCTCAAGTACGCAGGAGTGCTGCCTCCTCTCCGCATCCCATCCCATCGGCCGAAAGATTTAAAAATCGGTGAAGTGAGGGATGGGGTCGTTAGAAGGGTTGGTCCTGACGGCACCGCGTGGGTCGATGTCGGTGTAAAGGCCCTGGCCCTGCTCAAGAGGGAGAAATCCCGATACAAACTAAAAAGCGGGGCCCGTGTGACCGTCAGGGTCTGTTCGACGAAGCCGTTGGTCGTTGAAGAGGTTGAGCCCCGGGAAGTGGAGGAGTACTGGGGCTATAAAGTAAGAAAAGCGGAGCTTGATGAGGTGCTCCGCAGAGAAGAAGTGGTACTAACCTCTAAGAGGTGCCACAAACCCGGCATTGGCGAGATAGCCTCGCTTAAAAGCCCGACGCTGGTGTTCGGGAGCCCTGAAGAGGGTGTGCACGAGATTGCAGCGAGGCTTGGCGTAAAGCTGCCCTCAAGGTGCTGGAACATAGTCCCAAACCAGGGGACTGAAACCGTAAGACTCGAAGAGGCTGTAATTGCAGCCCTCGCGATAATAAACTTCCTCAAATCGTGAAATAAAGTGGATTAAAGCTTGATAAGGCTTGAACAGGACAGGTGGTAGGAAATGAAGGAACACAGGCCAAGAAGGGGATCGCTTGGATTCTCGCCTCGAAAGAGAGCCAGCAGTATCGTTCCAAGGATAAGGGCTTGGCCCGAATGCAGTGAGACAAGACTGCTCGGATTTGCGGGCTATAAGGTGGGTATGACCCACGTGGTGATGGTAGACGACAGAAAGAACTCCCTTACGTACGGGGAGGAGATAGTAGTTCCGGTTACAGTGATTGAGACACCCCCCATGAAAGTGGCGGGAATAAGGGTTTACAGAAAGACACCTTACGGCATGCAGATAGCCGGAGAAGTCTGGAGCAGCGACCTCGACAACTTCCTCGGCAGAAGGCTCCAGCTTCCTAAGAAGTCCCCCGACGTTGAAAAGCTCAAAGAGATAGACGACGCTGCAGAAGTTCGCGTGATTACCTACACTCAGCCATACCTGATTACAGGAATTCCAAAGAAGGTTCCCGACGTCATGGAGCATAAGGTTGGTGGAGATGTGAGTTCTGCTCTCGACTACGCAATAGAGAAACTCGGAAAGGAAATTCGTGTTTCTGAAGTTTATTCAGAGGGAGCAATAATCGACGTTCTGTCAATAACGAAGGGTAAGGGCTTCCAGGGCCCAGTTAAGAGGTGGGGAGTTATAACGCTTGACGCAAAGCACGCAAGAAGCAGCAAACACCGCAGAGTTGGTTGTCTCGGCCCATGGAATCCGCACCACATCCGCTGGACTGTTCCGCAGGCTGGTCAGATGGGTTTCCACCAGCGCACCGAGTTCAACAAGCGCATCATTAAAATTGGGGAGGATGGAAGCGAGGTTACACCTAATGGAGGATTCCCGCACTACGGCGTTGTAAGAAGCGATTACGTCCTTATCTCAGGTAGCGTTCCTGGAAGCGTTAAAAGACTCATCCGCATGAGAGATGCGATAAGACCGCCTCAGGCGGAGTTTGACGGAATCAACCTTATATACGTCAGTACAACGTCCAAGCAGGGGAGATGAAGATGAAGGCCAACGTTCTGAATCTCAACGGCGAAGTTGTTGAAGAAATCGAATTGCCAGTAGTATTCAAGGAGGAGCTCCGCCCGGACATAATCAGGAAGGCAGTTCATGCTATCCAGAGCCACCGCAGGCAGCCTTACGGCCCCAATCCTCTTTCGGGGATAAACTACGCTGCTGAAAACTGGGGGCCGGGCCATGGATACGCGAGAGTCCCAAGGCTGAAAACAGGTAGCAGGGCTGTAAAGGTTCCGCAGGCTGTTAAAGGCAGAAGGGCTCACCCGCCCAAGGTTCAGAAGAAGTGGGAGGAGAAAATCAACAGAAAAGAGATGAGAAAAGCCCTTCGCTCTGCAATAGCGGCAACTGCCATTGCTGAAGTAGTAAAGCAGAGAAACCACGTTTTTGATGGTGATGTGCCAAAAATCGTTGTTGACGATTTTGAGGGCCTCTCAAAGACAAAAGAAGTTGCAGAGGTCTTCAAGGCAATAGGCGTTTACAGCGATGTTGTCAGGGCTGCAGAAAGAAAGCGCGTCAGAGCCGGAAAGGGCAAGATGAGAGGAAGACGCTACATCGGAAAGAAGAGTGTTCTTGTTGTAGTCTCGAAGCCGTGCAGTGTTATGAACGCAGCAAGGAATCTCCCAGGTGTTGATGTCGTGCTCGCCAAAGATCTGAACGTTGAACTCCTCGCTCCTGGAACACATCCCGGAAGGCTCACAGTCTGGACGAAGTCAGCTCTGAATGTCCTGGAGGGGTGGTTATGCTGATCAAGTGCTTCCTTGTTACTGAAAAGACAACTGCAGAGCTCGAAAAGAACATCCTGACGGCAATAGTCGATATAAGGGCAAAGAAACCCCAGATAAAGAAGGAAATCGAGAAGAGGTTTGGGGTTGAGGTTGAATCAGTTAACACGCTCATAACACCAAGGGGTGAAAAGAAGGCATACATCAAGCTCAAGCCAGATTATTCGGCTGAGGAAATCCTTTCAAAGCTCGGAGTGTTCTGAGGTGATAGAAAATGGGTAAAAGAATTATTGCTCAGAATAGAGGAAAAGGAACACCAACTTACACGGCTCCGTCTCACAAGTATAAGGCTGATCTCAGGCACCTGAAGTTCAGCGATACCAGTGTGGTAGCGAAAGTTATCGACATCGAGCACGATCCTGCAAGAAACGCTCCAATTGCCCTCGTCAAGCTCCCCGACGGAGGAGAAGAATACATAATCGCGACGGAAGGCATGGGTATTGGCGATGTTGTTGAGGCTGGGCCAGATGTTGGGTTGAGGCCGGGCAATATAACGTTCCTCAAGAATATACCCGAAGGTACTCCTATCTGCAACGTCGAATCCCAGCCCGGCGATGGTGGGAAGTTTGCAAGGTCGAGCGGAACATTTGCACTTGTCGTTGCCCACGAGGAGGATCGTGTACTCGTTCAGATGCCTTCTGGCCAGCTTAAGTGGTTTAACCCGTACTGCAGGGCGATGATCGGCGTTGTTGCCGGCGGGGGTAGAACGGACAAGCCGTTCGTGAAGGCAGGTAAGAAGTACTACAAGATGAAGAGCAAGGCTGCGAAGTGGCCGCGCGTGAGGGGTGTTGCCATGAATGCAGTGGATCACCCATTCGGTGGTGGTAAGCACCAGCACGTTGGTAAACCAAAGACAGTCAGCAGGAATGCCCCGCCTGGCAGAAAGGTTGGTAGTATTGCTGCGAGAAGGACAGGTGTGAGGCGATAACCATGGCGCTCAAAAGCAAGGTTATAAGGCCCAAAGAATTCAGATACCGCGGACACACAATTGATGAACTCAAACAGATGAGTCTCGAGCAGATTGCAGAGTTGCTGCCAGCAAGAGAGAGGAGAAAGATAAGGAGGGGCTTCACCGAGCAGGAGGAGAAGCTCCTCAGAAAGCTCAGAAAGAAGGGAGAAGCAAGGACACACTGCAGAGACATGATCGTATTGCCCGAAATGGTGGGCAAGGTCGTCTATGTCCACAACGGCAAGGAGTTCGTCAGAGTCGAGATAAAGCCTGAGATGATCGGTCACAGACTCGGCGAGTTCGCACTGACGAGGAGATTCGAGAAGCACTCAGGCCCAGGTGTTGGAGCTACGAGGAGCAGTAAATACGTGCCGCTGAAGTGATGACCTATGGCGAGGATAAACTACTCCTACACCCCGGAGGACGAAAGCAAGGCTGCGAAGGCTATGGGCTACGAGATGCCCATCAGCTTCAAGCACGCGGTAGAGATCTGCAGGGAACTCAAGGGCAAGAAGATAGACGAGGCGATAAACTACCTCGAGGACGTAATTGCAATGAAAAGGGCAGTGCCGTTCAGGAAGTACAAGAAGAAGGTTGCACACAAGAGCGGACTTGAGAAGTGGTACGCGGGCAGGTATCCGCAGAAGGCTGCGAAGCACATACTGAAAGTGCTGAAGAACCTCGAAGCCAATGCAGAATACAAGGGCCTCGAAACAGACCGCCTTGTTATAGTTCATGCGCAGGCGAAGAAGGGAAGGGTGTTGAAGAGATACATGCCGAGGGCCTTTGGTAGGGCCACACCCCGCTTTAAGGTATTCACAACAGTAGAATTCGTGGCAGAGGTGCGATAATGGCGGTAGAGAGGAAGTTTGTCGAGGACAGAATCAAGAAGCTCAAGGTCAAGGAGTGGATGATTCAGGAAGTCCGCAACGCCGGATTCGGCGGAGTAGACATTACCAGGACTCCACTCGGCACACAGGTTACGCTGTTCGTCGAAAGACCGGGCTTGGTTATAGGAAAAGGCGGAAGAAGAATCAGAGCACTGACTGAGAGACTCAAGGAGTTCGGCATTGAAAACCCGCAGGTAAGTGTCGACGAAATCGAAAAGCCAGAGTTTAACGCACAGCTCATGGCTTCACTGCTCGCAAGAGCCCTCGAGAGAGGCTGGTACTTCAGAAAGGCTGGCTACAGGTTCCTCTACAGAATCATGGAAGCGGGAGCCAAGGGATGCGAGATAGAGATAAGTGGAAAGCTGACGAGCGAAAGGGCGAGAACTGAGAAGTTCCTCGCCGGAACGATGGTTCACACGGGTGAGCCGGCATCCAGCATGGTCAGAAAGGGCTTTGACATTGCAATAAAGAAGCTTGGAGTCCTTGGCGTTACGGTCAGAATAATCCCGCCCGACGTCGAGCTGCCCGACGAGTTCAGAGTTAAGGAGATCACAGCCCCGGATGTTACCGAAGCTCAGGCTCAGGAAGTCAAGCCTGCCGAAAGTGTTGAGGGTGGAGAAGAGGCCAAGGAGGGGATGAAGAATGAAAATGCAGGAGATCAGGGAAATGAGCAGAGAGGAGAAGCTGAAAAAGCTGAATGAACTTGAGATGGAGTTGCTCAGGCTCAGAACGCTTGCAAGGAGTGGAGGAGCGCTCGAAAACCCAGGACAGATCAGGGCAATAAGGAAGGACATAGCCCGCATCAAGTTCGCCCTTGGTCAGGAAGGATACAAGGTGTAGTCATGGAACCCGCACTCATACTCGCCGACGAATGGATAGGACTCAAAGTAGAGGTGGTTGAAAGTCCCAATCCAAGTGAAGTTGGTCTGAAGGGTATTGTCGTTGACGAAACGATGAACACCCTTCGAATTAAGACTGAAAAAAGCTTAAAAACCGTGGCGAAGAGGGGCAGAGTCTTCAGAGTATGGTATAAGGGAAGGGTGCTGAGGGTGAAAGGCGATCTGATAGCCTTCAGACCTGAGGAAAGAATAAAAAGAGGAATCATGCTCATCAAGAGGGCTAAACGCTGAAAAAGCTGAAAAGCTGAAGAGGTGGATGTATGAGGGATATTGGTATTGACGTCAGACCGCCGGAAAAGGAATGTGACGATAAACACTGCCCCTTCCATGGCAGTTTGCCTGTAAGGGGGCAGGTATTTAGAGGTAGGGTCGTCAAAACCTACGAAAAGTCGGCAGTAATCGAGAGAGAAATGCTGAGGTACGTGCCAAAATATGAGAGGTACCTCAAGAAGAGGAGCAAGCTTCATGCCCACAATCCGCCATGTATTGATGCAAAACCTGGAGATATCGTAACTATCGCGGAGTGCAGACCCATTAGCAAGACTAAATCATTCGTAATAGTGGAGAGGATAGCCCATGAAGGGGATTAAGGCTAACGTCCCGAAAGTATTGCCCACAGGAGCGAGGCTCGTCTGCACAGACAATACTGGAGCAAGAGAACTCGAGATAATCGCCGTTAAGGGATACAAGGGTGTCAGGAGGCGCTACCCTGCTGCGGGAGTAGGGGACATAGTCGTCGTTTCAGTTAAGAAGGGTACACCCGAGATAAGAAAGCAGGTGCACTATGCGGTCATAGTCAGGCAGCGCAAGGAGTACCGCCGCCCGGATGGTACTCGCGTAAAGTTCGAAGACAATGCTGCTGTAATAACTGACGATAAGGGCAACCCGAAGGGCACAGAAATAAGAGGTGCAGTTGCAAGGGAAGCTGCTGAGCGCTTCTCCAAGATAGGCTCCCTTGCGGCAGCGATAATATGAGGTGGTAGGAATGGTTGTATCAAAGCAGCCGAGAAAACAGAGAAAGTGGCTGTACACGGCAAAGCTCCACGAGAGGCACAGGCTTCTCCGTGCAACCCTCTCAAAGGAGCTCAGAAAGAAGTACGGGAAGCGCAGTATCAGGATTAAGAAAGGAGACAAGGTCAGAATAATGAGGGGTAAGTTTGCGGGCCATGAGGGCAGAGTACTGGAAGTTGACATGAAAAGGTGTGTCATCAAGGTTGACGGCGCTACGACAACGAAAGCAGACGGGACGGAAGTAGCTGTACCAATTCATCCATCAAACGTCATGATAATCGAGCTAAAGGAAATTGATGATGTTAGAAAGAAGATACTTGAGAGGTGAAGCAGATGCACCAGAAAAGACTTTCCGCCCCAAAAACCATAAAGGTTCCGAGAAAAATCAAGAAATGGCTTGTTAAAACAGCTCCAGGCCCACACAACAAAAACGCAGTTCCACTGCTCGTAATTGTCAGAGACTTTCTCGGCCTTGCAGATACTGCAAGAGAAGCAAGGAGGGTCATCGCTGCTGGAGAGATCCTCGTTGATGGCAGGCCAAGGAAAGACTACAAGTTCCCCGTCGGACTTTTCGATGTAATCAGCATTCCGAAGCTCGGAAAGAGCTACAGAATACTCTTCGACGACAAGGGCAGATACATTCCAAAGGAGATCGGTGACGACAAGCTCAAGCTCTACAAGATCGTTAACAAGACGATCGTCAAGGGCGGTAAGGTTCAGCTCAACCTCTTCGACGGAACGAACATACTTGCCGACAACACCTACAAAACTAAAGATAGTGTTCTTCTTGAACTTCCTGAAAAGAAAATAGTTGATCACCTGAAGTTTGAGGAAGGCGCCCTCGTCATGATTGTTGGTGGAACCCACGCCGGAGAAATTGGAAGAATTAAAGAGTATAAGGTTGTTAGAGGTTCCGCTCCAAATCTCGTAACGATAGAGAGTGAAAAAGGAGTTATTACCACGATTGAAGATCACGTTTTCGTCGTCGGTAAGCCGGACGGAAAACCAGTAATTGATCTGGGGGTCTGAAGATGGCGGCTGAAGTGGAGGCAAAGGCTGCAAGCACAGATGTGGGCAGGGAAAACCCGATGCGGGAGATCCTCGTAGACAAGGTAGTGGTAAACATCGGCGTTGGAGAGAGCGGAGAGAGACACAAGAAGGCTCTCCAGCTCCTCGAGCAGCTTACGGGGCAAAAGCCCACGATTACGTACGCAGAGAAGACAATAAAGAACTTCAACATAAGGAAGGGTGAGGCAATAGGAGCAAAGGTAACCCTCAGGGGAGAAAAGGCCATAAAGTTCCTGAAAGATGCCCTCACAGTTAAGGAATTCAAGCTCAGCAGAAGGCAAGTCGGCAGCGGAGAGTTCTCCTTCGGAATTGCCGAGCACATAGACCTGCCGGGAGTCACCTACGACCCGGACATGGGCATCTTTGGAATGGATGTCTGCGTTGTGCTGAAGAGGAGAGGATACCGGGTTGCGAGGAGAAAGATTGCGAAAGCAAAGGTTGGTAAGAATCACCGCATAACCAGAGAAGAGACGATCGAGTTTTTGAAAACCCTTGGCGTGGAGGTAGTATAATGAAAGAGAGAAAGAAGATCTTCGGAAGAGGTGCGAGCGAGTGCAGGAGATGCGGAAGAAAAGCTGGCCTCGTAAGGAAGTATGGTATTTACCTTTGCAGGCAGTGCTTTAGAGAAGTTGCTGCCGAACTCGGATTTAAGAAGTACTGGTGATGGGTATGAGCCTTAGCGATACTCTCTCAAACGCCATGTCGATAATAAAGAACGCGGAGAGCTGCGGTAAGAGCGAGTGCGAGATAAGACCCGCATCGAAGCTCGTTGGAAACGTGCTCAGGGTGCTCAAGGACTACGGTTACATAAAGAGCTTCGAATACAGGGACGACAAGAGAGGCGGAGCGTTCTTCGTAGAGCTTTCAGGAAGGATAAACGATTGCGGAGCTGTAAGGCCGCGCTTCTCCGTTAAAAAGACTGAATACGAGAAGTTCGAGAAGAGGTTCCTGCCAGCGAGAGACTTCGGAATCCTCGTTGTTTCGACTGTGAAGGGCGTAATGTCTCAGAAGGAAGCAAGAGAACGTGGTCTTGGGGGAGTTTTGCTTGCATACGTCTACTGAGGTGTTGGCGATGATAGAGAGAGTCGTAGAGGTCCCGGATGGCGTTGATGTTAACATTGAAGGTGACGACGTTAAGGGGTATCTCATCACGGTTAAGGGGCCAAAGGGTGAGAACTCAAGGCTCCTGAAGTTCAGAGACGTGCACATCGTCAAGGAAAACGGAAAAATCAGAGTTTATACTGAAAGCAAGAAGACCAAGCAGAAGGCGATGGTGGGAACCTTTGCCGCTCACGTTAACAACCTGATTAAGGGTGTAACTGAGGGCTTCCAGTACAAGCTCAGAGTTGTTTACTCACACTTCCCCATAAAGGTCAGAGTTGAAGGTAACGAGGTAATCATAGAGAACTTCCTTGGAGAGAAGTACCCGAGGAAGTCCAAGATAGTCGGTAGAGCTACAGTGAAGATTCAGGGTAACGACATAATCGTCGAGGGGATTGATAAGGAAGAATGTGGTCAGACTGCAGCAAACCTCGAACAGACGACGAGAATTAAGAACCTCGATGTCCGTGTGTTCCAAGATGGTATTTACATAGTTGAAAAACCGTGAGGTGTGGGCGATGGATAGGCTGCTCAGACTCAGGAGAAGACTGAAGGCAAGGAAGCCAGAATTCAGAAGGTATGAATCTCACAAAAAGCTCAGACTTCGTGACAAAGGCTGGAGGAGACCAAGAGGCAGACACAGCAAGCTGAGACAGAGGTATGGCGGAAAGTGGAGCGGGAGAATCCTCGTCAACATTGGATTTGGTTCTCCCAAAGCCGTAAGAGGTTTGCACCCGAGTGGAAAGGAAGATGTACTCGTTTACAACCCCCAGCAGCTTGAGGGCATCGATCCCACGAGACAGGCTGTGAGGATAGCAGCCAGCGTTGGGATGAAGAAGAGGCTCATGATTGAAGAAAAAGCAAAAGAAATGGGTATTGTCATTCTCAACCCCACCCAAAGGTGATGATTATGGATTTGAGGCTACAAAGAAGGCTTGCAGCAAGTTTGCTCGATTGCGGTGAGAACCGCGTGTGGATGGACCCGAACGCCCTCGACGACATAGCGGCAGCAGCAACGAAAGACGACATAAGGAAGCTCATAGAAGAGGGCGTAATAAAGAGAAAGCCCGTAAAGGGTATCAGCAGAGCAAGAATAAACGCAAGAAAGCTCCAGAGGAGAAAGGGCAGAAGAAGAGGTCACGGAAGCAGGAAGGGTAAGAAGGGCGCAAGGATGCCGTCGAAGGAACTCTGGATAACAAGAATCAGAGCTATAAGAAGGAGGCTCAAGTTCTTGAGAGATGCAGAGATTATAGACAGAAGAACGTACCGCCTGCTGTATAGAAAGGCGAAGGGTGGGGAATTCAGAAGCGTTGCTCACCTTAACGCTTATCTCCAGACACAGGGTTTGATTAAGGGGTGATTTAATTGGCAAGAGGACCGAGATACAGGGTCAAATTCAGAAGGAGAAGGGAAGGGAAAACAAACTACAAGAAAAGACTCAAGCTCCTGCTCTCAAGAAAGCCGAGACTGGTGGTCAGAGTAACGAATAAGAGAATAATCGCACAGGTCGTCGAGTACAGCCCTGAGGGGGATAGAGTTATCGCCGCTGCTGATTCGTCAATGCTCCCTCAGTTCGGCTGGAAGGGTGATTTAAACAACACTCCTGCAGCATACCTGACCGGGCTGCTGATAGCAAAGAAGGCACTTTCGAAGGGCGTAAGCGAAGCAGTCCTCGACATAGGACTCCACGCCCCAACAAGGGGTTCAAGAGTCTTTGCCGTGCTTCGCGGAGCCGTTGAAGGCGGGCTTGATGTCCCGCACAGCCCGGAGGTGTTCCCGGACGATTCACGCATCATGGGTGAGCACATAGCAGCCTACTACGAAGAGGCTCCAGAGAAGTTTGCGGAGTATGAGAGGAGGGGTCTGAAGCCCTCCGACCTGCCGGCTCATGTTGATGAGATAAAGAGCAAGATAATGGAGATGGTGCAATGATCGAGGAATGGGTACCGAGAACGAGGCTCGGGAAGCTCGTAGCAGATGGTAAGATTAAAACGATAGATGAAGCGATAGCCAGCGGGTTGCCGCTCAAGGAGCCAGAGATAGTTGATGTTCTTCTTCCCGAGCTCGAAGACGAAGTCCTCGAAATTGCAATGGTGCAGCGCATGACAGACAGTGGCAGGAGAACGAAGTTCAGAGTTACTGCTGTCGTTGGCAACAAGAACGGTTACGTGGGTGTTGGAGTTGGCAAAGCCTCTCAGGTGGCTCCAGCGATACAGAAGGCCATCAACAATGCGAAGATCAACATATTCAAAGTTCAGCGCGGCTGCGGTTCATGGGAGTGCGGCTGCGGTATGGAGCACTCAATTCCGTGCAAGGTCACTGGTAGCGCTGGAAGTGTTCGTGTAACTCTCATTCCAGGCCCCAAGGGCCTTGGCCTCGTTGCAGGAGATGTCGCCAAGAAGGTACTCGAGCTTGCAGGCGTTAAAGACGTCTGGACTTTCACCAAGGGTAGCACGAAAACAACGATAAACTTCGCAAGAGCAACATATGAAGCGCTTAAACAAACGATGTATGTCAAGAGGTGATTGAAGTGTTTGCAGTTGTGAGGATGAGAGGTAGTGTTGACGTCGACAGAAAGATTAAAGAAACCCTTGCGATGCTCCGCCTTCACAAGAAGTACCACTGCGTAGTAATTCCGGACACGCCGTCGTACAGAGGTATGCTCAACGTCGTTAAGGACTACGTTGCATACGGCGAAATAGATGCAGAAACCCTTGCGATGCTGCTCAGGAGAAGGGGCAGGCTCGTGGGTAACAAGCCACTGACCGACGAGTACATCAAAGAGAACACGCAGTTCAACTCGATAGACGAGTTCGCAAAGGCTGTTGTGGAGGGGAAGGCGAGCCTTAAGGATGTGCCGGGCTTAAAGCCCGTGTTCAGGCTTCACCCGCCGAGGGGTGGGTTGAAGAACATAAAGTGGCATTACCCCTTCGGCGACCTCGGTCGTCACGGTGATATTGCCAAACTGCTTTACAAGATGAGGTGAGTATAATGCCAAAGAAGAAAGTTAAGAAATTCAGAGGCTCCCGCACATGCGGAGGCGGATCCCACAAGAACAACAGGAGTGGTAGGGGTAGCAGAGGTGGCGCGGGAAACGCAGGCATGTTCAAGCATAAGTACCTGAGAGCGATAAAGATCGGCTATGAAATAGGCAAGTACGGCTTTACAAGACCAAAGACTGTCAGAGCAGACTACAGGATGGCTCAGGCAGTAAAGGAGAGACTCAGAGAGCTTAAGGACGAAGGAAAACTTGACGACTACACCTACAAGTTCCTCGCTTCACGTCCCGAGCTTAACGTGGGAGACCTCGACATCATACTCGACAGATTAGTGGAGCTTGGCATAGCAGCCAAGGAAGGAGAAACCTACTCCATCGACCTGTCAGAACTCGGATACACCAAGCTCCTCGGAGCTGGCAAGATAACAAAGCAGGTGAAGGTTATCGTGGACTACGCAACGCCCAAAGCAGCCGAGAAGATACAGCAGGTAGGCGGAAGTGTAGAAGCGTAGCTCAGGCGGAGGCGGAGGGATGGATGAAATAATCAGGAAACTTCAACCTTATTTTGAGAAAATCCCAAGTGTTGAAAGGCCAAAAGCCCATGTCCCTTTTAAGGAGAAGTTTGCGTGGACGCTCGCGATTCTCCTCCTGTATTTCGCTCTTTCCAACGTTCCCGTATTCGGCCTGTCTCCCGAATCGATAGACATATTTGAGAGATATCGTGCCTTCTTTGCCGGTGCAACCGGCTCTATAATAGCTCTTGGTATTGGTCCTATCGTTACAGCTTCAATTATCCTGCAGCTCCTAGTTGGAGCGGGAATAATTAAGCTTGACCTGACAAATCCAGACGACAGGGCTGCATACCAGGACTTCCAGAGGTTTCTCGTTATAGTTATGATTGCGCTTGAAGCGCTCCCACAGATTCTTGGCGGATTTCTCAAACCAAATCTTGACGTTGCCTCAATGCTTGGCGTGTCTCCAGGAGCCCTTTCATTCATCATCTTTCTCCAGCTTTTCATAGGTGGTCTGCTCATCGTATACATGGATGAGGTTGTCTCGAAATGGGGTATCGGCAGCGGTGTCAGCCTGTTCATCCTCGCAGGAATCTCGCAGTCCATAATCACCGGACTGTTCAACTGGATTGTTCCTGCCGGCAGCACGATGCCTGCCGGAATAATACCGAGGTGGATATGGATTGCGCAGAACATTCCGCCAGAACAATTGCTCACCGCAAGCGGTATCGGATTTCTGCTGATCGAAGGCGGAATACTCGCGCTGATAACAACGATAGCAATAATTCTGCTCGTCGTGTTCGCTGAAGGAACCCGTGTCGAGATACCTCTCGCCCACTCACTTGTGAGAGGTGCAAGAGGGCGCTTCCCGATAAAGCTCATCTATGCCAGCGTCCTGCCAATGATTTTCGTCAGAGCGCTGCAGGCCAACATTCAGGTAATGGGAATGGTACTCTACCAGAAGGGAATAACGATATTCGGTGAGTACGTAGGCTCGCAGCCAATCAGCGGGATAATGTACCTGCTTTCACCCGTCAGAAGTCCCCACGACTGGGTACCTGCTCTCGTAAAGCAGAGCCCGTACTTTGCAGACATGCCAGACTGGCTGATAATCCTGCACCTCTTCGTCGATGCAACGATCCTGATTGCTGGCGGTATTCTCTTCGCCATATTCTGGGTGCAGACGTCAGGCATGGATGCAAAGACTGTTGCAAGGCAGCTTGCAAGGTCAGGAATGCAGGTTCCAGGTTTCCGCAAGAGTCCACAAGTACTCGAGAGGGTTCTCAGCAGATACATTCCGAAGGTTACGATTATCGGTGGTGCCGCAATAGGTGTGCTCACTCTCGTAGCCAACATGCTTGGAACCATAGGAAACGTCAGCGGAACTGGACTGCTGCTTGCAGTAAGCATTGCGTACAGGTTCTATGAAGACCTGGCGAAGGAACAGGTTACAGAGATGCATCCGATGATTAGGAAGATCATAGGTGAGGAGTAGCATGAAAGGGAAGCTCAAACAGGTAGTAGACAGTCTGCTTATCGGACTTGGTCTCCTATTCATGTTTGGTGTTTTCAGTGCAGACTTCAGGTACTCCCTTGCAAACTCTGTCGCACCACTACTCGACCCACTGCTTGCTCTTCCTATCCACGTCGTCATCTTCATTCTCGCATCCATAACCGCAACATACTCCTCGATAATCCAGAAGTATGCAGTGGACATGCAGAAGTTCAAAGAGATACACGAGAAGGTTCTGGCATTCCAGAAGGAATACATGGAGGCCATGAAGCAGAACAACCAGTACAAGCTGAAGAAGCTCGAGGAAAAACGCCCAGAAATTCAGAAGCTGCAGGGTGAAATGATGGGTATGCAGTTCAGGTCGATGTTCTACACCGTCGTTGTAACACTCCCCATCTTCTACTGGCTCTGGGTGAGGATCTACGATATAACACCAGAAGTGCATTACAAGGGTTACTACGGTCTTGAGAGCAAGTTTATGGTCACCGTTCCTTTCAGCGGAACTATTCACGTGAGTGAACCCATCTTTATTCTGCCCTGGTGGATTTTCTGGTATTTCATGTGCTCCGTACTGCTCTCCCAGTTCATAAAAAAGGTCTTCAAGCTGGGGTAGCATGAAGATCACGATTTCTGGACCGCCCGGAAGTGGAACGAGCACCGTTGCGAAGATCGTCGCCTCCAGGCTGGGATTCAAGCTTATCTCAGCAGGAGAGATCTTTAGACAGCTTGCAAGGGAGAGAGGCTGCACGCTGGAGGAGTTCAGCAAAATTGCCGACGAGAACGAAGAAATCGACATATACATAGACAGAACCCAGAAGGAAATCGCCGAAAAAGAGGACAACATAGTCGTAGAGGGTAGGCTTTCCGGCTGGATGGTGGAAGACGCCCTGAAAGTCCTCATCTATGCCGACGAAGAAACGAGGTTCGCAAGGATAGCAAAGAGAGAGAAGAAGAGCATCGAGCAGGTGAGGCACGAAACGAGGAAAAGAGAGGAGTACGAGAGGAGAAGGTACAGGAAGTACTACGGTATAGATATAGACGACTGGAGTATTTACCACCTTGTGATAAACTCAGCCTGCTTCTCGGCTGAGACGATTGCTGAATTAATACTCAGGGCTGCCGAAGAGTTTGGATGTTAATCCCTTAACTTCTCCTTTTCAGCCCACTTTTCCAGCCTTACCCACACCTGAGCCCCTCTCGGAATCTCAACCTTTACCTTCTCCCGGAACTCTTCCGGTTCTTCGAAGACCCACGCATAGAGCTTCCTTCCCCCGGAATACTCCCTTAAAAACTCCTCGTCGACTCTGTGATAGTCCTGGTATTTCATGAGTTCATCAACGCTGAACGGGCCGAGAACGTCAACGAGCTTAGCTCTACCTATGGCGAATCCATTGCAGATAATTAGAACGTCTCCTCTGACGCTAGTTTTCCTCCTCCTTATTTCCCACTTTTTAATGCCTCTTACAATCATAGAGGCAAAGGGTTGTCTGATTATGAGCCCTCTCACGAAAAATGTTTATCTGCTGGAGAAAAATAATGTTTCGATGCGAGCAAAGGTTGTTTCTCACGAACTCCCCAAACACCGCCACAGATGGTTTGGCGTCGTCGAACTTGACAACGGACTTACACTCTACATGTCTGGCATCGCTGCCTGGCTCTTTGAGGGTGATGAAGTAGAGATAGTAATCAAGGGCGAGCCAAAGGATGTGCACGGAAGAAAAATCCTCTTTTTCGACGATTACGAGCTGTACAGGATTTACGGTAAAGATAAAATAAAGGTATGGGAAGTTTTTTCGAAGAAAATTGAGCTTCCAAGACTCAGTTTCGGTAAGGAGGTGTACAGGTACAGGATACTCGCGAG
Source organism: Archaeoglobus veneficus SNP6 (assembly GCF_000194625.1). Taxonomy (NCBI): domain Archaea; kingdom Methanobacteriati; phylum Methanobacteriota; class Archaeoglobi; order Archaeoglobales; family Archaeoglobaceae; genus Archaeoglobus; species Archaeoglobus veneficus. The sequence goes on along the minus strand of NC_015320.1, from coordinate 828,249 downwards.
AGAGGCCATTTACGAGAAAGATTTCGAGAAAATAGCAGAACTCGAGCAGTATCACTACGCAAGTCAGAAAAGCAAAGTAGCGCTCTGGAAGTGCTACGACTGCGGGACGCTAATCGAAGCGAACACAAAACCGGAATGCGAGTGCGGAAGCAGAAACGTCCACATCGTCGAAATTAAGGGCTCAACGCCTGCCTCGCGCTTTCTGATCTTCGAGCTGCTCGACAGGCAGCCCTATGAGCCAGAAGTCGTCGCATACGTCAGGGTTGACCCACCAGTACCGCTGATGCACAGGAAAATTGATGGAGAAGTTGTTGAGAACATCAGAGAGAAAGTGTTTCCAGAAGAGTGGTTTGAGAACGTTTTCTCACCAGAGAACGTATTCAGAGAGCTATTTTCCGAGCTCAGAAAGAAATACTCCCTTAAAATCGCGAGACACAAGCTCTGGGAAAAGGCAAGCAAGGAAGCGATGAAGAGATGCAATTCGGCAGCCTCACGCATAGCAAGAGTCGTCGTTCATCCAGACTACAGAGCAGATGGTATTGGAGCCTTTGCTGTAAGGACTGCGGTCGAATGGATAAGCGAGAGGAGAATCCCGGAAATGCGGATGAAGAAGCACCTCGTAGAGACGATAGCCCAGATGGCCAGGTTTAACCCGTTCTTTGAGAAGGCAGGCTTTTACTACGTCTGGGATACCGCATCCGGTAAGCCCGTGCTCTACAAACCTCTTAGCAAAGAGGCTGAGATGTACCTAAAGAAGTTCCTCGAGAGCGACGAGATTGCGAGAAGGCATGGAGGCAGGCTATGTGTTTCGCGCTATGGAAAGGTTAAAAAGCTGGAAAAGCTCAGGTTTGAAGGTGTATCAAAGCTCTTCCGCAGCTTTCTCGACCTCGACGATGTGAAAGGAGACGTTAGGAAAGTGCTCGAATCCTTCGGTGTTAAGCAGAGAGTTGTGGAGAGGTACGTCCTGAGAGATGTCAACTTCGAAATAAAGCCGGGAGAAGTTGTTGCAGTCGTTGGAGCGAGTGGGTCTGGAAAAACCACTCTCCTGCGGCTGATTGCAGGCAGTGCCATGAATCTCGAAGGCGAAGCGTACAGACCAAGCAGCGGAAAGGTTGAAGTTGTAGCGGACAGCGTTGCAGTACTGATTCCGTCTGAGTTCGAGCCTGAAGTGGGGGAAAAGAGCATCCTGGAACTCATCTATGAGATTACAGAGGACATATTTCTCGCAGTCGAGGTTCTGAACAGGGCTGGAATATCTGATGCGGTGCTTTACAGGGCAAGATTCGGTGAACTATCTACAGGGCAGAAAGAGAGGTTCAAGCTCGCGTTATGCCTTGCAAAGAGACCGAGCCTGATGCTCGTTGACGAGTTCGCAGCCCACCTCGACGAAATGACTGCAGTAAGAGTTGCGAGAAAGATTTCTGAACTTGCAAGAGATGCAGGAATAACTCTGATTGCAGTAACCCACAGAAAAGAGGTAATAGATGCTCTCTCACCCGACAGAATTCTGTACGTCGGATACGGAGGGGTGATGGAAAGCATAACGTGAGCCGACACAGTTGAACTAAAAAGATCAATACTGCAAGCAGAAAAGGGAGGGGTGGCAAAAGTCTCGACGAGATTTGCAGGTTCTTTGAAGGCTAAGATATAGTTTTCGCCGGTGGTTTATTTTTCTGATTTATAGCAGATAGAGCCTCCTTTTACTACTAATTTAGTTCAGAGTTGATTGAACTGTAGTTGCTCTGCATATCTATCCAAATAGTTATGTTTAGTATTAAATATTAAAATTTCCAAAAACTTTTTATTGAGTTAAAACAAAGCATCAAAAATGCTGTCCTCAATCCGGGATCCCAAGATTAGAGAAGTTATTGAAAAAGCAAAATCGAGGCATAAAGAGAGAGTGCTGGTTAATGGAGAAATCAGAGAAATTCCAAAGCCATTTCCATCTCCCGAGGATTGGAGAGATACCTGGATATACTTCATAATGGTTGACAGATTCAACAGCTCTGAAGAGCCAAAGCACGAGTGGAATTCTGAATGTGGAGTGTTTCAAGGTGGAAATCTTAAAGGAATTCAAAGCAAGCTTGGATATCTCGAACGGCTTGGGGTTGGAGCAATATGGCTGTCCCCCGTCTTCAAGAACTGCCAGTATGATGATGCCACCTACCACGGCTACGGCATTCAGAATTTTCTCGAAATAGATCCCCGGTTCGGTAGTGAAGAGGACCTACAGCAACTCATCGATGAAGCGCATGCGAGAGGCATCTACGTCATACTCGATGTTGTTCTCAATCATGCTGGAGATGTTTTTGAATACGAAGGACATCGGCATTCAGCTCCGTGGAGAGGTTACCCCTACAGAATTTACTGGCGGGATGAAGAAGGCAAGGGGCGATGGGAGGACGCTCCAAAAAAGTGTCACAGAGATGCTGCCGTATATCCAGATGAGCTCCGCCGCAACAGGTACTTCAGAAGACAGGGAAAAGGAGGCAATGTAGGCGATTTCGAAAGCCTGAAGGAGTTCGTGACAGAATACGCAGAAATAACGCCAGAGCGGGGCTATTATCACCCGGTGCGCGACATTCTAATCAAAGCGTACCAGTATGCGATAGCAAAGTTCGATATAGATGGTTTCAGAATTGACACGCTGAAGTACGTTGAGCGCTACTTTGCCCGCATATTCGGCAATGCGATGCGAGAATTTGCACTGAGCATTGGAAAGAGGAACTTCTTCACCTTTGGCGAGGTCTGGGATAATGAGGAGAAGATAGCAAGGTACATTGGGAGGAGCGCTACTGATGCCGATGATCTGATCGGTGTTGATGCTGCCCTAGATTTCCCCCTCTTCCACAGACTCCCAGCAGTCGTTAAGGGATTTCTCCCACCTTCGGAGCTTGCCAGAATGTTCGAGCATCGCAAGAAAGTTCAGAGGGGGCTACTCTGCTCTCATGGCGAGAGCAGTCGTTACTTTGTTACATTTCTCGACAATCACGACCAGCATTCCCGTTTTTATCCCGGAGACGGCAGATACGATGCACAGCTAACCATGGGCATCGCATGCCTTTTCGCCCTGCAGGGCATACCATGCATATACTATGGCACAGAGCAGGGGTTGCATGGGAGCGGAAATAGAGATTTGAGTGTTCGCGAAGCTCTATGGGGAAAGCCGAATGCATTTAATGAGGAACATCCTTTCTACAAAGCTGTTCAGGAGATTTCCAAGCTTAGAAGTACCTATGCAGCGCTTAGATATGGAAGACAGTACTTCAGGGAAGTTTCGGGTGATGGCAAGGGCTTTGGTATATCTACAACGCAGTCTGGCATACTTGCTTTCTCCCGCATTCTGAATGACAGCGAGGTAGTTACCATCGCAAACACAAGTAACGATAACTGGAGTGGCTACGTGCTCGTCGACTTCGCCTTAAATCCAGAAGGCAAGGTCTACACAATTCTTTACAGCAACTTTGGAACGAAGGGGCAGTCAAAGGTTGTTGAGACTGGAGGTGTCCGTGCACTATACGCCAACCTAAAACCGATGGAGGTACAGGTATTCGGTCCTGGCCATACAGTTGAAAGAAGCTCGAGTTCAGTGGACTCTGCTAAAATGCAAGTCAGAGTCCAAGAACGGTTCCCATTCTGTTTTGGACGTCATTCTACAAGATCGAAGCAGAGCTATGCCCCTACCATCGAAAAATTGATATCTGTAGTGCGTAATGTGGGGGACGATGGTGAAAATATACGTTGTCTATAACTACGGGCAGTACAATCACCTCATCCACAGAACCCTCCGTGACCTTGGTGTGGAATCGAAGCTTATCGAGAACACGACGCCAGTTGAGCAAATAAAGGATGCTGACGGCATAGTCCTCGGAGGAGGGCCAAGCCTGGAGAGAACTGGAAACTGTGAACTCTATGTTAAAGAACTCGACGTTCCGATTCTCGGGATATGCCTCGGACACCAGCTCCTCGCCAAGGTCTTTGGCGGTGAGGTCGGAAAGGGTCAGGTCGGAGGTTATGCTGAGGTGAATGTCAGAATAGTCGAGGAGGACGAAATTTTCGAGGGACTCCCGAAGGAACTCAAAGCATGGGCAAGCCACGCAGATGAGGTTAAAAAGATGCCCGAAGACTTCAAGCACCTTGCAGAATCCGACGTGTGTAAAATAGAGGCCATGAGACACAAAGAAAAACCAATATACGGTGTCCAGTGGCACCCGGAGGTGTACCACACCGAAAGGGGCGTTGACTTCTACCGCAACTTTATAAAGATATGCAAAAGGTAGTAAGTATCAGTCCTAATTATTCTCTCAACCTTAAAATTTATTAACACGTAGTGGTTTCTGGCAGCGTGGAAGTTTATATATTCGCACCATACCACGGAGCCAAGGCACTTGGGATAGGAAGGAGGATGTACTTTTCATCAGCTCACAGCATATTCATGGGCCAGAAACTCCTCCAGCGCATGCTGGGCCATGATTGCTTATATGCAGCGGTGCCCGGAGTAGAGGTTGAGTTCTTTCTCTCCAAGTACACGAGAGAACCTCAGCCACTTGTTATGAGCGAAGAAGACATCGACGCCCTCGAAGTTGGAGAAGAAGGAAAGTTCGCATCGGCGATGCTAAGAGCAATATCCATGCTCTCAGAAGAGGATTTCGTCGTTGGGGCATGCCTCTCACCCTTAAAGCTTGCATCCATGCTTTCAACCCTCAAAGGTGAGGCTAAGCTGAGGCTTGCTGAGAGACTTCTTCCCTTTTGCTCCGAATGGATTAAGAGGCAGTTCGAGGAAGGAGCAGACATGGTTATCCTCTTCGACGAAAGCAATGAAGAAGACAGGACGCCGAAAAGCATAGAAAGGGTGGAAAAGCTTGCATGGAAAGATGTCTGCTACGCAGGAGGCAGAATTGCAGAAATTGCAGAACTCATCGAAAAAGCAGGCTTCAGTGCTGCGATAGTTAGCAGCAAGGAAAGTATTCTTGAAGTCAGAAAGCGCTGCAGTTTAACACTCCTTGGAAACATCAGTGCAGAAAGGATGAAGAACTGGAATGAGGAGAAGGCTGAAGAGGAGGCAAAAAGATGCGTTGAGGAGGGGCTTACAGCAGGAAACTTCGTTTTCTCTCCAGACGGTGAAGTGCCTTATCACACAGGCTTTGCCACCCTCAGGGCTGCTGTAAGAGCAGCCCGGGAAGCTGAAGAACGACTGAATAAAGATTAATAGTCTCAAGGAATTATCTCGGTCGTATTGTTGTATTTTGGATAGAAAAGGTCACTGGCATCAATCACACCAGTGTCAACGAGTTCTTCTATCTCCTGTCTAACCTTCATAATTTCGTGGATAAGGTGTCTTGCAGTCGAACAAACGAGGTTAAAGCCTTCGTCGCCCCACAGCCTTTCCCTGTTGAAGAACAGACACCTGCCCCCACATACACTCTTCAGCTCACAACTTTTGCATGGTTCAAGGATTTCAACCCGTGGAAGGCCGAATACGTCGTCTTGTAGAGTTCCCAAGACGTTCCATTCAAAGTCTGCACATATGGGGCATGCAACGACTCTGCCGTCGGTCGTAATGGCAAAGGCGTTCGTTCCCGCACCACATGGTGGGGAGGTGTTTGGCTCGAACATCAGAGCCTTCAGAACACCAAGGAATGGAACTATTCCCTCGACTGTTCCCTTCTTCATACTCTCAAGCCAGAAGTCAACGAGCCTCGTTATTCCAGCATTGTACTTTCTCACCCAGCCACCAAAGTCGCTCCACAGGCCATCGGGGCTCCACACAGCGTTGAGCTGCCAGTGAGCGTAATCGAAGTGCTGAAGGAGGTGTACGACATCCCTGAAGATGTCCGTTTTCTCGCACGCCACCATCCTCGCGATTAGTTCGCCGCTGTAACGCTTTCGAATCATCGCAACATTCTCCATCACCCTATCGTAAACCCTGCCCTTGTAGAAGTCCGTAACCTCCTTAATACCATCTATGGAAACAAGTATCGTCGAAAGTCTGCTGAGGTGTTCCTCTTTCAGCCTGTCGAGAAGCAATCCGTTCGTCTGCAGCACATAGTGTTCAGCATATATGTTATCCATTATCTTCTCCAAGAGGTCGATTCTCAAAAGGGGCTCTCCACCGTAGAAGGCTATGATGGGATGAGGGTCATTCTCTACAAACCTGCGAAGCTCTTCGATGGAATACGTCGGCTCAGGGGGCATTACGGACTCATCGATGCTGCCCCCGCAGTACCTGCATACGAGGTTGCAGCGTGCGGTGAGGAAAACTATGTAAAGCATGACCTCACGTTGAGTGGTGGGCTAAAAAGCCAAACGGTGATTTGAATGAAATTCGTAGCCGTGCTCAGTGGTGGGATGGATTCTGGCGTTGCAATGGCAAAGGCGCTACAGGAAGGGAGCATTGAGCTCGCTTTGACCTTCGACTACGGCCAGATGGCAGCAAAGAAGGAGATCGAATATGCAGGAAAGCTCTGCAAATACTACGGCGTAGCACATAAAGTGATAGAGCTTCCATGGCTTGCAAATCTCAGCAGCGGTCTGACAGAGGGCAGAATACCAGAGGTTAGCGAGGAAATACTTGAAGCAGTTGCCGAAGAGACAGCAAAGGCTGTCTGGGTGCCCAACCGTAACATGGTCTTCATATCAATAGCAGCAGCTTTCGCGGAGTCTATGGGGTGTAATGCCGTAGTGGTAGGCTTCAATGGGGAAGAAGCGCAGACGTTTCCCGATAACTCCGAGGAGTTCGTTAAAGCGATGAATGACGCTCTAAGAATAGTAAACGGGGTCAGCGTTTACGCACCCCTCATAAAGCTTGACAAAACAGAGATCGTGAAACTCGGTATGTCGATGAACTTTCCATTCGAGCTAACGTGGAGCTGCTACTACAGCTACGACGAGCCATGCGGGAAGTGTGAATCATGTGTTCGCAGGCAGAGAGCATTCAGGGCTTTGCAGAAATAAGAGAAATCTTCGAGTCAATACAGGGCGAAGGTATTCTCGTAGGGGTAAGGCAGCTTTTCGTACGCTTTGCAAGATGTAATCTAAACTGCATTTACTGTGATACGCCAACAGATTCTACGGACTGCACAAACCATATAACCGGTGAGAAATTGCCGAATCCTGTGAGCAGAGAATATGTATCAGAATTCTTCGACAGGAACGTCCACTCGATATGCCTCACCGGAGGTGAGCCACTTCTGTACGCGGACTTCATTGCATCTCTACCGAAAACAAGGCCGTTCTACCTCGAAACCAACATGAGCTTGCCGGAGATGGCTAAAAAACTTACACACGTTGATTTCGTTGCCGGAGACTTTAAAGTCAGGGAAGCTATTGTAGATGGTTACGAAGAGCTCGTTGAGAACACAGTAAGGTGCTTCAGGATCCTGAGGAACAGAGAAGACAGACTCACGTTCTGCAAATTCGTTCTTCCCGAAAGGTTTGACGCAGAAGAAGTTATAAACAACGCCATAAGTGTTGAGAACTACGTTGAGTGTTTCATCCTGCAGCCAGTCTTCGGCACAAGCAAGAGAGGAATAGAAACAATACTGGAGCTGCAAAAGGTGCTTATGGAGAAGGTATGTGTCGATGTGAGGGTTATACCACAGGTTCACAAGTACTTAGGGGTTATGTAAATGGAAGTTGAGATAGGAGTAAGCGAAACGTTCGATGCTGCACACTTCCTGCCATCTCATCCAAAATGCGGGAAGACACACGGCCACACCTACAGAGTAGAGGTCACTGTGAGGGGCAGGCTGAAGAACGGCATGGTGATGGACTTTGCAGAACTCAAGAAAATAGTCAGAGAAGTAATAGAAAAGTACGACCACAATCTTATCAACGAATTTATGGAGAATCCAACGTGCGAGAACCTCTGCATTGCAATTTTCAACGAAGTTGCGTCGAAGTTGCCTGCTGGTGTTTCCCTCGTCAGAGTTAGGGTTTACGAGAACCCCGACAAGTGGGCAGAGGCTGGTAATCCAGAACCTGATTCTTAAAGACACTAAAACAGGCTCTACAGGACGTAAACCTTTAATAGTCTATCCGATTTCAGAAACATAATGTTCGATATTGCAATCACAATTATCTCATTAATCTCACTAATTCTTTCGTATCTCAACTATTCAACCGTGTGTTCTCGCAATGAAGCGAAGGAACTACTTAACTGGAAGGTAAGGGAAACGTTTTACGCGCTAACAGTCCTTGGAATTATTCTTGCGCTCAAAGTTCTCTTCGGGTGTACACTCCTTGAAGGTCTCCTGAACTCCCCCCAGCTTGTAAAATACACCTTGACTCTCGCAGTTGATATCTATGTCTTCGTTTTCAATACCATTCTGCTTTATACACTGTTTCGTGCAGGATACACTCCCCGCTACTCCGAAGAGGCTACACATCTGCTTTTTTACACTGCAGTCCTCTGGCTTGTTCTCGAGAAAGTTCGAATTAGCATGTTATCAACGTTCCTCATCACGCTGCTTGCACTCTCAATTGCAGTAACCCTCGTCAAAATAGGGAAATACACAAAGGCAATGAACGTGATAGTTGAACCAGCAGACCTCACAAGATCTCTAAAGCTGTTTCTCGTTTTCACGTTTCTATCCTCCACTGCTGGCATTGCATACATGGTTGACGTCCAGGTTGCGGAGTCGCTTTTCATGCTCTCCATAGCAGCCGCCATTCTGTCAATCGTAAGCCTCGGTACTGCCCTCGAGGGGATCTGCAGGCCACTTTTCAGGCAAGCATGAATACTGCAGCCATCCCGTTGTTAGCTGTATGGCATAACCAGCTTCCGGCAAGCCTGTATTCTGCATAGACCGCTCCAAAGACGAGGCCCACGAAGAACATGTCAATGGCCTTGAGCCAGCCCCAGCCGAAAATGAAGTGATGAAGGGCAAAAGTAGCGCTGGAGATCAGAAGACCGAGTTCTGTTTCTCCTCTTGCAACGAAAAAGTGCATTACGAGTCTTCGGTGGATGAGTTCCTCGTAAATGGGTGCAACAAGGAGCACGTAGGGTATCCTGACGTAGAGAGGTTGGTTCAGCCACCAGCTACCTTTGCCAAAAATCGCCCCCCACGCCCAGCTATAGTTTGTGATCATGAAGTTAAGGAACGTGTAGTTCACAAGGTAACAGAATATACCAGCAGTGATGATAAAAAGTACGCTCCTGAGATTCATATACATTATAGACCCGACCTGACTTTAAGCTTTTTCAGAGCGGGCAGCGACAAGTATTTTAAGAAGCATTTAATAGCATCATTATAATGGTGTCAGTAATTTTGTCAGCCCAGAACATTCCCGATTACTACCTGAGCCTGATTTCGATTTACAAAGAAATGGATGTTGAGCTCGGGCTTCTGGACGAAGTTCCGGAAGGGGAGAGACTGATCGATGAATACTGGATAATCCCCGGCTTCTGCAAGGTTCACATAAGGGAAAATGTCGATAACATGAAACGCCAGTACTGCCTTATCGAGCCCCCGGTAGGAATCGACGAGCTCGGCCTCCTCAACGTCCTTTACAACGATATGAAGCGAACACTCGTGCTGAAGGAGTACGCCATAGAGGAAGAGGACAAGGCAGAGATAATAGTGGACATTCTTAACGAGCTCATAATCGAATATGCAGTCGAAATGCAGCCTGAACTCGTTCTGAAGACGTTATATTACCTTTTCAGAAACTTTCTCGGTTTTGGGCCGATAGACGGGTTGCTTAACGACCCGAACCTCGAAGACATATCCTGTGACGGCTACGATATCCCCGTATACATTTTTCACAGAAAATACGGAAACTTGCCCACTAACATTCGCTTTTCGAAAAACGACCTCGATAACTACGTCATGCTCCTCTGCCAGAAAGCAGGGAAGTACATTTCCTACGCAAACCCGCTCATCGACGCGACGCTTCCTGACGGCAGCAGACTGCAGGCAACCTATGGAAGCGAAATAACGCCAAGAGGATCATCCTTCACAATTCGAAGGTTCAGGGCGACGCCGTACACACCCATAGATCTTCTCGATAGCGGGACAATGGATGAAATAATGCTCGCCTATTTCTGGCTCCTCGTCGAAAACAAGCTGAACTTCATGGTTATCGGCGAGACTGCTGCAGGTAAAACTACTACACTGAATGCCCTCATGATGTTCATACCGCCAGACGCGAAGGTCATATCCATCGAAGATACGAGAGAGATTCACCTCATACACGACAACTGGATTGCAGAGGTAACAAGACTTGGCGTGGAAGGTCAGGAAATTACAATGTACGACTTGCTGCGAGCAGCTTTGAGGCAGAGGCCCGACTACATAATAGTCGGAGAGGTCAGAGGCAGGGAAGCACTGACCCTCTTCCAGGCAATGTCAACCGGTCATGCATGCTATTCGACGCTTCATGCAGGGGATATAAACCAGCTCGTTTACAGGCTTGAAAATGAGCCCCTAAATGTTCCCCGAATTATGATTCAGTTCCTCGATGCGGTGATCGTTCAGTCCCTCTGGGTAAAGGAAGGGGTAAGAAAAAGAAGAGCTCTCGAAGTAAATGAGATATTCGGAATTGACCCGGTTAACAAAAACCTCCTTGTAAACCCGATATTCAAGTGGGAACCCCCAACAGATTCTTTTTCACAGATCTCTGAATCAAAGAAACTCGAAAAAATCGCCAGATTCGTGGGGATGGAAACTTCCGAAGTGTTTGAAGAACTCGTCAGAAGAGCCAGATTCCTTCAGAGCATGAGAGAAAAAGGAATCAGAGAGTTAAAAGAGGTAATGGAATTTATTCACGGCTACTACACGAACCCTGAGAAGACAATGGAAGAGGTGGGAGATTGGCAAGAGAGCGAATAACCCTCTTCGTTCCTGGAAGACTTGTGAGGTACTACAGCAAAAAGGTACGGGAAAAGCCAGCACACTACAGACACCTTTCGTCCGTTATAACCTCTGCAAGACTGCCCATAACCGTCCAAAGACTTCTTGCCATCGCGACATTTTACTCCATTTTTTCATTTGCTATCGGATCTCTGGTTGGATATGTTATCTTAAGAGCGTTTATCCCTGAAGGAGCAATTTACTACGCACTTCAGCAGTTTCTTGGCGGAACCTGGCTGGGAGATATCCTGATGCCCTACTGCTCTATGGTCTGTTGTACATGTACTATTCTGTGGGTTCTGATATCGGGAGTGGTGGCGTACAAGCTCGTCGAATATCTGATCCTTTCCTACCCGTCTTTCATTTCGAGCAGGAGGAGAAATGAGATCGACATTTACCTTCCACATGCTGTTAACATGATGTACGGAATGGCTGCAGGAGGTATAGGGACATATGACATGATAAAGTCCGTTGCAGAAGCGAAGTTCATGTTTGGAGAACTCAGCAAAGAGTTCGGCACAATCATACAGCTCACAGATGTTTTCAAAGAGGACTTGCTGAGTGCCATGAGGCACGTGAGGGATACTACGCCAAGTGAAAAGCTATCGAGTTTTCTTGATGACTTGATTTTCATAATAAAGGGCGGAGGTAATCTCTCCGCATTCCTGAAGAATAAGTCGGATGAGTTCTTCGAGGAGCAGGAGGTCAGCTTCACGAGTTACCTCGATTTTCTGAGTGTTATGACCGAAACATACCTTGCTGTGTTCTTACTATTCCCGCTATTTCTTCTAATAGTTCTCGTTGTAATGCAGATTGTTGGAGAGGACATGCTCAACACATACAGAACGGGAATCCTCATACTACTGCCTGTAGCGACGGTATTTTTCACATACCTGATCAAATCGTCCCTTCCCGTACCTCCTGCCAGAACTGAGAAGAGAGTTCTCATAGCAGAGGAGGATATTTTTGCGAGGAAAGTGGAGCAGAAAATGGGTACATACAAGGTCAGAAAATTCAGGAAAATCTTAAAACGTATAAAATCGTCTCTCCTCCATCCATTTGAGGATGCAATATACACAATTGGATTCAGAATTGTACTGTTCTATATAGCTGTTCTCGTGATTCTTGTTACATTCATCGCATCGAGATTTCTAAGTTTGAGAGAACTATCGATAGTTACGCTCTCTACTGCTGCAATACCAATAATTCTGTTTATTGAGTTGAGGGAGCGAACGGTAAGACAGATAGAGAAGAGAATACCGGAGATATTCAAGGAACTTGCGATTTTGAATGAGGCAGGGCTGTCAATTATAGAAGCACTCAAAGTGCTGAGCACAATTGAACTGGGAGTTATTTCCAAAGAGATTAACATAATCAGGCGCCGGATTGAGTGGGGCGAGCCTGTTACAAAGGCTCTGAGACTTCTCGAGCTCAGAGTGAGAAGTGAAATCATTGCAAAGGTTATCCCCATCTCTGTGAAAGCCCTCGAAACTTCGCCAACATACAAGGATGCCTTTCAGACGGTTGCTGCCTTTGCGTCAGCCGAAGTCGGGTTGAGAGAAAGGATTCGAAGTAGTATGCTTCTATATATCATAATAATTTACCTCTCAATTTTTGTCTTTCTCCTGATTATATATATTCTCATAAACAACATCCTTTCGGCCTTCGGAGGAGTGGTTACAGAAGGTGTAACGTTTATGCCGAACTTCGAGCTCATAAAAGAGACTTTCTACCAGGTTTCCCTCGTTGTTGGCATTCTTTCAGGGATAATTGCAGGAGTAATCGGATCTGGTAAAGTTTTGAGCGGATTAAAGCATGCGTACGTTTTCTTCATTGCTACGTACATCCTCTTCAATTATCTGCTCTGAAATTCGGGAACGGAAAGGTTTATAGCATATCATGATAATAATAAACGTAATGAACGACGACCGCGGAGTTACAGTAATTCTCGGATTCATACTCGTGCTGATGACATCTATGGTAGCTCTCAGCGTAGCCCAGACGACCCTCGTGCCGGACTTGTGCAAAAAGATTGAAGCAGAGCACATGGAAAAGTTAACACAGCAGATTCTCAGCCTCGCAGAAGTTCCCGAGACAACGAAAACTGTCAGGCTCGACATGGGTGTGGTGTATCCCCGCTATCCGCTGCTCCTGACACCATCGAAGGCCGCTACAAGCCTGAGTTTAGAGAAATTCTACATAAACGTCAGCTATACGAAGATACTTCCAAATGGGACGAAGGTCAGCGTTCAAAAAAAGATTCCTACATCAAGAATTGTGATTACGCCAGGATACTACTTCTACCCGAGAGAAAGTCTAATAATCGAGAATACCGCAGTTTTCAGGAAAGCTGGTAGCACGTACGTTACCGTTTCAAAGGGTGTGGCTCTCGAAGGAGATATTAGAATCGTCATCCTCAACTCGACGATTGACTCGCTATCTACCGCATCATCGCTCAGTATAGCTCTTGCTCCCGTATCAATTGGTGGTGCCACAACAGTTGAGAACGTTAACATCACGTTCGAAAGCGTAAATCCCAGCTTCTGGGCCACACTTAGCTCGCAGAACTACACAGTTCAGGTAAACGGCAATGTTGTAACAATTAAGGCAAGTTTGGCGCAATTAAGCTTTTCAGAAGTATTTCTAAGCACCAAAGGAGCAATTACAGTCAGCAAACCCGTGAAGAAGATATACATGCTGAACCCTCTCAACGACTACACACTAAACGTTGGAGAAACCGTAGTTCTAGGAGTTAAAGTTGTTGATGAGTACGATAACCCTGTAAAGGGTGTGGAAGTGGACGTTTCAGTTAGTGGAAATATTGGCTACATCTCTCCACAGAAAACGTACACAGATGCAAGAGGAGAAGCCTACGCCATTTTTAGTGCGACGAATACTGGAAGTGGAAGCGTTACGTTCAGTTGTGGTTCTGGCAAAAGTGTGAGGTACGACATAACAGTAAAAAGTGGAGCACAGCTTAGCCTTCAGTTTCCGCTGGGTGTTGTGTATGATGCAAAATCCGATGGGGCTGTGTTTGTGTACGGTAACGAAGTCAGGAGTGTTCCTAGAAGTGCAGATGAACCCACAATAGTATTGAATACAACAAATATAACATACGATGACGGGCAGTATCTTGTGAGTACCGCAGATTGGAGATACCATGCTGCCCAGAGATTTGACTTTTATAATATCAGTACCACAAATGTCTATGAGACATACATCAACTGGAATGGATACGGTTTGGGATGGTGGGATGATGGTGTTACAATATATTTATGGAACTATACTGCTGATAGTTACGAGGAAATTGTACTTACCCCAGATTACTCGGAGATATGGCTTGGATGGGCAATAAGCGGCTCAAGCATTCAAAACTACGTCAGCAACGGTAAGATGACCGTTCTAGTGGTTCAGAACGACTGGAGAGAGTCCAAGCTGTATACGGATTACATTTGTGTTTTTCAAATATATAAATAGTAATTATAGTAATATAGTCTCTATTTCTACCGAACGAAGAAGATCGACAGCACCATAAAAACGAATATCAGGAGGACACCTATAATCACTGCGCTCCTAACGAGTTTCCTAACTCTCTCCTTCTGATGAGCCGTAATTACCTTTATCTTCCTGCTCGCCTGGCTCGCCTCGTATCCGGGAATGCCATCAAACCTGACTTCAATGCCATGTTCTCCTATTCCAAAGGACTGTCTGAACTCAAACCTTCCGGAGTGATCAGTAGTTGCTTCTGCTACCTTTACGCTGTCAACGTAAAGAGAGACTTTTTTGTGCTCTGCAGGCATCCAGCTTTTCGCCTTTCTATCATACCACTGCAGGTAACCGGCAATAGTAATTTCTTCCCCCACTGCTGGCCTCGCGTCGCTGAAGTGCAGACCAGCGATGCGTGTCTCATGCTGCCCCATGAACTATATTTTACTGCAAAGTATATAATGGTTAATCCCACGACTTCAGAGTCTGAAAAAACAAAAATATTTGAGAATAAAAAACAAAAAATGATTAACCGAAGAGGGCTCCGAGGCCTTCGATTGCCTCTTCTTCCTTCTCCTCTTCTTCCTCTTCTTCCTTCGCCTCTTCCTCCGCAGCAGCCGGAGCGGCAGCCTCAGCGGCTGGGGCGGCTGCGGCAGCCGGGGCTGCGGGTACGAGGGCAGCCTTCTGGATTGCCTCGTCGATGTTTACCTCTTCGAGGGCTGCTACGAGTGCCTTAACTCTCGCGTCGTTTACCTCAACTCCCGCAGCCTCCAGCACGGCTTTAACGTTCTCCTCCGTAATCTCCTTTCCGGCTGAGTGCAGCAGCAGTGCAGCATATACGTACTCCATACCCATTACCTCCTTTTACCTTAACCAAATAAGGCACCAAATCCTTCAAGTGCCTCTTCTTCCTTCTCCTCTTCTTCCTCTTCTTCTTTTTCTTCCTCAACAGCTTCTTCCTTCTTCTCCTCCACACTCACCTGGGCTGGCACGGCAGAGCGCAGGTTGAGGAGCTCTTCATCGAGAGCCTCAGGTGGGAGGAGAGATACAAGTGAAAGCATCTCACCATGAGCCTTAGCGAGTATGTCCTCGATGACATCCTTCTCGAAGATTGCTGCGTTGATTGCCAAGTTCCTTGCATCCATGACTGCCTTGGCTATGAGGATCTCTGCAGTCTCTGGGGCGACGTAGGCAGCGTTGACGGCAAGGTTGAGTGCCTTTCTGTATGCATCGACAAAGTCCTCGAAGACCTTTCCTGCATCAATCGCAAGCATGTCAGGAGTAAATACCACGCCGTTCTCGTAAACCACCCTAACATCAAGGCCGAGCTTTACAGGCTTTACTTCGAGCAATTCGAGAGCTCTCGCAACCTCAGGTTTTACAACCTCTCCTGCCTTTACAACCGTAACCGTCTCCTCGATAACGATCTTACCCTTTTCTATTGCTGCCGGAATGCCACCGGCCTGCAAATCGCCTATAACTGGGCCCGGTGGGAATGAAGTTGGCCCCTTCTCAACGACAACATCAACAGGGGAAACCTGACCGGGTTTCAGGGGTGAGGGGACCTTGGTCTCCTCAAGCTTCTTGTACAGCTTGAAGGGGTTGAGCTGCGTTGCGACGATCGCTATCTGGTCGCCGAGGTAGTCAAGAACTTTCTCGTAGTCTCCACCCAGCGACCTCAGGGCCTTTTCGATGAGTGTGTTTTTGGTAACCCATATCACGGCAAAGTCCCTGAAATTCCTCCTTATGTCCTGCATCTGCCTCGCGGTAACGCCTCTAAAACTAACCAGCGCTACCACGGGATAACCCGTGAAGAGGCGTTTCACCTCTTCAACAGCCTGAACCTTCCAGGGCTTTGGTGTACCTCTGACGGCTGCCATGTTATCACCTCAGACTACTCTAACCGCTGGCCCCATCGTCGTTTTAACATATATGGATTTGATGTTCTGAATGGGGTTTTCATACTTACCCTCAACAACCTTAAGTATCTCGAGGGCATTATCGGCAATTTGTTCAGCATCCATGTCCTTCCTACCAATTGGAGCGTGAAACGTCGGTCTGTCCCTTGTCCTTATCTTTACAGACTTTCTGAGCCTTTCAATAAACGGTGTCGGATCAGAGAGCGGAGGAATTGGCTGGGGCATCTTACCCCTCGGACCAAGGATTGGACCGAGCTTCTTACCAATTTCAGGCATTAAAGGAGCTTCAGCAATGAAAAAGTCATACTCCTTCGCAATTTTTCTGGCCTTTCTTTTATCCTTCGCAAGATCGTCAATCTCCTCAGGAGATATAACGAATGCTCCAAGCTCCTTAGCTTTGAGAGCAGTATCGCCCCCCGCAAATACCGCAACCTTCCTCGGCTTACCCAGACCGTGAGGAAGGGTGACTACGGCATCTATTCTATTCTCGGGTCTTTTCATGTCGAGGTTCTTCAGGTTGACCGCCATTTCAACAGTCTCCACGAACTTCCTCGGCTTTGAGTCCTCTATAGCTTTTTTAATCGCTTCCACGAACTTTTCCTTTTCCACCAGCATTCTATCACCCCGTAGTACCAGCGGCTTACGCCTCCTACGGACTTGGAGGCGGTTATCAGATGGGTATTTTAAGTTAACGGTGATTCGATTTCTCCAGCGACGTACGAACGTCTCAATTCAGAAGGACGCTTTCGCTGGTCAATCTTTAAAGCTTTTTCCCGCAGTCTAAATCGTTATCGTCTCTGCCGTAAAAGTCCCAGCGTGTTTGATACTGTACTAACCCACACCCAAAATATTATAAAAACGAATTACGGACATAAAACATGCTCCCAGGACTAATATACGTACTGGGTATATTACTCATGGTTCTAAGTGTGATTGGCTACGCTTTTCGACCTCCTCCCGGATTTGTGGCGAGTGAGGGATTGCTCAAATCGACGTGTCTGTACTACACCGTTTTTGCGTTCTTCCTTTTTGTACAGACTGCACTGGAATGTACATATTTAGTCCATGAGGAGTTATTTTTGCACATGAGTATATTCAAGCTTGTATTTCTTACAGCGCTCATCCTTGCTTTGCTCCATGCTGTAAACTATCTGAAAAGAGTCTGGGAATTCGAAGTTGGCAGAATTAAGGACGCGCTTATGTACGGCAGCATTGTTTATCTGCTTGGAAAGGATGAACTCCTTCGATCGATACACCTATCGTATTTGATCGACGCTGAAATAATAGCTCTCGTACTCTCGCTCTTTGTGGCGATTCTGTCTATAATTACCCTGCACAGACTCAAAAAGCTCGGATTCTTCTTCATATTTGAGAACCTCCAGCTCGTTCAGGTGGTGTTCCTGCTCGCATTTTTTACCGGACTGAGTCTGATTAACAGTACACTGGGTGTGAATACACTTTCCTACATGCTGGCGATAACTCTGAACGCGTACGCACTTTACACGATATTCAGATTAGCCAAACCGGTGTTTTGATTTGGCTACCACAGCAAAATATAAAAAAGTCTCACACTACTAAACGATCCCGATCTCCTCGTCAGTCAGGTAGCAGTCGGGGTCGTCGCCCCAAAGGTCACCAGCCCTCAAAGCTCTAAGCCTGAAACCTCCACAAACTTCCTTAAACCTGCACTTACCGCATCTACCTCTCAGGTAAGCGGTCTTATTCCTGAGCTTTACCAGAAGCTCGTCCCTCGGGTTAAGCCATAACTCGCTGAACCGCTCTTCTCTGATGTTTCCGACTGTGTGGTCCCACCAGAACTGGTTAGGGTGGATATCGCCATGTACATCAACGCAGGCAATGCGCTTTCCGCTGTTATCTCCTCCGCGATACTTCAGGAATTCGAGGGCCTCTTCAGCGAGCTTTTCATCCGTTTCCTTTAGCTTGAGGTAAACGTAAACGCCGTCCGCCGGATTATCGACAGTCAGAATCTCCGTTTTGTATCCATCGTCGTGGAGCTGGATCGCCTTTTCGATAAGCCAGTCTATAAGATCCCTTCTCTCCTTCAGGCTAATATCGTCCTTGAAGCTCGCCCTTCCCGATGGAACGAGGTGGTACAGACAGAACCTCGGTATTTCGTTTTCCGCGAGCATGTCAATGACTGCAGGCACATCCTTGATGTTGTATTTCGTAACTGTAAAACGGATTCCGGTCATTATGCCTGCATCCCTTGCGTTTATCAATCCCTCAAAGGCCTTTTCAAACGCACCATCAACGCCTCTGAATCTATCGTTCGTCTCTTTGAGGCCGTCAATGCTCACTCCCACGTAGGAAAAGCCAGCTTCCTTCAGTTTTTCTGCAATCTCTGGAGTTATAAGCGTACCGTTCGTGGAGAGGGAGCAGGCAATACGTTTCGATGCATAAGCAGCAAGCTCGAAGATGTCGTGCCTGAGTAAAGGCTCCCCTCCGCTGAAAAGCAAGACAGGCGCCTTTATAGACGCGAGGTCGTCAATAAACGCTTTTGCCTCCTCCGTGCTCAGTTCGTCGCTTTTACTTCCAGCATTCGCATAGCAGTGCACGCACTTAAGGTTGCACTTCAGAGTTGAATTCCATACAACAACTGGAACCGGCTTCCTGCTCGCCTCTACGAGTTCCCTCGTTATCTTCTCGTCTCCTTTATACGTAAGGTGCTTCGAAACTGTCGCTTCCCCCGTCAGCATCTTTGTCAGGGCAATCATGGTTCTACCTCGTGATCTTATACCTCAGCAAGCTAACGGTTATAAAAACATGTCTGAAGTCTCTTGAGGGCTGCAAGCTTCTCGTAGTTCCCGAGTTCCGCCTGCTTTATTGCATCCCTCATGAACTCAATTACCTCGTCGTAGCTTTGCCTGTCAACAGGGAACGGCACGCCATCCTTGCCACCGACTGCAAAACAGTACTTAGCTGGATCCTGCGTGCTGTATTCTGCGTTGTAAATAATGTCCGCTATCAGGGCGAGAGCTCTAATTGCCCCCTTCCCAACCCCCCTGACAAGAAGAAGCCTCTCAAATCTTTCAGGCTGAAGGTTGTACGCCCTCTCTATGGCCTTCCAATCGATTCTCCTTGGCACAGATACACTCTCTCTGTATCTGACAATACTGAGAAGCTTTGAGTAGTCTCTCCTGAAAGTTCCATCTCTTACGACATCAAGAATCGTCTCCCTGTTTTCCCTGCTATCCCTTGCAACGAGATTCATGACAGCATTCTCTCTCCTGACGGCTATAATGCCGGAATGTGGTTCTTCAGCACTAACTGCTGAGAAGTCCGACGGCTTCCAGTGGTACCTCCTCGCGAGCCTGTTGTGTTCATTCATTCCCTGCTGTATTACAACGCAGTGCTTCCGCGAGAATATCAGGGCGTGGTGGTATATGTCGTATCCGTCTTGCAGGGCCACTCCATCAACCTTCGCTGTAAGCCTGCTAACTTCGATTAGTTCCTCGGCCTTGTTGCCTATTCCAAGCTCATCGGCAAATTTTACAATGTGTTCCGGAGTTTTCAGCCCTTCTTTACCCTTCCCGCCAGCAACTCTGATGTCAAAATCAGGAGTATTCAGCACCGATTTCAGTACACCAGTTAGAACTGTAGTTGTGCCCGAAGAGTTCCAGTCAAAGCCGAGGACATTGGAAAAAGACTGAAAGAATATCGGGTCACTCAACCTTTCAAAGAACTCCTCCTCGCCAAATTCATCTATAATGAGCGTTATTATTGGCTTTGCAAGCTTCTTCATCCTTCCAAGCAGCCATGGTGGAGCCTTGCCATAGTGGAGAGGTAAGTAGATTGAACCTGCCATCTTCTCAATTTCTGACTCCGCCAGATATATCCCTGTCGGGTGGTGTGAAAGTTAATGGATATGGTTGAACGGCGGATGAGAGAGAAGTAAAAAGGTAACCTTTATTTTTTACGCCGTCCTGCAATGAAGGATGAGATTTGGTGCCCTCGTTACTCTTGCGGTAATCCTTGCCGCAATCTTCGCATGCTGCACAACTACCAACGTGCTCGAGGAAGCGAAGAAAAAGTACAATGAAATTCAGGACATGAGCGGAGAGGCTGTCATAAAGTCTGGCGACGTTGAAAAGATCGTTTACTTCGCGTTCAAAAAACCTCGCAGCTTCATGCTCGCGGGCAAAGATGAGGTGCTTACTGTAAGCAATGGGAGCGTTGAGTGGGTTTACTACGGGAAAAATAACAGCTATGTGATTAAGAGTCCTGAAAGGCCTCCCTTCGACTACGGCGACATACTCAAAAACGGAACAGCGAGAAAGGAAGGCGAATATTATATTATCGAGAGCGACTCTGGCTCAGTCTGGCTCGATGAGAGTTTTCTTCCGGTAAAAATAGAGAGAAGTGGCGTCGTGATCGAATTCAGGCAGCTAAACGTGAATACAGGAATTAATGACAAAGATTTCACTTTCGTCCCCCCAATGGATGCCGAAAAGAAAGAACCTCGGCCTGAGAAGCTCCTGAGCCTCGACGAAGCACAGAAAGAAGTGAACTTCAGCATCGTGGTTCCGACATACACAGCAGGCCATGACTTTATTGGCGCTCTCGTTTTCAAATTCGACGATAGCGAAATTGTTAACCTCTACTACAGGCTTGGTACATCAACACTCATAATTGTGGAATCCACAAGTCCAGCCGTAATGCCCCTCAGCGGTGAGGAAAACGTCACGATTGGAAACACCACAGGACAGATTGCAGAATTTGGAGACAGTACAATGTTGCGGTTCAAAATAGAAGACATAGAAGTAACAATCTCTGGAAAACTCGACAGAAGCGAGATTATGAGAATCGCCTCGTCCATGCTCAATTAAATTTTTATTCCCGCCACTGAACACAATCTATGGACGGGTTAAAGACTCCGGAATCACTTAAAACGCTGATTCTTACCGAAGAGGATGTGAAGGCCATTCTGACGATGGCAGATACGATGAGGGCAGTAGAGCATGCGTTCGAAATGCACGGTAGAAACGAGATCCAGATGCCACCAAAGGTCTACCTGACCTTCGAGAAGGGTGATTTAAGGGCTATGCCTGCATTCCTCGGCGGTTACGCGGGTTTGAAGTGGGTCAACTCACATCCAGAAAATCCTGAAAAAGGATTGCCCACCGTAATGGCAGTCCTCATACTAAACGACCCCGAAACAGGTTTCCCTCTCGCAATAATGGACGCAACGCACATAACCAACATGAGAACGGGAGCTGCTGGCGGAATTGCGGCAAAGTATCTCGCGAGGAAGGACAGCAAGGTCTTCGGTTTTGTAGGCTGCGGAAGGCAGGCTTATACGCAGCTTGATGCCCTTCTGGAAGTGTTCAGCGTTGAAAAAGTTCTCGCATACGATATCTCTTCAAGCCACGCAGAGAAGTTTGTTTCTCACTGCACCGAACTTGGAATCGACGCAAAAGCTGTCGATATAAGAGAGGCATGCAACTGCGATGTTCTCACCACCACAACACCTTCCAGAAAGCCAGTGGTCAAGGATGAATGGATTAAAGAAGGTACGCACATAAACGCAATTGGTGCTGATGCGCCTGGAAAGCAGGAGCTCGAGAGCTCGCTGCTGAAAAGGGCAAAAGTCGTCGTGGATGACATGGAGCAGGCGACCCACGGTGGAGAAGTGAACGTTCCCATTTCGGAGGGAGTCATAAAGCCGGAAGACATTTACGCGACTCTCGGAGAGGTTATCGTTGGAGTGAAACCAGGAAGAGAGAGTGACGAGGAAATAACCATCTTCGATTCTACAGGTCTCGCCATCCAGGACATCTCCACCGCAAGCGTGGTTTACGAGAACGCCATAAAGAGAAACGTGGGCTTGGCAACACGACTCTTCGATTTTCTCCCAGGCAGGTGAAACCCTTGAGGCTTGCAGCCCTCGTTTCTGGCGGAAAGGATTCAATGCTCGCTCTGCACATCGCTGCTAAAGAGCACGAAATAGCATGTCTTGTAGGAGTTATACCTGAAAACCCTGAATCTTATATGTTCCATACACCAAACCTGCACCTACTCGACGCCATAGCCTCCTGCCTCAACCTACCCATCTTTAAGGTTCCAACACCGGGCAGGGAGGAAGAGGAGGTCGAAGATCTCGCAAAGGCCCTTCAGATTCTCAGAGTTGATGGGATAGTCATAGGAGGGATTGAGTCAGAATACCAGCGGAGCAGGTTTGCGAAGGTGTGCGAGAAAATAGGCATAGAAATGATTGCCCCCCTCTGGCACCAAGATCCGAGGAAGATTATGGAGAAAGTTGTGAAGGATTTTGAGGTTATATTTGTTAGAACTGCAGCAATGGGGATGGGAGAGGAGTGGTTGGGAAGGAAAATAGATGAACAGGTGCTGAAAGAACTCAAAGAGCTTAACAGGAAGTATGGAATTCATCTCGCAGGCGAGGGTGGAGAATTCGAGACCCTCGTGCTTGATGCACCGCTGTACAGGAAGAAGATCGTCATAAAATCCTACGATATTATCAGGGATGCTAACAGCAGCACAATGATTGTGAAGGACTACGCTCTCGAAGAGAAAAGCTAATCCCCTCACTCCAGACAAGATACCATAACCCTTAAATAGCCGTCGAAGAATAGCAACTTTCAAGCCAGGGTGGCAGAGGGGCTATGCGGCGGACTGCAGATCCGCTGACCCCGGTTCAAATCCGGGCCCTGGCTTCTGAAACTTGGTTTCAGAGCCCATCCCCTATAGGGGATGGGTAGCTCTTCCCACTTAGACATTTATCCAAACATCCAGAGGATTGATAATTTCCACACCAAGTTTTCTGAACTCCTCGTGCTTAAAATGGGCATCACATGTGTAGATGACTTCTAACTCATCGAGGATTGGGTAAATGCACAGAAAATCCCACAGATGTATTCCACTTTTAACGGACGAATCTACAGCTTTCCTTACGTGTTCCGGCAGGACTTCTCTCAAAATAACGTTTGGCGCCTCCATTAGGTTGATTACATATTCTAAAACGAATTTTACTGGCAATCTCAAGCCGCGAAAAGCAAGAACGTGGTAAATTTCAGCAAGCTGATGTGAACTCATCAGAATGTCTCTTTCCACGTTTTCAAGCAGAAACTTCTTTGCTTCTACATGCATTTTGTAAGCTTTCTCAAAACCATCTCCAAATTTTTCTTTCACTGGCTTTTTAAGGGCAAAACTCCAGAGTTCCGTATCTATAAAAATCCCCATCAAATATCACCATAATCATATTCTTTAAAATCCTCAGAGGTTGCTCCTTCGAAAGTTTTCTCGATGAATGCTTTTAACCTGTTTTCCTTCTTTTTTCCCAAAAGATACTTTATTGCGTCATCATAACTGGCTTTTTTGCCAGTTTTCGCCGTGAGTTCTCCCATTATTTTCGCGAGCTCTCTCGCAGTTTCCTTCTTTATTCTTATGGTTGTTGAAGGCATAAGTTTACTTAGTCTACAAAGTTTATTAGGTTTACGTTTCAGCCTAACGAAAATTGAATGTGTGGAATCATAGAATCAGTAGAAGGTCGGCAGCAAAACAGACACTACAAAATAAAAACATTAAAACAAAAATACTCTGCAATGCCATGCAGAGGTCCGTTCCTCCAGTATATACCTGGGACCAGCGAAGTCCCCGGCACGGGCTTTAGTGACCGCGGGCTGAACGGCTCGCCCGAAGGCTCGCCGCTTACACCCCGGTCCTATCAAACGGGTCTTTTACCCGCGCCCTTAAGGGCGGCTCTTTTCGGGGGCGGTTTCAGGCTTAGATGCTTTCAGCCTTTAACCGCGTGGCGCGTAGCTGCCCGGCAATGCCCTGCCGGACAACCGGTGGACCAGTGGCGCCGGAGGCTCGTTCCTCTCGTACTAGAGCCTCCTTCCCCTCAGCCGCCCAGACACCCCCGTTAGATAGCAACCGACCTGTCTCACGACGGTCTAAACCCAGCTCACGATCCCCTTTAATAGGCGAACAACCTCACCCTTGGCCGCTGCTGCACGGCCAGGATGGGGAGAGCCGACGTCGAGGTAGCAAGCCTCGGGGTCGATATGAACTCTCGCCCGAGACAACTCTGTTATCCCTGGGGTAGCTTTTCTGTCGTCACCCGGCCTCATCAAAAGGCACAGGGTGGTTCGCTAGGCCCGCCTTTCGGCTCGTGAACCCTTATTGTGCGGGTTCACGTCAGGCCGGCTTTTGCCCTTGCACTCTACGGCGGATTTCTGACCCGCCTGAGCCGACCTTTGGGCTCCCCCGATACCTTTTCGGGGGAGTGGCGCCCCACCCAAACTGCCCACCTACCGATGTCCCGCCGAAGCGGTTAGCGGTACAGCTGGAGGTGGGCGGTGTCTCATGGACGGCTCCACCCCGCCCGGAGACGGGGCTTCGAAGCCTCCCGCCTACGCTGCGCACCCCCAACCATACCGCAACGGCAGGCTGCAGTAAAGCTCCACAGGGTCTTCGCTTCCCAACGGGGGTCCCCAGACTCTTCACTGGGAAGTCGGGTTCGCCGGCTTCCGGCCGGGGACAGTGGGGGAGTCGTTAATCCGTTCATGCAAGCCGCCAATTAAGCGGCAAGGTATTACGCTACCTTAAGAGGGTCATAGTTACCCCCGCCGTTTACGGGCCCTTCGCCCGGTTGAACCCGGGTTTCAGGTACCCGCACTGGGCAGGACTCAGGGGCTGTACTAACCGTTGCCGGTTTGCAGCCCCCTGTGTTTTTAGTAAACAGTCGCTCCCCCCTAGGCACTGCGACCTGCGGTCCCCACCGGTTAGATGAAGACCGCAGGCACCCCTTCTACCGAAGATACGGGGCCAATTTGCCGAATTCCCTCGGCCGGAGTGTTCCGCCACGCCTTGGCTTGCTCAGCCAGGGCACCTGTGTCGGTTCTCGGTACGGTCCAACCCGTCCCCTTTTCACGGGCCCCAGGAGTCGGCCGACTTACGCCATCACGCCTTCACCCCCTTCTCTCCATGACGGACCTCCGGGGGCTTCGACGCTTGGACGGGCTGGCAGCTCCCGCTCGGCCTATCCCGAGGCGTCGGGTGCCTTGCGGCATGACGGGCGGTGCGGGAATATTAACCCGCTTCCCTTTTCCCCCGCGTCGAGTTACGAGCGGGGTTAGGACCGACTAACCCACGGCTGACGAACGTGGCCGTGGAACCCTTGCCCTTCCGGCGGTCGGGATTCTCACCCGACTACGCTGCTACTACCGCCAGGATTCTCGTTGCCGACGGCTCCACCCGAGCTTACGCCTCAGGCTTCTGCGCCATCGGCACGCCCCCCTACCGGATCACCTTTCGGTGCCCCGGGGTATCGGCGGCCGGCTTGAGCCCCGTCCATTTTCGGCGCCCCGAGTCTCGGCGGGTGAGCTGTTACGCACTCTTTAAAGGGTGGCTGCTTCTAAGCCTACCTCCCCGCTGTCTTCGACCCGGGACCTCCTTTATCGTTTACACTTAGCCGGCACTTAGGGGCCTTAACCCCGGTCTGGGTTGTCTCCCTCGCGGACTGGGAGCTTACCCCCCAGCCCTGACTCCGCCCATCTACGGCGGCGGTGGATTCGGAGTTTGACAGGAGGGCGAGGGTTTCACCCCCCGACACCTCCAATCAGTGCTCTACCCCACCGCCAACCTCCGGACGGGTCATACTGCGGTATGTTTCGGGGGGAACCAGCTATCCCCGGGCTCGATTGGACTTTCACCCCTAGACGCGGGTCAGAGGAGCGATTTGCACATCAACACCCCTTCGGGCCTCCACGAGGCTTTCGCCCCGCTTCACCCTGCCCGCGCCTAGATCGCCCGGCTTCGGGTCGTACGGTAGTGACTACGGGCGAGCACACCCCGCCCCTCGCCCTTGCGGGCTGCGGGCTGTCGGTTTCCCTGCGGCTTCGGGGTTGCACCCCTTAGCCTCGCCACTCCCGTACACTCCCTGGCTCGTTCTTCAAAACGCACGCAGCAACCCCGGCGTGCCGCCCCTCGTACTCGCACCTCGCGGTGCTTTCCTTCGGGGCGGTTGCCTTTCGGGCCACTGCTCACTATCCCCGGCCGATTTCAGGCTCTTTTCACCCCCCTTCTCGGGGTTCTTTTCAGCTTTCGGTCACCCTACTACTGCGCTATCGGACTCGGGACGTATTTAGTCTTGGGGGTTGATGACCCCCTGCTTCCCGCGAGAATTCCAACCCGCGGTACTCAGGATACCCCGCCTCGTAGCCTGCGGAGTTACGCCTACGGGGCTATCACCCTCTACGGCGCCGCGTTCCAGCGGACTTCGGCTTCCCCCGCGAGGCATTGGGCAGGGTCCTACTACACCACATCCACCTGGGGTTTCCCCCAGGTGTTCGGTTTGGACTCTGCCGCTTTCGGTCGCCCCTACTCACGGCATCGCGTTTGCTTTCTTTTCCTGCGGGTACTCAGATGTTTCCTTTCCCCGCGTTCCCGCTCCCCGAAGGGAGCGCCCCCGAAGGGGCAGGATTGCCCATTCGGGGATCCCCGGTTCTACGGCTCCCTGCGCCTCCCCGGGGCTTTTCGCAGCTTGGCACGCCCTTCGTCGGCGCCCGAGCCCAGCCATCCACCGGCCGGGATAATCGCCGGAATTCGCCGGTCCCAGTATGCATCTGGGGAACGGACCTCTGCACGGCATCACATGCCACGAGGGCATCAACCCTTCCCCGACGACTCCTCGTCGCCGGGTGCACCGGTTGATATGATAGACAGATTAAGTAAATGGACTCGTCGGGATTTGAACCCGAGGCCTCCGCCTCGCAAAGGCGGCGCTCTGCCAGCTGAGCTACGAGCCCATGGGCTTGCCGACATTTAGACTCCAGTGGGCGAAGGGCTGGATGCTCCGATAGGAGGTGATCCAGCCGCAGATTCCCCTACGGCTACCTTGTTACGACTTAGCCCCCCTCGCGGACCCTGGGTTCGAACCGCCCCTTAGGGGCGGCCCTCACCCATGGCCCACTCGGGTGGCTTGACGGGCGGTGTGTGCAAGGAGCAGGGACGTATTCACCGCGCCATTTTGAGGCGCGATTACTACGGATTCCAGGTTCACGAGGGCGAGTTGCAGCCCTCGATCCCAGGTTAGACCGGGTTTAGGAGATTACCCACCCCTTTCGGGGTCGGTACCCATTGTCCCGGCCATTGTAGCCCGCGTGTAGCCCGGGGGATTCGGGGCATACGGACCTGCCGTTGCCCGCACCTTCCTCCGGCTTAGCGCCGGCAGTCCCCCCAGTGTGCCCGGCATCCCCGAAGGGATCCGCTGGCAACTGAGGGCGCGGGTCTCGCTCGTTGCCTGACTTAACAGGATGCTTCACAGTACGAACTGACGGCGGCCATGCACCACCTCTCAGCTAGTCTGGTAAGGTCTTCAGCCCGACCTTCATCCCGCTGTCTCCCCCGGTAAGCTTCCCGGCGTTGAATCCAATTAAACCGCAGGCTCCACCCGTTGTAGTGCTCCCCCGCCAATTCCTTTAAGTTTCAGCCTTGCGGCCGTACTTCCCAGGCGGCGGGCTTAACGGCTTCCCTCCGGCACCACCGGAGCTCGTAGCTCCGGTGACACCTAGCCCGCATCGTTTACAGCCTGGACTACCCGGGTATCTAATCCGGTTCGCTCCCCAGGCCTTCGTCCCTCACCGTCGGACCCGTTCCAGCCGAGCGCCTTCGCCACAGGTGGTCCTCCCGGGATTACAGGATTTCACCCCTACCCCGGGAATACCCTCGGCCTCTCCCGGTCCCTAGTCTGGCAGTATCCCCCGGCAGTCTGACGGTTAAGCCGCCAGATTTCCCGGGGGACTTACCAGACCGGCTACGGACGCTTTAGGCCCAATAAGAGTGGCCGCCACTCGGGCCGCCGGTATTACCGCGGCGGCTGCCACCGGCCTTGCCCGGCCCTTGCTATGGGGTGCTGTTTAGGCACCCCGACAGTCCGCGCGATGCGCGGACACTCCGGCTAACCCCGTCGCGGTTTCCCGCATTGCGGAGGTTTCGCGCCTGCTGCGCCCCGTAGGGCCTGGACCCTTGTCTCAGGGTCCATCTCCGGGCTCCTGCTCTCACAGCCCGTACGGATCTTCGGCTTGGCGGGCCGTTACCCCGCCAACTACCTAATCCGCCGCAGACCCATCCTCGGGCTCCTTGCGGACTTTCGGAGATGGGACATTCCAGTACCCATCTCCTATGGGGGTTTAGCCCCAGTTTCCCGGGGTTATCCCCCTCCCGAGGGCAGGTTGTCCACGTGTTACTGAGCCGTCCGCCGGTGCTTGCACCCCGAAGGGTACAAGCCCCTTGACTAGCATGGCTTAGTCCCAGCC
This sequence comes from Archaeoglobus veneficus SNP6, assembly GCF_000194625.1. NCBI lineage: Archaea > Methanobacteriati > Methanobacteriota > Archaeoglobi > Archaeoglobales > Archaeoglobaceae > Archaeoglobus > Archaeoglobus veneficus. Next base: position 799,695 of record NC_015320.1, on the reverse strand, counting down.
GGATAGCAGCGGCCTCTGGCAGGATCAACCAGAATTGGCGGGGGGATGGTGAATACGTCCCTCGCCCACTGGATTTGCCCTGTCGGCAAGCCCATCTCAGACGTGTCTTGCGACACGTCTTCACGGTTATGCCGCGGGTGGGAACCTTACCCCTCATCTCGGGCTTGCGCCCTCTCGGGGTCCTTGCCGGACCCGCGGCTTGCGTTTCAGTGTAACTTGTTATTGTGTCTTTGTGATTTATAAGCCTTTTGGCTTGTCAGGGGGTATTTAAACCCCCTTCACATCTTATCTCGCCGTGCTGTGTATTTTGCACGTTTTAGCTGGATATTTAAGCTTTGTGCTGCAGCCCACCCCCAGTGCTGCAGCGAATCAGACCCATACAGCATGAGTTAATAAAGATTTTGGGTGACAGCATATCCCAATCAAACTCCTCCAAATTCGCTCAGATAAAGTACCACCACTCCAGCAACCATCGTCGCTATTACGTTCCTCGTTTTCAGTGCGATAAGAAATGCTACGAGCCCGGCAAGAGTCTTTCCACTCAAAGCAAGGTGAGTATCGACGATAAGCAAGTCGGGAAATACGAGGGCCGCAAATATCGCCACCGGCAAGTATTTCAGGAAGTTGAGAGATTCAAAACGTCCAGAGGCGAGCATGGGTAGCAATCTCGGGATATATGTTACAGCAGTCATCCCAACTATCAGGAGAACTATCTCGTCCATTTCTCAAGCACACCCCCTAAAACGCATGCAAGAATTGCTGCAAGCATCACGTTCCAGCCCACTGGTAGAAAGCTAAGCAGCGTTGAAACAACACCAGCGAACGCTGCCACAAACACATCCACGCGCGTCCTCACGCTCAGGACGAGGAGTGTTATGAAGAGAGCCGTCAGGGCGAAGGGCAGTACATCCACAACTGCAGACGGAATCATATTTCCAAAGAGCAAACCAACAGCAGTACCGCTAACCCATGAAGCATAGCACAGGAAGTTCAAGCTGAGATGGTAATTTGCATCCGGTAACTCTCTCAGCCTTCTCGACGCTATTGCAAAAGTTTCGTCAGTAATTCCGAAAGATACAATGGCCTTCTTAAGAGTGCTGGCTTTTATTTTACCGTAAAGAGTGGCTATGTAGCTACTCATCAGAATGTGCCTGAGATTTACAAGGAACGTCGTAAGAACGATGAGTGGCATGGCACTTTTATGAATCAGCATTTGCAGAGCGATAAACTGACTCGCTCCAGCGAAGACGAGGGCAGACATCAAAACTGCATACCACCCCATGTAGTTCTGGGCGAGAACGCCGAAGGCTACTGATATCGAAAAGTATCCGACGATGATTGGAAACGCATCTTTGAGGCTTGTACTGGCCCACGTAGAGCTGGTTTTGGTTTCCGGATTCATTGGGTGGCATGGCATTGCTGGAATTATAAAGTTTCAGCTGACACTTCTCTCTTTATGCCTATAAACAGTAAACCTTTTCTTTTTCCCATCCAAGAAGGGGCATGGACTTCATAATCATCAGCGTGGGTAACGAGCTTCTCTGCGGGGACACTCAGAACACAAATGCAACATATATGGCAAAAAGACTAACACATAGCGGTCACAGAGTAAAACGGATCATAGTTGTGCCAGATGACGTTGAGGAAATAGCCATGGAGATTAGCAGAGCGAGAGACATGGCAGACTTTGTTCTCGTAACCGGCGGTCTGGGCGTGACGCACGATGACGTTACTGCTGAGGGTGTTGCAAAAGCCCTTGGAAGGAAACTCGTGTTAAACAAGGATGCAGTCGAAAGCATGAAGGGGAGAGTGGGAAACGAGGGGGCCATCAGAAAGATGGCAACGCTACCAGAGGGAAGCGAGGTTATTAAAAACGATGTTGGAGCAGCCCCAGGCTTCATAGTTGAGAACGTTGCCGTAATGCCCGGAGTGCCGAGAGAAATGGAAAACATATTTGAAAAACTCATATCTCGCTTCGGTGTTAGTGATTACCACGAAGAGCAAGTCAAAGTCGAAGGCTTCGAAGACAGGATAGCTGACAAGCTACAAATCGTTGTTTCGGAGTATCCCGACGTTAGCGTAGGTTCTTACCCCAAACCAGGATATATCGTCGTGAAGTTTTCTGGAAAGGATAGGAAGAGAGTTATTTCCGCAAAGCAAAGGTTTATGGAGCTTGCAGGACTCGTTTAGTTATGAACTCAATCATGAGGCCTCACGTCTTCATCAATGTTGCAGCAAGTGCTGATGGCAGGATAAGTGACGAAAGCAGGAGGCAGATAAGAATATCCTGCGAGGAGGACATGCAGAGAGTTGATAGACTGAGAGCTGAGAGCGACGCCATTGTGGTTGGAATTGGGACTGTTCTATCTGACGACCCTCGCCTTACCGTAAAGAGCCAGGCTTTGAGGGAGGAGAGAGTTAAAAACGGCAGAACTCCGAACCCCCTGCGTGTTGTCGTAGACAGCAGGGCAAGGACACCTCTAAACGCGAGAGTTCTCGATGGAGAGGCAGAAACACTTGTGGCAGTTTCGGATCTTGCAGACGAAGAAAGGGTTGCGGCACTAAGAGAAAAAGCGAGCGTGTTTGTTGCTGGCCAGGAGAAAGTCGATTTGAGGGCACTCATGGAGTACCTATACAGCATAGGCGTCAGGAGAGTTATGGTAGAGGGGGGTGCGAGGCTCAACCACAGTTTAATCGCTGAAGGACTCGTTGATGAGATTATGGTCTATTACGGAGGTATGATTATCGGTAACGGTCCATGCATTGCCGACGGCCCGTCATTTAAACCACCCGTTCCCCTCGAGCTCGTGAGGGTAAGCAGGCTTGGTAGCGGAGTTCTCGCAGTGTGGAAAGTGCTTGCTGATAAATCGTAACCCATTCTTATTAATTAAAAATCACTATTCGATTTGTGGTGAAAAATAATTATCCATTCCAATTGGATAAAAAAGAAAAGGTTAATAACTATCGAGTTTAGCAGCGAAACATGAGCCCGATATACGTTGTGGGACACAAGAACCCCGACACGGATTCGATCTGTTCTGCCATAGCCTACGCGTACCTCAGGAACAAGATGGTTGAGGCCGGAAAAATAAAGGGCGTGACTGAAGAGGCTGTTCCAGCGAGGCAAGGAGATTTGAACCCCGAAACGGAGTTCGTCTTACAAAAGTTTGGCTTTGATGCCCCCGAACTCGTGACAGATGGTGAGGGTAAGAAGGTCATCCTTGTTGACCACAGCGAAAAAGCTCAGAGCTTGGACAACATCGAGAAGGCCGAGATCATAGCGATTATCGACCACCATAAGATTGGAGACATAACAACGCCTAACCCGATAACGTTCATAAACATGCCGACAGGCTGTACTGCATCGATTATAAAGAAGCTGTTCGAGTACTGCGAGATTGAGATCCCACAGAACATTGCGGGGATCATGCTTGCAGCCATTCTGAGTGACACAGTAGCTTTCAAGTCCGTAACAACTACGGAGAAGGACAAGCAGGCTGCAGAAGATTTGGCAAAGATAGCCGGCATCGACGACATGATGGCCTTCGCAATGGAGATGTTCAAGGCGAAGTCGGACGTTTCCGGAAAGTCGCCAAGAGACCTGCTCTTCAGAGACTATAAGGACTTCGACATGTCCGGCAACAAGGTTGGTGTTGGACAGATCGAAGTCGTCAGCCTTGATCTGCTCGCTGACGTGAAGGATGCTCTCTATGAAGAGATGAAGAAAGTCAAGGAGGAGGGTGGCTACCACAGCATCTTCCTGATGCTGACAGACATCATGAAGGAGGGAACAGAACTCCTCGTTGTGACAGACGATCCGAGCATAGTCGAGAAGGCTTTCGGCAAGAAGCTCGAGGGCAGGTCAGTGTGGCTTGATGGAGTAATGTCGAGGAAGAAGCAGGTTGTTCCACCGCTTGAGAAGGCGTTTGCCTGATTTTTTATTCTTTTCTTTTCCAAGTTGTTTTCTGTTCTCCTCCACACTGAAACTGCCACAATAGACTACGCTTAAATATCTCCACGGTCCATGCATCCCCATGACGTTTAAGATACTGCGAGGAGTCCTCAAAATGGCCCTCGAAGCTGCGAAAGACATGCACCCTCACGAGTTCGTGGCGCTGCTTGGCGGAAAGGGCGAGTTAATAAACGAACTTGTCTTTCTCCCCTTCCAGTCGGGTAGCGTCAGCGCAATTATACACATGGACATGCTACCCATCGGCATGCGTGTGCTCGGTACTATCCACAGCCACCCCTCACCCAACGCGACACCTTCGCAGGAAGACCTCCAGATGTTCGCGAGGTTTGGAAAAGTACACATAATTGTCGCCTATCCCTATGGCGAAGACGACTGGAAGTGCTACGACAGGAGCGGACAGCCCACAGAAATTGAAGTTGTTGAAGGAAGCTCAGAAGAAAGGTTTTAATGCCGAAGTTTCTCGCATGGGTTTATGGTGAGGGTCATCGCTACCGGAACCTTTGACATCATCCATCCCGGGCACATCAGGTTCCTCAAGGAAGCAAAAAAGCTCGGGGATGAACTGATAGTCATAGTTGCAAGAGAGAAGAACGTCAGGCACAAACCAAAGCCAATAATTCCAGAGGAACAGCGCAGAAGGGTAGTGGAAGGTATAAAGTACGTAGATAAAGCCATTTTGGGCGATGAGGAAGACATGTTCAAACCAATTATGGAGCTCAAACCGGATATCATCGCCCTTGGCTACGACCAGCACTTCAACGAAAAGTGGCTTGAGGAAGAGCTCAGAAAGAGAGGGCTTAATACGAAAGTTGTCAGAATTGCAGCCAAGGAAGAGTGTGAGTTCTGCAGCTCAACGAAAATAATAAAGAGGGTCGCGGAGATCGCGAAGAAGAGGGTTGAGGAGTACGAGGCGAGGCTTGCTGCAATGGCTGAAAAATCTGAGGTTAAGAAGGAGGTTGTGTGATGAAGTTTGACGGGCTCTTGATGATTCCCGGGCCGGTGCACCTGCACGAGAGAATAATCAGGGCAATGAGCCGGCAGATGATGGGTCACAGGGGGAAGGAGTTCAGTGAAATAATGCGCTACTGTGTGGATGGACTGAAAGAGCTTTTTGGAACGAAACATGACGTCTATATAATTTCCGGCTCTGGAACAGCTGGCCTTGAGGCTGCAATTGCCTCATTCTCAAACGTTCGACGCATCACGTGCGTTGACAACGGAAAGTTTGGAGACCGCCTTGGAAGGATTGCCTCACGCTACACGGAAGCAGATGTGGTTAGATTCGAATGGGGTAAGTCGATAGACCTCGATGCTGTTGAGAAAAGCCTTGCTGAGGGAAGCGAGGCTCTGGCATTCGTCCACAACGAAACTTCAACTGCAATGCTGAATCCCGCGGAAGAGCTTGCAAAGCTGGCTAAGAAATACAACGCGCTCGTAATTATGGATGGCATAACAAGCGTAGGCGGTGACGAGGTAAAGATGGACAAGTGGGGTATCGACGTGGCAATTGTTGGCTCGCAGAAGTGTCTCGGTGCTCCACCCGGCCTTGCTGCAGTTGCAGTAAACGACAGGGCATGGGATTACTACAACGAGAAGTGCCCGTTCTACTTGGACCTTGCAGCGTATAGGAAGAAGCTGCCGGACATGCAAACGCCGTACACGCCGGCAGTCCCGCTTTTCTTTGCCCTCGAGGAAGCTCTCAGGATAATCGAGGAAGAGGGGCTTGAGAACAGAATAAGAAGACACAGGCTGATGAGTAGAGCCGTCAGAGAGTGGGCTATCGAAGCAGGCCTGCAGCTATTCGCCGAACCGGAGGAGCCCAGCGACTACTCCAACACAGTCACGGCAATAAGGATGCCCGAAGGCGTTACAGATAAAGACCTCCGCGGAACGCTCCAGAAGGAGTACGGCATAACTGTTTCCGGCGGGCAGGAACACCTCAAGGGCAAAATCTTCAGAATCGGTACAATGGGCAACGTGTGCAAGAGGCACGTGATAGCGACGCTCGCAGCCGTTCAGGACATTCTGATGAGGTACGATGCCTGCAAGCCAGCGTTACATGCGGCGATAGAGGTTCTGAAGGAGTTGTAGTTCGGGTCATGAAGGTCGGAATCGTCGATACAACATTCGCGAGAGTAAATATGGGCAAAATAGCCATAGACGAGCTCAGGAGAATTTGCTCGCTGCCATACGAGCGCTACACAGTTCCGGGTATCAAAGACCTGCCAGTAGCGGCAAAGAAGCTTATTGAAGAAAGGGGCTGCGACATCGTGATTGCCATGGGTATGCCGGGCGGTAAGCCCATAGACAAGCAGTGTGCCCACGAAGCCTCTCTCGGCCTGATAATGGCCCAGCTAATGACCAACACTCACATCATTGAGGTCTTCGTTCACGAGGACGAGGCAAAGGACGAGAAGGAACTGCTGATGGTCACCGAGAACAGAGTTAGAGAACACGTGAGAAACGCTGTCGATTTGCTGCTGAACCAGAAAAAGCTGCAGAAGCTCGCCGGAACGGGGCAGAGGCAGGGATTCGAGGACGTCGGGCCGATCTTAAGGTAATTCAACTATTTTTGTTTAGACAAACCTTACCTAAAGTGCGGTACGAAGTGCCTTGTCGAATAATCCCCAACTAAACTTCCCCATCCACTCCAACAACTCCCCTTCAGCAGAGAACAGCCCTCAGCGAATTGTATATCCACACCTTCGCTGCAATCTCCTTAACCATGTAATCCTGCTTCCTTGCTGAAACGAACTCACCAAAACACCTCTTAAAGACAGAATAAGCAGTCTCAACTGCCCACCTCAACCCGTATTTCTTCTCTTCCTTCCACCCGTCAAAATCTTTCTGCTTCCTTGCCTCCTCACTTCTTGGATGCTTTAAGATGTCTATAGCTCCTTTCCTTACTGGAATGGCAGGATCTATATCCCTTGATTGAAGAAATTCGAAGTTTTCGTAGCTGTCATACGCTTTATCGGCAAGAACTCTCCTTACCTTTGCTCTTTCTTCAGATTTTTCTACGAGATCCTTGAAGACCTTGTTATCGTGAACCTGCTCGTCTGTAACTTCGTAAGCTACAACCTGCTTAGTTTCAACGTCAACAGCGAAATGGATCTTTATCCATCCCCTTCTCCTCCTGTATTTCTCTCTCATCCACTCTCCCCTGTTATGAACTTTAATTCCCGAAGAATCAACCGCTATAACTATTTCTTCAGAGTTAACGGCTGGAGGAGTGAAATCCAACCTTGGAGCTCTCTTGTGGATAGTTGAATGATCTGGAGCTGGTATATCGAGAATTCTTGATAAGCTTCTGCAGAATCCTTCCAGAGTTCTGTAGTCGAGATGGCAGTAGTAGCGGATTGATGCTAAAAACTGCATGAAAGAATTAGGATACTCGTAAGGATGACCTCTCTTTCTTTCGTTCATTGAATCGAGCTCTCTCTTCCAGTTCTCTATAAACTCCGTACTGAATAAAATTTCACCTCTCTTTACAAGCTTTTCATTGTATTCTTTCCAGTTTATTTTTGGCATGGGTTGGTTAAAGGTTTTATTGGAATTTAATTTTTATTGTGTATTATTCTATGCTTGTTTGTTCGACAAAGCAGTACGAAGCCGTACTTCTCGTAGATTTTCTGAGCTTTTTTAGAGTTGATGAACTCGAGAAACTTCTCGGCATTTGAGGGATTTGGAGAATTTCTGAGCTTTGCTATGTAGTAGTTCACCTTATCCCTCTGGTCTATGTCCTCTCCCGGCTCAACGGCATCAACCTTCAACCCCTGCATTCTGGCGTACACGACTTCAGTGGCCCATACAGGCCCAACGTCAACCTCTCCTTTTACGATCCTCTCTGGCGTTTCTCTGTGATGAACGAGCGTAAGAATTGTCGTCCCTTTTGCCCTCTTCTCATCCATAATCTTCCTGACGAGTTCCTCACCACCAGCCTCACGGTACATCTCGATTATGTACTTCGCAATGTCCTCATTCTCCGGGTTTGGCTGCGATATTCTTACGTCATCCCTCGCAAGGTCGAGCACGGATTTGATGCCAGCAGGGTTTCCTTCTGGAACCATCAGAACTATTCGGTTGTGGAGATAGACGAAATAGTCTTCAACGAGACCTTTCTCCCTCAAAATCTTCATCGCGTCCTCGCTCACGGACGAGTAAACATCCGGCGTGCCTGTGATAATCTTATCTCTGAAAACAGCTCCGCCTGCAAGAATTTGCTTAAGCATCATACCCGGCGGGAGAGTTTCGTAAAAAATGCGCTCGACTCCGTACTCGTCCTGAAAAGCCCTTATCAACTCATCCATCACCATGAACTGGTTTCCAGCCATGAAGAGTATCAGGTCGGCGTTGTCAGCATATTCAATGTTGTGGAGATCGTCTATTCTTTCGGGTGGTATCTCCGGCATCTTGGTTGTTTCTTCCATGGCAGTTACTTTACCGGCTGCGGCATAAAATTTACTGTTTACTGTACAGCATTGAGGAAAGCTGCAGCGGGCTGAAACAAAAGATAAAGAAGTAGCCTATACCATTCTACTTGAAGTACCTGTCTGCTCTTTCAAGAGCCCTTGCAACGAGTAGTGCAGTGTTTTTGAGATCCCGGATGTCTATAACTTCGACGGGTGTGTGGATGTATCTTGCGGGAATGCTTACAACTCCTGTGGGAATGCCCGCCTTGGTGAGGTGTATCGCAGTTGCATCTGTCGTGCCTCCTTCGGCAACCTCGAGCTGGTATGGGATTTCGCTCTTCTGTGCACTTTCTGTGAGCCAGTCGAGTACCTTTTTAGATGCTATGAGACCCCTTCCTGCCGCGTCAGCCACAGTTATTGCCGGCCCCTTACCAAGTTTTATGTCCATGTGCGCTGATTCAGCACCAGGAAAGTCTGTAGCAACGCATACGTCGAGGGCTATTGCAGCACTCGGCTCTATGGCGAAAGCAGACGTTCTCGCACCTTTTAGTCCCACCTCTTCCTGAACAGTTCCAACTGCGTAAATCGTAGCGTCGCTCTTCGTTTCCTTAAGGGCTGCTATCATCGCCGCTATACCCGCTCTATCATCGAAAGCCTTTCCCGTTACCTTCTGACCAAGCCTTACGAGCTCCCTATCAACTGTTATCGGAGTGCCAATGTTTATTCCCATTTCCAAGACTTCGTCTTTGTTCGACGCCCCCACATCAACGAACATGTCTTTAATCTTGATGACTTTCTTCCTCTCATCCTCCTGCATGATGTGTGGAGGCTTGCAACCAAAAACACCGTAAACCTTGCCTTTGCTCCCATGCAAAATCACGCGCTGGTTGAGAACTGTCTGAGCGAACCAACCACCGATTGGCGTTACGCGAATGAATCCTCTGTCGTCGATGTACTTCACCATAAAACCTATCTCGTCCATGTGGGCTGCAAGCATTAGCTTTTGCTCACTTCCGTTCTTTATCGCAATAAGGTTTCCAAGGTTGTCAATTTTTATCTCGTCAACAAAATCCTCAAGTTCAGCCTTTATTACTTCCCTTATCTCGTCCTCGTACCCGCTTATGCCATGAGCATTGCTCAGCTTCTCCAGGAGTCCAAAAAGTTCGTCCTCCATTCTAACCCTCCTTTCAGAACTTATCGAGTGTGTCAGGTATTGGGAAATGATTGATTATATGATTATAACCCTCAAATGTCTTTACTCAAGCACCGCGTGCCTCTGCTCCAAATCTCTCTCAGTCAGACTCTTCAGACTCATGAGTTCTGCAACAAGGCCGTCGAGGAAAATTAAGGCCGTGAGCTCAAACATCGTTCCAAGGGGTGCTATGCTCGAAAGGTTTTCATCTTTCTGAGTTTTGTCTTTGGCTCTCAGCAAAACCACAACATCGCTCATCCTTGCGAGAGTTGAATCTTTATTCTGGGTTATTGCCACAAGCTTGGAGCCTATCAGCTCCTTGGCCTTCCTGCTTATGTTAACAACTGAAGTTGTTTCTCCAGAGCCAGATATAGATATGAGCACGTCATCTCTGCCTATCCTCGGTGTCACCGTCTCTCCAACCACGTAAACGTTGTAGCCAAGGTGCATCAGGCGCATGGCAAAAGCCTTGGCAACGAAACCGCTCCTGCCAGCACCCATGACGAAAATTTTGTTTGCCCCCTCTATTGCCTTTATGAGTTCTTCAACCTGGGAGGGGTCTAATTCCCTTTTTAGGGAGTTAATTTGTTCTCCAAGCGTGTCAAGAAACCTGATAAGCATCTCACCCATCAGTCTGCCCCGTGCTTCAGCCATTCTTCAGCACCCCTCCCCCCTCTTTTCCCTTGAATTTAAGCTTTTCTTAATTTAGTACAGTCCCCCGGATGAAAAAGCTTTCGAGTAAGCGGGGAAAATCTAAATACCTCCGCCTGTACTGCCAGTTATGGAGAGAAGAACGGGAATAATCGCCGCCCTCGATACTACAAATGCCCTCAACATTGCCAGGGAAATAAGAGAATACGTTGATGCTTTCAAGGTGAATTACCCGCTGGTTCTTTCAGAGGGCATCTCTGTCGTTAAGGAACTTTCATCGTACGGGCCGGTCATCGCAGACTTCAAGATTGCAGACGTTCCCCATATCTCAGCCATGATTGCCGAAATTGCCTTCGAGAACGGAGCAAAGGCTGTGATAACCCATGGCTTCACGGGCAGCGACTCGGTAAAGGCCGTTCTTGATGTGGCATCTCGCTACAATGGAGAGGTTTACGTGGTTACGGAGTTGAGCAGTGCTGGAGGGCAGGAGTTTATGACAGGCGTTGCAGAGCGAATAGTCGAAATGGCCAGAAATCTCGGCTGCCACGGCCTCATAGCCCCTGCAACGAGACCTGAGAGAATCAGGAAGCTCAGGGAACTTGCAGGCAATATGCAAATCTTATCTCCCGGCGTGGGAGCGCAGGGTGGTAAGGCTGCAGAAGCTATAAGGGCTGGAGCGGACTTCGTCATAGTTGGAAGGAGCATCTACGAGGGTAACGCTGTCGAGAATGCAAGATTGCTTGCGGAGCAGCTTAAAGAGGTGATTTAATTGTTCGAAGGCCTTGAATTTACAAAAATGCATGGCAACGGGAACGACTTCGTTGTTGTTGACGAGTTTCACGAAGAAGTCGTACCGGAAGAGCACAAGCCCCAGTTTGTCAGAGCAGTATGCAAGCCGCGCTTCGGAGTTGGTGCAGACGGAGCAATTTTCGTTCAGCCTTCCAGCGTTGCTGATGCGAAGTTTAGATACTTCAACAGCGATGGAAGCGAGGCAGCAATGTGTGGGAACGGCATCCGGTGCTTTGCCCGCTACGTCGTTGAGGAAGGTTACGCTGACAGGAGATTCAAAGCAGAGACCCTTGCTGGCATAAAGGAGCTCGAAGTCAGCGTTAAAGACGGGGAGTACTGGGTTAGAGTTGACATGGGGAAGCCCGTTTTCGAGCCAGCGAAGATACCAGCAGCGGGTGGGACGTTTGATGGAGTGTGGCACGACACCTTCGAACTCTTTGGTCGGAAAGTTGATGTTTACGCCGTCAACACGGGTGTGCCCCACGCAGTCGTTTTCGTCGATTCTCTCGACTTTGACATCCTCGAAGCGAGAAAAATTCGCTACAACAAAGCATTTCCAGAAGGGACAAACGTTAACTTCGCAAGAATAGTTTCAAGGAATGAAGTTGAGGTAAGAACGTACGAGAGAGGTGTTGAGGACGAAACGCTGAGCTGTGGAACGGGGAGCGTTGCTGTTGTAGCCGTGGCGAGCAAGCTCGGTTTAATCGAGCCAGAGGCAATAGTAAAAACGAAGGGCGGCGTTTTGAGGATTGAAGTTCGAGATACTGCCTTCATGACAGGTAAGGCTACGAGGGTCTTCGACGGTGTTTTGAAGGAGTTATGAGGGTAATACTTCCAAACAGGCTCGTACTCTCCGCAATGGCTGGAATAAACAGCGCAGAGTTCTGCATGAATTTCCCAGCAGGCCTCGTAATTCTTGGAGGATTTAACGCCGACGCAAAGGCCATGGAGGCCGCAAAGAGAGTGGTAGCAAGGGGGAGAAGAGAGTTCCTGTTTGACGACCCCATCAAGGGCATAGAAGAAGAAGTGGCCAGAATCGCCGGAAAGAAGGCATTTGCAGTAAACGTGAGGTCTTCGTCGCTTGACGGTTATGTAGAGGTTGCAGACATAGTGAGGCGTTACGGAGGAATAATCGAAATAAATGCCCACTGCAGACAGCCGGAGTTTATCGAAGCGAAATGCGGTCAGTGGCTGATGGAGCATCCCAAAGAGCTTGCCAGTGTGGTTAGAGAGGTCTCTGATGCAGCGCTGACGGGCGTCAAGCTCAGAAATGGTGCGAAGTGCGTCGAAGCTGCGCGACTTGCCTTTAAAGCCGGGGCTGCGTACGTTCACGTTGACGCGATGATTCCAGGCGGTCTGTGCGATTTCAGACTGGTTGAAAGGATTTCCCGGCTTGGGATAACGATAGGAAATAACTCGGTAAACAGCCTCGAAATGGCCGAGAAGATGGCGAAAGTCGCACACCTCGTTTCAGCAGCAAGAGCGATCCTCAAAGACCCTCACTTTTTCCACAAGCTTCTTGCGTCACCAAAGCTTGCTGAACCGTTCGAACTTTCTGGTTGAGTAAGCATATCAGAAGTTAAAAACGCCCTACAGAAACAGTTAAAAGCTGATTAAAGCATGGCAAACAGGGTGAACGAAATGAACTGTCAGGATTATGAAGCTCTTGGCCTCAAAGTTGGCATAGAAATCCACCAGCAGCTCGATACAAAACACAAACTCTTCTGCTACTGTCCCACCATCCAGAGGGATGTTGAGGAATCAAACTTCGAGTTCTTCCGCTATCTGCGTTCGAAGCGCAGCGAGATGGGTGAAGTTGACAGGGCTGCAAAAGAAGAAGTTGCGAGGAGTAAGAAGTTCATTTACAAAGCCTATGACACCACGTGCCTCGTTGAGGCTGATGAGGAGCCGCCAAGAGAGCTAAACAGAGAAGCGCTGCAGGTAGCGATCCTCATTGCGAGGATGCTCAACATGGAAGTCGTTGATGAAGTCCACGTGATGCGTAAGATAGTCATAGACGGCAGCAACACCACCGGCTTCCAGCGTACCGCCCTGATTGCCTTTGATGGATATATTGAATGTGAAGGGAAAAAAATAGGCGTTGCAACACTCTGTCTTGAAGAGGAAGCATGCAGAAAGGTTGAAGACAGGGGAAGCGAAGTCGTTTATTCTCTCGACCGCTTGGGCATACCACTCGTCGAGATTGGAACGATGCCGGACATAACGTCGCCAAAAGAGGCGAAAGAGGTTGCAGCAAAGCTTGGAATGATCCTCCGCTCTACTGGTAGAGTGAAGAGAGGTCTGGGCACAATCAGGCAGGACGTCAACATATCAATCCGCGACGGTGCGAGGGTTGAAATCAAGGGTGTGCAGACGCTCGACATTCTCGACAAAATCGTCGAGTATGAGGTTTTGAGGCAGCTTAATCTGTTGAAGATAAGGGACGAACTGCTCGCAAGAGGTGCGTCAGTTGTAAACCAGATCTTCGACGTAACAAGTATTTTCAGCAACACCAAATCCAAGGTTATAAAGAGGGCAAAATGCGTTAAGGCTATTCTGTTGAAGGGCTTTGCTGGACTTGTTGGAAAGGAAATCCAGCCGGGAAGGAGGCTTGGAACGGAGTTTGCAGACATAGCAAAGACTTTCGGCCTCGGCGGAATCTTCCACACCGACGAGCTTCCTGCATATGGCATAAGCGAGGAAGAGGTTGCAGAGTTGAGGAGATTTGTTGGAGCCGAGAGCAATGATGCCGTAATCCTTGCAGCTGGCGAGGCAACGAGGGTTGAAAACGCCCTTGCGAGGATCATCGAGAGGGCAGAGTACTGCCTTATTGGAGTGCCAGAGGAGACGAGGAAGGCGAACGAAGATGGCACTACATCATACCTGCGCCCGCTGCCCGGGGCTGCGAGGATGTATCCAGAAACAGACGTGCCGGCAGTGAGAATAACTCCCGACATGCTCGAGGTGGAAATTCCGGAGCTTATTGAGGAGAGAGCAAAGAGATACGCTGAGACATATGGCTTACCCTACGATTTAGCCTACGTAATGGCAGATTCAGCATTACACCATCTGTTTGAAGAATTCGCAGAGAAACTGCCTGCAACAACAGTCGCAAGGGTTCTCCACATCGCTCCGGCAGAACTTAAAAAGGAAGGTGTCGAGATTGGGAAGCTTGAAGAAGGGCACTTCAGGGCCGTGCTCGAGCTAATAGAGGAGGGCAAGATAGCCAAGGAGGGTGCAGAAGAGGCACTTAAAATCTTCTGCGAAAAACCGACGGCCACAAAAGAGGAAGTTGTGAGCAGTATTGGTTCCGCTACAAACCTCGACTCGTTCATAGCAAAGCTCATGGAGGAGAAAAAGGACTTCATAAAAGAGAGGGGTGCCAGCGCATTCAAGCCGCTGATGGGTCTCGTCATGAAGGAGTTCAGAGGAAAAGTTGATGGAAAGGTAGTTGCGGAGAAGCTGAACGAGGCGATAAAGAGAGCTTTGTCAGATGGCTAATCCTTTTTCGCACTCTCTATAACTCTTTTGAGGTCGTACTCAACAACCTCGCTGAACAGTGAATGAGGTGATTTTATCAGGTATGTCCTCCTCACTATGGAATCACCCTCTACTGCCGATTCGAATCTGACAACTGTCGTTGACACGCTTTCAAGCAGTGCCAGCGTTCGGACGCTGAAGGCCCTGTAATCGACGAAACCGATGAATGTTGCGTCCTGAAGCGAACGCTTTATGCTCGCGAACTCCTTCAGTGCTTCGGAGATCCTGCTCGCAAACAGCGCCTGCTCAATGCCGCATACTACAAATACTGCATCCTGAAGCGAACGCTCCATAACAATGGAGTAAAATTGAGACAGGACGGATGTGGGATCTCCAGAGGGTATCCTCTCAACGGTGCAGCCTTCAATATTGACATCTATGTTGGAGACCCTTATCAACATAACTTCCGGTAGCGGCCCGAACTTTTGCATCGCAGATAGCTTGATGACTGTGCGGTCCCCTATCTCCACAAAAACCGGCTTTTCAACAGACCTTATAAGAGGACCTATCATGTGCTCTACCCCCGACATGGAGTCTGCCTCAACAAGCATGACCTCACCCTTTGCCACCCCTTCGGGTAGGAGAGTCGAAAACGGATACGGCAGGGGAATCATTCCGGCCATACCGTGCACCTCCAGTAGCTTCTTACTGTAGAGAGCAGGAAAATCAGGCATGCAGAATACATTGAGTACGCTCCTACCGCTTCAACCGGAGACAATACGCATACCGAGAGGTGTGACATCCCTCCCACAAGCGCCATTGCCGCCGCTACGGTGAAAGCCTCGAAATCTCCTCTTTTCAGCCCTGAATGCCTGCTCGCAAGTGCGAAGTATGCAAAAAGCTGGGCAATAAAGAGGTGGGCAGTGTATCCAAACACCTTCTCCACATCTATGCACCCGTGAAGCGCGGCGGCAAAACCAGCTATCCAAGCTGCTACGGTGTATTTCTCAACGAGAGGTGGTCTGAACTCTGGACTTGCAAAAATGCCCATTTCAAGTATTTTTCTCGCGGAAAGCATGGCGATAAGTGCTGCC
This sequence comes from Archaeoglobus veneficus SNP6, assembly GCF_000194625.1. NCBI lineage: Archaea > Methanobacteriati > Methanobacteriota > Archaeoglobi > Archaeoglobales > Archaeoglobaceae > Archaeoglobus > Archaeoglobus veneficus. The sequence continues at coordinate 784,104 of NC_015320.1, read as the reverse complement.
ACGAACTCGAGGTATCCGCAGTAGTAACCATGGAGAGTGAGAATTCCCGCTGTCAGAAACAATACGGCAGGAACACCAAAGTATAAGCGTGAGACAGCTCTTTTCGAGATTTCACCTACGATCCATAGAGATGCAAACATGGACGCGTGTGCTATGAACAAGACTCTGTACAACTTTACCACCCCACATGAGCCTTCAGAACTGTAGAGGAGTAGAACAGCAGGACTGCAGCAGTTAAATGAACAAGAGACTCGAAGTATGAAAATCCAGAGACTTTGGAGGACACAATGAAAAGCAGCGGGTATACTGTCATCAAATAGCTCCCAGCGTACAGGTATGTATAAATTGCAGCATCCCTTATCAGCATTCTTGCCCTGACCAGACTGAAGATGTAAACTATCGACGCGGAGTAAATAGCACACGGAAAAGCGTACTGTACTCCCAGCACAGATCCCACCACGGAGATCAGGACTATCGCTGAAATCTGTGCTATTAATTCCCTCGTAATCTTCGTTCTAAAGGAGAATGCCGTAATTACAGCCCCAGCCGGAGAGAGTACCACGTAAACATCTGGAATGTCCACGAAGGAGTCCAAGACAAACAGTACCATGCCCGCAGTTAATACGGCAAAGCCCGCCTTAGCAATCGGAATGTATACTCTACTCTTCAGACCTTCTATCAAAATTGTGTACGACAGCGCAGAATATATCGAACACGTTACAAAGAAGGCTACAAAGATTCTTATCGCAAGAATTTCAATCAACCTTCTCACCAACGTGCACATCGGTATTAATCCTCAGTTCGTAAAAGTCCGTGGGAATCCCTCCAGGACTTTTCTTTATTCTTATTCCCCTCCTGATCTTCAGGCCTTCCATAACCTCCTCGACTTCTATGACGTAGTCCGCCTCATCCTCGAACATTGCAAGAGTTCTCTCATCCACAAGCTTCTTATCTATCGTAACGAGTACGAGCATGTCCTTCTCCCGAATAGCGTTGCCAACGTCCTGAAAGAGCTGATAAATTTTCTCAGGACCGTGAATAATTAGCAAAGGCTGGAAAATCTCAATACATCCCACTTTCTCGTGCATGCGTTTTATGGCGAGAGATACCGTGTAAAGTTCCTGCATTGATATCTCGCCATTTGGCACGATAATCCGAGCATTTTTTAACCTCTTTTCCAGATCTTTCTTCATCCTCTTGGGCACTACAGCAAAAACGTTCTCGCCAGATTCAATTGCGTTTTCCATAAACCTGTAAACGAGCTCGCTTCCGAGGCCACCAACTGTTTCAATCAGAACGACTCTACCCGTTTCAATGCCCCCGATTAACTCGTCGAGCTTTTTAATACCGAACTTCATTCAGATTTACCCTCCCTGAATGTGCCGAACTCCTGAACTGAATGCTCGCCCTATTGTCATTCAGTCCATAACCTCCACCCTTCCTCCTGAAATTCTAACGTCAAATTCTCTGTTGGGCGCGGTCAGATTTCTGTGTTTCCATATTGAAAGCTTTCTTTTCGTACCATCATACCTCAAAAGCAGCAGCACGTCTGCAAGTGTGTCTACTGAAATCCGTTCCAGCGGATAATCTGCAGCGTACGTGTAGATTACTGTAGCTCCACGGTTCTTTATTGCCACGAGACTGTTTACCGTGCAATACCAGAACCTGCTCTCTTCCCTCAGCTCTCTAAGCAACCTCAGACCGTCGATGAAAAACACATCACTGTTGTAACCCATTATTCTCGCAAAGATCTCCTCGCTGCTCACGGATGCAGGATTCAGAGATACTACCATCACGTCCTTTGCACCAAATTCTGCGAGCTTTCTCTCCACCTGTTCTTCTGGTTCCTCAAGACTCACGTATGCTACACTCAGTTCTCTCGAAATGTTTGCAGCCATCTGGGCTGCAAGCATCGTCTTACCTGAGCCAGACACACCGGTTATAAGCGTCAGAGAAGTGCGAGGAATTCCTCCAATCGCCCTGTCTATAGTCGGAATTCCTGTTTTAATAACTTCACTGCTCAATCCCCGGACGGGCTTTGCTGTGCACAACGGAAATAGAAACAGCCCCTTTCCAGGGAGTACAGCAAATGGTATCTCAGCAATGCGTATACACTTCCCCCTGAGCTTCCTTATTTCCATTCTCCTCGTAAGCAGACCATTCTCAACATCTGTTTTAAAGTTGATTACTCCATCGGCTACAAAGTCCTCTAAGTGGCTCGAGGGGGTGTCAGATACCAGAATGGACGTAGTACCTATTGCCTTTAGCTTTCTGTTCAGGGTGTTGAGAAACAATCTTGCCCTTGCCCCAAACTGGGCAGTGAGGGCCGTAATACTATCTATAGCAACTCTCATGGCGTTGCTATCCACTATCGCCTCAAGGATGTTCGACGCAAGCAAATCCTCGTCGAATCCGTGAAACTCGAGATAGCAAAAGTTATCGATGTTGAAATCCATGCCAAGCAACTTCATAAACCTGTAAAACTCATCAAACGGTTCTGCGAAGCTTATGTAAATCCCCGGCTCGCCATACTTAGTAATACCCTCATAGATAAACTTGGCAGCAAAGGTCGTCTTGCCTGCTCCCGGATCTCCCTTAAGAAGGATTACGCTGCCCCGTGGGAAGCCTCCGTCGAGCAGTGCGTCAAGTTCCTCGATTCCTGTGGGGCAGTCAACGTTCGAGGAATGCTGCATCGCTATAAACCTCAATTCCCTTCGACGTTATCCTATACGGCCTGACGTTTTCGTCGAAGGCTGAACTTCTCATCTTGGTAATCTTAACTCCTCTCAGCGTCTTTCCGCCCACGTCGTAGCTCAGAAGCTCTATAACCCCGCTGACCAGATAATCCTCGACCCCTCTGTCCGTAATCTCGGAGGTTATGATGGTCGTAACCTTGCTTTCTCTCAAAATCTGAAGTAGAGACAGCACATCGCGCCGGTATTCAAGTTCACTTCTGGATGCAAGTTCAAGCATTGTGATGGGGTCGATTACGACTCTCGAAGGTGGCTCCTTTTCGAGTTTTGCTGAAATTACTGATTTAAAACCACCAACGTCGGGAACAAAATCAGAGAAGAAAGTGTCTTTAAATATAGTTGTCTTTCCAGTGGGAGAAGCATCGATTGCTTTGTCGAACAAACAAGCATAGAATAATACACAATAAAAATTAAATTCCAATAAAACCTTTAACCAACCCATGCCAAAAATAAACTGGAAAGAATACAATGAAAAGCTTGTAAAGAGAGGTGAAATTTTATTCAGTACGGAGTTTATAGAGAACTGGAAGAGAGAGCTCGATTCAATGAACGAAAGAAAGAGAGGTCATCCTTACGAGTATCCTAATTCTTTCATGCAGTTTTTAGCATCAATCCGCTACTACTGCCATCTCGACTACAGAACTCTGGAAGGATTCTGCAGAAGCTTATCAAGAATTCTCGATATACCAGCTCCAGATCATTCAACTATCCACAAGAGAGCTCCAAGGTTGGATTTCACTCCTCCAGCCGTTAACTCTGAAGAAATAGTTATAGCGGTTGATTCTTCGGGAATTAAAGTTCATAACAGGGGAGAGTGGATGAGAGAGAAATACAGGAGGAGAAGGGGATGGATAAAGATCCATTTCGCTGTTGACGTTGAAACTAAGCAGGTTGTAGCTTACGAAGTTACAGACGAGCAGGTTCACGATAACAAGGTCTTCAAGGATCTCGTAGAAAAATCTGAAGAAAGAGCAAAGGTAAGGAGAGTTCTTGCCGATAAAGCGTATGACAGCTACGAAAACTTCGAATTTCTTCAATCAAGGGATATAGATCCTGCCATTCCAGTAAGGAAAGGAGCTATAGACATCTTAAAGCATCCAAGAAGTGAGGAGGCAAGGAAGCAGAAAGATTTTGACGGGTGGAAGGAAGAGAAGAAATACGGGTTGAGGTGGGCAGTTGAGACTGCTTATTCTGTCTTTAAGAGGTGTTTTGGTGAGTTCGTTTCAGCAAGGAAGCAGGATTACATGGTTAAGGAGATTGCAGCGAAGGTGTGGATATACAATTCGCTGAGGGCTGTTCTCTGCTGAAGGGGAGTTGTTGGAGTGGATGGGGAAGTTTAGTTGGGGATTATTCGACAAGGCAGCATCGATGAACTCGATTTTGGATACATCGAACCCGAAAAGAGACATTTCCTCTTCAAGCTCATCAACCGGTTCCTCGAGCGTAATATACATCACCCTCTCACCCGAAGCTACACCAGCAGACAGAAAATGCGTCGCAAGCGTTGTTTTTCCACTACCTGGGCCACCTTTGACAAGGTACGTCCTCCCCGGAACAAGTCCGCCATTGAGCATCTTATCGAGACCCTCTATGCCGGTAGATACTTTTTCCATTTAGCTCACCATTATTACTATAATCAGCCAAATTTCCATTTAATATTTTCGGTGAGCTGTAACGTCTCGTCTTCAGGCCGTTATCTCTTTTATTTCGGCATAGAGCTCTTCGAGAGCCTTCAGATAGTCAAGTTCACCCCTCTCAACTGCATCCATTTTTTCTTCAAGAATCCTCGTGCGCTCCTCCGAAACGAACTTTGCATACCTGCGCACAAGGTATCCAAAGACATCCATACCCCTTTTAGTTGGCATAACCCTGCCGTTTCTTTCCACCACGTAGTTCCGCTGGAACAGCTTGTCGATTATCGTTGCGTAGGTCGAAGGTCTTCCAATACCCTTTTCCCTCATAAGCTGGATCAGATCAGACTGCGTGTAGAGCGGAACCTTTGGAACTCTCCTGACCTCCACATCAACTTCAACCTCGCCTTCCGGCAGCGGTTTCCTGACCCAGACAGCTTTATAGAGTTCGTACGCTTTACCTCTTGCGTCGATAACTCGTTCTTCCTCCACAGATATTCCGTTGGCCTCGACTAAATACCTGCACACTCTGACTGTGTATGGTTTACACTGGCTCGCCATAAAGCGGCGGAATATCAGATCATACAGAGCAAGATGGCGCCAGGTTATGTCCTCAACTGCAATCACATTCTCCTGAATCAACCTCTGCAGAGTGTTTTTGTCCACTGCTCTCGTTGGCCTTATGCACTCATGCGCCCCTTCAGCAAACCACTCCCTCGCGACGAAGTCCTCGCCGAGGTATTCTCTCGCAACCCTCATACCAGCCTCGCTGACCCTTGTGGAGTCTGTTCTGTGATAGGTTATGAGACCACTCTCGAAGAGAGTCTGAGCTATTGCCATTGCCTCCTTTGCGGGAATTTTCAGAATCGCGTTAGCATCTCTGAGCATTGCATCAGTTGTGTATGGTGGCAGCGGTGTCTTCTCCTCCTCTTTCTCTTCGATGAGTCTTATTCTGAGTCTTGCTTTCTTTGCTTTTAACCCCTCTATTGATAGTTCAAGATCTCTTATGAAACCGATGACCTTCTTTTCTCTGTGCTGCTCAGCCCTCTCAATTACCCAGCCCAGCACGGGCGTTTGTGCCCTACCCGCTGAGAGGTTGGTGGAGCCGAAGGCCTTCCAGAGCTTCTGGCTCAGAACGAAGCCAATCCATCTGTCCTCTATGCGCCTGACTATCTGGGCCTTTACGAGGTTTTCGTCAACACTTCGCAGGTTTTCGAGCGCTTCGCTTACAGCCCTTCTCGTCACCTCGTGAAACTCTGCACGCCTGATTTCCCCACATCCTGCAAGCAGGTTCTGGATGTCCCAGGCAATCTTCTCCCCCTCTGCATCCGGGTCAGTACCTATTATCACCTCTCCCGCATCGTGGGCGAGCTTTCTCAACGCCTCGATGCGGCGCTTTGAGTCGTCTATGTCCTCGCTTCCACACTTCGGACAGTTCTGTCTTTCCTCCGTGAACTGATAGCCGCATTGTCTGCACCGCTTGATTGACGCGTAGACCGGTACAAAGTGGCCGTTAACCTCCACGCCATGAAAGCCACGGTTCGTTATCAGATCCGTTACGTGACCGAGGCTTGCCGATACGAGCAGTACGCGCTTTGCAGTTGGCACCTCATAGGCTATGATACCGTCGAATGCCTTGACGCTTGGCTGTCCAAAGAAGCGTGAAATCTGCTTCGCTTTCGTTGGGCTCTCCACGATGAAGAGGGTCGGCTTCACGACGTCTCCAGCCTCTTTTCTCCGCCTGAACGCTACCCTGCTCTCATTAATCTCCTTTATAAGCTCCTCAAAGTTAACTTCCTCCATCCTTTTAAATTCGATGTCGTAGTGCTTAGCTCTCTCAACAAACGCGTTTCTAACCTCTTCATCGCTTTCAAGCAAAAAAGATGCGCCTTTCGTTATTCCCCCCGCAAACAGACGGGAAGTTCTGCCAGAACCCTGAATGTACGTTCTTAAATCTGGGAATATTACCTCACCTTTTCTTACCACCACGTCCTTCTCCTTCGCTTTGCCCTCTTCTACAAGCTTCTTCAGTATCTTTCTGAGCTCAGCAAGCTCCTTTTCGTGCTCGGGCTTGTCTATAACTGGAAGAATGGACAGGTATTCCTTCACTTCCTCACTATCCCTGAAAATCAGGGCAAGAATCCTTATGATTCCGGGGCTCGCGCTTTCAACATCTTCAAGCTTTACGGTAAACGTGGGTGCTCCGACAAAGACTGCAAATCGTATCCTTTCCGGTAAATCGAGCCCCCTTACAAGAGTTCCGTAGTAGTAAGCCGTACCAATCAAGTAATCAATCTCGCCACTCTCAAACAGCTCGTAGTCCTTTTTCCTGCCGGAAGTGACGATTCCTATTTTGAACTTCTCTTTCAGAGCTTCGTACAGCATTTCGGCATCCTGAGTGTTACGAGCATAGATTATTCCGCCGGTACCCATCATTTCGAGGATTGATGCAATCGTTTCCACATCATCTTTCTCGACTGCTATGTCCTCTATGTTCCTCACTGCGTGGGTGGAAGAGCCAACATCGAAGTTCAGGAGCTGGCGAAACAGCTTTATCTTCTGTCCTTTTTTCGCCGTGGCTGTCGAAACCATGAGGACGCCTCTCGCTTCTCCTTCCCATCCTTTCTTCGTTTTTCTGAATCCGAGAAGCATGAGGACCCTGTCAACGTTGCGTGAAGCTTTCAGGATAGCGTCAACGTCATCGACGAAGACGAAGTCGAATGTGCGCTTTATCGACTCAAAGTGTCTCGACAGGAACTGAGTTGTGGTAACAAGGATGTCCGCATTCTGTATGAGCTCAAAGAACTTCTCCTTCTCGGCCTTTCCCATTCTCCCGTGGTAGTAAAGAACTGTAATACCATCGCTGTTGTTGAGGCTGACTTTGACGCCAGCTTTTTCACCATATTTTGCGAGAGATTCCGCGACCTGTTCGACGAGGAGTGTTGTGGGCAGAATTATGTAGCTCTTTTTTCCCTTGGTGGCAAGGAACAGTGCCATTGCAGCACCAAAAGACGTCTTGCCTATCCCAGTCGGCGCTACTGCTGCGAAGCTCTCCCCTCTCAGAATTCTCCGGGCCCAGAACTTCTGTACGGCCCTTGGCTCTCCTATTGCGTTTCTGAAGAATTCGATGAACTCCTCAACAACCTCATCTCCTGCAAACCTGCACAGCGGAATGTTTCGAGAACACTTTCCGGTTTTCGCTTCCGATGTCTTTAAGTCGCCCCCACACGCGGGGCAGAGACCCGCATAAATTGCCTCGACCACGATTGGTATTTCACTTCCGACGTTTATATATCTTGCCTGTAAAAGTCGAACTCATTAATTTTCCATTATGCATTTATGAACACTCTTGCAACTTTCCACATCCGGTAAAGGACGAAGAGAAGTATACCCGACGATACGAGCTCGAGAGCATAGTGAACGCTGGGAAAGTCGAGAGACATGCTTCCGAGCCCGGTTAGGTAAACGATGAAAAACGAGGAGGAGATAATTACCCTGTGCTCTTCAAAATTAAAATAAATGGCTTTCTTCCTTATCGAGTAAAAAAGATACGCAGAAACTGCGAACACCGGGAAAGACAGGCACGCCATTATGACAGACGCTTCTACAGGATACTCTTCTACAAAAGTCATGTGTCTACCCATGAGCCATGCAACAGCACCGTAAAGGAGAGCATCCTTAAACCTGCGAGCGTCAAACCTCTCCACACCTGTGTCGAGCATCAGATAGAGCGAGGCTGCGAACAGAGCCAAGACCACGAACAATTCTATGTACACGCATATCGGGCGAAATACGTGGGAGACCGCATGAAGAAGAAAACAGAAGGTTGCGACAAGATAAAACGCTGCAATTGCCCTGACGTAGCGCTCGTGCCTGTCAAACTCGTAGCTCGGTAAAGAGGAATAACCGACGAGGCCGGCAAAAGCCACTACCAGCCCAAACCAGTAGACGAGAGGTAAAAGTAACTCTTCCATCTCGATTTCTTCCTCCAAGTAAATAAAAGATTAAATCTCGGAGTAAACTTCTTCTCTCGAGTGTACAACAATCCCCTTGTCCGTTATCTCGAAGGGGTGTATCTTCTTGCTGTGGTTGCTGCCCCTCATCTTGAATATCTCAAGACTTCTGACCCTCACGTTTTCACTTCTGGTGTAGTAAAGCACTATGGTGCCCTCGGTGACGAAGTTCTCCACGCCAAACCGGCTTATCCCGCTGCTATCCACGATTTCACATGTGAAAAGTGACGTGAGGCCAAGAATTTCCATTGTTGTGGATATCTTCAGCAGCTCAACTCTGAATTTGGCCGGATCCTGAATCGAGAAGCCTATAGAGGTTGTTGAATCAAGAGCCGCTCTTCTTGCCCCAATCTCGTCCTGGATAGTAATCATCTGGTCAATCAGCGAACGAGTGTCGAAAGGTCTGACATCTATGTACTTCTCGTCCGATGGCAGACCGATCTTTGTCGAAGTTGCATCCACAATGGCAAGCATGTTTTCATCCTCAAGCTTCTCGAGATCCCATCCGAAGACGGAAAAGTGTTCTCTCAAGTGCTGCGGTCTCTCTTCTGTAGCGACAAATATCCCGGGCTCGTTGAACATCTGAATTCCATTCACGATGTACTGCATTGCGAAGATAGTCTTACCTGAACCCGACGTACCTGATACCAGATAAGTACGATCTCTCAGCAGTCCACCCTCACATAGCTCGTCGAATCCCGGGATTCCAGTAGGTACTCTTTCCAATACCATAACCACCCCTCTCGCTTCCTTCGCTCTTTCACAATATAAAATTTTCCCATCATTATCATATACTCATTGATAGTTGGTACATTAGCTATCCCCAAAACTTTAAATTGTTTACGATTTGTTTGATAATCATGGGTGAAAAAATAACCGTTAGCCTGATCAAGGCAGACGTCGGTAGTGTGCCCGGCCACGTGGTTGTGCCTGACGAGATAAAGAAGGTGGCAGAAGCGTTTCTCGAGGAGAAAAAGCAGAATGGAGATATCATAGACTACAGGGTTCTGAACGTAGGTGACGACCTCGAGCTGATTATGACCCACCGCGAGGGTGTGGACAGCGAGAAAATCCACGGCATCGCTTGGGAGACGTTCGAACTTGCTACCAAAAGGGCGAAGGAGCTGAAACTCTACGGAGCTGGGCAGGATTTGCTCAAAGAAGCATTTTCAGGAAATATCCGCGGCTTAGGCCCAGGTGTTGCCGAAATGGAGTTCACAGAGAGAGGAGCAGAGCCGCTCCTGGCGTTCATGATGGACAAGACAGAGCCAGGGGCGTTTAACCTGCCCATATTCAGGATATTTGCTGATCCGTTCAACACCGCTGGCCTCGTAATCGACCCATCTCTGCACAACGGATTCGTTTTCGAAATCTGGGACATCGTCGAGCACAAACGTGTGTTCATGAACTCTCCAGAGGAGATGTACGACATCCTCGCACTGATAGGTGGCAAGTCGAGGTTCGTCATAAAGAGGATTTTCCCCAAGGAGGGTAGTAAACTGCCAGCTGATGAGCCAGTAGCTACGGTTAGCACAGAAAAGCTCTTCCAGATTGCCGGAGAGTACGTTGGCAAGGATGACCCGGTAGCCCTTGTGAGAGCCCAGTCGGGTCTGCCGGCAGTTGGAGAAGTCCTCGAGCCATTTGCGTTCCCGCACCTCGTCAGCGGGTGGATGCGAGGAAGCCACAACGGTCCGATTATGCCGGTACCGTTTCACTACGCAAAGTGCACACGCTTCGATGGCCCACCGAGAGTAATTGGAGCTGGTTTCCAGATCTGCAACGGTAAGCTCGTAGGGCCCGTTGACCTCTTCGACGACCCGGCCTTCGACTACACAAGGCAGAAGGCAGCGGAGATAGCAGAGTACATGCGCCGCCACGGCCCGTTCGAGCCCCACAGGCTGCCGCACGAGGACATGGAATACACCACGCTGCCGAAGGTTCTTGACAAGCTCAAGGACAGATTTGAGGATGTTTAGTCCTAATTTATTTTGATTTTATTTTAATTAACTTTTCAATTCGCTACCACTTCTGAACTCCTCAAGATGCCTAAACGTTCTCATTACTGCCAGTATAATCTTTCTCAGTCTGGCTGTCTGGCTTGTGTGGAGGGGCAGAAGGTAGCACGGCAGTAAACATCCCGATTAATAATTATAGCAATTAATTATTGTTAGAAGGAATTATATATGAGAACAGCGTAAATGTTTACTGATGGCAAAACTCACCCTCGATGAGGTAGCGTTCCGGGACAGGTCTGGAGATGTTATTATAATAAGACCCTTCAGAAGTTCTGACAGAGATAACCTTATCGAGATGTACTGTAACTTTCACCCTGCCTTGGCCTGCCACCCGTATCAAGGCAGGCCATAGAAGCGTGGGTAGATTACATTACCGAAAACTGCTTTTCAATAGTTGCAGAATGTGGCAGAAAAATTGTGGGACAAGCTGCAGTAATACCATCCGGCAGAGACACTGCCGAACTCTGCATATTTGTTCACCGCAACTATCAGAACAGAGGAATCGGACAGCAAATGCTCAGGCTGATTGTGGACTACTGCAGGAGGGCTGGATACAGGGGAATATACCTTACAACAGAAAGAAGTAACGTGAGAGCAATCCACGTGTTCAGAAAGGTTGGTTTCAGGATTGTTGATTCCTGCTACGACTACGAGATGTTTCTGCCTCTAACTGACTTTTGTGAGACCCAGCCTGCAAAAGATGATCAAGTCAGTTAACGAAAATGAATAGAAATTTAAAGGCATAGAGCAAGAAACATAATAATGCTCGTAATCTTCGCCCTCGTCCTTGTAATCGCTGCGATCGTTCCCGTTTCTGCATCACAGATTGTTGAAGTTTGTCCAAACCCATATGGAAGCGACGATGTCGAGTACGTTGTTCTCAACGCAACGTCCTTTTGCACTCTTGACGACGGAGAAGGCTCAATCCAGATAAACCTGACTGGAATCGTGGTTGTAGCGAAAAACGCCACAGCCTACGAGATTGTTTTTGGAAAAAAAGCAGACCTCGAATTCTCTGGCAGATTTGCCCTTTCAAACGAGGGCGAGACTATCTGGTTGAGAGAGAATGGCAAAGTAGTTGACGAATTCACGTATAAAAAGCCCGGCGAAGGCATCGTTTACTTCAAAACCCCTTCTGGCTGGGACTTCCGTTATCAGGACTGGACTTCCTTTACTCCTGCAGTGGACTTCGTGAGCGGAAGGATAATCGTAACCCCGGCAGCCTACTGCGTCGAAGGGTACGAAATCTGGCTTGCATCCTATACCTTCACAGATCTGCGAAGTGCAAAAGGCAACCTTACACTCTTCCTTGACGCAAGTCCAGTTGGGGGAATTCCTATTGAGGAACTGGAGATTGCAAAGAAGTACAGAACGTATTTTCTATCTTCGCCATCCTACAAAAACTTCCACTACAAGTTTGCAGTAGTTGATGGAAATAAAGTGGTGATTACGACGGAGAACTGGAAGTGGGACAAAAGAGGCTATATTGTCGAATTTGAAAGTGAGAAAGCTGCCAAGCTGCTAAAGAACGTCCTCCAGCACGACATGATCTACTCTTCAGAGCCCGGTAGAGCCGGAAGTATAAAAGGGAGCTATTCAGCAGGAATAGGTAAATCTAAAGAGTTCAGCGGCAGAATTGAGGTTTTCGTTCTTCCCGATTACAATCCTATCTTCGAATTCATATCCAAAGCGAGGCACAGGCTGTACATAGAGGTGCCGTACATGGACTTCAGGTGGTTCGACGATAGCACGCCGTTGCTCGACGCAATACTCAAAGCTGCGAGAAACGGTGCAGATGTAAGAGTGATTCTCGACTCCGAACACAACAGAGAGGATAATGAGAAGACGACAGATTTCCTGAAGAGAATTGCAGAGACAGAGGATCTTAAAATCGATGCGAGGCTTTCTCCAGTGCCATTGCATGGAAAAATCATTATTTCCGACGACGATATTCTGATTACATCCGCAAACTTCAACCGCTACGGATTAAAGCTTAACAGAGAAGTTGGGGTGATAATACACGACAAAGAAACGGGCGACTGGCTTGCCGAGCGGTTCATAGAGGACTGGGGAGGAAACGGAAGAGATGTAAAAGATAGCGAAGACGTACTCTACGTCCTCCTGTCAATCGCTCTGCTCGCAGTTGCCGTTGTCATCGCGTATAGAGCTATGGGAAAACGCTAAACAGCAAAGCTCTGTCTCCAGGCTGGAATTACACATTCAAAGTCTTTCAGCCCCCTCGCCAGCTTCTGGCTCTTTTCAAATTCGCCATGAACCACAAACACTTTTTCAGGCTGACTTTTGCTGCTCCACTCAACGAGGTAGTCCCTTCCAGCATGGGCGGAAAAGCCGTTGATGGTGTAAATTTTCGCTTTAACAGCGATTTCCTCACCGTATATTCTTACCCTCTTCGCCCCATCAACTATCTTCCTGCCGAGAGTTCCTTTAACCTGGTATCCAACGAATACAACGCTGCACTCTCTCCTCCAGAGGTTGTGCTTTAGGTGATGTTTTATTCTCCCACCTGTGCACATGCCGCTTCCCGCGATGATTATGGCATGACTTCTGACCTCGTTTATCTCCCTCGATTCCTCGACGCTCTTGGTAAACCTGAGGTGCGGGAGGAAAAAGGGATTTCCGTGCTTCGCTTCTCTCGAAGTTTCCTCGTTGTACAGTTCAGGATGGTTCAGGAAGACTTCGGTTATATCTATGGCAAGGGGGCTGTCGAGGAAGACCTCGCAGTCTGGAAGCTCGCCGTTCCTGTAAAATACGTGAAGCACGTAAAGAATTTCCTGAGTTCGTTCAAGAGCGAAGGACGGAATGAGAACATTCCCACCCCGCTCAAAGGTCTCCATTATCGCCTGCTTTAACTCTTCAATGGACTCCTCAACGCTTCTATGGTTTCTGTCCCCATAAGTAGATTCAACGACGAGGTAGTTCGCCTTCGGTGGAAACTCTGGGTCGCGGATTATCAGCCTGCCTCGCTCGCCCAAATCGCCGGAAAATACGAACTTCTTTCCCGCATCAATCTCAACGAACGCTGAGCCAAGAACGTGGCCTGCGTTTCTGAAAGTGAATGCCATGTTATCGAGGCTGACAGTCTTCCCGTACTCAACATTCCTCCACTTCAACCTGAAGCACTCTTTAACGTCTTCAGTCGTGTAGAGCGGCTTAACCACAGGCAGACCTTTTCTGAGGTTTTTCCTCGTTAGCGTGTGAGCTTCCTCCTCCTGAACCTTCGCGGAATCATAGAGCATGTGTTCTGCTATTTCTCTCGTTGCCCTTGTCGCGTATATTTCGCCGTTGAAGCCGTACTTCACGAGCTTTGGCAGCAAGCCTATATGATCGAGGTGGGAGTGAGTGAGAATGAGGGCATCGATTTCCGACGGGTCGAAGGGAAAGCGCCTGTAGTTCCTCTTTTCAACACTGCCCTGAAACATGCCCACATCTATCAAAATGCGCTGCCCGTCTTCAAGCATAAAGCACGAGCCGGTCACACTCCTCGCAGCTCCATAAAAGTGGAGTTGCATGATTGTTTTTGTTATTTTAAATATAAATGTGTTTTGGATGACGAATTATTTAAAGAGGCAACACTTTGCTATCGTCTTTTACCGTAAAGCTATTTTAGATGTAGTGAAATAGTTGTGTATGCTCAGAAGAAGATTTCTGAAGGTCGCTGCTGCTATTTTTGCAGCGATTTCTGGTATCACAGTGTTCAAATTAGTAAGGGAGGAAGCTGAAATGGTTATTGAATCTGAAGGAGTTGTCAAACTCCCCGAACCCAGAAAGACTGGTGAGATTTCGGTTGAAGAAGTAATAAACATCCGTCGTTCGAGGAGATCGTACAGTGGTGAACTCATAAGTATAAAGGATATATCTCAGCTTTGCTGGGCTGCTCAGGGGATAACTGAAGAGGCGTATGGGTTCAGGGCCGCTCCATCTGCCGGTGCCTTGTACCCGCTGGAAATATTTCTGGTTGTAGGGAATTCAGAACTCGATGCGGGAATTTACCAGTATTCTCCTTCGACGCATCGCCTGAAGCTCGTAAAAAAGGGAGATCACAGAAGGGTTCTCTGTGAAGCTTCACTCGGTCAAAGTGCGATAGAAGAGGGAGCGCTATGTATAGTAGTCACAGCAATCTACGAGCGGACAACGAGGAAGTACGGAGAGAGGGGCATCAGATACGTGCACATGGAGGCTGGACACGCTGCACAGAACATCTATCTGCAGGCAGAGGCTTTGGGCCTGGGAACAGTTTCGATAGGAGCGTTTTATGATGATAAGGTTAGAGACGTGCTTTCTGTGCCTGAGGAGTACGTACCGCTCTACGTGATGCCTGTAGGGCACAGGTGAGAAAATTATTGAGAGGAGCAGGAGACCGCCATGATCGACGAAATACTCGAGGGAATTCCCAGCTTCTCCGAAGAATTAGGATTGGATCTTAAAAATCCAGAGGACAGATTCAGATGGTTCATAGCATCAATCCTCTTTGCAAAGCCGATTTCGTTCAGAATAGCAGACAAGACTATCAGACTTTTTCTCCTGCATGGGTTAACCTCCCCGGAGAAGATACTGAATGCCGGATGGGATAGACTCGTTGAATTGCTTGATGTTTGCGGGTATGTAAGGTACGATTTCTCGACAGCTTCGAACATTCTCGAAACTGTAAAGCTCCTGAAGGAAAAGTACGGAGACCTCGAAAGGCTGCACGATGAGGCAAAGGATTCAAAAGACCTGGAAAAAAGGCTCATGGAGTTTAAGGGTGTTGGAAAAACGGCCGTTAATATTTTTCTGAGAGAGCTGAGAGGAATATGGGAAAAAGCAAATCCAGAACCGTCAAAAATGGCTTTATCGATGGCTGAAAAGCTGAAAGTTGATGCAGTGAAGTATGAATCCGCGCTTGTGAGGATTTATCTTGAATATTGCAAGAAGAAGAGATGTGAGGGCTGTCCTGTTGGGGAGTACTGTTCTTTTCGTGCTTGAAGGTATCTGGGTCTTTGTTCGCATTTTTTGTCTGTTTCAATAAGACGTCAATATGCCTGGGTTTTTCAGTAGATCAAACCCTAATAAAGGAGGTTTTTGGAAAAATTATTTAGATAACAGTTGTAGGAGAGCTTTGCCTTTATCAGTTAGAGAGTAAACTTTACGACGGTTAGAGGTCCTATGCATGATGAAGCCCTGACTTTCAAGTTCGGATAGATGAGCATAGATAGATGAAATTGTGATATTGAGCTTTTTGGCGAGAGCATAGCCGTGAAGAGGTTGCCTGGAGAGTTTTTTGGGAACGGCAAGCTCGGTTTTGCTGATAATGGGATATGAAATGTTAGAGTTGCATGTTTCGTAAAAACTATAACATAGAAAATCGATATATGGAGTTATGAAGACAGGATTGGCTTTAGTTTTGATATTGTGTTGGCAGGGTGCGCCGAAAAAGAAGTATCAAAAGATGTCACACCTACTCCCACACCTACTACTTCTACGCCTATTCCTACGACTCCAAGTTTAAATTATTATGGAAACTTAGCGGAATATGACGGTAAGAGCGCACATCTACTGGAAGTACTTGTAGGAGATATAATGGCAGGGGGCTTGGGCAATATATACGCATCAGACGGATATAATTGGGTAGTTATTTGGTTTGAGATAAGTAACGTGGGTAAAGAGACGTTTGTGGTATCAGAAAATGATTTTAGAGTTACTGATGAAACTGGAAGAATATACGATGTAGTATACTGTGAGGGTTTAGTCGGGAGTATATACCCAAGTGAGAGAAGAGAGGGAGCCGTAGTATTTGAAATACCAGAGGAAACTAAAATTTTAGATATTAAATATAGATTCGAAAGTGGCGTAATAGCCACATGGACGAAAAATTTAGCAACTGAAGCGTATGAATTTAGACCAGAAGTTACTATCGAAGATGTGGAACTAAAGGGGTACGTTTCGGGTGGCGAATATTGGATAACTGAAATCATAATGACAGTAAGAAATGATGGCAACGCGCCTGTGTGGATAGGAGACATATATCTTGAAGATGACGGATACTGGAAATTGGCAGGATGGGCTGACGTATTACTAAACGAGGGGGAGGAAAAACAAATTACTGTTAGTGTTTTTGTAGGAACATACGAAGTACCAAAGATGGTAAAAATAGCTGACGAAGTGGATGGTAAAGAAAGAGTGATTGCTACAGGGAAAGTAAAAATGTTTAGTAATACTTAAATGATTTTTTTGATTATATTTACAATTGATGGCGAAGAGGGAAAAATTAAGAAATTAAGATCTAAGTATGATGGACACTAAGTAATCACTATGAAATACATTGGAAGAACAAAGGTAGGAAGAGCTAAAACCAACCCAAGCACAACCTTAGCTATTGTGAGGCTACCAGTTGAGCTAAAGAACTATGCAGGGAAGTGGGCACATATATGGAGGGTGAATGAGGACGCTATTGTGATTATGGTCTTGAGCAAAACTATTTATACTAAAAATAACAACCAAAACCATGGGTAGAAAACGCGTCTACGAAGTAGTGAAGCATCTGCCAGCAGAAGAACTCGATAGAAGAATCAAAAGGCTTGAAAAAGACACGAGAGTTCTTAAGAGACTTTACTTCATAAGATACCTCTATAAAGGAATGAACGTTGAAGAAGCCGCCGAACTCGTAGGAATTACCAAAGCAACAGGCTACGCATGGCTAAAAAGGTGGAACTCAAAAGGCTACGAAGGCTTAATTCCGGAATTTGGAGGAGGAAGGCCAGCAAAACTCACGAAGGAGCAGAAAGAGAAACTCAGAGAGATGCTAAAAGAAGGGGATTCGTGGACGACGAAAGAAGTTCAGGAGCTAATTGAAGCTGAGTTTGGAGTTAAGTATTCTTCGTGGCAGGTCAGGAGAATTCTCAGATCTTTTGGCATGAAATACGCTAAACCTTATCAGAAGGATTACAGAAAGCCCGATAACGCTGAGGACACTTTAAAAAAACCTGGATGAAGCTGAGATTGATCAAGACATCCTAGGATTCATTGATGAGATGGCAGTCGAAGCGAATGCAAATACTGCAAGGCTGTGGAGTTTCGGAAAGCCGGTTAAAAGAGTTGCCACGTACGTCAAAGCTAAGGTTTCAGGATTCTATAGCTTGAACGGAGAGAGCGTAATAGAGTTTCCAGAAAGAAACAGGACTGAAGAATTCATAGCATTTCTAAAAAAGATTAGAGAAACAAATCCTGGGAAAAGAATCGTGATCGTTCTCGATAATTTCAGGACGCATCATGCAAAGAAAGTGAGAGAGGAAGCTGAAAAGCTTGATATTGCACTGGTTTATCTCCCTCCCTACTCTCCCGACTTGAATCCGATTGAGAACGTTTGGAAGAGCGTTAAAAGGTTTGTTTCTGAAGTATCTCCGCTGAATATAGAGGAGCTGAAGGAAACGATTTCCAAGGCTTTCAGAAAGTTAACTGAATCAATCTCCTTTGCAACGGCTTGGATTGAGAAGTTCTTGGGAGATAAGTTTAAGATGTTTTGCACCTAACCATAATCTCTACGCTGTTAAGGTTCTCAACCGCCTCGGTTCCGGATGGCTGAGTGATATCATAGCCGGTATGGAGTGGGCGGTTAACAACGACATGGACGTCATTTCCATGAGTCTGGGAACCTCAACTTATTCTGCGATCTTTGAAGAAGCGTGCAATGCAACCTACAACGCCGGGCTTGTTATTGTGGCTGCAGCAGGCAACGAGGGCGATGGAAATCTAAGCACGACGGAAACTTCGTATCCTGCAGCCTTCGATTCGGTCATAGCTGTTGGTGCGACTGATGAAAACGATAGTGTTGCATATTTCAGCAACACCGGGCCGTACTTGGAGCTTGCAGCTCCGGGTGTCAACATCTATTCAACTCTGCCGACATACAGAGTTACTCTGTCGAACACCTATGGATACGATTACGGAACGCTAAGCGGCACTTCCATGGCGTGTCCGCACGTTGCTGGTGTTGCGGCTTTGATAATAGCTGCAAATCCGGGAATCTCGAACGTAGAAGTGAGGCAGATTTTGCAGCAAACTGCGGATGATATTGATGAGAATGGATGGGATCCGGCCTACGGCTACGGATTGGTTGATGCGGACGAGGCTGCAGGCAACGATACACTACTTCCGATCATATCTGATTTAACTCCTGCCGATGGAGCGTACGTGAATACATCGAACGTAACGATTTCCGCAAAGTTAAGCGATCCGAGCGGGATAAATGGAACTTCAATAGTAATGCTCCTCGATGGTAGCTCCGTAATACCTGACTTTAACTCTACAACTGGGGTTGTTAGCTACTACGCTGAATTACTTTCGGATGGCTTACACTCAGTTTATCTCGAAGCTTCAGACACGGCTGGCAACACAACAAACGCAAGCTGGAGCTTTACTGTTGATACAATTCCACCAGAGAAAGTTACCAAAGTCACCGTTACCACTGTGAGCAGCTCGCAGCTCAACGTTACATGGACTGCTGTTAGCGACGCGGAGTACTACAACATCTATAGAAGTAGCGACAACGTATCGTTTGCACTGATTGCCTCCACAACACAGAACTCCTATCTGGATACGGGCTTGGCGGCAAATACCACGTACTACTATTATGTTACAGCCGTGGATAATGCAGGAAACGAGGGCGAATCTTCAGATGTGGCGTGGGGAACGACGGCTGAACTGCCAAAGATGCATGTGGCAAGCATAGACATGAGCTTACTCATAAGAGGAGCAAACTACTACGCGCTTGCAACGGTTACGATCGTTGATGAGGACAACTATCCAGTTGAAGGTGCTATGGTTTACGGGCACTGGGAAAATGCAACAACAGATAGCGAAGTCGGTTTAACAGATGCTGACGGAAAGATTACGTTTATCTCAGACAGAGTTCGGAAACCCTTGCCAGGTACAAACTTCACATTTGTTGTCGATGACGTCGTAAAGAACGGCTGGTATTACGATGAGAGCGCAAATGTTGAGACGAGGGACAGCATAACCGTATAGCTTTTATTTTTAAATTTACTTAGGTTTTTTTATCAAAGTTTAAAGTTAGCAATATCCCTCCGATAATAAGAACAAGCCCGACAACCGTTGAAGGTAGGATTTCCTCTCCAACTGCAAAGTAGATAACGAGCAGTGAGATGAACGGAGCTAAATAAATAAGGTTTGCAATCTGCGCGGTGGTTTCGGAGTACTTCAATGCGTTAAGCCAGATTAAAAACGTAATTCCCATTTCAAAGAGACCCACGTATACACTACCAACCAGACCTTCTGCTGGTGGGAGTGTTATGTCTGAGGTCAAAGCTACTGCGAGCGCTGTATAAACAAAGCCGAATATGAAGTTCATGAACATCTTGACGGTGTTATCCCGTTCGTCCCTCAGGTTCAGTATCCAGTAAGTGGCCCAGATTACTGAACTGCTCAGAGCTAAGAGTGAGCCCTGAGGATTTGCAAATTTGAGGCTCAGGAGGTCTCCTCTCGTTGAAACTATCAGAACTCCAAGAAAGCTTAAAGATACTCCAAAAATACTCTGGAGTTTTATCTAATGCGGGCGGGAAGACCCCATGCGTAAGCGTGGGGATGAAAGCCCGCCAACTTTCACTCCACTCAAAAATTAGATAAATATTGAGGATAAAATGAAGCCGATGAAACAAACCCTCCAAAAGACGATTAAGATTCCTGTTTCGGATGCAATTACTAACGAGAAGCTTAGCAAGCTTAATCGCTTAACCGCTCGACTTACTTATGGAGTTCAGCTTTTTCTTGATAGAATAGTTGCAAACGATGTCACTACTGTAAAGGAGGCTGAGAAGTTCCGCAAGGAAGTAGAGGCTATTACTGGCTTACCTTCTGCTTTTGCTCAGGCTTGCAGGGACAAGGCTTTGTGGATGTACAAATCCTACAAGAAACAGCACAAGGAGTGGGAGAAGAAGGTTAGCAAGTTGGAGAGAGCCATTGAACGCTGTAAAGATAAGCACAAACGTAGAAAACTTGAACGCAAGCTCTATCGCTTGAGGAAGAAGGAACCCTCTTTACCAACTGTAAGTAGAAAGATTCCGGTTATGTTTGATTACCGGATCGGTTCAATCGAGTTCTCCTACTCAGCTAAGGAGTTTAGGCTATGGATGCGTATTTCGACTCTGGAAAAAGGCAAGAGGATTGTAATCCCCCTACACTCCTACTCATACGCTGAAAAACACCTTAAAAGTTGGTCGATAAAATCCTTCCAGATTGTTTGGAAGAGCAGACTCAAGAGGTATGAAGTTCATGTTGTGGTTGAAAAGGAGGTGATAATCAGGCCCAAGAAAGTTGTTGGAATAGACCTTGGTTTAAAGAGACTAGTGACGGCTTATGAGCAGGGCGAGGATAGCCGTGCTATCCTCGTCGAGAAGTCAGAGTACAAGGAGTTCTTCATTAGAATGAGAGAACTCAATAACCGAATAGCCAAGCTACAGAGTTTAGGCAAGATAAGGGCATTGAAGAAACTCAGGAGAAAACGCAGGAATATAGCTGCAGACTTTCGCAGAAAACTTGCTGTTGAGATGGCCAAGCAGTTTAACGATGCAATCGTTTTCATAGGCTTGCCCAAAGATGTAAGAACCGACAAGCATTACAAAGGCTCTGGCAATAAAAGGTTAAGAAAAAGGGTCAATCACTGGGCTTTTCGTGAGTTTGCCGTAACGCTACAGGTAGAGCTAATGGAGAACAACAATCTGGCATACATTGTTAATGAGCATGGTTCAACTCGTCGCTGTAGCGTATGCGGATCGAAGAAGGTACAGGTTGATGATAGAGAATTCCTCTGCTTAAACTGCGGTCATAAAGACGATAGAGACGTCAACGCAGCTAAGAACATCCTGAAGTTTGGTTTGGAGAGGTTAGCTAAAGTGTCCCTTAAGGGGACGGGGGCTGCTGTGAGCCAGCTCGAACTACCGATGATGAGGCTAATGCCTCTGAAGGTAGAAACTCCGTCCGTAAGGGCGGAGTAGTTCACTTTCTGCTTGAGCAGTGGAATCGAGAGCAACGTCAGCATTACCGGCCAGGTGTAGTTCAAAGCCTGAGCTTCCTGAGCTGGCAGGAGAGAGTACGCTTTAAAGAGAAGGAGGTAGTATAGAAATGGGTTTAGAAAGCCGAGAAAATCTGAGCTGATGTGTGCTTTTGTCTTCAACATCTTCAGCTTGCACTGTGAGACCAAAATAAGGAAGAATACAAGAAGAGAAGTCAGTGACGAGTAAAAAAGCAGGTGGAGGTAGTCTAAATATCTGAGCGATATTTTGAAGGCTGATGCAACAGTTGACCAGAGGAAAACCGCAAGCAGGGCGTAGGAGTAAGCCAACCTCTGGTTTTTCATTGAAAGGAGTTGTTACGAGAGTTTAAAAAAGGATGTCTTTATGAGACAGTATTTTCGACTGCCTCGAAAAAGTAAAATATGATGAATTTTCAGCCTGCTGGGGGTGTCAAAAATGAAAAAGATTCTGGCTCTGATAGGGATTCTCCTTATAGCCGCCTTCGTTGCGGGATGTGCGCAGAAGGAAGAGGTAAAACCAACACCAGCGCCAGAGGCGACTGTAACTCCTGAAGAGACACCGGCGTACAAGCTCGTAAAGCCCGGAGTGCTCACGGTAGGAATGGACGCAACGTATCCGCCGTTCGAGTACATTAACGAGACTACGGATGAATTTGAGGGATTCGACGTTGATTTGATGAAGGAAATCGGAAAGAGACTCGGCCTCGAAGTTGAGTTCGTCAACGTCGCCTGGGAGGGTATAATACCCGGACTCGTTGCCCACAAGTACGACTGCATCTGTTCCGCAATGACGATTACTGAGGAGAGAAAGAAGCAGATTGACTTCAGTGACCCGTACTTTGAAGCTTGGCAGGTTATAGTTGTCAGGGCAGACTGCACGGACATAACCAAGCCCGAAGACCTCGCAGGCAAGGTAGTTGGTGTGCAGATCGGAACCACAGGCCAGTTCGTTGCAGAAGACCTCGTCAAGAGCGGAATAAACTTTGAGATCAAGACTTACGACACAACGCCCGATGCGCTGCTCGACCTGAAGAACGGCAACATCGATGCAGTGATAATCGACAACGGTGTTGCAGAGAAGGCGATAAAGAACAACCCGGACGTGTACAAGACAGTTGGAGGCAAGCTGAGCTACGAGGAGTACGGCATAGCTGTTGCGAAAGACAACCCGGAGCTTCTCAAAGCAATCAACCAGGCTCTGAAGGAAGTCAAAGAGGACGGAACCTACGACAAGATCTACCAGAAGTGGTTTGGCGAATAAAGTTTTTATTTCCTAATTTTTGCTTTCTGGAGTGGCATAAATGCAAAAAAGTGCAGAGATGAAGCAGAGATGACGGGAATAAGCCAGTTTGATCCAGAACTTTTCGTCAAGATTCTGCCCAATTTGGCTTATGGAGCATTTGTAACGGTGAAATTAACTTCTATATCCACGCTCCTCGGTCTCATCTTCGGAACGATACTGGGACTGGGGAGAATCTCAAAAAATCCGCTCAT
The DNA here is from genome assembly GCF_000194625.1 of Archaeoglobus veneficus SNP6. Classification (NCBI taxonomy): domain Archaea; kingdom Methanobacteriati; phylum Methanobacteriota; class Archaeoglobi; order Archaeoglobales; family Archaeoglobaceae; genus Archaeoglobus; species Archaeoglobus veneficus. Next base: position 761,154 of record NC_015320.1, on the reverse strand, counting down.
TTTTGGACTATCCACATCATACGTTGAGTTCATAAGGGGCACGCCCCTGCTCGTTCAGATAATGATAGTTTACTACGGTCTGCCTGCTGTAGGGATAAACCTCCCGCCAGAGCCGGCGGGCATTCTGGCTTTAACGCTGAACAGCGGTGCATACATTGCCGAGATAATAAGGGCTGGCATACAGAGCGTGCCGAAAGGGCAGATGGAAGCCGCTCGCTCACTGGGAATGAGCTACTTCCAGGCCATGCGCTACGTTGTGTTCCCGCAGGCATTCAGAAACATTCTGCCCGCCCTCGGCAACGAGTTCATTGCCCTGCTGAAGGATTCTTCGCTGCTCTCGGTGATAGCAATCGCAGAGCTTACAAGAGTTGGTAAGCAGATATACTCCACCACATTCAACGCCTGGACACCCTTACTGGGCGTAGCGTTATTCTACCTGATGATGACTTTACCATTGAGCAGACTCGTGAACTACGCGCAGAAGAGGCTTGGTGGCCATGAGCTTGCTTAAAATCATCAACCTGCACAAGAGGTTTGGAGACCTTCACGTGCTCAAGGGAATAAACATGGAAGTAGAGAAGGGAGAAGTCGTCGTCATCATAGGCCCTTCGGGCAGCGGCAAATCAACGCTGTTGAGGTGCATAAACAGGCTTGAGGAGCCAACGGAAGGGAAGATAATCCTCGACGACATCGAGGTTACGAACCCCAAGGCCGACCTGAATAGGATACGGCAGCGAATAGGGATGGTCTTCCAGCAGTTCAACCTGTTCCCCCACCTTACTGCATTGCAGAACGTTACACTTGCGCCGATAAAGGTAAAGAAGATGCCAAAGGAGGAAGCAGAGGAGCTCGGCATGAGGCTGCTTGAGAAAGTGGGGCTTGCGGACAAGGCAGACTACTACCCATCGCAGCTGAGTGGTGGGCAGCAGCAGAGAGTTGCCATAGCAAGAGCTTTGGCGATGAATCCCGAAGTGATGCTTTTCGACGAGGTTACCTCAGCCCTCGACCCAGAGCTTGTCAAGGAAGTGCTGGATGTCATGAAGCAACTTGCAAAGGATGGAATGACCATGCTTGTGGTAACTCACGAGATGGGGTTTGCAAGAGAAGTTGGCGACAGGGTTATCTTCATGGATCAGGGAGTCATCATTGAAGAAGGGAAGCCGGAGCAGATATTTACGAATCCACAGCATGAGAGGACGAGGAAGTTCCTCAGTATGATTCTTTGATTTTTTACTATTTTTTAGGCATATCTGGTTAGCAAGTAGATACATTACTTCTGACTAGTTCCTTCTGGATTGTATTTCTAAGGCATCCTCAAAGAAGAAAAAGCCACCTCTCCGCTTTTTTCATGCTGCTCTTGGCTTTATCCTTTGAAGGAGTCACCCTCCGTAAAAGTCCCCTCTTCAAGCAATCCTCGAAGTCACTCAATTCCTTCACCCCAGATCACTACAGAATGCCTCAGTTCGCAGTAGAAGATAAAATCATCTTTTTTCAGTCTTTCCAGCCGTTCTGGTGTGAGTACCAGCATATGCACTCTTTTTCCGAGCTCATCTGAAAGTTCTCTCTCGACCTTTGCAATCTCTTTTTCTCCCGGATGCTTCGATACTTTAACCCAGACATCAACATCGCTGTCCTCCTTGTTTTTTCCCGAAGCAAAACTGCCGTAAACTCCTAAGCTCACCATCCAGTCCTTCTTGTATTTCATTAAGATTTCGTGGAGTGTGACAGTATTGATAAACGTCTTTAGAGTCCTCGTTATGGCCGTATCTTTAACAGTGTACTTTCTATCATCTCTTCTCAGCAATCCTTCATCCTCAAGAATTCTGAGGAATTGAGAAACGAAACCTTTGCTCAGATTTAGTTCTCTCGCCAGTTCTTCAACGCTCACTTTCTCCTTTTCGAGTGCATGCCTGAGCGTGTCGAATCTTTCCCTCGTTGAAAACAACTTCCAGATGTTCATGATACATGAACTTTCTGTTCACGATTTATGAACTTTTTGTTCACATTCTGTGAACATTCAGTAGCTTTACCACCGCAATCAACAAAATATGGTATTTCTCTTCTCATGACTTCCTTGAAGCCCCATAGAGAATTGAAAAAACAAATAGAGCGCAGAGCGCCGGGGGTGGGATTCGAACCCACGCGGGCGAAGCCCATCGGTTTAGCAGACCGACGCCTTACCACTCGGCAACCCCGGCTCTACTAATTTCCTCCTCAGCGATGGCTTTTAAAGGTTTTGCCCATGCGTCTGGGATACTTGAACTATCATTGTTCAGTTTTTCTCGCCATCATAACCTCCTTAATCTTCTCAACAACCGTAACGTCTTCAAGGGTTGTGATGTCGCCTACCTCCTCGCCCTTCTCGATGGCAAGTAGAATCCTGCGCATTATCTTTCCGCTTCTCGTTTTTGGAAGCTGTTCAACAAAGTATATCCCCTCTGGTACAGCTATTGCACCTATTTCGTTTCTAACATGCTTCTTGAGATCTTCTTCAAGTTCGACGCTTGGCTCGTAGCCCGTCTTAAGGACAACAAATGCGACTGGCGTCTCCCCCTTGATTTCGTGGGGCTTACCAACGACGGCCGCCTCACTTACAGCCTCGTGAGATATGAGTGCGCCTTCGATTTCAGCACTTCCAAGTCTGTGACCGCTGACCTTCAAAACCTCATCAATCCTCCCAATTATCCAGTAGTATCCGTTTTCATCCTTCCTTGCTCCATCCCCTGTATAGTAGATGAGTCCACCATTTGACCGCCAGTATTGTTTGGCAAATCTTTCTGGCTCACCCCATAGGGTTCTGAACATTGCTGGCCACGGATTCGTTATCACGAGTTCTCCACTGTCTGCTGAATACCCTTTCTCATCGCGTATGTCTACTTCAATGCCAGGGAAGGGCAGCGTTGCAGAACCGGGCTTGAGCTTCGTAATTCCTGGTAGGGGAGTTATCATAATCATGCCCGTTTCTGTCTGCCACCATGTGTCGACGATTGGGCAGCGCTCGTTTCCTATGTGCTTGTAGTACCACTTCCAAGCTTTGGGGTCTATAGTTTCTCCGACTGTTCCAAGCAGACGCAACGAGGATAGATCGTGTTTCTTTGGCCACTCCTCGCCAAGTTTCATGAAGTAGCGTATTGCAGTGGGAGCGGTGTAGAGAATAGTTACACCGTACTGCTCAATTATACTCCACCATCTGTCCGGCTGCGGGTGGTCTGGGGCTCCCTCATACATTAAAACGGTCGCGCCGACTGAAAGAGGTCCATAGACAACGTAGCTGTGGCCAGTAATCCAGCCTATATCAGCAGTACACCAGAATATGTCCCTGTCTTTCAAATCGAAAACCCACTTCGTCGTGATGTGTGTGCCAACGTTGTAACCTCCATGAACGTGAAGAACACCCTTCGGCTTGCCTGTTGTGCCAGATGTGTAGAGTATGAACAACGTATGTTCGCTGTCAAGAGGTCTGCACTCACATTTGTCGGGAAGACCTTCTTCCAGTTCATGCCACCAGACGTCCCTGCCTTCAACCATATTCACATCATTGCCGGTTCTCTCCAATACGACGACGCTCTCAACGCTCGGTGCATTTTCCAACGCCTCATCAACGATGCGCTTGGTCTCAACAACCTTGCCCCTTCTGTAGTAACCATCCATCGTAACTACCACTTTAGACTCGGCGTCGTTTATCCTGTCTCTTAGAGCCTTCGAGGAGAATCCACCAAAAACTACGCTGTGGATGGCGCCAATTCTGGCGCATGCGAGCATCGCAATGGGCAACTCGGGAACCATTCCCATGTAGATCGTAACAACGTCCTCCTCCTCCTCAACTCCAAGCGTTCTGAGGGCATTGGCGAATCTGCAAACTCTCTGATAGAGCTCGTGGTAAGTTATCTTCTCTTTCTCGTTTTCAGGTTCTCCCTGCCATATTATTGCTGTTTTGTCTCCTTTCAACTTGATGTGCCGGTCCAGGCAGTTGTGGGTTATGTTGATCTTCCCACCAACAAACCATCTGTAAAACGGAGCGTTGCTGTCATCGAGCACGTCCTCATAGGGCTCAAACCATTCAACGTCATTCTTTGCAACCTCATCCCAAAATGTAAGATAATCTTGAGCCATTTCGTAGATTCTTTCGTTGTTAACCCACGCATACTTTCTGGTTTCTTCTGATGGCTCATATATCTCGCCTGGGGAAAATTCTTTTGAATTGCTCATTTTTTCACCTTATTCTATATACACATTCTTTCCTAATTAAGTTTACCACGAGTTCATAATATTCTAATAATATAAAACTCAAAAGTATTCGTGAGATTACGAACTTTACGATTTTGAAAGCTCAGGGTGTTTCTATAAAGGCTTGGAAAAGTAGATTCATAATAAGGTGGATTCACAAAGACTCTACCAAGACACTACAGGTGACGCTACAGGCCAACCAAAAATTAAAAATATTGCACCGTTGCTACACCACATAGCTAATGCCCGGGTAGCTCAGCTCGGGAGAGCGTGCGGCTGAAGACCGCATGGTCGCCGGTTCAAATCCGGCTCCGGGCATCCCTTTTCCACGAATAACGGCTATAACTTCGACTTCTTCACCAAACAAGACGGCTCGAAGGATTCTTTCCGTAAAACCGCTGATATTGTCGGTGATTTTGTGTAATCGGTTTATTAAATCAGGACTCCAAGTAAGCTCTATACGGTCTCTTTTTCGGTCTTGCCATCTTTTACTTACTTTTTTAGATTGTGTCCGGACACTGCCGGACATACCTGAATGGCATAAAGTTGAAAACAGGCTGTTCGATGTAACACATCCTGTGCTCTTAGGAATTGAACTTGTAACCTCAATTCTATTATGGAACATTAGAGATCGTTCAAATTTGCTACTAAAAAGTAATGTTTAAGTAATAGTTGTCTGACCAGCCTATAAGTTCATCCCCATTTCACAGAGGTGGCATAGATGGTAAAATTAACTCGCAAAAATGCGGCGGAATTCCTTTCTGAACTGAAGAAGGATGAACTAAAAGAAATTGCAAGTATGTATGGACTCCCCGTATCAGGAACTAAAGACGAACTCGTCAGCCGAATTCTTTCAAATGCCAAACTGTCCGATCTTGCCAAAATACTGGAGGTAAAACCTGAATCAAAGCAAAAGGAGGACGTTAAGCCACAGGCAAAACAAAAAAAGCAAGATCCGGAAATAGATGCCTCAAAGTTCTTCAAAGAGATAGTCAAGCTCCTCAAAAAAATAACACCACCTAAGGTAAAAAACGAGGACGAACTCGAACTGTACGTTCTTGGGCTTTTGCAGGGGAAGTTTGCCAGCAGGAAGATAGAGGTAGTGCCTCAAACAATTGCTGTCTCAAGAGGGAAAACGACGCAGCCCGACATCGTCGTCGGAGGGGCTGTGGCGGTCGAGCTGAAGTACATAAAAGGGGCTGATGATTCAGACAGAGGGATTGGACAGGCAGTCAAGTATGCGAGTACATATCCGTATGTGGTTCTCTACTACTACGATCCTCAAAAGAGGAGCCATCATAGCAAGTCTGCATTGGGGAAGAACATTGAGTTGGTTGTATATCCAAAGTGAGGGGATAAAGAGGTGTAAAAGTGAAGTAAAATCGCTAAGGTGATAGCTTGGCGGATTCCGGCCCCCTCACCCTCAGACATTCGATTTGTAGTCTATCTCCCCAGCTTCTAAGTGTCCCTTTATACGCTCATCCCGATAAAGAATCTTATTATATGGTGTTTTCAGTAAAAATAGTTCTTGATTATTATCCAAATTTATACACTGACCAGATAGTCCGAAAAAGATTGAACAATCTAATCATAGATGAGATTATCAGCATTCTTTGGATTAGAAAAAATAGTTGGGCTATTGACGCGAGAAGATTGGATCAGCTAAGCGATAGAGTAAGATGCATAGACATCAGCGGTGGGAGAAAATGGGTAGTAGAAATATTCCCCTACACGTAATGAGGGCTCTTTGGGCAAAAAGTGGAGGAAGATGTGCAATTTGCAAAACAGAGGTAGTTATGTTTCCTAAAGACGATGACCCAGCTATAATCGGAGAAATGGCCCATATTGAAGGGCTAAAACCAGGTTCACCCAGATATAATCCAGATATGACTAACAGTGAACGGAACTCTTATGGCAATCTCATTGTTCTATGCCCCACATGTCACACTAAAATAGACAAAGATCCCAATTTTTACACTGTAGATAAGCTCAAACAAATTAAGAGAGAACATGAAAAATGGGTGGAAGAACGACTTAAAATTAGTATGACTAAAGTGACTTTCGCAGAATTGGACGTTATCACAAAACATCTCATCTCTGTTCCATTATATCAGCCTAAGGGTGCGTTAACTGCTGTTCCACCGAAAGAAAAGATGAAAAGGAATAATTTATCAGAGGAGGTTGGAAACTTAATTGCAATGGGTATGTTAGGGGTCAATCAAGTAAGGGACTACTTAAATAGGAATCCAGATCCAGCATTTGCAGAGAGGTTAAGAGAGGGATTTGTAAAGAAATATGTAGAATTAAGAGATAAAGGGTTAAATGGGGACGAATTATTTTACGAATTACTTGGATTTGCTTCAAATGGGTCCAATGACTTCAGTATACGTGCAGCCGGTTTAATGGTTCTAACGTACTTTTTTGAGATATGTGAGGTGTTCGAATGATAGTAGTCCCAGATAAAACAATGAAACTTAAATATTCTATTATAGGGGCAGGTAGCAGAATACTTAAGGAGCTCGACACTCCTCAAACGGTATCTTCATTGTGGGAAAAGGTACGACACTCAGATGAAGTGGGAACATTTGATAAATATGTGCTTATCCTAGATTTTCTCTATGCACTGGGATTAATAGAATTCAAGGAAGGACTATTAAAGAAGGTGAATAAAAATGATAAAGAGGGTCAGATGCGATAGACCATCTTTTAGAACTGTTGAGTTTAAGGAAGGTTTTAACGTTGTACTAGCTGACAGAACAGAAACATCCTCGGAGAAGGATTCACGAAACGGTCTGGGTAAAACTACTTTAGTCGAGATTATACATTTTTGTTTAGGAAGTACTCTTCAAAAAGGATCTGTCTTAAAATCAAAAGAACTTGAAAATTGGACATTTATTCTAGACTTAACCCTAAATGGAAGGGACTATAGTGTTTACAGAAACACTTCTAATCCCTCCAAAGTCGAATTGGAGGGGGATTTCTCCGACTGGCCAGTAAAGCCTACGCGCAACTGGCTTGAGGGTACGCATTCTTTGAAGGTAGACGTATGGAGAAAAGTACTCGGATTTTTAATGTTTGATTTATCTATTGATATCTATGATAAGTGGAAGTATGCTCCAACCTTTAGGAGTTTGATCTCTTATTTTGCGAGAAGAAGTGAGATAGCATTTAGAGACCCGTTTAAACATCACCCTAAACAAAGAGAGTGGGATATCCAAGTTAATAATGCATACCTTTTAGGTTTAAATTGGGAATACGCCTCCGAGTTTCAGATATTGAAAGACCAAGAAAGAACTCTCAAAGAATTAAAAAAAGCTGCCACAGAAGGATTACTAACAGGATACATAGGGACTTTAGGCGAACTAGAAGCTGAAAGAGTGAGATTAGAAAGCGAGATTCAGAAGTTGGAAGAGGAGTTAAATAGTTTTAGGGTGCACCCCCAATATGCAGAAATAGAAAAAGAAGCTAATATGTTGACAGAAAAAATTCATAGAATAACTAATCGGTTAATTCTTGCAAAGAAAATATTATCTCAATATAGGAAAAGTATTGAAACAGAAAAAGATGTACCCATAGAACTCGTGGAGCGAGTTTACAGAGAAGCCGGATTATGGTTCACTGACAAGCTGAAGATGAGGTTAGAAGACGTAAAAAGGTTCCACGAACAAATAGTAGCGAATAGAAGAGACTATTTAAGAAATGAAATTGACAAATTAGAAAGACAAATAGAAAGTTATAAAAATGAAATAAAAAAACTAACAGATGCTAGAGCTAAACTTTTTGAAATTCTTAAAACCCACAGAGCATTAGATGAATACAGACTGCTATACGAGAGATTAATAGAGCGGAAGCAGCAGTTAAAAGAAATTATCAATAGTATTGAAAACCTCAAAAAATTTGAAGATGGATTAAATGATTTAAAAATTAAAAGATTAGAATTGTTTAAGAGGGCCAGACAAGATCTCGAAGAGAGAAAGTATGTAGTTGAAAAAGCAATAAACCAGTTTAATCGAAATTCGCAATTTCTGTATTCTGAACCGGGAATGCTGTCAATTGACATTACGGAGAGCGGCTATAAATTTAAAGTTGAAATCAAGAGAGCGAAGAGCGAAGGTATTGAGCGTATGAAAGTATTTTGTTATGACTTGATGCTGATCCAGTTGAGAGCTAATCAAAAAGATAAGCCTGGTTTCCTGATTCACGATAGTACAATTTTCAATGGTGTTGACGAAAGGCAAGTCGCCAGAGCGATGGAACTTGCCGCTATGGAAGCAAAAGAGAGGGGATTCCAATACATTTGTGCTATAAACTCGGATTCGGTACCACATAATGAATTTAGTAAGGATTTTAGAAATGTGTTTAAAGAATCGATTAGGGGCAGTGTCAAAATAACAAAAAATAAATAACTAAGATACAACTTATGCAGCCTGCGCTAAGCCAGTTGGTAGATTACGTCAAGTCTACAAAAGTCTTTCGAAGGAACAGGAAAGATGTGGAACTTAAAATACTTGCAGCATTATTATACTTCTTTGGCCTTTCTTTGAGAAAAACAAGTGATTTTCTATCTTTATTCGAAGAAATAAGTCACGAATCTGTTAGGATTTACTACCATAGACTCAAAACAGTCTTAAAACAACCAGAAAAGAAGAAAAGAAGACTTGTTGCGATAGATGAAACAAAAATAAAACTGGAAAAGAAACAAATCTTTGTTTGGGCTGCTATAGACGTTGATACCATGGAATGCCTAGCTATATGGGCTTCTGGAGGAAGAGGAAGCTTTGAAGCTTACGTTTTCCTTAGAGAAGTTCTCAAGCATTGCGAAAACAAGCCAGAGATCGTTGTTGATAGAGGTTTCTGGTATCTGTGGGCTTTGAAAAGGTTAGGGCTGAGATACAGGCATGAAACGTTTGGTAGAAGAAATGCTGTAGAAGGATTCTTTTCGAGGTTTAAAGAGAGAACGAAGAGGTTCTGGAACAGATTTCCATTCAGGAGTTCTTTTGTCTCTGTACAGAGCTGGTTGGAGAGCTTTATGGCCTTCTACAACTACTGGAGGTGTTAACTTGACACTACCTCGATTAGGATACGATTGACTGATGATACTCCCGAAGGTGGGTTGCTTGGGATAAGGTTCTAGGGGTAACGGCCATGTACTGCAAAACTCGACGAAGAGCACTACGTGGAAAATCCTTCCGGGATAAAGTAAGTAGTGAGTAAAATTGCCGATCAAAGTGGCTGGGGTGGGACAACGAGAGTATTTACACCCAACCTCTCAGCCTTCACCATTTAGTCATTGAGAAACATTATCACTTTCGCAGCACCCGACGCCCACAAAAACTCCCGAATCAGAGGTAAGCACAAGGCTTTGTTTGTGGTTTCGCTCGCTGTGAGGAGGAAGTAGCGTGCTCGCCCGCTTCGAGTGCCCGTATTGCCGCCGAGAAGGCTGGGCAGAGGTTGAGGTTCACGGGGTAGAGCACGAGATCTTCGACTCCTTCGAGTCTGCCTACTACTATGTTCTGAAGCGGGTCAAGATCACGGAGACGTACAGGGAGGAAGAGATTTACAGAGAGGTCGCGAGGTTCATGATTCCGAGGATCGCCAGGGGATGTAGCAAGAAGCGACTCATTGAGGAGACCTCGAAGCTCTTCGGCATAGCTGAGGATGATATTGCTGGGATCCTTGAGAGGGTAATGGTAGAGATTGGGGCGTACGAAGACGGTGGGGTGCTGGTAACGTGAAATGGGTTGATAATTATATAGTTGGAGGGAATTGAAGTGGGATTAGTAGAAGATATAATGGAAGCAATAATTTCAATATTCATAGTAATTGTGTTCTTCTTTTGGATACTACCTGAGTTCTCAAAAATTTCAGGTATCAGCCCATTGTTTATCTGGTTCCTTGGTATTTTACTAATCGTTGCAATAATATTGTCAATTCTGAAAAGTTAGGGGGGTTGACGTATTTCTCTTGAATTCATTTCATCTGCTGTAATATTGCTCGCAGCAATTTTATCGTTAATTACTGCCGTAATACAGTATAAATATGCTACCAGAAAGGATGAGAAAACTGACATTGTTCTTGGATATATTATAAAATCATCAAAAATTTTTAAAACTTTTCATTATGAGCTTCAAAACAAAACAATATCCATCTTGCCTCCTCTTCTTGGTTTAATTGTGGGGATAGCCACAGTAGCCGGATCTTTTCAACACGGTGGAAAAAATACTGAAGCTATGGATAGATGCTTTGGAATCCTCGTTGCATGCCTCTATCTCTATATCATACTCCTCATGTTATCGCTGTCCATCAACTTTAAATCACACTATAAGTCAAAAAGGCGATTATATTTCATCACGGAGTTCGCTAAGTACTTGAACCTTGGCGGGATTGCTTTTTCTGCATTTGTTATACTTATTGTCGACATCCTAGCCATTCATAAATATTTGAGTACGATAGATACTGAAATAGAAAAATATAATCAACTTGTCATGTATACCATTGAAATTATGGCCATAATCTTTGCATTTTGGATGCTTAATAAAAAATTGTTTGAAAGCTTAAAAGATGGCAGTGTCAAAATAACAAAAAATAAATAACTAAGATACAACTTATGCAGCCTGCGCTAAGCCAGTTGGTAGATTACGTCAAGTCTACAAAAGTCTTTCGAAGGAACAGGAAAGATGTGGAACTTAAAATACTTGCAGCATTATTATACTTCTTTGGCCTTTCTTTGAGAAAAACAAGTGATTTTCTATCTTTATTCGAAGAAATAAGTCACGAATCTGTTAGGATTTACTACCATAGACTCAAAACAGTCTTAAAACAACCAGAAAAGAAGAAAAGAAGACTTGTTGCGATAGATGAAACAAAAATAAAACTGGAAAAGAAACAAATCTTTGTTTGGGCTGCTATAGACGTTGATACCATGGAATGCCTAGCTATATGGGCTTCTGGAGGAAGAGGAAGCTTTGAAGCTTACGTTTTCCTTAGAGAAGTTCTCAAGCATTGCGAAAACAAGCCAGAGATCGTTGTTGATAGAGGTTTCTGGTATCTGTGGGCTTTGAAAAGGTTAGGGCTGAGATACAGGCATGAAACGTTTGGTAGAAGAAATGCTGTAGAAGGATTCTTTTCGAGGTTTAAAGAGAGAACGAAGAGGTTCTGGAACAGATTTCCATTCAGGAGTTCTTTTGTCTCTGTACAGAGCTGGTTGGAGAGCTTTATGGCCTTCTACAACTACTGGAGGTGTTAACTTGACACTACCTGTATAAAATATGGTGAATTCTAATAATCCTAGTACCCTGTCGCCAGATAAAGCTTTAACAAATCCAGAAGATGATCGACTAGGGTATGCTCCGTTTGCGAAACATCTTACAGAGAGTATCAGCAAAATGACTCCTGTTGAAGGATTGGTTATAGGTATCTATGGTCCCTGGGGCTCGGGTAAGACAACACTATTGAACTTCATGATTCACTATTTCCAGCAAATGCCACAAACTGAGCAACCAATAATCGTGCAATTTAATCCTTGGTGGTTTTCTGGACATGAAGACCTCACAAGGCGCTTTTTCGAGCAATTGGAAGCTGTTTTGAGCAAAAGATCTATAGCGAAAGAATTAACAAAACGAATAGCTGATTTTGCCGAGCTAGTTTCTGAAGCGCCAATCCCTTATGTTTCAATAGGTGGCAAAGTATTAGTGGTATGGTATCGCAGAAGGCAAAAAGATGTGCCCGAATTAAAGGCAGAGATCGCAGACATGCTCCGAAAGCAGCAGAAGTGGATATTGGTAATTATTGACGATATCGACAGGCTCACCAAAGAGGAGATCAGACAACTCTTTCGCGTCATCAAAGCAGTTGCAGATTTTCCGAACATTATTTATCTTCTAGCTTTCGACAAAGAAGTCGCCAAAAAAGCACTTGCAGAAACACAAGGTATATCTGGGGAAGCCTACCTTGAGAAAATTATTCAAGTTCCGTTTGAACTACCTCTTCCTGATAAGACTTCGCTACGGCAACTGTTTTTCGAAAAACTTGATTTAATTCTGGCGGACACCCCAAATGAACTGTTTGACTATACTTATTGGAGCAATGTTTACTTGGACGGAATAGACTATTTTATTAACACACCTCGCGACATCGTTCGCTTGGTAAATACACTTAGTGTGACGTATCCAGCGGTTAAAGGGGAAGTAAATCCCGTTGATTTCATTGCTATTGAGACTCTACGAGTCTTTTGTCCGGCGGCCTACGACATTATACGCAAAAATGAGAGATATTTTGCAGGATATGTCGATAGACAAGGATTTCTTGGGCCAAATGTAGAGGATCTCAAGACTTTTCACAATTCATGGATGGACAAAGTCCAGGATGAATATAGGGAACCGGTCAAACGATTATTAATGCGCATCTTCCCAAAGTTAGAGGCTGTTTGGGGCAATACTCATTATGGCGCAGATTGGGAACCAACATGGCGAAAACAACTCCGTGTATGTAGCCCGGACATATTCCCCATCTACTTTCACTTAGCGGTACCAGAAGGCAGCATATCCAATGCTGAGATGGAGTCTATACTTGCTCTGACAAACAATGCGAAGGCATTCCGTGAAAAACTCCTAGAACTCGCCAGTCAAAAACGGCCTGATGGGACAACCCGAGTTCGCACATTTCTTGAACGACTTGAGGATTTCACCGAAAAGGAGATCCCATCTGAGAATATTCCTTCAATTGTTCAAGCGCTATTTGATGTAGGCGACTCGCTATTGTGCCCTGAAGGTGGTAGTGGGCTGTTTGAGTTCGGAAATGACATTAGAATCTTGCGAATTATCCAGCAGTTATTGCTTCGACTCGAAGAATCAAAAAGGTTTGAAGTGTTGAAAGATGCCATTTTATATGGTCGAGCAGTCTCAACAATCGTAGATTTAGTAACTGCAATCGGCCGACAACACGGCAAATACGGAGCCAAGCAACCAGTCCCTGAAGAAAAAAGACTTATCATCGCAGAGCACCTTGAAGAACTGGAAAAAATCGCTCTTAATAAGGTGCGGGATGCGGCTCGACAAGACTCCTTACTCCAAACCCCAGATTTAAAACAGGTCCTTTATTGCTGGGTAGCTTGGGCTGGTGAAGAAGAAGTCAAGGAGTGGATTCAAAAGGTTATAAGCACTGACAAAGGACTAATCAGGTTATTAGAGAGATCCCTCAAAAAGACTTTCAATAAATCTGTGTCAGATGTAGTAGGGAAGACACATTACAAGCTTGATTTGGTGTGGCTTGAGCGTTTTATTGAACTTTCTCCCCAAATCATCGATCGTATCGAGAGGCTTGCCGAGAACAGTGAGATATCAGAAAATCTTAAAATTGCGATCGAGCAATTTATTCGAGAATACGAGACTATGCAACAAAAGGAAAGAGAGGCTCAAGAAGGATAGTTAATTTTTTAACAATATATCTCCTAAATATTCTCTCCAAAGGTTCTATGACAAGTGGAAGAAATTCTGAAATTACCTCTCCCAGTTGTAGTTGTGTGAATGTTTTGGGAAGATATTCAGTTTACGAAATCTTAAAGGTAATTTCAGATCACAAGGAGCTGCAGCCAAGCAGAATAGTGGATATAGTCTCTTCTGCAAGTGAAAAAACAATCTACAAAAGATTCGAAGAGTTAAAAGAGATTGGAATTATTTCCGAAAAGACAGGGATAAACGAGCTTGGAAGACCTGTAAAACTCTACACCCTCACTCCTCTCGGCCTCCAAGTCCTCCAAAAGCTCGAAGAACTCGAATCCCTCCTCAATCAGAACGTCCAAGAAGAACCCGTCAGATGGGCGAAGGAAGAAGTCGATATTATGGTCTTGAGCAAAACTATTTATACTAAAAATAACAACCAAAACCATGGGTAGAAAACGCGTCTACGAAGTAGTGAAGCATCTGCCAGCAGAAGAACTCGATAGAAGAATCAAAAGGCTTGAAAAAGACACGAGAGTTCTTAAGAGACTTTACTTCATAAGATACCTCTATAAAGGAATGAACGTTGAAGAAGCCGCCGAACTCGTAGGAATTACCAAAGCAACAGGCTACGCATGGCTAAAAAGGTGGAACTCAAAAGGCTACGAAGGCTTAATTCCGGAATTTGGAGGAGGAAGGCCAGCAAAACTCACGAAGGAGCAGAAAGAGAAACTCAGAGAGATGCTAAAAGAAGGGGATTCGTGGACGACGAAAGAAGTTCAGGAGCTAATTGAAGCTGAGTTTGGAGTTAAGTATTCTTCGTGGCAGGTCAGGAGAATTCTCAGATCTTTTGGCATGAAATACGCTAAACCTTATCAGAAGGATTACAGAAAGCCCGATAACGCTGAGGACACTTTAAAAAAACCTGGATGAAGCTGAGATTGATCAAGACATCCTAGGATTCATTGATGAGATGGCAGTCGAAGCGAATGCAAATACTGCAAGGCTGTGGAGTTTCGGAAAGCCGGTTAAAAGAGTTGCCACGTACGTCAAAGCTAAGGTTTCAGGATTCTATAGCTTGAACGGAGAGAGCGTAATAGAGTTTCCAGAAAGAAACAGGACTGAAGAATTCATAGCATTTCTAAAAAAGATTAGAGAAACAAATCCTGGGAAAAGAATCGTGATCGTTCTCGATAATTTCAGGACGCATCATGCAAAGAAAGTGAGAGAGGAAGCTGAAAAGCTTGATATTGCACTGGTTTATCTCCCTCCCTACTCTCCCGACTTGAATCCGATTGAGAACGTTTGGAAGAGCGTTAAAAGGTTTGTTTCTGAAGTATCTCCGCTGAATATAGAGGAGCTGAAGGAAACGATTTCCAAGGCTTTCAGAAAGTTAACTGAATCAATCTCCTTTGCAACGGCTTGGATTGAGAAGTTCTTGGGAGATAAGTTTAAGATGTTTTGCACCTAACCATAGATTTAGTGATAGCAAAGAAGTTGAGGGGATACCGAGTGCATACTTTGGTATGCAGCAAATTGTAGGCAGTGATGTGGAAGGGAGACTTAGGAGACTTGAAATGGTTGTTGAGGAACTAAGAAATGCCATTATTTGCCGTGGAGAGGATAATACACCTAACCCACCAAAAACAAGTAGTCCCGGGGGGATTCGAACCCCCGTCTCCGGCTCCAAAGGCCGGCAGGATTGACCACTACCCCACGGGACTTTTTTGATCTGTTGACTGAGCTGGGAAATAAGACTTTCGGAGCTACATCGATGTCAGAAGATCAGTGGTGAAGTCGTAGCTGTAGGTGTAGAGGTCCACAGAGTATTCCTTCCCCTGTACGTCGAGGCCTACCTTCGCCTTTATGCTCACGGTGGTCTTCTCACCGTTTTTGACGTGGCTGACCCACCAGTCGGGTATCTTTGTGTTGTCAATCTCCATTACGAATTCAACGGTGTCCTGTTTCATTGGCTTGATTACCGTGTCGCTGACAACTCTGCCCTCGCCCATCCTTATGCCGTTCATCGTGATTTCGTACTCCATGAACTTGACAGGAATCGGAACAGGCAGGTTGTTCTTAACAACCGCGCTCACAATTATCTGTGTTCTGCTCCTGTCAACGTCACCCCACCTGAGCTTCGCGTCCTTCACCTCAATGGCCTTTATCCCTCCAATACTCAATGACATGCCCTCTGGCGATATGGATGACAGGAAAGTCGTCTGGAACGTGTTGGAGTTCTCGATGGGTATGCTGAGTTTGTAGCCAAAGATGCTGAAAATCAGGCTTGTTTTGATTTTCATCACGGTTTCTTCTCCATTCTCTATGTGGCTGACCCACCAGTCCACGAGGCGGTCGTTCAGGAGCTTTATCGAAAGTTTCAGCGTGTCGCTCGGCGGTGAGATTGTGGTGTCACCAACGGCATTTCCATGCCCCATCAGAACACCGTTCATGAATATTTCAACTTCAACATCGCTGAGAGGGATGGATATGGGATACGGATTATTTACCTCGATACTTGAGACTATTTCTGTATACTCATCGTTGACTTCCCCCCAGCTCATCTCAACCGATTGAACCTTCGGCTGGGCACAGCCAGCAGAAAGTGTTGCAATCACTATGACTACAATCAACGGTAACCAGCGCATACCGTATTTTAAAATTTCAAAAATATTTATTACTTTTGCCATTGCAGCCGGTACGGCGGAAGTTTTTAGTATCTCCTCCTCAGATTATCGATGCCGATGATGACTGATGGGCGATCTGAGCAGTGAGGAGAAGGGAGAGTCTGAGGCATGCCTTCCGAAGAAATCAGAAAAATGGCCAAAAACATTTCAATCTCTGCCGGTTTCATCAGCCTTCTTTTTGTGGTCTTCCTCGCTCTCAGGCTTGCTGGCTTTAATACCTATACTTCCGCTGGTTTTGCGCTGCTTCTCGCCTCGCTGCATGCAATCTTCAGACTGAAGACAGAGAGTTAAGATAGAAATTCCCCAGACGTGATAATCTCCGCCTTCAAGACGTTTTCCATGTGATACAGACCGTACTCGTGGCTATAGTTATCGAGGGATGCGGTGCAGTCCTTCAGAACTGCAACTTTATAGCCCATCTGAACAGCATCTATGGCCGTGTGCATGACACATATGTTCGTTGCAACTCCCGCAAGGTAAATCATCTCCACGCCAAGCTCTCTCAGCAGCAAATCGAGGTCTGTTGCAAAGAAGGCAGAATATCTTCTTTTTTTGACGTAGTAATCCGCCTTGGGTAACTCGTCAATTACCTCAGCTCCTCTACTCCCCTCAATACAGTGTGCTGGCCAGACAGCAAACTCCGCATCGTCGCTGCGGTGCCAGTCCTGAGTGTAGATGACGGGAATTTTTCCCTTGGCGACTTCAACAACTCTTCTGAGGGGCTCAAAGATGTTCTTAACATGTTCTCCGATAAAGAGACTGCCATCGCTGTAGCAGAAATCCTTCTGCATATCTATAACCAGCAGCGCCGTGGGAGGCATGAGTAAATTACATCCTCGAAGGTATAACTGTTTAACGTTTGGCTAGCTACCGCCAGCTATTGCATCACTAAACATCATGTGGTAAATCGAAAGGTTTATTAATGATAAATTATTTAAAATTAATCAGAGCCTGTGGGGGGTGATAGACAGAAAAGGTGTGAATTAGTTCTTCAAATTTTATTCGTGCTCGACAGCAATGTCGAGGGCTATCTCTGCCATGTCTGCGGAATACGCTGCAATTCTCGTCAGGCTGTCTATTATCGACTTGAGCTGAATTGCTTCCTCAACCCCATGCTCGATTATTTTCCTGTAAAACCTCTCCTCGAGATACTTCAAGTCTTCGAACTCTGTAAGAACTGCATCTGCAATCTCTGTATCTTTCCTGAAAAAGGCAATACTCGCCATTTTGAGCATATCCAGGCAGGGTTCAACAATATCACAGAGTTCCGGTATACTCCTTCCGAGTCTGAGCAGGTTTCTTGCCATGTTCGCAGCATGGTCAGCAATACGCTCAAATCGCCTCGCAAACGTCCAGTATCCGAAGAGTTCTCTGGAGTGCGCACCCGTGTCTGCTTCTCTGTACTGCACTGCAAGATTCACCTGCCTCAGAACGAGGAAGTGAAGTCTATCAATTTCGTTCTCCCTCAGAATGATGGAATTGCACATGTACTCGTTGAAGTTCTTCAGAGCCGAACAGAAGTCGGACAGCATGGCTATGCACATGTTACCCATCCTTTCGAGGACATCGTCCGTTCTAAAGCGATCGTCGAGAAACACCTCCATGCTGATAACCTTTCCAAGGTCTTCCATTATCTCAGCCCCAATAAGCGTGTCTGCAGCCAGATCCGCAGCCTTCCTGTGTTCCTCGTTGTAAACCTTAATTCGAAGAGAGTCGTAGCCGGCAAGGTAGCATGAAATTATCCGCCTGACAAGACACGCCCTGCCAAGACCCTTAGCATCGATTACAACCTCTTTCCTGACGCTCTTAGGAATCTGAGGAGATATGCAGACGGTATTCCTGCCGATGTGCATGACAACCGAGTCTCCAGCCTTCAAACCGTTATCTTCTACCCATTTTTTTGGCAGCGTTATTATGTAGCTGCTGCCGCCGCTGAAATATATTTTACGCGCTTCCACCCGCATAAGTATACATAACTCTAACGAATATATATCTTTATCCATGGGTCTATGTATCCTATATATTTTACCTAAAATACGAAGAGAAAGTAGATATACTGCCCCCGAAAAACGTTGAGGTATGAGATGGCTCGTGTTCCTCATTCTGGTTGCACTCCTGATATGCGGTTGTGTCCAGCAGGGCCCAAAAGATGAGGAAAGCTTGGAAATATACATCAAAGGCTCCGACACCCTCGTTCAGCTCGTTTCTAATCTTGCGGAGGCATATATGGAAAAAAATCCTGACACGAGCATCGTGGTAAGTGGAGGAGGTAGTGGAACGGGAATAAAGGCACTGATTAACGGAGAAATCGATGTGGCTGACGCGTCGAGAGAGATGAAGGACAGCGAAATCGAGCAGATAAAGCAGAAGTATGGCACAGAACCACTCAGGCTGATTATTGCAAGAGACATGCTGGCAGTGGTTGTAAACCCCTCTAACCCAGTGGATAAGCTAACGGTCGAGCAGGTAGCAAAGATATTCGCAGGCGAGATAACGAACTGGAAGGAAGTTGGAGGTAACGATGCGCCGATAACCCTCTATGGAAGACAGAGCACATCGGGAACCTACGAGTTCTTCCTCGAGCATGTCGTTAGGCCCTACACAGGCAAGGGGTACAGCGGGACAATGAGGAATCTTGCAGGCAATATCCAGATACGCGATGCTGTTGCGAGCGACCCCAACGGAATCGGCTATATTGGAGTAGGATATCTCAGCGATGCAATAAAGGTCGTTAAAGTCTCCATGGATGGAAAGAACTACTACTCACCTCTGGACGAAAAGGCAGTCGAGGAGGGCAAGTACCCGATATCGAGACCTCTGCAGCAGTATACGCTACCGCAGTACTTCCAGGGCAAGAAGGGCGAAGTTCTGAAGGACTTCTTCAGGTTCGAAGTGAGCGAGGAGGGCCAGCAGATAGTGAAGGAGTCGGGGTTCTACCCGATACTCAAAACCGACAGGGAATGGAACCAGCAGAACTTCTGGGCTAAAATCGAATAGTTTATAACCGCCAACTCCACGTGGTACTATGGAGCTGAAAGAAAAATTGCTCCAGAGTTTATTTTTTATATCTGGAATTTCTGCAATAGTTATCCTTCTCGCTATCACAGCCTTTATCGCTGCAACCGGCGTTCAGTTCTTCCAGCATGTCAGCATCACGGAAATATTCTCCACTGATTGGGATCCAACAGCATCTCCACCAGGCTGGGGAATGCTTGTACTCTTTGCCGGAACCCTCTACATTGCCGCCATAGCCATGACCATATCCATTCCCGCAGGCCTCATGCTCGCCATATACATGTCTGAGGTTGCGTCATCTGCTGTAAGAGAATATCTGAAACCGGCCATCGAGTCCATCGCGGGCATACCAACCGTCGTGCTCGGTCTCTTTGGAATAATCTTTCTCGCACCTTTTATCTCCGAGATTTTCAATGTCCCTCTCGCTCTCAACGCCCTGAACGCTGGAATTCTCGTGGGATTTCTTGCAATTCCTACAATCGCGAGTATAAGCGAGGATGTTCTTGCTGCTATTCCGAGAGATTTCAGGTTTGCAAGCGAAGCTCTCGGTGCGACAAAGTGGCAGACTATTAGCAGAGTCGTTCTACCCGCCGGGATAGGTGGAATCGTTGCTGCAATAATGCTCGCCCTCGGAAGAGTCATCGGAGAAACAATGGTTGTGCTTATGGTTGCTGGAAACGCAAAAGCGATGCCTCACAGTATATTCGACCCCGTAAGGCCGGTAACAGCCAACATAGCCATCGAGCTCCCAGAAACCGTAGTTGGCGACCTCCACTATCAGGCACTTTTCGCCCAGGGGTTGCTCCTCCTGCTGATAACCTTCGTCATAAACCTCGCAGCGGATCAGGTTCTCGAGAGGTACAGAAGGAGGTTCGGCCAATGAAGACCGATAAAATAGTCTTTGCGATATTCAGACTCGTTGCATCCCTGACAATAGCATTTCTCCTCTTCGTCATACTGTACATCGTGAAGGAGGGGATAGGTGTAATCAACCTGAAGTTTCTCACAGCTAATTGGGAACACAGAGACATAACAAAGGGTGGTATATTCCCCGCAATCCTCGGAACCATCTATGTTACGGTAATGACTGCTGTTTTTTCAATTCCTCTCGGAGTTGGGGCTGCAATATTCCTGAACGAGTACGCGAGGGCGGGCAGAACTGTCAGACTCATTAAGATGGCCATAAGAAACCTCGCTGGTGTGCCTTCAGTCGTTTACGGTCTCTTCGGCCTTGCAGCCTTCGTGTACTTCTTTGGCTTTGGAGAGAGTATAATCGCTGCATCGCTGACCCTTGCAGTTATGACGCTGCCGTGGGTGATAACTAGCAGCGAAGAAGCTCTGAAGGGTGTTCCTAACGATTTTAGGCTTGCAAGCTATGCACTGGGCGCGACGAAGTGGCAGACTATAAAGAATGCCATTCTGCCCTATGCTCTGCCCGGTGTTCTCACAGGAGCAATAATAGGCCTCGCAAGGGCTATGGGCGAAACTGCTCCGCTTCTTTTTACTGGAGCGGTGTTCTACATAAGAAGGCTGCCAAACTCGCCTTTCGATCGCTTTATGAGCCTACCTTACCACACCTACGTTCTCGCAACCCAGCATGCGTCGCCCTACGCGAAAACATATGCGGCTGCGACGGCCACAGTTCTTATCGCCATAGTTTTCATTATGATTGCTTCCGCCACAATTATAAGGTACCGCTACAGAAAGGCAAGGAGGTGGTAGTATTACAGCCTACGGTGTTCAGATTCCCGAATCACGGGCTGCCCTGATAGTTAAAAACCTGAACGTGTGGTACGGCAAAAACCATGCTATTAAGGATGTAACGTTCAACATTGAGAAGAACAGGGTTACGGCAATTATAGGTCCGTCTGGCTGCGGAAAAAGCACGGTTTTAAGGGCCTTAAATCGTATGAACGAGGTTATGGCTCCTGAAGTCAGGACGACGGGAGAAGTAATATTTGAAGGAAAAAATATATATGACAAAAATGTGGACCTTCCCTGGCTCAGGAGAAAGATAGGTATGGTGTTCCAGAGACCAAACCCGTTTCCCAAGTCAATATATGACAACGTTGCCTACGGGCCAAGAATACAGGGGATAAAAGACAAGAAGACCCTCGATAAAATAGTGGAGGATAGCCTGAAGAAAGCAGCACTGTGGGATGAGGTCAAAGACAGGCTTCACGAATCAGCATTTGCGTTGAGTGGTGGACAACAGCAGCGATTGTGCATAGCGAGGGCTCTTGCAGTAAAGCCGGAAATCCTCCTTATGGATGAGCCAGCTTCGGCCCTCGACCCAATTTCAACGCTGAAGATCGAAGATTTAATAAATGAGCTTAAAAGTAATTATACTGTAGTGATAGTAACCCATAATATTCAGCAGGCAGGAAGAGTCAGCGACTACACTGCCTTCTTCTGGATGGGTGAACTTGTGGAATTTGGAAGTACAGCAGAGATGTTCGAGAAGCCGCTTGAAAAGCTTACTGAGGATTACCTGACAGGTAGAGTTGGTTAATATTCACAGGGGGAGATGAATGAGAGCTCTGGAAGAAAGGCTTAAGGATATCAAGCACGAAATTCTCGAAGCCCACAGCCTGTCGAGGAAGGCCGTTGAGCTGTGCCTCGACGGGCTCAGGGGAGATGAAGAGAAGAGGAAGAAAGTCATCCAGATAGAGCACATAATCGACGTGATGAATACAGATGTTGACTGCGAGTGTGTTTCCATCGTTGCACTCTTTCAGCCCGTTGCGTGGGATCTGCGTTTCGTCGTCAGCATGATGAGAATCTCCGGGCACTACGAGAGAATAACCGACTTAACACAGGAAATAGCAATGTACACTATCAAGAGTGGTTTTGACGAGACCATGACCATCTTCGAAAAAATGAAAGAAGCGATCCTGAGGATGTTCGACCTGGTAGGCCACGCAATAGAGACTGGAAACACTGCAAACCTCAGAGGAGAGCTGATTAGCCTCGATGACCTC
This sequence comes from Archaeoglobus veneficus SNP6, assembly GCF_000194625.1. Classification (NCBI taxonomy): domain Archaea; kingdom Methanobacteriati; phylum Methanobacteriota; class Archaeoglobi; order Archaeoglobales; family Archaeoglobaceae; genus Archaeoglobus; species Archaeoglobus veneficus. Next base: position 738,807 of record NC_015320.1, on the reverse strand, counting down.
GTTGATCGCTACTATGTGGAGTCCATCGAGAGCATCGTCAAAACAGCCAAGCAGAATCCCGACCTTATAGAAGACATGGTTGACATGGTTCTGGTTGCGAGGCACCTCGAAAGAGTTGCCGACCTGCTGAGCAAGGTTGGATCGAGGCTTATCTTCATAGAGGAAGGCAGGAGAGTCTGGATTAAGTGAGGGCAGGTATGAGACTCAGAGAACTTACCTTCTTTTTAGATGAGTTCCTCAAAACTGGAGAGTGGAGTGAGACATCGAAAAACGGTCTTCAGGTCGAGGGGAAAGAAGAGGTGGAAAAAGTAGCATTTGCCGTCGATGCGTGCATGGAAACTTTCGAGAAAGCAAGGGACACCAACGCGGACATGCTCGTTGTTCACCACGGCCTCGTCTGGGGAGGTATCGAGTATGTCACGGGCATCGTTGCAAAAAGGCTTCGATTTTTGCTCGAAAATGGAATTTCGCTGTACGCAGCTCATTTACCCCTTGACGCTCATCCAGAGATTGGAAACAACGTAAAACTTCTCGAAATCGTTGGAGCAGAAGTTGAAGAACCTTTCGGATTTTACCACGGAAAGGCAATAGGCTTTGCAGGCAGGCTGAGCAACGGAGTCGAACTCGAAGAACTTGCTGCCATTCTCGAGGAAAAGCTTCAGACTGAAGTCAGAGTTCTGAATTTTGGATGCAACAGAGTTAAGAGAATAGGGGCAGTTTCCGGCAGAGGAGGATTTGCAGTAGCCGAAGCTGCGGAAAAGGGCCTTGACGTGCTCATAACTGGAGAGGCAGAACACTCGGCATACCACACAGCTAAGGAGCTTGGTGTTAACGTCATCTTTGCTGGGCACTACGCAACCGAGACCCTCGGTATAAAGGCACTCATGGACGTCGTTGATGGGCTTGGGCTGAAAACGGAGTTTATAGACGCGCCAACAAGGCTTTAAATTTAAATAATGTAATTGGCGGCTTGCCGACGGCACTTCATCGCAGGCAAGTGCCCCCTCCAGCCGTAACGGCGGGTATATGTATTATTTTTGAGGGGGATATAAGAATTTCGAAGCAAGAGTACACACTGAGAAACTATAGCCTACAAATCAGATCAATGACTTCGCCTTTCTTCGTTACATTCAAGACCTCTTCGAGTTTTGACCTCTCGCCTCCTTCCCTGTAGTAAACCCCAGCCGAGGCATAATGTTTGACGGAACTAAGAATCCTTTCCAAAGTTCTCCATGATACAAGCCAAGTACGCACTGAGTCCGTGAAGTGTGGGTGCTGCAAAACCACTTCGGGTTTGAACTCTCTTGCTTTGCTCAAAAAGCGTTCGATAGTCTCTTTTCTCCATCCACCAGCATTTGCAATGGCTCTCGGATTGAACATGGTCAGATCGTGACAGCCAAGAATCATAACCCTGTCTCGCAATCTTACGAAGTGTGTGTCCAAGTCTGCCCTCAACAATCCTTTTTTCTGATCCTGTGTGGGATAGCTCTTCCCAGTCCAGTGCCATCTGTCGTTTTCTACATCGTAAAGGCCAACCAGCTCCACGTGTGGCTTTCTAAGGCTTGCTCTATTACTGTAAGAGTCGATCCCTATTGTCAAGTAATCTGTAATATCTTCAACTTCAATTCCATTCAGAAGTCTTTCACACCACGCCTGAGCCTCCTCAACCAACCGGCTAAAGTCTCCATTTACCCACGGAAACTTCACAAAACCGCCGCAAGTTATGAGGTATTCAGCCTCAAAGTTGCATTTAGTGACCTTTTCGAGGATCTTCCTTGCATCCTCAAACTTCCTGCTGTAGTTGCCCGCGATGATGATTCTGCCGATCTTAGATTGGCTGAGATCTCTCGTTATGCTTAAAGTAACCTCTGCGACGTTTGAAATAGCCACTCTTTTAATTTTCGTTATCTTAGACTTCGATGACTTCATGATACTTACCTCACAAAATTTCCCAGCATACAAGCCAGCCAACGAGAAGTCTTTTTATTAAATCAGTGTTTAGCTTGTCCGTTAATAGTGGGGCTCGTTTTGGATAGACATACACAACAAATCCTCTTTTTTCAGGCTTGTACGTGTATCTGAAACCTGTTATCTTTGAAATTTTTTCAACCTCGTCTTCATCGAATTTGTGCCTTCTATCTCGCTTCCACGATATGCCCCATGCAGAAAAGAAGACACCTTCATCGTCATAGCAGAAATCCTTTGATCTCTGGCCGTCCAGTCTTTTGGAGTTTCCAAGAAGTACGTAACATAAATTGTCTTCATTTTCCTCCAGCATCTCGTATAGTGTAAAGTTCCTACGAGAACCATTAATTTCAGCGTATATCTTTAATTTCAGAGTATCTCCATATTCCTCCATTTCTGGGTACGGCTTTGTTGGTTCGAGGGTTTTAAAACCTAAGATTTCCACGTGAGGTCTTTCAGGTTTCATGTTTGGGTATTCACTACTACGGACTTAAAAATTTTGAATTATTGTTCTTGTTAGTCCATGTAAACCTATAATCTATTGACAATGCAATTTTGAGTGAGTTTGCCAATATTCTCAGAGATTCGTTAGACGTCTAATCTGAAAACGGGGAAACCCTCTCCTATTAACCTTTTGTTTCCCTCGGCATCTACATCGGCAACTATGATTAGCCTCTTTTGCTCTTTTGCGAACCTAACTGTGTGCATCGTTCCCCCCTTTATATCGGATTCTACAACAACAATACCTAATGAAATTCCAGAAATTACCCTGTTTCTTTCAACAAACTGGTATTTCTTTATTCTCTGATTTCTGAATTCTGAAATTATTAACCCGTCCTTCTTCAGTATTCTTTCGGCCAAATCTTTATTTTCTTTTGGAGTTATGTTCTCAATCGAGGGTAAAACAGCAATTACGTTCGCACTGCAGTTCAGAGCAGTCTCTGTTGCAATGGCATCAACGCCTTTTGCTAACCCCGAAACAATCACAAACCCTTTTTCAGAGAAGAACTCTGCTACTTTTCTTGCATAAAATTTCCCCATCTCGCTGGGGTTTCTTGTACCAACAATACCTATCGCCGGTTTATTGAGTATGTCTGTATTTCCGATAGCATACAGGATCTTGGGCGATTTCGTAATCTGCTTCAGGAGATACGGGTAATCTTCATCGTCTTTTTTAATTTCAAGAATAACCGTATCGTCCATATTATTAGTTTCAACAACATTTGATTCAAAATAATCTGTCAGTTTTTTGTTGAGATCCAAATAAGTACACCTCTTTTGTTTTTGCGAGAGTTATGATCCAGACTTTATCAGCTCCCGCCTCGTATATTCTCTGAACTGCAGCTCTGGCTGTGTTGCCCGTAGTGTAAACATCGTCAAGTAATATAACTTTCTTTCCTCTCAAATCATAAATGGGGTTGACCTTCATAGAGCTGTAGTGGTCTTCAAAAGATGGACGATCAATGAGATTGCTTGCAAACGCAGACTTTTTAACGCTTCTAATTCTCTCAAGGGCTGCAAAACCACATTCTATGCCCAATATAAGAGATAGCTGCTCACACAGCCTTAAAAGTCCTTCGTTTATAGTGTAAGCACGGCTTGACGGAATAGGGATTACAATGTCCGCATTAATTTTATGCTTTGCAATAATCGTCAGAATTTGCACTGTAAATTCATCTACAAGATCTTGCTTTGCTTTATATCCCAAAGACCCGTAATTCTTGAACATGAAGATCAACGAAGAAAAATCATCTTGCAAACCGGTTTTCTTTGGGATATATTCGCCAAGATAGTAGTGCGGTGCTGAAGCAACTTTTTCTTCAATAGTTTCAATCGTTTTTTGCTCGTAAAGCTGAGTGAGTCTCGCCCTTGATTTTTTCCAATGTCTAATGGCAAAAATGGCTATTAAAAATATTAGTGCGATACCTATAATGAAAATAATCTCCAACATAGTTTACTCTTCGCTTTTCCTGAATTTAGCGTACTTCACAACTCCCTCCCTTCACTTATGGCCCTTTTCAATGTAGAAATCATATGTCCTATACCTCCAAGCCCACTTAGCGGTGTGGTGACCCTTTTGCCCTTGAAAACTTTTCTGACAATGTTTGCGTAATTACTTCCGGCAATAACCACGATTTCATCGTACTTCATCAATCCTTTCTCCTCAGCTTGCTTTCTCAGCTCTTCAACACTTATTGGATTTGTTGACGGATCGTTGAAGGTAACGTTATAAGGCTCGGGAACGATGTCATCGGGAAAGAGGAAGCCGTACTTGGCTGAGAGTATGACGTAGGAGTTAGGATAGAATTTCTCTGCATATTCCCTGCAGGCCTTCGCAAATGCGCCGATGTACACGTCTCTCGCTTTAGTGGGTCCGGCGTTGGGATTCACGTCCCATATCTTCCTGCTTCCGCATGGTACAACACACAGCTTCAGGTTTTCACCCCCGAAATGCGTTCCAATGGAACATGGATCGATAAGAAATGAAACAATCTTTTCTCCTACACTCTGACAACCCATTTTGCTGAGATATTCAAGCATTTCTTTTTTGCTCATACGGGCAATCTGCCATACCAGGCTATCAAGGTGAATCATCGTCACCTTTGGCTCTCTGCCTTTTATCAGCTCGAGAACATTCTGCCAAGTTTGCCTAATCTCGTTGTCATCTTCAGTAGTAACGAGCCCTGCCTTTTTTGAGAAGGTTCTTACTCTGTAATCGACGGGTATCGGAATCTTGCTGAAGTCGAAATCATATTCTCCGACCATGAGCAAGCTTATAGCCAAACACTTCATTGCAAAGCTGATTGTTTTTGCTTCTGGATTCTGTCGCATAGTGTACGCTAGCTCTTTCCAGATTTTCGGAAATTCTCTTGACACTGTTTTCGGAGTGCTGTTCCAGAGTTTTTCCGCAAGCGGACTGAAGAGAAATCTACTAAGGCGATTGACCTTTAAATCGTTGTATAATTCGTTTCTGTAAAATTGCTCCAGAATCGTATAGAGCCCTCTCGGAGATTCGGGCACTGGAGATGACTCGAGAATATTGCTGATTTTTGGCCAGTATGCCACTTCGGCTCTTCCTTTCAGCTTGAAATCGTTCAACCCTGTGACAACCATAAGCGTCGCAAAAGGTCCGAATCCATAGCGGCTAAGGAAAGGTTTCATATAATGCCATTCAGGCTCCTCTTTGACTATGCGATTCCATGCTTCAAGTGAGATTTCTGAAAGGATTTTGGCTAAATTCTTTTTTCGGTCCTCTATGCTTTCTATTACCTTTGAAGCCATTGATGTGCGCTTAACGCATTCCGCGATCCTTGGAATGGATCTATTTTCAGTACCCCCAAGCCTCACTACTCTCAACTTTAAATTCGATGAAATTACAAATCGAAAAGCACAGTTATATGAACTCACAAGCCCTCTTTCGAGTGCAATCCTTCCAAGTGATCTGGCATGGGCCATTTCACCTTTGCTAATCTTGTCAGATACCTCCACAACACCATACCAGTTCTGCCTATTTCCGTACTCCCTGACGTCAGATACATCAAGCTTGCTGCTTGTGCCACGGATGTACGCTTCTTCGATAAGCTTTGCAATGTCATCTAACTTTTCCAGCCAGTACCTGTCGTACTTGCTTGGCATGCTACCACCTGCCAAACCTGAAAAATCACTTAAACTTTAATGAAGCAAACAGGTTCAAACATATGTTCATATGCTATCAAAATATCTTTTCCCTGCGGCACAATAAACGCAATCCAGCCCTCAGTCATTCCTCCCGGCATTATATTGACGTTCTTGAATTCTGGCATATCCTTAGGCAAGACGACGAAGGCAGGTGAATAACCAGTTCCATTACAGTAAGCTTCAAAGCTGTAAGCAGAAACGTACTGCGATGTTTTGCCCGATGCGTACTTGAATCTAACTTTAACCAGCAAATACTCGAATCCCTGATCCGGATCTGGATTGAACATATTGGCTGTCTTGATGATTTGGTATGCTTTTTCGCCTTTTATATAATCCAGGACTGCAACTTCGAATGTTCCGGAAAACGTCTTAACCACAACCGTTTCTCCTATGGATGCCGGGTTTGTATAGCTGCCCCTTGGTTCCTGTGTCTGCGTTTTGATTGGTAGCAACTCTGGAGTTTCAGCAGGTTTTGTAGAGATCTCAGATACGCATCCCGCCAGTACAATTCCGATTAAAATGCACACAACAGCCAAAGCCAGAGTTTTGCCCACATCTATAAATTCCGGTATTTTCTGCCCGCTTGGTTCAAGAATGCACTTCGCCAGCGGCATCATGGTTTTTTTGATGTACCGTAAAATACTTAACCATGTTTACGATAACATCGATAACAATGAAAATATTAAGAGTAGTCCACATCATACCGCTTGGATTCGAAAGATCAATTGTAACCAGAGCTATCAGGAAAATTGGTGGTGAGAAAGTACACATACTCTCGATAGGTCCCGAAAACGCACGCCTTCGAGATCCAGATCTTTACAAAAAGCAGCAATATTTTACATATGCCGTGATAAATGACTTAAGAAAAATGGGCTATGAAGTGGAGTTTCATGATGTAGACCTTTTCAATTTTGAATCTGCACTTAGTAAAATTTCCGAACTGATAGTTCAGGAAAAAACGAGGGGAGCAAGGGTTTACATCAATATCTCTGCGTTCGGTAGGTTAATCGCAGTAGTAGCTTCGCTTGCTGGTTGGTATCATGACTGCACAGTTTACTATGTGGAACCTGACAGATACTATGAAAATGAGGAGGAGTTTTTCAAATATGGGAGAAGTGTCTGCATTGACCCTGAGATAATAGAGCTTCCGAAAATAGAAATAGCAAAGTTGTCCGAAGAGGAACGATTTACTCTGTCATTCCTAATCAATAAAGGAGGACAAGCCAAGACGGACGAAATTTTAAAAGCGCTGGAGAAGAAATTCCAGGAATTCAAGATTGAATGTAAAGATCGTAGTGAATACCGTAGAGAATATCAGAAGGTCATTAACAAGTTGAACAGGCGTATACTTGACAAGCTGGAATCCAAGAAATACATAGAGAGAATAAAAGCGGGAAGATATAACAGAATAGATTTAACTGACGAGGGAAAAATTATTGCGCTGCTTGAGAGAGGTACGTTTTAAAAGATGATCTGCTAATAGGAGAGTTCTTAATAAGCTCGCTTCTCGTAGGTGTGTGGAGAGAGTAAAAGTTGGTAGACACACAGCAGTAATTACCGAGTTCGGCTAAGTCATGGTTTTACTTGAGGGGGGGGCGTAAAATAGTATTTTTGCACCATCAATCATTAATACACAGCATGTGCCCCATCTTTTCCTTTTTCGCCTTGAGATAGTTCAGGTTCTCCTCCGATGGCTCAACCTCTATCGCTTCCCTTCTAACCTTGAAGCCGTACTTCTTCAGCTCCTCTATCTTCAGCGGGTTGTTGGTCATGAGCCTTACGCTTTTAACACCCAAGTCTATCAGAATCTGGGCTGCGATTCCGTAGCTCCTCATGTCAGGTGGGAAGCCGAGTTCTATGTTCGCCTCAACGGTATCCTTCCCTTCCTCCTGCAGCTTATAGGCCATCAGCTTGTTGATGAGACCGATTCCTCGCCCCTCATGTCCTCTCATGTATATTGCCACGCCTTTGTCTTCCTTGTCTATCATCTTCAAAGCTTTCTCAAGCTGATCTCCACAGTCGCAGCGAAGTGAGTGGAAAACGTCTCCAGTAAGGCACTCTGAATGTATGCGGACGAGGACATCGCCCTCCGAGACATCTCCTCTTACGAGGGCGACTATCTCGCCGATAGGAGTCTCGTAACCCACAGCTTTAAACGTGCCGTAGAACTTCGTTGGCAGAGTTGCTTCAACGACCCTCTTGACGAGCTTCTCGTTTTTGAGCCTGTGCATTATGAGCTCTTTTATGCTAATTACTGGTAGCCCGTTCTCCTTCGCAAATTCGGCAGCATAGCTTTCATCTGCAACATCTCCAGAGGGCGTTATTAACGTGGAATAGAGAGCAGAACTGCTGAATCCGGCCATTCTTGCGATATCTATACACGCCTCGCCGAAAGCTGGCCTCTCAAGGACACCGCCTTCCTTCGCTTCTTCAACAAAGATTCTGCCCGGGAACACTATCTCCTCAGGCTTTACATTACCCTTAACAAGTCGCCTTATGAAATCAGCCCTTTCTTCAGCCGAAATACCATTTTTGCTGCAGTCGAGAGGAATTACGGTTCCACCGTATAGGAGGAATCTGTTCAAGCCAAGAGCAGTTATGTGTTTCCACGGCATTGCAAGGCGGTACTCGTCGCAGTTCTTCATAATAAGAGCGATTACACGCCCGGAAACGACGTCTGCAGGAACGCCGAGGACGGATTTTTTATCATCAAAAATGATAAAGGGCTTTCCCGCCCTTACGGCTTCGATGATTTCTTGCATAGCCTCCGGCCTGCGGGAAAGTATATATAATTTTTGAGATGTATCTCAGAAGTGGAAGTCCCGCTTCTCACCCTTCTCTTCCTGATCTTGTTTCCGCTTCTTACCACGAATCTCCTGCTCAGCCTTTTTCTCTATTTCCTCTCCTTCGATCATCTCCTTGTATTCTCCCTCAGTCATCTCAAGGACTGCTGAACCAACGAAACCGCAGTTCTTGCAGCGATACTTCCCCGTGACGCCAGCAGTATCGTATTCCACATCCGTTGATTTGCAAACAGGGCAAACGAGAATTCGCTTCATAACAGAAATAGTGTACAACTATTTTAACCCTTTTGGCTGTTGTAAAGTCATGAAGATTCGAATTACGATAGATGAATTCGAGGACTGGTTGAGGGAAAGGGGGTACGACAAAAGGCTTGGTGAAGAGAACCTCAGAATATACCTTAATATTGGGCTTGCCGGCCTGTTTTTCGCCAACAGTGCGCTGCTTATGAGCTGCATTTACACGAATCTCGGCCTTCCGTCAGAGAGGGTTGTTGACAGGGTGAGATTCGAACTCGGAAGGAAGGTGAAAAGGATAGAAGCAGGATGGGACTACGTGGAGATTGAGATTGCTCCCGGAGAGATATGAAGCTACTAAGCCTGACTCACCCTTTCCACGTACCTCCCCCTTTCGGCAATTTCTTCAGCCCTCTTAAGAACATCCTTAGCTTTTTCGTACGCCATGTAGCCCTCAATAAATGCCTGCTTTAGCTCCCTCCAGTTGTCGAAAGAGGCTTTGAGGGACTCAAAGTAAACGTGAACATCGACGCCCTTGGGTTCAATCCTGTCCTCGATGAACGCAAGCCCGAAATCGACGAAGTAAATCTTACCGTTGCTGTAAATCATATTCATTGGCGTAATGTCTCCGTGAATTATCCCAGCTTTATGCAGCTTTGCTACAGCTTTTCCTATCTCTCTGCTTATCTCTGGAGTCATTACGCTCTTAACAGGTTCGCCTTTTATTCTTTCCATTACAATTCTGTCACCTTCTACGTCGAGGATTATCGGTGTAGCAACGCCGTTTCGCCTTGCCATCGAAATTATCTTCGCTTCCATTTTGGTTCTTCGCCGCCTTAAAATCTCGTCGAGCTGCGGAATGCGATATCTCTTTGGTCTCCTTATCTTTTCCACAATGTCCTCGTAAATTCTCACTTCGGCTTCTCCACCCAAATAGACTATTGGTTCGCTTGCCATGGTTCTGCCCCATACTGTTTCAGCAATCTAAAAAGTTTTGTCATCAAGCTATGGAGAGACTACTGAGTCTATACAGACCACACAAAAAGTCTAATCCCAGTTAACGACAACGTCCTCAATCCTGAAATCGGGCCTAACAGCGGACTCCTCAATAGGTGTCTCGTAACCGTGCTTGTACATAAGGAGGCCGAGATATGCAATCATCGCCCCGTTGTCACCTGTTAGCTCTTTCGGCGGAACGTAAAATTTCGCGTTCCTGTCTTCACACATCACTCTTAGCATCTCCTGAAGGCGGGAATTTGCTCCAACTCCGCCAACGAGCAGAACCTCATCAAGATTCAGATATGCAAGGGCTCTCTCAGTCACTTCAGTTAGCATCGCGAAGGCAGTTTCCTGGAAGCTGAAGGCAACGTCCTCCATCGCAACGCCGTTATCGTACAATCGCTGTGCTGCCGTAACGAGCCCGCTGAAAGAAAAATCCATCCCTTTGACCACGTAGGGTAACTCGTAGTAGTGCTTTCCTCCCTTTGCAAGTTTTTCTATCTTTGGTCCCCCAGGGTGCTTTAATCCCATGTGTCTGGCAAGCTTGTCCAAAGCATTACCAATACCTATGTCCAGAGTTTCACCAAAGACCCTATAGTAGCTGCCTCTCCTTGCTATAACCTGTGAGTTTCCACCGCTGACGTAGAGTGTCACGGGTTCCTTGGCTTCTGTTTTCCACCTTCCGACCTCAACGTGTGCTAAGCAGTGGTTAACACCCACGAGTGGTTTACCAAGCTTTAAAGCGAGAGTCCTCGCAGCAGTGGCTACCACCCTCAGGCAGGGGCCCATACCCGGGCCCTGAGAAAAAGCAACAACGTCTATGCTCTTCGGCTCTACCTTGGAAAAAACTTTTTCAAGTAAAGCTCCTATTTTTTCCGCGTGGTGCTGGGATGCCTCGCGAGGGTGGATTCCCCCCTCTTTCGGCACGTAGGGGTCGCTTTCAAGGACAAGAACGTCACTTTCGTCAACGACACCAATGCTGAGACTCCACGCCGTGCCCTCGATTCCAAGGGCCCTCATTTCTTGAATTCAGTGTAGCCGCACTTGCCACATGTTCGCCTGTCCTTGTGCTCTGCCAGGAAAACTCCCTCGCCACACCTCGGACAGAACTTTCTCTTCCTGACAACCTTGTCTCCCTTTATTTCGTAGAACTTGGAAACTACTTCCTGTGCCTTCGCCATAGGATCACCTCTTCAATCACTCTTCCTCTCCCTCTCCTTCCTCGCCTTCTCCCTCAGACTTTCCAAAGTTTCTCTTTATTATGTGGTCTTCTTCGATTGCGTGCAAGTCTTCGACGCTATCGTAGATCTTGGCGTAGCAGAACGCCTCACACTTACCGAATTCCGGCTTGATGTAGTCTATGATGACCGTATCAAGGTTCGCGTTGAATAACCCTGCGATTTTCTGCCTCACGTCTTTCCTCGAAGGTGTCGCCCCTTCTTCCTCATACTTCAGCCTGAAGTAGATTTCCCTCCTCTTGAGAAGCGGGTTCTGCCTGTCCTTTTCAACGAAGATCTCCATTGCTCCACCCCCTGCACAAACTAATGACGTCTTCACCATTTTTACCATCTCTTTTAAGCCTCTCCATCTGCTCCATGAGCTGGAGTATTAGTAGTTTTTTCTCGGGGGTCACATTTACCTCCACAACCCCCTCACCCGGCTGCCCGTAAACGACGCTGCCTGAGGGGAGCAGACACACCAGCGGCATTAGAGCCAGGTCCTCTTCACCCTTAACGAAGACCTTTGTCCTTACACCTTCTGCTGCCACTTCCACAGCCCTCTTCAAAGCTACGACGAGCTCATAGGTTATCGTTGAGGGAGGATTCTCAACTTCAATGCGTTCGTACTCTGCAGTCATCCTTTCGAGCTCTTCGAGCTGCTCGAATTTTCTCCTCTCTGTTCTGCCGTCAAAAACTATGATTACTGGCTTGCGGCCCATTGAGAGCAGGGAGTAACTTACGACATCCCCAACGGCAGCTACCGGATTCACCGAATCCAGACTGCACAGCCTCCCCTGTGGCTTCCTGCACTCTTTCCTCAGCTCTTCGGGCAGCCTCAGCATATCAGCCTACCTTGAGCGCATATTTACCGGGAATCTTTACCCCGAGCTTTTTTGCTACTTCGCTCTTCTCCGGATCTATGATGATTAAGTAACCGTACCATTCCTTCGTGAGTTCAGTACTTCCGCAGTTTTTGCAGACTGTCGAATTGAGACTTATGAACTTGCACTTCCTGCAGGCAAGCTCGGTCATGCTGCTCCCTCTTTCTCGAGCTTCTTGATTTCCTCTTCAATCCACTTCAGGTTGCCGAGCCAGGGCTGGCGCATGGTTAAACCAATCTTGCTCCTTTCCGGCTCTCTCTCTTTCAGGCTGAGGGCAACTATTCTCGCCCTAACCAGGTCGCCCTCACCCAAGCTCTTCTTGGTCTCTCTCCCGATCAGCTTCTTGTTTTTCTCGTCATACACCATAAAATCGTCGGTTATCTGACTCATATGGAGAAGCGCGTCAAGCGGGCCAATAGAAACAAAGGCACCAAATTCCACAACCTCGACAACCTCACCCTCTATAACCTCCTGAAGGAGAGGCTTGAACACGATGGCCGTAAACTCTACATCGAAGTATACCGCCCCGTCCCCTTCGATTATACGCCCCTCACCGATGTCCTCTATGTTCTCTATCCCGATGAGCATACCGTACTCTCTATCAAGTCTGCCCTCAAACTGCTCCCAGAGCAGATCCCTGATTACCTCCTCTATGTCTTCTCCGAGCCTCGTGGGAGGGACTCTGACAGTATCACGAACTCTTATCCTTGCGTACATAATATCACCAGAAGGTTGTAGCATGAAAAAGCGACGAGGAGGCAATATAAATTTAACGTATGCCCGCCGTACATCCGCCACAGAAATACCAAAGTTTTTTAATCCTTCTGCCTTGCAAGCCTTTACTGCTGGCAGATGGTGTCGCAGCGTCACGCTGATACTTATATCTTAGAGAAGCGGTGGTTGAAATGGTGCTATCGCCTATAGAGATCCAACTGCTTAAAGCCCTCGAAGAAGGCAGGAGATACAGGCTGGATGAGGCAGCCGAAGCCTCAGGAATGAAGAAGGATGCCGTTCTCAAGGCAGCCCACCTGCTGCAGGAAAAGGGGCTGGCAAAAGTCGAGACGATAAAGAAGAGAATATACAGGCTGACAGGGGAAGGCGAAAGGTATCTGAAAGAGGGACTGCCTGAGGAGAGACTGGTCAAACTTCTCCATGAACCGAAGCACATAAAGGATCTCGAGAAAGAACTTGGAAAGCAGGAGTTTGGTATAGCCCTCGGCTGGTTGAGGAGAAAGAAAGCTGTTGAGATACAGGATGGCGTTGTAAGGCTGGTACGCGTTCCGGAGTTTAGGGAAAAGGGGGCGCTGAGGGCTATTTCTGCCTGCAACGCTGATGCCGTCAGTGAGGATGACGTAAAAAGCCTCCTCAGAAGAAAACTCATCGATTTTGACGAAGAAAAGGAGATATACGTCACAGTGCTGGAGAAGCCAGAGGCTGAGCTTAAGGATTACGTAACAGACCTGACGCCGGAAATTTTAACCTCAGGCTCGTGGAAGGGCAAGGAGTTTCTCAAATACGACATTACAATCCCTTCGAGGGATATCTTCACCGCAAAGCTCCACCCATACGAGAGAATAATAAGAGAGTGCCGCAAAATCTTCCTCGAGATGGGATTTACGGAGATAAAGGGTCACTACGTCCAGCCCGCTTTCTGGAACTTCGACGCTTTATTCCAGCCGCAAGACCATCCTGCAAGGGATATGCAGGACACGTTCTACCTCGACAGCTACGTTGAGCTTGAGGGAGATGTGGTCGAGAGAGTTAGGCTGACACATGAGAATGGGTGGGAGACTGGCTCAACGGGCTGGGGAGGCGTATGGAGCATTGATAGAGCGAGACAGCTCGTGCTGAGAACACACACAACGGCGATAACCATTCATTACCTCGCAGAAAATCCGGAGCCGCCGGTTAAGGCCTTCTGCATTGATAGAGTTTATCGCCGCGAAACAATCGACGCCACACATCTTCCAGAATTCGATCAGCTCGAGGGAGTCGTTCTCGATGAAAATGTTGGCTTCAAAGACCTCCTCGGCCTGCTTAAGGAATTCTTCCTCAAAATGGGCTTTGAAGATGTCCGCTTCAGGCCGGGTTATTTCCCCTACACAGAGCCGAGCGTCGAGCCAGAGGTCTACGCCGAGGGTCTGGGCTGGATAGAGCTTGGCGGGGCGGGCGTTTTCAGGAAGGAGGTAACGCAGCCTCTTGGCATAAAAGGCAGGGTTCTCGCCTGGGGGCTGGGCATTGGCAGACTCGCGATGCTCAGGCTTGGAATGAAGGATCTGAGAAGACTCTACCTGCCAGACATAGGCTGGTTGAGAAGCGTGCCGGCAATAAAGCGATAGCGAGAGGTGATTGAATGCCAGTTGTCACGCTTTACTGGGACGAGCTTGAAAGGCTCGTTGGAAAGAGCAGAGAAGAAATCCTCGAAAGGCTGCCGATGCTTGGCTGTGACATTGAGAGGGTTGAGGAGGATCACGTTGATGTTGAGTTCTTCCCGAATAGGCCAGATCTGTACAGTGTTGAGGGCGTTGCGAGGGCGTTGCGGGGCTTCCTCGACATAGAGCATGGCTACAAAGAGTATCAGGCAAAATCCGCAGACTGGAAAATAGTCGTTGAGCCCGCCGTTCTTGAAGTAAGGCCCAGAATCGTGGGATGTGTTGTTAGAAACCTCAAGATTACCGATGAAGTTATACGCTCGCTTATGGAAGTCCAGGAAGACTTACACTGGACTATAGGCAGAAACAGGAGAAAGATGGCGATAGGTGTCCACGATTTGAGCAAGGTTTACTTCCCTCTCCGCTATACTGCCGTGGATTCATCGTTCTCATTCGTCCCCCTCGACTTCAGCGAGGAGATGAGCGTTGCCGAAATCCTCGAAAAGCACCCAAAGGGTAAGGAGTACAGGTTCATCCTCGAAGGAAAGGACAGATATCCAATGATCCTGGACTCAAAGAACGAGGTCATTTCGTTCCCACCGGTAATCAACGCGGAGAAGACAAGAGTCACTGAGAGGACTACCGATCTGTTCATAGACGTGACGGGCTTCGACGAGAACGTTGACAAAGCTTTAAGCATCCTCGCAACGATGCTTGCCGATAGGGGAGGGATAATAGAAAGCGTTGAGATAACGTATCCTGATGGAAGAACTGAGCTCACGCCGGATCTTAGCCCGAAAAGAATGGTTGTAAGCAAGGACGAGATATATGCCCTTCTTGGCTTCGAGATGAGCGATGATGACATTAAGCTCGCTCTGGAAAGGATGAGGTTTGGAGTGGGCAGGATTGACGAGAGTGTTGAAGTACTGGTACCACCGTACAGGGCTGACATCATGCACGAGTGGGACATAATAGAAGATATCGCGATAGGCTACGGATACGACAGAATTGAACCGGAGTATCCACCAACGAACGCTATAGGCACGACTCACAACTGGAACGAGATGAGGGAGATTGCAAGAGAGGTAATGATTGGTCTCGGCTACTTAGAGGTCATTACTTTCACTTTAACGAATGAGAGGGTGCAGTACGAGTACATGCGCAGAAGTGGCGAGGCATGGAAAGACTACACGCCTCTCATGCATCCTCTGACCGAAGACCACACCATCGTGAGGACGGACATACTGCCAAAGCTGCTCGAGTTACTGTCGTACAACACCCACCACGCGATGCCCCAGCGCATATTCGAAGTTGGAGATGTCGTTGTTGGAACGAAAAACAGACTGAGGCTCGCAGCATGCTCAACCCATGCAAGGGCGAACTTTGCAGAAATCAGGAGCGTTGTTCAGGCAGTCATGAGAGAGCTTGATCTTGAGTGGAGTGTGGCAGAGAGCAGCGATGATGCATTCATAGAAGGAAGGAGAGCAGACATCGTGGTGGACGGCAAGAAGGTTGGAGTGTTTGGAGAAATACACCCCGAAGTCCTGGAGAACTTCAAGCTTGCAACGCCAGTGGTTGCTTTCGAACTCGACCTATCGGAGCTGTTTGATGTCGGTGAGCTTTTGTAGATTTCAGGTTTTTTTTACCCATTCTCTTCCACAAACTCATACGACCCCCGTCTTCTCAAGGGCTATCTCAAAATCCTCCTTACTTGGATCCAAATCTTCGAGTATCGTGTACCTCTTCTTCCTTACCCTCTTCGCATACTGCAACGCCTCAATAACCTGCTCCTTCGTAAGCCCGATTTCCCTCGCCATCGTTGGTGCCTGAATTTTTTCGAGCGAGCTCTTTATGAGTTCCCAGTCTCCCACGCCGTAGGCCTTCTCGTGGAAGTACTCCATAATGATTGTTCCGATTCCTACCTGCTCACCGTGCGTCCCATTTCCATATCCCAGGTAGTCCAGGGCGTGACTGAACTTGTGCTCCGCTCCACTTACAGGTCTGCTGCTGCCAACTATCGATATTGTCATCCCGCTCAGAATGAGTCCCTTGACGAGAAGTTCGAGATGCGATGGTGTCTTGAGGTCGAGTCTATCAGCTTCGGCGAGCAGCAGGTTTGCCGGCATAAGCGCCATGGATGCCGCTACTTCGCTGTATTCCTCGTCTTTGATTTCTTTTCCGAGTTTCCAGTCCTTAACAGCCGTAACGTTTGAAATCAGATCACCATAACCGCTCCTAACCAAACGAATGGGGCTATTCCTTATGACCGTAATGTCCGCAAGAACGGCAGCGGGAGGATTGGTTGATATCGAAACAGGTTTCCCGTTCTCCTTAAAACTCGCTACAGGAGATGCAATTCCATCGTGGGACGCTGTGGAAGGTATGCTTATGAAGGGAGCGTTAAGCTCAGAGGAGATGACCTTACCAAAGTCAAGGACGCGTCCACCTCCAACGCCGACGACGCTGTCAACCTCTTCAAGCCCCATTTCGACCTCGGTCCTTCTTACGTCTTCAAGCCGCAGCGTGGTAACAAAAACCGTTCTCAAAACAAGGCCTTCGAGTCTCTCCTCTATCTTTCTCGCTACAGCATCGTACACGTTCTTGCCCGTAATAAGTAGAGCCGAGGAGCAATCCATCGCTTCGAGAGTGTTCCTGACTTTTTTTCGGGCATTTTCAGAAACTTCTACGATACGGGGAAATTCTGCGCTTTTGAAATAACTCACAAGCTTCCTCATCTTAACCACCTTACTCAGATCTGGTTAGCCACAGAGGGAGAGCAGCACAAACCAAATACTGTCTATCTGGAAACGTATATGTATTTTATCCAGAACTTTCCTTAAACCCTTCTCAAACAAACACAAGCCAATATATGTATTTTACCCTGTTTGGCCTTGCACTGGCCTGCAAGTATTCGCGAGATAGCAGAGAGATGCCTGCAGTTTACATTTAAATAAGTGCCAGTCAAGAGTAGAATATGGACTTGCTCAAACCCTTTGGCGAAATCGACGTTCTCAGCCTTTACGGTAGAATTGCCCCATATCTACGAGATTTCCTAAAAGGAAAAGAGATTGCAAGCAAAACCTATGTTCCAAAGGCCAAAGTTCCCTATTTCCTGAATCGAGCAGGTAAACTCGGAGAGCTATGGATTGAAGACTTCGATTACATCGATGAAGAATTCCTGAAGCTCAGAGCGAGGTACCACCTGAGCGAGGTTAAGAACAGATTAAACGAGAGACAGGTTTTGCTCTGGCGGTACTTTGTACCGAGAAAATATTCAGAGTTCTTCTATGCAACGAATGGAGAGGGAGAGGGCAAGCCAATTGAAAGGATTTTTATCGACATAGACCGCACCAATATGCCTGCGGAGAAGTCGCTGGAGGTTACGAGACTCCTAATCGAAATTATGGAAGAACAAAGGAGAACCGATAATGAGTTCAACGAGCTCGTTGAGTCGATAGCGGTCTACTGGACAGGTTCAAGCTTCCATGTTTACTGTTTCCTCTCCAGGCCGCAACCACCGGAGTTTTACGAGGAGAAAGTCCAGTACCACAGCAAAGGAGCTTTGTTTAAATCCTGGACGGACGTCTGGGTGAGACAGATAAAGCAGAAGGTCAGCTTTAAGGTTGCAGGAGGGCACGAGAAGAAAGAAGACCACATAATTATCGACCCCTCCCAGACACCGAGCGGAAAGCTCGCAAGGGTTCCTTTAGGCTGTCTGCACATGAAGGACTTTGAGCCAGATGGTGTGAGCGTGCCTTTGAGTGAAAGCATGCTCTACGATGATGGAATTGTTGAGTGGTTGAGGAGTTTGACGCCTGAGTACGTGGTAAAGCATGCTGAGAGTTTTGCTGGATATCTTTGGGGGTTGTGATAGAGATAATTCTTGTTGGGAGTGTGTAGACGGAAGTCCATCTCTCTTGAAAACTATTCTACTCCTTCATTATTGGTCTAAATCATGGGTGTATTTTTTAAATCAATAGACAGCTTGGCAATTCAAGAGGAGGAGTTTTTGAAATTTGGTTCCTTGATAATTGCTAGAAAATAGAGAGGTCTAATTTTTACTGCAAAACTGAAACCTACCCACCATTTCTAAGATGACATGCTTACTTTCGCATTTTGACAGTAGGAAAAGTATATAGGGGTACAAAACATAGAAAAACAATGGTCAAAATATCCGAGATCGATGCAAAATCGATGTGGGATAATACAAAACAGGATCTTCCAGCGCATCAACGTATTCTAAGCGAAATAGTATTTTCTAAAGCTGGTTCTCATAAAGTTTGCTGGATTTGTGGGGATGAGGAAGACATCTTCCTGATATCTTCTGTTATGGATAACGGGAAGCAGATGCAGGCCATATTCTGTGAGAACTGCCTGATGATTCAGGAAAATATAGGTCTAAGAGTTGTTGAGAGTGAAAAGATAGAATAACTCGCAAAAATCAGAAGAGAGTAATTTCGCCAGATATTAAAGCATCTCTAACAGCTCTTTTCTCTTTCTCTGATATTCCTCCTCACTAAGTATGCCCAAGTCATACAATTCTTTTAATTTCTTTAATTTTTCAATGGGATCTTCTTTGTTCACTTTCTGTGCGGGAGTTTTTTCGATTACCTGAGTCATAGGCAATGTCCTGCCACTATATTTGCCTTTTCTATTAGTTTCTCTTCCGATGAGAAGGTCTCAATTAGCCCATCCAAAACTTGATCGATTGCCTTTTTTATTGGATTAGCCTTCTTTGTTTTGTTTTTCTCGTCTCCAAAGGAGATAGAACAGAGAAAGATGAAATATTACTGCCTGTCGGCCGTAATAATAACGTTTGTTAAATCTTTTCTTTATTATTTTATAAATATAATCAAATGCTCGCTCTTTTGCTACAAAAGTAACAGAGAAAGAATCTTTGATTCTGAGGTTCCTCAGGAGTATAAATCACCACAACCCTCATAAAGGGTTTTTGAGACAAGCATTATATGTCTAATTCAAAATTGAAGTGGAATCCACATAATGTTTTGGTCCTAGAGGGGGGCTCAAGGATCATTCAGTGATCTAATTGTTATTAAAACCTCAAACAAGACTAAAAAAGAGATAATCAAAGAGATAAAGACCAATTTAAAAAGTTGGATGGAGAACCCCTTGTTTGAAGAGATAAGAAAAGCACAGTTAGATGTTGCGATTGTCGCTTTTGTTCCAAAGTCAAGAGTCAAGAACCAGGATGTAGACAATATCTCCAAAATTGTTTTAGACACTCTTAAGAAAGATAAACAAGATCCTAGCAGTCCATATCTGTTTGTGGACGATTCTCAGGTCGTCCGATTATTGGTGTATAAAAAACCCTGTGAAGCCATAGAGGGTTACGAAACCTCGACTTTGATAATTTCTTTTAGAAAGCATGATCCATCAAAGCAGATGATCCTTGTGGAAAAGACAGTAATTTAAGGACATGCTACCATTATTTCAAAGCTCTACTTTGCCGTTGGATACTTCGGAGGACAAAGAGCTGCACTAACCCCACCCCACTTTTTCAACGTTTAAATACTAACCTGCTACAGAACTGCTAGAACTGCTTAACTTGTTTACATCGTAGTTACTTAGCATCCAGCAGCAACTTTTTTGCTGTATAAATCCACAACAGGCATCAAAACCCTTGAACCAGCATCATAACTCAAAAAGAGTGTCGTAAAACGGATTTGAACCAAAAGAAGAGTGCCCGGAGCCGGAGACAGACTTTTTGTTCAGTTCCCCTCTCACTTTCATAACACTCGAAAAATCAACCACCTACTTAAACCTACTTATTTTTGGTTTTATAAAATCATTATAAAATCATTGCGATTTCAACACTTTCGCATCGCTCCCAACCGCTATTAGTCAGAACGACGGATCTGGTTACGGGGTGGAGCCCGTGCAGCAGGTAAATACTATTCCGGAAAACGACAGGGAAGCAAGGATAGAGAAGATGTACAGGGAGAAGCAGGAGCGCATCGCAAGGCAGATCGCTCTGAGAGTGGCGAGGGAGACTGTCGCTCTGGCAACGGCAACGGCCATCAAGGATCCTGTTGTTACCGCGAGCAAAGTAATCGAGGTTGCGGAGATGTACCTGAAGTGGCTGAGGGGCGGAAATGACAACTACTCTTCTTAATTTTTACATTTTTGAGAAATAGTTTTTATTGCGGGCGCCCCTCCGGTGACCGAAGGCACGCTTGTGCGTGAGGGGGACGCCCCGACGCCCGCGGAGGTGTTATAACGAGGCTAAGGCCTGCAGGCCCCAACCTCGCATTTGATGTGTCGAATAAGCACTTATATCTTTCTATTCACCTCATCGAATAAAGCATAACGGGAATAAAAAATGCAGGATTAACTCCTAAACCTCCGCAAGCACGCAGCACCCACCGCGGCAATCGCTGTCAGCACCTCGAATCCCGGAGTCTTTCCAGCGGGGATTGTTATATCAACGCTGTCTTCGGCCTCCTTCCCTCCAGCCTCGACGATGATCTTTGCCTTGTACGTCAGCGGCGGCAGGTTGTCCGGCAGTGTGTAGCTGAACTCGTTCTCAATCGGCGGATTCTCAAGGTAAACGCCTGGCAACTCGTACTTCTTTTCGAAACCAGCGGCAGAGAGCACGATTATAACGTTTGCCTGTCCTTTCCAGTCCTCTGGCTCCCAATCGACCTTAAGTCTCAGGTTTATGCTATCTCCGGGACTTGCGGTTATTTTATCGGGAGTGATGTCCACGGTCAGCGAGCTGAGGTTTGTCTGTCCTCCTTCGGACTTGGGTGTAGGTGTCGGGGTTGGCACTATCGTCGATTCGGGAGTTTCAGTCGGTGTGGGCTTTTCTTCATGTTCCCCTTCTTTATGCTCTTCCCCGAGCACATAACTCTTCAGCATGTCAACATAGCCAAGAAGCAAGTTCTTCCCAGTTTCATCGATTGGCGTTTCGTCCCGATCAATCCTCATAGCCTCGAAGATTATCAGCACAGGCTCCTTGGGCATGTTGTCGTCCAACTCCTTGAGGATGAGCACCCTACACTTGACCCTGTAGTGGCCGTCCGGATGATCCTCCATGCTTATGGCGTTGGGGTTTGAAGAGACTCCAAACGCGGGAATCGACGTCTCCTTGGTCGGTACATCCTGGAAGAATCCGTAGAGGACGAGGTACACGTCAACGGGTGATGCGGCAGCCGCCGGGAAGACCGTGGAGAGCATCTCCTTCGCACTCTTTGTCACACCAATCCCGGTGACGTCAAGCTCGACAACCTTCCCGTAATACCTTTCTGGGTTCTCTCTAATCTCTTTTATCGTTGTCTTTTCGGCCTTGATATCCAAGTTCTCGACGAAGAGCAGGTATCTCTCATCCGGGAGATATTTTAACACATCCTCATCGAGAATCCCGCTCACGAAGTCCACGGGCAGAACTAATCCCTTAACACTGCCGTACGCATTCTTCCAGTAGGCCTGGTAGTTGTTCCCGTACGCATCGACAGGTCCGGAGATCCTGAGGGTCGGGAAGTCGGAGTACTCGACCTCCCTATCACTGAGGAGATCCTTGACGTCGTCGAGGAGGGGTGTTTCTTCGTCATCGCTCAGGCTACCGGGGTAGACGTCCACCCCAGGCACGTATGCATATCCAACCTCAAACGGTGTCTCCCTCAGATACGCGTTGACGATAACCTCTTTGGCAACGTAATCGCTCGCTCTCTCCTTTAGAGTCTCAAGACTTACGCTTTGAGTACTCAGCTTCTCGTAATCTTCAACCGAGATAACTTTCCAGTTCTTGCCGTTTACGTTGACCTCCCCCTTGACCACGCCCTCAATCCTGTAGCATCCACTGTCTGAAATGTCACCGATAAGGACGGCGTTCGTTCTGCCGTCGGTGAAGAACGCCGTGGGGCTAACACTGAACTTCTGCCTTGTAGCACTCTCGAACTGAAATACGACGCTGTCACTCACGATCGAAACTGGAATTACGGCTCCTTCCAGCACTTCTATCTCTTGTTCTGGTGTGGTAACGGGAGTCTCCGTCTGCGTTTCTTCGGGAGTCGTACTCTGAGCTTCGACGCTGATGCTGACGCTCGCGGCAGGCAAATAGCCGAGCTTCGTCGCCGTGAGGATGTAAA
Organism: Archaeoglobus veneficus SNP6; assembly: GCF_000194625.1. Lineage (NCBI taxonomy): Archaea > Methanobacteriati > Methanobacteriota > Archaeoglobi > Archaeoglobales > Archaeoglobaceae > Archaeoglobus > Archaeoglobus veneficus. The sequence continues at coordinate 716,546 of NC_015320.1, read as the reverse complement.
TACCCTCGCTGTCGAACGTGTAGGTTATTTTCCCGTTGGAGTCCGTTTTTCCTATCTCCTGAGCGTTAACGTAAACAGTAACATCCTCAACAGGATTGCCGAAGAGGTCAGTAACAGTGATCTCAACGGGATCGCCAACGTAGGCTTCTGATGGGGCTGAGATCTTCAACGCACCTTGGGCAGAGGCGGGAGTCAGCAGAAAGAGCATTGCCGTCAGTAAAATCCAGCATGTAGCCAGATTTTTCAGCATGGATTGGATTTAGGGTTGTTACATAAATAAAGTTTTCTAAAATATATAGGATAGAACACATCCTGCTTTCGTAGTCAAAGATAACCTCTTTTTTCCAAGTAACTTACATAATCTTCATAACTCATTGGACACTCAACAAAGTTGTAAAAATCTTCTTCAGCTTCAAATTTTAACTGTTTCATCATCCTCTTTTGTAGCCATATGGGTATATCTTTTCTAGAGTGACTCATTACAGTCCAGATCCTTTGTTTTTTACCATTGATATGTAGTGTAAATTTCAAGTGTCTTGATTTTTTCTCCTTGAATCCCTTTTTCACAAGTGCCTTTCTCACTTTATTAGCCTTTAACGTCTTTGACATCCCTTAAACCTCCACATATTCGAGAAGCTTTCTTTTAAGTTCAAGGGCCTTATCAGAAAGAACTTCATCTACCTCCTTTGCATATTCTTCGATTAAACAACTAAAAACGACTTCTAAGTCTCTCTCAGCTCTCTCAATGTTCTCTCCGCAACCATACAGCTCTAACTCATCATTATAAAGACACCATATATTATCAAAGTTATCGTATTCCACTTTAAGAGGTATTGGCTTTTTGAGCTTATATCCTGCAAACTGCCCTGTAAGCATCTTTTTCCATGGTCTTATCTCCAGAACGTCTTCGACCTTTTTTCTCTTTCCTCTTTCTTTAATAAATCCTACTACCTCTACTGGTTTTTTTGTATTCTCGTAGATTAAGTCCTCAAACTCTGGTCTCTCCATGTAGTTGTAGTAACATCTAACTCTTTCACCATACGGTGTGATTATTTCAAAATGCCTGTTGTTACCGTAGAACTTCCATTCAACTATTGCCCCCGTAATAGTGCGGGCATACTGCTTCATGAATTCTTTAAGAAGTGTGTTTATTTCCTCCCTATTTTCTGGATCTAACTTTACAATTCGCTCTGGTTTTCCGTCCCCCACACCCAACGCTACTGTAATGTCTTCCCTCGACCAAAAAGCCTCAACTTTTGTTAGCCCCCTTATTATCAAATCTGTTTTATCTTTAAATTCCGATTTAACAATCTCTTTTGCTTCCTCTATGTCGTCGATATTGTCCTTCAACCTATCTATGAACTCGACCGCTTGAACTGGTATTGGGTATAGTGATGGTTTAGGCATTAGCTTAATTTTGATGCTTCCTTTCTCAACCTCTGAGAAATACACTTTGAGATATTCCCTTCTTTGGACGCCACGAGCTCGCCCATAATCAAAAACGAATCTCTGAAAATTTGATAGGACCTCTGCAAGCCTTAGTACTTCTATTCTTCCTGCCCTAACTGCCCTTCCCTCAAATATGATCCAAATTCCTTTATCTGGCATTTTCTTACGATGGAAGCAAACATAATATTAGATATAGTTTTCGCAATTTGATTTGGTGATTACAGTAAAAACTACTGAATTTGCAACACCAGACCCTCAAGAACTTCGAAAACGTGAGGTTCGGGAATCCCGTAGAGCTCCACCATCTCCTGTACGACCTGCTTCGGAGATAAGCCACGCTTAAGGAGCATAGCAGCAGTTCTCTTCACGTCGTAGGCGATCTCCCAGTCTTCGTAAACATCGTTAATGCAGATCTCCTTCAGAACGAGCTTTCGCAGCTCGGTTATGTCGGGAATGGGTGTCCAGAGCTCGCCCCTTATCGAGAATTCTATCCAGTATCGCTGACCCTTGATCCTAACGGGAGCGAGCAAGGTATCACTTCCTGTGCCATCTCTTCTCAAACCTCAATTATGGTTAGGTGCAAAACATCTTAAACTTATCTCCCAAGAACTTCTCAATCCAAGCCGTTGCAAAGGAGATTGATTCAGTTAACTTTCTGAAAGCCTTGGAAATCGTTTCCTTCAGCTCCTCTATATTCAGCGGAGATACTTCAGAAACAAACCTTTTAACGCTCTTCCAAACGTTCTCAATCGGATTCAAGTCGGGAGAGTAGGGAGGGAGATAAACCAGTGCAATATCAAGCTTTTCAGCTTCCTCTCTCACTTTCTTTGCATGATGCGTCCTGAAATTATCGAGAACGATCACGATTCTTTTCCCAGGATTTGCTTCTCTAATCTTTTTTAGAAATGCTATGAATTCTTCAGTCCTGTTTCTTTCTGGAAACTCTATTACGCTCTCTCCGTTCAAGCTATAGAATCCTGAAACCTTAGCTTTGACGTACGTGGCAACTCTTTTAACCGGCTTTCCGAAACTCCACAGCCTTGCAGTATTTGCATTCGCTTCGACTGCCATCTCATCAATGAATCCTAGGATGTCTTGATCAATCTCAGCTTCATCCAGGTTTTTTAAAGTGTCCTCAGCGTTATCGGGCTTTCTGTAATCCTTCTGATAAGGTTTAGCGTATTTCATGCCAAAAGATCTGAGAATTCTCCTGACCTGCCACGAAGAATACTTAACTCCAAACTCAGCTTCAATTAGCTCCTGAACTTCTTTCGTCGTCCACGAATCCCCTTCTTTTAGCATCTCTCTGAGTTTCTCTTTCTGCTCCTTCGTGAGTTTTGCTGGCCTTCCCCCTCCAAATTCCGGAATTAAGCCTTCGTAGCCTTTTGAGTTCCACCTTTTTAGCCATGCGTAGCCTGTTGCTTTGGTAATTCCTACGAGTTCGGCGGCTTCTTCAACGTTCATTCCTTTATAGAGGTATCTTATGAAGTAAAGTCTCTTAAGAACTCTCGTGTCTTTTTCAAGCCTTTTGATTCTTCTATCGAGTTCTTCTGCTGGCAGATGCTTCACTACTTCGTAGACGCGTTTTCTACCCATGGTTTTGGTTGTTATTTTTAGTATAAATAGTTTTGCTCAAGACCATAACTTCAGGAGCTACGCCAATCACGCCCTCGGTGTTGTTCTCCGCAGCAATTATGCCAGCACAGTGTGTTCCATGGCCATTGTCGTCAAGAGGATCGTCATCATCGTTAACGAAGTCGTAACCTCCTTTATAATTATCATCCAAATCGGGATGTGTGTAGTCAATGCCAGTATCTATGACACAGACGTTAACCCCCATGCCCTTATTTCCGAACGTCCAGACAACATCGGCATCGATTCTATCAACACCCCAGGGAACAATCTCCTGAAAAGCGTGAATTCTTAGATCTGGCTCCACATACTTAATTCGTGGATTCTTTTTCAGCTTCTCGATTGCCTTTGCCGGAATCTCTACTACTCCTCCGTTTACCAGCTTCAGATGTCTCTTTACCTTGCCTCCGCATTTCTTGATAAAATCGACATCCTCCGCCTTCATCCCGTCTTTAAAAACGACAATTACTCTGCTCGTGTCTTCCGTTGTCTTGGCTGCAGCTAGTGGTGCCAAGAAGACGAGAATAACCAGCAGACAGCCAATTGACATTTTCCTCATTATTCTACCACCGCGTGGATTCTGCTATGTTCAGATATAAGGGTTTCTAAAAATAATGTCGAAAATAATGTTAGTTCACTAACCAATATTATTAAAAAAATTCTAAATAATACTGTGCTCTCTTCCGACACATTTAAATAATCAAATTTATTTGACACTACATCAAGGAGGTGGAACATTGCACATAATGGAGGGATTTTTGCCAGTCGAATGGTGTGCTCTGTGGTACGCGTTCTCCATCCCCATCATTGCCTACGGAGCGTGGAAGGTAAAGAAAATCGTTGAAAAGGATGCATCAAGCAGGGCGATGATAGCAGTGGCTGGAGCGTTCATATTCGCCCTCTCAGCTCTTAAAATTCCATCTGTCACGGGAAGCTGTTCCCACCCAACTGGAACAGGCATAGCAGTCGTGCTTTTCGGCCCCGCAATAACGGCATTCCTTTCCGCCATAGTCCTGCTGTATCAGGCACTGCTTCTTGCCCATGGCGGGATAACAACGCTTGGAGCGAACACTGCATCAATGGGAATAATAGGGCCGTTTGCAGGCTGGATTGTCTACAAATTCGCCAGAAAAGTTGGGCTGGACATCGCTCCTTCAACGTTCCTCGCAGCAGTCATTGCAGACTGGACGACGTACGTTGTCACATCGCTACAGCTTGCCCTTGCGTTCCCTTCGGGATACGGGATTTCAGGCGTAGTTTCCTCGGCAGCCGTTTTCATGGGGATTTTCGCAGTCACTCAGGTACCGATAGCCATTATAGAGGGAATTGTTGCCGCCCTGCTCATGAAGCACCTGGCTCAGACGAGGCCAGCCGTTGAGGGGGTGCTCGCGTGAGGGCTGCGTATCTCTCAGCCACACTTGTGTTCCTGTTATTTACAGTCCTTCTTACATCTCCAGCTCTCGCAGATGAGTGGAGTGGTGCAGACGATAAGGCAGAAGAGGCAATAACCGAGATAAATCCGAATTACGAGCCGTGGTTCTCTCCCCTGTGGGAACCACCAAGCGGTGAAATTGAAAGCCTGCTCTTCAGCCTCCAGGCAGCGATAGGGGCTGGCATAATCGGGTATTTCCTCGGCTACAATAGAGGAAAAGCTCATGCACGGGATTGAGGAAGTCCAGCTCACATCGAAGAAACTCGTGGATGGAGATCTGAAGGTTTTCTTTTCCCTCGTTTCACTCATCCTTATTGCATCGTCCCCAAAGCTAACGGTACATCTTACCGGACTGGCTATTTTCTCTCTCCTGTCATTTCACGCTGCCAGAATGAACTACTTTCGAATAATCAGGCCGTCACTCTTCTTTATCCTGCCGGGAATGTTCGCGGTCTGTTTGACTGCCGGTATCAGCGCAGCCATGGCAACCGGACTGAGGTGCCTTGCATCGGTAAGCGTTCTCACCTACCTTATCTCCACCACCACAATTCCCGAATTCTTTGCTTCGCTAAAGCGTTTAAGACTACCGTACTTCGTTGCCGAGACTGCTACGCTGATTTACAGAGTTATTCAAATTCTCATGGATGAGGCCAGTAGAATGGAGGTTGCTGCATCATCAAAGCACGGGTTTGCAAGCAGGAAGGCTTTTCTGAGAACAGTCTCGCTGCTTTCGTATTCTCTCTTCATAAGGGCAATGAAAAGAGCCGAGATAGTGGAGTTTGCCATGGAATCGAGGTGTTATTCAGGAAAAATGCCTGTTCACTGCCAGAAATCACGTGGATGGATCATAGCCATCGCCTGTTTATCTATCCTGGCCATTGCGTGGTGGTTTTTATGACAGAGGCCAAGTCAATGATAGAAACCATCGACCTGTGGTACGAATACGGTAGCATACAGGCTTTGAGGGGTGTAAACTTCAGGGCAGAAAAGGGCAGAATAACAGTCCTGATGGGAAGAAACGGAGCCGGAAAGACCACATTACTCATGCATTTCAACGGTCTGCTCAGACCCAGAAAAGGAGAAGTGAGAGTAGATGGAAAGCCCATAAAATACGACAGAAAAGGGTTGATGGAAGTTAGAAAGAAGGTGGGCTTCGTCTTTCAGAATCCCGATGATCAGATCGTGGCTCCGACAGTGTGGCAGGATGTTGCCTTTGGCTGTGAAAATCTCGGTTTAAGCAAAGAAGATGTGGCAGAGAGAGTTTCAATGGCTCTGAAATGGGTCAGCCTTGAGGGGTTTGAAAACAGACTTTGCAACACGCTTAGCGGTGGAGAAAAGAGGAAAGTGGCGATAGCAGGCGTTGTAGCCATGAATCCCGATTGCATAATCATGGACGAGCCCACTGCCGGCCTTGACGGGATAGGTGTCAGGGATGTCGTCAAGACAGTACTCAGATTGAGAGATGAAGGTAAAACCCTTGTAATATCCACCCACGATGCTGATTTTGCGATGCAGGTGGGTGATCATTTTGTGGTCATGGATCAGGGCAAAATAGTATTCGAAGGTGACTGTCTCGAGCCGGAAATTGCGGAATTGTACGGGCTGAGAGTGTACAACGCAACATCTTATAATCCATCGAGAAATAAAGACAGCATGCACAAGCAAACGAAGGATGAAGTTGCAGGTATCCTCTTCATGAAGATTAAGCCAGAAAATCACCACGTTTTTGCAGACATCGGAAGCGGGAGTGGAAAAATCTCTATTATCTTTTCCCCCTACGTCAGAAAGGTTTTTGCTGTAGAAAGCGATCCAGAAGCTTTTGAAGAATCAAAGAAAAATCTTGCGGGCTTTGAAAACGTTGAAGTGCTCAACATGGATGGAAAAGAGTTCCTCAGAAATTATGATTACGATATAGTTTTCTTTGGCGGTACAAAAGAAATAGATGAAATGCTGGAAATAGCATGCAGAAAGGCGAAAAGGATTGTCGTAAACGCTGCCCGCATAGAAGTTGCAAGCATGGTTATAGAAAAGATGAAAGAACTCGGGGTGTTCAGAGAGGCCCTCATAGTAAACATTTCAAAAAGCTACGAACTTGCAGGCAAAACTGCGTTCAGGGGGCTAAATCCAGTTTTCATGATTGTTGGCGGCAAGGAGGATTAAAATGCTGTATGGCGTTGGCTTGGGGCCAGGAGACAGGGAACTGCTAACACTCAAAGCTGTTAGAGTAATAAAGGAAGCAGACGAAGTGATAGTCCCGGGAAAGCTGGCTTATTCGATAGTTTCTGAGTTTAGAGAGCCGAGGCTCGTTGAATTCCCCATGGGGAAAAGTGAAGAGGTAACGAAGAAACTCGCTGCAGAACTTGCAGAGAGATGTGTCGATGAAAACATCGCCTTTGCATCCCTCGGCGATCCTGCATTCTATTCCACGTTCCAGCACGTTGCCGAAGAAGTTGTCAGAATCAATCCATCCATCGAAGTGGAGATAATTCCCGGAATAGCAAGCTTCACGGCCGTCTTTGCAAAGATGAAGAAGTTTGTTGATGCTCCGCTGATTGTCACGACGGCGAAGATGCCTGAAGTAAAACATGTCGTTGTTCTGAAAGCTTCCAAGCCGGCAGATATACACAAAAAGCTAAGTCAGCAGGGTTTCAGTAAAATCCTGCTTGCCACGAGGATTTTCATGGAAGGTGAGAAGATAGAGGAGCTCGATGATGCAATCCCGGAAAAATCCGACTACTTCACGCTGATTGTGGGGAGTAAAGAATGAAGGTGTACTTTGCAGGTTTTGGTCCCGGAGATCCTGAGTTGCTCACTCTCAAGGCCTACGGGCTGCTCAAAGAAGCAGACCTCATAATCTATCCCGGCTCCCTCATCAGCGAGGATGCGCTTTCTGAGTTCGAAGCTGAGAAGGTAAACAGCCACGGCATGAAGCTCGAAGAGATCATCGACCTGATAGAGAACGCGGTAAAGAGCGGTAAAAAGGTCGTGAGGCTGCAGAGTGGAGACCCGAGCATATACGGGGCGATAGCTGAACAGACGAGGGAGCTTGAAAAGAGGGGCATTGAGTACGAAATAATCCCGGGAGTCAGCAGTATTTTCGCATCCGCAGCATCTCTCAAAGCTGAGCTAACCATGCCGGGAGTAGCAGAATTCGTGTTTGTTGGCAGACCAAAAGGCAGGACTCTCGATGAGGATTATCTCGACGTCGTAGCCCCACTTCCCTGCACCATCGTAATTCTGCTCGGCGTTGATAAGATAAGGTACGTGGCTGAGAAGGTTGCGGAAGTAAGAGGGAAAGATGAGCCGGCAGCCGTCGTTTACCACGCATCAAGAGAAGATGAGAAGGTAATAACCGGGACGCTCGCAGATATAGCAGACAAGGTCGAAGCAGAAGGTATAAAGCGAACGGCTGTAATCATAATCGGTAAAGCCCTAAAAAAGGAAGGAAGGAGGTCTGTGCTATACGGATAGCCGTTATAGGATTTGGGAAAGATATTAGAGCCCTTAGAAGACTTGCGGACTGGCTGAGGGCAGACATAATACTCTACAAGCCGGGAATATGGGGTAGCCTGCTCGATTACGATTGTATTGTTGCCTATATGCCCACGGGCATCGTCATAAGAGGTATGTGTCCCTGGTTGCGAAGCAAGTGGGTTGATCCGGCTGTTGTTGTGGTTGACAAGGCAATGAGATTTGCAATTCCGCTGCTTGGCGGTCATCATGGTGGAAATGAAGTTGCGAAGATGCTGGAAAACTATGGCCTTACTGCAGTCATAACGACAGCCATGGAATACAGCGAAGGTCTAAGCGTTGGAATTGGATGCAGGAGAGGAATAAGCGCTGAAGATGTGCTGTATGCCATAAAGGCTGCTCTTGCGGAGCTGGGAGCGACGCTTGACGATGTGAGAGTTATAGCAACAGTTGAGCTGAAGAAGGACGAGGAGGGACTAATAGAGGCAGTAGATATAATAAAGAAACCCCTCGTCTTCGTTCCCGCTGAAGACGTCAATGAAATAGAAGTCGTCAGTCCCTCGAGGGCTGAAGACATTGGTCTGAGGAGCGTTGCTGAGGCGTGTGCCCTCTACTGCTCGAAAGAGAAACAGCTAATCTTCCCGAAGAGAGTCTATGGAGGTGTAACAATTGCGATCGCAAGGTAAACTCTACGTTGTCGGAATCGGCCCAGGCGACGCGGATTTTCTCACGATTAAAGCCGTAAAGGCTCTCCAATCTTCAGACTATGTTATAGGCCACAGAACCTACGTAGACAGGATAAGAGAAATCGTGAAAGGAGAAATTATCGAAAGCAGAATGGGTGAAGAGGTAGAGAGAGTAAGAAGGGCAGTCAAACTTGCAGAAAGCAATGTGGTAAGCCTTGTTAGCGGTGGCGATCCAAGTATCTACGGCATGGCTTCCCTCGTGGCAGAGTATGTTGCCGAAAATGGGGTTGATATCGAATACGAGGTTATTCCTGGAGTTACAGCCCTTTCCGCAGCATCCCCTCTGCTCGGCTCCGCAGTGAGCGGAGATCACGCAGTTGTAAGCCTGAGCGATTTGTTAACGCCGTGGGAGGCTATAGAGCGCAGACTCGTTGCTGCACTCCTCGGTGATTACGTAATTGCCATCTACAACCCCTCAAGCAGGAAAAGGAGAGGCAACCTCGTAAAGGCGATGGAACTCGTGAAGAAATTTAGAGGAAATGTGCCAGTGGGAATCGTCAAAAACGCTACAAGGGATGAAGAAGAGGTGTATATTACTACCCCGGATGAAATAATGGAGAATCCTGACGCCGTAGATATGCATACCATTCTCTTCGTCTCGAATTCGGAGAGCAAGCTGATGGGTGGCAGGTTCATCACTCCAAGGGGATATAGCAGGAAGTACCGTCTGAGGGAAGCAGGAAGAAAGGAGATGGAAGCAAGCGGTGCTGCGACAAGCAAAGCCATCGAGATAACAAGGCAGAGCTACGAAGTTGTGAACAGATACTTTGGCGACACACCCGAGGATTTCATAATAAAGAGGTGTGTAATTGCGACTGGTGATTTGAGTGTTGCCGGAATTTTGAGATTCCATAAAAATGCTGTGAAGACGGGAATTGAAGCCATTAAAGAAGGAAGAGACATTATCGTTGATGTACACATGGTTAAGGCTGGACTCAGGGCGAAAAACGTTACAGTTGCGGTGGATTATGGAGAGAGCAATGGGGATGATACAAGAACAGCTTCCGGCTTCAGGAAGTTGAGGAATAAACTCGAAGGTAACATAGTTGCCGTGGGAAATGCACCTTCGGCAGCATTGGCGCTCTATGATATAGTGAAGGAGGGAATAAAGCCAGCCCTCATCGTTGCAACCCCTGTTGGATTCGTAAATGCAGCAGAATCCAAAGAGATGATAAGGCAGCTCGATGTGCCGTCCATAACCACTGCTGGCCCGAGAGGAGGTTCGACCATTTGCGTTGCGATTCTAAATGGAATGATGAGCCTTGCAAAGGAAGATGAGACTTGTTGATCCACTTGAACTCTACAAATACCCGGAGGACTGGGTAAAACAACGTGCAGAGGAAGAGGGAAGTGCAGAAGTGAGAAGAAAGGTTGAAAGCGGACTGTACATCCTGACACCCGATGGCTATCTTCGCAGAGGGATAACGACAGCAACAACCACAAGCGCGGCGATATGCGGGGCAATTTCTGGCGAGGAAAGCGTTACAGTTTCAACACCGTCAGGTATCGATGTAAACGTGAGAGTTCAGCAGAAAGGTGTCTGCATAGCAAGGAAGTTCGCCGGAGATCATGCTTTTGATGTGACCGACGGCATGGAGTTCGTCGCGAGGGTGTCCAGCAGCGGAGAGGCCGAAATTGAATTTGGAAGGGGAATCGGAGAGAAGAAAGGAGAAAAGGCAGTCAGCAGAGCGGCGATGAGGCAGATTCTCGAAAATTTCAGGAAGTACGCTGATGAGTTTGACTTCAAAGGAAAAATCACTGTTGAAGTTCCTTCAGGAGAGAAAATTGCAAAGAAAACGGACAACGAGAAGCTCGGAATAAAAGGTGGCATATCCATCCTCGGCACCACTGGCTTCGTCGAACCGTGGTGCAGGAAGCTCATCGATGTCAAGGCTGAAATTGCGTCAATGTACGACAGGCTCGTAATAACAACGGGACGAGGAGGGTGGCGCTGGGCAAAGGAGAACCTGCCCGGCTATCAACCCATCGTATTTGGAGTTCACATAACAGAAGGGCTCAGAGCCGCAAGGGGAAAAGTGATCATCGTGGGAAAGCCGTCACTCCTCGTCAAGTGGGCGATTCCGGAACTGCGAGGAAAGAAAGTGGACGTTGCAAGGAAAGAAGAGTTCTACAGAAAAGCAATCCTTGAAAGGGCAAGAAGCATAAACGAGGGGGTTGAGGACGTAATCCTGTTGGGTGGAAGAATATGATATACATCGTTGGTGTGGGAATTGCTGAAGGGCAGATAACGGAAAGGGCTGCAAGGCTTATAGAGGAAGCAGAAGTTGTTTACGGAAGCAAAAAAGCAATAGAACTCGCCAAGAAGCACATAAAGGGCAAATCCATCGTTATAAAGAAATTCGATGGGGAAACCTACAGAGAAATAGAGAATGTGGGAAAAGAAAAGAATGTGGTTGTGCTCTCCACCGGCGACCCCATGGTTTCAGGATTGGGAACAAAAATAAAAGGCGTGGTTGAGCCGGGGATCAGCAGCGTCCAGCTCGCTCTTGCAAGGCTTGGAGTCGATTTGTGCGAGGTTGCTATTGTAAGTGCCCACGCAAGAGAGGCGATGGAAGAAATAAAAGCCCTGCTCCGATGTAGAGGAAAAGTAATTATTCTCGCCGATTCAAAGTTTGATATTGTTAGACTTTCTCGAATCGCACGTAAGATTGTTGTCATGGAGAATCTCGGTATGAAGAACGAGAGAATTGACGAAAAACTCGAGATAAGATCGGATAACGTGATAGTTTATGCTGAAGGAGGTGGTCGTTTGAAGGGTTTGATAATAGTCGGACACGGGAGCAAGCTCCCCTACTACAGAGAGGTTATGGACTATCACAAAGAGAGAATCAGGCAGATGGGAATTTTCGACGAGGTCGAAATAGCCTTTGCTGCCCACAGAAGAAAGCCTACTGTTGACGAGGTCGTCAAGAAGATGGAGTCCAGTGTTATCTACCTCGTTCCCCTCTTCATGGCTTACGGCGTTCACACAACAGAAGAGTTGCCAGAAAAACTTGGGCTTGAGTTCAAGGAAGGAGTCATAGAGGGAGAGTTCGAAGGAAAGAAGGTTATACTCTGTGAACCCGTTGGAAAAGATGACTTCATAACGTACGCGATCCTCAACAGAGTTTTTTCTGCTAAATCGGGCAGTGATGGATGTAAATAATCTTTCACCCTCTATCAAACAAAGAAAGCAAAGTAAGCAGGGCTGCCAAAAATATAAATCCGGATGGACTACGAAATCCATGCGAATTCTTGGTGTTGACATAGGCGGGACAAACATCGACATCGTCATCTACGACGGGGATTTCCACCATGTTGGGAGTTATTCAACCAGTGAGGTTTTTTCCGCTGGAATCGACAGTTTTATTGAAAAAATCGCTGAAGAAGTCGGTGCAGTAGCTGTCGGGATAGGTGCAGCAGTCTGGATTAAGGGCGATAAACCCATCCTCGCTCCAAACCTCCCGTCGATACCGCAGCTTGATCTGAAAATCCCGGCAGTCATAGAAAACGATGCAAACTGTTTTGCTGTCTACGCCCATCACGTCTTCAAGCTTCCGAACATCCTTGCGATAACCGTTGGAACGGGTATAGGTAGCGGGATAATAACCAACGAAGAACTCTACAGAGGGGACGGCCTCGCAGGCGAATTGGGGCACTGGTTCGTTGGTGGAAGCGAGGAATGCAGTTGTGGAGGGAAGGGACACCTCGAAGCCTACTTCGGCGGAAGAGCCTTGAAAAATAAGTACGGAGACGTTAAAGAACTCGTGTCAAGTGGGAAGGTTTACTCGTTGAAAGAGTTTGAGCTCTTCTGCACCGCTGTAGCTAACGCAGTCACGCTCCTCGACTCTTCTGCAGTCGTGCTTGGTGGACGTATAGGTATGAATTTGATGGCTGAGAAGGTCAAAGAGGGCATTTACCGCCACCTCATGCCCGGCTTCACACCAGAAGTTCTCGCCCTGAAGGACGAGCTTGCAGTTGCGAAGGGTGCATGCCTTGTGTGCCTGAAAACGCTGAAACGCTGAACAATCGAAAGTTAAATAAGTTGCCTCAAACGCCGGGCAACTATGGGCAAAACCATTGCGGAGAAGATACTCTCAAGAGCTGCTGGAAAGGACGTTAAAGCAGGAGATTACGTTCTTGCGGACATAGACAGGGCAATGGTTCACGATATTACCGCTCCTCTTGCCATAAAGGCCTTCAGGGAGATTGCTGGCGAAAGCGCAAAGGTGTGGGATCCGTCGCGCATAATCATGGCCTTTGACCATCAGGTGCCGGCAGATAGCGTTACTGCAGCTGAGACACACAAAATGCTCCGCAAATTTGCCGAAGAGCAGAACATCCTGAACTACGATGTGCATGAAGGCATTGCTCACCAGATAATGGTAGAAAAAGGTCACGCTAAGCCGGGAGAACTGATAGTCGGAGCGGACAGTCACACGTGCATGTACGGAGCCCTCGGATGCTTCGCAACCGGTATAGGCTCTACAGACATGGGTTTCGTCTTCGCAACCGGCAAGCTATGGTTCAGGGTTCCTGAAACGATAAGGTTTGAAGTTAACGGAAAACTTGAGAAGCACGTTTACAGCAAGGACATCATTCTGAAGCTCATAGGCATGGTTGGCAGCGATGGAGCAAACTACAAGGCGTGCGAGTATGCAGGAGACGTCGTCAGAAAGATGAGCATGGCTCAACGCCTGACTATGAGCAACATGGCCATCGAAATGGGTGGGAAAGCCGGCATAATAGAGCCTGACGATGAAACGAGAAAGTACCTCAGGGCAATAGGCGTTGAAGATTTCGAAGAAATTCACGGCGATGAGGATGCGGAGGCTAAAACTGTTGAGCTCGATGTCACGGGCATGGAGCCGCAGGTTGCAAAGCCACACCGCGTTGACAACGTCGTTGGTGTTTCAGAAGTGAAAGGAACGAAGGTTGACCAGGTTTTCATAGGTTCATGTACCAACGGCAGGTATGAAGACCTGAAAATTGCCGCCGAATTCCTTAAGGGGGAGAAAATCGCCAAAAACGTGAGGCTCATAGTTATCCCCGCGTCAAGAGCAGAATACAGAAAAGCTCTCAAAGACGGGCTGATAGATATTTTTGTTGAAGCAGGTGGAATTGTTGAATTCCCGTGCTGCGGGCCGTGCATGGGTGGAAGCTTTGGGCTGATAGCCAGTGGAGAGGTTAGCGTCTCAACGTCCAACAGAAACTTCATAGGCAGGCAGGGGAGCCCAGAAGGGAAAATTTACCTTGTTTCACCCGCCACAGCAGCAGCAACAGCCCTCTATGGCGAGATTACAGACCCAAGGGAGGTCAGGTAGAACACCTGTTTCTACAGTTTCCTTTATTTCACATGGAAGGAAAGGTTTATATATTATTATAATGAGTATTAAGTTGTGAAAGAAGTTAGGGTCAGAAGAGATGTCGCATATATGTTCAGAAATAGACTAATTCTCAGAAGAATACATTACGTTGACAAATCGAAAACTACTATTCTTGTCCCGGAAAACGCATACGACGAGTGCGTAAGAATTCTTAAAGAGCTTGAATTTGTGATGGCGGGAAGGTGGAGAGTAAAAACCTGAATAATCTATTTTTTATAATTTTTATAATTTTTTGGAAAATCACGCCTCGATGCCCACACCCATGCAGAGTTCCTCGAACTTCTCGTGCTCGAGCAGTTCCTCTGCCTTTCCACTGAAGATAACTCTGCCACTCGCCAGCAGGTAGGCGTTGTCACTGATTTCGAGCGCTCCGGTTACGTTCTGCTCAACCAGCAGTATCGTCAGTCCAAGCCTGTCTCTCAATTCAACAATTTTATCGAAGATTATTCCAGCCATCTTTGGAGATAGCTGGGCTGTTGGCTCGTCGAGCATGAGAAGCTCGGCCTTCCTTACGAGAGCTGTTGCTATAGCAAGGAACTGTCTCTCTCCACCGCTTAAAGCCCCTGCACGCTTCTTTAGGTACTTGTTTAATTCCGGAAAGACATCGAGGGCGAGATCTATCCTGTCCTTCAGTTCGTTCTTCTCCAGCGTGTATCCAGCTATCTTCAGGTTTTCTTCGACAGTTAGATTTGCGAAAACGTTGTCAATCTGCGGGAGGTATGCTATACCCTTCTTCGTCCTCTGATGCGGTGGAACCTTCGTTATGTCTTCACTCCTGAATAGAACCTTCCCGGAATAAACAGTTGTGAGGCCGAAGACTGACTTGAGGAACGTTGACTTACCACTACCATTGGGCCCCACGACGGTGGTAATTTTGTTGTCCTCGATGGTGGCATCTACGTCGAAAAGGATATGCAGTTCCCTATACCCCGCATTCAGCTTCTCCGTGCGCAGCACCAAGATACACCTCGATGACTTCTGGATTTTTAAGTATTTCCTCTTCCCTACCCTCGGCTATAATCTTTCCGTTTGCCATAACATATATGTAATCGACGTATTTGAGTATGATGTCAAGCCTGTGTTCTACTATGAGGAATGTAACGCCCATTTCCTTGAGTTTTGTGAGCTTGTCCAGTATGCTGTGGGAAAGAGCTGGAGCCACGCCTGCTATTGGCTCGTCCATGACTATCAGCTTCGCCTCACCCATTAATGCTCTGCCAATCTCAACGAGTTTGAGCTGTCCACCACTCAGCTTGTAAGATTCCTGATGCCAGAGGTGGTCGATGCCAAGGAACTCGAGAATTTCGTAGGCTTTTTCGACATACTCTTCCTCGTAGCTAACCCATCCTCTCCCGAGGCTTCGCAGGATTGACTCACCGGGGTGTGGAACCGCAACAAGTAGATTTTCGAGGACTGTCAGCTTCTTGAGGGGCTGCGGCGTCTGGAACGTTCTGACAATTCCGTGTCTGTAGATTTCGTGCGGAGGTTTGTTGGTTATGTCCTCTCCCTCGAATATTACCTTTCCCTCGTCAGCCTGGTGGAATCCGGTTATGACGTTTATCAGCGTTGATTTGCCACTTCCGTTGGGCCCTATGACAAGCACTATGTTCTGCCTCGGTACCTCTATGCTGACTCCATCGAGTGCTTTGAGACCATCAAAAAATTTGGAAAGGTTGTGTGTTTCGAGGATGTTCATAAAAAATCAAAAATTATTTTATTTTTATCTCCTTCTCAGAGCATACGCCACAGTTGCGAGGCCGGTAACTGCAAGCACCAGTTCGAAGCCGGGTGTCTTCTTCTCTGCAACGGTGGTTTCTTCCTTTGCAGGAGCCTCTTCAGCCGGTGTCTCTACCACAGGTGGCTCTGGCTTGTGGTACCACTCAATGCTGTCAGTCTCGAACTTCCAGATTCCTGCAGTGTCCCACTTGCAATCGTCTGTGACGTAGTATATCGCATAGTCACCGCTCGCTCTATCATTCCACTCGTCGAGCTTGATGTATCCGCTCACTGGCTCGACGCCGTACTCACCCTTGCTGTACTTCTCGGTAACTTCAGGTATCTTTTCAGCCATTGCATCGGCGTCGTAGCTTCCCTTCTCCTCAACGACTTCAGCGTATGCAAGAGCGAGAACCCATGCCGCATCGTATGCGTTCAGTGCATACTGGTAGGGTGTCTCGCCAAATCCATTCTCCTGGTACTTCGCCTTCAGTTCATCGAATGCCTTGCCCTTCGATTCGAAGAGTGTGCTGTACATTCCAACCTCGCTGACCTTGCTGCAAACCTCGTCAATTCTGCTGCTCTTCGCACAGCCATCGCAGCCGAACCACAGCACCTTGAACAGAACCGAGTCGTCCTTGGTCTGGGCAATCATTGTGTAAATTTCCTCGTACGTAAACGCTATAACTGCCACCTTGTCTGCCCCGTACTTCTGGATAAGGCCACTCACACCGTTCTCAAGCTGCGATATGTACGGCGTGAAGTCTGCAGGCGTCTGGTCTGGATACTCAACGACATCTCCAATCTCGATTCCCGCTTCCTCGAGATGGGGCTTTATGCACTCATACAACCCCTTACCCCATGCGTTACCGATGTAGGTGATAACGACACCCTTGATTCCGAGATCCTTCAGCTCTCCGGCTATGGCCTTGCTCTGCAGGTTGTCAATTCCAACGAATCTGAATATGTATTTCTTCTCCTCTGGCTTGGTGAATCCAATAATCTCTGGCAAAGCCGTTGAGGACGGCGATATTATTATGATCTTGTTGGATGTGACGTAGTCCTTTATGTTCGCAACCTCACCGCTGCCCATGGGGCCTATCATCAGTTTGATGCCTCTACCGTAGAGGGTCTGAACTTTCTGCAGGCAGGTGTTCGGATCGACTTTCGTGTCCTCCGGGTAGAACTCAACCTTGTACGGCAGACCCTTCTCCTCAAAGTAGCTGTTTATGTCCTCCTTTGCTATTTCGAGCGTATTCTTTATGTCGTTTCCGTATGTCGATAGCCCTCCCGAGAGGTCAACGAGTACACCAATAGAAATCTCTTCCTCGGCAGAAGCCACTGGAAGCAACGTCAGAGCAATTATTAAAAGTACCAGTAGCCTTTTCCATGCCATAACAGAACACGACCATTAAAGTTTTAAAACTTTTCTGATGCCTTCTGGGCATGGGTGTAGTCGAAGGAGCGATAATCTATGCAAATCTACTCGTTTTGCTTGCTATAGGTCTAACACTAACTTATATAACTACCGCAGTCCCAAATTTTGCTCAGGGTTCTTTTGCTATATTTGGTTCATATATAGCTCTAACGCTTTTGCGACTCTCTGGCATACATCCTTATACAGCACTTCCCATTGCATTTATTCTCGGCGGGATGCTCGGATTAGCGACTTACATTCTTGTCCTCAGACCTCTGATAAAAAAAGATTCAACCATAGTAACCCTGATGATAGCGACGCTTGCATGGGACTTAATCCTCCTCGGTATTATAGGCGCCTATTCAGAATTTCTCGGGAAAATAACAAGGAAAGCCGGAGTTAAGTTCATATTTACTTATCTGGACTACGAAATAGCCGGTATTTCGGCCATATTTCTTGTGTCAACTGTTGTAATCGCAGTCACACTTGCAGGACTTTTCTTACTCCTTTACAAAACAAAATTCGGCATAGCGTTGAGGGCTTCCATGGAGAACCCCTCCCTGGCTGAAATAATGGGTGTAAATGTCGAATACACGAGAATGTTCTCGTGGTTTTTGTCCGGTGCGCTTGCAGCAATGGCCGGATGTTTACTGCCCTTCAAGCAGGAGATAGTTCCTGCAACCGGAGCGCTGATAATCGTTTCAATATTCGCAGCGAGTATCGTCGGCGGGCTTAGCAGCATATACGGGGCGCTGCTCGGCGGGTATATAATCGGGCTGTCGGAGTCTCTTATCACCTATGAGCTCTCGGTAGTCCTTGGAACGGGAGTACTCGTTTACAGCAAGGTTGTATCGCTGGTGATCCTGATAATAACGCTGCTTGTAGCTCCAAGAGGAATTGTCGGTATAAACTGGAAGAAGGTGATGAAATGGCTCTCGAGCACACGGTCATAAGTATTCTGATCTGGTTCGGACTGTATCTAATCATAGCAATAAGCCTGAACTTGGAGTACGGTTACGGAGGAATTCCAAACTTCGGCAGAGCTCTGGCAGCACTGATGGGAGCTATAGCAGTCGGAGCAGTTGTAAACAGAATTCTCATACTGATGTTTGGTATAACAGGCAGCATAACGACTGCAAGCGGGATTGCAAAGAGCACCATTAACGAGATTATTGCCCAGAATCCAGCAGTTGGAATCGGTCTGCTGCTCTTCACGCTGCTCATTTCGGGAATCCTTGGCATAGTGGTTGGAGCACTTTTCATTCTGCCAAGTGCCAAGCTTGAGAGTGATTATCTTGCCATAACACTTCTCGCCATAAGCGAAGTTGCATACATGGTTTGCTACTATAACACAGACATCATGGGTGGCTACTACGGAGTCCCCACGCCAAACGTACTGGCGTTTATACCTGGAGAGTGGAAAGACCTCGTTTTCATGTGCCTTATACTGCTCGTAGCTCTGGTTGTATACTTCTTCGCCGAAAGGTTGCTGAACACCCCTTACGGCAGGTTGCTGAGAGCTACAAGAGAGAACGAGAACGTTGTCAGGGCATTCGGAAAGGACGTTATGAAAATCAGGATAAAGACTGTCGCAGTAGGCTCGGGAATAGCTTCGATGTCTGGAGCCCTGTACTCGTTCTACACCGGAAACGTCAGTGGCATAGTAAACCTGTTCAGCAGGGTTGAGTGGACGTTCTTCCCCTTCCTTATGGTTTTGCTTGGCGGGCTTGGAAATAACAGGGGTGTTGCAGTGGGCGTTCTGACGTTCGTAACCATCAGAAAACTGCTTGAAGTGTACAAGCACGAGATAACGAGATTTTTCGCCCTGCCATTCGACGTAAACTGGCTTCAGTACATCCTCTTTGGTGTTATGATGCTCCTGATTCTGTACTACAGACCCGACGGACTCATTAAGGAAAAGCCGATAATGACCGAACCTATAAAGAAGCTCGCCGAAAAGAAGGGGCAGAAGTAATTTAAATAAATGGATTTCTTATTCTCGATACAAGTTCGAGTATGCGAAGGAGACTCTGCTTAAACGATTCCTCCCATTCGGAACCCATGGTATCCCGTATTTTTTCAAGCAATTCGGAAGTCTTTTCTCTATCGACGATATACCATGCAGCCCTTAGCTCGCCTGCCGTTTTGACCATGCCTTCTTCTTCGCAACATTCCCTGAAAAGATCCTTGAAAAACAGGTACAGTTCCTTTGCGTAATTTACCGCATCCATACAGAGTTCTATTCTCACAATCATCCCTGTCGGTCGTATATCAAGAGTAAAGCCTACAGGCTCGTCATAGCCCTCAACAAAAGCTACACTCTGAAGTCTTGCAGTCGGATGGCTGAAGACTATTTTTGTCATCCTAATATTATTTAGCAAATTAGTAATATAAAAAAGTTTTGCTAAACTTTCTCCAGCACACCACTCATCAGCCCCGTGTAATTTTTGAGGGGTTCACCTATCCGCAAACCTTCACCGCTCTTAATCTCGAGGATTCTCAGCGTGCGCTCGTGGTCGCCGAACCTGTTCTTCATAACTGCAATAACCTTCAGGAGCTCTCCATTCAGTTCCATGTACCTCCCCAAAATTAGATAGTCGCAGAGATAGCTTATTCCACCTCCGGTAAAGTGGAAAACATCCGCCGCCTGGCTGACCTCAAAAGTCTGCAGTATAATTATACCTTTAGCTGATAGGTATGAAGCCAGCAACTCAATTGCCCTCGTAAGCTCCTCCGCTGATAAAGTCATGCGCTGCAGACTGTTGATAGGGTCGATGGCCACGACTCCCGGATTCAGCGTCTCAACATCCTCCACGACCATGCGGTAGAACCTTCCGAGGTTCATACCATATGGCGACAGATGTTTCACCACGAGCTTTGACGGCCTGTAGTTGAACAGAGTTTCGAGTCTGTGGGCAATAACCTCTTCACTCTCCTCAAATGAGTAGAGTATCCCTGCCCTTCCTCTTCTGTCGTTCTCGATGAGTACCTGGAGACACGTGTTCGTCTTACCCACGCCACTCTTTCCGGCTATCAAAACATCCGAACCTTCGTATATTCCGCCACCAAGCATCGAGTCAAGCCTTTTGTTGCCGGTCGAGACAACTTTTTTCTCCACCTTTTTCTCCGCATTAACCGGGATTATCGGATAAACGACTATACCCTCCGGTGTTATGTCGAAGTAGTGTTTTCCAAGCCAGGCATTTCCACCGCGATACTTCAGCACGTTGACAATCCTGAAAACCTCTCCATCATCTCTGACAACCTTTTCGAGAACGAACTCGCCGCTCGTCAGGTAGCTTATAATCTCCCGACCCACTTCGGTTACGAGCTCCTCTGCTATCAGAGAGGTAATATTTTTGCTGTTGAGAAAGCGTATAACCGACGAAACAATACGTCTGTAAATCGACGGGTCTTTCGATGCATCTCTTAGAATGCTCATCCCATCTATAAAAACCCTGCTCGCACCTTTCAGCTCTTCGAGTCTGATTATAGAGTCTATAAGACTGTGAATCTCGCTAACCGAGTCAAAATCTATGAACATCAAATCAGACGTGAGAATATCCATCTCCGAAACTTTATCTATAAAGTAAAGATTTGGATGGTCAAGACTCCAGCCAAATGACTCAGCTTGTAGCTGAACCTCCTCCTTTGGCTCGTCAAACGAAACGTAAACTACTTTCTCACCCCTTTTTGCGCCCTCAAGAAGAAACTGCAGACCAAAAATAGTTTTCCCACTACCCGGGCCGCCTTTCAGTAAGTAAGCCCAGCCTCTTTCGAGCCCCCCTCTTAGAATTTCATCAAAGCCCGGTACTCCGCTGGGAATCTTTTCACGCATATGTTAATGGAGTACTTCTCGCTAATAAATTTTTGCTAATCTCAATCACCATTATTAGAGTATTACTTGCAGTAATAAGCAATGCGAATTTTTCATTATTAATTTAAAACTTAAACTTTCAACCCTCTAAATTCTCCATCTGGTAGGCCCCGCTGTAAGGTGTCGTTTCATCGGTGAGCTTTACAAAGACGAGCTGGAGAATTCTCGCGTTCCTTTTCAGCCAGAGGCCATCGCCGTAAACAACGAGCCCAGCTTCACTTCTACCCCTGTAGCCAGCATCCCACACAGCAGTAAGCAGGTTTGCCCCACAGCGGATTAGCGTGCTCCTCGGCCTTCCAAAGGCCATGATGTCGTTTCCGAGGTTTACGACCTCGTTTATCCTGACCCTGTAAACGCCCCTGGGCAGAAAAACCCACTCGTCCTCAAATGGGATTTCTTCTACCTCTGGCAGTTGCCTTTCGCTGTTGTCAAAGTCTATTCTGCCCGTGCCCTTGATCCTTGCAACGCTTTGAAGTGTGCAGTCAAAGCCGTTGGGCTGCAACTGTGTTTCGAGGTCTATGTAGTTAGTAATGAGGTCTTCTTCGCGAATCCTGCGCTCAATTTCCTTTCTACTCAAAACACTCCCGAAAGGCAAATCATACACCCCCGCATATGGTTTTATGTCAATTACAGGCGAACCGGGAAGCGCGTCGAGACCTTCGACTTTAAGCACATTTTCCTCAACAGTTAGAAGTTTTACGGCCGTAAGACCTATCCTGTTTGGTCTGCTCGGAGAGCGGGTAGAGAAAACACCTCTCAGAGGTCTGCTTTCGTCCCCCTTCGGATGCACGAGGAGCTTCTCTTCAGCAAGGTGCATAATGTAAAGAATCCAGAGGTGGGAGTATCTTTCGATTCCCCTCAATCCATCGAGGTATTCTGGTAGAATCTTGATCGTTCTCTCATCCACAACGTAACCAACTGGCTTTACTTCCATTCTTTCACCATGTAATCTATGTAGTACTCATCGTATTCGTCATAACATTCCATAAGCTTTGCCGTTTTTGCGGCGATTATGTGGGCACATGGCTTCTTTGCTTTCAGGTTGAACTGGAAGTCGCGGCAGCTGCAGAAGTTCTCATCCACCAGGTATTCGTACTCTCCGACGACCACAAAGAAGTCCCTGTACTTCTTCACCCTGCCCTCTCTGAGGTAAAAAAAGGCTTTCTCTCCCCTTTTTCCGTACTCGAACAGCAAGGCTTTGTAAAGCTCGTAACCGAGTTCCTTTCGTGCAGCTTTAACTACTTCATCTGGAAGCTCAAAGTTATTCATCTGACTCTGTTGAGGCATCAATCTCTATGAGCAGCATAACTGTGTTAATTGCATCCACTCCGTCAATCCAGTTGAGAACCATGCCCTCTTCGGGAACATCGATGTCTTCGGGTAGCTTTTCTCCCTTGAACACCTTTGCACCCATTCTTGCTATTGTGTCGAACGCTCCCTCGAAATCGCCCTTTTTCTCCTTCTCCACAGCCTCTTTTATGAGCGTGTTGAAGTTCTTCTTGCTGATTTTGCCCTCAACACAGTATTTCGCAGCGTTTACGACAACTCTAAGTCCTTCCCTAACAAAGTCGAAGAAGTCGCTCTTGAGGGTGTCGTCAAAGCTAACGTCTGACATGAGAATCTGTTCCATCGCATTAAGTTCTTGGATTGCTTCTTTCTTGGTCAGCTCCCTCTCCTTGACGGCCCGGATGACGTTGAGGCACGCTACAACAAGATCTTCCATCATCTGGTCAAATACGGCTAGGGACTCCGCATTATCGAGGTCTATATTCGCTTCCCTTATTTTGTTCACCCAGTTGTTGAACCTTGTCTCGCTGTAGTAGTTCATTGCTCGCCACTTGGCAATGGAGGTTATAATACTTTTGTTTGAGTTTATATAACCATCTATCAATCACGCCACGACTGTAGTAAACGTATACGAAGCACTGTTCGGTGCGTTTGCAGTAGGTGGAGACAAAGGGGGAAAAATGAGAGACAAGCTCGTGAAAGTCTTCAGCAAGCTGGAAGTTCTGGACTTCACATACAGAGATGCAGTTCTGGCCGCCGAAATTAGTGGTAAGCTTGCGAAGAAAGGTAAAAACGTTGGGCTGGATGCCGTTGTTGCAGCCATAGCCGTTAACAATGGATGCGAGGCGACAGTCAAGAGAAATGGGAAACACTTCAGACAGATAAGAGAACTCATCGATGTAGAGGTGGAAGTTTACAAGATATAGGTCACATAAGCGAGCGGAAAAGATAACCAATGGATAACGCGATGGGCTGAAAAAGTCGGATACCCAAGGATAAAGAAAGACACTCACACCTCTGCTCAGTCCAGATTTAAATGATGAA
Organism: Archaeoglobus veneficus SNP6; assembly: GCF_000194625.1. Classification (NCBI taxonomy): domain Archaea; kingdom Methanobacteriati; phylum Methanobacteriota; class Archaeoglobi; order Archaeoglobales; family Archaeoglobaceae; genus Archaeoglobus; species Archaeoglobus veneficus. The sequence goes on along the minus strand of NC_015320.1, from coordinate 693,088 downwards.
AATAGAACCCGGTTCCGGGTTGCAGTAGGCCAATCCAAAACTAAATATCCACAACCACGAACGCATACCAGCCGCCATTCCTTTTCTCAACCCTGTAGTTGTGGAGTGTTATCGCCTTGGGTTCAACTTTCACGGCTTCTGGTGTCAGCTTTCCTCCCTTAAGCACACCCCTCGCCTTTAACATCCCATCCCCTTCAACGATAGCTTTAGCCTGCTTTGCAGCAAAGAACTCCGTGTCGAAGAGGTAAAGCAGCTCGTTGAGCCAGTGGTAGAGTAGCATGTCCTCTGCATCACCCTCAACCTCCACCTCCCTCTCAACCTCGCCCTCGATCTTCTCGGAATAAGCGAAAGCCTCACAAAATGCAAGGGTTGCGTTCTCGATCAGCTCCTCGATGCTGCTACCAAAGACCTCAAAGGCTATGTCTGCTGTGTGGTCAATAAACCTGTACTTCATAGCATTACTATGACGGGATGGTATTAATAATCACCCTCATGTTTAAACATTAGAAAACGAAAGATTTATCTTTCTCAAAAAGTCCGCTGTGGCAGGTGAACACATGCGGTTCGGAATTGAGTTTGTCCCAAATGTGAGGTACTACGAGCTTGAATATTACTCCAAGCTTGCAGAAGATAATGGTTTCGGATACGTATGGATTACCGACCACTACAACAACAGAAACGTCTACGCAATGCTCACGCTAATTGCGCTGAAGACACAGAACATGCGTATAGGGGCAGGTGTGGCCAACCCATACCACACTCACCCGGCAATCATCGCGTCGGCAATAGCTACAGTCAATGAGATAAGTGGTGGAAGGGCCGTTCTTGGCATAGCTGCTGGAGACAGAGTTACCCTTGAGAGAATAGGCGTAAAATGGGAAAAACCCCTTAGCAAGATAAAGGAGGCTGTAGAGGTTATAAAAGCCCTTCACACAGGTAAACCCGTTAACTACGACGGAGATTTCTTCAGGATGCAGGGTGCGAGGCTTGATTTCAAGGCCGGAAGAATCCCGATTTACGTGGGAGCGCAGGGGCCTAAGATGTTGAAACTTGCAGCAGAGATAGGAGACGGTGTGCTCATAAACGCATCGCATCCTAAAGACTTCGAGGTTGCAAGACAGAACATAGAAGAAGGACTGAAGGACAAAAACAAAGACTTCGACGTCGTTGCTTATGCATCCCTTAGTGTTGATAAAAACGGAGAAAAAGCAAAGGATGCAGCAAAGATAGTCGTGGCTTTCATAGTGGCTGGGAGTCCGGACATCGTTTTCGAGAGGCACGGAATAAGCCAGGAGGATGTAATGAGAGTGAAGACTGCGTTAAACAATGCGTTTACAAAGGGTGACTGGAAGAGTGTACACGAGGCTGTTACAGAGGAGATGGTAGATATCTTCTCGATAAGTGGTACACCAGACGAGGTAATTGAAAGAATTGAGGAACTTAGCAAGGTCGGTGTTACGCAGGTCGTTGCAGGAAGCCCCCTCGGCCCGAACAAGGCAAAGGCAATCAAAATAATGGGTAGGGAGATAATACCGGGGTTTCCCGACGGCTGAGTGATACTGAGAGCTTCAGAATAGAAAGTAAACTCTGCTAAACATTTTTATACTTTTTTTACAATCCACCCCAATGGAGCTTCTCGCTCTGCCGGTAGTCTCATTCGTAATATCTATCTTCACGTCTCAGGCAGGAGTCTCGGGAGCGTTTCTCCTTCTACCATTCCAGATGAGTGTGCTCAATTTCACGTCTCCAGCTGTCAGCGCCACCAATCTGCTCTACAACATTGCAGCGATTCCTGGTGGGGTTTACAGGTATGCGAGAGAGGGTAGGCTGAATATATATCTCGCTGCCGTTATAATAGCCGGGACCCTGCCGGGCGTGTTCCTTGGAGCTTTAATCAGGATCACATACCTTCCCGACCCAAAGACGTTCAAACTCTTCGTTGGATGTGTTCTCTTTTACCTCGCTTTAAGACTTCTTATTTCTGCAGGAAAAGACAAAACCGGACGGTCTGAAGGAGCTACAGGAGTAACAGAGGTTAAGTACAAGAAAATCTCCGCCAAAGAGCTCATTTACGAATTCATGGGAAGAGAGTTCAGAGTTTCCATCCCTGCTCTGCTTGCCCTCTCATTCACTATAGGCATAGTCGGGGGGATCTACGGAATTGGTGGAGGAGCGATTATAGCTCCTTTCCTCGTCACAGTCTTCGGTCTCCCCGTATACACGGTAGCGGGAGCCACACTGCTCGGCACGTTATCGACGTCAATCTTTGGAGTACTCTTCTACTGCTACCTTGGCTATCCACCGAAATGGATTATCGGTCTACTTCTTGGCATTGGAGGTTTTGCAGGAATGTATGCAGGAGCACGGCTCCAGAAGCACATGCCTGAAAAGATAATAAAATCTGTGCTTGGTGTGCTGATACTTTTCCTTGCTGCAAAATACGTGATCCCTTACTTCCTGTAATTTCTCGCTGAATCAGTCAAAGTGCTTCGGAGATATCTTCAGTTCGCCCTCCTCGAATACGGCATATCCAAGCCTTTCCTTTATCACGAGGTACGCCATTTCTGGGGGAATTGCACCAATCTCGGTGATGATCACGTCGATGTACTCCCTCGGAGTTGCGTCGAAGGCAGGATTTCTAACCCGAACACCCTTAAGGCTCAGAATTTCGGGCGGAGCTACTTCGCTTGCATCCCTCTCTTCTATAACAACGAGCTCACCGAACAGCGTCTTCGGGCTGAATTTATAGGTCTCGGCAGCCACCATGAACGGAACTCTTGCTTCCTTCGCCGCCAGAGCAATTTGCGACGTGCCTATCTTGTTTATCAGTGCTCCGTTTGCTGTAATGGTGTCGGCTCCAACAACCACGTAATCGACATCCTCTATAAAATACCGGACGGCAGAATCGACGATTAGCGTAGCAGGAATGCCCGCGTTGCTGAGCTCTCTCACGGTAAGATGCCCTTGAAGCCGCGGTCTCGATTCGGTGGCAAAAACTTCCGCAACCCTGCCCTCTCTGAACGCCTCTTTTATCACCGCGAGTGCTGCAGACGAATTGCAGTGAGTCATCACGACGGAATTTTTTCGTATCCTCCTTGCCCCAATTTTTCCAATGCGCTCATGGGCTGTCTCAACCCATCTGATAAATTCTTCTGCCCTCTTTACCGCGTTTTCTCTTTTTTCTGCATCGTTTTCACCTTCGTAGCGCATTACGTAGTTAATGGCGTTGTAAAGGCTTACTGCAGTGGGACGGGTGTTGAGAAGAATCTCCGCAGCTTTGTTCATGTTTTCGTCAAAGTTGGATTCCACAGCTTCTGCAAACTTTTTGAGAGTTTCTGCGGCAAACTTCGCAATTCTTGCAGCCCCTCTCACTTCCATTGTCCTGATTTTCTCGGCAGCTTCCTCAACGATCTGGTACATTTTTGATCCCGAATTAAATATATTGTCTTTTTTTAAATCTTTTTCGCAGCTTGTTTCAATGAAAGGATAAGTAACTTTTTATAATTTATATTATGTACTCTACTGACCGATATAACAATACACTAAAATTTTTAATGATTAAAAATTAGAATTGTTCGACGACTGTCAATTTTACAAGATTTATCATTAAGATACTTGGCGCTATTTCAATTTATTTCGTCTTACGTCGAAGCATAGATTTATATATGTCGAAGTGTAACATCTTTCATGGAGCGGGTGGTAGTAAGACTGGACGAACTTGAGGAGGAAAAAGAAGAAATTGTATGGCTCATCGAGGCAAGAATATTTGCCAGAAACGAGAAAGAAGCCGAACTTTTTGTAAGAGCCCTTGAAGACAAGGGTTTCCATGTTGAAACCAGGCATGTGATATTCGAGTACTAAGACCTCGGATTGCAGCTTCGAAGTTTGTGTGTCTCGCCTTAGTCCTTGTATTGTACACCTATTCTTTGAACCAGCAAAGTATTTATCAATCATTCATAAACATGCAGTTTCATGGAAACCCTGATGGAGATTGCAAAGAGAGGCAACGCTCCCGAATGGTTGCATGAAGTTGCACGTTTCGAAGGTATTGAGCTGAATTTACTTATCAGGCTCATTGCTCGAGGAGAGGTAGTAATTCCTAAGAACGTTAACCGTGATAGCATACCAAAGGCCATAGGCCGCTTTATGCGCACCAAGATTAATGCAAATGTTGGCACGTCAATAGACTACGTTAACGTTGACGAAGAAGTCGAAAAGGCTGTTGTTGCCCAGAAACATGGTGCAGACGCTATCATGGATCTCTCAACAGGGGGAAATATAGACGAGATAAGAAAGAAGATAATGAAAGCCATCGATGTGCCCTTTGGCACAGTCCCCATCTATCAGGCCGCCCGAAGTGCGGGCGTTGTTGTTGATATGGATGAAGATGATTTCTTTAAAGCTGTGGAAAAGCAGGCAAAGGATGGCGTCGATTTTATGACCATACACGCAGGCGTTAACTGGACGAGCGTCGAGAGGCTCAAGAGGAGTAACAGGCTGCTGGGTGTTGTTAGCAGAGGCGGGGCAATAACAATTGGCTGGATGCTTCACAACGAGAAGGAGAACCCCTACTACGAAAACTTTGACTACCTCCTCGAGATTCTGAAGGAGTACGATGTAACCATTAGCCTTGGTGATGCGTTCAGACCGGGATGCATCCACGACGCAAGCGACCGCGTTAAGTTCACCGAGTTCATACTCCTCGGTGAACTCGTGGAGAAATGCAGAAATGCTGGCGTGCAGGCGATGGTTGAGGGGCCAGGACATGTGCCAATCGATGAGATCGAAACGTCGGTTAAGGCCATGAAGTACGTAACCGATAACGCTCCATTATACCTCCTTGGCCCTCTTGTTACCGATATTGCCGCTGGTTATGATCATATCGCAGCGGCTATAGGTGCCGCCGTTGCAGGGATGTATGGGGCTGACTTAATTTGCTACGTCACTCCTTCCGAACACCTCGCACTGCCTACAGTTGAAGACGTCAGAGAGGGCGTTATAGCTGCAAAGATTGCCGCCCATGCAGCTGATCTTGTCAAGGAGGGGCAGAGGGAGAGAGCAAGGAGAGTAGATTACGAGATGTCCCTCGCAAGGAAGAACCTCGACTGGGAAAAGCAGTTTAAACTTGCTATCGATTCTGAGAAGGCCAGAAAGATATGGGAAAGCCGGAAATCGAACAGCGAAGCGTGCAGCATGTGTGGGGATCTGTGTGCAATAAAGCTCGTGAAGGAGGCGCTTGAGGAGTGGAAAGGTGTTTAATTCGATGGTGGTTGGAAATCTCAAGATTTACGGGAGTATCGGATTAAAGAGGACATCAATAATTTTTGCAATACCGGGGACGAACGGATAAAGTAAAAGGGACGACTAAAGCAGTTCCATTGCTTTTTCGAGCAGTTTCTCACCCTCCTCAAACTTCCTCACTGCCTCCATCAGCATATCCGAAACTTCCGGATTTTCTCCTTTTATCCGCTCTGCCCATTCCACATACTTTGCCGTGTGCTCCCTGCTGTGTTCTATCCAGTGCTCGAGCAGGTGCTTTAGCTTTTCAGCTTCGGACATGAATACAGGAGGGTCAATTCGGTATAAATATGTTTTCGGAGTTATTACTTTTTGTTATTTTTCAACGATTTACCCGAGCAGAGCAATACTGGTAGCTTCCTATAAATTTATCAGATTTAATAATTATACTTATTAATCATGATATTTAAATTTGAATAAAGTATTTTAATTAGTTAATTTACAAAACTAATATTTTTTCGAAAAGCTTAAAAACTTTAACTTAAACTACCATGATTAATAGTTTAATTTGGGGGATACCTATGATAGAAGTAGGCTTTTACGGAAGTGGAGATCCACGTGCAATAGAAATCCTCAGTGCCGCAGCTCTCAGAGAGGGAAAATTCTGTCAAGGCTTTGTATCTGACAACCTATCCTTCTGTAGAATTGACAGAAGACCTATCAGAGTAAGAAGCATAAATTGCAAACCTGATATTGCTATCCTCCAGGATGAGACATACATGTACAGCACAGATGTCGAAGACGCTGGAATTATTTTCGTTGACTCCTCCAGTCCCTCAGAGGATTTCTCGTTTGCTGACGTACCTGTTAAAACTGTAGATGCTACAGGGCATATATTCAGCTCACTCCAGTTACTTTTCAGCGATTCACACAACATACCAGACTGCTTTCACGTTAGAAGGTATGAAGACATGGAATTTGTCTTCAAACTCCTTGCAAAACCTTTTGTCAACACGGTTATGCTTGGCGCGGTAGCTGCCCTTGGTGTTCTTTCCATACAATCCATAACGGATGCAATAACCGAAAAGTACAATGATATTGCTGAAGGGGTCGCCGCCGCAACATGGAGAATTTACGAAGAATTTGCCCATAAGTGGCCTGTCGAACAAAATGCACGAGCACTTGCACGTGACTACAGAATTGAGCAGGTTTTTGCCTGAACCCTTTGTTAATTATAAATAATTATCTTTATTATTCGTTACTTTTTAATCTTTATTGTTATATTTTAATTAATAGGATGTGAAAATCTACACTACTATCGAAAAATTTAAGAGTCGTCATGTATCGAATTACAATAATTAATAGTTAAGTTTGGTGGTTCACCATGCTAGAGGTAAGATTCCACGGGAGAGGGGGACAGGGGAGCGTTACCGCAGCCGAGGTTCTCGCTATCGCTGCGTTTAAAGATGGTAAGTACAGCCAGGCTTTTCCAATATTCGGCGTTGAACGAAGAGGGGCTCCAGTTCAGGCCTTCTGCCGAATCGACGAAAAGCCAATCAAGCAGAGATGCCAGGTTTACGAACCCGACCTCGTCGTTGTGCAGGATGCGACGCTAATGTCAGACGTGGACGTCACTGCTGGACTTAAGGAAGGCGGGATTCTTTTGATAAATTCTGCAAAGTCCCCCGAGGAGTTTGGTATCAATTCCAACACAACCGTTAAGACAATCGATGCTACTCGTCTCGCCCTTGAAACCCTCGGAAGACCGATAGTCAACACAGTCATGCTTGGGGCACTTGCAAAGCTGGGGATCGTTTCTCTAAACTCTATTGTCGAGGCAGTTGGCGAGAAGTTTGGCTGCAAACTTGCTGAGAAGAATATTCTCGCTGTAAAAAAGGCCTTTGAGGAGTTGCCCATATGAGGCCTGGAGGTGTTACCAGCCCGGGCACCACGCTCGAGAACAAGACGGGAGCATGGAGGAATTTCAGGCCGGTGCATGACAACATGAAGTGCAAGAGATGCTGCGAACCCGTCGCAATTGGAAGGCTCGAGAGGTTCGTTGCGGACTGGGAGCTTGAAAAAGGGTTGAGGATTCCCGAGAAGGCTCCACCAACGGGGAAGAGAGTTGCTGTCGTTGGGAGCGGACCCGCTGGCCTTACAGTTGCTGCCGAACTTGCAAAGCGTGGCCACGACGTGACGATTTTCGAAACGCTACACAAGCCTGGCGGGGTGCTCGTTTACGGAATTCCCGAATTTCGCCTGCCCAAGAGGATAGTCGAGGCAGAGGTCGAGTATGTAAAGCAGCTTGGAGTGAAAATTGTCACCGATGTTGTTATCGGTAAAACTCTGACAGTCGATGATTTGCTTGAGGAATACGATGCTGTCTTCCTTGGCACCGGAGCAGGTCTGCCGAGCTTTCTTGGCATCCCAGGTGAAAATCTGAGCGGCATATACTCAGCCAATGAGTTTCTGATCCGCATCAACCTGATGAAAGCCTACGCGTTTCCTGAATACGATACGCCAATCAAGGTTGGTAAGCGCGTTGCTGTCATAGGCGGTGGAAACGTCGCAATGGATGCCGCAAGATGCGCGCTGAGGCTTGGGGCCGAGGAGGTCTACATAGTCTACAGGCGAAGCGAGGAGGAAATGCCTGCAAGGCAGGAAGAAATCGAGAGAGCGAAGGAGGAAGGAATAAAGTTCCTCACGCTGACGCAGCCGATTCGCTTCATTGGTGAGGAGAGAGTTGAACAGATGGAATGCATCCGCATGAGGCTTGGAGAGCCTGACGAGAGCGGAAGGCGCAGACCTGTACCCATTGAGGGCAGCAACTTCACCATGCCAGTTGACCAGGTGATTATCGCCATTGGCCAGAAGCCCAATCCGCTTGTGATGCGCACCACGAAGGGGCTTGTGGTGGACAAACGCAGGGGGATCATAATTGCGGACAGCTACGGCAGAACAAGCAAGGACAGGGTTTTTGCTGGTGGCGATGTTACAACCGGAGCTGCAACGGTCATAGCTGCAATGGGTGCAGGCAAGAGGGCTGCTGAGGCGATAGACCGGATTTTGAGAGGTGATTGAATGGCTGTCATACTCGAAAAGGTTGAGCTTGCTGAAAACATCAAGGAGATTGTTGTTGACGCGCCCATTATCGCAAAGAAGGCCGAGCCTGGCCAGTTCGTGATCGTCGTTGTTGACGAGAGGGGTGAACGTATACCGCTAACGATAGCTGATTACGACAGAAAAGCCGGAACGATTACAATCGTTTTCCTCGAAATCGGAAAAACAACAATGAAACTCGGGAGGCTTGGTGTGGGCGACGAGATGGCCCATATTGCCGGCCCTCTTGGAAACCCGTCAGAGATTCCCGAGAACGAAACGATTGTCTTTGTCGGTGGAGGTGTTGGAATCGCTGCAGTCTATCCGATTGCAAGAAAGGCAAAACAGGCCGGAAACGAAGTCATATCCATAATAGGGGCAAGGAGCAAGAACTTACTCATCTGGGAGGACAGGATGCGTGCAGTCAGCGACGAACTCATAGTGACGACGGATGATGGTTCCTACGGTAGAAAAGGGGTCGTTACCGAGCCGCTGAAGGAAATACTCGAAAATGGCAGGAAGGTGGACAGGGTCGTTACCGTTGGCCCGGCAATTATGATGAAGTTCGTCGCTTTAACGACAAAGCCCTACGGAGTGAAGACCATTGCGAGCCTGAACCCAATAATGGTTGACGGTTCGGGAATGTGCGGTGCATGCAGGGTTGAGGTTGGGGGAGAGACGAAGTTTGCGTGCGTTGACGGCCCGGAATTTGATGCTCACCAGGTTGATTTTGATCTGCTCATCAAAAGGCTCGGCACGTACAGAGAGGAGGAAGAACTCGCGAAAAGGCTGTTTTTAGAGGAAATCGGAGGGTGTGGGGAATGCAGAAGCCACTCCTGAAGGAATATCAGAAAAAGAAGACACCAATGCCTGAAAGGTCTCCGGAGGAAAGGATAAGAGACTTCGAGGAGGTTGCCCTCGGCTACACGTACGAGCAGGCTGTGCAGGAAGCGAAGCGCTGTCTGCGCTGTCTCGAACCGGGCTGTATTTCAGGCTGTCCGGTGGAAATAGACATCCCCGGCTTCATAGCGTGCATAGTTGAAGGAGACTTAGAGAGGGCTGCAAAGATACTCAGAGAGAAGAACGCGCTGCCAGCGATATGCGGTAGAGTCTGTCCTCAAGAAACGCAGTGCGAGATCAGGTGCGTCGAATGCGGGATCTGCTGGATGTATTGCCCGGAGGGATGCATGGTTCTCAACGAGGAGGGTTTCTTCGAGCCAGACTATGACTACTGCAAGGGATGCGGAATCTGCGCTGAGGTATGTCCCCTCGGAGCGATAACCATGGAGGTTGAGGTTAAATGAAATACGTCGTTCAGGAAGGCTCGCATTCCATTGCTGAGGCTGTTGCGCTCTGCAGGCCTGACGTCATTGCTGCATTCCCCATAACCCCTCAGACTCACATCGTGGAGAGGCTGGCAGAACTCGTTGCGAACGGGACTCTCGATGCAGAGTTCGTTAACGTTGAGTCCGAACATTCTGCTCTATCCCTCATCGCCGGAGCAGAGGCGTGCGGGATGAGAACATATACCGCCACGTCATCTCAAGGCCTGGCTTTGATGCACGAGGTTCTGCATGCCGTCTCCGGAATGAGACTGCCGGTGGTTATGACCGTTGCAAACAGGGCTTTGAGTGCCCCGCTGAACATCTGGAACGATCACTCCGATTCCATGTCCCAGCGGGACACATCCTGGATGCAGTTCTACGCAGAATCGGTTCAGGAAGCCGTGGATCTCACGATACAGGCTTATAGAATAGCGGAGAGCAGCGACGTCATGCTGCCGGCGATGATCTGCATGGATGGTTATGTCCTCACGCATACGTATGAGCCGGTCATCCTGCCAGATCGGGCGCTCGTGGATGAATTCCTGCCGCCGTACGAGCCCGAGTACAGGCTTGATCCTGAGAATCCCATGACGTTCGGAGTCTACGCTCTGCCGAGTGACTACATGGAGTTCAAGTGGGAACAGCAGAAGGCAATGGAGAACGCCAAGCGACGGATTATCAGAGCCAACAGAGAGTACAGAAAGATGTTTGGAAGAACCTACGGCAACGGTCTGATTGAAACTTACAACATGGATGGCGCAGAAGTAGCCCTGATTGCCATGGGCTCCATATGTGGTACGATAAAGGAGGCGATAGAGCACATGAATGGTGTTGGACTCGTAAGGCTCCGCACGTACCGCCCGTTTCCGTTTGATGAGCTGAGAAATACGCTGAAAGACGTTGAAACTGTGGTGGTGATAGACAGAGCATTCAGTTACGGATTTGAGGGCCCGCTTTTCAGCGAAGTCAAAGCTGCATTATACACGATGGATTCCAGACCAAAGGTCTGCAACTTCGTCGTGGGCCTCGGAGGAAGGGATACCCGTATTGCAGACGTCGAAGAGATTGTTGAGAAGGCAAAGAAGCTTGAAGGAGGTGAAGTCGTGTGGTTCAAGTTAAGGGCTTAACCAATAGCGTAGCGGGGATGCCCGCAGAAGAACTGCTCGCTCCAGGCCATACCGCATGCCCGGGCTGCGGACAGACTCTCGCAGTGAGGATAGCCCTGAAAGCCATAGGGCGAAACGCCATCGCATGCATGGCAACCGGATGCCTTGAGGTCTCGACGGGGTTGTACAACCGCTCTGCCTGGCGCATTCCGTGTATCCACATGCTTTTCGAGAATGCTGCTGCCGTCGCTTCTGGTATTGAGAGGGCCGTTAAGAGGATGGGTAAAGATACAAAGGTCGTCGTGTTTGCGGGAGACGGAGGAACGATAGACATAGGTTTCGGTGCCCTTTCCGGCATGCTCGAGAGGGGACACAACGTCATCTACATCTGCTTGGACAACGAGGCTTACATGAACACTGGCGTGCAGCGCAGCGGAGCCACACCATACGCGGCACACACAACCACCTCGCCCAGCGGAGAGGTGAGCATTGGAAACCCACGGCCTAAAAAAGATGCGCCCTGGATTGTTGCGGCACACCACATCCCCTACGTCGCAACAGCCTCATCTTCGTACCCCAAAGACCTCTTCAGGAAGGTGAAGAGGGCGTGTGAGGTTGATGGGCCAGCGTACATTCAGGTTCACGTGCCATGTCCCACCGGATGGGGATACGACACGTCAAAAACCGTTGAGGTTGGCAGACTTGCCGTCGAAACTGCCCTCTGGGTCAACTACGAGGTTGTTGATGATGAGGTAACGAACGTCATGAAGATCGGGAAGAGGAAGCCTGTGGAGGAATACTTAAAAATGCAGAAAAGGTTCAGACACCTCTTTGCAAGCGAGGAAGGTAGAAAGGAAATCGAGCGAATTCAGGCTATCGCAGACTACAACGCCAGAAAATTTGGGCTTGACGAGATGTTATAAAGGAATGTTTCCGTGCTTTCTCCTCTTTTGCTTTCTCTCAAGTACCCTTAGAGCCGAGGCTATCCTGATTCTCGTGTACTGAGGGTCTATGACGTCGTCAACGTAGCCCCTCGCTGCAGCTCTCGTGGGATTCGCGAACCTCCGCCTGTATTCCTCGACCATCTTTTCCCTCATCTCTTCCGGATTCTTCGAAGATTCGATCTCCCTCCTGAAAATTATCTCTGCTGCTCCTTCGGGCCCCATCACGGCTATTTCGGCCGTTGGGAATGCGTATACAATGTCAGCCCCAAGGTGCTTGCTCCCCATGGCTATGTATGCCCCTCCGTACGCTTTTCTTACTACTACCGTTATCAATGGTACGCTTGCCTCGCTGTACGCATAGATTATCTTTGCACCGTGCCTGATCACGCCCCTGTACTCCTGCTCCACCCCCGGTAGAAACCCCGGAACGTCAACGAGCGTTATCAGAGGGATGTTGAACGCATCGCAGAACCGTATGAACCTCGCAATCTTGTCGCTTGCATCTACATCGAGGCAGCCAGCATAAAACCACGGGTTGTTTGCAACTATACCGACGCTTTTGCCATCGATGCGTGCAAAGCCAACAGTGGCGTTTGGCGCAAATTGGGGCTGGATTTCGAAAAACTCTCCGTTGTCAACCACGGCTTTTATCAACATCCTCACGTCATAGGGCTTCCGCTGATCCTCGGGCACTATTTCGTAAATTTCAGGGGTTTTTCTCATGGGATCGTCGCCGGTATTCACTACAGGCGGGTACTCACCGCTGTTGAGGGGCAGGTAGCTCAGCAGCTTCCTGACGAGTTGAAGTGCTTTCACATCGTTGTCAGCGACGAGATGGCAGTTACCGCTCCTCGCTGCGTGGACTTCCCATCCTCCAAGTTCGGAGTAGCTGACATCCTCGCCCGTTACGGCCTTTATGACCTTGGGGCCGGTTACGAACATGTGGCAGCTCCTGTTCTTCGTCATTATTACGAAGTCTCCGAGAGCCGGGCTGTAAACAGCTCCACCAGCGCACGGCCCCATTATCACGTTAATCTGAGGTATTCTGCCGCTCGCCTCGACGTTTCTCCTGAATATCTCTCCGTAGCTCTTAAGCGAGTCTACACCCTCGTGAATTCTCGCTCCCCCGCTGTCACAGAGCCCTATGACAGGAATCCCAGCATCGAGTGCAAAGTCGAGAAGTCTTGCGATCTTCAAGCCGTGCATCTCGCCCAAACTACCTCCAAGTACCGTGAAATCCTGGGCGTAGACACAAACCGGTCTGCCATCCACCGTTCCATATCCCGTGATAACACCGTCTGCTGGCAGTCCGTCAAGTCCGAAGTCCTTATTCCTGCTTTCCACAAAGGGTTGCAGTTCGACGAAGCTGTTCTCGTCGAGCAGACACTCCACTCTTTCCCTTGCTGTCAGCTTCCCGCTCTTTCTTAACTTCTCGATTTTCTCCTGCCCGCCCATCTCGAGGATTTTTCTCCTCCTACTCTCCACTTCTTTAAGAGCGTTAATCATGGAAAATCACCATTCTATGAGGTTTATACCCCACGCAAGCCCCCCACCAAAACCGATAAGGGCTACAATATCTCCTCTTCTCACCTTTCCTCGCTTAACAGCATCGTCAAGCGTGATGGGTATCGATGCACTTGCAGTGTTGCCATACTCCTCGATGGTGGTGTGAGTTTTATCCTCCGGAATTCCAAGAGTCTTCATAATCTCCCGAATTATCCTGAGGTTCGCCTGATGGAAGATGAAGAAATCGCAATCCTCGATTTCCATTTTCGCCCTGCCGAAGGCTTTCTTTATCTCCTTGGGAACGAACTTCGTGGCGAAGTCCCAGACACCCCTGCCGTCCATTTTGAACGTGTGGAGTTTCGCATTGACGGTTTCAACACTCGCCGGATACATCGCTCCTCCGCCTGGAATCTGTATGATGTTGAAGCCAGTTCCGTCGCTCCTGAGGTAGTTGAAAAAGACGCCCCTGTTACCGTCTTCGAGCAGAACCGCTCCAGCCCCATCACCAAAAATGACACACGTACGCCTGTCTGAAAAGTCGAGAAATCTTGAATATGCCTCAGCAGCAACAACGAGTGCGTTACTGCATTCGTTCCCAACGAATTTTGACGCTACAGCCAGCGCGTAGTTAAAGCCTGAACAGAAGTTCATGACGTCGAAGGCCGCAGCATTTACAGCCCCCAACTTGCCCTGCAGAATGCACGCTGTTGATGGAGCAATCATGTCTGGTGTTGTTGTTGCGAGTATTATCAGCTCTACATCCTCTGGCTTAACTCCAGCCTTCCTCAACGCATCCCTTGCCGCGTAGGCAGCAAGATCAGACGTCGTTTGATCGGCTCGCAAAAACCTCCTCTTTTTGATTCCGAGTTTTGTTCTGATCCACTCATCTGACGTGTCGAGAGTTTGTTCGAATTCTTTATTGGTTATGACATTCTCAGGCAGGTACGAGCCTGTGGATGTCACTGTAGCCATAAATGGTAATAATACATCAAAATATTTAAAATTAACTAATCGACGAATAACTTACTCGACAAATAACGAATTACGAATATGGCTACTCACCCTCAACTTCAATTTTCAGACTTCAATCCTTCGAGAAAACGCAGCATGTTTCGCCAGTGGCTGCCCATCCAGTATAACTTCCTGCACTTCTCGCAGTACCACAGCTCGTACCTCTCGAGTATGTCATCTCCGAGTTTTTCTCTTTCAACTACTTCTCTCGCCTCCTCTTTGGTGGGTTTTCGCAGCAAAGCGTTGCAGACGCTACACCTGTTCATTACCGGCTCGAACTTTACGCCCAGCGCCATCACTTCCTTCATCTGCCCTGCAACGCTGTTGGATTTTATAAGGAGAGCACGCCTTCCAGCTGAAATGGCTCTCCTGTACAGTTCTCTGTCCTTCGTTAGTAGAATTCTGTCCTTATGGTTGTGAACCATGTACGTGTCCTCGTTCCCATCTACTTCAATACTGCCAACGTACAGCGTGTCATAGCCAGCTATTCTCAACCACGTTGCGAGTTTTCCGAGCATTCTGTCGCATATGAACTTTAATTCCCCCTTTCCGCTCTCTTCACTCCTCAAACCTCAGCCACCACCTGTGATCAGAGCTCTTTATTGATTCAGCCAGCTTTTTCGCAGCCTCGCTTTTGAACTCGAGTCCTTCTGCGTACTTCATGGCAGATGGATAGACTTCAGCATATTCCTTTGCCTGCAGCAAAAGCTCAAGCCTGTCAGCATCTTTAACGAAATCACCAAGCTCATCCATCATTTCTTCAATTTCCTTCCGCATATGTGCTGGCAGAAGCTCGAGCTGTTCCTTCAGGACTTCTTCGGAGTTAAAGCTAACATATCTCCTTGACAGCTTGTGCAAGTCGAGTGTTCGACTTTCGTGGAAGTCGTGAATCAGCGCGAGAAATGCGGCCTTACTTGCCTTTGACGAGTCAGACGTTTCGAGGTAGGTGATTATATACGCAATCAGGGCAGTTCTGAAGGTATGTTCTGCGACGCTTTCGGGATACTTTATCCCAATCTTGAACCAGCCGGAACGTGGTACGAGCTTCAACATGCCTGCTTCGAAAAGAAATTTAGTAATATCTTCCATATTTGGATGTCGCTGCCGGCGTATTAAGCCTTTATTGCGAAACATTATTCAACTTGTAGAGACACCTAACAACAAATGAGCGTTGAAGAGATAGAAATACTGCGAGATAGAGCTGAAAAATTCTTAAGGAACGGGGAATATTTGCTGCACAGCGGAGTGTTTGATCTTGCAGCTTTTAATATTCAGCAATTCGTTGAACTCTATCTAAAATACAAACTATTCCTTCTGGCCGGAGATTACCCCAAAACACACTCTATAAAGAAATTACTCAAAGAAATTGGAAAAATTACAGGAAAGCTCGAAAAAATACGGGCGTTCATGGAGGAGAATATAGATGGTATATCCAATCTTGAGAACGCATACATTACCTCTCGTTACATTCCGAGTGAATTCGAAAGAAAAGAGGTCGAAAACATGCTCGATTTAGCTAAACGAATTAGAGAGCTGGTTGATGGGTTATGAATCTAATGGATGCTGTTAGAGAGATAGCCCAAGAGGAGAGAAAATACTTTGAAAACTACATGGAATACGCCCAGAAGATAAAGAAGGTGGCAGAAGGCTCGCTCGGCAAAGCAGATGTTTATGTCTTCGGTTCAGTTGTTGAAGGCAGACATACGCCTGCCAGTGACATAGATATTCTCATAGTCTCAGAAAACACCCCAAAGAGCCAGTGGGAGCGGGGCAGGATAAGAGCCAAGATTATGAAGGCTATAGATGTATTTGCACCCTTCGAAATTCATATTGTCACGCCAAAGGAATTCGAGTGGTACAGGAGGTTTATACAAAAGATGAGGAAGGTTTAGAATTACAACCCCACCTATTGGTCCACTTCAACAACTGTTCCAATACCCTCAACGTCCCCCTTCAGAGCCTTCTCGATGTTTTCAGGTTCACCAAGAAAGATCACTGTTCTGATGCCACTCCTTTCAATTACCTTCGCTGCAAGCAGGTCGATGACGTTGCTGCTCCCGGCCTTAGTCTCTCCCACCGAAACAATCCTGACAAGTTCTTTTGCCGTAATTCGGTCATATCTTACTGCGTTCGGATCTTTTCGTGGATCTGCTGAGTAAACTCCATCAACTGACGTGGCGTTGAGCAGAACATCGGCGTTTACGAACTCAGCAAGCAGCGCGGCGGTAGCGTCGGTAGTGTGGCCTGGAAACGTTCCACCCATCACCACCACAGAATGGCTCAGGGACAGCTCGTACGCTTGCCTGAAATCCTCTGGAACGACCTTGGGTGCCTGCTTTATGGCCGATGCGAGGAGCATTGCGTTTAATCTTGTAACACCTATGCCGAGGTAATCGCAGAACGTTTCGTCCGCGCCGAGACTTCTTGCCGTCGATATGTAGTTCCTGGCAACCCTTCCTCCACCAACCACAACGAGAATCGTGTGCTTGGATGCGAGCTTCTCGATTACACTGGCGTAGGCCTTTATTCGATCAGCGTTAAAGTCCTGCATCACCATTGAACCGCCCAGTGACAGTACTACTCTCATCGCCTTGGAGTTTGGACTGGCAAAATATAAGTCTGCCGTCACTTCGTGTAGTAGTTATAAACGGCCGTTATAACAGCCACAACCATCGGCGCAACGAAGAAACCCGCAACGCCCCCTACCATTGCTCCACCGATGAACGCAAGCAGGAGGGCAAGAGGATGAATTCGTGATGCATGGCCGACAAAGTAGGGGCGAAGAACAACTTCGGGAAGGAAGTACAGGAACAGAAATCCTATAGCAGTGAACCATATTGCCATGTTTAAGTTCGTAAGGGCGAGAAACAGTGCTACAGGGGCAAGAACCATCCACTCGGCGAACACCGGGATCAGGGCCGCGAGAAACATGAGCCCGCTGAGGAGCGGGGCGTATGGTATCCGAAAAGCCATGAAGAATGGTATACTTACCAAACCGATTATAACCGCAAAGGCAAAGTTTCCGAACCAGAGTGCAAGAAGCGTTTCGTCAACCTCAGCTATAAACCTCGCAATCTCCTTCTGTCTACTCTCTGGAAATATCCTTATCGTCTTTCTTACAAATGAGTCAGCATCAAGAAGAACGTAGAAGCAGACGATTGCAGATATAATAAAGTTCATGAAGAACATCACTGCCCGGATGGTAACGTCGATCGCAGAAATCTTGAGCTTGCCCTGAGCCAAGGATATAACGCTTGGTATCCAGAGTCTGACATCTTCGATGTACTTCTCATCAATTCCCGCATCTCTCAGAGTGCTGACGAGCATTTGCTCAACTTCATGCTGATGGGTAAAGAGATACACGAGCTGGTTTATCCCCTGAAAAATCCCGTAAAACATCAGGATGAAGATTGGAACGATTATGAGAAGAGTTGCAATCAGGCTTGCAGCAGCTTTTCCTGTTTTCTCTTCAACCCTCTTCTTGATTGGCTTTGCAACGTATGCAAAAACAATACCCATAACTATTCCATCGAGGAGAGGGGAGAAGAACAGGACAAGGAGGGCGAGAAGAGCTACAACGCTGACGACAAAAACGGACGCCCACTTGTCACGCATGCCATATTATCTTCAGCAGAGTATATCACATTTTCCACGGTAACTCTGCAGATAAACCAAATCCAGAATAAAACTATTAAAATCAAAAAAGTCAGGCTGCAGCTACAGCCTCTGCTTCTTTCTCCGGAACCTCTACGGGCTTAGGTTCCTTAAGAAGCTCAATCTTCCTTATCTCAACCCTTCTCAGGGGGTAGACCTTCTTTGCCCTCTTGTATATCTCAGAGGGTATCTTACCCAGCACACACTCCTGAAGGAACTGAACGAAGTTCTCCTGCGTGCCGAACTGCATAACCGTTTCTCTCATCACTGCCCTTATAGCCCTCTTCTGCGAGGACTTGCAGCGCTTGATGGTAAAGGCGACGGGCTTTACTCTGAGAACGTAACCGTCTGCGGTGGTTACGTCAATAACGTCCTCGATCTTGCTGGTCCTCCTCTTTACGAGGCTGTTCAGGTAGTCCCTCGTGAGTTCGAAGCGGTGGAACTTCGTGTAAGCGTTATCGCTGGCAACTCTGTGAACCTTGAAGATCAGTTTCTTGTAGGGGTTCTGGTTGGAGTAGTCGTTTATCAGTTCTGCCAGCGTTATTTCCACAGTTCTGCCTACGACCTTGCTTGGGTCATCTGCAGGAGTCTCTCCGACTTCCGCCATTCCAAAGTACTCAGGAGCGATGAGCGTGTACCATTTTTTAAGTGTCCATTTATCCTTTACTCTGGCCTGCCTCTTCTTTCTCGCCATGGTGAATCACGCATCTCTGCCTGTCAATCAATTAATAAACTTTTTGCCCTCCAGACAGACTCTGCCGGGAAGGCCTAGTGGACTCTACACACCCGTTTTCCACCACTACATGAAATTGTTCTGACAGTCAAAAATTAAAAAGCCTACCAGCACATACTACAGAAAGTTAATATAAGGCAGCGTTGAATAAATTCTATGAGTTTTGAATGGTACACTGAGTTTGTCGATCTAAGCTACGAGCCAGAAGAAAACGAGATCATATGCGTTTTTCGCGTTGAGCCCGACGGGATTTCAATGGAGGAGGCTGCCGGAAGGGTCGCCTCAGAGAGCTCAGTCGGAACGTGGACAACCCTCGCAAAGCTTCCGGAGAGAATAAAGCGTCTCATGGCAAAGGTTTTCGAAATTGATGGAAACGTTGTAAAGATTGCCTACCCCCTCGACCTCTTCGAAGAGGGTAGCATACCTCAGCTACTCAGCAGCGTTGCTGGGAACGTTTTCGGCATGAAAGCTCTGAAAAACCTCCGCCTTGAAGACATAGAATTTCCAGCAGAGTACTGCAAACATTTCTCTGGGCCATTGCTCGGGATTGAAGGAGTAAGAAAGCTCTTCGGCGTTTACGACAGGCCTTTAACTGCAACGGTTCCGAAGCCAAAGGTCGGATTCGATGCCGACGAATACGCAGACATTGCCTATCAGGGATGGTCAGGAGGAATTGACTTCATAAAAGACGACGAGAACCTGACAAGTCAGCCCTTCGTGAGGTTCGAGAAGAGACTCGAGAAGGTCATGAAAGCGAGAGAGAAGGCAGAAAAGGAAACAGGAGAAAAGAAGGTCTATCTCGCAAACGTGACAGCAGTTGGAAAGGAGATGCTCAGAAGGGCAAAACTCGTCGCAGATTACGGTAACGAGTATGTCATGGTCGATATCTTAACTGCCGGATTTTCGGCAGTTCAGATGTTGAGAGAGGAGTGTGAAGATCTTGGCCTTGGAATTCACGCCCACAGAGCCATGCACGCTGCCTTCACGAGAAACCCGAAGCACGGAATTTCACTCGATGTCCTTGTTAAGATTTCGAGGCTCGCCGGCGTTGATAACTTCCACGTGGGCACAGGCGTTGGCAAGATGGAGGGAAGCAAGGACATGGTCAAGAGGCTTGCAGACATATGCAGGCGGGAATGGTACGTGAAGCCCGTATTTCCTGTCTCCTCCGGCGGGTTGCATCCCGGACTCGTTCCAGATATTGTGCAGCTCTTCGGAAAGGACGTCATAATCCAGGCCGGCGGAGGAGTCCATGGACATCCAGACGGGACGCACGCTGGAGCCAAAGCACTGAGGCAGGCTATAGATGCAGTAATAAAGGGTATATCCCTCGACGAGCACGCGAAAAAGCACGCAGAGCTTGCCAGAGCCCTCGAGAAATGGGGTTACACGAGGCCCAAGTAACTATAATTTTTAATCCAACATTTTTCAATTCGAAAGTCTTATATTTTTTGGGGAAAAAGTGCGGTGCAATGCTTCGTCTTCACGTTACGCTGCTCATTGCTATCCTTGCACTGGTTCTTCAACCAGCGGCAGCTTTAAACTTCGACAGCGCGGAAGTACATTACTGCAACGGCAGCGTGGAGGTAAAAGTAAGCTACACCCTCGACCCCCTCACGGCAATCAAGGTCTTCCTCTTCGGTGCGAGCAGTATAGAGGATGACGTAAAGGCTCTTTTTGCCGCTGATAACTACACAGTTGAGAAAATAGACTTCAGTCATGCTGATTTTCTCTTCCCCGTGCACGTAGAGGATGGATGCGCGCGTTTTGAGGGCGTTGAACTGACAGAACCGCTCAACGTCACCCTATGCATAGGTTCGAGCGTTGAGCTCGGAATTACCGATAGAATTCCTCCACTCTATTTCTGCCTCGAATAAAATCTAAATAATTCAAGATTTAAAGCCGGATTACCCTCTTTATGTACTTAGGAGGGATTTCCTCAGCAAGAGCTATGTAGTCATTTGCCTTGATAATTCTTATCCCATTCTCCATCGCCGCCTTTGCATCGATTTCGAGAATTATGGGATCATCGGTGCGAAGCCTCGCCACTTCTTCACTCTTCTCTATCGTCGTTGATAGATGTACATAGGCCTGATTTACGGGCTTTATACCAATTTCGAGGAGTCTGTGAGCTTCCTCTTCGCCAGTGCCGTAGTAGAGGACATCCTCCTCTGCTGGCGGATAATCTGAGAGTTTAACCCTGACGCTGTGGCCGTACCTCGCTCTTATCCTGTTATCTTTAAGCTCGTAGCGCTTCTTCTCGTCGCTGTATATCATTGCTTTTATGAGCCACTGGTTTGCCCAGCGGTACTTCCTGCTTACAACCCTTGCAAGAGCATCAAAGTCAACCCAGCCGTCTTCATCCATTTCAAGCCTGAATTTGTCAGGAAAATGTCTCAGAATTCCAGAAACAAGCCTACCGAGCTTTTCAACCCTCTCTTTGTCGAGGATAAGTTCGCCTTTGTAGCCGCACTTACAGCTTTCGCCCCTGTAAAATCCGTGAGTCGGGCAAATCCTTATGTCCTCCATGTTTACACCCCACAAGGGCCGCGATGACCCCCATAGCCGCGCACGTTTCAAGGCTAACGCCTTTCCCCGTTACATCCCAATGATATTTTGCTTTTTTCATAAGCTCTTTTGGCAACCCCTTCCTTCCCAGACCCATTAAAAATGTTGCGGAGGTTAAGGAGGGCACATCATCAGTGCTTATCCTCTTACCCTCGTCGGGTTTTGAAGTTGTTGCAACAAGCACACCAAAGTGAGCGGGTATTTTTTCAATTAAATGGAATTTCCCGCTCTTATCAAGCTCTTCGAGGTATCTGCCGTGCTCACCTATCGTCGTGTAGTCTCTAACTGCTTTTACAACTTCGTCTCTTTCCTTCCAGAAGGGAAAATCAAGGAGGGCCAAGTGGAGGCCAAACGCATAGCACAGCGGGGCTGCTCTCGCGATGCTCCTGAGGTGTATCTCATGCAGCTTGAGCTTGTCGTAGGTGTTTACCAGACAGAGCACGAACATGGGGCTGGTAGGATGGAGGGCTTTAAATCTTATGCGAGTCTTCGAACATTTCACGAAGTATCGTCCGGCAACACTATTTCACTCATAGATATCTCACAAACTATTTAACCCAGCCTGCAGTGTGCCTGACATGGAGATCACAGTTGCACACACGCCGGATGCTGACGACGCGTTCATGTTCTACGCAATGACTGCAGGAAAAATAGAGATGCCCTTCAAAGTCGTGCACGTCATAGAGGACATAGAAACTCTCAACCGCATGGCCTTTGACGGAGGACTTGACGTAACAGCTATTTCAGTTCACGCTTACGCGTACCTCCACGATAAGTACAGAATTCTTTCTGCAGGAGCAAGTGTTGGCGACGGCTATGGCCCTATTGTCGTGGCTAAGAATGATGTAGAGGTTGAGGGAAGGCGTATTGCAGTTCCAGGGAAGTACACCACTGCATATCTCCTGCTCAAACTTGCCGTCGACGAATTCGAACCAGTTGAGATGAGATTCGACGAGATTATACCAGCTGTCAAGAGAGGAGACGTCGATGCTGGCCTGCTCATTCATGAAGGCCAGATAACCTACGAAAGACATGGCCTGACGAAAGTGCTCGATCTCTGGGAGTGGTGGTACGACAAAACCCGCCTGCCCCTCCCTCTCGGCGTTAATGCCATCAAGAGGAGCATTCCCGAGGATATGCAGAAGGCTTTCCTGAAGGCAATGAGGGAAAGCATCGACTACGCTTTAAATAATGCGGACGAGGCTGTCGAGTATGCAATGAAGTACTCAAGGGGGCTGGACAAGGAAACAACGAAGCGCTTCGCCATGATGTACGTCAACGAGTACACGTACGAGATGCCAGATAGCGTTGTAAAGGGGATAGATGCTCTCCTAACAATGGCAGAGAAGAAGGGGTTCTTTGAGAAGCCACCTGTCGATATCCTCTTTTTGTGATGCCTCACAATTCAGAACCAGAAGACCCTGATACGGTGAACAACAATTCCCATTTCTGTTATTTCAAAGGGATGCACGCCCTCACTGTGGGGTGAGCTTCTCATCTTTACTATTTCAATACCCCTGCTCTCAAAATAACCTCCTTTCAGATAATGAAGCACAATCAGACCATCTGCGGCAAGTTTAGCCGTCATATCTTCCGTCTGGCAGGTAAATATGCTTGTCAGGTCCAGAGCTTTCATTATACCTGAAACGTTCAACAAAGCCCAAGGATGTGGAAAACATACCGGGTTTGCAGAATCGAGAACCGCTCTCTCCGCACCAATCTCGTCTTTAATTGCCGCAACTTCCCCCATATCCAGGGACAGGCGTGCATCTATTACTGCCAGCATGTTCTCGTCTTCGAGGTCTTCAATCTGCCATGAGGAAAAGCGATCCCTTATATGCCGCGGGCTCTCCTCCGTGGTGATGAATATTCCTGCTTCCCCAAACATCCTCGCCCCATTTACCAGATACTGCATAGAAAAAACAGTTTTTCCAGATTCTGCAGCTCCTACAACAAGATACGTACCTCCTTGCGGCAGCCCACCCCCGCAAAGTTCATCGAATCCGGGAATTCCTGTTGAGACCCTTTTGGGCATTGGCTGATTTTTTGATAACAAATACTTATTAAGAATAGCGATATTTTTGTTAATAATGATGAGAATTTTTTGATCCTTCTAAACTCCACTACAGTACGTTTCTCAATCTTACATTAGTCTGATTTCAACCCGGGCTGCTCGGTGTTGTGGGAGCTATGCTGAGGTACAAAGCTTTCAATCCTACATTAGTCTGATTTCAACTGCAGACGATATCGCCGTGATTGTGCTTGAAAGGGTACTCTTTCAATCCTACATTAGTCTGATTTCAACGCACAGCGAGCATATACAGCATTGAGGTATTCGAAGATTCAGATGTCTTTCAATCCTACATTAGTCTGATTTCAACGCAGCAATTGACGAAACCTGGATTAAAGAAATCCCTACCTTTCAATCCTACATTAGTCTGATTTCAACGAGCAGTTTGGCGTATTTGTCGTAGTAGCTCCGCAAGTACTTTCAATCCTACATTAGTCTGATTTCAACTAATGAGTAAGATTGCTGAGATTGAAAGAGAGAATGAACTTTCAATCCTACATTAGTCTGATTTCAACCAATCATTCGCAGCGTGCACGTGCTCAGCGGGACAAAACTTTCAATCCTACATTAGTCTGATTTCAACAAGCTCAGCTGGGCGTGTTGCCATCGGCCCAATAAATTCTTTCAATCCTACATTAGTCTGATTTCAACTAAGACACTACAGTAGGGATATCGGACGAGAAATAGAACTTTCAATCCTACATTAGTCTGATTTCAACAGGATTAAGCGTATGACTCCGCTGAAGCTGTATCAGCGCTTTCAATCCTACATTAGTCTGATTTCAACGTAGCATCAGCGTTTACAAGTCTGATTATCGTCCCAGCGCTTTCAATCCTACATTAGTCTGATTTCAACTTTTGAACAGTTCGTACCATATCTGGGCGCATACGCAACCTTTCAATCCTACATTAGTCTGATTTCAACTGTTAATGGCAATTCAGGTAATTCAGTTGATGGTATATCCTTTCAATCCTACATTAGTCTGATTTCAACCAAATAATCTGAAACTTCGACAGGATAATGATTTATGTCTTTCAATCCTACATTAGTCTGATTTCAACTCGGTGCTGTGGTGCTTTTTATTATCACAGGCTGGAACCTTTCAATCCTACATTAGTCTGATTTCAACGTTCAGATGAGTTTCCCTCAGAACGAGATATGGTTCAACTTTCAATCCTACATTAGTCTGATTTCAACAACATACCTCTTCGAGTATCCACATTCGCACATCAAACCTTTCAATCCTACATTAGTCTGATTTCAACGCGATAACTTTGCTGAACTTATCCCGTCCGAGGAATTTCTTTCAATCCTACATTAGTCTGATTTCAACCATTGTTACAAAGGTTTATACGTCTTATTTTCTCAAAACTTTCAATCCTACATTAGTCTGATTTCAACTTTTGCTCCATCTCTACCACCACCTCACACACAGAGTCCTTTCAATCCTACATTAGTCTGATTTCAACATGAATAGTAAAGTAATACGTTGCACTGTCACAGGATTCTTTCAATCCTACATTAGTCTGATTTCAACATAAGAAACGCCCTTGAAGACAATGTAGTTTTCAGCATGCTTTCAATCCTACATTAGTCTGATTTCAACTCCCATTCGGCCAAATCCTCTAAGCCCTTATCCCATTCGAAGCTTTCAATCCTACATTAGTCTGATTTCAACTTGCCTCGCTCATGTCGCCATACTCGCCCGCTCTTATTCTTTCAATCCTACATTAGTCTGATTTCAACGATGCTGCAGATTGTGCAGCTTTTGTAGATATATGTAACTTTCAATCCTACATTAGTCTGATTTCAACCTGCCTCGTTGCGCCCGCTGAGAATGTCAAATCTACGTCTTTCAATCCTACATTAGTCTGATTTCAACCCGCTTCATGGGCTTGGCTATGGCTCAGCAAGAGCATGCTTTCAATCCTACATTAGTCTGATTTCAACGATCTCTCTGCAGGAACATACTACAACATAGAACTCTATCTTTCAATCCTACATTAGTCTGATTTCAACAGATGGCTCTGGGCTGAATGGCTGCTTATTGCCCCATGTCCCTTTCAATCCTACATTAGTCTGATTTCAACCTTTTTTTATTCAACCCATCTATTTTAACTTAGAATCCTTTCAATCCTACATTAGTCTGATTTCAACAGTTCATGCCTGCATTTGAACTTCGGAAAGTTACCCCAGCTTTCAATCCTACATTAGTCTGATTTCAACGTTGTTTCCGTCCTCTTCAGTGAACGTCAGCTCTTCTCCTTTCAATCCTACATTAGTCTGATTTCAACTGAGATTCCCTCTTTCAATCCTCATCTACCTCCCCCCTACTTTCAATCCTACATTAGTCTGATTTCAACTAAATCCAAGTGTCTGTGCTCAACTATAAGCCTTCTTAGCTTTCAATCCTACATTAGTCTGATTTCAACTTTTTCGTCATCCTTCCCCAGAATTTCCCATTCCTCTACTTTCAATCCTACATTAGTCTGATTTCAACTTTAGGGCATTGAAAGAGCGAATTAAAAGGTTGACAATACTTTCAATCCTACATTAGTCTGATTTCAACTCGCGAATGTCCCCCGCCATGCTGAGGGGGGCAATCTCTTTCAATCCTACATTAGTCTGATTTCAACTCTACTTCGTCGGCTGGCTGAGGATTCCGGCTGTAATCCTCTTTCAATCCTACATTAGTCTGATTTCAACATTTTTGAGAGATATAGCAGGATGAGCAGGGAACTCGAGCTTTCAATCCTACATTAGTCTGATTTCAACGCTTTCGACTTAGCGAGACAGTTTATAGATTATTTGCCTTTCAATCCTACATTAGTCTGATTTCAACAAGGGGACTTGCAGGGATGCAAAAGATTTTTGCAGCTATCTTTCAATCCTACATTAGTCTGATTTCAACGGGAGCCCGCGGATTCGTGCAGTTCCCGTTCATGCTCGCCTTTCAATCCTACATTAGTCTGATTTCAACCTCTAAGAAGTCTGCAAGCTCAAGCCAGTTACCCCAAACTTTCAATCCTACATTAGTCTGATTTCAACAGATTCTGCTTCCTTAAACATTTTTTGAGGTGGTATAGACTTTCAATCCTACATTAGTCTGATTTCAACCAGTGACAGTATATAGAAAAAAGCTGTTAGGAGGTGAAAGAGTCTTTCAATCCTACATTAGTCTGATTTCAACGGTGTGCCTATTTCCGTTCAGCATTTCCTTGCGAGCCTTTCAATCCTACATTAGTCTGATTTCAACATAAAAAATGGCAGATGAGAACTATTAATTATACCACAACTTTCAATCCTACATTAGTCTGATTTCAACTCGAAAAGAATGAAGGTCAGGGTATCATCAAGTGGGAACTTTCAATCCTACATTAGTCTGATTTCAACTCTTGAACCTCATCCTCCGTTAGGCCTTTTGATGGACACTTTCAATCCTACATTAGTCTGATTTCAACAACCAGCAAGACAATCAAAGGATGATCAACGTTCACCGTCTTTCAATCCTACATTAGTCTGATTTCAACTGTGTTGTTCGATTGGGATATTGTATTGTCTGAAGTACTTTCAATCCTACATTAGTCTGATTTCAACTCATTGTTGCCTAAGTCCACCAAATCACCGCCACAATCCTTTCAATCCTACATTAGTCTGATTTCAACCTCCCGAAGCAAAAAGAGCATACTTCACGGCATTAGAACTTTCAATCCTACATTAGTCTGATTTCAACCCTATTTTAAATTTAAATTCCTTTTACAGTACTCATAGCTTTCAATCCTACATTAGTCTGATTTCAACCTCGCCTTGAACTGATATTGTCCCGGACCGATGTTGATCTTTCAATCCTACATTAGTCTGATTTCAACTCCGTATGATGGTATCGTTGTAGCCCTTGCTAATTTGCTTTCAATCCTACATTAGTCTGATTTCAACTCTTCGAAGAAATCAGCGAGTTCGAGCCAGTTCCCCCATCTTTCAATCCTACATTAGTCTGATTTCAACACGGAACGGGAGGCACGGAGGGCGCACTCTGTTATGCCTTTCAATCCTACATTAGTCTGATTTCAACATCTATATCTAAAAGGGAGAATTGAAGAAGTCAATAAGCTTTCAATCCTACATTAGTCTGATTTCAACTTGCCCATCATTTTATTCAAGATGTCTCTAACCACCTCCTTTCAATCCTACATTAGTCTGATTTCAACGCGCAGTACTGAGCCACGCAGTAAGCAGCCAAGCGCTTCTTTCAATCCTACATTAGTCTGATTTCAACCATTGATTACCGCATTGCGAGAAGTAAAAGAATAGCGCCTTTCAATCCTACATTAGTCTGATTTCAACTTGAGATAACCTTACTGAACTTATCTCTGCCAAAGAACTCCTTTCAATCCTACATTAGTCTGATTTCAACTAGACACTCTATATCCATCCTAATCTCCCTCCCCGATCTTTCAATCCTACATTAGTCTGATTTCAACATTTTTTTGCATCCTCTCCAGCACTCAATTTTCTGTGCCTTTCAATCCTACATTAGTCTGATTTCAACATGAAACGGCTAACGGAAAGACTCTTGATACGTCGCAGCTTTCAATCCTACATTAGTCTGATTTCAACGGGAGATAGATGAGGATGAGGATTGAAAGGGGAAATCTCCTTTCAATCCTACATTAGTCTGATTTCAACACTCGGTAATTTTCTCCTGAATGGTAATTTAAAGGTTTCTGAAGGCTGCTATGGCAATCCCGAATCGCCCACCTTCAGTTGTGCAAACTCTTTAAAAAGGTGGACGATCCACGGATTCGACCTCTTTCTCATAGAATCCAGATTATTCAAATGTAAATCGATAAAAATCAAAATACAAAGGGGATGATTCAAAACAACGTCCATTCCATCCTCAGTAGCCTAAAAGAACCAAATAAAAATCAAAAGTTTAATCAATATTAACAGCAGATTAAAAGATGGACGATGGATGGAGAAAAGGTTATACGGTGAGAGAAACAAATCAAACTTGTGATTTCGGAAGTTTCCGAGATGTACGTGCGTGGTACGCAGGTTAACTATTATTTCATTTGCAAGACGAAACTTTGGCTTTTCAGCCACAATGTAACGATGGAGCAAGAAAGTGATGCTGTTAAGCTTGGAAAGCTCATCCACAGAGAGGTCTTTTCAAGAGACGAAAAAGATGTTCAAATCGGCCCAATTGCCATAGATGTGGTGAAGCGGGGAGACGTGATTGAAATAAGAGAAGTGAAGAAGTCCAAAAAGATGGAGGAGTCTCACGTTTACCAGACTCTCTACTACCTATACTTCCTCAAGACCCTCGGGATTAAAGCCAGAGCTGTTCTGACGTATCCAAAACATAGAGAAACCATCAAGCTGGAGCTCAGTGGAGAGGATGAGGAGAAGTTGAAGAATATCGTGAAGGAAATAGATGAAATCGTTGCCGGAGGCATCCCAAAACCGGAGAAAAAGAAAATCTGTAGGAGGTGCGCGTACTTTGAGTTCTGTTTTTCATAAGTGTCGCAGGTGATGGTTTTGAAGAAGAGGAACTACTACATAGTCTCGGACGGGAAGCTGAGGAGGCACGAAAACACGATATACTTCGAGAACGAGGAAGGAAAGAGACCAATACCCATCAATTCGATATACGCCATTTACGCCCTTGGCTCTCTCACCGTCACATCTCCAGCCCTTTCAACACTGGCAAAAGAAGGTGTGTGCGTTCACTTCTTCAACCGCTCCGGATTCTACGTTGGTAGCTTTTATCCACGAGAGACTCTCGTTTCGGGAGATGTGCTCGTCAGGCAGGTTGAGCATTACATCGATAAAGAGAAAAGACTATTTCTGGCAAAGGCCTTTGTTGAGGGAGCAATTCTCAACATGTCCAGAGTTCTGGCCTATTACAAAGAAGAAGACGCGAAGAAGGAAGTTGATGATGCTCTGCAGAGCCTTCTGACTGCAGAAACCGTGAACGAGGTAATGGGCGTGGAAGCAAACGCCAGGAACGCATACTACTCAGCCTTCGACTCGATACTGCGAAACTTCGAGTTCGAAAGGAGAAGCAGGAGACCGCCGCACAACGAGGTGAATGCAATGATAAGCTTCGGTAACGCGCTGCTTTACTCAACTGTCCTCTCCGAAATATACCATACCCAGCTTAATCCAACGATTTCATATCTTCATGAGCCCTCAGAAAGACGATTCAGTCTCGCTCTCGATATAGCGGAGATATTCAAGCCACTGATCGTTGACAGGACGATTTTCGGGCTTGTAAACAAAGGTGTGATTAAGAATGACGATTTCAGGGAGGAGCTCAATGGAGTTCTGCTTAGCGAGAGCGGAAAGGAGAAGTTCCTGAAAGCTTACAATGATAAATTGAACACGACAATAAAGCACAGAAAGCTCAACAGAAACGTTTCTTATCAGCGACTCATAAGGCTCGAGTGCTACAAGCTCGCAAAACATTTGCTTGGCGTTGAAAAGTACTCTCCCTTCGTTATGTGGTGGTAGCGGGTGGACAATGAGTTGTGAAACACGCAGGTGGTAGCGTGTACGTTATCATAGTCTACGACGTGAACGTGGAGAGGGTCAACCAGGTTAAGAAGTTCCTGCGACGATATCTCACGTGGATCCAGAACTCTGTGTTTGAGGGTGAGCTAAGCGAGGCGGATTTGGAGGAAGTGAAGCTCGGACTTAGTGACATAATCGATGGCAGTGAAGACATGGTAGTGATATACCGCCTGCCAAGCAACAGGAGTCTAAAGAAGGACGTTCTCGGCATCGACAAGAGTTGCAGCAGTGAGATAATATGATTCAGTTTACATTTTAAACTTATAAAACAAAATACATAGCTTTTTTAAAATTAGTTCACTTTCGCACCACTCAAAAATTTTAAGTAAAATTAAGACAGCAAAAAACGTGTGCGGCTGCGGATTGGTTTAACAGCCTGCTCGGATCCTGCATACATCGATTTTAACCATTCATACCATCTCGCCTCTATGATCTACAGAGCTATTGAGAGGGCCGATCCAGAACTTTCTCTGGAATTGCATACTCCATCGCAGTTCAAGTTCTTCACGTTCAGCAGATTGATGGTGGAGGGGCGAAAGTTTAGGATTGAAAACGGGAGGATGAGGCTGCTGAACCCAAACGTCCATTTCTTCTTTTCGACCATGCGGAAGTATGTTGGTGTCGCTCTCATCGAAGGACTGCTGGAGAAGCCCGAAGTTAAGATTGGAGGCACGGAGTTTGTCGTGTCGGAAATAAATGTGATGAAGGAGAAAGAAGTGGGTAAAAGAGAGAAGTTCGTAACGCTGTCTCCGATTAACGTTACCACCGTGGAAGAAAACGGGCGGAAGAAAACCGTTGATCTGTATCCCAACAACCCGAAGTTTTACGAGAATTTGAGGAAGAATCTGGTTAAGAAATACGTGGCGTTTTATGGCAGAGAGCCGAAGGATGATGAACTTCGGGTTAGGGTAGTAAGTTCGAAGCCAGTAAGGGTTCAGCTCAAGAATACGTTTCACCGCGCTTCTCTGATGGTTTTTGAGGCTGAGGGGAGTAAGGAATTGCTGGAAGTCGGGTATAAGGCGGGGTTTGGGGAACGCAACAGCATGGGTTTCGGGATGGTGAAGGTGGTATGAGTAGTAGTAACTTGGTAGAGGACCATACCGAAGAAGAGAAGCAAGTAGATGGTATAGAATTTTACTGGACGGGTCATCCTTTTGTGGATGCAGGTTTAGCTGCGATTCTACTAATTGCTGGAAAAAATAAGCCAGAAGAACTTAATGAAAAAGACATAGAAAAGGCAATAGACTTTGCATCGAAACTCTATGCAACAAAAGAGTGGAGTTCGAGTTATCTTCATGGAATGATTTTTCCCAATAGCGGAATATTAATGGCAAATCCAAGCATGACTAAAAAGAGGTCACCAGAAGCCATAGCTGAAAATTTGTGGAGTATTTTAGAGGAGTTTAAAGTCAACAATAGAGATTCTCCCAAATGTGTTTTGTGTGGAAGAAGGCCTGCATACACAAAAAAGGAAGTTTACCTCTCAGTATTTCCGTTACTTGGGACTGGAGGTGTTCCAAACTTTTTCCACTCTGCAAATACTCGTGGGGCAGACATCTGCGCTCATTGCATTTTCTTGACACAGTTCATGCCATTGGCATCTTACAGACTCTCAAAGCCTCCAAGAGTGTTAGTAATACATGCATATCCCTATGAACTCATGTTTGAGCTTTCTAAAGAAGCTCTTGAGGATATAAAGAAAAGTAAACTTGCATCTCAGGCAAGGGGATTCAGAAGACCAGAAAACTTTCTTTTTCACCTTGTAGGCGAAATAACTAGAAAAATTGAACGCGATGAAGTCTGGGAAAACTCTTCAGTTTCCTTATACTATTTTATATGCAACAATCAAAGCCAAATATTAGATGTGATCTATGTTCCAACTCCTGTGTTAAGATTTGTGGCCTACGCCAATCTTGTAGATGAAAAAGGATGGAAGCATATTGTTTCAATGGGATGGGGAAGACAACCAAGCGATGAAGAATTTGAAAAATTCGAACGTTCAAATCGAAATGAAGTTTACTCTCGTCTCTTAAACAATGAGAGCATTCTTCCTTATTTTATTAACAGAACTTCAAGACAAACAAATACTGTTTGGAGTCTTTTGGCTTTTTACTGCTCGGAGGTGTTGGGTTTGGATGAGAAAGTTTTGGATTTCATAAAAGATATTGGGGACAGAATAGTCGAAACCATCGGGAAGCTTCCAGAGCACAAGCTTGATGATGAAGTAAGGAGCTTGGAGCGTGCTGAAAAGCTTTACCAGTTTGAGGCATTCTTTATCCGTGTGGAGAAGCTTCGGCAGAATCTCGGTATAGAGAGACCTTTGATGACATTCGACGAGTTTGCAAGAATTCTCACAGCTTATGGAGAGGATATAAACATTTCCTGGAGGACTGTCAAGAATCTGTTGCTGTTCCGCATTTATGAGAAGCTCCACGACAGGTTGATGAAATCGGTCGAATCTAAAAAAATCGAAGAAATGAGGGTTGAAGAAAGTGAGTATGCAATCTACGGAGGTGGAGAAGAATGAGGTTTGCTGTTGGTATGATTTTGGTTGATGCACCGCATTCGGCTTTGAACATGCTTGGTATAGATGAGAGTCTTCCAGAAAGGACGGTGACTAGAGTTAAGAAACTGAGAAAAGGTGGTCTGTCCTACCCCTACGTTTCACCGCAGGCATGGCGCTACTGGTGGAGGAAGACTCTCTCAGAACGCTTCAATTGGAATCTCTCACCGATGTTTAGAGAGGAGAAGCAGGTTTTTACTGCTGCAAATCCAATAGAATATCCTGACGACGACGTTTTCGGATACATGAGAGCATTCAAGAAAGGAAACGTGAACATTACCGTTACAAGGATATCTCCGCTGAAGAACACCCCATTGGTCTCTTTACTTCCGGATAGAAGTTCAGTTACACAAGATGAGGGATACGCTTCAAGGCATGAGGGAGATCCTGTTCCCTACTCGCAGGAATTTTATTCTACAGTTTTAAAGGGGGCTTTTTCCTTGGATCTCGACGCTGTTGGAAGATATACTATAATCGACAAAGCCGGTTTCAAAAACCTGTTAAGAGTAGATGAAATCCCGAAGAATCTGAGTGAAGTAAAGAGTGAATACGAAGCAATTATGTCAAAAGCAGAAGAAATTGGAACTGAAATTAACGAAAAAGAATTGATAATGCCAAAAGAAGTTAGAAAGAAAAGGGCAAGTGATACGATTAAGGCACTTCGCTATATTTTCGGTGGTGCAAAACAAACCCAGTACCTCACTGATGTGACACCCAAGTTCACGATCTTAGCAATGTTTGAGGGAGGTATAAACCCATTCATAAGTGAGATAATTTATGAGGATAGAGGGGAAATAAAATTTGACTCTGAAGCTTTAATTTCAAGGATTCTTGAGTTCAAAGATCTCCTCAATCCGAAGAAACTTTTCATTGGCAAAGACAAGGGATTCATGAGGGAGTGGGAAGACGAGTTAAAGAAAGTCAAAAACTCTCTTAATGAAAAGGGAATCGAAGTCGTGGTTACAACTGTTGGTGATGCAATAGAAAAGTTTGCTGAAGAAATCGAAGCTTACTATGGTTGATCTATGATACGAGTAAAAATAAAAAGCTGGACTGCAAGCTTTAGATATCCCACATTCCAGTCAGGCTATCAGCCCACCTTACCAGTCCCTCCGCTCTCGACAATTCAGGGCATATTGTCAGCGGCAAGAGGCGAAATAGCGTCTTTCAGCGAAATTCCATTCGTTGGATATGTCTTCAAGAGTGAGGGTAAAGGAGTAGATCTTGAAAGAATCTATGCCTTGGGGAAAACTGAAACTGATGTAATAAGGCGAGAGGTGTTGTTCGACAACACCCTTCATCTTTACCTGCCTGACGAATGGGAAAAATACTTCAGAAAGCCGAAATTTCAATTGTTGCTTGGACGTTCAAGCGACATAGCCACAGTAGAAAAGATAGAGAAGATCGAGCTTAAAGAAAGGGCGAATGTTCCTGTTGGAGGAACTATTGTTCCAATAGCTTCAGGTTTGCCGGGTTTGGTTCATGCACTTCCAGTGGAATTTGATTACTCAACGACACCAAGAAGAGCAAAAATAGTAAAACCATTTACTATTCTGCCTTTTCCCAGAAATTTAGCTCAAAGAAAGCGACAAACATACAATGGTAAGCTTCCTTACGACCCCGAAATAGACATCGGAGTATGGCTCTATGAAGGTCTGCATGGCAAAGTTTAACCCCAACGATTTTCTCGAATGCCATGTCAATGATGCTCTTAATGTGATGAAGAGTATAAAAACTGCATTTCCGTGGATTTCTGAAATACGCAAAAATTTCTGGGAGCTTCTTTTTTACTCCATTCTTTTGCATGATCTTGGCAAGTGTTCAGTTGGTTTTCAGAGAGCTGGAGCAAAAGGAGAAATCTGGGGATACAGACATGAGATCCTTTCAACAGCATTTACACAGTTTTTGGATTGTGTCGAGGAAGAAAGAAATTTGATTGCTCTTGCAATTTTGACCCACCACAGATACTTGAATGACCTTCCGGTACCAACTAAAGCCGAAGAATTCGTATGGATGAGCTATCTTGAGAGAGTTGATGAACTCCTTGAAAATTCTGACTATGTTGAAGAAGTTTTCATGCCAAAAATCCCATACTGGGAGATCTATGTTTTTGGCAAGACTATCGGAAAGTTTAAGCTCTCTGATGACTGGAAAAAGGGAATTAAGGAATATAATTTCGATGGACTGCTAAATTGGTATGATCGAAATTGGGAAAAATACAAAGAAGAGCTAATTTTTCTCAAAGGGTTGCTGAATGCATGTGATCATCTGTCATCTGCAGGTGAGAACTCAGTAAGACTTCTTCCATTTATAGCCGAGGTTATTGCGTTCAGAATTCCAAGAGAAGAGTGGAGACCTTTGCAGAAACAGGCAAATCAAATTAAAGGAAATCTCCTTCTCAGGGCACCCACTGGATATGGGAAGACTGAGAGTGCTCTTTTGTGGGCAGACGCTAATAGTCATTCAACCAAAAGAGGAGTTTCCAACAGAATTTTCTATGTTTTACCGTATAAGGCAAGCATTAATGCAATGTATGACAGAATGCTGGAATATTTTAAAAGTCCGGAGTTAGTTGGTGTTTTACATAGTTCATCATCCTACTATCTCTACGCTTCAAATTTTGAATATAAGCGCCTCTCAAGTCTCTATCAAAAAATATTCACACCCTTAAAAGTAACAACGCCATTCCAGATAATGAAGGCATTTTTCGGTGTTGGGTTCTTCGAAATGACGCTAAGTGAGCTGAAAAATGCTTTGCTAATCTTTGATGAGATACATGCCTATGAACCGAATATTCTGGGAATAATTCTTGCAATGCTGGAGATACTTAAAGAACACAAAACGAAAGCTTTGATCATGTCTGCAACTCTGCCGGACTTCATTGAGGAGCTTTTTATTGAATTGCTGAATCCAGAGAAGCTAAAAATTCCAAGCGAGGATGCTGATCGCTTCACAAGACATCGCGTTAAAATTGTTAAGGGAAATATTGAGGAGAACCTTCAAAGCTTTGCAGAGAAATTTAAAGAGAGAAATCTTACACCTGCATTAATTGCATGCAATACTGTCGATAGGGCGATTGAGGTTTATAAACGACTTAAAAGCCTTGGTTATCGCGTTATGCTTCTTCACAGCCGGTTTACCTACGGAAATAGGGAGGAGCTTGAGAGAAAATTGAGGAGAGATTTGGACGGTTATGATTTCGTTGTTGCAACACAGGTTGTTGAAGTATCACTAGACATAAGCTTTCAGACAATTCTGACAGAACCCGCACCTCTTGATGCTCTTATTCAGCGATTTGGAAGAGTAAACCGACAGGGATGGAAAGAAAAGAGAATAGCTGATGTCTACGTTTTAACTGACGGTTCTGAGAAAGATGAGAACGTTTACAAACCATATGATGTTGTAAGAGAGAGTATCAAAATCTTAAAGAACTTAGATGGGCAGGAACTCAAGGAATCGCTTATCCCCAACCTTGTAAGTGAGGCCTACTCCAAAATAAAGAGCCAACTTGTCAAAGAAATAGAAGAGCACAGACTCACTGCTCTCGAACTTTTTGAAGATCTGCAACCACTTAAAAAGACTGAAAGTGAACACCAGTTTTACAGAATGTTTCAGGGTTTGGAAGTTGTCCCAGTAAGATTTGCAGATAAGGCCGTTAGATTAATTAAAAGCGGAAGAGGAATTGAGGTTCACCGATACTTGGTCCCGCTCCCTTACTGGAAGTTTTATGCCTTGCAGGATAAATTTGGAGAGATCTTCTGGTATGATAGGGATCACAGAATAATTATTGCAAATCTCAAGTACAGTCATGAAACTGGGCTTATGGATGAAGTTTGTAATGAGATAGGGATAATTTAATATTGTGATAAAACTTTACAGGATTAAATATCTGATTTCTCTCGATGGAGGTTTTAAAGAACCGTGTGTAAAAGAGGGAATAGACTTATTTAGTTGATAGACATGTACGAACTCTCGAAAGTTTTTAAGACCTCCTAATTTATCCTTAATTCTATCTCCGTCAGGAATTTATCAACCTTCTTTCTGGTTTTTTGAATATGTAAACTTCGTAGCTCATAATTTAACGAGTTTATCGCTCTCTTTTTTAATGATCTCGTCAGCTTCTTTAGTAAATTCAAATTTCGTCATCCGTTAAGAGCCACTTCACAAGGAGCCGAAGAATGGATATCCTTAGAATTTGAAACCGGCAGAAATGACCCTAAAAGTGTCTTTATCTTCCCAACCCACAAAAAGAAACAAAAAAAGTTTAAGCAAGCCCCTTTGCTCTGGCGAACTCTGCAACGTTCTCCACCTGGCTCCTGCTCCTCGCTTCCATCGCACTAACCGGAACCTTCCTGAATATCTCTCCGTGCAGTTTAACGATGTCCTCTGGAGGCTTCGTAACCAAGCTGACAACGACAATGACGAGCAGGGTTACGAAGAAGTTCACGAAGAACACGGGAACTCCGTTCAGTGCTGCTCCTATTGAACCAAAGATTCCTGGAGCGTCGGGGTGGAAAGACCACCCGTATATCGATGACTCTAAGATGACCTCCGAAATCAGGCCGTAGGCCATTCCTGCAATTCCAGCTTCCTTCGTAACCCTCTTCCACCACAGGCTGAGCGTCAGAATCGGCCCGAAGCCAACTGCCAGACCTCCCCAGGCGGTGGCGACCATTGCGTAAACTATCTTGTTTCCGCTCATCGCATAGTAGAGAGCCACTATTGCGAGAGCTATAACCACAAGCCTGCCAATGTTGACCATCTGCTTCTTTCCGAGCTCTTTTCCGAGAACTTTATGGTACAGATCCCTCGAGATAGCAGAAGATGCTACGAGGAGCTGTGAATCAGCGGTAGACATTATCGCCGCCAGAATACCTGCTATAACGAAGCCTGCCAGCCACGATGGCATGAGTTCGAGCGCAATTGCCGGAATGATTCGTTCTGGGTCTTCAACCTGGACGATTCCACCTTCTACCAGCGCAAAGCCAAGGAAACCTGCGAAGAATGCGCCCCACAGAACGATGATCGTCCATATGCCGCTGATGAATATTCCAGGCCTTCTGAGCTTTCTCGGATCTTCGACGCTCATATACCTCGTCACTATGTGTGGCTGGCCGAGGTAGCCGACGATCCACGACGCGTAGCCTATCGCAAAGACCACGGCAGCGAAACCAGCAGCGCCACCGAAGGGATGCAGGTGATTCGGATCCACGCTCGCCATGATCTCCGTAGCTCTGTCCAGACCACCAACACTTGCCAGCGCAAGAATCGGAACTATTATCAATGTGGCAAGCATGAACAGAGCCTGAATCACATCAGTCCAAACAACAGCAAAGAATCCACCAGTCAGAACGTAGGCCGTTACGATGATGGCCGTTACCAGAATCGCTGTATTGACGTCTATGCCAAACGCCTGTGCCAGAGCCTTGCCTCCGGCAGCAAACTGGGCGGAGACGTATGCCGTCATGAAGATCAGGATGATTATCGCTCCAAGAATTCTGATGAGCTTCGTGTCATCCTTGAGTCTCGCTTCCAAGTAATCTGGGACAGTTATGGCTCTGAACTTTCCTGTGTAGATCCTGAGCCTTGGCCCAATCAGAACGTAGTCGGCGAGGGTTCCGAATAGACATCCTATCGCTGCCCAGAATGCGCCAAGTCCTGACTTAAAGGCCTGGCCGGGATAACCGAGCATTAACCAGCCGCTGAAGTCACTTGCCTTGTCACTCAAAGCAGCAGCAATGACCCGAACCCTTCTGCCACCTACGAAATACTGGTCTTCTGTTTTCGTGTACCTGCTTGCCCACCAGCCAATGTACATGAGGACTGCTAGATATACCACAAATCCAATCAGAACGCTCATATTCACTCCTCCAGACCTTCGTCGTAGCCAAGAATTTCGTCCGTAACGAGATACTCCTTGCCCGTTATTTTATCCCAGAAGCCGTACACAATCATCACAGCGATGCCCAAAATCGTCGGAATAAGCAAGGTCATCCATGCTGCGCTGCTGAGACCCATTCACACACCTCCCCAAGGCTCTGAATTCGTTGCAAGACTCCATATAAAGGGGTTTCTATCTGAACTATTTTTATCAAGATTGACGAATAAGTAAAATAAATGTTTGGTAGTACATATTAAGTATGAAAAAATTATAATCTAATTAGATAGGCACGGGGCAAGTCTTATCAATTCGTTATCGTAGGTAACCGGAATGGTGGACATGACCAGAGTTAAGGTGATGAATCCGATTTTTAAACCGGATGATGCCAGAACTTTCGTCCTCTACCCCTACAGGATTTTCCACATCAGGCTGTACTTCAAAAGGATAGCTGGCAGGGACAAAGAGCTCGACTACTACGCCTACGTTGACTGCTACCGCTTTGGGGTTGAGAGAGGCGACGATTTTATAGAGCTTCACGAGTGGGATGTGCCGAACGATGTTGTGATGGACGAGCTTGTTGGCAGAGAAGATGCAAGGAAGAAGGCGATGGAGAGTGCCTTTCTGTGGGGCAATATGAGGGTTATATCCTGGTGGACTCCAAGAACAGATATTTTGAGGGAGGAAAAGGCCTACAAGGTTTTCTGGATATTTGAAGAGGACGGGAAAAAGAGAATAATGGACAGTCTAACCGGAGACGTGTTCGATCTACAGTGAGCTCAGGTCGTGTACTTTGCGTTCAGGTTTACATAGTCGTGTGTCAGGTCGCAGCCGATTGCGTAACCCTCCTCGCTACCCTTGTGAAGGTCAATTACAAACTTGATTTCCTTGCTGTTTCTCATTATTTCCTTGGCTTTCTGCCTCGTGTTCATGATTTCTCCTCTGTCAAGAAGCTTGACAGAGCCCGCTTCTCCCTCGAGAACGAGCGTTATGCAGTCGTCGACGTCCGCTCCGGAGTAGCCGAGAGCGGCAATGATTCTGCCCCAGTTGGGGTCGTTGCCAAAAACGGCAGTCTTAACGAGTGTAGATGAGACGACACTTCTCGCAGCTTTGAACGCATCTTCTTTGCTTTTAGCTCCCCTGACATAAACCTCAATCAGCTTTGACGCACCCTCGCCATCCATTGCAATCATCTTCGCGAGGTTGATGCAAACCTCGTTGAGTCCCTGCTGGAAAACATCTCTGTCCACCTTCTTCTTGCCAGTTGCAACAAGCAGAACCATGTCGTTCGTTGACGTGTCTCCGTCAACCACCGTTACATTGAAGGATACATCAACTGCATTTTTCAGCATTTCCTGCAATTCATGACTCTCGAAGTCCGCATCAGTAAAAATGAACGCGAGCATGGTGGCCATGTTTGGGGCTATCATCCCTGCCCCCTTCGCAACTCCTGCAATAATCACATCACCTGCTTTAACTGCGTACTCCTTTGTAAAGGCATCCGTCGTCACTATTGCCTTTGCGAAGCTGTGAGCTGCATCTCTACTCGAGTTAAGGCTCGGGAAAATGGATTCGAAGGTCGTCTCTATCCAGCCCATATCAAGCTGAACTCCGATGACGCCCGTGGAGGCTACGGCTATCTTGCTCGCATCTACTCCCAGCCTCTCGGCGAGCATTTCGGCCATCCTTTTTGCATTTTTTATTCCCTGCTCGCCGGTGAAGGCATTGGCATTTCCGCTGTTTACGATGATACCCTCTATTTCTCCGCCCTTTATATGCTCCATTGTCACAATGACTGGAGCGGCTTTCAGCTTATTGAGAGTGAAAACCCCTGCAACTTTTCCCTTACACTTCACAATGCCAAGGCCATATTTACCCTCCTTGATTCCACAGCAGTAAACACCATCAACGTCAGTAATTCCTGCATCGATTCTTTTAATTTCCATGCCCCACTGGTTGAATTCAGGTCTTTTAATCTTTTCCGATTTAGGAATTTACCGGACGTACTGGGCGTAATGTGTGCGTGAGGGCTTTAGCGACGATATATTTGAAGAAACGTACCTCTGAATCGATTTTATCATTCATCTCTTTTGATTACAGTTTTCCGAAACCTCCGGAATCAGATTGTACAGGCTATCGCCGAGGTCGTCCTCCAGCATCCACGAAATAGCCACATCGGCCACATCAAAAAAATTATATGAATCCTCACAGCCTGAGAAACGATGAGCCTCGAAAAGGAGTATCTCGACATAACATTCCTCCAGGAAAACGGATTCGTGAGAAAGCGCTGTCCAAAGTGTGGAAAATACTTCTGGACTGCTGGCGATCACGAGATATGCAATGACCCGCCATGCGGGAGCTACACCTTCATTGAAAACCCCGTTTTTAAAAAGCCATTTAACCTCGACGAGATGCGGGAGTACTATCTGAGCTTCTTCGAAAAGAGAGGTCATGCAAGAATCGACCGATATCCCGTCGTTGCGAGGTGGAGAGATGATATCTATCTCACAATTGCGTCGATTGCAGACTTCCAGCCGTTCGTAACTTCTGGAGTTGCTCCTCCGCCAGCAAACCCCCTCACGATTTCCCAGCCCTGCATAAGAATGGATGACCTCGACAGCGTGGGCAGGACTGGCAGACACCTCACACTCTTCGAAATGATGGCCCACCATGCGTTCAACTACCCCGAAAAGGAGATTTACTGGAAGAACGAGACTGTTAAGCTCTGCACCGAGCTGCTCGAGGAGCTTGGAGTTCCCAAGGAGAACGTAATCTACAAGGAGGAGCCCTGGGCAGGCGGAGGCAACGCCGGGCCTTGCCTTGAAGCGATAGTTGGAGGCCTTGAGCTCGCAACTCTCGTCTTCATGAACCTTGAAGTCTCGCCAGATGGTGACATTGAGATCAAAGGCGAAAGGTACAGAAAGATGGACAACTACATCGTCGATACTGGCTACGGCTTGGAGCGCTTTGTATGGGCGAGCCAGGGTACGCCAACGGTTTACGATGCGATATTCCCTGAAGTCCTCGATTTCATCGAGGAGAACAGCAACATCAGCTTCTCCCGCAAAGATGAGGAAGTCAGGAGAATAATTGCTGAAAGTTCGAAGCTCGCTGGAGTTATGAGTTCCCTGAGAGGTAAGGCTCTGGAGGAGTTCAGACTCAACGCAGCCAACAGGCTTGGCATATCTGTGGACGAGCTCGTAAGCATCGTGTCCCCCCTCGAAAAGGTTTATGCCTTGGCTGACCACACGAGGACGATTCTCTTCATGCTCGGCGACGGACTCATTCCGTCGAACGCCGGCGGAGGTTATCTGGCGAGGCTCATGATAAGGAGAAGTCTCAGGCTTGCTGAAGAGCTGAACCTCTCCGCCACGCTGTTTGACCTCGTCGAGCTTCACAGAAGGCTCCTCAAGCCGTTCACCTTCGAGATACCAATGGAGACGATTCAGGAGATTCTCGAGCTGGAGGAGAAGCGATACAGAGCTACAATAGAGAAGGGCCTGAGAATGGTCGAGAGGGTCGTAGCAAAGAAGAAGCGCATAGAAAAGGACGACCTCATTGAGTTCTACGACTCCCACGGGATTCCGGCAGAACTCGTTGCCAAAATTGCTGAGGAGAAAGGTGTCGAAGTCGAGATGCCCGAGGACTTCTACGCAGAGCTTGCGTCGAGGCACGTCAAGGCGGAGAAGAAGGAAGAAGAGAAGAAGTTGAAGGGCACGTACCCACC
The DNA here is from genome assembly GCF_000194625.1 of Archaeoglobus veneficus SNP6. Lineage (NCBI taxonomy): Archaea > Methanobacteriati > Methanobacteriota > Archaeoglobi > Archaeoglobales > Archaeoglobaceae > Archaeoglobus > Archaeoglobus veneficus. The sequence continues at coordinate 651,091 of NC_015320.1, read as the reverse complement.
AACTGAAAAGCTCTACTACGACTCCTCCGTTTTGGAATTTGAGGCGGAAGTAATAGGCGTTGAAGGAGAATACGTAATTCTCGACAGAACGGCCTTTTATCCCGAAAGCGGAGGCCAGGACAACGATACTGGATACTTCATTGTAAACTCCACAAAAATCCCCGTGGTTGATGTCTTCGAGGAGAACGGCGTTGTCGTTCACAAGATAAAGGGCAGCCTGAGCGCTGGCACTAAGGTTAAAGGTATAATAGACCGGGGACGCAGGCTCAGACACACGAGGCACCACTCCGCCACGCATCTCCTGCTTTACGCAATCCAGCAGGTTCTCGGCAAGCACGCGTGGCAGAGCGGTGCGAGGAAGGAATGGGAAAAGGCAAGGCTCGACGTCACCCACTACAAGAGGCCGAGTGAAGAGGAGATTTACGAGATAGAGAGAATAGCAAACAGGGAAGTTATGGCGAACAAGCCGGTAACGTGGGAGTGGATGGACAGAATTGAGGCAGAGAGACGCTACGGCTTCAGACTCTATCAGGGTGGTGTGCCGCCCGGCAGAGAGATCAGGGTCGTGAGGGTTGGGGATGACGTTCAGGCTTGCGGAGGAACCCACTGCAGCTCTACAGGCGAGATAGGCGTTATAAAAATCCTTAAAGTGGAATCGATTCAGGATGGAGTCATAAGATTCGAGTTCGCTGCCGGAGAGGCTGCTTTGGAGCAGATTGCGAAGAATGAAGCCCTGCTCAAGGAGGCAAGCAGGATTCTGCGCGTCGAACCCACTATACTTCCAAAGACAGTTCAGAGGTTCTTCGACGAGTGGAAAGAGCAAAAGAAGGAGATAGAGAGGTTGCTTGCCGAGATTGCCAGGCTGAAGGCCGAAAGTCTTGCAGAGAAAGCTGAAGAGTTCGATTCGATAAAAGTAGTAGCCGAGGTAATTGATGCTCCGATGAACGAGCTCGTCAAGATTGGTAGCGAGCTTGCAAACCTCGGCTGTGTGGGCTCTTTAATGTCTCAGCGTGAGGGAGTCAGGCTCGTAACCTTCAGCGGAGTGGATGGCATAGATGCAAGGGAACTCATAAAAGAAATAGGTAGGCACATAAAGGGAAGCGGAGGAGGAAAACCAAATCTCGCCCAGGGCGCGGGACAGAGAGCCTTAACGAGGGACGAACTCATGGATATAATATTCACCTTCCTGAGGCAGAGATATGCATGAAGTAAGGGTTACAGGGATCAAACTTCCCATCATTCGGGCAAATTCAGGCATAGCGTCGCTGGCAGCGCTGATAGCTCCCTACGTCGAAAGCGGAGACGTCGTTGCCATATGTTCCACGATTGTTTCAAAGGCAGAAGGAAGGCTCAGAAGGCTCGAAGAGTACACTCCATGTGAGAAAGCGATAAAAATTGCTGAAAGGCTTTGCGAAGATCCAAGGCTTGTTCAGGCTGTACTTGAGGAGAGTGAGGAAGTCCTGATTGACTACCCATTTCTGCTCGTAAAAGCGAAGTTTGGCAATGTTTGTGTTAACGCGGGAATTGACAGGAGCAATGTCGAGCCTGGCTTTATACTCCTCCCACCCGAAAACCCGGACAGAAGTGCGGAACGAATAAGGGAAGAACTCGTGAAGACCGGAAAGGATGTGGGAATCATCATAACAGACACAAACGGAAGATGCTTCAGAAAGGGTGTTACAGGCTTTGCTATCGGTGTTTCCGGAGTTGTCCCTCTGAGAGACTGGAAAGGGAAAAAAGACCTCTATGGCAACGACCTTCAGAGGACCGAAGAATGCATTGCTGACGAGATTGCTGCCTTCGCTAACCTCATAATGGGCGAGGGCGACTCCGGTATACCCGCGGTCGTTTTTAGGGGTTTGAAGTTCTGGCTTGGTGAAGACGACGACATAGATGAGGGAATGAAGGCTGTTTACAGAAGTGAGGCAGAGGACGTGATAAGGAGGCTAATAAAGCTCGCCAGATCAGAGAAATGATACTGGAGTCTATTGTTTTTGAAGATTTGATTGAAACCAAAATGGTAGAGGGCTATGCGTTCAATCTGACGTACTTCGATCATGTCATACCTCTGAAAGTATTCAGAGCTGGATCAAATAGATTTCCAGTGATTTTTGAAACATTGAGTGGGGATTAAGAATAGAGATGCAGTCTGCCCGCTTACAGAGAAGAGGTGCCAACGATGAACAGAGTGGTGGTTGCCGGAATAAACGTCAGAAACGTTGCAGAATCTGCAAGGAAAGCAGGGTGGACTGTTTTTGCTGTGACAAAGTACTGCGATGCAGACCTCTACCTCTACGCAGACAGAATCGTCAGAGTCGAAGATAAACAGGAAGCAGAAGAAGCAGTAAAAGAGGTATCTGAACGCTACAACGCTCCAGTAGTTTTATCCACAGGTTTTGAAGATCTCAAAGTTGAGAACACCATTGGTAGGGTAGACGAGAGGACGCTCGATAAACGAAAGTTCTACAGAATTCTCGAAAGGGCTGGAATTCCGCATCCTGAATTTGCAGAATCATGTGGGGAGGGCCCGTTCCTAGTAAAGCCGAGGAGGGGTGGGGGAGGTGTTGATGTTTTCCTCTCGGACACTCCCGTAACCTCGAATGATTGCGTCTGCCAGCAGTACATTCAGGGAACTTCGTGCTCAGTATCTCTGTTATGTGGAAGAAGAACAACCGTTGTTGCAGTCAATCACCTCCTCTCGGGATGGAACGAAATGAACGCATCGGATTTCAAGTATTCTGGAAACATAACTCCCTATCCGTGCGAAGCTGAACTTAGAAACGAAATTTGTAGAATCGCTGTGGAGACTGTAGAACTATTCGACCTTTCTGGCTCCGTTGGTGTCGATTTTATAATTGCAGATAAACCGTACGTTCTCGAGGTGAATCCGAGATTCCAGGGAAGTCTCGACAGTATCGAGTGGAGCCTTGATGTGAATCTATTCTCCATGCACGTTGCGAGCGTCGAAGGTAGGGCAGTTGAAGTGCCGAAGCCGAGGAGGTTTGCAGCGAGGACAATCATGTACGCGGACAGAGAAATGAGGCTAAAGATCCCCGCGACGTGCCCCTTCTTTGCAGATATTCCGCCCAGAGGAGTTAAGGTAGAAAAGGGCGAGCCTCTGCTCTCGATTCTCGCTTCTGGTGGAAGTTTTGAGAATGTTGTTGAAAAAGTCCTCGAGAGGAAGAATCTCGTTTACGCAATGCAGTTATAAACTGTTGGTTAATATAATGCTATGCTTCACGAGGCGATAGAAGTTGGGAGAAAACTCGCAGCCTACAGGCTGATAGATGGGGCGAGTGGAAATCTCAGTTTCAGGAATGGTGACACGATCACCATAACAAAAACAGGCGTAATGCTCGACGAACTCGATGAGGACTCCTTTGTAACGCTGAAGCTTGGAGAGAGAAGTGCCGAAGCTTCGAGCGATTTGGTTGTTCACGAGGCGATTTACAGAAAAACCGATTACAAGGCCGTTCTCCACTGCCACGGCATCTTCAATGTTGTTCTTTCCTTTAAGACTGACAAAATTATGCCGGTTGACCTCGAAGGCAGAGTTTTCATTGGTGAGGCGAGAGTCGTTGAGGGGAGGTTTGGCAGCGAGGATCTTGCAGCGAAGATAGCAGAAGAAGTGGCTAAAAGAAAGGTAGCGATCGTCAGAGGACACGGAATCTATGTCGCTTCAGAGAACCTGAAAATGGCCTTTAGACTTGCGAGCTACTTGGAGCACTCGTGCGAAATTCTGTACAGGCTCGAGACTTTGAAGGGCTTGTAGTTTGATTTTTGTTGCATGTATGTAGTTCACGTCTGAAGTCTTACACGTCTGTGTTTGACTATATTTTAGCGTGTTCGTTTCAACCTACATTAGTCGGATTTCAACGAGTAGTGATGCCAAAAACTCCAGCAGAGAGTGTGGCGTTACATCACATCCCAAGTTTGCATAATAAACTACAGCAGCAGAGAAAAGCCAAGACAAGGGATGCTGCGATTGCCAAGTTAACTACAGCAAAAAATTTTAAAACAAATTAGAGATAGGTGCAGTTAGTCGATGGCCCGGATGGGGTAGAGGTTATCCTCTGGGACTGTGGATCCCAGGAGCCGGGTTCGAATCCCGGTCCGGGCCCTAAGAAGGGGTTGAAGGCACGGTAACAAACTTCAACCCCTTAAATAACTCTTCTGAGAAAAATAAGAGCGTGGTACAGAAGGTAGATATGGAAAAGTGGCGGAGCATTGACTACGAGAAGCTACTGCAAAACGGGATAAGCATTGAAAGAGTCCAGAGGGAAATGAAGAGCCTAAGACTGTTATGCGAAAGGTACGATATACACCTGGGGAACTTGAATGAAGACTCCTCAACGAGATCCTGAAATGTGATGTGTTGTTAGCAGATCCGCTTGAACAAGAGAAAGTAGCAGAAGCCATTAGCAAAGTCATAGAGTTGTTGGAGCAGGAGAAGTTAGAGTGCGCCTGTCTACATACCAGCCAGCCTTTACGAAGGCCTTAATAGCCTTCTCTACAGAGATTACGAGGAGCTTGGCCATGAAAATCAGACGACGACTTCGACGATCTTGCCTTCAGGCTTGAGCTTCTTCATTCTATCTTCTGCGAGGGATTCGAGGCACCCGATTATAGCTTCCTTGATGTTCTCCAAAACTTCTTCAATATGTTTCACCTTGAGAATGGCAACCCGGTAATGCTGGGAGCAGCTAACTATGTACCCCTTCCTCAGCCTCTTGAATTACGACTTTGAACTTCATTCAATAAGATGCGTAGTACCTAACACTTAAACCCCCGTCGCTGACATTATAATTTCATTATTAGAGAAAAGAACTAAATAGTTTAAAAATTTAGTAAAGTTGATGGTTGGTGTAAGCACCGTAGTTCATGCGTTACAGGCAGTTCTATCACCGATTGGAATCTGGGCAAGTGTTGAGATTGGATACATCATGGGAATTGGAGTTTTTGTACTAATCGGACTGCTCGAACTGGTAGAGGTGATTGCTCAAGTTGTAAAGTTTAAGACTGCACAGGGGTACGAGTAGTGCAATGGTATTTCTTCGTTTAATTACCACCTCCCTTTTTGCGTTTTTGCTCCTGGTATTGTGGATGAGGATCCTCTTAGAGGCCACATATAAGCTAACAAGGTACCACAGAGATGAGAATTTCGTAGAGAGAGTTGCGAGGGTAGGATACGTGTATTTGATTTTGGCATATCCGATGAACCTGTCACTTTACTTTATATCCAACAAGTTGGTTGGAGACGCCTATTTTGAGGAAATTAAGTGGGCTCTATTTGGGACTACATTTGTAATATTAGCAGTTATGAGAATACTGTCCAACGTTACCGAGTATCTTGTAAATGGAGGCTGGGGATTTCATATCAAATCTGGTGGTGAAGTGCAAAAGATAAAAAAGAACTACATCGAAAGCAGTCTAAAACCGAGGATACAGGGCATACTACTATCCCTATTGTTTATCATAGTGGTGTATATCACCCTCAAAAGCCTTTTGATTGTTGTTGCAGACCAGCCTTTGATTATTCCAAAGAGAGAGTTGGGGCTAAATGATTTTGAATTTATTGTGTCTATTTTCTTTGGGGCGTGTGTGGTAGCTCTCTTCTCGGAAACAATTTTGAGGATTTTCCAACCATTTGTTCAAGAGTGATTGAGTGTCTATAGCTCCTATAACTTAGAGAAATCTCTCTTAAAACTTCCTGAATTCCCTTATAGAGTACGATAATTGCCTTGCAATGGTCAGCCTTGGACTTAGATATATTATGCATTCAAAAAATCCAAAAGATTTTATCAAACATCTTCACCATCTTGGTTTACACACGAAAACGGGAATTTCTGAATGCCTTACAACAGCATCAGTCGTGCTGCTGAGTAGCCCACGCTTAAACCGGGAGCTGAGCATTATAATAGAGGCTTTCTCTTCCTTTGCAGTCTTCAGTATCTCCCTATATGGGGTGCCGATTTATATCAGGACTCTGGTATCTATACCGACCTTCTCGAGCTCTTGCTTTACCGAATTAACTGCTTCCTCAGCTTTCTCCTGCATCTCTTTCAGCTTTTTGTTTATCGACTCTATGGGGAACTGCGGCTCTATGGTATACAAAATTACAACTTCCCTGCCACCTGCCCTCGCAGCGCACTTTACGTAGTCGAGCGTTTCGCTGGAGATATCCAGGGGGTAATGGACATAAAGTATTCTGTCGAAGATGTCAGCAGATTCACCTTTGAAGACTATCACTGGAACGCCTGCCCTCCTGAGCACACCCTCAGCAACGCTTCCCAGCAGAATTGTCTTCAGTGTGCTTCGCCCCCTCGAACCCGTGATTATGAGCGAAACTTTTTCGTCTTCAGCAACCTTCACGATTTCTGTAGCCGGATCGCCAACGGGGATGGGTGTATAGTATCTGGCACGTACTCCATGCTGCCTTAGATTGTCCACGAGCTTAGAGAGGTTTTCTTCCGAAACCGCTCTCTCTTGGGACACCCACCCATTCACATTGCTAAAAACAGAACCTTTTACTCTGTTAATGTTCACGACCCTCACAGCCACAACCTCTTCGATTACGCCCCCATACTCCACGAGTACGTCTACTATATTTTCCGAATGTCTGGAAAAATCCGTTGCATACAGCACCTTATCGAACGTTCGTATCACCTCCCCCAAATAGTGCCTCAATCTATTACCCCACTGCACAGAGGAGGGATAACTACTGCAACGGCGGTACAAGTGTAGCATAGACAAAATGCAACCCTTCCACGAGGCAGCATCTTACCTCGGATATAATACTATTGTAACAGTAACCTATATAATTCTTTCTGAAATTAATTCTTAAATAATTAATAGTTATACAACCAAAACTCTTAATACGAGTGCTATTTCTTAGCTACAGTTCTCACCGTGTCCCTTAACATGTACAAATAAGGATAGTGCCCCGGTCGGGCCATTCGAGTTTTTAGCCCCCACTACAACACCCCACGACCACGGCGATATGGCAGAACTCGTTGTCCAAAACCAGCCAACAATTTTTATACAATACGTCAAACGTTCACTGATGGAGTACTTTGAGATTACCCACAGGGATGCAATGGGAAGGATAGCGAAGCTCGAGACTCCTCACGGCGTAATAGAAACACCAACGCTGATGCCTGTCATAAACCCTAACATCGAGTTCATATCTGCCAGCGAGATGAAGAAGTTCGGGGCAGACATGGTAATTACAAACTCCTACATAATTTATCGCACCCCGTCCCTCAGAGATGTGGCTCTTGAGAAGGGTGTTCATGGCCTGCTTGACACTGATCTTGCGGTGATGACCGACAGCGGTAGCTACCAGCTTATGGTCTATGGCGGTGTTGAAGTTAACAACAGAGAAATCGTCGAGTTTCAGAAGGCCATAGGCAGCGATATTGCTGTCCCGCTCGACATCCCGACGCCTCCAGACTCCGTTCTTTCGCTTGCAGAGGAGGATCTGTCTACGACCGTTGAAAGGGAGAGCGAAGCGGCCGAGCTGTTTAAAGGTGAAAAGGCACTGCTTGCCATCCCAATTCAGGGTTCAACTCATCCGGAGTTGAGGAGAAAATCAGCCAGCATTGCCGTCAGGATTGCAGAGGAAACGGGCATAAGGGCTGTGTTCCCCATCGGGGCTGTCGTCCCTCTCCTTGACACCTATCGCTTTGCAGATGTTGCACGCATAGTGCTTGAAGCTAAGTCAGTTCTGCCAGCCTGGGCCCCAGTACATCTGTTTGGAGCGGGCCATCCAATGCTCTTCGCATTGGCCGTTGCCCTCGGCTGCGATCTGTTTGATTCTGCAGCATATGCGCTGTACGCCAAGGATGACCGCTATTTAACCCCTTACGGGACGAAGAAGCTGAACGAATTGCACTACTTCCCGTGCAGCTGTCCTGTGTGCTCCAAGTACACTCCCGAAGAACTCAGGGGAATGAAAAAGTCTGAGAGGGCAAGGCTCATAGCGGAACACAACCTCTACGTCTGTTTCGAAGAAATAAGGACAATAAAGCAGGCAATTAAGGAGAACACGCTGTTTGAGCTTGTTGAGAAGAGGATAAGGTCGCACCCCTACCTCATAGCTGCATGGAGGCTGCTGAAAGAGGAAAGGTATGCAAAGCTCATGGAGATGCTCGATGCAGGCATGAAACAGACATTCTTTTACACGGGCATCGAGAGTGTATACCGGCCTGCAGTAGTGAGGCATGCAGAGAGGGTTAAACAGGTGGAGCTCGAAGGTAGAGAGTTCATCATATCCACAAATCTATTGGAGCAGGCAGATTTCTACCTGCGCCCCGCTTTTGGCATTGTGCCAGCCGAGCTTATTGAATCGTACCCTGCCGGGCACGCTGAGCTTCCTCCTGCCGAGTATATCGAGGGAGAAGCGTTGGAGGTAGCTGTTCGCCACCTCGTGGACTTTCTCAGCCACCACAGCGATAAGAAGTTCAGGATAATGGTTGAGGACGTCTGGAGGCCGTACATAAAAGACCTTCCGCAAAACGCTACGCTGGAGCCAATGGAGTGAGCAGGATGCAGGCTTCGCTTTCCCTCGAGAGAAGAGACGGCCTCGCGAGGCTTGCTGTGCTCGAAGTCGATGGAATGCGTTATCAGACTCCGATGATGATAGATTTTCTGCAGAAGGAGAGGTTTTCTTTTGTTGATTCCATAGATTTTGGCTATGCCCCCTACGCTCTGAAGAGTATTGATGAAGTAAGGTTTGAAATGCTGAGGAGCAGGGATGAAAACTTCACAATCGCAACTGTTTGTTGCAGGCCGAGAGAAATAGTTGAAAGCCTGCTGGAGCTGAGGATGAGCAGCTTAAAGCCCATCTACGCTCCTGCGATTGCAACACCCATGAATTTGCCGCTGCTTGTGTACTTGGGCGTTGACATTGTTGACAACATCCTGCCCATCGTAAAGGGCTACGAGGGCGTTTACATGCTCACCGATGCAGAATTCAGCGTTGATATGTTGAAGGAGCTGCCGTGCAACTGCCCTGTCTGCTCCGAGTACGGCGCCGAAATGAAAAAGCTTGGAAATGAGGAAAGGGGAAAGCTGCTCGCGAGACACAATACTGCAGTGCTTGAACAGCAGATAATGCTCGTAAGGGAGCTTATAAGGCAGGAAGAGCTGAGAAATTTCGTTGAAGCGAGAGTCAAAACGAACCCAGAACTTACAGCAATGCTGCGATTTGCTGACATGCACGACTTTGGCAGCTTCGTTCCCCGCTTTAAGCGGAGCATGATGAAACCAACAACGTCCGAGTCATTTACACGACCCGAGCTTGCACTGTTTTTCAAAAGGAGCGTTGAAATATACGAGCCGAAGAGTAAAACCGTCGTAATTTTGCCGTGTTCCGCAAGAAAGCCCTACATGCTCTCGAAAAGTCATCGAGAGCTGAGGAGGAGAGTTTCGTTTAAGGGAGTTTGCGAGATTATTGTTTCATCGCCCCTCGTATCTCCGAGGGAACTGGAGCTCTGCTATCCTGTAATGAACTATGACGTGCCCGTTACGGGCCAGTGGAGCGGGGATGAAGTAGAATACGTTGCTGAAAAGCTTGCGGCACTCCTAATCAGGGGCGAATTTGATACCGTAATCGCACACGTTGAGAGAGGTTACGCAAAGGTTGCCGAAAGGGCTGCGAGCATAGCCGGAGCTGACGTCATTTTCACGTGTGAAGGCGACATTCTGTCTCCCAGCTCAATCGAAAAGCTGAAGAAAGCTCTCGACGACTCGCCAAAGGATAGCTTTGATTTATACCGGGAGATTTTCGCCCACATGTCTCGCTATCAGTTCGGCATCGGCATGGATGGAAGACCGAGGGGCAAGTACCCCAACCTCGAACTCTATGCCGGGAGGGAAAGGGTAGCGAGAACAGACATGCGCTACGGCATGCTCGACATCGATTTACCCTTCGCGAGGAGGTTGCTCGAGGAAAGGCTTTACTGGGTTGAGATAGCCGATTTCGAACCAAAAGGCACAATCTTTGCTGCTGGAGTCGTTGATGCGGACGAAAACATAAGGCCCAACGATGTCGTCGTTTTCTACAACAGCGAGTTTTACGGTGTTGGAATGGCGAGGATGTCCGGCAGAGAGATGGTCGAAGCTGAAAAGGGGTTTGCAGTTGACGTTAGAAAGAAGGGGAGGTTGTAATTTTTACGGAATTCAGGATATTTAGATAAAATAATAAAAATAGATGATTATTCCTCAAGACTCAGCTTTATCTTGTGCAGAAGCTCTGCAGGCGATTTAACGGGGTATTCAAGCTTATCAAGTATTTCTTCAACGTTTTTACCCTTAATAACCATGCCCTCAAGCCTCTCTGCAAGCTGCTCTTTGCCCACCGGGAAGTCGAGACCTTTTATCCTTACAAGAACGTGCACGGCCCAGTCGATTCCAAGAACTTCAATCTCGTCGTGCCTGATTACCACCTCTTCCTCTTCGAGCCTGCCTTCCTCTTTCAGCTTTCTGTAGGCGAGCTTTGCTATACCGCCCGCAATGTGCTCGTTTGGCTTCTCTTCAAGCCTGCCTTCTATGTACTCCTTTACCTTTTCCTCATCGGCCGTTGCAACGTTTCTCGCGGTCTGCTCGGTTATACCAAGCTCTTTTGCTATCTCGCCATACGTCTTGAAAGCCTCGTTTTTCAGGACAATGACGTATGCAGCTTCAGCAAGCGATGGGAGCCACGTGAGGTTTCTGTATTCTACCAGCTTTTTTAGTCCTCCGAGGAGGTTTATACTCTCCATAAACACTTTTTCCGCCATCTTATCGATGTTTCCACCCTTTGGTTTTGCAATAACCTCCATACTATCACCTCCGCCAATTATTCTACCTCTTCAATCTTTTCCTGCTTTTCTTCCCCAATCCTGCCCCTCCTCTTTATGAACTCGCTGAGCGGAGCTATGATGTCTATTGTTCCGAATTCTGTTATCTCAAAGACCCATGTTCTTGAATCGTGCCCGCAGAGTCTGCAGCCGTCGATTCTGATTGTCCTCAACACGCTGCCGATAGGAAGACCGTAGAGACTTACATCCCACCTCGTTTCTACGAGTTTCTTGTCGAGAACAATCGTTCCATCTACTATGTGCGCTACCGCAAGCCCTCCGGCTGCTTCGGCACTCTCACTTGCCTGCGCACTCCTCTTTTGCGAGACGAATATGCCAGTCTGTCTCCACTTCTTTAGGAAGTTGAAGAACTGCCTGACTATCTGTCTGGCCATCATCTCCTTGTGCTCGTAGAGGCCGGTGATACTGTCTATTATTACGTTGGTTACCTTCTTCTCCCGTATTGCGTAGGCCATAGTGTCGAGCAAAGCTTTTGGATTCTCTCTGAGCTCATCGCTCTCCGAGGCATCGATTACAACTATGTTCTCCTCAACCTTGCTGAAGTCAGCCCCCATCGCCTCGCTCTTATGCTTTAAAGCCGTGTAGAGGAAGTTTGCCGGACTCTCAACAGTGACGAAGAGTACACGGTAACCCGCATTAGCCTGCGTTACGGCAAACTGCTCCGCAAGCACACTCTTACCGCTATCGGGAACTCCTGTGAGATTCATTATCGAGAGGTAAGGAAGTCCGCCGAGGGGCTTCTTGACAAACTTTCCATCTTCTTCCTCTATTTTGAAGAACATCTCGTCAAGTTTCGTTCCCGTTGGAATGCCAAAAAGCTTTGGAGCCTTGGATTCGAGTTCCCTGAGTTCGTAGTACCTCGCCATATTATAATTTAATTGTTGAAAAGATATAAACCTTGCTCATCACAATTACCATTGCACTACCACTTACGCATCCAGAACTGGGGTATGAAGAGAGATATTACCGTGAACATTTCAAGCCTTCCAACCCACATGTCTACAGCAAGCACCAGCTTGACGTGGTAGGGCAGAGCAGCGTAGCTTTCCGCCGCTCCAGCCAAACCCATCGCAGGACCGATGTTACCGAGACATGCCGCAACTGAAGAAATGGATGTAATTATGTCGAGGCCGGATAGAGCGAGTGTAAGGGAAGAAAAGACGAAAACGAGGATGTAGAGTATGAAGAATGCCGCAATTGCGTCGAGCGCCTCTTTGTTTATCACTTGCTCGCCATACCTGACTATTCTGACTATCCTCGGCTCCGCAGCCTTCAGCACCTGAAGGATTGCGTACTCGAGAAGAAGATACAGCCTTATGACCTTCATTCCACCGGCCGTAGAACCGGAGCAGCCGCCCACGAACATCAGAATGAGAATAACCATCTTCGCAGCATCGCTCCACGTGTCAAAGTCGGAGGTTGTGTAACCGGTCGTGGTTACTATCGAGACAGTCTGGAAAACTGAATACCTGATTGACTCGAGGAGGTCGAATTTCTGGAGGTTTACAACTGCAAGCATGGCTGCAGAAATCGCAATAATTGCGGCGTATATTCTGAATTCGGGATCTCTGAAGGGTAGACGCTTTCCGGTTAGAAGGAAATAGTGAAGGGCGAAGTTCGTTCCGCCAAGGAACATGAAGAGAGATATAACAGCTTCAATTGCCGGACTGGAAAAATAGGCTATGCTCTCAGTGTGGGTTGAGAACCCGCCCGTGGAGAGCGTCGTGAATGCATGCGTTATGGCATCAAAGGGAGAAAGACCAAGGAAATAGAGGATCATGGCCTCGAGGACTGTATAGAACAGGTATATGCTGTAAAGAATGATTGCCGTGTCTTCAACCCTCGGTTTTAGTTTGCCGAGGTTAACTCCCGGATACTCCGCCTGAAAGAGCTTTTCACCCTTCCTCGCCATTGCTGGAAATACAGCGACGAAGAGGACGATTATTCCCATTCCACCGAGCCACTGCGTGAGACTTCGCCAGAAGAGGATAGATTTTGGCAAATCCTCAACTCTATCGAATATCGTGGCTCCCGTGGTGGTGAATCCGGACATGGTTTCGAAGAAGGCGTTAACCGGGTGGGTGTGGAACAAGAGAGGTATCGAGCCAACAATCGAAACGGACAGCCAGCCGAGGCCGACAATTGCCATACCCTCCTTGTACCTCAGCAGCTCGCTTTCAGGCTTTAGAAGCATGAAAACAACTCCAGTAGCGATGGCCGCTGCCTGGGCGGCGATGAATGGTTTAACAGGTTCACCATAGTAGTAGGCTATTGCAAGGGGGAGCAGCATTATTAGGGAAAAGTAGATGAGAATTCTGCCCAGGAAGTTCAGAACGAGGCGGACATTCATTGTATCAGCCCTAACTGAGCCTGTCTTCTACTTCCTCTATATCTTCCCACGTCGTGAAGACGAGGAGCTTGTCGCCAAGTCTTAGCTCAGTCTCACCCTTCGGAATCAGGCATTCGTCACCCCTCAGTATTGCGCCTATGATAGCTCTCTTTGGCAGCTTTATATCTCTTATCCGCCTGCCTGACAGCTTTTCACTCTTAACACTCACTTCGAGAACGGCAGCTTCACCACCAAGCTCTGCCAGCGTGTGAACATCCATCAGCCTCAGATTTTTTATAACTTCTGCGTAGGTGATTTTCCTTGGCGAAAGAGCCGCGTCAACGCCAACCTTCTCAAAGAGCTTTGCGTAGCCAACCTTTTCCACTCTCGCTATGGCCTTTTTCGCCCCGAGACTCTTTGCAAGGAGGGAGACGAGGAGGTTTTTACCGTCACTCTCTGTCGTAGCTATTGCCACATCAGACTTTCCGACCTCCTCTTCCATCAGCAAATCGAGGTCTGTGGCGTCGCCTATTATGACTCTCGTCCTCTTCAGAACTCTGCAGAGACTTTCACAAACTTCAGGGTTAGAATCTATGATTTTGATGTTAAGGTTGCTCTTGTCCAGAATTCGAGCAACGTAGCTTCCAACTATTCCTCCACCGAAAATAACGACGTTCTTAACAACAGGGTCGCCGAAAACTCTGGTCATTTTCCCTATGCTCTCCCACGTTCCGACTACAGCGACTTTGTCTCCTTCTCTAAGCTCGGTATCGCCCCTCGGAACTATCAGCTCCCCGTTTCTGTAAACTGCTGTAAGTATAACATTTTCAGGAAGAGGAAGCTCGGCAACCTTTTTTCCCGCTACAGGAGAACCCTTAGGGATGATTATTTCAACCATATCCACCTTACCGCCGCTGAAAGAGACGAAGTCAACGGCTCCGGGAATTGTAACGAGGTTTGCTATGGCACTTGCAAGGGCGAGTTGCGGGCAGATTACAACATCGTAACCCATAAAGTGGTCTTTAACAATGGGTTTATCCACGTACTCCGGGTTTCCAACCCTAACGATCGTCTTCTTAACTCCAAGCTTTCTGGCGGCAATGCCGGCTATGAGGTTCGCCTCATCGTTTCCTGTAACTCCTATGAATATGTCTGCATTGCCAACGTCTGCCTTGCTGAGAACGCTCGGACTCGCTGCATTACCTCTGATAACTTCAACGTTGAGCTTATCTACCTCGTCTGCTTTTCTTTCATCATTTTCTATGACAATGACCTCGTAGTTATGGGATAATTCTCTTGCTAAGTTGTAGCCAACTTCGCCAGCTCCTGCAATCACTATCCGCATCTACCAACCCTTCAATGAGAGTGTTAAATACTTTCTGGATTTATCCAGTACTTTTCTGTCTGCATCTTTTTGTGTGTTTTTGTGCTTAAGGTTATGCCCCACACCTGTGCGAGTCCAGCGTCAAACCTGCGACATAGCATGTGAGTAAGATTTAGAGAAAAACATGCGGGGGGAGGGATTTGAACCCTCGGACCCCTTCGGGAGTGGATCTTGAGTCCACCGCCTTTGGCCTGGCTCGGCAACCCCCGCACGGAGGACACGTCCTATGAGCCTTAAAGTGGTGCCACAGACACCACATTGCGGATGTAACGGGCGCATTGCACTGCACCCAGTGTAATGAAATAATGGAATTTCTGTTAATAGTATTTATGGTTAGGGAATTTGATTTGACTGCGCAAGGTCACATCAAAAATTCATCTACTCTTCCTAACTCTCTTATAATCTCCATCTGCCTCAATGCAAGTCTCCTTGCATCTTCCATCGATATCTCCTTCAGGATTCTTCCACTTTCCATGAACTTCACAAGCAGCGGCTCTTTACCCTCAGGCGCTTTATCTCTGAAAAGCCTGATTTCGTCCTCCATTTTTTCCCAGTCTCTGTAGACCTGTTTCATTCCGCCCCTCTTGCCACGCTTGGCAACAAAATTTCCTTCTCTTTCCACTATGTCCAGAGCAAAGTCTGCCGGCTTTGCAGCCGCGATGTACGTTCCTACACCAAACACGTCAACAACATCTCTAAGTTTCAGGATAGTTTCAACATCGATGCCACCGCTCAGGACAATTTTAACATCCTTTCTGCCCCTTATATCCAGTTCCCATCTTATCTCTTCGATTATCTTCCTCAGATCTCCTCTCCTCGAGCTCGGGGTGTCGAGTCTGATACCATCGACCCTCTCGACGTTTTCAATTGCCATTATTGCCTCGCTTTTCTCGTCGCAGTATGTATCGACGAGCATAGTCCTTGGAACTTTTTTATCAACAACCTCGTTAAAGGCCTTCCACGCTTCAATCTGGTTGCCAAAGGAGATTATCAGTGCGTGAGGCATCGTTCCCACACTCTTTATGCCAAGGTACTTCTCCGCCGCGTAGTTACTCACACCGTCAACACAACCAATGTATGCTGCTCTCTCTATCATCGCAGCAAGTGCGGGGTGCTGTCTTCTCGTTCCGAAAGATAGAACCTTTCTGTCTCCTGCAGCGAGCTTTGCCTTGAACGCTGCTGTCGCCACTCCGCTTGCATGGCAGATGAAGCCGAGAAGAGCGGTTTCGAACCTTGCAAAGTCCAGATACCTGCCCACTATGGTTAGAACGGGCTCGTGAGGGAAGAACAGCGTCCCTTCTGGCATTGCGTAAACGTCAACCGGCAAACCTTCCATCAGTTTCAGTACGTCGTTCAGGCCAGTGAAGATTCCCCATGTAGAGGTTGTAACCTCAGCAACGACGAGCGGATTGACACCCTTCTCCTTCAGAATCCGTTCAGTCCATATGAAGTAGCGGTCGGTGACTTCACCCTTCCTAATGTCCTCGCCATCAACAATCAGAAATGTCATTCTTTACACCTGCAGGGCTTTTTACCACATCTAATGCAGTAGCCAGGATATTTCTTCGAAATTTCTTCTTCCACGTCGATTCCGTAAAGGTTTGCTACACTTAAAACCCAAGCGATTATGTCTGCAATTTCTTCGCCCACGTTGCTTCCTTTCCTAACAGCTTCTGCAAGCTCGCCCACTTCCTCAATGAGCCAGAGGGTGGTCTTCTCCACTCCTCTTGCCGCATCCCTCTCAAAGTAAAGCTCTCTGATGAGCTGCTGGAACTCCCTTATTGTCACACTACCACCTGAACCTACAACCTTACGGGTACACCCTTTTCCCTGAGGTACTCCTTTATTTCCCTAATCTCGATCTCCCTGTAGTGGAATATGCTCGCCGCAAGACACGCATCAGCCTTCCCTTCCACAAATCCCTCGTAGAAGTGCTCTATTGTTCCTGCTCCGCCAGATGCTATGATCGGGATCGAAAGCTCTTCGCTTATCTTCCTCGTTATTGGGATGTCAAAGCCATCTTTTGTGCCATCCCTGTTCATTGAAGTCAGCAGAATCTCGCCAGCTCCAAGTTCTTCAACCTTCTTCGCCCACGAAACTGCATCAATTCCCACGGGTTTCCTCCCACCGTATATCACAACCTCGTACCACGCTTTACTGCCATCTTCGAGCTCAATTATGTATTCTCCCTTACTCAAATCGAAGTTTCGCCTGCAGTCTATGGCTATCACTATGCACTGGCTGCCAAAAATCTGCGATGCTTCCCTTACAAATTCCGGGTTTTTGACCGCCGCGGTGTTTATCGCCACCTTGTCCGCTCCAGCAGAAAGCAGGCGGTTTATGTCTTCTACGCTCTTGACACCACCGCCAACGGTCAGGGGGATAAATACCTGCTCGGCAGTTCTCTCCACAACGTTGACCATTGTATCTCTTCCGTGGGCAGAGGCCGTTATGTCGAGAAAAACCAGTTCATCTGCTCCTTCCTCGTCGTATCTCTTGGCCAGCTCCACGGGATCGCCAGCCCTTCGAAGATTCACGAACTGGACTCCTTTAACTACAGTTGCACCACTTTCGTCAAGTGTGACATCAAGACAGGGAATTATCCTTTTCGCGAGCATAATATCACGTCCATATAGCTCACATCAGTAACGTATTTTAAAGTCTTCAAACTCTCCTGTAGCTTCGCCCTCTGATATCTCAATACCCTTTACGATTGCGTGAAGTGGGCCTTGCCTGACGGTTGAAATGAACTTTTCAAGTTGTTCTTCACTTCCCTCGGCGACTATATATACTCTGCCGTCGGAGAGGTTCATAACGTAACCTTTGACACCCATCTCCTTCGCAACCTTGCGTGTGAAGTAGCGAAAGCCCACGCCCTGAACGACACCGCTGATGTAGGCGGTAATACGCTTCATCTCCCGGCAGTGCCACGGGAGGATATTAAAGATTACTCAAAAGTTTGTGGCCAAGGTGGAGTGTTTAAAAGATGTGGCTGAAAGAAGACCTTTTTCCTGAAATAACGAAGGACCATTAAAACTGCACAGCCGAAGCAAAAGAGCACCTCAGGCAGCACAGTAAAGCAGAAATATCCTCTCACCTATCTCTCGGACCCAATCAGTGGCTGATCTGGTACAGGGAGGATTGGCTGAGCCCGAGGGTGGCCCTTTTCATAGCCGGCCTCGCAGTAGTGATTCTGGTGGCATACCTACTGCGAAGTCCTGTATAATTCGCATGAACTTTGCCCGGTCCTTTATCTAATGCGGGCGGGAAGACCCCATGCGTAAGCGTGGGGATGAAAGCCCGCCAACTTTCACTCCACTCAAAAATTAGATAAATATTGAGGATAAAATGAAGCCGATGAAACAAACCCTCCAAAAGACGATTAAGATTCCTGTTTCGGATGCAATTACTAACGAGAAGCTTAGCAAGCTTAATCGCTTAACCGCTCGACTTACTTATGGAGTTCAGCTTTTTCTTGATAGAATAGTTGCAAACGATGTCACTACTGTAAAGGAGGCTGAGAAGTTCCGCAAGGAAGTAGAGGCTATTACTGGCTTACCTTCTGCTTTTGCTCAGGCTTGCAGGGACAAGGCTTTGTGGATGTACAAATCCTACAAGAAACAGCACAAGGAGTGGGAGAAGAAGGTTAGCAAGTTGGAGAGAGCCATTGAACGCTGTAAAGATAAGCACAAACGTAGAAAACTTGAACGCAAGCTCTATCGCTTGAGGAAGAAGGAACCCTCTTTACCAACTGTAAGTAGAAAGATTCCGGTTATGTTTGATTACCGGATCGGTTCAATCGAGTTCTCCTACTCAGCTAAGGAGTTTAGGCTATGGATGCGTATTTCGACTCTGGAAAAAGGCAAGAGGATTGTAATCCCCCTACACTCCTACTCATACGCTGAAAAACACCTTAAAAGTTGGTCGATAAAATCCTTCCAGATTGTTTGGAAGAGCAGACTCAAGAGGTATGAAGTTCATGTTGTGGTTGAAAAGGAGGTGATAATCAGGCCCAAGAAAGTTGTTGGAATAGACCTTGGTTTAAAGAGACTAGTGACGGCTTATGAGCAGGGCGAGGATAGCCGTGCTATCCTCGTCGAGAAGTCAGAGTACAAGGAGTTCTTCATTAGAATGAGAGAACTCAATAACCGAATAGCCAAGCTACAGAGTTTAGGCAAGATAAGGGCATTGAAGAAACTCAGGAGAAAACGCAGGAATATAGCTGCAGACTTTCGCAGAAAACTTGCTGTTGAGATGGCCAAGCAGTTTAACGATGCAATCGTTTTCATAGGCTTGCCCAAAGATGTAAGAACCGACAAGCATTACAAAGGCTCTGGCAATAAAAGGTTAAGAAAAAGGGTCAATCACTGGGCTTTTCGTGAGTTTGCCGTAACGCTACAGGTAGAGCTAATGGAGAACAACAATCTGGCATACATTGTTAATGAGCATGGTTCAACTCGTCGCTGTAGCGTATGCGGATCGAAGAAGGTACAGGTTGATGATAGAGAATTCCTCTGCTTAAACTGCGGTCATAAAGACGATAGAGACGTCAACGCAGCTAAGAACATCCTGAAGTTTGGTTTGGAGAGGTTAGCTAAAGTGTCCCTTAAGGGGACGGGGGCTGCTGTGAGCCAGCTCGAACTACCGATGATGAGGCTAATGCCTCTGAAGGTAGAAACTCCGTCCGTAAGGGCGGAGTAGTTCACCGATAGAACGGAAGTAATATATTTTGCCGGTAAGGCTGTAGAACCATGAAAGCATACGGCAGATTCATCGCAAGAGGAGAGCTTTGTGAGGGCTATTTTGACGTTTCTTCAGGCAGTTTGAATTTCGATGGCATAGAGTTTCCACTCAATGGCGTGAAATTTCTTCCACCTGTCGAACCGAGTAAGATTGTGTGTGTCGGCTTGAACTATATTGACCACGCGAGAGAACTGAATATGGAGATACCTGAGGAGCCGGTCATATTTATGAAGCCGTCAACAGCCATCATTGGTCACGAGGACTTCATAGAGCTGCCCCCTCAATCGAGCAGGGTTGATTACGAGGGTGAGCTTGCCGTCGTTATCGGCAGGAAATGCAGAAACGTCAGCAGTGAAGAAGCATACGACTACGTTATGGGTTACACGTGCTTCAACGATGTCACGGCGAGAGACTTGCAGCAAAAGGATGGTCAGTGGACGAGGAGCAAGTCGTTCGACACCTTTGCTCCCATCGGCCCCTACGTGGTCAGTCTTTCTCCATCAAATTTAAAAATAGAAACGAGGTTGAATGGCAAAACCGTACAGAGTTCGACAACCTCAAATCTCATATTTGACGTTCCTAAGCTCATTGAATTCATATCGTCGATAATGACTTTGAAAAAGCATGATGTAATCGCAACGGGAACGCCAGCAGGCGTCGGTAAGCTGAATAGCGGTGATGTCGTCGAAATTGAAATTGAAGGGATCGGTGTGCTTAGAAACTACGTGAGGTGACAGAATGGAAATCGAAAAGGAGTACAGAGCCAAGGAAGTTGAGGAAAAGTGGGTAAGGCAGTGGAAGGACGAGATGTACTACTTCGACTGGAACTCTGAGAAGCCCCATTATATAATTGATACACCTCCCCCATACCCCACTGGTTCATTCCACATAGGAAATACCCTTAACTGGTGCTATATCGATTTCATTGCGAGATACAAGAGAATGAAGGGCTACGAGGTGATGTTCCCCCAGGGCTGGGACTGCCATGGATTGCCAACTGAAGTTAAGGTTGAGGAAATGCACGGAATAAGCAAAAACGACGTTCCGAGAGAAGAATTCCGCAGGCTCTGTGTTGAATTTACGGAGAAGAACATAGAGAAGATGAGAAGTGCCATGCGCAGGCTTGGCTTCTCCATAGACTGGAGCAAGGAGTACATAACAATGTATCCCGAGTACTACACCAAAACACAGGTTTCTTTTGTCCGCATGTACAACCAGGGGCTCATTTACAAGGGCTACCACCCCGTTATATTCTGCCCTCGCTGCGAAACGACAATTGCCCTCGCCGAAATTGAATACAAGTCCGGCACTACGAAGTTGAACTACATTAGATTTGGAGATGGCGAGGACAGTGTTGTAATCGCAACAACCCGTCCTGAACTTATCCCCGCATGCGTCGCAATAGCTGTGCATCCCGACGACGAGCGCTACAGGCACCTCATTGGGAAGAAGGTTCGCGTGCCTGTTGGCGGGCACGAAGTGGAAGTCATAGCCGATGAAGACGTGGACATGGAGTATGGTACTGGAATAGTGATGATCTGTACTTTCGGTGACAGGCAGGACGTCAAGTGGTGGAAGAAACACAATCTCGAGCTAAGGATGGTTCTCGACAGAACTGGCAGGCTGAACGAGAAAGCCGGAAAATACGCCGGTTTGACGACGAAAGAGGCAAGAGAGAAAATAATCGAAGATCTAAAGGCTGAGGGCAGGTTGATAAAGCAGGAAGACGTTGAGCAGAACGTCGGAGTTTGCTGGCGATGCAAGACGCCAGTTGAGATCATTGCCGAAGAGCAGTGGTTCGTTAAGATAGACAAGGAAAGGATACTGAAAGAGGCAAGGAAAATCAAGTGGTTCCCGGAGCACATGCTTTCCCGCCTTGAGGGATGGGTAGAGGGAATGGAATGGGACTGGGTGATAAGCAGGCAGCGCATCTTCGCAACTCCCATTCCGGTGTGGTACTGCAAGAATTGCGGAGCAATAGTTGTTGCAAAGGAAGAGTGGTTGCCAGTAGACCCCACAAAGGACGCGCCAAAAGAGCCGTGCCCGCAGTGCGGTTCAACTGAATTCGAGGGTGAAGACGATGTCCTCGACACGTGGATGGACTCATCGATAACCCCCCTCGCCATAACTGGCTGGCCCTACGACTGGAAGGAGTATCCCACCCATTTAAGACCGCAAGGTCACGACATAATCAGGACGTGGGCCTTCTACACGATTCTCCGCTCACTGGCCCTTGCAAACAAAATCCCGTGGTATGAAATAGTGATAAACGGGATGGTTTTGGGCGAGGATGGCAGGAAGATGAGCAAGAGCCTTGGAAACATAATATCGCCCGAAGAGGTTCTGGAAAAGTATGGAGCCGACGCTCTGAGGCAGTGGGCCGCTACAGGCGTTGTAGGCAGCGACGTCATATTCACATGGAAAGAAGTCATCGCTGCCTCGCGATTCCAGCAGAAGTTCTGGAGCATCCTTCGCTTTACCATGAGTCACATTAAGGACTACACACCGAGCGAAGATGACGAAAAGCTACTCAGGATTGCTGACAGGTGGATTCTCTCAAAGCTCAACAGACTCATAAAGGATGTCGATGAACACATGGAAAACTATCGCTTCAACGAGGCGTTAAAGGCAATAAGGAGCTTTACATGGTATGAGTATGCGGACAACTACCTTGAAATCGTGAAG
This sequence comes from Archaeoglobus veneficus SNP6, assembly GCF_000194625.1. Classification (NCBI taxonomy): domain Archaea; kingdom Methanobacteriati; phylum Methanobacteriota; class Archaeoglobi; order Archaeoglobales; family Archaeoglobaceae; genus Archaeoglobus; species Archaeoglobus veneficus. Next base: position 629,088 of record NC_015320.1, on the reverse strand, counting down.
AACAGACTCTACTCAGGAAGCGACGAGGAAAAGAGAGCAGCCAAATTCGTTCTCTACAATGCTATGGATGCGCTGATAAGGCTTCTTGCGCCCATTACACCCTTCATAGCCGAGGAGTGCTGGAACATTTTCAAGGGCAACGGCAGCGTTCACCTGCAGAGCTATCCGCAGGCAGATAAGGCGTTCATCGACAGCGAAGCGGAGAAGCGCGGAGACCTAATGAGAGACATAGTCGCGGAGGTTAGAAGACTTAAGCACGACAGGGGTATGGCTTTGAATGCTCCTCTGAAGTTCATCAAAATCTACTCACCCATTGAAGTGGATGCAAGGGACATAGGCGGCGCACTGAACGCTAAGGTCGAAATCCTGAGCGAGGCTCCGGAGATTAGTGTCAGGATCAAAGCTCTAAAGCCGAAGTACGGAATACTCGGCCCGATGTTCAGAGATAAGGTCAAGAAGATAGTCGAAGCAGTTAACGCGCTGAACGAGGAAGACAAGGACAGATTGCTGAAGGAGGGACTGGAGATTGACATTGATGGCGAAGTAATAAAACTCGAGAGAGACTGGTTCGAAGCGGAGATAGAGAAGGTTGTCAGCGGTAAGGAAGTTGACGTTCTTGAAGTTGGAGGTGCAGTAGTCGTAGTCGAAATTTAAGTTATTGCTTATTAATTTCTTGTTTATTAGATATTTATCGCTTTTTCATTCGTTATGCGAACATGTATGATCTCCTTCACCGAAATCTTTATATAGTACTTCACTAACTTTTTGTTAGTAACCATATAAGAATAAATAAGAGGGAGGACAATGAAAGCGAATATTGACACAGTACTCGAGGCTCTTGGAAACGAGAGCAGGAGAAGAATACTTAGCCTACTCTCCAAGAAGCCGTGTTACGTTAGCGAGATATCTTACTCCCTCAAGATGGCTCCCAAAGCCGTTCTCGAGCATCTCGAGAAACTCGAAAAGGCAGGGATTGTCGCGAGCTTCGAAGAAGGACGAAGAAGATACTATTACATCAACCGCAATCTGAGAATAGAGATTTCCATCACCCCTCACAGATTCGAGACGGTCATAACGACAGGTAACAGCAGTGCAGACATCGAGAAAACTGTAAGCGAGGTTAAGAGACTGTTCGAGGGATTCAGCTTCGAAGGCAAGTCTATGTCAGAGTTCTGCAAGGTTCTGCGGAAAATTGAGGAGGTTCAGCAGAACTTTTCAAGAATTCAGGGCATGATAACCTCCAGAATAACGGAAGTGTTCGAGTACCTCCTCGACGAAATAGAGAGACACATCGACGACGAGGTGGAAAGAGTCGTGCTGCTGGGCCTCACAAAGGGAGCCAATTCAGCGCTCGAGATTGCGGAGCAGTTTGGTATACCGTACAGGGAGGTCGAGAGTGCCCTTGAGAGGCTCAGAAAGAAAGGTCTCGTCGAGGAGGTTCAGCAGAATGGTAGGAGTATGTGGGTGGTCAAGTAAGAAGACTGGTAAGTTTAATTAAGGTTAAAAATTAATTAAAAAATTGGAGGTGATGTGTATGGGTAAGAAAAGTGATGAGGTCACGCTCAGGGTTGCCGAGGCATATTACAGAGATGTTGGGAGAGGTATTGCGCGAATTGATCCTGAAATAATGGAAAAACTCGGACTCCAGAGCGGTGACGTGGTTGAGATTATAGGCAAGTCAACGGTGCCAGCGATAGTCTGGCCCGGCTATCCCGATGACAGGGGAAAGGGCATAATCAGAATTGATGGCAGCCTGAGAAACAACGCTGGAGTAAGCATCGACGATAAGGTCAGGGTAAGGAAGGTAGAGGCAAAACCGGCGGAGAAGGTTGTAATTGCCCCGACGGAGCCGATAAGGCTAATGGGTGGGGAAGCGTACCTTCTCAGACTGCTTGAAGGAAGACCCGTTACGAGGGGTCAGAAGATCAGGGTTGAACTCTTCGGTCACACGCTAACCTTCGTTGTCACATCCACAAAGCCTGCTGGAGTGGTCATAGTATCCCGCTCGACAACCATCGAGCTGAAGGACAGGCCAGTAGAGGAGGTAACGAGGGCAGTACCAAATGTAACGTACGAAGACATTGGAGGGCTTAAGAGAGAGCTCAGACTCGTAAGAGAAATGATCGAACTTCCGCTCAAACATCCCGAATTATTCCAGCGTCTCGGAATCGATCCACCAAAAGGCGTTCTGCTCTACGGCCCACCCGGAACGGGCAAGACGCTGATAGCGAAGGCTGTTGCCAACGAGGTTAACGCTCACTTCATCTCGATAAGTGGGCCAGAAATAATGAGCAAGTACTACGGCGAATCGGAGCAGAGACTTCGTGAAATCTTCGAAGAGGCGAAGGAGAATGCGCCATCGATTATATTCATCGACGAAATTGACTCGATCGCTCCGAAGAGAGAGGAAGTGACTGGAGAAGTTGAAAGACGTGTCGTTGCGCAGCTCCTCGCCCTCATGGATGGTCTCGAGGCAAGGGGTGACGTGATAGTAATCGCCGCCACCAACAGGCCTGATGCACTCGACCCAGCACTGCGAAGGCCTGGAAGATTTGACAGGGAAATCGAAATTGGTGTTCCTGACAGAGAGGGCAGGAAAGAGATTCTTGAGATCCATACGAGGGGCATGCCCCTTGCAGAGGATGTAAACCTCGATGAACTTGCCGACCACACTATAGGCTTCGTTGGAGCTGACCTCGAAGCCTTATGCAAGGAAGCTGCGATGCACGCGTTACGAAAGAGAATGGAGAAGGGCGAGATTGACATCGAAGCAGAGGAGATTCCGGAAGAGGTTCTTGAAAACCTGAAGGTCACAAGGGAGGACTTCCTTGAGGCGCTGAGAAACATAGAGCCCTCTGCGATGCGCGAAGTGCTTGTAGAAGTGCCAAAGATTCGCTGGGAAGATATCGGTGGCTTAGAGCACGCGAAGCAGGAGCTGAAGGAAGCTGTAGAATGGCCTCTGAAGTATCCTGAGGTATTCGAGACAGTGGACATCAAGCCTCCGAAGGGAATACTACTGTTCGGTCCGCCTGGAACTGGTAAGACTCTGCTCGCCAAGGCAGTGGCGAATGAAAGCAATGCGAACTTCATAAGCGTCAAGGGGCCGGAACTGCTGAGCAAGTGGGTCGGAGAGAGTGAGAAGCATGTCAGAGAGATGTTCAGAAAGGCAAGGCAGGTAGCACCGTGTGTACTCTTCTTTGACGAAATAGACAGCTTAGCGCCGCGCAGAGGAGGAGGCGCTGACAGCCACGTGACTGAAAGAGTTGTAAGCCAGTTGCTGACTGAGCTCGACGGAATGGAGGAGCTGAAGGACGTCGTCGTCATAGCAGCAACGAACAGGCCGGACATAGTCGATCCAGCATTGCTTAGGCCGGGAAGAATTGAGAGGCACATCTACATCCCGCCGCCGGACAAGAAGGCAAGGAAGGAGATATTCAAGATTCACCTGAGGGGCAAACCGCTTGCTGATGATGTAAGCATCGACGAGCTTGCCGAAAAGACGGAAGGCTACAGCGGAGCAGATATTGAGGCCGTCTGCAGGGAAGCAGGCATGCTCGCTATAAGGGAAGCTCTAAAGCCCGGACTGACGAGAGAGGAAGCCAAAGAACTTGCAAAGAAGATAAAGATCACAAAGAAGCACTTTGAAAAGGCTCTTGAGAAGGTCAAGCCGAGTCTGACGAAGGATGACGTCAAGCGTTACGAGCAGATAATCGAGAACTTCCACAAGATGTACGTCTAACCTTATAATTTTTTAAATAAGGATTAATAAAAATCCCAAGGAGGTGGTGGAATATGGTCTGGAGGAGAAGGAAGAGGGATAGGGACGACATCTTTGATGAATTCTTTGGTAGAGAGTTTGAACTCTTCGACGAAATATTTGACAGGATGATGAGGGACTTTGATGAGATATTCAGAAGAGCAGCAAGTGGCGAAATAAAGCCCATAGTCAGGGGATTCTCCATCAGGATTGGCCCTGACGGCAAACCAGAGATCAGGGAGTTCGGTACGAAGCCTGAGGGCGTGTCTCAGGGCATCGAGGAACGCAAGCCACTGATCGACGTTATGGAGACCGACGAGGAGGTGCATGTAATTGCAGAGATGCCTGGTGTGAACAAGGACGACATCGACGTAAGTGCATCCGAGACTTCCGTCGAAATCAAGGCAGAAGGTGAGAACAGGAAGTACTACGAGGTCGTAGACCTGCCGTGTGAGGTCGTTCCTGACTCAGCAAAGGCAAGGTACAACAACGGAGTGCTCGAGATTATCTTCAAGAAGAAGTATCCGAAGAAGGAAGACAGAAAGAAAATCAAGGTTGAGTAATCTTTTCTATTTTTTTAAAAAATTAAAATAATATTTAAACTACTCAGGGAATGAAAAATAGGCGGGGAACGGTTTTCTGTCAATGTGTATTCTGGCAAAATCGTCACCGTGGCACTCCATGCATCCAACGTTTCTCGGAGAGTGTATTTCAAAGACATTACCGTAGCTCGGTTTAAATGGATCGCCTGCATGACAGTTCCCACAGGCAAGCTCTTCTTTGGTGTATGTCTTGTGACACTTGTCGCAGTCGCTATATTTTGACGTGTGAAGCTTGTGCACCTCCTGGAAAAGCTGTTCGGGCGTTAGCTCTGGTGCATTCTTTACATGGCAATATATGCAGTACTCACTGGCGTCGAGGTGGCCGGAAATCTTCTCAACCTGTGGAATGTACTGTCTCTTGGCATTGTAGTGGCATGCAAGACAGTTTCCATCTATGGGCTCTGCTTTGGCTGCTGTACTCTGTACTTCCGGCGTTTCCTGCGGGGCTGGCGTGGGAACGACAAACTCGCTGGATTTTTCCTTAACCTCTTCCGTCTGAATACATAGCGTTGTAGCAGTGGCGAAAATTAGGATAAGAGTAATTAAAAAAATAGTTGCTCTCATGGCTCGCCAGCTATTTCAGGCTATTTTACTGGGCTCCAGCGTCCGCAGCCTTGTGCAGCTCGTCAATGGGCTGGGTGTGGCAGACCGTACACGGCTTTCCACGTGGTATGTGGACATTGACGTAGTCCTTAAACGGCTTAACAGGATCTTTCGAGTCGTGACAGAGGACACAGGATGGCTGACCGTCAGGAGCCTCAGGAATCGATATCTTGTCAGAAGTGCCGTGACAGACAGAACACTCGAGGTTTATCGTACCCTCACCGACGTGTATCTTGTGCGGATCGGTGCCGTGGCACTTCAGACAGCCGTTTCCATCCTTGTGAGCAGCATAATCGCTGGCCTTCTTGTGGCACACACTGCAGTCGATAGTTGCTGCCGCTGCAGCAGGAGCGGATGGCTGAGGTGTTTTCTCTGGAGTTGGCGTTGGAGCTGGTGTCTCTTCGACAGGTGTTGCTGTGGGTGTTTCCTCCTGCGTAACCTTGGTCGTTGGTGTAGCTACCTCTTCTGTCGTTGTACAGCCGGCAAAAAGCCCCGCCACCAATACAACCATCAACAATATAAGCATCTTGGTTTTCATTGACATCCCTCCATTTGGAGTTCAGTTGCTCGAAATATATATTAGTTTTTCGGTTTTAATGCCGAATAGGCCTCTATTGAATGAAAAATCAGGCTATAGCAGCTAACAACTACTTATCAGATTGAAATCTCAGGTTTCACAGTGTTTGGAAAAGATTGGAAAACGTATCTCTGTGCTATGTTTATCCGGTGTAGTAGTACAGCTTTGGATCTGCTCCCGTCTTCGGGCGAGGCTGTTTGAGCTTCAGCCTGTAGTACTTCCTTACATCGCTGTTCGGGTCAAGAACATTTCCAAAGACTCTCGCTTTCGTCGGACAGACATACACGCAGGCCGGTTCAAGTCCCCTGACCACGCGGTGGTAGCACCACGTACACTTGTCAACCTTGCCCCGCATGTACTCGCTCTCTCCATCTTCTGGGTAGAGGTACCTTGCCCCATAAGGACATGCTGATACGCAGTAGCCGCATCCTATACACTTCTCATAGTCAACGAGCACCACGCCGTCATCGGTCATGTAGGTTGCACCAACAGGGCAAACAGCGACGCATGGTGCATTTTCGCACTGGTTACAGAGCTTTGGAACGAAGTATCCGCCTTTTATTTTTGAAATGTCTGTTTCGGGTGGGTATGGTGTGTAACCCTCTTCCCCCATCTTTGGAGAATCGACAAGTACCTGCCCCTCTTCGGTCACAGTATATCTTTCAACCCACGTTCTGTAAAATCCTTCTGGAACTTTGTTCTCAGTTCTGCAGGCCTGTACACACTTTCCACATCCTATACATCTTGTCAAATCTACAACAAAGCCCCAGTACTTTTCTTTCGGTGATAGTGATGCAGAAACTGCCGCAATACCTCCGGCAACTACTGCAGCTTTCAAACCGAGTTTGATAAATTCTCTTCTATTCAGATTCATGGCGTCTCACCTACTCGTAGAGTATTGCCTTTGCAGGCCACGGATTGTGCGGATTGTGGCACTCAATACATTCAGGCCCCGAATAGTGGCTGTCGATGTCGATTAGCCCCAAGGCTCCTGGTCTGAAAGGAATCTTTGCATGACAGCTCCCGCAGAACTCGCGGGATTTGTCGATCTTCTGTGTCTGTCCAGGACCGTGGCAGACTTCGCAATCAACATCTGCGCTTGGTGTGTGGTGTTTGGATTTCGCCCAAATTTCATAAATATCCGGATGGCATTCCTTACAGTATTCGCTGCCTTGGTAAACTGGTTCCTTTGCGTACTCATAAGCTTCAGCGCTGGTGTGCTTGATACCGAGAACGTCGTAGAGCACACCGTTCCAGGCAAAAGCAGCAGCTACGCACATTAAAACTGAAATCGCTGCAACAAAGATCTTCAACAGTTTTGACTTCAAGCTAAAACCCCCTCCAGTTTAGTACGTGGAACGGGAGAATCGGAGGTAAGCGTGATTTTCATTTTCAACTCACCCGTCTCATATCTGATTATTACAAGTTTATAAAACTTTCTATTTTTTGCCTTTATGTTAATCAGAGCTCTTGGCGACGTCGTTTTTCCGCACCAATCATTTCTACACTTTCTTCGCAAAGTAATTATTTATTATAATTAATAAAATAGTCAGAGTGTTCAGAAGCAATATTTAAATAACGTAAAAAGATTGAGACAATATGGATAACAAAATTCCAAAGATTATAATCATAATCATAACTTTCTTCGCAATAGGTGTTCTTGTTCTTCCATCCACCGCATCCCTTTTTGCAGGTCAGCACCTGTGGTATGACTTAAGTGGTCAGGATAATGATGTGCCGTGTGTTAAGTGTCATGCTGACGTGCATACTGAGTTGATGTCGAGCTATCACAGGAATATAGGATGCTCGTGCCACAGGGCAGACATTAATATTACGTACGCGGAGGTTAAAGGTACAGCCGTTGTTCCCGGAAAACAAGCCCATGCTGCGAGTACTGTTGCGTGTATGCTTTGCCACCAGTATAACGGACAGCAGGCAATCCGGTATGTTGAGATACCGCTGAGTTCTCTGCAGAATATGTCATTTGCTGGCGGATTTGAAGACATGAGCATATACGGCTCGCCCTACAACTACACCGATCCAAACGCAAGCGATGCGGGGATTTGTGAAGCGCACAACTCCTTTGTTAGAGGGGCAATAGTTGCAAACAATGGTACATTGCTGCCCGATTCAAGCGAGGCGTGTGTTGCCTGTCATATGATGGTGAATCTGACGATAAACTTCAATATAAGTAGTGGTATGTTGCTGGAAGTTAACCACGTTATCCCGGGATATTCAACTGTTACGGGATTCAATGAGTCGTATCTCAACATCACGTCATCAAAATATGCCTTTGTGGAAGTTGAGGAAAGAAGAGACTACGGCTAAGGTGGTGGGATGAATAGTAAAGTTGTGCTCCTGCTGATCGCCGCTGCAGCGGCTATGCTCGTGTACGCTACACCAGTCATCACTCTTTTCGTAGGCTCACATTCAACCTTCAATTTTGATAACAATGCGGAATCAGGAGTGATAAACGTTACAGTTGGAAGCGGAAGCGACGAGTACTGCAAACAGTGCCATCTCAGGGTGTGGAATGAGCTGTATTCCAATCCAAAAGCTCCACATAGTGATTTAAGCTGCGAAACCTGCCACCGCTACAACGGCACCGGCGTGAAATTTGCTGTGATAAATTCAACGGGAGCGCATCCGGGAAGGCAGGCTCATGCGGCGTACGTGCCGAACTGTTTAGAGTGTCACTGGAAAACTACACCTATCAGGAATATACATGGCGGGATAAGTTACGCTCCAGCAGCGGCGGGCTTTAATCTGGCATACATCCCAGATAATTCACGCATACCGAACTATACAATCGACGTTTCTCGAATCTCATACTATGCAGCCCACAAAAGGCTGATTGAATACGCTAATGACACGCTTGGGGATATGAATATTGGCTGTCTGCTCTGTCACACGAATTATTCGAAGGAGATATCGTACACTTATCACTGGAATATCGATTATTCAACACTTTACTGGAATTTTACGTCCTTTTCACCAAATGGAACTCGCACTTACACCATAACCGCCGCTAAGTCAACAGAATTTAGTGGTAAACATGAATTTCTACCAATGGATAGTATAAACTGCTCAAAGTGCCATGAGAACATTTATGAGGGATTAATTAATGGAACTCATGCTCCGATCTATAGGTACGTTAATCCTACTAAACCTGGATGGTCTTGGTACCTAACTAATCTGTGGGGAGACATCAGATTTCACGCGAGAGGAGTGTATGATGGATATACGTCAACGTACTCGCTTAACACATCGCTGATAAATAACACATACTGTAAAGACTGCCATTATAACCCTTCAGTGCCTGATACGGCTGCAAACAAAGGACTTGTTCACTGTGCAGAGAAAGTCTCATGCCTGACGTGCCATGGTTACGGAAAAACTTTTGACGCATACAATGCAATACTAAATGCAAGTGCATATTCGGGACCAGTCGGCAAGACAGATCCTGATGATCACGAAAACTTGCTAAATCAGACTGCAACTTATGCAAGAATGTACCATGGAGACGTTTGTATGGGCTGCCATGAAGCTGCAGTGCATGCAACAAAAAGTAAAGGTGGAGGAGGGGCGTCAGGCGGATGCTCAAGGTGTCACGAATGGGGCAATGTTGATGTTTACATCGAATCAGAACCATCCGGATACGCTATCAATCAGTAAGTCGTGCCATAACGCTGCATTACAAAAATCTAAAATCCAAGTAGCTGAGATCTGAACCCATCATGGCATCAAGGCTCCCAAATATAGCGATTTACAGAATTCTGAGAATTCAGCAGAAATAAGTGGGAGGCATCCCCGACAAACTCAACGATAGGGTAATATACATCCTTGGCAGAATAAAACCCATGAAATTCAAGGTTATCCTAGAAGAGGGGGAAGACGGTTATTACGTTGTCACCGTTCCTTCTCTTCCAGGATGCATCTCACAGGGTAGAACCAGAGAAGAGGCTCTGAAGAACATAAAAGAGGCTATAGAACTCTATCTTGAAGTTCTTCAGGAGAAAGAGCTTGAAAAGATGCAGAAGGCCGAAGTTGTGGAAGTGGTTGTTTGAAACTGCCAAGGATCTCTGGCGAAGAGGCAATCAAAGCTCTTGTTAAAGCTGGCTGGAGTGTTGAAAGGCAGAGAGGGAGCCATGTCGTTCTGTATAAGGAAGGGACAGGGATTGTTGTAGTTCCACTTCACAGGGAACTTGACAGGGGAACGTTAAGAGCGATTATAAAGCAAAGTGGGATGACTGTTAAAGAATTTGCGGAGCTGCTTTAGTTAGGTTATTCAATCCCAATTTTGGAAGTAACTCCACCCTTAACTTACCTCTGGAATTCCGTTCTATTATAGTTAAATCCCGCTAATCCTCCGCTGCAAAATACGAGTGGGGCCGCCGAGATTTGAACTCGGGTCACCGGCTCCCAAAGCTGAAATAGAGCGATTTACACAAAATTCAGCAGAAATAAAGGTCGATGAGCGAATATCAAGGGAATACATCCAATACAGGTTTACAAAAAGCAAGACAGACGGTGGAAGGTACTGGATTACAAAGATTCAGAAAGACCTTATGGAGAAAACCAAGGGCATTCTGAGCCGCCGGACATTGATAGAGTTTCAGAACTGGTACATGTCTGAATACAACAGCTATGACGTTCTCCACAAGTACTACACCTACACCAAGTCTTTCCTCGAGTACGTCTACAAAACCACGGGAAATCCTCTCGCCAGGGATCTCAAGGAAGTCCTTGACAAACCCCAGAGGCCAAGCAAGAAAATTAATCCAATTCTCATTAGAGAAGAAGATGTTAAAAACGTAATCAGGGCGATTTACAATCTCCCCAGAGATCCACACAATTCGGAAATAAGGGATACCTACGCCAAGATCAAGTACATCGCAAACGTTCTTTTTGCAGCCTACACAGGTCAAAGACCCGAAGCAACCATTTCAAAGCTAACGTTTCAGGACTTTGAGAGGGCATTGAGCAGAAACCCGCCAATGCTGTGGGTCCCAGAGGAGAAGGACAAAGAGTCCTTCCCTCACTGGGTTCCTCTCCATCCTGTGGTGGTTGAATGGCTGCGGGCTGTTCTCGATTATCGGCATCTTCAGCAGCAAAAACCACGTGATGACGTTGTTTTTCCGTATAATTCCATTAGAAAAGCATTCACCAGGATAGATATCAAGGCCGTCCACACAGGCAGAAAGATAACCTACTCCCACCTTAGAAAGTTCTTCGAGCAGATGTGCAACAACGTCCTGAATATTCAGCTTCCTGATGGCAGAGTAGTTCCAGCAGTACATCCCGGATTAAGAGACTACATTATGGCACACAACACTGGCAGCCTTGACGTTCAGAGCTATGACGGGAAGCTTCCCAGTGAGATCTATGAACAGTACATGGCAGCGTGGGGAAAGGTCAACCTTGTGCCTGAAGAGGTCAGGCTGGAGGAGCTTCTCAAAGCCATCAACAGCAATTAATCTGTCCAGTTTTCCGGACAGTTTCTTTTATACTTTTGTCCAGTAAACTGGATGGGGATCTATTGTGTCCACATCCCTGGGAGATCCCTGGGGTTCTGTGTCCACAGTCTCCTGGTCACTGTGTCCACAAGGTGGACGTCCAGGGTTGTGTCCACAGCATGCAGGTCCAGGATTGTGGACACAACACTGGACCTGTAACCTTGCGAGTCGAAAGATTCTTCGACGTTGTGTCTTGGAACCTCCCCTCTCCCCACATTAACCCCTGTTATCACCTTAGAACACGCCTGCCTGATGGTGCAAAATTCCGGTAGTAAAATAATCTATTATCTCAGAAAGTCAAATATAGTCTGATATTTATTGACAAATATGCTGGCTTCTGTTCTTGAACTCCAAGGCTGCTACCGTGTTGAGGTGATCTGTCCAAGATGTGGAAGGCCAGGTTTTGCATTCATCAGCAAGAAATGGAACCGTAACAGGAAGTTTTTGAGGATATACCACCAAAGAGGAGACTGCCTTGTTTCTGTTGCAGAACTGCACAACCTCCCATTTAGCAAAACTTAAATACTTTCGAAACCAGTAAGATTAAGGAAAAGAATAAATATATATAAATTTTTATAATTTTATTGTATCAGAAAATTATTTAAATCATCATGACAATGTACCTTCTGACGGAGGTGATGCGGGAAAATGACAAGTGCACTGGCCATTCATGCAGGTGCGATAATATTGACAGTGATGATCATGGGTATAGTCCTCGGATACACCGGTGGTATCGCCATAGACCTGGCAGGGACGATCACTGACCTGACATTCCAGACTGCAACTCTGAACTTCATCAACGAGGCAGGAACTCTCGGATTCAGCATACTGAAGTTCAACTTCCTGACGGCAATAGGCTTCATTGCTTTCGGTGTCCTGGGAATGTTCCTCTACGCAAGATATGGAGCCGGAGAAGGGGCTGTGTAAACCCGATCTTCAGCAGCATGCAGCATCACCCTCTATCCTCTCTTTTTTTACACCAGCCAAGCTTGGTGAAATCTTTACACCCCTTTGCCTTCTCTTAACACTTCCATCGCTGTGATTGCTTTTTATGGCCAGCTTTATTTATTTAAAGAGCACTCTATAATAGAATTTAATATTGTCTCATTCCCGTATCGTTACGGGCTATAGTAGTATCAGGTTATGAAAGATTTTTACATTAGACATTCCCGGAGTCTCCTCCAGACTGTCATGGGCGAAACGTAAATGCCATCTTCCACCCTTAGAATAAGCGCTATCTGCCTGTATGAGTAACCCCTTTCTCTCAGCCTCCTCACCTTTTCAATTGGTATCTCCTTCTTTGGCTTTCTCAACTTGTCAGCTCTTGGTTTGCCTACTGCCTCCTTAAGCTGTTTTTTCTTTTCTTTCTGCTTTCTCTCCTGTTCCTCTCTTCCCGTGCTTTTGAGAGGTTGCAGCAACTCCTTTGGAACAACAAACACATCGCTTTCAGGAGGATTCAGCTTCACGTAGGTGTGGACGTCCATCCCTTCAACCCTGACTCTTTCCAGCCATTCCTTATGGCTCATCCTCTCTTTGATTCCCAGTTCCTCCAGCTCTTTTCTGGAGATCTTCTCTCCTCTTTCTATCCGCTTGAAAATGCTGTGGATGTCAACCATGCCAAACACCTCTCACGAGATTTCACCTCATCTTAACCTTAATCCCTTCCTCAATTAACCTCTTCAGCTCGTCGATGGCCTTCTCAAGCCTGCAGGTTCCTTTCCAGGAGATTTCGATGAGTTCCTTCTCATCCTCAATTTTCAAGTAGATAGCGTTGAATGTGCGGGATCTCCTTCTCCTGAACTCCCTATCGTGGTTCAATCTTTCACCTCCTGAAATGCACATACCATGAGCAAAAATCCCAACTTCATAGCATTCTCAAAAGTGATCGTATCTCTTTCGTGGCTTGCTGGTTAATGTGATGTGCCGCTTGTCGATTGCAAACTTCACGGCGTGGGTTCTCCCCCTCGAGTCCTTGAATTCTTCGAGTAGTTCAGCATCCTTTAGCTTCGACAGCTTTCTTATCCAGCAGCGTTCTGCTGTGGTGATAAAAGCATAAGGCGAGCTTGCTGGCAGCACAATGATCGTTTCTTTTTCTCTCTTAGATTCCGGGATTTTAGAGCAGTCAGAGCAGAGAAGAGGTAGATCTCCGCTGTGCTTTTCGCATACGTAGCGGAGGCAATTGGAGCAGCGCATGACGACTTTACCCTTGCAGCCTTCTACCTGGCAGATCTCTCGAGGCTTTTTGATCATGCCAGCCTCCTCCTGAGGTATCTCGACAAAGCCCACAGGCAGAAGATGACGGCAAGGATGGTGAAGACTTCAGGCTTCATGGCAACCCTTCAGCCTGTCCACCAATTCATCAAAGCTCTCAACCTCTCCAGCCAGCAAATCTATGCTGGCTTCTTCGAGTCTTTGAGCGCTAAAGCCCGGATTTTCGTGCTGAATGTTGCTGGTTGACGGTGCAAAATCACAACCTGATTGTCCAGGTCCGCCTGTGGCCACAGTCTCCTGGTTGTTGTGGCCACAGCTCGAGGACCTCTCTATGGGAGATAGTCTCCTCATCACCGTCCACTTGCTGACGTCATAGCCGAGCTGCTGAAGCTTCCACGCTATCATTTCGTAGCTGTATCCTCTTTCTCTAAGGGAGAGGCAGAAAGAAATGGGGAAGGATTTGCGTGGGCGTGGCATTTCAGTCACCTGACAGATCGATCTCTTCCTCCTCAACTTCCTTCGTTTTGCTTTCTCGGACCCAGAACGCTCCAACTTCCTTCCATGCATCGCCTTCCTTGATCACCAATCTGTAAGCTGGCTGTTCCTTCTTCTCCCGCTTCTCGTTCTTGAACAGGTAGGCCTCTCTCCTTCCCAGGATCCCAAAGTCCACCACGCCGGCAAGGTACTTCTTCGGTCCGTTCTTCTTGCCCTTCATCTTCCACACCTCGAAAAGATTAAGAAAGGGCGTTCCTGAGCTCATTGAAGGTCTCTGGGTCCATCTCTAAGGTTATGCTGCCGTAGCTGAGGTAAATTCTCCCGTTCTCCTTCCTTGCCTTCCACTCTCCCCTAAACACCCACAGGCTTATTTCTCCGAGCTCGCCCTCTCCACCTGTCTCGGTCCTAACTTTCAGGTACCTCATCTCCTTCCCCCTCCTCTCCTCCCGTTTCTTGAGGGAGGAGCGTCAGCCAGGAAGTTCTCATAGAGGAAGGTTCCAAGGTCAGAGATCGAGCCGGAAAGAACGGGTTCCTTATCCTCGAAGCTGACGTAGGGATTGGAGCGGACTATGCTGAATCTGTCAACCTCGTATAGCTCAACGCCATTCTTCGAGAAGAGAACGTAAAACGGAACTTTCAGACATTTAGCTATCTTCTTCAGTGTTACGGCCTGGTAACCCCTTATAACCTTCCTGTTGCTGTGCTTCTCCTCGATGATTGCCCTAATTCTGTTTCCGACATCCAGGACGTAGTCAACGTTGGTGACTACTACAGCGGAATCGTCGTGGTATGGCTCGAGAGCTTTGAAGAGGGTGTTTTCGAGGAAGTTTCCGCAGTAAGGGCACTTCATGGAGCATCACCCTCCTTAACTTCTATGGCGTAGCCTCTCTCCAGAAATGGACGAGCATTAAGGGCTGGAATCCTCAAAATCTGGCCTTCCTCTTTTATTTCGTAAGTCTGACCGTCAACACCGATGAACTCGCGAACTGGCGGGAGTTTGACGATCTTTATTGTAACGTACTCGATATCCTCATCATCTTCCTCAGTCTCCTCGTCCTCGTCGAGAAGGTCCTCGATATTCTCTCGCTGGATTCCGAGTGCTGCTTCAAGGTCAAAACCAGCAGTTTCGTTTTCATCCTCTTCTGCCTCTTCGGCTTTCCTCGCCTCCTCCTCTTTTCGCCTTCTCAGTTCTGCGAGCTTCTTCGGGATGTAGGCGGTTGAACCATCAGAAAGAGTCCTTTTCTCGTACTCTTCCGGACTACCATCCCCCTCATCTTGGTCGTTGCTGTCATCATCGTTCTTCTGTAAGAGGTTATCTGGCTTGGGGAAACGATACAACCATACTTTTTCGTGGGAATCGTACTTTGTTTCCATCCCCAGAATTCTGGCAAGTTCTGCCTTGAGATTCTGGAGTTTACGCCCAAGAGAGATAGGATTTCTGACGTAAAGCTCCAAACCTATCGTATTTGCAAAGTTCTGAAGTTCCTTAAAGAGCTGTGTTGCTGTGAGCCACTCTCCTGTGTTCGACGTCTCGACCCAGCCCTTTAGGATGAGATAGAAGGAATCTGCCTCTACGGTGAAGTTCGCCCTTACCTCATCGAGTTTTTCAAGAGCATCCCTAACAGATTCAACGTCGAAACCAAGAGCTTCGGCAGCGATCTGAGCGAAGGCAACCCAGTCGGCGAGACGGTGAGGAATCGTTATCTCTGCCAAGTTAACGCCTTTCAGGGCCTTAACGATTCTATTCAGGCCATCCACGTATTCAGAGAAAACAACGTTCCGGTACTTTGTTACCGCCTCAAGGAGGACACCCTCCGGAATGAAGTTGCTAAGTCTGGTCGTTTTGATGATTAAGAGCCTGTCAGCGACATCATCACGTCTGAAGTGGGGATCTCTCGATGAGAGGGCGACAAAAGAACGTATCGGAACATCAACCTCCTCAGCATTGGTAAACAGCTTTCTCATCCTGTGAACGCCACGGGTTGCGACCTTTGCGAGGGCATCTTCAAGCCATGAAACAGGGCTATCAACGTTATCCAAGGCAATGAAGCCCCAGTTTGCAAGGGCTGCTACGAAATCCCTCTCACCTGAAGGGGTCGGATTTATGGAGCTGACGTCAAAATGTCTCCCGTAAATGAGACGCCCAAAGAGCCTTAACGTGAAGGTCTTTGCCGATCCCTTCTCACCGACGAGGGCGAGGAGAGGAACGGTTGACAGGAAATCCCCGAACGGAACGCTGTAGTAATACAATGCGAGGAGATCTCTCTGCTGCCTGATTGTCAGCTCGGAATTTGGATCGTAGCTCGTGCGGTTGCACACAGCCTGAATGAACAGATTGCCGTCTCTCCTCAGCTCTTCGATCTGTCCCGGGATTTCTATCTGTTCCCTCTCTTCTGAAGGGATGTATTTCAGAGGTTCAACCAGCTTATTTCTGGCGAAGTATATTCCATTAGCCCCGTTAGGCCAAACTTCGACTTTTTCTCCGTCAAGGGCGAGATATTCTCCATTCTGGAGGTAAACATACAGGATCCCTCTCTCCCTGTCGTAGTGGAAGTCACGGTAAACGCTAACTTCCTCACCGTGACGGAGAGCATAAGCCGTAACTTCGGCAACGGCTTCCTTAAAAGATTGAGTCTTTGAGTTAAGCCCGGTTAAATCGTACAATAACCCCTTGAACTCCTCAGACTTCTCTGAAATCTCGTAAACTCTTTTCTCGTCCTCTCTGAAGTAGTAGAGGTTGTTAAGCTCGTCCTTCAGAAACCTTCCGCACTTCAGGAGAAGGCGAAGAGTCACGCCAGCGATAACGCTGTGGCGGATCGGTGCTTCAACGTGGTTCTTTATCTCTCCTATTTTGTCCCTTCTGAAGGCAGCAATAGCGAGCTTGGCGTCATTTGGTAAGGCTTCTTCAAGGGGAACGTACTTCCAGTACTGTTCTTTGTTTTGCCAGATCCCGAACGCCTTATCCGGGTCAATGGCCTTTTCCTTCAGAACTACTCTGAATATGTCCACCACTGAATCCGAGAAACGTAGTAACGCCTCTTCTTTTGGCACGGCCTTGTCCAGAAGTTCCCTGAACTCCTCAGCGGTGAGAGCTTTGAAGTAATCATTTACGTCGATCTTCTCGATGCCTTCAGGCCTTGGGAGGATTACGAGTCTTGCGTCTCCCTCTATACTCCTTAAAATTGCGAGAGCACCTCTAAGTCCAGCTCCCGACTCTTCGTTATCGTTGACAATGTAGATCGTCCTTCCCCTGACGTACTTCTGCAGATCTGGAACGTGTTCAGCCTTAAAGCGAGTCGTCACGGGAGAGATTGCTGGAAAGCCGTTCGCTATTGCTGTGATTGCGTCGGCTATACCCTCGGTTATTACGACTTCCTTAGCCCCTCTCAGGCTATCGATCCCGTAAATAGGCTCTTCAACGAGAGAACTTACATACTGGTGGTTGTCTGACTTCTTAAGCTGCTTCAGATATTTTGCTTCCTTTGTCGGTCCGTCAGGAGTCCAAGGAGTCTGGCGGGCTATGAAGTACGCTGGCTTACCTCTCACGAAGTATGGAAAAACTACTCTTCCAGCGAAGAAATCCCTGTAGCCGTCCTTTGTTGGGATTATAAGGCCTGTTTTTAAGGCATTAACCTCTCCGAACTTTGTAATGAGGTGTTTTGCTAAACGATCTCCATCAGGGGGGCAATAGCCAATACCAAACTTCTCCAGAAGCTCATCATTCCAAGAGAGGCCATATTTCTCTCTGATCCATTCCTTAACATCGGGGCAGTCTTCGAGCTGCTCTCTGAAGAACGCAAGAGCTTCCTTGAACATCGCTTCAAGGAGTTGTTCCTCTTCTCTTAGCTTCCGCCACGCTCTCCTATCCTCTGGTGTGGTGTTGAAGTCGATGCCAAGCCTTTCGCAGGCTATACGGAGCACCTCAGGGAAAACATGGGCTATGTCATCGGCTTCGCTGCAATCGATGAGACCCTCCTGAACTGCAAGCCAAGCGAGAGCGTCTCCTCCACTCTGGCAGCGGAAACAGTACCAAACCTGGTTATCGAGGTTGACGGCAAGGTTTGTTCCTGTAGTGGATCCATGAACTGGGTGGGGTCCCCTGTACTCCCCACCAATGAGCTTAAAGCCTGTTAAGTCGATAAGGTCTTCAAGTCTTAGTTTTGAGCGAATTTCCTCGAGGAGGGCTTTTTTGTCAACCATGAGTAGCTCCCTCCTCGGAGAAGAGCTTTACAGGGCAGAATGAGCACGCTATGCCGAAGTCACCGCAAAAGTCGTCTAACCATTCGTCATGGCAAATGTTTTTATAGAGGTTCGTTGCCTGTTTTACTGGAGTTCGGCGTTTGGCTGGCATTTTATTAACCTCTTTTATTTAATTTCATCTTCAATTAAACCAAGTTTTTCTGCTTTCTCGAGAATTGCTTCTCTGACTGCTGCTGATTCTGACATCTGAAGCTTTTCTGCGAGTTTCTGAACCAAGAGGGCTACTTCGAGAGGCATTGAGATTGTTTTAGTCACGATTACCCTACCCATCTTCCCCCACCATTTGTTTGTTTTTTAACAAACATTTTGCAGAAAGGGTATAAATAATTTTTTGTTCTAGGATTAACGAACAAAAAAGATTGATAGTTCGGCAACTAACAGATAGTTAGGTTTATATAGGCATGATACCTAACAAACAATTATGACAAGCAAACGCAAATTCGAGATTCTCTTAGCAATTCTGAAAGGAAAAAAGTACTTCGGCGAAATTCAAGAAGCCATAGGGCTTAAAAAACCGATCGTTAGCGAGTATATCAGAGCACTCAAAGAAGAGGGTTTGATATTGGAACATACCGATCCAAACGACCGACGCAGGCGTTTTTATGAACTTAACTTGACGATTGAGGGTCTGAGGACTATTGTAAGGAATTATCCTGAAATAATTCCAGAACTTCAGAAAAACGATGGCGTTGTTGATTTTCTAATTAATCATCACAAGGTTACACTATTTCGTGAAGATGTAAGGGAAATGCTAAAAACATCGCCGAACTTTTTTAAAATGCTCGTTCTCGGATCTTTTGATGAATACATCCAGCTTTTGAGAAATTTCCCAGCAGTGGTGATAGATCTCGGTGAAACACAGCAATTTGTTAACTATCTTACAGCTCTTGAATACATGTTTATCATATCCGTCTGGAATGATGTCGTGGAGTTTGGAAATACTCTAGAGTCACCAAAAGTTTTGAAAAAATTCTACGAGAAGCAATCGTCGGCTCGCATGTTCAATGAGCGAATAATGTTTGTAATGATGGTTGTAGATATCATAAAGGCGATTGCTTCAAACGAGAGAAATCTCGCCGAGCTGTTGGGTGATATTGAAAAATTCGAGAAGGACTTGAATAACTTACGGGAAAGAGCACGTGAAATGGATCTAGACGAATACATTCGAAATATGGGAGAAATCTACGGTAGGTTGTATGAGAAGTTAATGTTGCTGGCTCGAGAAGGAAGTATCTCCTAAAACCTTCTTTCTTATTTTTGCGGGTAGTTTGCGGGGTAATTTTTACGGGAATTCAAAAACATACCGGTGGGGGGTTCCTTGCTACTGCGACACACATTGTATTATAAAATTAATTATATTCAAAAAAGATTATGTAATGATTCATGATAAATTGGCTACTTCGTTACGGAATTTCGTCACGACTTGCGGGTAGTGCGGAGGGTTGCGGGTAATCGTATATACCCTCTAAAATAAGCAAAGGGAGGGTCTAATTTTTGAACCCCCCCTATGTGTATAAGAAAAGGGTATAGGGAGATACCCGCATTTACCCACACTACCCGCAGATTTTCATCACACGTGTTGTATAATTATTGTTGGATAGTGTTCACCCACAACAAGCTCCGCTAACTTTATCATTTCATGGCCATATTACTCATCCATGGGGCGCCCCAACCTTGGTAAAGTACCTGTGAGGTTGAGTATTCGCAAGGATGTACTGGAAGCTGCACGCCAGTACATCCCTAACCTGTCTGATTTCGTCGAAGGAGAGCTCCTGAGGTTTCTATTTTACGTAAAACATCCTATAGCAGTGGGGCCGCCGAGATTTGAACTCGGGTCACCGGCTCCCAAAGCCGGGAGGATCACCAGGCTACCCCACGGCCCCTCGGCAGCCCTTAACCTGTGGGCTTAAAAAACCTTACTGATGAGACGGGTTGTCCTGCGAGCACTAATCAGCTAATGAGTACGAATCCAAAAGTACAAATCCGAAATTTTTAAATTTATTGTATCAACAACACGATTATAACGATGGGAGGTCCTTAGATGGGCGTTCGTTCTCTGAAACTTTCCAGAAGAGATTTTATGAAAGCCTCCGTAGCTACAGTTGCTGTAGCTGCAGGTCTGGCAAAGTACGGCAGGGATGGCCTGTTTAAGAAGGTGGAGGCTCAGCACATACAGGAACAGGCGGAACAGGAAGGGGTCAGGCTCGTTAAGACCATCTGTACGGGCTGTGCAGTTGGCTGCGGGATTTTGGGGAAGGTTAAGGATGATGTTTTCATCGGGATTGAACCTTGGGTCAATCACCCGATAAACCGCGGAAAGCTTTGCTGCAAGGGAGCAACTGTAAACCACATCGTAACGTCTCCGAAAAGGCTGAGATATCCGATGATAAAGAGAAACGGAAAGTGGGAGCGTATAAGCTGGGAGGAGGCGCTTGACATAATTGCGAGAAAAATGATTGAAATAAGGCAGAAATATGGTCCGGATGCAATTT
Organism: Archaeoglobus veneficus SNP6; assembly: GCF_000194625.1. Taxonomy (NCBI): domain Archaea; kingdom Methanobacteriati; phylum Methanobacteriota; class Archaeoglobi; order Archaeoglobales; family Archaeoglobaceae; genus Archaeoglobus; species Archaeoglobus veneficus. The sequence continues at coordinate 608,575 of NC_015320.1, read as the reverse complement.
TCTTCGCAGGCTCGGCAAAAGTCAGCACCGAAGTTGCTTACCTGATGCGAAAGTTCATGGCTTTCTGGGGTAGCAACAACATAGACCACCAGGCGAGAATCTGCCACTCCACAACCGTTGCTGGCCTCGGTAACACCTGGGGATATGGAGCAATGACAAACAACTTTAACGACATGAGAAATGCGAGATGCATAATCTTCTTCTCGAATCCTGCTGAGGCACATCCTGTCAGCTTTTACCACATATACGAAGCAAAGAGGAGGGGGGCTGTTTTAATTTGCTGCGACCCCCGCTTCAGCAGAACCGCTGCGGTTAGCGACTTACACCTGCAGTTCAGGCCAGGTACGGACATAGCGCTTGTATGGGGCATATGCTATGAGATAATAAAGAACGGATGGTACGACGAAGAGTTCATTAAGAATAGAACCTACGGCTTTGAGAAAGCAAAGGAAATCATAATGCAGTACCCGCCGGAGCTTGTTGAGGACATAACGGGTGTTCCAGCTGAAAAGATTCGAAAAGCTGCGTACATCCTCGCAACCCACAGGCCGGCAACGCTGCAGTACGCAATGGGTGGAACACAGCACGAGTATGGAGCACAGAACATAAGGGCTTATGCGATCCTGCAGCTCCTCCTCGGCAACGCAGGAAAGCCTGGCGGAGGTGTAAACGCTTTCAGAGGCCACGACAACGTGCAGGGAGCTACCGACATGTGTGTTCTGAGCCACTCTCTGCCAGCATACTATGGTCTCAGCGAGAAAGCGTGGAAGCACTGGTGCAACGTCTGGAAGGTTGACTACGAGTGGATCAAGAGCAGGTTCGCCAGCGAAGAAATGATGCACAAGAAGGGCTTTACAATGGCGAGGTTCGCTGTTGGAGCTGTAGCTGGGACGGATGCATATCCCGGAACGAGAAACATGAAAATTGACCAGCCCGCTCCGCTCAAGATGATCTTCATCTGGGGCCACTCAACGCCATCTCTCGGTGATTTGAAGCTCGTTAAGAAGGCATTTGAAACGGTTGAGCTTCTTGTCTTCGTTGATCCATTCGTCGAAAGCGGAGCGGCGATGGCTGATAGAGATGACGGCATAATCCTTCTGCCAGCAGCAACCGAGTTCGAGGGAGAGGGTTTCGTCACAAACAGCGGAAGACAGATACAGTGGAGAAACAGAGTTGTTGAGCCCCTTTACGAATCGAAAGAAGACATGTGGATCCTGCTCAGCCTCGTAAAAGCCCTTGACAGGTATGAGGCAGGCTTGTACGAGAAGTTCACAATCAACTTCGGAAACAAATCGCCTGAGGAGATCAGACCGGAGGATGTGTGGGACAACGAGGTAACCGTAGGCTGCAGAAGCATTGGAATGATCGGCCAGAAGAGCTGGAGAATAAAGAGACAGCAGGAGTACGACTACACATTCGATCCCGAGACCTGCAGAGCTGTCGGCGGGCCTTGCGATGGTGAATACTGGGGATTGCCGTGGCCGTGCTGGAATGAAAAGCACCCTGGCACGCCCATATTATACCGCAACGACATTCCGGTGTGGGAGGGTGGCCACGACTTCAGGGTTAAGTGGGGCACTACTGCCCCGGATGGTGCTTCGCTGCTCAGCGGTGTGAACGGACACGACCAGATACCAGGATGGGCGACGAACCTCGAAACGGACTACTCCGAATGGCTTGACAAAAACATGGTTCCGTCTGGAAGGGGTAGGGCGAGGTTCTACGCCTGGAACATGAAAGATCCCGTGCCTGTGCATAGAGAACCAATCTTCTCGCCGCGCCTCGACCTTGTGGACAAATATCCGGTCTACGACGACAGTGTTTACGGCGAGTACCACTACAGGGTGCAGATAAGGGCAAGAAGCTATCAGGTTGCATGGAAGAACGCCCGGCTCAAGGAAGTATTCCCGCTGATATGGACATCCGGCAGGCAGGTTGAGCACATGGGTGGTGGAGCAGAGACGAGGGCGAACAGAATTCTTGCCGAACTGCAGCCAGACATGTACGTTGAAATCAATCCAAAGGATGCAAACGAAAGAGGCATTAAGAACGGCGAGATGGTCGCAGTAATCTCACCAAGAGGCCTGGAGTATGGTGACGAACCAGCTTACGTGGTTGTGAAGGCAAAAGTTACGCATGCAGTTCCGCCCGGCGTTGTATTCATGCCATTCCACTGGGGCGGCTACTTCCAGGGGCAGTCATACCTCGACCGCTTCCCCGTTACCAAGGACATGGACACTCGCCCATTCGTAGCAGGCGATTCAGCGAATATCATAAATCCGCCGGGCTGGGATCCGGAAACACAGATGCAGGCGACGAAGGCCGGAATCTGCGAGGTTGTAAAGCTTACGAGGCTTGAAGAATTTAGAAGAAAGAACGAGGGCAAAATCGAGGCTTTAAAGGTAACACTGATGCGGCGCTGATGAGGTGATCCCTTGTACAAGTTCATCGTAGACACACACTCAAACCTCTGCATCAAATGCAAAGCATGCGAAGCCATCTGCAAGAATCACAACAACGTCCCTCCCGGAATCTACAGAATCAGAGTAATAACAATCAACGAGGGCAAGCCCGGCCAGTTAAACATCCCCATGCCCTGCATGCACTGCAGCGACCCGGCATGCCTTAAAGTATGCCCGATGGACGCAATATACAAGCGCAGCGATGGAATAGTCCTCGTCAACAAAGATAATTGCATCGGATGCGGCTACTGCAGCTACGCATGCCCATTCGGAGCTCCGCAGTTCGAAGGCAGCGGAGCATTCGGAACTAAGGGCAAGATGGACAAGTGCACCTTCTGCGTTCAGCCGTACGAGCAGAAGGACGAGAACGGCAACATAATCGAGAATGAGCCCATCCCAAGGTGTGCAATGGTCTGCCCCGGCGGAGCACTGCTTGCTGGCGAGGCATCGGAGATCGTTAGGGTGTTCAGGGAGCGGATAAGGGGGTATACAGCGAAGGAGCTTGTAGAGAAGGTGTTTATGGTATAATTTTTTACAGTTTTTACCGGAGCAGCGCGTAGAGCTCATCAACTGCTCTTTTCTCCATTTCCATAAATCCGCGCAGTATTTTTGATATGCCTTTGTAGAATCTCGCGTTCTCGTTGTTTTCAAGAGCATTGCAGAAGTTGAAGATCCAGGTCAGGAGTTCCTCCTTTAAGAACTTCATCTGGTTCCTCATTTCTCTTATTCTATCTTCCTTTTTCCCGCTTTCAAGCATTGCTCTGCAGCTTTCGGCCATGAAGGACAGCTCAACTCCAATGTGGTCTGCTGGCTCGGAAACTTGAGGAATGTAGCCCATTTCGAGGTACTTTCTCTTTATTCTCGCCGTAACTTCCCGATATGGGGAATCACCCTCGTATGTGGACTGGTAGGGTGACACGGTTTCACCGAATGGGCCAACAAATACGGCTGTGTACTCCTGCCTGACGAATATCTCGAAATCTTCAACGTTCTCAAATTTTGATGCCATGTCTGTCAGTATTTTTGCACCTTCATCGATGATAGGATGGACAGGAAAAACAACTTCACACTTCATCAAATCTCTGAGAAATTCCTTTGGAGGGGCATCAAGCAGAACGGACGAGAGGAAGGAATACATAGCCATCCTTCCCTTTATGATGCTTTCAATGTCACTCACAGCTTTTCCCTCCTCCCTCGCTCATCCATAATTTCCTCGTAAATGGATTCGAGTATAACTCTCGGCCTGCAATCCGGACAGAAGAGCAGCGCATTTTCCATCTTGCTCAGGACCCTAATCTTCTCGTACGCCCTCCTTGTGATATGGGGCTTTCCGCATGACGGGCATCTGATTATTTCGTCTTCAAACACTACGCTTTCAGCGAGCGAATTGAAGTCGAGCACATTTTCGAGCTTTATGGCATTCTCAGGGCAAACTCCAACGCAGAGGTTGCAGGCAAAGCATAACGCATGTGTGAAGAGGATTCTACCGTTCTCAATATCCCGGACTATCGCGTTTGCCGGGCAGAATGACGCGCAAGCCCGGCAGAGAGTACATGTATCCCCAATTTCAATCTTTCCAAATTGCTTAATCTGGAATTTATCCTTCCTGAGCGGGAACGCCATCAGCCTTTCGACCATGTACAGCCACTTCTGTCTCTTCGTCTCTCCCTCAGGCGGAGAATCGAGGAGCTTTCCGGGTACATTTCCAAAGTCAACATCTTTGAGCTCCGCAGCCCGTGCAACCCTTATTCCATCGAAGCCAAAGGCTTCAAGTGTTGCTTTTGCAATCTCGAGCGCATCGTATCTCACCTCACATTCGCACGGAATCGCTACAACTCCATCCGCCCCCCTCAGAATGGCGTAGAGGTAGTGAATTTCGGAAACGGAGTTTATGCACGGAACTATGACTGGAAGAACTGGCGGAAGTTTTTCGCAGCAATTTCTCCACATTTCGTAGAAATCTCCAAGAGCATTCTGGCAGACGAAAGCCACAACCTTCTTTTCAGATTCTGCGCTGAGCGCGGCATCTATCTTCTCGAGAAGGACTTCTGAAGGTAAAATCGTATTCCTGATTGCGGAAACTGGACAGACTGCAGCACAGAAACCGCAGCCCGTGCAGCTTTCGAGATTGATCTTCAGCCCGTCGTTGTACCTTTCGATTGAACCCGTCGGACACGACAGGCATAGAGAGCAGCCAGGAATACCGCTCTTTGCTGTTCCGCACACGTGATAGTTAACATCCACGGCTTTAATTCTGATGAAGCTTCCCAGATTGTTCACGGCCTTCAGGGCAGCACGGTATTCGTCTCCAGTAAAGACGCCCTCTTTCTCTTCAGCATGCGGAGTTATAACCTGTCCGGCTTTAACGACGATTTTTCCCCTCTTCTGCGTTGTGACATCTACACCATCCACAATAACCTCAAAGTTGCCTACTTTTCCTCTGACATCCTCAATTCTGCCCTCAATAACCCTTACCCTGAACGGGTACAGGCTCTTTATCGTTTCTACATTCGAAGTTACTACTGTCACGTTTGCGTTGAGCGCGAGCTCCGAAATAATCTCAACGTTGTCCCCTTCGTAGACTATATCGTAGCCCATCTCAACAGACTCCACTTCTGGCTCGGAGAAAACGAGGCTCGAATTTATCCACGCTGAAGCAACATCCTCGGGATTTTCAAAGAGGGATTCTACCATTCTCAGATCGACTATCTCGTAGTTGCCGCTGTAACCGGATGCGTGGGGAATAGCCGGACAGCCAAACACGACAAAGCTGTATTCGACCTTAACCTTGCAGTCGTTTACAATAATCACTTCAGCATCAGAAATCTTAGAAGCTATTTTATCGAGGTTCAGGCCGGTGCAACCCTTACAGAGTACGACGCATTTATGCATGCTGAGCTTTGGGTGATGCTGTATTAACGCTTTCTCTTATATTGTGCAGTGCCTGTTTGATCGTGTTCACTATTTTCGGCTACCGTCGTATTTATATCTCCTACCGTAGATGTCATGGGGCTGTGAGGGTTGCCATCGAAACCTACGGATGCACGATGAATCAGGCGGACAGCGATATAATAAGGGCCGAAGTTTCGAGGGAGTTTGAACTATCGTCCGTTGAAGATGCAGATGTCGTCGTAATCAACTCGTGCGGCGTCATTGACTACACTGAACGGAAGATTCTGAATAGAGCCAGGCAGCTCAGGCAGATGGGGAAAACTGTAGTCATGGCTGGCTGCCTGCCAAGGATTGCGAAGAAAAAGGTGATGGAAGTTGCCAATGCAGCCATAAGTCCTGATAACGTTCACAGGATAGATGAGGTGATAAAAGCAGCAGTTTCTGGAAATAAGCTCTTTCTGCTCGATAAGAGCGAGATAGACAAGACAAGGTGCGAGAAGCAACGCATGGCAGGTGGAATTGCAATAGTGTCTATTGCGGAAGGCTGCACCGGCAGATGCACGTTTTGCGCGACGAGGTTTGCGAGGGGCAGGTTGAGAAGCTTCAGTCCCGATGGAATTGTGGAAGAAATTAAAAAGGCCGTCAGAGCAGGATATGTGGAAATTCAGCTCACGTCTCAGGACACGGGAGCGTACGGCCACGACATTGGAACGAATCTTCCGGACTTGCTCGAAAAAATCTCTGCCATCGAGGGGATGTTCAGAGTGAGAGTTGGGATGATGAATCCAAGGCACGCGTACAGCATGCTCGACGACTTGCTGAATGCCTTCGAAAGTGAGAAGATATACAAGTTTCTCCATCTTCCCGTGCAGAGCGGCGATGAGAAAGTACTGAGGGATATGGGCAGAGACCACGGCGTTGAAGAGTACGAGGAGGTAGTTTCGGCCTTCAGGAAGAGATTTGACGACGTGATGATTTCGACGGACATAATAGTTGGATTTCCGACGGAGAGCGAGGAAGCGTTTTACAAATCCCTCGACCTCGTGAGGAGAACGAGACCCGACCTGGTCAACGTAACCCGCTATTCTCCCCGCAAGGGAACGCCAGCCTTCAGACTTAGAGATATGCCTGACTGGATAAAGAAGGACAGATCGAGGGCTGTAACGAGGCTTGCCAACAGGATAAAGGAAAAAAAGAATTCGACATTCGTTGGCAAAACGTTTGATGTGGTTATTACAAAGCGGAGCAACGGGCTACTCTCGAGGACGAACGCTTACAGGCCGGTAATTTTGAAGCAGGGAGAAATAGGCGAGTTCTGCAGGGTCAGGGTTACAGACTACACGCCGACTCATTTGATAGGCGAAAGGGCTTTGTGACTGCACGCATAGCCTGAGGTATGAAGGTCACCTTTCTCGGTACCGGAACTGCCGTTGACACTCAAAAGGCCCAGAGCTGTGTTCTTGTGGAGGACTCAGCAAGGATCCTGATTGATATTGGGTGTGGAGCGTTCAGGAGGCTCGGAGACGTTGGAGTAAGGGTGGAGGAGATCGATGCCGTTCTTATCACCCACAACCACCTCGACCACAACGCAGACCTGCTTCCTCTGCTGAAGGCGAGATGGCTCGAAAACGCAGGAAAGCTGGAGATATACGGGCCTCCGGGCACGAAGGCGTTCGTGGAGAGCCTGCTGGAAGCGTTCCCCTATCTCAGACAAAAACTTAGCTTCGAGGTTAACGAAGAAAGTAGCTTCGAGGTTTGCGGTATGAAAGTCGAAACGATACCAACTTTCCACTCTATAGTCAGCAGGGCATACGTAATTGACGGGGCGCTCGTGGTGAGTGGCGACACGAGGGCTTTTCCAGAACTCTTCAGCATAGAATGTGATGCATTAATCCACGAACTTTCGCTGCCGTCAGGTCAATCAGACTTCCACACCACACCTGAAAACATGAAAGAATGCCTCGATAAAGCCAAGGCCGAGAGAATTTTCTACACGCACATGTATCCTCACGCCTATGCGGTCAAAGACGACATTCTTGCATTTCTTGGCTTTGGAGAAATAGCAGAGGATTTGATGAGCTTCAGTATTTAATCATTCGACCTTCTTCGAATGTCGTAGAAGATTTGCTATGTAGTTCTCAATGCGAATGTGGCGGAAACATTTAAATATGACCTGACTGACTCATGGCCATGGGATTAAAAGAAAAGGTTGAGAAAGTCGTTGAAGAGGAAATAAGGCCTGCACTCATCCAGGATGGTGGAAACATCGCTGTCGTTGACGTTGACGAGGAAAGCGGTGTTGTAAAGGTTCAACTACTCGGAGCGTGCTATGGCTGTCCTCTTTCGCAGGTCACGCTCGCAATGTTCGTTGAACAGCGAATAAAGCAGAGGGTGCCTGAAGTTAAGAAAGTTATACCAGTTTAAATCAAAAGCTTTATATTCTGTACTTTTTAGTGCAATTTATCTGTGTAGCCTTAAGATTTACGATACTGCGCTTATAAACTATTCTTACCAAAAAAGATATATATCGTGAGTTCTATTATGATACTCATGATACTAATAGAACCACTCACAAAGTTCTTCGTTGACGGGCATGTGGTAAAGGGAGAGAAAGTAAAACAGAAGGTATTCGGTGGCTTTTGCACGTGCGGAGGCGTGATGTATCAGAAGTCATGGTTCCGCGAGGGGAATTTTTACATACTCGTTTCAGAGTGCGAAAAGTGCTGGAGAAATGAGGCAATGGCGTTCAACGGTAGCAAGAACCTGATTTCAAGAGATGAAGTTAGAGTAATCGACAGAACGGAAATGAAGAAGTTTCTGAAGGAACTTCTAAGCACATCTGAGTATGACGCACTTATTGCGAGGGCAAGGGATGAAGAGTACAACTACAACGCATTCAGCAGGGCAAAGAAAAAGCTGGAAGACATTGGTCTGGAAGTTGAAGAAGTCATGAGTTACCTGTAGTAACCAACATTTCGTTAATATTTTTGATCAATATATTTTGACTTCAGCAGTTTTACGTTCACTACGAAGCCTACTATCAGATTGAGGAAGTACGTTATAAATCTCCACACACCCGTCAGCACACCTATAATGTGCTGGGGCACGAATTTTGAATAGAGGTAACTCATCCCCACTTCGGCAATCCCGCTTGCCCCCGGGGTTAGCGGGACGAGAGAGATTATTACGAGGATGAGCTGAGACGTGAGAGAAAGCAAAAGCTCCGGATCGCATCCAAAGGCAGCGAGGATTGCTGAAGGTACAAGAAACTCGGAGAACCAGATGCAGGAAGTAATAACCATAATGGAAGCGATTTTTCTGTATGAATTTTTCGCGAGGCTTATTAAAGCCTCTCTGAACCTCATCAACTCGGCCCTGATTTTCTCCCCTGCCTTCTCTGCCCTCTCCCTGCTAAATCTCGCAATGAACCTCACAAGCCAGGAGGTAAAGCTGTCAAGTCTTTCCGGCCTTTTCAGGAGAAGATAAAGGAAGATTATGAAGCCAAAGAGACATAAGGCAAACAAGAGACCAATTTCTATTCCGAGCTTCGTTGAGAAGCCAGTTAAAAGGAGAAAAACGGGTAGAGCAGCAATGAAAAATATTGCGTCGAGGAGCCTTTCTGCGAGCACTACCGCAGTTGCTGAACCAACGCTCACTCCCGCATCGTGTAACATCTTAATCCTCAGCGGCTCGCCTCCGGCTGAAGATGGTGTAATGGCCGCAAGAAACGTGCTCGCTATCGAAACCTCGAGGGCGTATCCCAATGATATGGGCTGACCGAGAGAATCTGCGAGGGATTTCAGCCTGATGGCCCAGAAAAACCAGAAAAAGACGTGAAGGAGGAAAGCTATAGAAAGAAAGAACAGGTTAGCCTGAAAAATGACTTGCCATGTTACATTCGTCTCAGTGAGCCTGAAGATTACTGCAATCGTCAGGATGCTTATTATGACGCCAATTAACGCTTTCTTCACTCTATCACCTACAGACTTCTTTCAATTGCCTTCCACTCCACGCCTCTCTTCCTCGCAAAGCTTAGCATTGCCTGAATTGCTGCATACTGGAGAAGGACTGTGTGAATAACCAGACCAGCAACCACTACAAGCTTTTTAACGTTTCGGAATCGGTAGATGATTAAGGGCGGGGAAAAGACCATGAGCGGAAGGAGGAGAGCAACGAAATATGTGAAGGTCAAAGCCATGAACCACGAGAGAATAAAGTTCGAATCTCTGCTACGCTTTACGTCCTTCCAGTATCTCCACAGCTGGAGTCCGCCGTAGTACCACCTCTTACGCTGGTTGAAGAGGTCTTTCCAGCTGAGAGGGGATTGCTCGTAGGTTAAAGTGTCTCCGACGAAAATTGCCCTCAAACCCCTTGCATGCATGCGGGTTGCGAAGTCCGCGTCTTCAGCAACAGCGCCCTCTCTGAGCCGATATTTAAAGAGGTATTTCGCCCTCAGAACCCCAATGAGGCCGTTGAATTGTCGGAATCCAGATCTCCTGAGGAGGAAGTTTATGAGGTGGTACTCTGCTTCTATTGTCTTCGAGACGAGGTTTATGGGGTTGGAGATGTAGCGAGGAGAGGACGCGATGTACGCTTTCGCGTCGTTCTCGAGGGCTTTAACGCATTTGACCACGAAGTCCTTTGCCGGCCTCGAATCGACGTCGAAGATTGCGATGTAATCGGGCATGAAGTCCTTCAAAGCTTTGAGCGCATCATTTATCGCCCCTGCTCTCTTTCCCCTCGTGGTTCTTCTCTCAAGCACCTCTACGCCCAGCTTTCTGAGAGCTTTGACTCTTTCATCTCCTTCTTCCTTCAAATCGACCACATAGAGTAACTTGATCACCATTCCTCTATAATCAAGACTTTTCAGATGCAGCGCCGACTGCTTAAGAATTTCAACCGGCTCGAAGGGTGAAACCGGAACGACTATCGCAAGCTTCATAGCAGAGCACCGTATATTTCTTCTATCCTGTCGAGAACAACATTCCAGTCGTACTTCTGCTCTACGGCCTTCCTGCCTCTGTTTCCAAGCTCGGTTGCGAGTTTGTCGTCTGAGAGCAATTTAACAATCAGCTCCGCAAGTTCCGAATCGTTGCTAAACGTTAAACCCCCCTCGGATGCAACTTCCGAAACCCCCGGGATGTTTGCGGCGAGAACTGGTGTAGAACAAGCCATAGCTTCGAGAAGGACTATGCCGAAGGCTTCGAGTCTGGAAAAAGAAGGAAGGACGAGAACTCTCGCTTTACCCATCCATCTCACGACATCATCTTTTGGCAGTCTGCCAGTAAAGGTTACGTTTACGCCGAGTTTTGCTGCAAGCCTTTCAAAGGCTTTTCTGTCTTCTCCCTCTCCTACAACAACGAGTTTCGCGTTGATTCTTCTTTGCACCTCGGCCATTGCTTTAATCAGCAGAGGCAAACCCTTGTACTCTACGAGCCTGCCAACGTAGAGGACTATAGCTTCCCTCTCTCCAGCATCCTTGCCGGGCGTAAATTCGCTTACGTTGACGGCGTTGGGAACAATTTCCACCTTCTCCATGAATTTTGATAGAATTGGTGAGGATTCAGCGTAACTGCGCGTGGTTGCGATGATTACGTCAGCTTTTTCGAGGACTGGCTCGATAAGAAAATCGTTTATCTTCTCCACCCACCTTGCGATGGATGAGGGTATCCTGTGGCCACCAACCTTCGGCGGCACGACAACATCGTTGTGGTAGGTGACAATATGTGGTTTGCTGCTGTGCACAGCTAACTTAGCAAGTTTTCTTGCGAAGAAGGGAGATGGAACGTGGGAGTGATAGATATTCGCGTTGATGTTCGGGAAAAAGAGTGGAATAGGGGAATAAGGAATGGGAATGCTCGGAACTACCACATCAGAGCCCGTTGAGGAGATTACGACTACGTCGTAGCCTCTTGCTTTCAGACCCTCTGCGAGGTTTTTCGAGTGGATTTCAACGCCTCCTATGTGTGGAGGGTAGTACGGTGTGGCCATTGCAACCCGGGCTTTTTTCATTGCCTCCTGCTGAGGGATGGGGAATTTAAAGTTTGGCGATGGGGGGGCGAGAAGAGCAATGGGTTACAGAAGAGACAGAACCGAAAGCAGGAACGGGACTGCTATGGAAACTATGAATCCGTGCACAAAGGCCGTTAGCGAGAGCTCTGGAGAGAACTTTGAGATTATGGGTAGCGTTGAATCCATCGTTGTAGCTCCTCCAATGGATATACCGCTCGCCTTGTCTCCAATCTTGGGATAAACTATAATCGTCAGGAGTTCTCTCATGAAGTTGGATGAAAAACCCAGTGCTCCCGCAAACGCACCCATGGTTTTGGCTAAAAATGGGCCGGTTAGAGAATACCAGCCCATTCCTGCAGCGACGCTGACGGATAGCAGTAGTGGCAGGTCTAGCACAATACCGAGTACCAGCCCTGCGAGCAAGGAACCTGAAATTGTTCCTATGCTCAACACGAAAGCCTCTTTCCATGCCTTTTTCAGCCTCTCGATCCTTCCTTCGGCCATTCCAATGTCGATACCGATGATGAGTAATAGGGTCATAAGAAGCGCTTCTACGCCGTTTGGAAACGTAAAGCCGTAATAGCCAAGGACTATGCCGGAGAGCAGCGTTATCAAAACAACTGCTACGAAAATCTGCTCCACCTCCTGTAAATTTTTGAAAAAGTGTAACACATAGCCATCGTAGCAGATGCAAACACTGTGGATAACCACCCAACTTCGAACATTTCTTCAAAGTCAAGAGTATTGCCAATATTCATCCCGAGGAAGAATATCAGCAAGATTAAAACAATCTGCATGGGCTTTTCAACAGATACGCTAATATTTCTCCTTTCCATAAAATATCCTAAGATAATCCCCGTCAATAATGCCACTAAATATTCAAGCACTATGGCCGCTTTTTGATGTGGTAGTTAAAGTTATCGAACCTGCTTGCAAGGTAAACTGCAATCAAAGCAAAAGTGAAAAAGGTGGGCACGCCTCGGGTCGATCCGCATCACGGGGAGCAGCTAAGCCCGACTCCTCCTCCCCGCACCCCTGGAAGCGCCGAACGTCCGGGGTTAGCCTGCTCCCTTCCGGGCCTGGGCCGGTTCCCCCGGCAAATACGGCGGACAGCCCCTCCGGGCAGCCCGACCGTAACCGACGACCCTCCAGGACGGGGACTCTGCGGAGCCGGACAAAACTTGCATCCCCGCTGAGCGAACCTTCCCTCGGCTTCGGCCCCCGCATATCGACGGTTTCGGGTTACAGGGGACGCCGAACCCCCCGGCCTAGCCCACCATGTGTTTATCATGCGATGTACTATTAAGCTTTGTGTTCGTCGCAGTAAGCTTTATCAATATATAACCAAAAACTGTACTGAGGTGAAAAAATTGGACAGCCACATAAAATGGGGATTAGGTTTTATTTTTGCTGGGCTGATTTTAGCAACAATATCTATGCTCGTTACTTCATTTACCCTCATTTATTCACTTCCGCTACTCGCAGTAGGCTTAGTACTTCTTCTTTTTGGAGGAAGAGAAAAAAGGATAGAGGAGGTGGTAGAATGATTGTTACAAATACAGAAAACGTTCCAGGATATGGGATCGTAGAAATCTTGGGAATAGTTTTTGGAAATACTGTGAGAGCAAAGCACGTAGGGAAAGATATCATAGCCGGGCTGAAAAATATAGTTGGTGGAGAGATAGAGGAGTACACAGAAATGTTCGCCGATGCAAGAAAGGAATCCCTCAATAGAATGATAAACGAAGCCAAAAAGCTTGGAGCTGATGCCGTTGTTAATGTAAGATTTGCCACGTCCCAGACAATGGCTGGAGCCGCCGAATTACTTGCCTACGGAACTGCTGTAAAGTTGAGAAAACCCTAATCCCGGAAGAAGGTATATTAACCTTTTTGCGTAACTAAGACTATGGAAGAGTTGATAGGACACATAACGTCTAATCGCAGCAAAATCAAAGTTCTCGAAGTCCTTAGCAGGAAGAGTGCCGACATCCGAACTATCTCAAAGATAACACGCATCCCCCTCAAGATACTGGAAGGCGTTGTTAAGGAGCTCGAAGCCGACGGAATTTTGAGAGATGAAGATGGTGAGCTCAAGATTACGGAAAGGGGACTCAGAGTTATTGCAAACCTCAAAGGAATCTGATGTTTCTGGAATCTTCAAAGAGTACGAGGATAAAAAGAGCGGGGAGAAAGTTTTTCTCGTAAGGGACTTCATAGAGGTGCGTATCCCCCTCAGCCACTACCGCAAGCTTGAGAAGAGATATCCAAAAGAGTACATAGTTTCGATTGCTGAGCCCCGAAAGGTTATCAGCCACGTAACGAAGAGGGAGCTCGTAGTCGTAACGCGGGAGAGTGGAATTCCTCTTTTGGGCCATGCAGCCTTCGGCCTCATAGATAGAGGGACAAACCTGATACAGGTGAGATGCGTTACCGGCTGCAACCTCAACTGCATTTTCTGCAGCGTTGATGAGGGGAGAAGAAGCAGAACGAGAGCTGCCGACTACCTTGTTGAGCCAGAATACCTCGCTGAGAAGCTGAAGGAAATAGCGGAGTTCAAGGGCAAGGGTGTTGAGGCGCACATCGACGGGCAGGGGGAACCTTTACTGTATCCATACATGGAGGAGCTTCTGGAAAGAATAAGCAGAATAAAGGAAGTCGAAGTGATTTCTATGCAAACGAATGGAACTCTTCTGAACGATGATCGCATAGACATGCTGGAGAAATACGTTACCCGCATCAACCTCTCCATCAGCGCCCTCGACCAGAAGAAGGCCAGCAGGCTTGCGGGTATCAAGTACCCGCTGAGTAGGGTGCTCGAAAATGCAAAGATGATCGCTGAGAGCAAAATGGACTTGCTCATAGCTCCAGTATGGGTTCCGGGCTACAACGATGATGAGATAGAGAAAATCATACGCTTCGCCCTCGAAATTGGCGCGGGAAAGCGCTACCCCCCACTGGGCATTCAGAAGTACATCCCCTACCGCTACGGGAGGAAGCTGAAGAACGTAATGTCTTTTAGAGAGTTTTACGATAGGCTTGTAGAATGGGAAAAGGAGTACGGAGTAAAGCTTATTCTCAGGCCAGAGGATTTTGGGATGGAGAAAAGGCCTCGCATACCTCAGCCAATCAGGAAGGGTGAGAGGTTCAGGGCAAGACTCATCGCAGAGGGGCGAATGTTCGGCGAGAAGCTTGCGGTTGTCAGAGATAGAGTCGTTACAGTCAGAACAGATAGGAAGGTAGGAGATTTCGCAACTTTCGAGATAGTAAGAACTCACGACGGAATATTCCTCGCGGAAGAGGTTTAGAAGTGCTCGGGTGGGGGGTTTAGTCAGGCATGAAGCATCTTGAATTCAAGGAAAAGTACAAGAAGCCACTTTTGAGCGGAAAAAAGAGGGCGACCATAAGGACTGTAACGAATCTCAAGCCTGGAGACGTTGTTTTTGTTCATTGCGGAGGGAAGATCATAGGAGAAGCGGAAATAGAAAGCGTGGAAGAGAAGTCTGCTGAAGAGCTAACGGAAGATGATGCAAGAGCTGACGGTTTTGCAAGCCTTAGAGAGCTGAAGAGAGAGCTCGGGAGGCTGTACGGCGATGCTGATAAGTTCTACGTAATAAGATTCAGACTGAGACCGTTTGATTCCGGTGTATCCCCTCACGAAATGTACTACGGCAGCGCCGACGCAGACCTTGTGGAAATTGCGAAAAATGCCCTCGAAAAGCTTGAGCTGAGCGATGAGGAGCGCAAGATACTCGAGCTCTTCCTCGAAACCGGAAGCATAAAAAAGACCGCCATCCGGCTGGGAGGAATGAGGAAGCGAAAGATAGTTAGAGACGTGTTAAGAAAGTGCTTTTCGGAGCTTAAAAGCATGGAGGCGTGAGACGGAACTGCGATGTATCCAAGTCACGATGTGAAACACCACACTCATGCAACACGCAAAGACCATTAACCTTAAATTCAACAACGCAAAGTAAGGCTGAGGGCTCGTGGTCTAGTGGTTATGACGCCGCCCTTACGAGGCGGTGATCCCCGGTTCGAATCCGGGCGAGCCCACTGTGGGAGGGTAATTCCTCCCCTTTTATCACACTGAGAGGTTTTCTCGGCTTCAACTCCAGAAAAACCGACAGGTTTATGCCAATTTCTTTGGCAGGTCCACTCTTGGAGAACTTCAAGGTGGATTCAATGGCTTCCTTTATATTTTCCAGTGCTTCCTCCTTGGTTCTACCCTGAGATACAGCTTGGAAGAGAGGAAACAGTGACAATATGGTATCCGTCCTCTCTTTTTTCTATAACAACTTTGAATTTCATAGATAGTGTTGATTGGAGGATGTAAATCACATTAATTTGAGTTGTATAATGTGAGGCTACTGGCTGGGACTTACAGGGGAGAGTTGAGATAATATAATTCACTGTCAAAAAATTTAAAAAAGCTACATCGCCAGCATCTTCTCTTCCCACTTCTTCAGATACGCTGAACTCTGACTGACATCGACGAATAGCTGGGCTGCCCTCTCGACGTCCTCGACCTCTACTTTACCCGCATTCCTCAGCTTTGCGTACTCGTATGCCGGAGCGAGGAGCTGGACAGCATATCTGAGGCTGTTCTCAACTCCGAGCTGGGTGAGCTTCTCCAGAGCGTCGCTGCTCAGCATAATGCCTGATTCTGCCGCTCTGATTTCCAGAATCTTCCTTATCTCATCCTTCGAATACGGTTCCGTCGTTATGATGAGAAGCCTATCGAGGAGGTCAAGGGGTATGCCGTGCGGTGCGACGATGTCCGTTCCCCTTATCTTCGCAAACCCTCTGTTCGACGCTAAAATGATTATCGGGGCCATCTCCGACTCCATCGCCCTGTTCATGAACGTGAAGAGTTCTATGTCCATGAGATGTGTTTCATCTATGAAGAGGACTCCGGGCACGAGTTCTGCTCTTCCTTCCTCGACCCACCGCTTCACCTGCTCATCAACGGCATCTCTCACCTCGTTGTCTATCTCCCTGCTTGGCGGTGAGAATATGCTGAAGATGCTGCCCCTCCTCGCGTTCGCCTCATCGAGGTCGTGGAGAGTTACGACGTAGGTGAACTCTTTCTCCTTCTCCACCCTGCCTGAAGGAACATCAACGTAATCGACCTCGCCGATGTCGTACTTCTTCTCCGCCTTCCTGCTCTTCCCGAGCTTGGCGATTCTGCCAGTCTCCTTGTCAATGACAATGACGTCGCCAACCTCGATACCCTGATAGAGGAACTGGAGCGCAAGTCTGCCGCTGACAGAGAACGTCTTCTTCTCGTCAGTCGTTGATAGCGTCAGCGTTGCAGACTCTGGAATCTTCTGCGTGGGGTTGTATGGGTTCGGAACCATGTTGTAGTCGAGGCCTACCACTTCTCCCTCGAGTACAACTCTCGTTTCTCTAATCCTGACGCCTATGGCTTTCCTTACGGTTTGAATCAGAGCCTCGGTCTTCTTCATCTCGCTGCTGTAGAATTCGCTGGCGGAAACGTGGACGAAGGGAATGTCCTTGCCAAGTTCCTTGCTTATCGCAACGGCAATTGCAGTCTTTCCCGTTCCTGGCGGGCCGGCAATAAGGATGCCCCTTCCAGCCATCTTGCCCGACTTTATAAGCCTGACTATAACGCCGGCAGCTTCTCTTGCTTTCTTCTGCCCAACAAGCCCGTCTGCAACGTCCCTGGCTTTCAGATTTTCATCGAGCCCCAGACCTCTTATGTGGGAGTGTGCGCCTATCCTCTCAAATCTGGCAGCAACCTCTCTAATTTCGCTGATCGCCATAGGCCTCCCCCCAAAATCGGTGGATATGTATTTCAATATAAATGTTTCTACATTTTTTTGGCGCTCATGTTTTCTCAGAACAGACCGACGAAGAGGGATGAGGAAGAATAAATTATATTGAGACGTTGAAATGAGTTATTGAACTAAGCAAATAAGAAAAATTTACGAATACGGTATTATGCTCCTACTCTCTTTGAGTCCAAGCATTACTGCAAGACGCTCTGCTTCCGGAAACTTTGTCACGGCTGCTTCGACTGTCTTTGAAATGTCCTCTTCAACGTTATCTGAAATTCTGCCATGCCCTGGAAGCAGCAGGTCTATCTTCATTGTGCTCAGTCTTCTTAACGAGTTTAGGTACTCTGCAAGACTACCCGAGTTGAATATCGTCGATAGCGTCCCGCTTGCAAAGAGTGCATCTCCGGAGAACAGGATTCTCTTTCTTGGCTCGTAGACACATATGCAGCCGGATGTGTGGCCAGGTGTGTGCAGAACCTTCAAAAACCAGCTACCGGCATCGATTACGTCCGTGTTTCCGAGCCACACGTGAATCCGGTATCCCGCAACATCCTGCTCGTTAGCCCTGCACATCGTAACCTCGTCATCGCCATAGACGATCTTCACCGCTGCGTATCTGTGAGCCGCAATGATAGCATGGTTTTGCAGAAACCTGTTTCCACCGATGTGGTCGAAGTGCTCGTGGGTGTTGATTACCATGTCTATATCGCTCACCTTTACACCTACCCCCTCCAGGTCGCTCTGCAACGTTGGGAAATCTCTTGACGTCCCTGAATCGATCAGTATGTTCTTTTCAGACAGGATGAGGTAGCAGTGAGATGATAACTTTCCGGGCTTTATCTGGTAGAGATCCTGCCCTATCCTCGTGTACATACTTTTGGCTGGAGGAGAGGGATTTTTTAAAGTTTTTAATATAATTGTCTTAAAGTTTGTTCGCTCTTCATAAAATGCCGATTTATGAGGTACCGTTTAGCGTAAAAATTCTTAACGCATTCGACACTGGATTGTATTCATCGCTGGTAATTAAAATAAATTTGGCTTTTCAGGGGATTTTACCCCCTATAAAGCCCGAATCTACCCGAGCTTTAAAAAGGCGTCAACGAGTTTTCTGCAGTTCTCGTTCAGCTCGTTAATGTATCTTCCGGTTTCCGAGATTATTTTCTCTTTCTCGTCCTGGGTCAACGATTTCTCGTCTTCAACCCAATTCCTCACGATTTCCGGCGTAACTTCAAGGTGGAACTGCAGGCCGATGGCATTTCCAACGCGGAAAGCCTGATTTCTTACGTCTTTGCCAGCATAAAGCAGCTTTGCATTATCAGGCAAGTCAAAGGTGTCGTTGTGCCACTGGAAAACAATCATTTTATCAGGCAAACTCTCGATTAATTCATCGTCGTTTGCTTTCTCCACTTCAAACCAGCCGATTTCACGCTTATAGGGATAGACATTCTTTCCAAGGGCGCTGGCTATTAGCTGCGCTCCAAGGCAGATGCCAAGGATTGGAATGTTGTCTTCAAAAGCCTGTCTGATCATTTCTTTTTCTTGGCTAAGGAAGGGATACTCCTTCTCCTCGTAAACGCCCATAGGGCCGCCCATGATAACGATGTGGGTCGCCTTTACTTCGGGAAGTTCGTTTGTTTCATATACTCTCACGTACTCGTACTCTATTCCCTTCTCTTTTAGAATGTCCTCTATCAGCCCCATGGGTTCGTTGGGGACGTGTTTAATTGCGACGACTTTCATTGAGACCACCTGCTAGCCTATTCGCTTGATTATTTTTGTGTTGCCCTGTTTTGGCAGTACAGCGCATATAAGTCTTTTTGAGAATGGATTGGAAAATTGGCGATTTTGGTATTCACTTTTGTGAAAATTTCAAAGTCTTTAGAGAATATGGGACTAAAGGTTTTAGAACGTTAAGTGCCATAATTATAAATTAGTCGGGCCTCTACAATTCCTTCGCCATCTAATATGTTTCTGCACTGAATGCTAATAATCTAATATAACCTAATCTATTCGCCAGCTGGATGCCGTTATTAATATTTGGCTCTAACACAGGATTCAGGAATTTCATGACCCGGACACCTGCGCTTCTTACCGCACAATGGGTGAAATGCATCTCTGCTGAGCGAAATCCATACTTCATCGTTTACTGCGCATTTCAACTGGCGCCTTGTTGTGGTTGCGTACAGTTCCAGACCTCCAACGTCGATTGCAACCTTTAATACGGGTCCGTTTGGTATGATGTCTTTTATCCTACCTCTTATCAGGTTGGCTCCGTCTTCCACATTTTCAATTTCTGTGTTTCCAGCAATCACGATGTCTTCAGGATGAATGCAGAGGCGCACGTTTTTTCTGCGCTCGAATATGGGGTACTTCAGGGTATGTATTCTGAACGGGTTTGATGCATTCGTTATCTCAATTACCGCCTTATCGCCGTTCACTTCAGCAACGAATCCCTCTAATATGTTCCTCACACCAACAAACCTTGCAGCAAACTCCGTTCGGGGATGATAGAATACCTCCTCAGGTGTATCGATCTGCTGTATCTCTCCATCCTTCATCACGGCGATGCAGTCCCCGAGCGTCATTGCCTCAGCTATGTCATGGGTTACGTAAATTCCAGCAATTCCAACCTTCTTCAGGATGTTCTTCAGCTCTTCTCTCAGCTTCTCCCTTAAAACGGGATCCAGCGCGCTCAGTGGTTCGTCAAGCAGTAGAACATCCGGGTCTATGACAAGAGCTCTGGCGAGTGCAACCCTCTGTCTCTGCCCTCCGCTCAGCCGAAGAACGCTCATATCCTTGAGGTCCTCGATTTCCAGCGTTTCCATTACCTCATGCACCCTGCTCCTTATCTCCTCCTCAGGCAGCTTTCTTATTTTCAGTCCGAATGCAATGTTTTCGAAAACGCTTCTATGGGGAAAGAGGGCATAATCCTGAAAAACAAATCCAACATTTCTCACCCTGTCAAGTGTAACTGCATCTTCTCCTTCCTCCCTCATCACGTCCATTACCGTATCCTGCGGCTTGCCGTGGAGGATCATCCTCGTTGCATCAGCCTTTGGATCACAGCCGTGAATCATGACCTTCTTCTTGTAGTAATATGCGAGAGCTTCGGCAGTATTCTGGCATGTGGTTGACTTCCCTATACCTCCCTTTCCGTATATTGCTACCTTCTTTGCGTCTGGCGCGACTTCGTCGAAGTAGCTCATCTATTCACCTCCTTCTTTAGCCCGAAGTTCGAAAGTGTAATATAAATCTTTTTACTACTATTTGATTAATACATTATATGATTTTGTTAATTTTTCGTAAAGTTTCACAAAAGTTGAGAAAAATTAGGAGTGTCTCGACAACAGGTTGCAGTATCTGGGGCGTTATATAAGCGGACAAATACAAAGCAATCATATAGATGCCCGACTGGTCTGAAAAGAGAACGACGGAAAAAAATTTAAGTAATCTATCTTTTAATAGGCTTCTAAAGTTAGATGCTTCTAAAGTTAGATTATACTCAAAGAAGACCGAGAGTGGTAAAATGCCTCTGGAAATAAAAGAGAACGTTTACTGGGTAGGAGCCATAGACTGGGAGGAGAGAGACTTCCACAACTTTGAGATCCCGAGGGGTGCTACATACAACGCATACCTTATTGTGGATGAAAAGATAGCTCTTGTTGACACCGTCAAGCACAAGTTCTTCGGCGAAATGCTGAGGAGAATAGAGGAAATCATTGATCCCAAGGAAATAGATTACATAATCTCAAATCACGTTGAAATAGACCATTCAGGCAGCATACCGTACATAAAGAAAATTGCAAAGGATGCAAAGGTCATAGCAACCGAGAAGGGGAGAAGAGGTCTCTGCAAGTATTACGACTGCGCTGACTGGGAATTCCAGACTGTTAAGACAGGGGATGAGCTCAAGCTTGGAAAGAAGACGCTTACGTTCATAGAAGCTCCAATGCTTCACTGGCCGGACAGCATGTTCACGTATGTAAAGGAAGACAAGCTTTTACTCCCCAACGATGCGTTTGGGCAGCATATAGCGAGCGTCGAGCGTTTTGATGAGGAGCTTGGAGTTGAAGAAGCACTTTACTGGGCCAAGGTGTACTATGCGAACATACTCATGCCCTTTGGAAAGCTGATTAACAAGAAGCTTGAGGAGTTAAGCAGCCTCGAAGTTGATATGATCGCTCCCAGCCACGGAGTAATATGGAAGAACCCGGCAAAGATTATAGAGGCATACAGGAAATGGGCAAACTTCGAGGCTGAAGAGAAAGTCTGCATTGTTTACGATACAATGTACCACAGCACGACTCTTCTCGCAAAGGCTATTGCAGAGGGAGTAGCGTCAAAGGGTGTCGAGGTCAGGCTTTTCCATACGAGAAATGATCCATGGAGTGAAATCGTGGCTGAGATTCTCGATGCAAAAGCCATTGCAATCGGTTCGCCGACAATGCATGGTGGCATGTTTCCACCGGTGGCCGGATTTCTGAATTATCTCAAGGGCCTAAAGCCTAGGAAAAAGCTGGGAGTTGCCTTCGGTTCGTGTGGCTGGGGTGGTGGAGCAGTCAGAGAAATCAACAAAATGCTTGAACAGATGGGCTTTGAGATAATAGACGAAGGCCTGGAGGTAAAATTCAAGCCAACTGAAGAAGAGCTAAAAATGGCCTTTGATTTGGGAGTCAGACTCGCAGAGAAAGTAAAAACAAAATGACAACAAAAATAAAAATTTAAAAAACCCTACTCCTCAACCTCCCCAGTCCTGACCCTCACAGCCTTCTCAACAGGAACGACGAATATCTTCCCATCCCCGTACTTCCCTGTCCTCGCAGCATCAACGATCGTACTGATCACTGCATCCACTGCCTTATCCTCAACGACAATCTCAACCTTCACCTTTGGCAGCAAGTCCACTTCCATCGTTCTTCCCCTGAACTGCAACGTAATACCCTTCTGCTCACCCCTGCCCTTCACTTCGCTAACTGTCATCGCAACGAATCCCTTCTCTTCCAGTGCCTTCTTCACGTGCTCAAGCCTTTCCGGCCTTATTATAGCTTCCACCTTCTTCATTTTATCACCCTCACGCGTAAGCAGTCTCACCGTGCTGCGAGATGTCCAGTCCAACGTACTCCTCCTCTTCGCTGACTCTGAGGCCTATTGCTGCATCCACTATCTTTGCCAGGATGAAGGTTACTGCGAAGGCATAGGTTACTGCCGCTCCAGCGCCTAATATCTGGGCTATGAACTGCTCAACGTTACCGTAGATCAGACCGCTGTAGCCACCAATAGCTTCGTTGGCGAATATGCCGGTAGCGATTGCACCCCACAGACCGCCGATGCCGTGGACGGCCCATGCGTCAAGGCTCTCATCCAGCCCCTTTCTTATTCTGAACAGCATCGCCCTGTAACATATCACTCCAGCAACAGCTCCTATCACTATGGACGACATTGGGTCAACGAAGCCGGCTGCAGGCGTTATTGCAACCAAGCCTGCTACAGCACCACTTACCATTCCCAGGCTGCTCGGCTTTCCACTCACCCAGCTTGCAAACAGCCAGGCAAGAGCTCCGGCCGCAGCAGCGGTGTTTGTAACAACGAACGCGTTGGCTGCAAGTCCGTCTGCTGCTAAAGCACTTCCAGCGTTAAAGCCAAACCAGCCGAACCATAGCAAGGCAGCACCAAGTAGTGTCATCGGTATGTTGTGGGGCTCCATGTCGTATTCTCCAAATCCGATTCTCCTGCCTATAACCAGCGCCAAGGCTAAGGCAGAAAATCCGGAACTTATGTGGACTACCGTACCTCCTGCGAAGTCAAGGGCGCCAATCTCAGCTGCCCAGCCGCCACCCCATACCCAGTGTGCCAGCGGGTCGTAAACGAGTGTAGTCCACAGCAGTCCCAGCACTATAAACGAGCTCAGCTTTACCCTCTCTGCAACAGCACTTGTCAGTATTGCAAGGGTTATTGCGGCAAACACAAGCTGGAATACCATGAAAGATAGGTGTGGTACTGTTAAATCTCCGCAGTCCATGCCCACTCCTTTTAGCCCGAGATAATCCAGACCACCTACAAATCCTGCTATGTCGGAGCCAAAGGAAAGACTGTAACCAAGAATAACCCACTGAATGCTCACTAATGCAAAGGCTACGAACGACAGGGAAATCATCGAGATAACGTTCTTTCTTCTGACCATTCCTCCGTAAAACAATCCGACTCCTGGCGTCATCAGCATAACCAGGGCTGTAGCGGCCAGTATCCATGCAGTATCTCCGCTATCGAGTCCCATTTTCTATCACCTCTCAGAGTACCCCGCCAGCTGCTATTTTTAAGGGTTTTTAATGAAATCTCTTAACATTTCATAATTTTTCATAGAATCGCTGACTTAATTGAGGAATTTTTTAGTGCCACCGTTTAAATCTGAGTAGTTTTGTATCCAATGAGACTGCCGGACTATATGTATCTTTTAAGAATATAACCATACTTTGCTGATACTGAGCCGATAATGGATGTTGCTACGACTAAAAGAGTTATTATGGAGGAAATGTGGCTCAATCCATACAGAGAAGCAAGAAAAATAGAAAATTCTCCCCTGGCAACTATGCTCGTTCCGATTTCCACTCCAGATCTCGTGGATTTGTGGACAATTCTGCCAATGATCAGACCACCAAGAAGTTTGCCCAAAATGGCAATAAGAATCAGAGAGGTGATCAGAATAGAGTCTATGTATCCCAGTTCTACAGAAACGCCAAAAAAGAAGAAGAATATCACAAGAAATACTTCTTTGAAGGGCTGGATTAAAACTTCAACTTCCCTGATTCCAGAGAGTGCTATTCCCAGGAATATGGCTGCAAGGGCCTCAGGGATCTCTAAAGTGCTGGCTGCATACGCTGCCAGAGACGCAAGCGAAAAAGCGAGCAGAATAGGTACTTCATCGTTTCTGTGAAAGATGCTGGCAAGGTGTCTGTGCAGCAACCTTGCCGGTACAAAAACAGCACAGGCAAGGAGAATTACTTTGGCGAAGAACAAGATCAACTCCGAAACGTCAGCCGAAATGGCGAGAATGAGCAGTATGAGCAGTATGTCCTCGAAGACCATTAACCATATGATTGTTTCAGCTTCGGAGAAAATCAGCTTCCTGTTCTCGATTAGAGACTGTATAACTATTGCTGAACTGCTTATGTAAATGGCTGAAGCTATAACGAAGGATTCAACGAAGCTGAAGCCAAATAGTAAGGCAACGAGAAAACCGAACGAGAAGTTCACGGCAAAATCGACCAGACCACTGACAGCAATTTCTGAACCTTTTTCAGCTATTTTTCTGGGATTGAGCTCCAGGCCAACGTAGAATAGCAGGAATACTATACCGAGTTCACTCAGGCTTTTAGTTACCTCATCTGGCTCAAAAATCCCGAGACCAGCCTTTCCCAGCGCTAAACCAGCGACTATGTACGCAGGAATAGGTGGCAGAGAAAACCTCCTGACTGCTAATGCGAGTAGAGCGCATATCAGCAGCGCTACTGGGATATTCATTTAAACACCCAGAATTTCCCTCTCGAACGTTTTTATCTGGTCGTGCTCTCCTATAACAACTATAACGTCTCCTTCTTCGAGTTTCATGGTGGGAGGAGGATTTATTATGTTTTTACCCTTTCTTGAGATTGCAATTATGGTTACGCCCGTTTTTGTTCTTATTGCAAGGTCTTTTATCGATTTTCCAGCGAGATTTTTACCCACCACGTACGTATGCACAGTTATTTTGAGGTCTGAGAGTCCTCCCGAAAACTCAATCTCGACAGATTCTTTTTCTGTCTCGAATATTGCTCCGGTAAGGATGCTTCCAAGCCTTCTTGCCTCGTACGGTGTTAGTTCTACAACACATGGTTTATCGCAACCTTTTTCGAGAAGATAGAGCTGGGTTTCTCCCGATAGTAGATAAACAATTGCAATTCTATCGCCCTTTTCCGTTTCAAGCTCGTATTTTGACCCCACGCCTGAGAGATCTATCGATCTAACCATGATCTTAATTTAATGACAGCGTATTTATTTTGTTCGTAGCCTAACGGTTGTGGATTTTGTGGGGTGATTTAAGTCGATAATGAAAAATTCGGAAGAACTCTTCAATATTGTTTGCATATATAAATATATACTGGAGAATGGTAAAGCTCTTAAAGGTTTAATAACGATTTCGCGTTATATGGGCTGGAAAATCAAAATTACTCCAGAATTTGAAAAATCCTTCAAAGAGCTAACTAAAAAAGATAAAATCTTGGCTGAAAGACTTGCCAAGGCCATTAAAAAACTTTCAGACTATCCCTACTTTGGCAAACCTCTTTCCTACGAATATTCCGGCTGTTGGTCTTTGCATGTGGGTAAGTATCGCATCGTCTATGAAATTGACGAGAATAGTAAAGAAGTCTGGCTGCTTGCGGTTGGGCACAGAGAGAAAATTTACTAAACGGAAATGCCAAGCTCGTCAAGGAGATCATCAAAATCTCTCAATTTTCCTTCACGCGCCTCGTTTCTCGCCTTTACAATAGATTTTTTCAACTCTTCATCAGACATAACTTCGAGCGTCTCAATAATAGAATCTATTTTGGTTTTAATGTCTTCTAGATCTTTAATAATTGCAGCTTTAGTCATCACATTATTGAGATTCGTTTTACTATTTTAAAATTTTGAGACGGCATCTTTGAGGATTATTTTTTAGAACAGAAAAGATAAAATAAAATAAAAATTTTACACCGCTGAATCTCCCTCTTCTCCTGTTCTGACTCTCACTACTCTCTCCACTGGTATGACGAATATCTTGCCGTCTCCGACCTTTCCAGTTCTTGCTGCACTTACTATTGCCTCGATGGCCGCATCGACCGCTTCGTCGCTGACGACGACTTCAATCTTAACCTTTGGCAGCAGGTCCACTTCCATTTCCCTGCCCCTGAACTGTATCTTCATGCCCTTCTGTCTTCCTCGCCCTCTAACTTCCGTTACGGTCATTCCCGCGATTCCCTTTTCTTCAAGGGCAACCTTGACGTATTCGAGCCTCTCAGGGCGGACTACTGCCTCTATCTTCTTCATTCTGTCACCTCCTGGGCTTTATTACAATACCTCTGGCGCTCTCCGCGTACACGAAGTCCGGATAGGCTATAGCCGCGTGCTCGCTGATGTCGAGGCCGAGCAGTTCCTCTTCAGGCGATACGCGCAATCCGATGGTCTTCTTCAGTATGTAGAACAATATGAGACCCGTACCGAACGCCCATGCAAAGTTCACTATCGCACTTATTACCTGGCATATGAAGAAGCCCGCGTTTCCGTAGAGCAGCCCTGTTACAAGTGGACCATCAGTGGTATAAACTCCGTATGTGCCATCCGCAAACAATCCGAGTGCTATCAGACCCCATGTTCCGTTGAATCCGTGGACGGGCACAGCGCCAACCACATCGTCAATGCCGCGTCTCTCAAGCCACCAGTAGCCGTAGCATGCAATGAATCCTGCAACTATCCCTATGACCACCGCGGCCCACGGCTGAACCCATGCGCAAGGAGCAGTGATGGCCACAAGCCCGCCTATTGCTCCGTTGCACGTCATGCCAACATCCGGCTTGCCGAGCTTCTTCCATGTGATGAGCATCGCAGTCACTGCACCAGCAGCTGCAGCAAGGTTTGTGTTCACTGCTATCACCGAAATCCTGAGTTCGTGGGCTGAAAGCGTTGATCCTGGGTTGAAACCGAACCAGCCGAACCACAGTATGAATGTACCTATTACTGCAAATGCAAGGCTGTGACCGGGTATCGGCCTTGGATTGCCGAATTCGTCGTACTTACCGATTCTCGGGCCTATCAGCAGGCATGCTGCCAGCGCCACATAACCGCCCAATGCATGCACAACTCCGCTTCCAGCGAAGTCCAGTGCTCCATATCCGCCTCCCAGCTCCGTCATGAAGTCAGCACTGCTCAGCCAACCTCCACCCCAGAGCCAGTGGCCGTATATCGGATAGATTATCGCGGTAACGGCGGCGCTGTATATCAAGTACGTTGAGAACTTTGGCCTTTCTGCAATGGCTCCGGAAACTATTGTTGCGGCAGTTGCTGCGAACACCAGCATAAAGAACCAGAGCATCAGCGTGTTGACGTCGTACGCATCGCCAGATAGGAAGAATCCCGTGGTGCCAAAGAGCAAATGAAAGCTATCTCCCATCAGCAGTGCGTAACCAACAGCGAAGAACGCCAAGCTGCCCACTGCGAAGTCCATGAGGTTCTTCATCATCACGTTTGCCACGTTCTTGGCTCTTGCAAAGCCCGCCTCAAGCATCGCAAAGCCGGGCTGCATGAACATGACAAGAAATCCGCAAACAAGTACCCATACGAAGTCAACGGGAGCTTCTGGGTTTTCCTTGAGAGTCTCTGCTCCACTTGGATCCGCTGCTATCGCTGGCAGCATCGATGCTATCAATAACGTGGATAATGCGCATATATTGCGCAAAATACTCCGGCTTATCTTTGACTTTCTTACTCTCTTCACGCTCTATCACCTCTTCTATGTTTTAAAGCCGGAGACGCCGTTGTTTTTAAAAAAATTTTTAATATTTCAGCTTAATTGCTGGTAATTTTTCACAAAACTTGTGATTTGCTCACAAAATTTTTAAACCCATGGTGGTGATGCTGAAGCATGAAAAATCCAGTTAGGGTTACGATAGCTTTCGATGATGAAAGCCATGAGATATTCAACAGGCTCAGAGAAAAATCCAGACAATCACAGAGTGAAATTATAAGAAAAGCTCTCAAGTTTTACTATACTCATCAGGATCTGGAATATTACGACAGTGAAAAGATCAAAATTTACGTTGAAATGCTTGCTGAAGGTGAACACGTAATTCTCGATATAGACCACTGGATAGCTTTTTTGAGACTCGTGGAAACTCATCCAGAAAAGGACAAGTTCTGGGAGTTACACAGGGAGGTGGCGAAGAGTCATGCGGAGCAGTTCAGGGGGAAGTCTGTTGATTATATTCTCGAAAGACTTGAAGCCTGTAACTTCTTCAGGATAAATAGGACAGCTGAAAACGAGTTCACGCTAATTCTCGGTAATGAAATTACGAAGAATTTTATAAAGGTATTTCTTGAAGAAGTCTTCGCTGGGGTAGGGATTAACGCCGAAATTAAAGAAGATTTGACGAAGCTGAGGGTTAAGGTGCTTTAATCTTTGATTTTTCTTAACATTAGTCTGATTTCAACACTTATGATCAAATACAAAATTTAAAAGTTTCTTAAGGCTGCAGCAACTCTGAATCGCCCATCTCTGATTATGCTTGCTCTTTAAAAAGATAGACAACCCATGGACTTTACTTCTTTCTTCATAGAATTCGGGAAAAGGTTATACGGTTGAAAAGTCACTCTTGTTCCTTCGGTCTGCGAACAACTCTGTATATATCGTCTTTGAGCTTTCTGCCAGTTCTTCGTTCCCATTCCTCCACAGGGATTCCGTGTTCCGCATGGATTTTGTCCCTGTATACCTCTGGAAGCACGTTGAATGCGCAGAACGGGATTATCCTGCCATCTGGAACACCGTAATGGATAACGCAGCGCTTAACGCGCTCTATGTCGTAGTTATACAGATCCTGAAAGTGCATCATACCTATGAAGAGAGCTTTCACATGGAATTCGCCAAGACTCGTGTAATCGTGCTTGACGAGGATGTCAAAGAGGATTCTGCTAATGTCAAAGCCCTTTGGAGCCTTTACATGATCAACGAACTTTCTCACGTCGAGTATTCCCTTTAAAGCCCTTATTGTCTTTATCCTGCTCGTCCTGAGTTCGTCAGCTTTCTCGTTGAGGTACTCGAAGAAGCCCTCCACATCAACGAACCTCGTTATGGGAACAAGCCTGCCGTTCATCTTGAAAACATAGGTGGCCATTCCGCATGCAAAGTGGGATGTGAGCTCGTACTGTGGGATGCTTGTTAGAGCCTCGACAAAGTGGGATATTGGGGTAACGCTGGGAACGGGATAAAAGTCATCTCTCGAGATTTCCCCACCTGTCTGCTCCTCGATCCTCTTTATAACATCCGGAATCGTTATTCTGTACCTTGCCCTTTCCTTCTTCGGCATACTCCCTACAAGGCTGACTGGCTGAATGTTGACTCCTCTAACAACGTCGATATTATCGGCTGCGAAACGGATTATATCCCCAAGCTGATGGTCGTTTACCGTGTTTATTACAGTAGGAACAAAAACAATTCCAAGTTCAGCCCTTCTACAGTTCTTGAGGATCGTCGGTACTTCTGGAAAGTTCTTCGGGTTTGTCTTCTCGTCAACACCGTCAAAGGAGAGATAGACAGTGTTGACTCCTGCTTCTCTGATCTTCAGGGCAAGATCCGGCTCTCTTGCGAGCCTGATACCGTTGGTGTTGAGCTGGATGTGATCGATTCCTTCTGCCTTTATCGCTTTAATTATGTCAATCAGGTCATCCCTGAGCGTCGGTTCTCCGCCAGTAAGCTGGACGGCGTTGCATCCGACGGGCTTCATGTTCCTTGCAGTTCTTACCATCCGGGCAATCTGCTCTACACTCGGCTCGTAAACGTATCCAGCGCGTTTTGCATAGAAGAAGCAGTACCAGCAGGCTAAATCGCAACGATTCGTGAGAACTATGTTGAGCAAAGCAGTGTGACTTTTATGTAGTGGGCACAGCCCGCAGGAAAAGGGGCAGCCATCTTTAGTATCTGTAAGGGGTGTCTGGATTCCCAGCCCATCGTGGGCAAAGCGGGCAGCTTTTTTGAAAAGCTCAACGTCACCCCAGTAAACCTCCGTGAACTCACCATGATCGGGGCAAGTCTTTCTAATCATCACTTTCCCACTGTCCTCGTAAACTTCAGCGTTGAGAACCTTAAGACATTCCGGACACAGTGAAAGTGTCTTATAAGGCAGCTTGATTTCCACGTGAATCACCTCCAGAGACAGAAAATAGTGGAAGGGAGAATATATCAACGTTTCGTTCAAAACGCACCGCCCAGCAATTCTACAGCAGCGAAAGGAATATATAAAAAAGGGAAGCCTACGGACTATGCTCATATTGATTGCCAAAACTATCTGGCTCCTCCTCCCTGCATACACTCCCAACAACTTCGCGGTCGTGTTTGGAGGCGGGACACCCATAGATTTAGGCAAAAACTTCGTAGACGGCAAAAGAATTCTCGGAAACGGGAAAACCATCAGGGGTTTTGTTGCTGGGGTTTCCGGCGGTTTACTTGTTGCCCATATCCAGCTTTTCATTGAGAAATTCGTCGGTGTGGAGTTATTCTCATCCCTTGAATACAGCACCTTTCTGCTTCTCGCCTTTTCGCTTTCCTTCGGCTCGCTGTGTGGGGACGCTTTCGGGAGCTTTATAAAGAGGAGGTTTGGAGTCGAAAGGGGAGCAAGCTTCCCCATTCTCGACCAGCTCGGATTCCTCGTCTTTGCATTACTGCTTGCGAGCAGAGTTGAAGGATTCGAAAAGCTTTACACGTCGGAAGTAATAATAGCTGGGCTGATACTCACACCTCTGCTGCACCTCGTAACTAACATCATTGCCTACAAACTCGGCCTGAAGGAGGTTCCGTGGTGAATGGGGAGTTAAAAAAGGAGATTGCTGAGAAACTAAAGGAGACTGGAGCGGTAAGGTTTGGGGACTTCGTTCTATCGTCAGGAAAGAGAAGCAGCATTTACATCGACATTAAGCACGCGTGCACACATCCAGATATCCTTGCAATGATTGCAAAAGGAATGAAGGAACTGGCAGACTCAGAAGCTCTCGACTTTCAGAGAATTGCATGCGTTGAACTCGGGGGTGTTCCCATTGCAGTAGCTCTATCTCTCGAAACTGGAAAGCCCTATGCAATATTCAGGAAGCAGAAGAAGGACTACGGTGTCAAAGACGACCTCGTTGGTGTAATTGAGAAAGGAGACAAGATTCTCGTCGTGGAAGATGTGACCACTACTGGCTCTTCAGCTCTCTCAGCGGTCGAAAGGGTGAGGGCGAGGGGTGGTGAAGTCGAAGCGGTCTTGGTGGTTGTTGACAGAGAGGAGGGAGCAGCGGAAGCATTCAGAGAAAAAGGAGTAAGGCTAATCCCCTTGCTAAGCCTCGGTGATCTCCGCTGAACCATACACTGAGCTATAGCTCCACACCCCTCATCATGCTGTACTCTATCTCCGCAAGTATGATCTTCAGCAATTCCTTCTCTTCTGGAATAAGCTCCATCAGCCGGTAAAGCAGCGATCGGGCAATTGAGACGTCTTTGCACTTCTGGAGGAGAGGTATCAGGTAGGGGATTCTGAACTCTCCACTGGAGAAGTGAAGCTCTCTCAAGAATATATCGTCAACTTTTTCAACGTTCTCTCCTATCTTCGGCGATTTCCTCGCTTCGCTTAAATCTGCTCTACAAAGCACAACGCATTTTGCAATCTTCTTTCCTTCCGCTACGTCTGGGAGGAATTTCTTGATTTCTTCCTTTTCGAGATCGCTGAGGTATTTGACGTAGTCAGGCTCTTCCTGATGAATGGAGGTAACTACCGCAATGATATCTCCAGCCCTAACAACGTCTCCAGCTTCTGCATCGAGTTCAGCTTCAAACTCGGCGTGAGAGAGAACTCTCACAACCCTTCCTTTTATCCCACCTTTCTCACCTTGCTCATCCATTTGAACGACACACCTCTGCTTCCTATAACCTTCATGAAGTACATCCTTTCCTCGTTGCTTATAACTGCACGTGCGTGCGCCCTCTCGAGGATGTACGGGTAACCTCTCGTGCTGCCAAGCATGCACTCGGCTGCAACGACCCTTATAACCTCGTGGTGCAATCCTTCATCTTTCATCCAGGCAGGGTACTCGATTCTCACTGGTAAAGATGGTGTAATGCGCATGTAAGCATAACATATGTCTCCGACGTCTCTGCGTGGCGATAGGAGAGGCGCGGTATACGTCATCGGTTTCATTTCGGAGAGAAGGAAGGTATCGTAGACGTCGAATCCGAGAGTTCTTGCAAGGTCTTTGGCGTAGCTCCTGTCAACGTAGCCAATGAGTGGTGTTCTCGTTTCCTCGCTTTTCCTCACGAGTGTCAGCATCGCATTCAGGTACTTTTTCTTCAGATCTTCGCTTAGTTCTGCTGAGAACGTCGGTATAAAGCTGCCATCGAAGAATAGCCAGCTCCTACCATCCATTTCCTCCATCAGCACTTCTGCCTCCATCTGGAAACGTTTCAAATCGACGTTACCTTCCATGGGTACGAACTCAGAATAATAATCCACGTCGTGATCCCCTTTCCCGTGTACAACAAAGACCTTCGCAACCTGAACAGCTCCAACGGGGATGCCTACTTCCTTCAGGGGCATGATCTGACTTCCATCAACTCCAACAACTCTTCTCCCCCTTAGGACATCGAGGTACCACTTTCCCCCCGTTTCGAGTTCGAAGAACTCTATGTCCGAGAGCTTTGGCATTGCCCTCTTTCTGACCTCATCGAGTTCAGAACAGTAACTATCAACGAACTGCCTGAATTTGCCAATCTGTGCCATAAGGCGGCCTTTGAGCCTATTGCTCTGCATCGAATAGAGTTGACTCAGAAGCATTAAATGCTTTTTCAGTGATGCGAAAGTGTTTAACGGTGCAGAGTGGGCAGCAAGCAAAAACCTTTAAAACCATTGGTGTATGCTCTATGCATAGCGGGGTTGCTGGGTGCAACGCCAATCGTAGCAACCCACGATGTGGCATCTTTGATCTTAAGTTCAACGTTGGAAATCCCAAGCGGGGGTTGCCGAGTCAGGAAAAGGCGCTGGCTTGAGGGGCCTGTATAAAGAAAGGGCTGCCGAGGCTTTTAATGAAGCTGTTTTAGATTACGATAAATATAAAGAAGAGTTTAAGGAATGGCTGTTTAAGGAAGTCAGTAAGGAGACAGCAGAGCAGTACCTCCGTGACCTGGAGCAGACAATAGCCGGCAAGAAGATCAACGATCCTCATGAGCTGTACAACATCTATAAGGACTATCCGCAGAGGCACCACCGCAAGGCGATAAGGACGTTTATGAGGTTCCTGATAAAGTCAGGCATCCGAAAGAAGAGTGAGTTAATGGACTTCCAGGCCGTAATAGACATACCAGGAACGCAGCCAAGGCCGCCGGAAGAGGCGTTTACGACAGATGAGAAGATCATAGAGGCCCTCAATTCTCCGAAGGTTAAGAAGGATGAGAGGCGGCAGATCCTGATAAGGCTGCTTGCATATACAGGCCTGCGACTCCGTGAGGCCCTTGAACTCCTAAGAACCTTCGATAAGAATAAGCTGGAGTTCCACGGAAACTATGCGAGATATCCGACGTATGAGCTGAAGAGCAAGGCAGGAACAAAGAGGACGTACTACGCATATATGCCGGCAGATTTCGCCAGGCAGCTCAAGAGGATAGACATCAAGGAGACTACCGTTAAAGGCGCGAAGCTCGCGGACAGGATTATCCTGCCGGAGCAGCTCAGAAAATGGCATACCAATTTCCTGAAGAGAAAGATCAAAGAGAAGAAGCTCCAGCTCGGCGTGACGGCCGAGACTCTGATCAACTTTATACAGGGCCGAGTGGGTAAGGCAGTTATAGACAGGTATTACCTGGATCTCGTCGAGGATGCAGACGAGCTTTATACGAAAATAGCCGACGAATTCCCGTTCTAAAAAATTAAAGAGTTTTTTATGCTGCGTGCAGTTCGGTATAATCGAGATACGCCGTCGGTGAGTACCCTGCGGTTCCTGTGGCCTTGATATAAAGCTGGAAGCTGATAGTTCCAGGATCCGGATCACCTGCGCCAGCGTCTATCCTGTTCTTCTCGACAAAATCCGATATCGTGTCGTCCCATTCTTCCACTACTATCTGCTTTCTGAGGAGTAATAGGTCGTAGTAGAAAGTTACTCTGTAGAGCTTCCACACGCCGCCTGTGTTTAAGTTCACTGAGCCGTAAGATGGATGTGTTACCCTGAATACGGCGGAGGATAGATCCACTGTTTTAAGCCAGAATATTACTCTTACATTCCTGTAGCTGAAGTTATTTTTAGTTACAGTTATCGAATGTGTTTCAGATAACGTGCTACTGTAGGCTGCTATCTTGAGCTTCAGGCAGTAGTTTCCTTCGACGGCATTAACGCTGTCTAATACTACGCTTGTGATGTCTCCAGCGCTATCATACTCAGAAATCGTCCACTCACTCACGGTAACACCTCCCACCTCTCAGAGTAAACGAACGAAAAGACAGGCTCAGAAACCTCCCACCTTTCAACAAATTTCAGAGGAGTTGCAACCTTGAAGGGCTTCCAGTTCTCAGAGTAAACGAACGAAAAGACAGGCTCAGAAGGTCCGAAATAATCTCCAAACTTTGATTTCCAGCAGCGGCATGGCTTGACAGCATCAACCAATGCCGGTGCTGTTGTGGAGCTCGGAGCCTGAGCAGGAGCCGGAGCCGCTGCTTTAAGGTTTAACTCGGAACAATCTGGTATAATCTCCGCCAATCACATCACCTCGTGAGCATGCATCATGTTGCCATCGAGTTCGATTCCTGTGTCTATCAGCATGTCCTTCAGATCCTTAAAAATTTTGAGAGTATCCATTTGAACCACCTCAGACAACTGGAAGCATGACGAACGTTTCATCACTGCCTCTTGCGAAGTTGATCCTTGCCGCCGCTATCGTCGTGGTCGTAGCGCTGGCGTCAGTCGTTGCTGAGAAGTTAACCGTAACCTTGAGCTGGAGGAAATTACTCTCGTTGAATGTCTTCGGTGAAGAGATAGGTATTTTGAAGTTGAACAGCTCGCTGAAAGTCGTGTTCGCTGCAGCAGTTCCGCTGATGCTCTTGCTGACTGTCTTCGTCTTGCTACCTATCAGATTAGCTGTTACACCGTCGTACTCGTAAAGTTCCACTGTGATGCTGTCGATGCTCGCGGTACCTGGATAGGTTGCGTCCACCTGGCGGAGCTCCAGGTAAACGCTAACGCCTACCTGGATAACTCCGGCTACCCTGATGGTGTTCGTCAGTATAGACGTGAACGTCTTGCTGATTGAGCTGCTCGCGGAAGCTCCTGCGAGAGCTTCTACGGTTCCCTCCTCGTAATCCGCTCCGTTGACGTCTGCCATCGCCGGCTCTGGATAGATAAGTATGTCATTGAGGCTGAGCGGCTCATCGACTGCAAATTCTAAGTTCTGCGCCATCAGCTTGATGTAAGAGAACCTTCCTACGAGCAGCTTTCCGCCGTCAGGATCGAACTGTAAATCTGACTTTCTCAGGAGGTCAATGAGCTGGCTCTGTATCTGAACGGGAACCTGAATATCAGCACCTACAATAGTCGCGTTTACCTCACCCTGTACGATGTAACGGAGCAGGTCGCCTATGAGGTCGCGCCTCTGCCTGGTGATGCCTATCGGCAGCCTCCTGGCCACGATCTGAGCAACCATCAGGTTGTAAACGTCGTCATCCACTGTAACCTGGAACTCGGTAACCTTACTGTGATAGTTATCGTTCTGCTTGTACGATCTTCCAAACTGTTCAATCAGCTCGATAACTTTGCTTTCCTCACCTTTCGGACAGTAAAGCCACGCAGTATATTCAACATCTGCCATACTACCACCATCCTCCTATTCCAAACTTCTTCTGAATGAACTGGCCAGCCTGAAACGCAATATCTGAAAGCTGCTTGAGTCCAGGAATGGACTGAGCTATCTCATACTCCTCCTTAACGGTCTTCCTGACACCTTCGGAAACGGCCTTAACCGTAGGCCCTTCCTTCCTTATCTCTCCTGCGATGTTGATAACATACGGAAGAGCAATAGCCGCGACGGTTCCAGCTCTTGCGACTCTTGCGATCCTTGAGAACCTGGTTACTCTTCCGAGCCTACTTAGTCTTCCTGCTCTGGATAGCTTTGCCGCTACCTCCTCAGCCTCTCTTGTTGCGGCCCTTATCTCCGCCTGTGTCGCCTTCGTCAGCCTGCCGGCCTGGATGTCTCTTATCCTGTTCCTCTCTATCAGTCTCCTGATGCTCAGCTTCCTGGCGTCTGTCTTGGGAACCGAGATTCTAACCGGTTTTGATCTCGGAGTGAAAAACTTCCTCCTGATACCTTCGACTGCCAGGCTCGCGGCTCCGAAGCCTGCCGCCCAGGCTGCACCTTCCTTCAACGCTCCTGAAACGCTGTAATGTTCCGGCTCCGCTGCCTGAGGTTCCTGAGAAGAAATAGTTTGATTCGCCTCTCCTCCGGTTGCTTTCTGATTATCTACTCCTCCGAACCTCTTGTTATATTCTTCAACCAGGTTCCTGATCTGCTCATGTGTTAGAGGCTGCCAGTCTGGCTCGGAAGTATCCCACGGACTCGTCCACGGATACATAAAAGGTGAAAGGCCTCCAGTTTCGGAGTAATCTGTCAGGCCCATTTCTGGATAGAACGACTCTTCTGGTGGAAGCTCTCCATAAGTTTCAACGGTTGAAGCTCCTGCCGGCTCGGCACCTGCCGGAGCGTAACCTGGAGCCTCTCCTCTCCTGCTCATCAGGAACAGCAGGCCGATAGCTCCAGCAGCAGCTATTATAATTACTTCCTTCCTCTTCATTTCCTCATCACCAGCGCCAGGCCGACGAGAATGGCGGCTACGACAGGCAGCGCGAGAGTCCAGTCTCTTGACTGTGGATCTGCTGAAGATGGTTTAGTGTTCTGAGTCCATTCAGGCCTCCACGGCGGATACATGCTCAGAGCCACGTATCCAGGCATTGCGGCGGATCTCTGCATGTTCAGCCATTCTTTGTACCTTCTGAACTCGTCCTCAGAAATCTTATTCAGTGTTCTGAGGTATTCCAGCTGTTTTTCAAGCTGCTCAGATGGAGTTTCAAGGCCAAGGCCTTCTCTTACTGCCTCTGCACCTTTACCTACTCCTGCACCTACCAGGTAACCGGCTCCTCCTACTGCCGCTCCCCACGCAAGAGGGCGGCCTATCGATCTACCTATGTACCTGATTCCTCCTCCGAGCGTTTCCCATACTCCTTTTCCTACTCTTTCTCCTACCTTCGGGATCTCTTCCAGGATAACAGGTAACCTTCCTGAGATGATCCTCCTCCACATGGTTACTTCCTCCCTAAAAGGTATGCAACCGCCAGAGCTGCCGCGACGATGGCAAGCTCCAGCGCCTTCATTTCAACCATACTCTTCAGCTTGCTGATCATTTCCGGTTCCTCCTGCCTTTCTTTCTCTTCCGGCTCAGCCTCTTCAGAGTCTTTGCCAGACGGATAGCATCAGCAAGAGAATCGTTACCTTTCTTCTCGGCCCTCTTCTCGGCCATGTTGAGATACTTCATTTTTATAGTTCCATCTTTATTGAAAGCTTTGTCTCCGTAAACTCTCTTGATGTACCGCTCCACTCTTCCAGGCCTCTTAATGGCCTTCTGAATCCACTTCTTATTACGGCCCTTTCCCATACCCATCACCAAAAGCCTGAGAGATCAATCCCTATCTTCGCGGCGAGGGCCGTGAGGACAACCAGGCCGGCCCTCTTGATGGTGTCGTTATTGATAATGATCACAACAGAGCCGTTGATCTTCGATTCGAGCTTAGTGACACGGTTCTCTATTTTGATGAGTTTGTCGATTACCAGGTTCTGAAACTCCTCGCCGTTCACGGCGCAGGCCTCCTTAGAAAAATAGAAGAGGTTAAGCCTTCTCTTTAAGCCTTCTCTTCGCCGAAGAGAGAGCTGAGGAAGCGCAGAGTCAGGCCGTAGCCTGCGAGGAAAAACATGCCTCCGATGGTGAGCATTACGATCTCCATGGCTTACACCTGCGCCGGCGCTATCTCTCTGTGCAGGAGGACCACCTTACCGGAGCTCACAAGGGTGTTTGCATTGAACGTGACGTCGCCGCTCTTAAGTCCTCTGGTATCAAGCACACCCATGCGGTACTGAGCGTCCCAGATCGTCATGCCGTCCGGTATGCTCTCAAGGACGTAGGCCCTCTTGTCCTCAGCTCTTGACTGCTTCCAGGTGATCTTCTCCAGGTCCACGTCTATTGGTGAGTTCTGCCTGATCTTGTATGCCGAGATTATGCTGTTGCTCAGGTTGCCGGTGCCGTCGTAGGTGAAGATGCCGATCTTCTGTATGAGGTTGCCGACGTCCAGGTCCACCTTGAATGTGTAGTTGCTCTTGATCTCATCGACAGTCTTCTCGACCTCAAGCTCTATGACGCGCTGGAGGTTGTTGAGGATTTTGTCGTGCTCGGCCTTGTTGGTGTAAACCTCCTTGATGGTGACGTCCACCTGGCCGGAAGCAAGGCTGAGGTTAGCGTCGATGTCAGCAGGATTTCCGAAGTCGATGTAAACGTTAAGCGAGCTGGTGAGGTGAGCCGGAATAACGGCGCTGACGTCGTACTCGTTCACAGGGTTTGTAGCGAAGATGAGCGGCAGCTCGATCTCGAAGGTTGCATCTCCGCCGGCCGGAATGCTGGACGGTATGTTCACGTACGGCTTGGTGTTGAACTCCAGGTAGTTCATGAGGAACTTCCTGTAACCGTTGACTTCCAGGAACGTGACGTCACCGCCGGCGACAACTCTGATCCTCTTGATGAGGTTGAGGATCTGATCCTCTGTAACTGCAACGTCTGCAGCTCCGGCGTTGGCGATCTTGATCGTGAAGTAGAGCAGGACATCCCTTATGAACCTGTCACGCGGAAGCTTGATGGTGGCGACGTCATCGGCGTTGAGCTTTGTTACCTCGTCAAGGTACTTGTGTGCAAATCTCATTGGCCTCACCTCAGATTATCTTCTTAACAACGTTCTCGACTGCATTCATGACCGGCGGGAGAATTGCACCAGCGGCGAAATACGTGCCATACGAGCCTTTTATGAATATTCCAGCCACGCCAATTCCGAAAGCAATTGCGGTCCCTACCAGTGGGTTGCCTGCTTTGCTGCCGATCGCTTCAGCCGCAACGGCACCCGCCGCAACCGTTGCGCTCACTTTTACAGCATTAACCACCTTCCCACTATCGACGTTCATGGTAGAAGCTGGCTTTAAGATATACTTATATTATGAATAGGGAAGAATAATTAAAAGTGATGAAACGTTACAATATTCTACCTTTTAAGAATTCTATATCTTTTCTCAGCTCCATAAGCTCCTTATCTATTCTTTCAAGTTCTCTATCCAGTTCTCTTACTAACTCCTGGAGCTGTGTATATTGGTCCGCTTGAAGGCTCTGAATTATCGGTATCAAATCTTCGTCTCTGATGTCCTTTTTTAATTCCCATCCCACAAAAGCTGCCGCAATAACTGAAATAACCCAAACTATCAGAAAATCCATCCAACTCCAAGGCAGCATTTTTTACCACCAGTTCAACCCTAATATTATACCCATAAAAATGTTAGTTTTTTTGAGGTGTATCACTTTCGCAGTACTCAAAAATGTAATCAAGTATCCGAGCTATAGCTATATTATGGAAGTCGAAAGTAAAGATCTTACCGAGTTCGTTCAGAGGGCCGTTTTTTGGAAGATTCAGCAACTTTTGAACTCTCAAGGTACAGAATATAATCCCTAATTGCCTCTTTAACGAATTCTGGCACAGAGGTATATCCCCACTCTGGATGTTCATCAATAAATCGTTTAACCATATCTACGAACTCTTCCGGTAGTTTCAATGTTACATATTTTCGCTCACCCATAGTTATAGTTATCACCCATGCTTTATTAATACTTTCGTCATAGCCGTAACCTTTATAAATTCATGGAGTAATGTATTACTCATGAGTTCGCCAAAGAAGAAAGATGTTAGGCAGTTAGAGATTCCAGAAAACCTGGCGAAGAAGGCAGAAATTGTGGCGAAAAAGCACGGCTACGTTTCTTTGACGGAGTTTGTGAGAGATGCGACGCGCAGAAGGATAGAGGAGCTTGAAGCGAAAGCCGAAATGGAGGGTGGTGCTTAATGTTGGGCGGAGGTTACAGGGCCATATCAAATGAATTCTTTTGTCAGAACTGCAAACACTTTCCTGAACTTCCTGAAGGAGGAGTTTGTCCAAAAACTGGCTCGTGGGTTGGCTATGGATGTGGATGTTACGCAAACGGCTGGAGAATTCGTTTTAAGCAGCTAAAACCTGACGAAGAGGTTGAAATTGACTGGCAGAATTACTTTGGAGTCGTCCAGCTTGATGACAGGGTGTACCTGGTAATTGCAGAGCCTGTTTACCCATTCGAACCAAAGGAGGGCTGAGCTATGGAGCAGCAGGTTATCAGGCACGAGCACTTTTCTTTCAGGCCTGAACCGGAGCTGAAGATCAGCGTCACACGCGGCCAGCGCGGCGGCTACGGATGGGAGATAACCTACACCGGCAAGGACATGGACGAGGTTTTGAGGGTCATCAAAGAAGCCGACGAGAAGCTCAGGAGGACTTTTCTGGAAGGTGATGCTTAATGCCGGGCGTCCTCCTGTACAAGTGGCCAGGCGGCACAATCTCCATCATTCCTGTTAATTCCATTCAGGCTATCGACGTCCGGAGCTTTGAACTGGTAATCTACACCGGCGATCAAAGCGATTTCAGGATGCCGCTGGAGAGCAACATCGATCATGAGATGCTCGCCAGCTCGCTCGCCGTTATCATGGCTCACCTTTCCGACGCGAAGGATGTCCACGACCTGAACAGGCTGATTGAAAGCTGTAAGAAGGAGGACTGAGCTATGTCCTCTGATCCTTTTTATGATCCATGTGATGCTCCCTGGAAGGTTCAGTACGAGCCGCAACTGCCAGAGAGCACGCTTGAGGATCAGCTCCAGTGGGCAGAAGAGCATCTTCGCAAGGCGCTTGAGAAGGCGATGCTCTTCAAGAACAGGCAGTTCATCGAGAGGTTGAGGGACGTCCACGCCGAAGTGAGGAGACTGCTCTCAGAGGTGGAGGGATGACGCAGAGAATTCCGCGTAAATGGGATTACAGCGCTCATTTCAGCAGGATGTCTAAAAACGATCTCACGGCTGAGAAGATTCTCAGCATTATGAACGCAGGCGGATATTGCACGGCCTGCGAGGTTGCAGCAGAATCTGTGAGGAGGCAAAGATTTCCTTACATGTGCCGATACTGTATGCTTCTCAAGCTTGGAGGATGTGGCGGCCCTGAGAGCCTGTATCACCACATCTTCTATCTTTTAGAAGAGACAATATACGAAGAGGTAGATGACGATGCGATTGGAAACATTCTATAGACAGCCAGGATACTTTGCGAGAAAGGTAACAGAGATCCAGGGCCTGCTCGCCGAAAGGAAGCGAAACACTACCGAGCAGTTCGAGAAGGACGTCCTCACCTTCGTGATCAACAAGCTCACCGAGCTAAAATCGATGATATACTTCTCTTATTTCATTGAGGAGGCCAAGGTGGCTGCGAACGTTAATAACGTAATCATCAACGACGTCGATAAGATCATCAGAGTAGGTGACGAGATTAAGGCCCTCTTCGAGCTAAAAGTACGCAGGAGGCAGCAAAACGGCTACATCAGAGTCAGCAAATCAGAATGGCACACGCTGAGGACGCTGAGTGAAACGCTGGACGTTCCTGTTTTCTACCTGGTCAGGGTACCAGGGTGCTACAAACTGGTCAAGCTGAACTTCTGGAGGACCGAGCACAGGAACAACGGATACCATCAGCTCAGGGATTACTATGTTAAGATACCGCTGGACGAAGGCCTGACTCTTTCTGACGTGGAGGTCGTTACTGCCCTCGCCGACATAATCCAGGAGGTCCAGGAATGAAGATGGTGATAGCATTACCGCATCCGGAGCTTATGAATGTCAGAAACCTGATACTTGCCGCATTTCTTGCCGCTGAGTTCTTAGAAAAGAAGGAGGTTCATGAGTTATGAGACAGCCAGCCATCAATAAAACCAGGCTTCGAAAGCTCCAGTACTGCAAATCAAAGAGCTATTATGTCAATCTACCAGCGGAATTCGTAAGAGAGCTTAACCTCCAGAAAGGAGAGTACTTAGCCATCAAGCTCGAAGAACAGCGCATCATTATCAAAAAGGCGAGCTTAGCAGACCTGGTGATACCATGAACTTCCTTTCTTTCCTGTGGAATTCGAAGATTAATACAACCATGCCAGCGTTATTAATTAATAACGCTGTAGGATTATTAATAACACTAACTTTACTACTAACAACAACTACAACCAGGTTGTCTTTCTCGTTCTCCAGGAGAAGCAATAGGGTGTTAATAACTCCGGTTATTAAAATTAATAACACTTTTCGGAGGTTTTAACCGTGCCGCGGAATGTTATTAGTGCTTCCGTTGATGATGACGTTCTATCAGCCCTCAAAGAATTCAAGAATAATGGAGGTAACGTCAGCAGGCTGGTTAATTCCCTCCTCAGGAACTACTTTTTCGGCAACAATGATGACAAGGTTATCACTAAGGAGATTCTGAAGATCCGAGAGCTTGAGAGGAAGGTTAAGCAGGCTTATGAGATCATCAACAGCATCCAGCCGGAACTCGAAGAGCTGAGAAAGAAATTCGAACAGGAACAGGAAGCCAAAGAAATCGAACAAAACCTTAGCCTCATCAGGTTGCTGGAGCTTGAAGTCTTCGACGACCTCAAGGACTTCGAGGCATTTGAGAGGACAGCACGCCGGACGGGATTCAAGCCTAAAGACCTGATAGAGCAGAGGCTTTCAGCCTTCGCGGCGCAGAATAAGTTAAGCCTTCAGGAAGCATGGCAGCTCTTCTTTAAGGTTTTTCCGGATTTGAAAGAATATCTGGAGGGTTGATGTATGATAGAACACCTGGTTAGTATGGAGAGGTATTACTGGAAGGAGAATGAGGAAGATAACGGGCTGTACGTGGATATTTTCTATAAGGAGGGTGAATTTGTAGGGGTAAAGGTTGGAGATACCGAACTCACGGTTAGAGAGATAAAGGCAATATATGAAATCCTTGCGTTCCTGGAGAAGAGAATCACAGAAGAAGTGCATAAAACTGATTCTATTTATCCGTTGGAATCCAACGGAAGTAAAGAGGAGTCTGAGGCCGAGCCTGAGGAAGAAACCAAACTAACCTGGATAGATGCCGGCCACTTCAAATATGCCGTTGATGGCAGGTTCCTGTATCTCAGACAGGAAATGGACGGTAAATGGACCAGGAGCAGGAGGTTGGATTATCAGAGGGTTAAGGAGATATACGCCAGGCTGCCGGAGAGGAGCACCTATAAAGAGATTATAGAGATTGCCGGCGAACTCGGAATGAAAATACACCCACCTGATGCGAGGTTGCTGATGCACGTTTATTCAAGGTACGTCGATTTTGATGCTGAGCTCATCCAGGAAACATCACCAGGAAGAGGAGGTAAGAGGCTCGTACTGGTCAAGCAACATGACTATTCCCTCAGTGAGGAAGCCAGGCAGAGGCTCCGACAGGAGGTAGAGGTTATAGGAACTCCATGGGAGGCCTCAGAGTGATCGAAGTCTCCTGGCTGCTCGCATTCTTCGGCCTTGGATTTATCGCCGGTTGCATTACCGAGTGGTACCTCCTCTGTAACCAGGGCTTCCACTTTCACTTTTACCTGGACAATCTCATCGGCGTCGTGGAAGACTGCGAAGAGGAAGAGCCTGAGGAGCTCCCACCTGACAACCATATAGAGATAGCATGATGAAACATAACCTTTCGCTATTCATCATTTAAGATGATGAGCTTGAAAATTTCATCCGGTGATGGCATGACTGTGTATGAATGTTTGAACTGTGGCCATGTCTGGGAAAGCAACGCGAA
Source organism: Archaeoglobus veneficus SNP6 (assembly GCF_000194625.1). Classification (NCBI taxonomy): domain Archaea; kingdom Methanobacteriati; phylum Methanobacteriota; class Archaeoglobi; order Archaeoglobales; family Archaeoglobaceae; genus Archaeoglobus; species Archaeoglobus veneficus. The sequence goes on along the minus strand of NC_015320.1, from coordinate 564,667 downwards.
AAGGCCGCAATGTCCGAAATGCAAGAGATATAAGGTTAAGGAGGTAGAGCCTGAGCCTGCCGCGAATGATGAACCTCCGCAGCAGAATGATGAACCTGCCGACCTGACCAGGGACGTCGCCGGCGAACCCATCCTGGACAGCAAGCCGGCACCACAGCCACAGCCACCACAGCAGCAGGAGCCACCGAAAAAGTCCAGGCTGAGAAGGGCCGTAAATATCCTTCTGGTTCTCGGAGCAGTTGCATCGCTGGCATACATCGCCTATCTGAAGCTGTTTGCGAGGAAGGTAGAACCTGAGCAGGAGAAGGATGAGGGCCAGCCTGGCTTTCATCACTTCGGAGATGAATACCCATGAACCCGATCATCACTGCGCTGATGAATCAGCTCGGCATCAAGACCGAGAAGCTGAAGAGCGGAGGCCTGAAAGGTAAGCTGGTTATTGAGGACCTGGAAATTGATTTTGTAATCAGGAGGCTGGATAGGGATGGGTGAGGATCTAACTCAGGAGTTTATAATCTCAGGCCAGCAGCCGCAGCCTGGAGCCGAGCAGCTCCAGCCTGTGGAACAGGCTGCTGACCAGCAGGAGGTTAGGACTGAAGAGGCGTTAAAGCCGTTCGCTCAGGTTATCGACAGAGGAACGGCGTTTCTGATCAACAGGATCATCACGATAACCGGCGAGAAGTACGAAGTCGAGATCAAGGAGAGCGACAAGGTAAGGCCGGAGGAGATATCAGAAATTGGGTTCGGTGAGGCCGTCGTTAAGGTAATCGATTACTACGTTCCGCAGCTTCCGGCTGACCATCCGCTTCTCGGCCTGCTCGCTGCAGGGACGATGGTCGGAGCTATCGCATACATGAAGATAGAGCAGGTTAAGGCGAGAGCGAAGCCTAAAGAAGAGAACCAGGAAGAGCATGCCGGCGAAAATAGACTTTCCGCATAATTTCCGCTGGCTTATTGCCGGAGTTACAGGCTCCGGTAAGAGCTATTTCACAGGCTACATCTGCGAGGAACTCCGCAGGCTCCGCAGGCGTTTCATCGTCCTGGACACAAAGAGCGATAACCTCCGCGGCCTGACAGCAATGAAGGACGTCCACGAAGTTAAGGTTATGCCAAGCACGGCTTATAACTGGTTCAGGGTGCTGTCTAAAGATTACCTGGTTATCAGGCCGACGGAGCGAACACTTACTGATGAGTTAAAGCAGCAGTACCTACAGCTCCTGGAGGTTATCTACTACAATGACCGTAACAGAGTCGTTATAGTTGAAGAGGCTCACCACCTCGCCAGTCAGTGGAACCTTGAACCTATCATCGAGCTGTTTGTCCGTGAGGGAAGAGGTAAGGGCCTGAGCATGGTATTCACAACGCAGAGGATCCAGGAGTTTTCAAAGCTTGTTTGGAGCCAGTGTGATAGGACGTATATCTTCCGCTGGTTCATTCCGCAGGATATCAAGTATATCGAGCGTTTCATACCCAACTTCCAGGAGCTTAACGCTTCTCTCGCGGAGCACGACGTCCTTGAGTACAATCACAAAAACGGCGAATATCGCGTAATCAGGGCCGGCGAGGTAAAGAGGATAACGGAGCATTATGGATGATAAGATCAAGACTTATAACAGGTTGCAGGAGCTGTGCAAGATCCCGTGAAGTTTGGTTATATTTGATAAGGAGGTAGGTTATGAAGATTCTGGTTGTAGATGCTCAATGTATTGGCTTTGGATTTTGTGTAAGTCTGAAAATGGCGTCAATCTCAGTACTCAATAAAATAGTCTTCCTGTGGTGGTTTTAATGAGTTTCGGCATATCTGTAACCATGAAAACGCTCCAGGATCTTGATAAAATTAAGGAAAAGATTGAGGAAGATACCGGAATGAAAAACCTGAGCTATAACCGCGCTATCCAGCACATGATAGAGGCCTTAAGGCCTCTGGACAGGATCAAAGAGGACATAGAAAAGGAAATTGGCGTAAGATTGAGCTACGACAAGGTTATCCAGTACCTGATAAAACAGTACGAGAAGGCACGGAAAACCATTTAAACCTATCCAGGGTTTAAGTACCATAAGCTTCATAAACAGTAACCATGAGCACAAATACACAAGTGTCCGGACAAAACAAATCATCATCAGCGGGCTCCAATCGGCGAACGAAGCGCAACAGGCCGAGATTGCATATAACAGTATCCGAAGAAAATTATAAATGGTTGCACAATAATACAGAAAACATCTCGAAATTCATTGATAAACTGATTACAGAGATTCGCCGAGGCATTCAGCCTGTCGCTATCGTGCTTTCGCCGATATCTGACGTTTCCGCTGTCGCGGGGGTTGCCGAGTCAGGAAAAGGCGCTGGCTTGAGGGGCCAGTCCCGTAGGGGTCCGAGGGTTCAAATCCCTCCCCCCGCATGGTTTTTTCGAAAATTATCCAAAATGGCTTTAAGGAACATTCACTTTGTCCTGTACTAATTATTCCAAGGCAGCTGAATGCTTGTGTTTTTCGAATTACACACGTATGTTTTTCAGGTTTCGTGTCATAGAATATGTCACGGTGACTAAGTCGGGTCGAATCTCAAATAAATAACACACATATAAACATTTTGTACATTTCTGAATGGTGGTCGATAGCTTTATATGTTTTGAAGACCATATTAATCATGGTGATAATAAGTGTGTTGTATGGAGGGCATCCCCCTAATAGGAGATAGAGCGCCAGAATTTAAGGCACAGACTACGAAAGGTGTGATAGATTTTCCAGAGGATTATGAAGGTAAGTGGGTTGTACTGTTCAGCCATCCCGCAGACTTTACCCCCGTGTGCACCACCGAATTCGTCGCTTTTGCCAAAAGATATGAGGAATTTAAGGAAAAAAATGCAGAACTAATCGGTTTGTCCATCGACCAGGTGTTTTCCCACATAAAGTGGGTCGAGTGGATAAAAGAAAAATTAGGTGTCGAGATTCCGTTTCCTATCATAGCCGATAACACTGGCAGAATCGCAAAACTCTTCGGAATGCTGCATCCAGAAGCCGCAGAATCTCAGACAGTTAGAGCAGTATTCATAATCGATCCGAAAGGGATAATCAGAGCAATCCTCTACTATCCGCTTTCCGTTGGCAGGAACATAGATGAGATACTGAGACTACTGACCGCCTTACAGGTTAGCAGCGAGAAAGGAGTAGCATTACCGGCTAACTGGCCCAACAACGAGTTGATCGGGGATAAGGTGATAGTCCCACCGCCAACAAGCGAAGATGAAGCCAAAGAGAGGCCGAAGAAGTACGAATGTTTTGACTGGTGGTTCTGCTACAAAGCTGTGGATGAATAGTTTTTATAAAATTTTTAATTAATAATAAGCAGAATTGGGTGAAGCCCAATTGTGGAGACTCGAGTTGGAAAAGTCGTTTGCTGTAATAAAATGGAGGTGGTAGTATGAAAACAATAAAGAATCTCGTAAAGGCCTTTATTGGAGAAAGCCAGGCAAGGAACAGGTACACCTTCTATGCGAAGGTTGCAAAGAAGGAAGGGTATGAGCAGATCTCGGAGATTTTTCAAATAACGGCTGAAAACGAGAGGGAACATGCCAAGGCCCTCTACCAGATGATCTTCGAAATAATGGAGAAAACCGGCGAGAAAATTGATGCTGTGATCGTTGAGGCGGAAGCGCCAATAGCTTTTGGAACTACAGTAGAAAACCTGAAGGCGGCGATTGGTGGAGAGAACTACGAGCACACGAAGATGTATCCTGAGTTTGCAAATGTGGCGGAAGAGGAAGGCTTTCCAGAAGTGGCCGAGCGTTTGAGAGCCATTGCTAAGGCTGAGGAACACCACGAAGAGCGCTTTAAGAAGCTGCTCAATGAACTTGAGGCCGGTACTTTATTCAAGAAAGACAAAGAAGTTTACTGGGTGTGTAGAAAGTGCGGTTACGTCCACTATGGCACTGAGCCGCCTGAAGAATGTCCGTCATGCAAGCATCCGAGGAATTACTTCCAGATAAAGTGCGAAGAATACTAAACAGTTTTTTTCATTTTCTTTTTCAAGTTTCAGTTTTTCCTTTAGGTTTTGAATAGTCAGGTAGACTGTGCGATGGCTGATCTGAAGAAATTGCTGACCGAGCGCTAAACTGACTCAAGATACATCCTCACAACTTTTTTCAGAGCCCTTCTAATTAAGTCCGACGCTGTCGATTTGGAGATTCCAAGCCTTTTTGCAATATCCTCCAGCTTAACACGCCTTGGATTTTCGAAGAATCCCATTTCAAACGCAAGTTTAAGAATTTCATATTCTTTATAGCTCACGTCCTCATCTTCTGAGAACTTTATTTTGTATATTATCTCATAATCCACATTTAATTCTTCTAATTTCGTTATCAGTTCTCTGAACGCATCACCGCTGCAGATCAGAACCCACACCACGGAATCCCTTTCGACCTCAGCAGAAATGACCATGACTCCTGAATCAAGTATCTCTACAGCCAGAGAACATTCGTGATTTTCTACTACCACCGTTCTGCTTTCATCCGGCGATCTAACGTCGATTATGCCCTTTATTCCTTCGTTTCCCATCCAGATGTGTTTAAACCTGAGTGATCCGCCGTGTTTTCGTATTATGCAGCATTCTGGCGTTGAAGTTCTTATTTTAGCCCTGATCACGTGCAAAAGTACGCTGCTGCCCATATAACACTATCGGCCAAGAATTCCAAATGATATTCTTAAAAATATATTTTCGAACATGTTCGAAAATATTGTTAAATCACACGAATGAAAGCTACAAAAACATGGCAATAAAGCAGAGAGATGGGTCTTATGCGGTAGTGCTGGATGCAGCAATAACGACACCGCAGGAGTTAAAGAAGATAGCTGAAGTGCTGGAAAAGTACGGAGTTAGTCTGATAAAGTTCAGCGAATCCCAGAGAATGGTCATAGTTGGCGTTGATCCCGAAAAAGTCGAAGAGATGTGCAATGAAATGGGTGTCAAGCTTGCGAACGCTGTTGGCAGGGTCGTTAGAAGTATAAAGTTCTGCCCAGGTAACACCCTTTGCGTAATGGGGCTGCAGAATACCATTGAAATGGCGCAGAAACTCAAGAAGTTCGACGGCATGGAGTTGCCGGGTAAGCTGAAGATTGCTATTGCTGGATGCTCCAACTCATGCACGGAGCCTGCCGTCAGAGACATAGGACTGATGGGAACAAAGGACGGATACACGATATTCGTCGGTGGATCTGCTGGCAGAAAACCAAGAATTGGCTACGTGCTGGCTGAAAAGGTCAGTCCAGAGGATGCAGAAAAGCTGGTTGAAAAGATCATAGAATTCTACAAGGCCAACGCCAAGAATGGTCAGAGACTGGGAGATTTCATCGACTCAATCGGCTTTGAAGAGTTTAAGAAGGCCGTACTTTAATTTTTTACTTTTGAGTTGAAACTGAATATTCAATAACACAGGTGATGGGTAATTACTCGCTCAACGGCTTTTTTAAGTGCCTTTCTAATTAAATTAGATGCCATAACCGGTTCTGTCATTTTGCGTATACAATTTTTCAGATGTGTTCATTTTCTCTTCTATAGTTTTTGTCAAATGTTATAATGAATCAATTTCAGGATTTCATTTCGGGTATTTTTGCACCTTTCAACAAAAGCCACAACATAAATAGCAATTCCCCGATAAACGTAAACAAGCCAATTGTCGCTTCGTAGTTGGGAAAAAGAAATTTTGCAAAACTATCTATTAGATAGCCAAAACCTGCAATTATCAACAAGACGCCCAGAATTCTGGGGATATAGCCCGACTTGAAAACTAAATAACCAAGGACAGATAAATGAAGGCCGAAAAATACCAATCCAATAAGCCAACCATAGCTAAACGCATTGAGAAATAACATCACCTGAGCATGCAACTGACCTGTTTCAAATACTGTCAAGTAGTCAGCACCACTTAAAAGTAGCAAAACACTGAAAAAATTATGCAATGAGATTCCAAAAATAGTGGCATACACCAACCTAAACCACGCCGCAAGCAACGAGAGACTCTTGTTTACCGGTTTGAGTAAAACATAAAGTGCCCAAGCCACCACCACATCAAGAATAACCACGATTATAAAGCTATCAATAGCGGTGCGGAATAGCAACTCATTAGCCATAATATTATTTGCTGTTGTTGCTGCATCTCCCGGCACAATAAGGTTCGAGAGAACATAAAAATAAGCGAAGGTAGCGGCTATTGTCATGAATAGTAACCCGAACCCTGCAACTATTGCGGCTTTGCGTAGTGATATATCGGCGATATGACTTTTCATTTCAATTCCTCCTAATTTGTTAGGTTTTGTTATTAGGACTAACCTTCAGGGTTAGGCCACGTCCATGCATACCAGATGATGAACAAAGTACAAGCAATTTCTATAGTTCCAAAAAACATATAGTGAAGAGCCGGCGTTCCAAGAAACATTGATAAGGAAACAGCAGCAGTATGTATTGTACCTGCGCTGATGTTTGCCCAGCGATTTGCTCTATACTTCAATACCCGGGACAGGAGAACCATAGCAATCGCAGTCTCCATTAATATTGCGGCTCCCAACAAAAATCCTTGAGTAAATTGAATACCCCCTACAGATCCTGTCATTATTTCCTCTAGCATTCCAGGCTCAAAGAGAGTAAGAATATCTGCATAAACATAATTGAACATTGCAAATATCCATAATGTTGAAAGTATTACTTTCCTATCTTCCATTTCGGTGGTCTTTCTGTTTGAATTCATTTTTTTCTCCTTTTATTTGCTATTATGTTCCAAAGTTATTACCACATTTCCCTTTTTGTGTCCTTTTTCGACATACCGGTGAGCCTCGGCAATTTGTTCTAACAGATGCTCGTCATCCTGCGGCACTATTTTATCTAACGTATCGAATTTAAGTTTCAGTGATTTCTCCATATTGTAATTGTAAATTTGTAATTCTTAATAAAGTTCTTCTATCAAGAGGGGCGGAGGGGCAGTGTCAAAATAACAAAAAATAAATAACTAAGATACAACTTATGCAGCCTGCGCTAAGCCAGTTGGTAGATTACGTCAAGTCTACAAAAGTCTTTCGAAGGAACAGGAAAGATGTGGAACTTAAAATACTTGCAGCATTATTATACTTCTTTGGCCTTTCTTTGAGAAAAACAAGTGATTTTCTATCTTTATTCGAAGAAATAAGTCACGAATCTGTTAGGATTTACTACCATAGACTCAAAACAGTCTTAAAACAACCAGAAAAGAAGAAAAGAAGACTTGTTGCGATAGATGAAACAAAAATAAAACTGGAAAAGAAACAAATCTTTGTTTGGGCTGCTATAGACGTTGATACCATGGAATGCCTAGCTATATGGGCTTCTGGAGGAAGAGGAAGCTTTGAAGCTTACGTTTTCCTTAGAGAAGTTCTCAAGCATTGCGAAAACAAGCCAGAGATCGTTGTTGATAGAGGTTTCTGGTATCTGTGGGCTTTGAAAAGGTTAGGGCTGAGATACAGGCATGAAACGTTTGGTAGAAGAAATGCTGTAGAAGGATTCTTTTCGAGGTTTAAAGAGAGAACGAAGAGGTTCTGGAACAGATTTCCATTCAGGAGTTCTTTTGTCTCTGTACAGAGCTGGTTGGAGAGCTTTATGGCCTTCTACAACTACTGGAGGTGTTAACTTGACACTACCCCGCTGCGATTATTTCAACGTATCTGTACTTCTCAAACTTTGGCTTTAAATCTATTCCAGCTTTTTTGAGCCCTTCAACAACGCAATCCATATCATCCGAGTGGAAATAGATGTAAACGTAGTTCACACGATAGCATAATAATTAAAAATAGAAAAACGTTGTGTCTCACCCGGGCTTACTTTCCCTCAACCGGAGAGTAAAAGCACCTCTTCGGCGAATATACGGCTCCCTCTTTTTTCAGCTCTTTTATAATTTTTGAGACTTCATCCTTGTCAAGGCCGGTCATCTTTGCAATGTCTCCCGGCCTGAGGGGTTTACCAGCTTTTTTCATCGCCTCAAGAACCATCTGCTTTTTATCGGTCACACCTTTCACCTCCACTAATATTTTTTCAAAAAATATTTATAAGTTTTTACACTCGAACCAGAAACGTCAAACCTCGGAGTGGGCCACAAGTAATTCAGCCAGTTTGACTTAACTTTACCAGCACTTCCTCGACGAGTTTCCCAACTTTTACCACTCTGAAATCTCCGTCGTAAATTGTGATCTCTTCGTTGTCCTCTCTAAGCTTCTCCAGTGCCTCCTTTGCGCTTACAGCTCTGAGCTCGCCCAGAGCCCATGCAGCAAGCCCCCTGATTTCGGCATTTTCATGTTCGAGCAGTGGAGTTAACTTTTCGATGGGATCGGGATAAGAATCTTTAACGCTGCTGGCAGCCCTCCCGATGGCATATATTACGTACTTAAGCTCGACTTCCCAGTTATCTACCAGTGAAACGAGCATGTTTTTGAACCCTTCAAAGGGATGTGGGGCGTTTCTCCCAATTTCGCCAATTCCAAGAGGTGCCCCCACGCAATAACTTCCTGATTCGTCGTTTAGAGACCAGAAAAGACGCCTCAGAATTTTCCGAACGTGTTCTTCGTCACTTTCTGCTATATTTTTGCACACAATTCCGAGCGCCTCGGCAGCTCGAAATCTGTACAGTTCATCGCCATCGCTTAGAAACCCAATAAGGACGGATGCGAGTTTCTTCTGCCCAAATCTGGAAAGTTCGTCGAACTTTCTTAGTTTAAGCAATTCTCTAATTTCAGTTCTGTCTAAGCTCATTTTTCCACCCACTTAAAATATTATAAAATAATAAATAAATATTACGACCTCCAACACTCTTTGGACTAAGTTGACTCGGCCCTTTCTCCTGTGAACAGCAGCAGATACAGGAAAAGAGCTGTGGATGCAAGCAGAGGGCCCAGGAAGGCAAGAGTTATAATGTACAAACTCTGCTGGGTTGTGAGTGGATTTACTCTGGTTAAATCAAGCACACTGACGAGCGTACTCCTTGCAGGTTCGGGAATCGATGCAACAAATGCAGGGTCTGCCAGAGCTGCAACAAGATACGGGTACTGGCTGAATGAATTTAGCATTTCTCCGGCAAACACTGCTACCAAAGCTGCCGGACCTGCAAATACTATGAGTTTTGCCATGCCAAAGTCGTTTTTCCTTATCTTTGTGAAATAGACGGCTATTGCTAAAACCTGAATGAGAATCAGTATTGCTTTGATTGCAAAGAGCCAGGAGTAGTTGTATGCTGCGTCTATTCCGAAGGCATTTCTGAACTTGTAGTTCGCGAATACATAAAGCGTTCCAGCATATATTGCACCCAATATCAGCGTTGCTACCATTAAAAACGCTGCGTATGGCATGAATCTGTGCACGACTCTGATGGCTGTTGCGTCCCTTGTTTTTAGGTACCTGAACATGTAGGCTGAGGATATGGTTAGCGTACCTGCAGTGAGTGCAGCGGCTACAGATTTAAGATACAAAGGCAGGAGAGTTGGATTGCCAAGTGCAGCGAGAACGTTCAGATGAAGCTTCGGCTGCAACTCCAGACCAACAGGTATGTTGAGGAACGCTGAAATTGCTCTGAAGCCGAGAGGGATTATGTAAACTGAAACGAGCAGTATGAGTCCGATGGCGTAGTGCGTGCTACTGCTGAACTTATCCCAGCCGTACCAGTAGAGAACAATCGCCAGGAAATGAATGACTATCGCAAGTATCGCTATGCCAAAGGGCACAAAGGTCAGATGCCCTGCAAGTCCGATAAATCCAGGATAGAAGCTCAGCAAAAAGACGGTGAATGCTGTCCCAAAAACTCCTGCTATGCCGTAAGTTGCTCCATAGAACCTCATGAGTTCCCTTGAAACCTTTAGCATCTCTTCATCGTTCTTTAATTCAGCCCTTCTTTTTGTTATGGGAACGACCGTGGAGAATGTGATACCCAGATTGACCATTGCTATGTGCAATCCAAATACCAGTGCAAGGAAGAAGAGAACTGCTTCCATAGCTCACACCTCCTTCCAGAGGAATCTATAAACAGCAAAGCTCAGCACTGAAAGCAGTGCGACGAAGTACAGCGATATTAACGCTGCTGTTGCCACGTCCGGTGGATTTATAGTGTGCGCTGTCTGGACATCCATGATTCCGTAAATCGTCCAGGGCTTTCTGCCTATCTCTCTTACAGCCCACCCAAGGAAGCTGACGAGTTGTGCAAGTGGGGCGAGGAGTATCAGGTATTCCATTTTTGGTATCTCCTTTCCCTTCCAGATCATCACCACAACGAGCAATGCTGTGAGAAACAGCACCACTGCGAGGGCTATCTTGGCATAATAGAGCGTATGTATTGATTCAGGTGGTTTGAATTCATCAGGAATCGAGGAGTAATCTGGTATCTCTTCTTCAAAGCTACCGTACGCCATGAATGCAACGAATTTCTCGGCGAATTCAGGTGTGTTTGCTTCCATGGCTGCAAACTTTTCGGGATTCCACTCAGCAACGGCGACACCCATCTCGTGCCCCATCACAGCCCCCTGAATTATAACAGACACGAGAGCGAACGTGGCGGCATACTTCAGTCCGAGTATGGCGTGTTCACTCTTTTTCCTTGAAGCAGCCAGTGCATAACCACCAAGTGCCGTGAAGGCTGACACGGTTATGCCGGAAAACAGCGCGTGGGCGAAGGAGGCTGCATAAACTGGAGACTGGAACGTTACGGAGTAAATTCCAACGTGTCTGACTGTATTCATGATTATTGCATCCACAACGTCTTTTACTGCAACACTGCTCAGAGCTTTTTTAGCGTCTTCCAGCAGCACGAGCTGCAGTATGCTCTCGTCAACGGTCTTACCGCTGAAAGCTTCGCTTACGAGTGTGCTTACTATCCTGACTGGCATCGCAACGATGACGCTGTCTTCTGTTTTTCCAAGAACGTCCATTCCCAGCGACTGCAATTTTTCAACATCAAGTGCCTTTACAATTTCAGCGGGCACGTACAGCGTGAGCTTCGGATAGCCATCATCGTAGTTCCATCCTCCATCGTAGCTTGCGGGAATTATGCCGGTTGGGGCCTGCATGTAGCTGTTTACACTCGTTATCATTGCAGCAGAGAACCACGCCCCAGTTATCGCAAGCAAGCCCACGACAATGTGCGCTTTTGCTGGTATCCTGTTCCAGGCATACCAGAACATGTAGATAAACACTACTTCCATTAAAAATGCGAATATCTCTGCGTAGAGCGGGAAGTAGATGTACCTGCCGGCCATCTCAATCAGATTCGGCCAGAGCAACACGAGACCGAACTCTGAGGCAGTCCCCATGGCTGCTCCCACAGCAAAGACCATTATGAATCCCTTGGCCAGTGTTTTTGCAATCTTCAGCCATCGTTCATCTTTCGTTTTGAGCCACATTACTTCAGCAATCACTGCCATCAGTGGCAGTCCGAGAATGTACTGCAGTATTATCCAGTGAACCTCGATGCCTATCATCGACAGCACTCTATCGCTCGCAGCCGGATAGCTCAGCCAGTCCATACGACCACCTATAGTTTTATAATTATCTAACCATATATAGCTTTCTACTTGGTTTGAAATTACTCTAACCGTAAAGCTTATATGACACCATAATATAACTTACAAACATGGTCGAGTACGGCGAGAACGTGAACAGGATTGGTGTAACGAAGGGCACGGAGTTGGAGGAAGCGGTAAACAACGAGTTCAGAGGAGAAACGATGGAAGTTGGGATCTATCTTGCAATGGCGAGGCAGGCAGAAAGAGAAGGTTATCCGGAAATTGCAGTGGCGTTGAGAGACATAGCAATGGATGAAGCCTATCATGCAGCAAGATTTGCCGAGCTCAACGGAATGATTAAGGAGAATATAAAGGAAAGTCTGAAGGCCGCCCTCAGCGGAGAAATGAAAGCCAACAAGTGGAAGAGGGAAGTTGCAGTTAAAGCAAAGGAACTTGGAATCGATGAAGCGCACGATATATGGGATGAAGCATCGAGGGACGAGTACAGGCACGCAGAAGCTCTGAGGGGATTGCTTAAGAGATACTTTAACGAAGATGTATAAGGAATCAAAAAATTAATTACACTCCAATCCATTTTTTTGAACATTTGAGAGCCATGAAAGACGATGTAAGACTGAAAATCCTGGATTTGCTCTCGGAAAGAGAGATGGCAGTTTCCGATTTATCGAAGGAGCTTGGACTGACGAAGGCAACAGTTCTTCACCACATAAGGTACCTCTCAGAAGAAGGGCTTGTAAGGGTAACAAGGGAAGAGAGAGTCAAGAACTTTATAAAGAAGTATTATACTGTCTCTCTTCCAAATGGAGGGGCTGATAAGAAACTAATGGATGAAATACGTCTATCACTGAAGAACTTGAGCGGAGAGGAGTTCTCAAAGAGTTTAACGAGGTTCTTTGGGCTGGGTCTGCTGTCAACTTCGCCGTACCTGTTACGAAAGGTGGGATTCGAAGTTGGATATGGAGTTTTTGGGGAGTTTATTAAAGACAGGCCACTTGATGAACTGGCAGATATATGGGAAAAAATAGGGCTTGGAGTCGTTGCTGAGATAACCATTGACAAAATCGTTGTAGAAGATTGCTTCTTCTGCAGCAATTTACCCAATACAGGAAAGACCTACTGCAAATTCGATGAGGGGCTAATATCGGGAGCCCTTGAAAAGGCTACGGGAGATAAGTACATTGTGCGTGAAGTGAAATGCTGGGGAAATGGCTACGAGTTTTGTGAATTTTCGATAAAGAAAATAAAAATATAATTCCGGGATAAAAACGCTCATAGTCTTTTTCAGCGCTACTATAGTTCTGGGATTTGCCAGTCAAGCTTTGAAGCTGAATTTTTGAGAGTTATCCTGGTCTGGTAAAAGCAAGAAATTACAGCAGCTTTGTATCCGAAATTATGTAGTTTCCCGAAAACATTGCGGGAAATTGAAGTTATGTGCAATCCGCCTCCGCCCGGTAGTGTCAAGTTAACACCTCCAGTAGTTGTAGAAGGCCATAAAGCTCTCCAACCAGCTCTGTACAGAGACAAAAGAACTCCTGAATGGAAATCTGTTCCAGAACCTCTTCGTTCTCTCTTTAAACCTCGAAAAGAATCCTTCTACAGCATTTCTTCTACCAAACGTTTCATGCCTGTATCTCAGCCCTAACCTTTTCAAAGCCCACAGATACCAGAAACCTCTATCAACAACGATCTCTGGCTTGTTTTCGCAATGCTTGAGAACTTCTCTAAGGAAAACGTAAGCTTCAAAGCTTCCTCTTCCTCCAGAAGCCCATATAGCTAGGCATTCCATGGTATCAACGTCTATAGCAGCCCAAACAAAGATTTGTTTCTTTTCCAGTTTTATTTTTGTTTCATCTATCGCAACAAGTCTTCTTTTCTTCTTTTCTGGTTGTTTTAAGACTGTTTTGAGTCTATGGTAGTAAATCCTAACAGATTCGTGACTTATTTCTTCGAATAAAGATAGAAAATCACTTGTTTTTCTCAAAGAAAGGCCAAAGAAGTATAATAATGCTGCAAGTATTTTAAGTTCCACATCTTTCCTGTTCCTTCGAAAGACTTTTGTAGACTTGACGTAATCTACCAACTGGCTTAGCGCAGGCTGCATAAGTTGTATCTTAGTTATTTATTTTTTGTTATTTTGACACTGCCTCGCAGCGGATGAAGAAATTGTTCTTGGAAAGTACGAAAATGTCGCATTCATCATTTCAAATAGAGAGATAAAAATTCCTTGTGACTTTTTAAAGAAGATCAATGTGGAGATTACTCAGGCCGATGAATCATTTAACGAATTCAAATTTGGAAAATTTAAGGTTGAAGATGAAAGCAGAATTAAGCTTGATGCAGAATTCAGCGGCGAACTTTTTTACGATTTAATTCCAGCTCTTCAAATTGAGATTACAAAAGCAGAGGTACTACTTAAGGAATGCAACTTGCAGGCAGAGGTGATTTCAAGAGAGGAGAGTGAAATAATAAAGGAAGTCTCAAAGCTCTCAGATATGGCCAAGAAATCCAGTGAAGTTTCCGAGCTGGAAAGCGTTCTATCCGAAGTTTCAACGATTCACGTAGATTTCTTCAGGAAGTTCATGCACTTTAAGGACATCAGCGAGGAACTATTCTCATCCATAACGAAACTGGAAGTTATCTCCAGAAGTGCAGATCTGTTTATGGAGAAAACCTCCGAATTAAAGGAGTTTTTTGAGAGATTGAGATACTTCGAATCGAAGTTCGAGCAGACGCTGAACGGAATAAGGGATTTGTTTACACTCATTTCTTTAAGGCTCGATACGCTCAGAAACAGAGAAAACCTGGATTTACAGAGGAGAACTGCATCTCTGCAGGCTGCAGCAGCGATAATTGAATTCGTTGCCATATTTTATTACACCCTGAAGACATGGGATTACTTCACACCTCTCGAAAATGTTCCCACTTCCATCTCGTTTTTGCTGCTACTGGTATTCACAACTTCTGTCGTAGCTTTCACGGAGGTCTTTGGAGAGTGGATAAGAGAAAGAAGAATATCGAAGCGGTTCGTGGTTATGGCAGCCGTTATAGTCGCCGTAACCTTTCTGATGTACTGTATACCTAATATCTTCTAATCTTTCAGAAGCCTGATGGCTTTCAGTCTCTCATTTATCATTTTAATATGCTCCCTCTCCTGCGCTATCAGGAAATCCAGTAAGTCTGCAGTTTCATGATCTGCATCCTTCTTCATTTTCGTGTATTCTTCAATCGCTCCTTTTTCCATCTCCAGAGCTTTTTTGAGGATTTCTTCGGCCTTTATACCTTTCACTCCTTATACTGCATGAATACCTCCATTTCTTCTGGTGTTTATGATTTCTGTAAGTCAATTAGACCATTTAACCCAAAATTAATAAAAGATTAAAGCCAGGTAGAAGTATGGAGGTAGAAGTTAAGATAAAAGACTATGAAATTGATTTCGAAAAAGCGACAAGTCTGGCAAATTCGATAGCATCAAACTTTGGAGAGGCGATGCTACTCTCCTGGTGCGATTATAAAAGAGGAGTGAGAAATCCAGACGTTGAATGCTGCGGTGAAAATAGCTGGGAAATTTACGCTAAGAATAGAGGTGGAAATTTAAAGATTAAGATAAACGAAGACTATGCATTTATGTTCAGAATTCAGTAGCGGTTGGAGAGGCAGGTGGAAAGACGAGTGAAGTGGAATAGCATCGAAACTGCGGGTGAAAAACAGAATGTGACGTCCGGGTCGCTCGAGAAAAGTTCAGAATGCCTGGAATGACCTGTACCGTGGTTGTAAGAGATGCCGGTGCTGAAGACGTTAGTGTAAATCTTACTGGAGAATTTTTTCGATGAATTCTCAATTTGACCTTCACCAGTAAAAGTTATAAAACAATTGAACAATTGTTCAAATATGGAAAAGTTAGAGGATTTGCCAACCTGCCAGGTAAAAGCAAACAAGATAATCAACGAAGTGATGTCAAAGTTACCACCAGATGAAAGAATAGCTGAACTATCTGAATTTCTCGAAGCTTTCAGCGATTTTTCGCGTATAAAGATTCTTCTCGCACTACGACAACGTGAATTACGCCCATGTGATATTTCAGCCATATCAGGCTTATCTGTTTCTGCCGTTTCTCATCAACTCAGGATTTTGCGCGATAAAAAGCTCGTAAAATATCGACGTGAGGGTAAGAACGTTTATTATAGCCTTGATGATGAGCACGTAGCAGCAATTCTGGAAACAGCCCTTGTGCATGTGACTGAAAAGAAATGAAAAGTGGTATTTATGCACGAGCATGGAGAGGATAAGGAAAATGTGGTAAAAGAGCTAATCCCAATTGCCGTTTCTTCCATTTTGTTCATTGTAGGGATGATTTTTAGAGAATCGTTACACGAAATTCCCGTATTTGAATACGGAGTATTCATTACAGCCTACCTCGTAGCAGGCTGGAAAGTGATATGGAATGCTGTAAAAAACGTAAGGACTGGCGTGATATTCGACGAGTACTCCCTGATGACCATTGCAACTGCTGGAGCAATTGCAATACACGAAATGCCGGAAGCTGTTGGAGTCATGTTATTCTTCAGGATCGGTGAGTTTTTTCAGGATTTAGCCGTAGATCGTTCAAGACGCTCTATAAAATCTCTACTTGAGATAAGGCCACCCTTCGCAAATCTCAAGATTGATGAAAGGATTGAGAGGGTAAAACCTGAACAGGTGAAAGTGGGAGATCTGATCATCGTTAAGCCCGGAGAGAGAATCCCGCTGGATGGAGTTGTTATCGAAGGTTCATCAATCGTTGACACTTCAGCCCTCACCGGAGAATCCAGGCCGAGAAAGGTTGGCGCTGGAGACGAAGTTCTGTCGGGCATGGTAAACGTCAGTGGATTGCTAACAGTCAGAGTAACAAAGCCATTCAGCGAATCTACGGTTTCCAGGATACTCGAGCTGGTTGAGAAGGCAGGTGTCAGAAAGGCAAAGGCTGAGAAGTCCATAACGAGATTTGCTCGGTACTACACGCCGGCAGTTATACTGTTAGCAGTAAGTATGGCAGTAATCCCTCCAGTGCTGTTAGCTGAGCCTTTTTCGCCGTGGATTTACAGAGCACTGGTTTTACTGGTTATCTCGTGCCCATGTGCCCTGGTTCTCTCGATACCTCTGAGCTACTTTGCTGGCATCGGCAAAGCCGCTAAGGAAGGTATACTGGTTAAAGGGGCGAACTTCATAGATGCGTTAAGCAAAGCTGGCGTTGTTGCCTTCGACAAAACCGGAACACTGACGAAAGGAAGTTTTAAGGTTGTAGGTGTGATTGCAAAGAACGGATTTAACGAAGACGATGTGCTGAAGTTTGCGGCTCTGGCGGAAATGCACTCAAACCATCCGATAGCGAAGTCGATACTCGAAGCCTGCAAAGTTAGCGGTTCTGTTGAAAGCTATGAGGAGATCGCCGGAATGGGTGTAAAGGTGAAGGTAAACGGAGACACCATAATAGCCGGTAACGATGCCCTTATGCACGCTGAAGAAATAGAGCACGACACGTGCAGGGTTGAAGGAACAGTCGTACATGTCGCTGTCAATGGCGTGTATGCCGGTTACATAATCATATCCGACGAGATAAAGGATGACGCTGCAAAAGCTGTTGAAGAGTTAAAGATGTTGGGATGCAGAGTGGTTATGCTCACTGGCGACAGCAGAGGAGTGGCTGAAATAGTTGCCAGAAAGCTGGGACTGGATGAGTTCTACGCTGAACTTCTGCCAGAAGGTAAGGTGAAGATTGTAGAAAAACTCGAAAGTGAAAATACAGTTGTTTTTGCTGGAGACGGCATAAACGATGCTCCTGCTATTGCCAGAGCAGACGTGGGCGTAGCAATGAGTGGACTTGGAAGCGACGCAGCAATAGAGGTTGCTGACGTTGCGATCATGGACGACATGCCGTCCAAGGTTGCTAAAGTCATCAAACTATCGAGAAAAACTCAGCGCATCGTCTGGCAAAACATAGCCTTCGCCCTGAGCGTGAAGGGACTATTCATAATTTTGGGGTCTTTCGGCATGGCCACCATGTGGGAAGCTGTCTTTGCGGATGTAGGAGTCTCTTTAATTGCTGTTTTCAATGCCATGAGGATACTCAGATAGCAATCGTTAAAATTGTGTTGAACAATTTATGATGGGGGTGAGATTCTGGCAATAGATCCCGTATGCGGAATGGAAGTGGATGAAAAAACTGCAAAATTCAAGACAGAGTATAAGGGCAAAACGTACTATTTCTGCGCCCCGGGTTGCAAGTACATGTTCGAGAAAAATCCCGAGAAGTACCTTAAAGAGGGGCCAGTGGGCATGCACTAATTCTCATTTTTGTATCTATCAATTCTTCTTCAAATTCCCGAGAGATACTCAAAACTTAAATACTTTAAAAAATAATGTGACTTAGGTGATAATATGTCCAGATACGTTTTGCCCGAATTGCCTTATGAGTACAACGCACTCGAACCATACATAAGCGAGGAGATTTTGAAACTGCACCACGACAAGCACCACAGTGCGTATGTGAAGGGGGCAAACGCAGCCCTCGAAAAGCTCGAAAAAGCGAGAAAAGGCGAAATAGAAGTGGACATTAAGGCAGTTCTTAAAGAACTCAGCTTCCACGTTGGTGGACACATCCTCCACACAATATTTTGGAACTGCATGACGCCCGAAAAAGGCGAGCCTTCAGGTGTACTCGCTGAGAAAATAAAAGAAGAATTCGGTAGCGTTGAAAGGTTCAAGGATGAGTTCAGCAAGGCAGCAAACAGCGTTGAAGGTTCTGGCTGGGCAGCTTTGATGTACTGCCCGCTAACGGGAAGGCTGATCATACAGCAAATTGAGAAGCACAACGTAAATCTCGCCCCCGGCCTGCACATTCTTGCGTGCATAGATGTCTGGGAACACGCCTACTATTTACAGTACAAGAATGACAGAGCTTCATTCGTTAAAAACTGGTGGAACGTCGTTAACTGGAATTTCATCGAAGAGAGGCTTAAAGAAGCTATGAAATAAAAATTATATTTAGTCATTAATTTACTATTTTAATTTTAAAAAGTCCAAAACCAAAAAAATCAAAAAAATCACGGAAAGAGTGGCGGGAAATCCAGACCCTCCTTCTCGTCAAATCCGAGCATTATGTTCATGTTCTGAATCGCCTGTCCGCTCGCTCCCTTAACGAGGTTGTCTATGGCAGATGACACAACAACCCTATCTTCTCCAGCGAATACTGCGATGTCGCAGAAGTTGCTGCCCCTCACCCAGCTCAGCCTCACCATATTCTGCAT
The DNA here is from genome assembly GCF_000194625.1 of Archaeoglobus veneficus SNP6. Lineage (NCBI taxonomy): Archaea > Methanobacteriati > Methanobacteriota > Archaeoglobi > Archaeoglobales > Archaeoglobaceae > Archaeoglobus > Archaeoglobus veneficus. Next base: position 545,861 of record NC_015320.1, on the reverse strand, counting down.
CCTGACGAAGTAGCAGTCTTTGTAGAACTCTTCGTATATTCTTCTAACCTCCTCCAAACTCACGTTCTCCTTCAGGAAGATATGAGCATTCGTCAGAATCCCCCTCGACCCCGGAAAAACCTGTGGTGTGAACGAGACTTTAACTCCATCCTGTAACTCCCCGATTTCCTGAACCATCTCGTAGTAGTGCCTGTGGTTCGTAACCTTGTACGGCACGATTGCCTCATGCAGGTTAGGGTAGTGTGTGAATTCCGTAGGCTTTATGCCTGCTCCAGTGATTCCGCTCTTTGAGTCAAAAACAACCCTTTCGATTAGCCCAGCCTTCGCGAGCGGTGCGGCAGCGAGAATGCATCCCGTCGGATAGCAGCCTGGATTTGCAACGAGGTCTGCTTTCGCAACCTCATCCCTGTGCAGCTCTGGCAGGCCGTAAACAGCCTCTCTGTAAGCCTCGTGCTCGAGCCCGTAGGCTTTTTCGTAAACATCCTTTTGAAGCCTGTAATCTGCAGAGAGGTCAACGACCTTTATCCCAACATCGAGCAGTTGCGGAACGTACTTCATCGCTTCACCATGTGGAACTGCCGTGAAAACGATATCACAGCCGTCAAAGTTCTTAATTTCCGGAGAGACGAACGTGAGATCGCAGAAACCCTTAAGAAATGGATGACACTCCCACACGGGCTTCCCTTCCCACTTCCTCGACGTTACTGCCACCACTTCGGCTTTGGGATGCTTGTAGAGTAGCCTGAGGAGTTCGGAGCCCGTATAACCGCTCCCACCAACTATTCCCACCTTCACCATACAGGCCACCTCAATGCCCTTGGTAAAAAGCTTTCTGTTTAGTCAACGCCATTTCTTTATGTACCTCTCTCCGCTGAATCTGATCCCCTGGAAGAAGATAGAGAGCTGGGCGTGTGTGCATTGCGGGAAATGCTGCTCAAGCTACGACATCCCCGTAACGTTTGAAGAAGAGGAGAGGCTAAAAAAGTATGGAAACGTTTTCAAAAAGGCTAAAATCGGCCTCTACCTCAGAAAAAAGAAGGGAAAATGTGTCTTCTGGAGAAAAAACAGGGGATGCACGATTTACGCAGAGAGACCTAAGGCGTGCAGGAGCTACCCATTTTACGTGAGGAAAGAGGGGGAAGAGGACGCGTACTTCGACGGATTCTTTATATACATCGATGCTGAATGCAGAGGAATTAATAAAGGGGACCCAAATAGTTTATTGCAATGGATAAAATACGCAATCGAGATAAAAAATAGTTAAATTGACGTAATGATTGGTTGTCAGATGTTCCACAAAATTGAATAACCTACCACAAAATGGAAAACTTAATATACTGTAATTTTAACGAGGATCAAATCTGCATATGAATACACATGTGAACATCATCAACAGGAAGAATCTGATGGGTTACTTTATCGGATTAATATTCTCTACCTTCATGTCTTTCTGATTTTTAGAAACATAGAAAAGTTTATTTAGTTGATATTGCAAAGCATTACTATGAGCAAAGTAGTACACATAATGCCGGTTGGTTTAAACAAAGAGAGGTTGCTCGAAAGCATAAGAAGAAGCGGTTACCCGATTCAAAAGGTATATCTGGTTCTGGGAAATGACAAGGGACTTAGCGGTGAAGAAGACGTTCACAAAGCTGCAGAAGAGATCGAGAAGACGCTGAATGTACTCGTAGAGGTAGAGAAGATTTACGTTGATAAACTCGACGTCTACTCTGCAGCGCTCGACATGTTGAAGGTAATAAAGACGGAGCTGGACGAGGGTAACGAGATACTCATCAACGCAAGCGATGCGCCGAGGACGCTCTGCATCGCGTGCTATATAGCTGCCCAGCTTTCGGGAAGCAGGCTGTACATAGCAATGCCGAAATATGAGGGTGGCAAGGAAGTCGGCATCGAAAAGATCGTAGAGATACCGATTCCACCGCTCAAGAGGATTAGCGACGACAAGATAGTGATAGTGAAGACAATTCAGGAGCAGGGTGGAGAGGTAGAGTCCATCAACAAGCTCATCGAACTCCTCGAGGGCAAGACCGAAGACCAGAAGAAGTACATGGCCCAGAGAGCAAGAATGAGCTATCACCTCAAGGGACTTGAAGAGGACGGACTTGTTGAGATGCGCAGAGAGGGCAAGAACGTCAAGATAAAGCTGACTGAGCTTGGTAAGGCCTACGCCCTGATGGCCGCTTAATTTTTATACCTCTTTTTTAATTTTTGTGTATGCTTAACTGTGCCATCATCGGCGATGGATTCAGAGAATTGGAGGAGCTTTTGCTTGCTCACGATTTTACCGTCGAAGTATGTAATATCAGCAAAAAGCTTGAGTTTGAAGCAGATGTTGTTTTTCTCCTTCAGGAACCGCTCGAATCTGAAATACCCCTCGTTTCGAGACTCGTGAAGTACAAACCCATTATATGCCAGCCCGATGCGTTCACACTCCTCGAAAAGTCAAAAAGAAGGGAGCACTGGCTGAACATGCATGGCATACGCCTGGAAGAAATCCTGTGGGTTGACGGTGATGAAGTTCTCCTTTCAGCAGCTTCAATGAGAGGAAAGCACACATACTTTGCAGGAGTTGAATACATCGCAGCGATAAAACCATACCACCTCTACTCCGGCTGGGAGGTCGTGCTTAACGGTAGCGAGGGATGTAAGGCGATGCTTGGAGACCTTGCTGTTAGAACGGGGAAAGACGTCATCCTCGGTCAAAGGAAAGGAAATCTCGTCGTATTTTCCGCAGACATTCTGTCCGACAGAGCCTTCAAACTCGGAGATAACGACCGCTTCGTGCTTAATCTACTTTCGGATATGCTCGGAAGTGCCGAAGTTTTTGGTTAATCAGAACATCAGTCAAAGAAGTCCAGCAGAGTTGGACTTCTCTTTTTCTCCCTGAGCAGCCCTGCTATGACCGCGAAATCCTCCTCAAACATCTCCCTGAGCTGAGGCCGGTAGAGGATTGCCGCCGGATGGTATATTGCTATCAGCCTTACCTTCTTCCCCCACCGCTCAACCTCCTTAACTCTCCCCCTCTCCTTCGAAATTCCTCTGAACTCGATGCCGAAGAAGTTGAAAAGGAATGATGCTGAGTGTCTGCCAAGGCACACAATTATTGAAGGCTTTATAACATCGAGCTGTCTTATCAGGTACGGGCTGCACGCTTCAATCTCCTCGGGCAGAGGATCCCTGTTATTCGGCGGTCTGCACTTCAGTATGTTACCGATGAAGACATCTTCTCTCCTGAGTCCGAGTTTTTCAATCATTTCTGTAAGGATCTTACCGGCGTTGCCAACGAAAGGTCTGCCCTGCCTGTCCTCCTCCCTGCCAGGAGCTTCACCAACAAAAACGACCTCTGCTTTTGGATTTCCCTCTCCCGGGACGTAGTTAGTCTTTGTTTTCCACAGATTACACTTTTTGCAGCTCCGTATTTCTGCCTCGATGTCTTCAAGGCTTTCCATGACAGACGGGGAACTTAGCTCAATAAAAGCTTTGAGCTTTGCTCACTAAAACCTGAGCTTTCTCGCCGCAACAATCAACGGGTCCCACACAGGTGAGAAAGGTGGTGCGTAAGGTAGGTCTGAGAAAAAGACGTCTTTAGTAGTCAGTCCGTTTTGAATTGCGATGGCTGCAGCGTTAATCCTTGGAAAAACGCTTTTTCCAACGGCCTGAACTCCCAGTAGCCGTTTGTTTTCGTCAACCACCATTTTGAGCCATATCTCACCGCTTCCGCAGTAGTGCGCCTCTGCCCGGGTCTTTATCATCACAGACTGTACATCAAGTCCTTCTTTTTTCGCCTCCGTCTCGCTCAAACCCGCCTTACCTATTTCCAAATCGTGGAACCTCGTTATCTGTGCTCCTATCGCTCCTGGAAATTCCAGACTTCCGCCACACGCGTTCACTCCTGCTACGTATCCCATTTTGTTCGCCACGGGTGCGAGGGGAATCCAGTCCTTCTTTCCGGTCACGAGGTTAGTCGTCTCCACACAGTCACCTGCTGCAAAAACCTCATCAATGTTCGTTCTCATGTGCTCGTCGACTTCTATCGCCCCGGTTTCACCCAGTCTGACGCCTATCTGCTTCGCCAGCTCTACATTCGGCTCTGCCCCCACGGCCAGAATAACAAAGTCGGCTTTGTACTCCCCCTTATCCGTAATAACCCTCTCAACCCTGTCCTTACCCTCAAAGGCCACAACTCTTTCATTCAACCTCAGATTTACTTTTTTCTTCACCTCTTTTGTAACAACAGACGCAATATCTGCATCAAAATTGGGGAGAGGGTGCTCGAGCGTCTCGATTACGGTCACTTTTTTGTTAGAGAGTGCTTCCGCCATCTCAAGGCCAATGTAACCCGAACCAACGATAACAACGTTTTCTCCTCTGGCCCGGATTATTCGCTCTGCATCTGGCGGTAAGTCAACGGTGAATATATTTTCAAGCCCTACACCATCTATGCGAGGTATCACGGGCGAAGCTCCAGTTGCAAGAATTAGAACGTCCCACCAGTACTTTTTCTCTTTTCCGCCTTCTTCAACCAGCAAATAGCCGTAGCCTGCTTCAACAACCTTTGCGTTAGTGTGAAGGTCAATTCCCCTTTCCTTAACGAAAAACTCTGGTGGGTAGTACATGAGGCCATCAACATCAGTAATTCCCGCTACTGCATATGGGATTCCACAGGGAGCGTGGCTAACAAAGCTCGATGCTTCAAATACAGACACCTTCCACTCCGGTTTTATGGCTCTGATTCTCGACGCAGCGGTCATGCCTGCTGCGCCACCACCAACTACGGCTACATGCATACTGATAGTACGCCTTCAAAATACAAAAGTGTGCTGCTATAATTATTCTAAATCACAATTAAAGCTCAAAATTAAAACCACAAGCCATTAAATTCGTCATATACAATACCCGTCAATCCCAGAACTTCCTCGTCCTGATGTACCTTTTCTCCGCCTCCAGCAGTTCCAGGAAAAAGTCTCTTTCGCTTGGATAAAACCTTGCAAGTATCCTCGCAGCGTTCTCAGCCCCAACGCCGTGGGTGTTCATCGCATAAACGGCCTTTTTGCCGTAGCTCATCACGAGATTTGCGATCCTGAAGAGTTCCTCCTTTTTGAACTCCTCGATGCTCCTCCTCGCGTTTACGCATGCGACGAGCTTAGATCCGCACCTAATACACCTGACTTCATCTATAGAGCCTACCCTTTCTCGAATCGTGCAACCGCAGTTAAGGCAGTGGAGGATGCAGAACTCCTCGTCGAGTCTCCTCCTGAAAACAGCAAGAATCGCTTCTGTAGGCTTTGATGGCATTAGCAGGTCGAAGGCCTGTTGCCTCGGAACGAGAGAGATAGGACTCAGGCTGCCGTAAACAGAGATGCCAATTTCACTTCCAAGCTTTGAGACGATTTCTTTTACCCTTTCAACATCGAATCTCTCGACAAATATTTCCCTGACCGCCTCGCTGTATATTGGCGTGTCCTTTAGCCTCAAAACGAGGTTTCTGAGGTTCATCCTGCTCAAATCAGCATCCTTGCTCAGGTATCCGAACTTCCTCGCAGCGTTGATTACCTTCCACTGCAGGAGCTTCGTGTCAATCAAAGCCCTTTCCGCAAGCCATTCAACCGCATCGCTATCTATCGAAAGCAAAACTTCTTTAACTTCTTCTGCCCTTGCGGGCGAGAGCTTTATCCTGTATGGGTCGATCTCAACGGCAACGTTGCTGCCCCTCCTTGCAGACAGAAGCATTGCCACGATTCTACCGAGTGCCTCGTTTACTCTGTGCCCGAAGCAGGCGTTGATGATTGCCACCCCGCCCGACGATTCAATGGTTATATGCCTGTCAGAAGACACTTCGAAGTTCTTTATGTGCTCCTCGATTACGTCAAAAACCTCCAGGCATGCAGCCCTGTTCGTTCTGAACTTCTCCATAAGAGCTTTGATGGTCTCCTCTCTGCCTTCGTTCCTCAGCATGTTTGCAATCCACAGTCGGAGCAAGCCAACATCCTGGGCAACTTCGTAGGGTACAGGAATTTCCTCGCCAGCCCACGACGGGATATCACCCTCTTTTGCCACAGGCTCAACTTTTACGACGTCATCAACGGATACAACTCTCCAGAGCTCGCCTTTCATGGCAAATACTTCACCGCTGAAGGTTGAGAGGAAGCTCTCGTCGAGAACACCTATCGTTTTACCCGTCGTGATGTCAACGACCCTGTAGTGCTTCTCATCGGGAATCATCGATATGTTGTCGTAGAAATACCTCCTCGTCTTTCTCAAAGGCGCTATTTCCTCGCCGTCGAAGGCAATTACGTTCCCGTCTGCGAGGAACTCGCATATCTCAACGAACTTCTCGTAGCTCAAACCCCTGTAGGGATACGCCCGTCTTATAATCGAATAGACCTTTTCAGCCCTAATCCGGCCATATTCGAGGGCTATGGCAGCTATCTGATTTGCGAGGGTGTCAAGGCTCATCACGTGCATCGTTTCGTCTTCTATCAGCCCCTCCTCAGCCCTTTTGACGATTACCCACGACTCAAGGATTTCGTCGAAGCTCGAGGCAATTATACAGCCCTTCGAAACTTTGCCAGCCTTATGCCCGCTCCTGCCAACCCTCTGGATAAGCCTCGAAACTTGCCTCGGGCTGTTGTACTGGATAACGACATCGACGTGGCCGATATCTATACCGAGCTCCATGGAGGATGTACAGATCAGGGCTTTGAGGTCTCCTCTGGCAAATCTATTCTCGCTCTCAATCCTCGCCTCCTTCGACAGAGATCCGTGGTGAACTTCAACGCTTAATAGCTTTTTCAGCTTCAAACCGAGAGCTTCGGCGGTCTGGCGGGTATTGACGAAGATTAAAGCGGACGTGTGTTTCTCAGCAATTTCCCTGATAAGTCTGAGCTGTGCAGCTATTTCGGCATCAACGAACAGCTCTTCTGCAAGCTTTGAGTCCTCTTCGCAAACTTCCGGCTTTACAACCTCGTACTGGTAGAGCTTCTCCTCTCCGCCCTCAATTACCTCCACATTTCTACCAAGGAAGGCTGCAATCCTCTTTGGATTGCTTACTGTTGCGGAAAGGCCGATAGTCTGGAATCTCGCAAGCTCCCTAAGCCTTTCAAGGGCAACGCTGAGCTGTATACCCCTCTCGCTGTCTGCAAGCTCATGAACCTCATCAACGACAACGTATCTTACGTTTTTCAAAGCATTCCTGAGATTCTTTCCGAGAAACAGAATCTGAAGGGTTTCGGGTGTCGTTACGAGGATGTGGGGAGGTTTTCTGGATTGCTTTGATCGCTCGGACTGGCTCGTATCGCCGTGCCTTACGGCAATTTTAAAGCCGAGTTCTTCGGCAATAGCTTTGAGCCTGCGGAGCATGTCACGGTTGAGGGCTCGCAGCGGGGTTATGTAGACGAGAGCTATACCCTCTGGTCTCTCCTCAACCATCCGCTGCAGAATGGGGGTTATTGCAGCTTCCGTTTTTCCAGAGCCTGTGGGAGCTATTATGAGCAGGTTCCTTCCTTCAAGTACTCTTTTCGCCGCCTCCTCCTGCAACCTGCTGAGCTTTTCAATTCCTGCATGCTTCAGAGCTTCGAGGACCTGCTGGGAAAGCATCGTAATCTGTTTGTATGCTAATATGGTTTTTAAAAATGTACTGCTGGCCTGCTGTTCTAACACGGAAATGTTAAGTGTCACAAAATACAACTATTGCAGTTGGTGGTTGTTATGAAGATCGTTCACATCTCAGACATTCATTTTGGTGAAGAGCTCGTTAGAGATAAGGTCAGAAAGGCTGTAAGGCAGATAAACGAGATGGACCCTGACCTAGTCATAATAACCGGTGACTTAACATGCTGGGGGACTCACCACGAAATGAGGGATGCTTACGAGGAGCTGTCCAACCTCACGCCCGAGTTCGTTGCGCTGCCCGGCAACCATGATGCGAGAAACATAGGTTACGAGTACTTCAAGCTTTACTTTGGAAAGACGAAGAAAGTTCTCGATTTCGAGGATTTCAGGCTGATAACGGCGGATAGCACCCAGCCAGACATCGACGAGGGACACATTGGGATAGAGCAGAGAGAGTGGATTGAAGGGAACATAAAGAAGGGAAAGATCAACGCAATAGCCCTGCACCACCACATCGTGCCGATTCCGGAGACAGGAAGGGAGAGGAACGTTCTGATTGATGCTGGGGAGATGGTCGAACTGCTCATAAGGAACGGTGTCAGCTTCGTGCTTGCCGGTCACCGCCACATGCCATACTCCATAAGGCTGATGAGGACGCACATAATACATGCTGGCTCTCTCGGCTCCTTCAAAATCCTCGGCATGCCCGATCACAACTACAACATCATAGAGATAGAAGACGACAAAATCTCGTTAACACTCAAATTCGTCGATTACGGAGAGGTGAAGATAGGCGAGTACAGCATCCATACAACTGTTCCTGAGTCCGTGGACATATACCGCAGGATAGCTAAGCCCAAGAAGATACTCTTCGTTTCCAGAAGAAACGCCTGCAGAACCCAGATAGCTGAAGCGCTGTTCAACAGGCTCTCTCCTCACAACATGCTCGCAGTAAGCTCGGGACTGGAGCCGGCGGAGAGGATAGACGATTCTGCAAAAGCTCTACTTGCTGAACTTGGCTTAAATTCGGACAGAAGGCCAAAGAAGCTTCCCGAAGGCGAGGACTTCGATCTCGTAGTATCCTTTGATGAAGATGTGAATGCAGACGAGTACTGGAAAGTCAAGAGTCCGGAAAATCTGGATGAGTGTAGAAAAGCTGCGAAAGAAATTGAGAGAAGAGTCAGGGATTTAATATCGAGACTGATAGCTTGGGAATATCCTGCGAAAGCCAAACCCTTTTAACCCCCTGCGACAAGTAGATGTGTGCTCTGGGTTGAGAAGTACCGGCCGAAGACGATAAAGGACGTGGTTGCGGATAAGAAAGTATTGGAGAAAGTCGTTACGTGGGCGAAGAACTGGGAAAAAGGTATAGTTCAAAAGCCCCTGCTTTTCGCCGGTCCTCCGGGAACCGGCAAGACATCCCTTGCGCTCGCCATAGCCAACACCTTCGGATGGGAAGTTGTGGAGCTTAACGCCAGCGATCAGAGGAACTGGAGGATAATCTATCATATAGTTGGAGAGGGAGCGTTCAGTGAGACGATAAGCGATGAAGGAGAGTTTCTCTCCATCAGACAGGGTAGGCTCAAACTGATCATACTCGATGAGGTTGACAACATTCACAAAAAGGAAGATGCTGGTGGAGAAGGAGCCCTTATCAGGCTGCTCAAGAAGAAACCGAGGCAGCCTATAATTCTCACTGCAAACGAACCCTACAATCTCTCTGCAGAGCTGAGAAACCTCTGTGAGATGATTACTTTCAGGCGTCTCGATGTCAGGAGAGTTGTAGCAGTTCTCGAAAGAATCTGCGCCCAAGAAGGAATCAGGGCGGACAGAAGGGCGCTCGAATCGATAGCGAGGAACGCTGGAGGAGATTTGAGAGCGGCGATAAACGACCTTCAGGCGATTGCAGAAGGGAAGACTGAGATAAGAGTTGAAGATGTCGTAACAGCAAAAAGAACCCAGGAGACTGACGTTTTCAAGGTAATGCAGAAGATCTTCAAAACCACGAGTTCGGCAGTTTACAGCGAGGCGATGCTCCTGGACGAATCGCCCGACGATTTCATAAACTGGATAGATGAAAATCTCCCACTTGAGTACAGCGGAGAAGACCTCCTGAAGGGATACCTCGTCCTTTCGAGAGCCGACATATTCCTCGGAAGGGTCAGAAGGAGGCAGTTCTACAGGCTGTGGAAGTACGCCACGTACCTCATGACTGCTGGTGTGCAGCAGGTGAAGAAGGAGGCAAGAAGGGGCTTCACCCGCTATCGAAGACCGGCAATATGGCAGATGCTTGCTGCGAGCAGGCAGAGAAGAGAGAAAATGAAGACAATCCTCGCAAAGATTGGTCGCTATTCCCACCTTTCGAAGAAGAAAGCTTCGACGGAAATGTATTTCACCATCAAATTCCTGCTGTCAAAGACCGAAATCCCGATTGCTGCAAGTGTTGCTGCTTTTTACGATTTCAGTGAAGACGACATCAAGTTCATTACTGGTGACGAGGAGAGAGCAAAGGAGATTATGAAGTATGTAAAAGAGCACAGGCTCCACAGAGTTGAGGACGAGAGCTTCCTCACAGCGTTTGAAATGCTCGAGAGAGAAGAAGAGCTTGCTACGGCAGCCGAAGCGGAAGAAGAAAAGCTTATCGAAGTTGTTAGCGAAGAAGGAGATGAGAGCGAGGAAGAGACAGAAGAAAAGGTGAAAAGAGAAAGAAGAGAAAAGCGAAGGAAGAAAAAGTCGAAGGGGAAGGAAGTCACCCTCGACTTCTTCTCTTAATTATCTCTGAGTTACAAAAACTTATGAAATTGCCACTTTTATGCATTCCTCGAGGCTTCCAAAAACTGCCTTTACCCCCCTGAGTTTTGGAATGTACTCCAGAGCTTTTCCTGAATTCACCATTACACACTCGAAGTTCTCCGTTGCTGGCGACACAACCATGCATGTATCGCAGAAGACCTTCGCTCCACTCCTTTCGATGCTCTCAACGATGCTCCTGCATTCCTCTGCAAGCTTTCTCGAAGTGAAGACCCAGAATTCCCTTTTCACCTTTTTACCTCTCAGTAATTCCACAATCCTCAAAAGCTCTTCCCTGGATAGATGAGGGCAGCCAATAGCAACCAGATCCGGCTCGCAGGTTTTTTCAACCTCTTTCACGTCGATTTCGAGCTTCTCCGACGGTCTTTCGAAGTCATCCCACTCGGGTGTCTGACCCTCAACATGGAAAATTGCCTTGTTCCCCGTTGCAGCCATCGCCGCCCCCATGAGCTTCAGCTCGTCGTTGCTGAACTTTCTATCTGCGACTATGAGGGGGATTTCGTCGTGCTTCAACAGCTTTCCAATTTCGTAGCCTATGAGGGATGCGTTATCCCCCCCCACTTTCACGAGAACGTTTGGTGCTCTGTTCCCCTTTACGTGCATGCCGTAGCGGGGAGTTTTTCCTGTTATTCCCGCAGCTATCGCACTTATCCCGCTCTCCCTGTTCGTTCTTGCCCCCAGAACAGAGTTTGCGTAAATAACGGCGTTGCTTTCCGCCCACGCAAGGTGGTCACCTTTAGATACATCAGAGAAGTAGTAGGGTGTGCACGTCAGGCTCATTTCTGCCCCTATTCTTTCGAGGGCCTTTAAAATCCGCATCTGCTTTCTGTAGAAGCCCTCATCGATTCCCATTTCCTTCCATCTAATTACATCCATGCCCGCGGGGTTTACAGTGGTGGGAACAGCAACCCTTGCGTTCAGACCTTCGAGCCACTCAAGGCCCGCATCACCTATATTCTGGTAAGATATACCTGACACGTGGGCCGATTTGATATCCACAAGGCGGTCAGCTCCGTATATTTCGCCGAGGGCTACGAGAATCTCCATTGATTTCGCAACCGTTGGGTTATCGCTTTCGAGCAGTTTCTCCTCTTCCCTGCTGAGGTACAATCAGACCACCTTTCAGACCGCCTTCTCAGACAACTCTCTCGAAGTCCTCACGCCTCGAGAGCTCCTTGGTTGCGTCGATACCCCACTTTGCCGTCAGGCCCTTATTCGACGATGGGTCGAGACTGCTACCCCTCGCGTTCGGAACTATTACGAGGTCTCTGTCTGCCTGGAAGCGCGTCGCTATTGCGTATTCAACATCCTCGCTGCTGTAGATGTCTATGTCATCGTCTACTACTACAACATGTTTCAGGCTGTGATGGGCTGCAAAGGCTGCAAGGATTGCGTTCTTCCCGTCTCCCTCACTGTGTTTTTCGATTTGAACCACGGCATGGAAGTAGTGCATTCCTCCGGGGCTCATGGCAACGTTCTTTACCCTGCACACCTTCGCAACGGCTCTGTATATCTCCGGCTCGTACGGAATGCCCATGAGTACCTGATGCTCGCTGCTCGCCGGAGTTATGGAGTAGTAAATTGGGTCGTCCTTCGCGTAGATTGCGTCGATTTCGATGACAGGCTCCTTCCTTACGAGGTCGTAGGTTCCGGTTATGTCCACAAACGGCCCTTCGTCCGCAAGCTCTTTGGTTATCCTTCCCACGAGGACTATCTCAGCGCTGGGGACGAGCATATCCTCGATTATGTTCAGGTCGAGACCGTTCATGAGCGAGGCAGCATAACCAAACTCCTTACCTTCCGGCACCCTCGTGGCTGAGGCGAAGAGGAAGAGGGGGTGCACGCCTATTGCTATGGCAACGGGCAAGTCCTCGCCCCTTTCAACGGCCTTTTTCCAGAGCAGATACGTGTGTCTCGGCTTAACGAGTCTCGCAACGAGTCTCTTTTCATCGAGGAGCATCAGGCGGTGAATGCACGCGTTGTACGAGTTTGTGTCCTCTACATCCCCCCACCTCGCTATGACAACTCCAGCAGTAACGTACCTACCGCCGTCGCGGGGGAAGTACCTGAGAATTGGAAGATCGAGAAGATTCCAGTTCTTTCTGCTGAGTTCTGCCTTTCCAATTCGTATTGGGCCATCGTAACCAGATTTTGCGAGGTAGGGGGCAAGCTCCTCCTTTTTTATGCCGAGGTAGCTGCAAAGCCTTTCTCTCGTTGAGATGAAGTTCATGGCAACCCTCTTTCCCTCAACGTTGAGAATGAGCGGAGTTTTCTCATATCCATGCTCTTTTACAAAGTTCGCAACCTCGTCGTGCTTGAGCTCTTCATCATGGACAACGACATCTGGAGGGATTGCATCTCTCAAGCTCATACTGTTCCGTTTTCCGGTCAATATTTAACGTTATGCCGATTGCGGGCCTGATGCTGATAACGTCAGGCAAGACCAGTAACAGTTATCTACCCCTGAACAATCGGAGGGCTATGAAAAGGCTCATTCTCATCCCTGACGGCATGGCTGACTGGAAAAGTGAAAAGCTCAATGGAAAAACCCCCCTTGAATATGCTGATACTCCAAACATGGATTATATCGCGGACGAGGGAGCATGTGGCTTAGCCAAGACCGTTCCCGACGGTTTTGAGCCGGGAAGCGACATAGCAAACCTCACGATTCTCGGGGTTGACGTTGCGAAGTACTACACGGGCAGGGGGCCGATCGAGGCCCTTGCGAGGGGTGTAGAGGCAAAGATGGCATTTCGGTGTAACCTCGTTTACGTTGAAAACGGCGTAATGGTGGATTACAGCGGGAGAAGGATAGGCGACGATGAAGCAAGGAAGGTAATAGAGGTGCTGAACAAGGAGCTCGCAACTGACTGGCTTCACTTTCACGCCGGGCGGGGATACAGACACATCCTCGCTTTTGACAGAGAGTTTGAACCTGTTAAAACAACACCTCCTCACGACATAACGGGAAAGGAAATTTCTTCCTACCTGCCCCGGGATGGAGAGCTCGCAGAATTGCTCAGAAACCTCATGGAGAAATCGACAGAGATCATGCAGAGTGTAACGGAGAAGGCAAACATGATATGGCCCTGGAGTGGTGGAAAAATACCCTCTTTCCCGGACTTCGAAAAAACGAGGGGTGTTAGAGGGGTAATGATCTCGGAAGTGGATTTACTTCAGGGGATAGGCAGGGGCCTCGGATTTGAAGTGGTTGAGGTTGAAGGGGCAACAGGCTACGTTGACACCAACTACAAGGGCCTCGCAAAGGCAGCACTGAGGGCCCTGAAAAGAAGAGACTTCGTGGTTCTGCACACCGAAGGAATCGATGAAATAAGTCACGAGGGCGACCTGGATGGTAAAATCGAGGCAATCGAAATTTACGACGAAAAAATAGTTGGCTACCTGCTCGACAGGCTCGACCTCGAAGAAGTGAAAATACTGCTGCTACCCGACCACCCTACGCCGGTTAAAGTGAGAACGCATGTTGCTGAGCCTGTACCATTTGCCATCCACGGCGTTAAGAGGGATGACGTGAAGAATTTCTCGGAAAGAGCATGTAAAAAGGGCAGATTTGGCCTGATTGATGGGTTAAAGCTTATGGACGTCTTTTTTGATTCCCGTTAGATTTTATCTTCCCTGCATACTCAATGCTGTCTTCAACCATCATCCACTAAACAAAAAAATTATATCTGACAGACCTCAGGAGCATAATATGATACTTGTTGGCCTCGACGGAAGCAACGCGAGCTTCGCTGCCCTCGATTTTGCAATAGAGGAAGCAAAGATAAGAAACACAAAGGTTGTTGCAATACATTCCCTTTTTGGCGGGGACAGAACAAAGTCCGAAGACGTTATCAGAGGTGAAGAGATTCTTGAAGAAGCGAGAAAGCGGGCTGAGGAGGCGGGAGTTGAAATAGAAACCCACCTCCTCGTCAGGGGCAACGAGCCGGGATACGACATAGTTAGTTACGCGGAGGAAATCGACGCATCACTCATCGTCGTGGGTGTGAGAAGGAGAAGTGCCGTGGGAAAGCTTATCCTTGGAAGTGTTGCTCAGTACGTTATTCTGAATGCGAAGCGGCCGGTTGTTGCCGTCAAGTAGTTGTTCAGTCTGGTTTATGCATGTATCCCCTGAACTCGATTTCCTCGCCATCGATCCTGACACCTTTTTCTTCCACGACCCTTCCGATAACAAATCCGTGAGTGCATTCATTTGAGGTGTAAACAAGCTCGTAATCTCCTCCAGAGTACAGAAAGAGCTCAAGGGCTTTTTCTTCACCAACGTAGGGAGTCAGGTGGTCAAGTGGAAGCAGATCACTCCTGATTTCAATTCCTACCCTGCTCTTCTCTGCAATGAGATGTAGCGATATTGCGAGGCTGTCGCTTATGTCTGTCATTGCACCCGCATGCTTTGCTACCTCCATCCCCTCCCTTACCCTTGGTTCCGGCGTAAAGAGGCTTTCGGGATACGCTATCTTCTCTCTACTCATGCCGGAGAATAGCTGTTCCAAGCTAAGCTGGGCCTTTCCGAGGGGGCCGGTAAGGCAGACGAATTCGCCAGGCTTAGCACCGCTCTGAGTAACGAATCTATCGGCAACCCCAACTGCAAAGCCTGCAATGCTGAGCTCATCACCAAAGTCTATGTCTCCTCCTACAACCGCCACGCCGTACCTCTCTGCGAGCTTTTTCATCCCTTTCATCATATCTTCGAACTCGTTAATCCACTTCCGGCTTAGTGTTACAGTGTGGATAAAGTAAAGGGGTTTTGCACCCATGGCTGCAAGATCACTCAGGTTCACAGCAAGGCTGAGGTGGCCTATCTCTTCAGCCTTTATGCCTTCGGGAAAGTCAGTCTTCTCGTGCAGGACGTCTGCAGTGAGCACGATGTTTTTTCCGTTTATCTCTACAACCGCGCAGTCGTCTTCTCCCGGGCCTACGATGACGTCTTGCCTGTCTGTGGAGAAGATTCTCGATGCTATTCGTATCAGCTCGAACTCGTTCATAGGATCACCTCATAGCTGCATATTACCTTGTACGTGACGTAGAGGCTCGTGTAGTGCCTGTTTCCTATGGATGCCTGCCTGGCATTGCACCTTTCGAGGACTTCGAGAGTTGAAGGATCAAAATCACCGTGTGGGAACGCACCTATGCATACGGTTCTGGCATCAGGCCTGAAAGCCTCACCACCCTCCCTCATCAGAACAGTAGGCTGGAGGATAATGCTTTCAAGGCTTGAATCCAGGATTTCCAGCAGTCTAACGCCGTCAGCCTCTATAACCCTCTTCCTGAAAAGGTCTTCCATAAGACCCACGAACCTGTTGTAGTTCCTCGGAATCCTTGTCTCACCACTTACTCTTATTATCTCCCCTCCGATGGTGTGGATGAAGATTTCGAGCTGGCCTGCCTGATTCAGCTCCGAATCGAGGGCAGCGAGCAGACATGCGTGGACTATGTCCGGCCTTCCCCTCTTTTCCCTGTTTGGCAGGTTCTTCATCGCCGCATGATGCTTCGAGTCGTCGAGTATAATCTCAGTGGGCTTTTTCTTCCTCCTCCTGGCGTCGCTAACCACTGCAGGATGTCTCGCTATGGATGCGGGAACCCTTTCGAGGGAAGCTTCGAGAAGCACGAGTCTGAGCATCCAGTGATAATGGCCGGAAAACCATATTAATGTATTTGTCCAAGTCGTGCCGTGGATGCTTTGCGCGGAGCTCTTGGCTTTTTCACGACACTACCCGTGGGGAGAGATATTGAAAGTTATGAGAGTCTCCGCAGAAAGCTCTTCGTAATACCCATTGCGGGCTTTATTGCCGGTATCATCGCCGGTGTTGCTGCATATGGTCTTGCGCTTGCCAGCCTCGGTTTCCTGTCTATCGTGGCTATCCTGCTGGTTGAGGGGATAAACCACATTGATGGCCTTGCAGATTTTGGTGACGCGCTCTTCGTCGATAGGTCGAGGAAGAAAGAGGTTTTGAAGGACACCCGCCTTGGAACTGGAGGGTGTCTCTCCATCTGTCTGTACATAGTAGCAGTCTCTTTTTCATCCGCATTACTTGAACCCATCCAGCTCTGTCTCACCTTGATAGTCCTTGAGGTTTCAGCAAAGCTCGCAATGCTGCTTTTACTTACCACATCGAAACCGCTATGGAGTGGTCTTGCCAGCAGCATTATGGAGTTCGCAAACGTGAGGCAGTTCATTTACGGCCTGATCATCGCTGTCATCCTTTTGATACCCATTCAGCTCACATTTCCAGCCCTTCAGCTCCTGGCCTTTTCCATTGCCCTTGCCCTTGCATTTAGAGCGTACGTGATGCGCGCATTCGGCGGCATTAACGGAGACATCGCTGGAGCGCTTAACTGCCTGACCATTGCTGCTGGCCTTTGCGTGGTGGTTGCATGCTCGCACTTGTAATGTGCGGTGGAAAGGGCTCACGCCTCGGCATGGGCGAGAAACCCCTCGTGAAGGTCTGTGGAAAGAGACTCATCGAGCACGTTCTCGATGCTCTATGGCCGTGCGAAGAGGTGCTTGGGGCAGTAACCGATTACACGCCCGAGACCGCAGCATTCCTGAGAAGAGAAGGAATAGAGGTCGTCAAAACGTCTGGAGCTGGATTTGTTGAGGACATGTGCGAGGCAATCACCAGCCTGTCCATTGCCGAGCCTGTTCTTGTTGTTGCGGCAGACCTCTTCTTTCTGAAGGACGTGATTCCCGAAGTGATCAACGCGTACTATACGGTTTCAACACGGGCTCTCGCCACAGCCTATCCCGATGGAGAATATGCTGGCATTAATGTTGTAGACGGAATGTTTTTAGGGGATGAGCAGGAAGAAGTAATTTACAGAGTTGGAAGGAATGAAGTGCTGAACATCAACACACCCGACGATTTGATAAGGGCTGAGGAATTATGGAAGGCGTGGAAGACAAGCTTTACGATGAGAAAAGAAGGAGAATGGTGGAAAGACTGAAGGACGAGCTCAACCTGAGCGACAGGGTAGCCCAAGCTCTGCTTAAGGTTCCACGTCACCTCTTTGTACCTTACCAGTACCGCAGCGAATCTTATGTCGATACACCCCTTCCCATTGGAAGCGGGCAGACCATAAGCGCGCCACACATGGTGGCCATAATGTGCGAACTCCTCGATCTCAAGCCTGGAGAGAAGGTTTTAGAGGTTGGTGGTGGAAGCGGCTACCACGCTGCCGTGGTTGCGGAAATTGTTGGCAAAGAGGGAAAGGTTATTGCAATTGAGCGCTATCCGGAGCTTGCAGAAAGAGCGAAAAAACTGCTGGAGGAGTTAGGCTACGACAACATCGAAATAGTCGTTGGAGACGGAAGTAAAGGCTACGAGAAGGAGGCACCCTATGACAAGATATACGTGACCGCTGCAGCACCAGACATTCCTGAACCGTTGATAGAACAGCTAAAGCCTGGAGGTAGAATGCTAATCCCCGTAGGCGACTATGTACAGTACCTATACATAGTTGACAAAAAACCAGACGGGAGCATTGAAAAGAAGAGATGGGGTCCTGTTCGATTCGTGCCCTTGGTTGGAGAGTACGGTTTCAGACGTTAAACGCCAGTCAAATACTGGAACACGTCAGCAAGTTCTGATATAGTTTCAGGTGGCGGTGAGCCATCCTTATCCACTGGGTTCTCGCAGCATATCCATAAAGTTCGGTCATGTAAGCTACGGCATAATCGTAATTTTCCACAAGCCAGGCTATTTTTCTGGCGAGCTCTCCAGGCTCTCCGGGAGGAACTGTCAGGCGGGGGGCGAATTGATATAGCTCCACGAGCCTTGGAGTTCTGCTGCCAACTATTGGCTTCAGCCCTCCCATGGACAGATGAAGTATCCCGCTGACAGCGTAAGCTCCGTGCCTGTCCCTGTATGGCAGAACTATTGCATCGGCCAGCGCTACAACACGCAGTATTTCGTCACTGGAGAGGTACTTCTCCATAATTATGGTCTTGGCCGAAGTGCTTGCAGACACGAGGTCGTGCACCTTCGGGTCTTTGGACTCGCCGGCTATTAGAAGGGTGAACCTCATGTCTCTGAGCATTTCCAAGGCATCGAGCAGTACATCTATGCCCTTATCCCTTCGTAGAAAGCCGGGCACAGCAAGCACGACTCCACTGAACTCATCCTGCAAGCCGAGACTTTTTGCTAAATAGCTTCTCGTGTAGCAGAGGTATGGGTTGATGAGCGTTCCGTGCGGTATCCTGTGCAGTCTTGGGGCTTCGACTCCCTGTATCTGCAGCTCGAACTCCTGTAGAGGGCTGTGAACGATTACAGCATCTACACTGTTGAGAGAGGCCTGAAACTTCAGTGTATCCTTCCTTTCAGTGTATGGATGGTCTACAGTGTGCATGGTTACAACGGTCTTTTTTGCAAGTCCCTCCTCTTTCGCCTTCGAGAGAGCGTTGATTACTTCCCTGCCCATTCCATAGATACCGTACTCGTGCTGGAGGTGGAGAACATCAACGGAAACTTCCGACAGTGCGTTGAGCAGCATGGAGTAGTCAGATGCAAATCGGGGATAGCATGGTATAACATGAACACCAAGCTCATCCTGCCAAGCCTCATTGCCCGCTTCATCAGTCGAGAAGACGTACACTTCAAGCCGGGGATTGAGGGAGCGAAGGGCCGATACTACCATCTTCGTGTATTCCGCTACGCCGCAATGCACGGGAGGGTACCTTGAAACGAGGCCCACCTTCTTGATTGAATGTTCCAAAGGAGCACACCTCCAGAAAATAATAGAATTTCTTGCTCTTAAGTTTATGCCTCTGGCTAAACAAGATCTTGAAGAGTGATGAATCGTGGCTGCAGTGACTTACAGCTTTCGGTATATCTTTGGCTCAGCTACGAAATTTATAGATATATACAGCCAACTTCAATTATTTTAAAAGAGGAAGATTTCCCGTTATTTTATCGATGCGCCTTTCTTCGTCCGGGCCGATAACCACCGCAGTAACGGTTCCGGGTGGAACTTCAGTAAGACCAGCATCTCTAACAACAGCCGTCGGAAGGCCAGATTTTGCAGCCTTCTCTTTTATCTCCATGAGCTTCTGAATATTTTCAACCCTCAGAACTATCTTTTTCTGGCCCTCTCTTTTCCACTCCTCAACAGCCCTCCTGTCTGCAAGCTCGTAGCCGAGTATGGCTGCGTGCGCAACCTGAACGGCGAGCTTACCCCTTGACAGATTCAGGTCGTCTCTTACGACGATGACCTGCTTGTACCCCATAGTTCAGCTTTCCTCACCGAACCCATAGGCTTTGAGCTCTTCGAGACTTACAGGCTTCGATTTTTCCTCAATCCACTTCTTGCCCTCTTCTATAGCTTCCTTGCTGTCAAAGTCCTTGATGTATACCTTATCGCCCTCAACCTTCTCCACCCTATCGAGAGAAACGGCGAAAAAGTCCGTGCCAACCTTGATGATTAATCTATCTTTGTAAACGTCTATACTCTCTCCGAACTCCTTGCCGTCCTTATACACGTATTTGCAGATTAAGTCCTGCATGGCTCCACCTCTCTGGCTCTTAAATGCCTATGCAAAGGCCAATATAAGTTTTTTCGAAGTTGCTTTACGAGATTGTTTTGGGGGGTGGCATAAGGGTCTACAGCTTGGTCTTTTAAATCTATACTTGAGTCTGGACAATCTTACAACAGGCCCTCAACTCTTCAGGAGCAAGATACCGGTGTGTTATGATGCACCACACGAGAGAAAAATCTTAAATTGCGAGGGTTAAGGAGTAGTCGTAACACAAATTCAAAGGGCCCGTGGCTTAGCATGGATAAAGCACCGGCCTTCTAAGCCGGGGATCGCGGGTTCAAATCCCGCCGGGTCCGCTTTTGTTTTTATTCAGTTTTGCATTCGTTCAACAGGCCAGCATTAGAAATTTTGAAGATGGTTACTGAGACAAAAACTTCAGGCCTTATCAACGAGTCTAACGCTAACCTCGACGACATCTCCGACCTTCAGCTCAAGTTCATAGTACTCGTCGTAGCTCATGGTAAGCACAGCATCGTCGCTAACTGCACTCTCGATTGCCTTCATATACGCCATGCCCATCTGCTTGCTCAACTCCATAAACTTGAACGGGTCTCTGAGAGCCTCACTCACGTCAGCCGTTGCTATTGCATTGCTGCTTTCCACGCGCTTCATGTGCACAGCAACGCATTCCTCATCCTTCATCTCGATCTTCACAACTCTATACTTCATCTTTGCATCTCCTCCTTATTACGTCGAGAAGTCTGTCACTCTCCTTCTGGAGAGTCAGGGCAAGAACGAGTCCGTCCATAGATATACATCCATCCTTCCATTATTAACGCTTATAGGTGCTCCACAGGAAATCGACTTCATTGCACGGAGCATCATAATCATCCTTCTAATTCATAGTTTTTAAGAAGTTATATATTATGGCAGTACGTTAGCCCGTGCAGATATGTCAATCCCCCTGCAGTCTGTCCTCTCAAACCTACGGCCTGGTGTAAGCGTATTAGTAGAGTACAGCACAGTAACACCAGTGCCAGCGATCCTCAAGAAAATTACAGACTTCTTTTCAGAAAAAGAGATTTCGTTCATATTTCTAAGTGAAACCGCCGTAAAAAAGGCCAGAAACTTTGTAGAGAATTTCGAACGCATTCCAGAGTTCGTAAAAAGGGCAAACTACTACATCGTTGGCGGAGACTTCCCCTTTGGAAATGTTACGCTGATAGAGCCAGACGTGTGCAGAACGATACTCGATGCGAAAGGAGAAGTCGTCTTCTGCTTTGGTCTAAACTATCACCTTACTTTCGATGAGATTGAAACCACCAGACAACTTCTTTCCGCAATTTCCAGACTTAACGATAAAATCCTCGTCACATTTATACTCAGAGAACTTCTTAATTCGAGGACAGGGCTACTTATAAGGCAATCTCACGACCTCGTTATTCGCCTGACGAGCCAGCTCGACGGATACATGCTTGAAATAGTTGATTCAGTCATCCCAGGGGTTCCGTCGGTTTCAATTGATTTCATTGGAGGGAAACACAGGCATTCAAAACTTTAATCCAGAAACTCTCTCGATTTCTGCCTTCAGTCTTACCGCCCTTTCCTTGCTTCTCTCAACTATCCACCTGTTCTCCTGTATGCTGTCGAGTCTCTTCATAAACTCCTCGAAGCTACCCACCCTATCGCCAAAGATGAGGTTGTCGGCAAACGCGACGATTTTTTCTTCGAGGGTTTCAGGCATGAAATCTTTCGCTGGCAAACCGAGAGCTTTCGCCTCCTCTGCAGTTATTCCGGAAGAAAAGTGCCTTTCAGCAATTCTGATTATCTTTTCGTCCAGTCCTTCCTTCCTGAGTATTTCCCCGCTTATCACGAAGTGATCGAGTCCATGGCTGTAGGCTCTTCCTATATCGTGCAGCAGAGCGCCAAGTCTCACCGCTTCGATGTCAACGTCGTAGCCCCTTACCCTCGCAGCCTCCGCTATCCTGACCGCAAGTTCCGCAACAGCCCTGCAGTGCATCCTAACGTTCTCAGGCAGATTGTACTTATCCCAGAGTCTCCCAACGACCTCAGGAAGCTCTAAGCGAGGTTTCAGAAGAAGCACCCCCAGTAGGTGGAATGTATTCTCTTTACCTCCTGAATTGTCGCTCTAACTGTTTCGATTGCACTCTCCTTTTTTCTCCACTTCAGCTCATCGGCATAGCTTTCCGGTTCCCTGATGCACGAGATGTCCATCTCTGCCATGGCTGCTATTATTGCCAAGTTCGTATAGGGCAAAGCCTTCTCGACGCTGTAACCTCCTTCAAGGACTGCAAAAAGTCGCCCATCGCAGAGCTTCTCCGCAAGTCTCCTCGCCCTCACCATAAGCTCCGCGTAGCCTCTTGCGGTTAAAGCGAGGCTCGTCAGCGGGTCGGTGAAGTGGTTGTCCTGTCCTGCAGATACAGCTATGAAATCCGGCTCGAAGTCGATGGCAACAGGTTCGATTATCTCATCGAAGACCGTAAGGTAGCACTCGTCACCTGCACCGGGCGGCAAGGGGACGTTTATTGTGTAGCCCTCCCCTTCACCCTTTCCATATTCATGAGGGTAGCCCGTGCCCGGATACAGTGGCATCTGGTGAAGAGATATGAAAAGAACCGAAGAGTCTTCGTAAAATATCTCCTGCGTCCCGTCACCGTGGTGCGCATCCCAGTCGAGAATGAGTATTTTCTTAAAGCCGTTGCGCTGCAGCCATTTCGTCGCTATCGCAATATTGTTGAGGTAGCAGAATCCTGCGCCCGTGTACGGTCTCGCGTGATGTCCGGGAGGCCTGACCATGGCGAATGCGTTGTCCACCTCGCCTTCTGCCACTGCCTTTGCAGCCCTTATCGCACCGCCGGCTGCAAGCAGAGCCACATCTATTAGGCCAACTGGAATGCTCGTGTCCCAGTCAATTACACCGCCCTTTCTGCTTTCCCTCTTGAGAAACTCGAAGTATTCGGGTGTGTGAACGGCAAGAACATCGCTTTCTGAAGCTTTAAAAGGTTCGAGAAGAACGATTTCCCGGTTTTCGAAAATTCCTTCCTCCATAAGCTGGTCGAGTGTGTACGCAAGGCGCTCTTTCCTCTCCGGATGCGTCGGCGTCTGCTCGTGCTCGAGGTATTTTGGATGGAAGACAATTCCAGTTACCATTGCTCAACTATCGCCTTAACGCTATTAATCTTTAACCGTAGGGCGAGGAGTTCTGAATCCAAGTTTTCGTAGAATCTCTTCAAAATCTTTCTCGGCATATGTGAGCTTGTACTTTCCGAGAACCTCTTTTATATCGTCAAAATCCACTCCAAGTCTCTTCGCTACATAAACGGCGAACTGAGTCACGTTCGACGGCTTGCTTGTTTCATGGGCTCTTTCGAAGTCTATGAAGTAAGGCTTGCCGTTCCTTACGATGATATGTCTGTCGGGTCTGTGCATCTCCTCCTTCTGAATTCCAAGCCTGTCGAGAGTATAGCATATTTCGAAGCACCTCTCCACTATTTTCCTGCCCTCTTCGCTTCCCATATCGATGTCTCTGATATACTGGCCTTCTATGAACTCCATTTCAATTTCGAGGTTGCGATCATCGTAACCGTAAAGTCTGGGGACAAAACCGTAGGGCTGAAGCTTTTCGAGGAAATAAACCTCTTTCCTGAAATTAACCTCAAGTCCGGGTTTAAACCTCTTGATAGCTCTATCTCCAACTCTAAAAACCGTGGAGTGTCTTCCCCGATACGCCCCACCGTCCATTCCTCAATACTCCCTCGTCACGAGGTAATCGGCAAGCTCAATTAGCAGGGACTTCGCCTTCGAATCGGGAAGTACATCCAGCTCCCTCTTCCCTCTTTCCACGTACTCCTGTGCCTTCTGCCTCGCGTAGTCAAGAGCTCCGCACTCTTTAAGCTTCTCTACGGCCTCTTCTATCTCTTCCACGCTCGCACTGCCTCTGCCGAAGATTTCAATCTCAACGCCAAGCTCCATCGCCTTTATCATGATGAGTGTCTTCTTTCCCTCGACGATGTCGCTTCCCCAGTCCTTCCCAATCTTGTCCTTCCCCGTTATATCCAGAACGTCGTCGTGTATCTGGAATCCAATGCCGCTGTATATTCCGAAGTTCCAGAGAGCTTTAGCGTAGCTGTCCATTCCGAACAGAACTGCGGGCATGGCGCATGCGCTGGCTATAAGCACAGCAGTCTTCTTCCTTACCATTTCGAGGTACTCACTCTCGCTTATCTTTTCCCTTTTTTCGAAGCTCATGTCGAGGTACTGCCCCTCACAAATTTCTATGCAGACGTCTGCGAGCATTCTGCTCGCCTTAACGAGGTTTTCCGCCTCGACGTTGCAGGAAGAGAGTATCTTGAATGCTTCAGCAAACAAAGTGTCGCCAGCAAGAATTGCCGTAGGCTCGTCGTAGGCAACATGAACTGTAGGAACTCCTCTTCTTAATTCATCTCTGTCCATAATGTCATCGTGAATGAGAGTGAAGTTGTGTATAGTCTCAATAGCCACTGCAGCAGGAATAACACTTTCAACATCTCCTCCAACAGCCTCGGCAGAGATTAGGCACATAACCGGCCTTAATCTCTTCCCTCCAGCGTTTATGAGGTGCCTCGCTGCATTGTACAGGCCTTCCGGTTCTTTAACAGGCAAGTACTCTGATATAGCCCTGTTTATGATTTCAGACCTTTTGAGTACCTCTTCTTTTATGGACATCTTAACTCCTCCCCTGCCTCTTCAGGCAGAACTCTCTGGTATTAATACCTCTCAGCTCAAGCCATTCTTTAAACTTACCAAACACACAGAGCTCCGCCTTTCTGAGTTCCTCAATTTTTTGGCATCCGGTCAGGAACATCGCAACCTTCAGGCCGTGGAGGAAGTACTCGAGTTCGAGCTTAACTTCTTCGGCCGACTGCGTGGCTGGGCGGAGGAACGGCAGAGCAGCACTTGCAGCAAAGGCCCCTATTGCAATGGCCTTGGCCGCATCAAGACCACTCCTTATTCCCCCAGTCGCAATTGTCGGCAGCACATCACCACATTCTACGACGCTGAATGCAGTCGGAATCCCCCAGTCCCAGAAGTCGAGGCCCACGTTCTTTGCTATGATATCGCTGGTTCTGTAAACCTCCACTCCGCTCCAGCTCGTACCGCCCTTTCCTCCAACATCTATTGCCTCAACGCCTACCTCCTTAAGCTTCAACGCAACGCTTCTCGATATGCCCGCTCCGGTCTCCTTCACAATAACGGGCACCTTTACAGCTTCACAGACTTCCTTTATCGCCTCAATACAGCCCTTCGCATCAACGTCTCCTTCCGGCTGAATTACTTCCTGAAGGAAGTTAAGGTGAATTGCAACTGCATCGGCATCAATCATCTCAACAGCCTTTTCGACGAATTCTATACTCTGCTTAACCTGTGCCACACCCACATTCGCGTAGATAAAGGCATTGGGAGCAGCATCCCTAACAACCGTAAAGCTGTCCGCAAGCTTCTCGTCTTCGATGGCAGCTCTCTGGCTGCCAACACCCATACCGAGGCCGAGTTCTTCAACTGCAATTGCAAGGTTTCTGTTGATTTCCTTTGTGTCTGGATGTCCACCCGTCATGGAGGCTATGATGAAAGGAGCCGAGAGTTTTTTCCCAAACATCTCGACGCTTGTATCTATTTCCTCGAAATCGACCTCAGGAAGGGCGTTGTGTACGAGCATGATATCTTCGAATCCTGTGTAGCTCGATTCAACTTCCTCTTCGAGACATATCCTTATGTGGTCGAGCTTTCTGTTTGACGTGTTCATTTCACTCACAACCTATTTACAGCCTGATTTTGGTGCCTACGTGCTCTCCAGCAAGAAACTTCGCAACGTTTCCAGGCTCAAGGCCGCTAAATATAAAGACTTCTGATGCCCTCGCGACTTCGAGGATAGCGATGACCTTGCCCCTCATACCTCCCGTAACGTCCGATTTGCTCGTTTCGCTGTTAAGTTCGGCCAGAACAGAATCGACGTTGGCTGCAGTAACCTCCTCAACGATTTTACCCCCAGCGACTATGGCTGTATCGCTCGCAAAACCAATCTTTTCGGCTTTGAACACTCTTGCAAGTTCAACAGCGATTTTATCTCCCGAAAGAACCTCGTAGCCATCGTGTGAGCGAACCATGTCGCCGTGGATGACGGGAATGAAACCATCATTAACGAGGTCTGCAATGAATCCGGCATCGAATTCAAGAGAATCTGTTAGCCTGAAGGACGAGAAGGGATGAATTGGAGCCGGATTCAGGCCGGATTCTGCCAGAGCTTTGCATACGATGCAGCAGAGCCTCTCACACGCCAGGTGTGTTTCTGCAACACCTCTTACATTTCTCCTGTCCTGCTTTAAATTGTACTTCTCCACATAGGGATGGCCAAATGAGCCAACTCCATGGATGAGAATGAGTTTTTCCGGGTTTGTGGCTATTTCCTTTGCTATTTTCTCGATGACATCTTCCTTAGCTCTATCGAAGACGCCCCGCGATTTATCGGTGATCAGTGCTCCGCCAATCTTCAGAATTCTCAGGCCATCAATCTTCAACCCTCGCTCCCTCCCTTTCAGGCTCGACAATTATGCCGCTAAATAGCTTAGCAGCACGCTGAAGAGCTTCATCGCTACCAACTCCGACAACGCTACCTCCTCCTCCCGCTCCGGTTATCTTGGCAGCGATCCCGAGTCCTTCGAGCTCTTCTACAATTTCGTCAATTCGCTTTGTGCTGACACCAATCGCTTTAAGCATGCACTGGTTTACGGCCATCAAGCGGCTGATTTCTCCTTCTCCCGCGAAGGCTTTGAGTGAAATTGTATCAATAACGTCGAATATCCTCTCGACGACGTCTCCAAGCTCATCTCTCAGTCTTGCAACTTTTGCAACCATCTCAGAGGTTATCGACTCCTCTCCGCTGTTTACAATGAGCATCCTGAACTCTCCCAGATCAAGGGGCTTTCTTTCAGGAATGAGCCACGCGCCTCCATACGTGGAGACGAAGGGGTCTGTTCCGCTCCCCCTGCCCTGTACATCCAGCTCAACTTTTCTCGCGAGCTCAAACAGCTCCTCGTCGCTCAATCCAGCATCGAATTCAGCATCGAGGGCCTTGAGAACAGCAACTGTAACTGCTGCAGAGCTTCCAAGGCCAGAAGCGATTGGAATCTCACTTTCAATTTTTATTTTAACTCCATCTATAGGCTTTACTTCCATGAACCTCTTTATCGCATAGCTAACATAGGGATGCTTCTCAAAATCGAGGGATGTTGTGGCGATTGGTGACTCTATTCTGAAGGTACTGCTTTTTAATGCCTCAGCATAGCATCTTAGATTGATTGCAGTCACGACAGCGTGTCTGCCGTAGACCACCGCGTGCTCGCCAAAGAGGATTACTTTTCCCGGAGCCGAAGCTTTCATTTGCCCCGCATTGCCGGTAGAAAACTTAAGCTTATCGCCTGAAGGCGATTGCAGCATATCCAACAACGCTGCTCTTATCCGCAACGTCTCCGCTCGTTGAGTAGTCCACGAGGCTCGCGTAGCAGTTGTGGTGCTTTGCGTAGATCATTACAACGCCTATTGCCCCATACCCGCAGACACTCGCCTGCATGTCGTATATCGTCTGGTAGTATCTCGCGACATCCATCGAGAGAATGGCATCGATAACCTTCGCATCCGCCTCTCTGCAGGTTCTGTCAGGCAGATAGTGGTGCATGTCGCTCGAAGCTATGACTACTATCTTTCTGCCCGTCCTCTCCTCAGCGGTCAGGATCTCGTGGGCTACTTCTCTTGCAGTCTCCTCATCCTGCATGCCGAGGCATATGGGTACTATCTTGAAGTCCTTGTGAACATACTGGAGGAACGGTAGCTGTACCTCTATGGAGTGCTCATAGCGATGAGCTATCTCGTCCATGTCAACGATGACCTTTGGCATCGCCTCAATGAACTCAACGTCTGGCTCAATTTCGCCAAGAGGAGTAAGCCAGGTGTCTGTTGAAACGGCAACCATAGAGCCGTAGCCCGTGTGATTTGGGCCGAGAATGACGTACGTTTCGGCTTTGGGTATGAGAGAATAGATCTTGCCCGCGGTTCTGCCCGAATACATGTAACCCGCATGTGGAGCCACGCACGCAGCTATCGTAGGATCGGGACTCGGGCGGACGAATTCTGCAAGCATCGCGAGCAGGGAGTCCGGATTTGACGGGTAGAACGAGCCCGCTACAACCGGATGTCTCATGGCATATTATTGTCCGGTTTCTACTTAAGCTTTGCCTGCTGCTGTGCTGTCGCCACTATTCAGCCGCAGCTTTTGAACCAGAGAAATCCATAACATCACAACTTTTTTATTTTCCGCAGCAATCGTGGGTTTAATGAAGCGGATAACGGTCATTCCGGGCGACGGAATCGGCAAAGAAGTAATGCAGGCCGCGATGCTCGTTCTGGAAGAGCTCAACCTTCCGTTTGAGTACGTATGGATGGAGGCAGGAGATGAAGCATACGAGAAGTACGGAAAAGCATTGCCGGATGAAACTCTTGAAGAGTGTAAAAAGAGTGATGCTGTCCTTTTCGGCGCTGCAGGCGAAACTGCAGCAGATGTTATCGTCAGGCTCAGGTTTGAGCTCGAAACTTTTGCCAACATAAGGCCCGCAAAGTCCTACAGGGGCGTGAAGTGCCTTTACGATGGTGTGGACATAGTCATTGTAAGGGAGAACACCGAGTGCCTTTACAAGGGGCTTGAGTTCGAAGTTGCGGAAGGTGTTACGGAAGGTATAAGGGTGATAACTCGAAAGGGCAGCGAGCGCATTGCCCGCTTCGCCTTCGAGCTTGCGAGGAGAGAGGGCAGAAAAAAGGTGACTGCATTACATAAAGCAAACGTCATGAAGAAGACGTGCGGACTGTTCAGAGACGTCTGCAGAGAAGTTGCCAGAGATTACAGCGACATCGAATTCAACGATTACTACATAGATGCAGCCTGCATGTACCTTGTAATGGACCCGCATCGATTTGACGTCATCGTAACGACGAACATGTTCGGCGACATCGTCAGCGACCTCGCTGCCGGCCTCGTAGGCGGACTCGGCATGGCTCCGTCTGCCAACATTGGAGAAAGGCATGCGATATTCGAGCCAGTCCATGGCTCGGCTCCGGACATAGCGGGTAAAGGCATTGCAAATCCTTCGGCGATGATTCTGACTGCAGTTATGATGCTTAGACACTTCGGCTATCTCGACGAGGCTGCGAGAGTGGAGAAGGCTCTCGAGGAGGTCATAGTCGAAGGGAGGACCACTCCAGACCTCGGTGGAAACCTAAAAACCATGGAGATGGCCCAGGAAGTCGTTAATAAGCTGAAGGAATAAAAAACAAAGTTCAGGCCAAAAAATCAGGTGAGGCAGGAGTATCCCTGCCAAACAAATTTAAGCGACACGTACAGGAACACAAACCCGAAAATAGCCTTAATGACCCACGGAGGTACAGCTTTTGTTAGCCTTGCTCCTATCTGCGCACCTGCTGCCGTTCCCACTCCAAGACACACCGCTGCTACGATGTCAACGAACCCCTGATAGAGCTTGAAAGCCCCGCTCACCACAGCCATACTGATGAACGATGCGAGGGAAGTCCCAACGGCTATTTTAATGGGCGAGCCAAGCAGATAGATGAAGGAGGGAACTAGTGCGTAACCACCTCCAAGTCCGACGATTCCTGTTATCACCCCTATGCAGAAACCTATAACACCTTTCGCTGCTGCTGAGCCGGGAACTTCCTTTCCATCCATTGCCCCCATCTTCCTCCTGAAAAGTCCCTCGTATATCATCCTGATCGATACGTAGAGGAAAGCGAAGCCGAGCACAAAGTTCAGAAGCCATAACCGGTTTGCTATGTAGAAGAACATGATTGAGCCCACTGCAGCACCAGCAGCCCCAGTTGTGGCCACAACCCTTGCCGTTGAAAAATCAACGTTTCTCATCTTGATATGCCCAATCGCTCCAGAGGATGCTGTTATTATCACCGCCGTTATCGTCGTGCCTATTGCAAACGGAAGTGGGTAATCAAAGAGAAACGTGAGTGCAGGAAGCATTATTACGCATCCGCCTATTCCAAGCAGTCCACCAAGTATTCCGGCCATCAGACCTGTTATGAACAATAATATTTCGATCACTCCGTCACCTCCACTGTTCCAATGGTTCCTGTTTACTTTCTAATTTTATTAAATTTTTTTGGTTTAAAAATTAAACTACAAAAAAAGACATTCCAGAGCTTTCTTTAAAGCCGAACAAAGTAAGTATGAATTTTTGAAATTATTATTTATAAAAATAACTATTTACTTAAGCTTCGACAACCTGTGGTTCTTCTTTTTTCCTCTCCTTCTTGAACTTAAAAATGTCCTTTACAATTACAATGTCACCCACGGACTTTACGAGTCTGTAGGGGATTATTATTCCGGGTGCACGAGAGTCTATGAGGCTCCTGTTGAAGTCACCGAGGGCGAGCCCCCTTATCTGCCTCCTCTCGAGGTCGATCACCACATCGTCAACCCTGCCTACGTACCTGCCCTCGTCAGTGTACACCCGAAGCCCGAAAAGCGTTGAGATTTCACTAATCATCACACTCACCAATTTTTGTTTAAGGAGACAATATATTAACTTTTTTGCCCGTACACTTTTATACTCCATACTCTAAGTTGAAGTTATGGAGTTATCCTTCAGCATTGGTAAAATTGCTGGAATAGAGGTCAGAGTGCACGTAACTCTCTTCATCATACTCCCAATATTCAGCTATCTTCTCTACTACAACCCATATCCCTACGGGTTTCAAGATGTCAGCCCAGAGTCGCTGAGAATTGCCCTGTCCATTGCCGCCTCGATTTCCCTATTTGTTGCAGTCCTTATTCACGAACTATCTCACTCAATTCTGAGCATGAAGAGTGGTATTAAAGTTAAAGGGATCATCCTCTTCATTTTCGGCGGAGTTTCGATGCTCGAAGAAATGCCGAAGGAGCCGAATAAGGAGATTTCCATCGCCGCTGTTGGCCCTCTATCGAGTCTCGCCCTTGCAGCCCTTAGCTACGGAGTAGCCTATATCGGAGTTATCCCGACATTCTTTACTGTATTCGGAAACTTCAATCTGATTCTCGCAATCTTTAATCTTATACCGGCATTCCCCCTTGATGGCGGTAGAATCCTTAGAGGCCTTATCGCTAAAAGGACGAGCTTTTTAAGGGCAACCCAGATTGCTGCCGAAACTGGCAAGGCATTCGCAATAGCCATGGGCGTTCTTGGCCTCTTTACGAGTCCCTGGCTTATCCTTATAGCTCTGTTCATATACATGGGGGCGAGCGAGGAGGAGAAGGTTGCTTTGATTGAAAACGTCCTGAAAAAGATAAAAATCGCGGACATAATGACTCCCAATCCTATATGTGTCACACCTGATATGAAGGCCAGCGAGGTTCTCGAGATGATGCTGAAGTACAAGCATCTCGGCTATCCGGTCGTCGAAGATGGCAAACTCGTAGGGATAGTTACTCTCAACGATGTGGCGAAGGCAAAGGACGCTTTGGTCAGAGACGTGATGACGAGGGAAGTCGTGACTATTGGCCCCTTCGACTCCGCTTTTAAGGCCTTCAGATTGATAAATGAGTACCGTGTTGGAAGACTGCCGGTCGTCGAAGATGGCAAACTCGTAGGGATAGTTTCAAGAACCGACCTCGTGAGAACACTGGAGATAGTAGGGGCGATCGGCAGTGAGTGAAGGGCCAAAAGTCTGCAGACCAGAGTCAGAGGGTATGAGCGAGGAGAGAGTGGATAGTCAAGAGGAAAGGGAAAAGAGGATAATCATAGTCGGTACAGCACACGTCTCTCCAAAGAGCATAAAGGATGTTGAAGAAACAATCGAGAGGGAAAAACCGCAGGCCGTAGCTGTCGAGCTGTGCATGCGCAGATACCTTGCCCTGAAGGGCGAGAAGCAGGACATCCCTGTTGTTGACATCATAAAGAGGGGCGAGGCACACCTTCTCCTTTTCCAGCTTCTCCTCAGCTACTTCCAGCGTAAGATTGGCGAAGAATACGGAGTAAAGCCAGGCGACGAGATGCTTGCAGCAATTAAAAAGGCTGAAGAGGTCGGTGCGGATGTCCTTCTCATAGACAGAGATATCGCCATCACCTTCAGGCGGTTCTGGAACTCCCTTTCCTTCGTTGAAAAGCTTAAAATCGTTTACAACCTCCTGAAGGGCTTATTTAGCAAGGACGACGTTGATGTGGACGAAATGCTAAAGGAGGATGTTCTCGAAGTGATGGTGAAGGAGTTCAGAGACATAGCCCCCTCCGCAGCGAAAACACTCATAGATGAGAGAGACGCGTTTATGGCCGCAAATCTGATAGCAGCACTCAAAAAGTACGACAAAATTGTCGCTGTCGTCGGAGCAGGTCATAAAAAGGGACTTGAGAGGTTTATATCCAATCCTGCATCCATCCCACCCATCGAGAAACTTCTCGAAGTCAAGAAGGGCATCAACGTTATGAATATCTTGGGGTACACAATTGTTGCCTTTGTAATCATGCTGTTCATCGCGGTCATCGCTACCCTCAACACCGGCATAATTCTCAAAGCCTTCGCGTACTGGTTCCTCATAAACGGCATCCTTTCAGCCATAGGTGCAGCAATAGCCGGAGCACATCCGCTTTCGATACTCACAGCCTTCTGCGTTGCGTGGCTCACATCCCTTAATCCGGCAATTGCGGCCGGATGGGTTTCGGGACTCGTGGAGGCGTGGAAGAGAAGCCCAACATCCAGAGACATTGAGGAACTCTCGAAAGCTGAAAGTCTTTCCCAGCTCGTGCGAAACAGAGTTTTCAGAATTCTGCTCGTCGCAGCCCTCACAAACGTTGGCAGCATAGCCGGAACAATCATTGGAGCATGGTATGTTATGCAGGTTACTGGTATTGACATCGTCGAAATTCTGAGGGAAAACTTCACCCACCTCCTGCAAATTCTTTAACGCCAGCAGGTGAGGATACATGAGAGTCTACGGAGTCAACAGCGTCGTCGAAGCCCTAAAAGCCAAGAAGGCAAACAAAGTTTACTTAGCTACCGGGAACAGACGGGATAGGCTGGAGCGGATGGCAAGAAGGGCAGGCGTGCCGATAGTTTATGTCCCAAAGGAAAAACTGCCTCCCGACTCACAGGGCGTGGCAGCGGACATTTCACCCATCAGATACCATGATGTTGATTACCTCATAGAATTGTGCCTTCGTAAAAACTCCTTTCTTCTGTTTCTCGATGGTGTTGAAGATCCCAGAAATCTGGGAGCTGCGATCCGTACTGCCGAGTTTTTCGGATGTGCCGGGGTGGTTATTCCAAAAAGGAGAGCTGTACAGGTAAATGAGACCGTAGTCAAGGTATCTGCCGGTGCAGCGCTACACGTCAGCATAGCGAGGGACAACATCACAAATGCGCTAAAAAAGGCGAAAAAGTTCGGAATAAAGGTTATAGGGGCCGAACTTGATGGAGAAAACATAGAAAATGCCGACCTCACTCCCCCTGCCGCTCTCGTTATTGGTGGAGAGGACAGAGGGATATCCCAGCCTGTCAGAAAGCTCTGCGATTTCCTCGTAAAGATACCTGGGAGAGGCAAAGTCGGAAGCCTCAACCTCTCGGTAGCGGCTGGGATACTCATGTACGAATTTTCAAAGAGTTTATAGATATCATTCACAGAAATTTATTGTCTTCATGCATTCAATCAGGTTAAACTGTCAAAGTTGCCAGCACAACAATATATTTCGAAAAGCTTATATACTATTAATGATGATGATTTGTAAGTGATGGTTATGATGAGTAGCGTGATGAGTGACGTTATGAAGAAGTTTGCCGAAGAACTTGGAAAGATTGCCGAGGGCAAAAGCAACGGAAAGGAGCCAGAAGAACAGCTTGCAGAGCTCCTCGAGTACATGGGCATACTCGAAAAAAGTGAGGAAGGTTACAGGCTTACAGAAGTCGGAGTTAAGTTCCTTAAACTTACAGAAGCATAATTTTTATTTTAGACAGACAAGGAGTAAAACGTTATTAAGCACTTCTGAGAAATCATACTGTGGGGAGCGGCGGTGGGCGGCTGACCCGAAAGGGAGGAAAGTCCCCCCACCGCTAAAAGGCGGATCCCTGCAAGGGGATACCCCGAGAGGGGTGGCAACGGCACAGAAACGACACCGGCTGGAGGAAATGCGAGGAGGCCGAAAGGCTGAGGTCACTCCAGCCGGATGAAACGCGCCGACCCCGCCGGTGCAAGGGCGTAAGCCCGCTAAGACTAATGCCGCCTGAAACAAAAGGGGGCTTACTACCGCCACTCCCCTTTCCAAGCTTTTATTTGCTTTTTATTGGAAACCTCTCAAGCTCGTTAATTTAGCAATTAATCCCGAATATTTTAATACAACCCCTCCCAACTCCGGCCATGGACAGAAGCAGGATCATCGAGGTTCTCAGCCAGTACGACAAGGAAAGACTCACCATCGCAACTCTCGGCAGCCACTCAGCCCTCAACATCCTTAGAGGGGCAAAGGATGAGGGGTTCAGGACGATCTGCCTCTGCAGAGAAAGGGAGAGGATAATTTACGAGTCTTTCGGCGTTGCTGACGAGATAATCGAGCTTGGGGATTACTCCGATTTGCTTGATAAAAGCATGCAGGACGAACTCATTGAGAAGAATGCCATTATCATCCCACACGGCACATTCAACGCATACATCGGCAGGCTCGACGAGCTGAGAGTTCCCGTTTTTGGAAACAGAGTGCTCATGCTGTGGGAGGTGGACAGAGAAAAGCAGAGGAAGTGGCTGCTCGACGCTGGTTTAACCCTCCCCAGAACCTTCGAAAGACCAGAGGATATAGACAGGCTTGTAATCGTCAAGTACCCCGGAGCGAAGGGCGGAATGGGCTACTTCCTCGCATCAAGTCCCGAAGAGTTCTACGAGAAGGCGAAACAGATGGTCGAAAAGGGTCTCATCGATGCAGGAGATGTCGAGAATGCACACATTCAGGAGTACATCGTCGGGGCGAACGTTTACTTCTCATTCTTCTACTCCCCCGTCTTTGGCAGAGTGGAGCTGATAGCCGTCGACAGGCGTTACGAGTCGAGTGCAGACGGGCTTGGCAGGATTCCTGCAGAGCAGCAGCTCAAGGCAGAGATTACGCCCACGTACACAGTAATAGGGAACTTTCCCGTCGTGCTGAGGGAGAGCCTTCTTGCTCAGGCCATAAAAGCTGCGAGGAGCGTCGTTGAGGTGTCAAAGCAGATAGCATATCCGGGAATGGTCGGCCCCTTCTGCCTCGAAGCAGTTTTCGACGAGAACGCCCGCATGGTTGTTTTCGAGATATCTGCGAGGATAGTTGCGGGGAGCAACGTCGGCATACCTGCCTCACCGTACTCCTACGTGCTGTTCGGAGAACCAATGTACATGGGCAGGAGGATTGCAAGAGAAATCAGGCTTGCAGCCGAGAAGAACATGCTCGAAGAGGTAATCTACTAACCTTGCTGGCTACACCCACCTGCAGAGTCTTCTTTCAATCACCTCGAGAGCCATGTACAGGCTGAAGCCGAGGAGGGCCATGGCAACTATGCCCGCATAAAGGGATACGTAGTCAGCCCTGCTCCACGCTGTCATTATCAGGTAGCCCAAACCAGTTGTGGTGGCGAAGGATTCGGCAAAGAACAGCACTGCTATTGCCGTTCCAACGCTTATGCGTAAAGCCGTAAGAATCTTTGGCAAGCACGCGGGAAAAACCACGTGTCTGTAGATGTCCTTCTTGTCCGCACCCAGCGATAGAAGGGAGTAGACGTAATACTCGTCGATATTCCTTGCAGCATCTCTCGTCGTTACGAGTATCTGGAAGAAGACTATCATTCCTATCAGGATAACCTTTGAAACATCGCCGATACCAAAGAGGAGAATTATGAGTGGAAGCAGAACAATGTGGGGGATCGGGTAGAGGAGGTACAGGAAAGGAGCAATGAATCTGTCGATTTTCCTCTCGTGACACAGCAGCCCGATTGGAATCGCAAGAGACAAAGCGAGGAGTATGGAGTATATCGCTCTGCAAGCGCTTATGGCCATGTGGATAGCCAAACCTTCTCCAAGCTGCGCTATAAACGCTGCAAAAACCGTCGAAGGATACGGAAGAGCGGGCGATTTTACAAAGTAGGCGAGAACGTGCCAGATGATAAAAAGAACTGCTCCTGCTACTACGTAGCCCCAACGCTTCTCCTCACTTCCCGGCATTTCTCGAAAAACTCCCCCCTGTTTCTGAATTCTACGCTTCCGGCCATGGGGTTTTCTATTACCTTCACCACCCTCCCCGGTCTGTGCGAAAGGACAACTATCCGCTTCCCGAGAAAGACCGCCTCCTCTATGCTGTGGGTAACGAGGAGCATGGTCATTCTTTCCTTCATCCACAGCTCAAGCAAAAAGTTCTGCAGTTTTTCCCTCGAAAGCGCGTCGAGAGACGAAAAGGGCTCGTCCATGAGCATTATCCTCGGTTTTATGGCAAGAGCCCTTGCAAACGCAACCCTCTGCTGCATCCCTCCAGAGAGCTGCTTCGGATAGTGATTCTCGAAGCCCTCGAGTCCAAGCTCCCTGAGTATTGGTTTTACAGCCTTTCTTGCATCCCTCGCCTTCACCCCCCTGATTTCAAGGCCCAGGGCAGCGTTCTCAATTACCGTTTTCCATGGGAAGAGTCCGTAGTTCTGGAGTATCAGGGCAGCATTTTTCGGCGGAGCAACGACCTCCTTTCCCTCTATGAGGGCTATACCCTCCGTTGGCCTCAGAAGTCCTGAAAAAATGAAGAGAAGTGTTGTTTTCCCGCATCCCGAAGGCCCGATGATGGCGCAGCTTTCCCCCTCTTCGACGCTGAAGCTAACGCCTTCGATAGCCCTCGTCCCATCGGGATAGACCATTCCGAGCTTTCTTGCTTCGATTACTGGAGCCATACCACTGCTTCTTCGTAGGGTATCTCCTTGCTCAGCAGCCCCTTCTCCACAGCCCACTCGTGCACCTCTTCGTAGAACTCCTTCGGATACTGCTGCGGATGCGGATAGTGAGGCATCTTGTAGTTTTCGGCTATGTCCTTCGGTATTCTTGCTTTCTCTATGAACTCTTCTCTATAGCTCTCAGGGTTTGCGTTTATTTTCTCCGCAGCTTCTCCGTAGGCCTTGAGGAATGCATTAACCGCATCGGGCTTCGAATCGACGAGTTCTCCTCTGAACACTATGACTGTCTGGCTTATGCTCCTGTCCATCATGGCATCGCTTAAAACGAGCTTCGCCCCTCTGAAGGCTGCGAGGCTTGCGAGCGGCTCTGGAAGTGTGGCAGCATCGACCTGTCCGGCGAGGAGTGTCTGCATTCTGACAGGAATCTGCTTTATCTCAACCTTCTCGACGTTTTCAACTCCGTAGCTCTTCAGCATGATGTCCGTAACGTACTCGATTATTGTGTTGCTCGATATCGCAATCTTCCTGCCTTCGAGGTCTTTCACGCTGTTTATGCTGGAGTTGGGGGCTGCAAGGATTGCAAAGACTCCTTCCTCAGGCGTAGCCCCAAGGCACAGCGAGACTATGCGGACATCGTAGCCTGCGTTGCGGAGCAGAATGACAGCAAGGGGGTCAGCAATGCATGCGTCGATTTCTCCTGCCTGCAGAGCAGCATCTCTTTCAAGAGCGCTCTGGAATGGAACGATTTCAACTTCTACACCGTACTTCTCGAACAGTCCTCCCTCTTTCGCAACTGTTACGGGAAAAGTGTCCTCGATTGGCAGCAGTCCAATCCTTATCTTTACTTTTTCAGTAGCTTTTTCACTCGTAACACTTTCAGGCTTCTCTGTCTGACAGCCAGCAAACAGCACGGCGATGGCCAGCAGCGCAATAATCAATTTCCAGCGCATGGAGAATGCTCGCCTGCATGACTATAATATTTGCGCAAAGATTTTGGTAGAATCTCTGGTCAAAACTACTGGCACCTAAAGCCCCATTAAAAGCGCCCTGCCAAACTTTGCGGAAAGCCTTGGGTTTGTGAGCAGGCGGATGAACCTGGGTATTACCTTCAGGAGAGATGACGGCGAGTCCATGTGCAGCTCTGCAGCAAGCTCTTCGGCCCCCTTTCCAATTTTTACGAGGTTTACGTAGTCGTCGTCAGTCAGCAGGCTGTAAAGCCTGGCTATCCTCTCACCCATCTTGTACTCGTAACCCATCTTCTTCATGTATATGCGTCGGTAGGCGTCGAGGTCTGGAAATGTCTCGCCGAGTGTCTGGGCTGCAATGTAGTGATAGTAAATCCCGCCGCCTGTGTAGGGCTTAACCATGCCAGCCGCATCTCCTATAAGTGCGACGTTGCCCCTTGCAAAGTTTATGGGCTTGACGGGAATTGCTCCGGTGTTAAGCTCGATAACTCCCCCCTTCACCCTTTTAGAGACGGACGGATGTTTTTCGAGCAGGTTCATGAGGTATTGCTGGGGATTCTCTGATGCTACAACGCCAATACGGGCGGTATCGCCCAGAGGCACTGCATACCCGAAAAAGCAGTCTGAATAGTCCTTTCCAAAGTAAAGCTCCACCATGTGTTCGTCCATTGCTTCGAACCTGCACTCCACCTGCATGGCCAGCAGCGTTCGGGGGCGAGGAAAACCGAAGACCTTAGCTACAGTCGATGCCACACCATCTGCCCCGATTATTGCGTCGTACTGCAGAAGTTCTTCGCCATTCATCCCTCTAACGAGGGCCTTCTTCCCGTTACAGTTCATGAACCTCGTCTTGATCCGTACGTCGATGCGATCCATTTCCGCAGCCTTTCTTAGGAGTTCGCTGTCGAAGATCTTCCGTTCCACAACAACGGCTTTGCTTCTCCCCTTCAGCTCCACGTAGCTCCCGTCGGGAGCGAGAACAAACGCACCCTCGATCCTGTTCAGGAGGCATCTATCAGAAACGTAATTTCTCAGTTCGGAGTAGCACGTATCGCTGATGAGGCCAGCACACTGAACGGGGAAGCCCGCTGAAGGGTGCTCCTCCACAATGGTCACGTCTGCCTTCTCAGCGAGATGCAAGGCTGCGAGGCTTCCAGCTGGCCCTCCACCTACAACGAGTACTCGCATCTGCTTGACGTTGGAGCACGGGTATATAAAACTTTATAACGTGATTCTAAAAATTCGAAATCGGAATATACTTTTAAAGCACGACAAAGGCAATCACCGTTCTCAAGCCCCCGACATCAGCCACCTCCAGAGAGGTACGACTTTGATTTCCTTGCTGTTTTCTCTGAGTACATCATCCAGATTCCATGTTATTATCAGCAGATTATCACATCTCAGCTTTTTGCTTGCCTTAACCAGTCCTTTCACCTCCCTCTCATAGTTTTCTCCATTAAGTTCGTATGTCACTTGAATGAGCTGCTTTGTCTGGTTCCCTTCCCTAACAACAAAATCAACCTCACAGTCTTCAGACATGTAATAGTAAAACTCCAGAAGTTTGTTTTCGTAGTGCTTTTTTCTCAACAACTCTATGAAAACTATATTTTCCATCTTCCTCCCCGTATCCAAGCCCTTGAAGAACAGGTTGGAAAAACAGGTATCCACGATGTAAACTTTCCTTGGACTTACCATTTTTTCTTTTTCGGAATAGCTAAATTTGTAAAGAGGAAAGATCAAAAAGGCATCTTGCATGTATTTCAAATAACTCATAACCGTTTTCGTGTCGAGCTTTACTCCAAGTGCCCCAAGGCTTCTCCTTAAAGCATTGTAGGTCATCCTGTTGGCGTAATTAGATATGACATAATAGAAAACCTCCTCAAACAATTTCACATTCCTTACACGGAATCTCTCAATAATGTCCCTGTAAAAAATGGTCTCCAGAATGGATATTATTTTCTCTCTGGATCTCGTTGTCCAGACTTCAGGGAACCCACCGAACTTGACGTAATCTTCCATGAGCCTTAGAGCTTTTCCTTTTTCTCTAAAAGTTTTCAACTCGAAGTCTGCTATTTCAGAGAAGGACAGGGGCAAAAGGAGTTTTGAAGTGTACCTCCCTCTGAGTCTTGAAGGTATCTCCGAGGACATCAGGACTGAAGAGGAGCCAGAAACGAAGATTGTAAAATCCTTAACGTCATGAAGCCACCTCAGATTAAAATCCCAATCCTTCCATTCCTGTATTTCGTCCAGAAACAGGTACACTTTCCCTTCGGGATACTCTTTCCTGACAAGGGTTGCGAAGTCCCTCACTGGAATGTTCTTTAATCCCGGTTCATCAAAGCTAACGTAGATTACATTTTTTTCCATGTTCAATAACTCATCTGCTTTTTTCAGCATTAAAAAGGTCTTTCCAACTCTCCTGGGGCCCATCAGTGCATAGATGTCCGGGCTCACCATTAACTGGACATTTCTCTTAATTTCATCTACAAACTTCAGCGAGTCTATGTATTCGAATGTAATCTCCTTTAGCATATGGAGTGATATTCCATAAGATTTTTAAAATTTATGGAGTTCTACTCCAAACTCTACATTGAACAACTTGCAGCTTGGAGGGATATCCGTGCTTGGCAGAGTTAACACCGGAGGTGTATTCCCTCGCCGATTTTCACGACCTCGCCATTGAACTATTATTTAAGGTAGTCAACAACCTTGCCGTGAGGGAGCTTAAACATCTGGTTGACGAAGTCTGGCAGACCCAACATTCGAACCTGCCAATCAGGAAAACCTTATCTCCATCAAAAACCAACTTCAGGAGATGAAGCTGGGATACATACAGGTTGAGGTTACTTCGAGATGTGGCATGAACTGCCTGATGTGCCCAACACGGCTCGAAGAGTGGGAAGGCAGTGATATGGACTTCAATCTTTTCAAGAGAGTCAGCGAGAGCTTCTCAAACGCTAAACTCATCCATCTGCAGGGCTGGGGAGAACCTATCCTGCATCCAGACTTTGAAAAGATGGTCAGAATTGCTGCGAAGCACGCAGCGGTAAGCTTCACAACGAACGGTTACCTTATCGACAGGCTTTCAGATGAAACCCTTGAATTGTGCGATTTCGTCGTGATTTCCATTGCAGGGGCAAGCGAGGAAACGCACAGAAAGATAAGAAAGTGTAGCTTAAAACCATTAATCGAGAATGCCAAGAGAGTGAACAGGCTGACGAACCTCAAGCTGTCATATATGCTCACAAAAACGAATATACATGAGCTGGCAAACGCTGTTGAGCTTGCCGCAAATCTCAACGCCGACTTCTTTGCAACAAACCTTGATTATGTTTTCGATAAGATGAGCGATGAGCTCAGAGTTTTCTCCACACCAGGAATGGAAAAATTTGTTGAAAAAGCAAGGGAAAG
Source organism: Archaeoglobus veneficus SNP6 (assembly GCF_000194625.1). Taxonomy (NCBI): domain Archaea; kingdom Methanobacteriati; phylum Methanobacteriota; class Archaeoglobi; order Archaeoglobales; family Archaeoglobaceae; genus Archaeoglobus; species Archaeoglobus veneficus. Next base: position 504,566 of record NC_015320.1, on the reverse strand, counting down.
GGCAAAGGAGTTTGGTGTAAAAACGAACTTTCCACCACTCGAACCCGGAGAAGTGCTTGTGTGTGCGGAAAACCCTGTTGAGAACGTTGTTATCTCATCCGATGGTCTCGTCTTCCCCTGTGTATACCTTGCACTCCACCTGAATCCGATTCCAAGGCTTTTCAACGGAAAGATGTATTACATCGAACGCAGGAGTTTTGGAGATCTGAATACAGAAAGGCTGGATGACGTATTGGATAAAGAATCCTACAGAACATTAAGGGAGACGTTCAGGAAGAGGCTCTGGGGTCTTGAACAGATAGCCATATGGCCTGGAACACAACCAAGAATTCCTCAACTCCCTGAAACCTGCAGAACCTGCTACAAGGCTTACGATCTCTGATTTTTTCCTGCCAGCACTCGCAACAGATAAATTGTCCCCTGCACTACAGCAGGTATGCTCAGAATTGCTGTGACTGGCAGGCCGGGAATCGGAAAGACCACATTCTGCCTTCGCGTTTATGAGAAGCTCAAAGACACCCTCGACATCACTGGCTTCATAACAGTGGAGGTCAGAGAAAGGGGTAAAAGAGTTGGCTTCAGACTGAGAGACCTGAGGACTGGCGAGGAAGCGTGGCTCGCAAGAGTTGGCCTTCCCGGGCCTGCCGTTGGTAAGTACGGCGTTGACGTTGCTGCAGTCGAATCCTTCGCTTCGAAGCTCAAATGCGATTGCGAGCTCGTTATTCTGGACGAAGTTGGGCCAATGGAGCTCAAGAGCGGTGCGTTCATCAAAGCCGTCGAAGAGCTGATAAACGCTCCAGTTTGCTGCCTTTTCTCTATACACCTCAAGGCGAGGCACAGGCTGCTCGAGCGCATAAGAAGGGAATTTAAAGTGATAACTCTCGATGAGAGCAACAGAGATGCGCTGGTTGATGACGTTGCCGGGAGGCTGATAGATGCTTGTAAGGGAAGGTAAGGCAGAGGTTTTCGTGGAAAACGGCGTTTTCTACAACCCCCGCATGAAGTTTTGCAGAGATGCGGATATGGTCGTTTTTTCCTGCATGGATAGCCACGAGTACCTCGACGCTCTGGCGGCTACGGGCATAAGGGGGATAAGGGCATGTCTCGAAGCGGACTTTAGGGCAATTTTTAACGACAGAAACCCGAACGCCGTCAGGCTCCTAAGGAAAAACCTCGAACACAACGGGCTCGAGTGTGAGGTCCTGAGAAGGGACGCTGCCGCACTGATGAGGGAGAGAGGCTTCGAGCACATAGACCTCGACCCCTTCGGCTCTCCAGCAGAGTTCATAGACTCTGCCTGCTCCTCCGTAAAGCGATACCTGAGTGTTACAGCAACCGACACTGCTGCTCTGTGCGGCTCCGCAACTGTTTCAGGGCTTCGCAAGTACTCGAGTTACGCGGAAAAGACAGAGTTCTACCCTGAGCTTGGACTGAGAGTTTTAGCTGGAAAAATTGCGAGAGAGGCTACAAAGTACGACAAAGCGATGGAAGTCCTCATTTCGTGGGCAAGGGAGCACTATTATCGCATCCACGTCTTCTTCAGGCGCTCTCCTCGGAGAGCTGGAAAGGTTTACGAGAAGCTTGGCTACCTGTTCTACTGCACAAAGTGCCTCAGGAGAGAGTGGAGGCCAATGGATGGAAGCGTAGTTGAGAAATGTGTGTGCGGTAACAAATATACAATGATGGGGCCGCTGTGGCTTGGAGAGCTACACAACGAGGAGTTTGTATCAAAAGCTGTTGAAAAAGCCGTGGAGATAAGCAGTGATGAGGTGAGAAACCTTTTCACGAGGATTGCAGAGGAGATAGATGTACCATTCTACTATGAACTCCACATCCTTGCAAAACTCGCAGGAAAATCGCCTCCACCCCTGCAAAATGTCATCGAGGGGTTGAAAGATAGAGGCTTCAAAGCTTCGAGGACGAGGTGTTCCGGAACCGGGTTCAAAACCGATGCGGACATTGAGGACATCATGTCCATACTGGAAAAATTGTAATACTACTGCCGAACTTCAGGCTGAATCCATCATGAGCTTCAGCTCTCTCAGCTTTCGCTCGCAGAATTCGAATATTTCTATACCTTCTTCCTTCGTAAGGCTTCCATCAGCAAGATACGAGCCTATACTCGGATACACGATGTAGTCGAGTTCCCATCTCACCCTCTCGTAATCGACGTTGTCTCTCGCAAAGCTCTCAAAAAGCTCCTCGACAGCCCTGAGGATTTCTCTTTTCACGTCTTCCATGTTCTCCTGCCAACGCGGATGAAGTTAAAGCTATCGAAAAAAGCATAAACATTCAGCACCCAGAGATATACATGCTATTCAAAGAGTTCGCTGAATTCTGCTCAGTGATAGAAAAAATTTCATCAACTCTCGAACTTGCCGCGAGAATTGCTGCCTTTATAAAGGGCATTGAGGACGATAACGACCTGTACAACGTCGTTCTCTTTCTCATGGGCAAGGTTTACCCGCCGTGGGATGAGAGAGAACTTGGCGTTGGTGTTGGGCTCATCTACGAGGCGTTACGTGTGGCAACGGGGACGAACAGAAGCAAGATTGAAGAACTGATAAAAGAGACAGGCGATCTCGGAATCGCTGCAGAAAAGCTTCTCCAGACGAAAACGCAGCTTACACTCTTCGAAGAGGAGCTTACCGTAGCGAAGGTTAGGGAAGTGTTCGACACCATGAGCTCTCTGACCGGAGAGGGTAGCCAGAAGAGGAAAATCAGGTTGCTTGCAGATCTCTACTTCTCCGCAACACCGATTGAGGCGAGGTATCTGACGAGGCTCATATTGAGCGAAATGAGGCTCGGAGTTGGTGAGGGTATTGTTAGGGATGCGATAGCGAGGGCGTGGGGAATCGAGGAAGCGCTGGTGGAAAGGGCTTACATGATAACCAACGACTTTGGGAAGGTTGCCGTCGTTGCGAAGAATGAAGGGAAGGAAGGTCTCGAGAAGATGAAAATAGAACTGCACGTGCCTGTGAGAATGATGCTCGCCCAGGTTGCTGAGAGCATAGACCAGGCAATAAGAGAGATGAGTAGAGTTGCTGTAGAATGGAAGTTTGACGGCACGAGGGTTCAGGTTCACTGGGGGAATGGAAAGGTAACGATATACTCGAGGAGACTGGAGAACGTAACGAGGGCGCTGCCGGAGATAGTGGAGGAGATAAAGAGTAACGTGAAAGAGGGCGTTATACTCGACGGCGAGGTTGTTGCCATGAAGGAGGGCAGACCAATGCCCTTCCAGCACATTCTGCGACGTTTCAGGCGGAAATACGAGGTCAGCAAAATGATGGAGAAAATCCCCATTCACGCGCAGTTCTTTGACATCCTCTACTGCGACGGCAAGGAAGTGATAGACCTGCCCCTTGAGGAGCGCAGAAAGCTTCTCGAGTCTGTCGTAAGAAGTTCAGACAGAATATGGGTTGCGAAGCAGGTTGTTACGAGCGACGCTGCCGTCATAGAGCAGGTTTACAACGAAGCCTTAAACGCTGGCCATGAGGGAGCGATGCTGAAAAATCCCAAGTCGCCGTATATACCGGGGAAGAGGGGCAAGCACTGGCTGAAGCTAAAGCCAGTGATGGAAACCCTCGACCTCGTTGTTATTGGTGGAGAGTGGGGAGAGGGCAAGAGGAGCCACGTGATAAGCTCTTACGAGATTGCGTGTCTCGACCCCACAACGGGAAAACTCTTACCCGTTGGAAAGGTTGCAACCGGATTCACGGACGAGGAACTCGAGGAGTTCACCGAACTTTTCAGACCCTTGATAGAGTACGAGGAAGGGAAGAAGATTGTTCTCCAGCCAAAGTACGTGTTTGAGGTAGCGTATCAGGAGATACAGAAGAGCCCGAAGTACGAAAGTGGATATGCGCTTCGCTTTCCACGTTTTGTGAGGCTGAGGGAAGACAAGGACGTTGGCGAGGCTGACACGATAGACAGGGTAGCGAGGCTCTACGAAAGCCAGTTTAAAGGTAAAAAGACCTGACTTAAATTATACACTCTTTTGATTTCATTCCAATTACTTAATTAACTAAGGAAAAAACAAAAAATATTTAATAATTAATCTGCTAAAAATAATATGGAACTTGCAGAACTTGTTCCGAAACTTGAAAACAGAAGGGTACGAATAGCCTACGATTCGCCCTACGCCGCTATAAACCTCCTCTTCTACCACATCCTCCCAAACTTCCCACCCGAAAGAGTTCACTTCGTAATCTACTCGGACGTTGTCTGCAGAAGGCTCAGGGAGACCTACGAGTCCATTAGAAGGGAGTCACCAGAGGTTGCGGAAACTCTTGAGGGTGTTAAGCTCGTTAAGATAGGAGAGAAGAAGTGCTTCCCTTTTGGAAGTGAGTGTGTGAAGAACGACGGTATTTCTATTCCTGAGAGCAAGTTCTTCGGCGAAGAATTTCTCAGGATCGCCAGGAGGGCCAGAGACGACGACGTATTCGTTTTCGTTGGCTTCTACATAATTCCCGCTATATACGGTATAGATGCCGTCAGGCACATCTACAGGTTTTTCAGCTGCCTTCCAGAGAAGATTACCGTATTCTCCCTATACTCAGAGGATTCCCTCGACAACTTAACGAACAAGCTGATGGAAAAGCTGTACGATGTTGTTATCCGAATCAACAAGGAGAGTCACTCTTTTGGTGAGGACGTTTACTTGCTCGGAATAGAACAGAGTATAGTGAGAGAGATACGGCCGGGATTTGCAAGGTTCAGGATTGGAAAGAACGGAAGACTTGAATCCATATAGATTATACTGCCTTGCCAGCAGATTCCTCTTGCTTTTTTCTGTCTGACAAGCCCCGGCCTCAAATTTCTCACTAATCAATAAAATAAAAATATCATTTAAGAACGTACCAAAGTCCCAATTCTTTCAAGTCTGAGCTCGGGAATGACTCGAACCCGCATGTATCCAATAGGGATTTTGGGTGTGAAACTCTGCACTATTCCCACAAGGAATGTATCTTCTCCGAAAGCTACGAATTCTTCTTCAGTGCTGATCTTTATCACAATGTCATACAGCTCCTGAAAGAGCACGTGATGGGACGTTGGGTATATCTCAGAGGGAACCATTGAGACCATTGTTAGATCGTCTTCCAGAACATCAAAAAGTTTGAGAATTCTCTCGACGCCCTTAGACCCATAAACAGCTGAGACAAGATGTAGGCCGTAAATCACGAGAAGGACGTTTCCATCAAAATTCGACAATTTTGTGGTCAGTTCGTCCATTATAGTATCCAGATCGGTTAACTGAATGTAATCTCCGAGCTTGCCAAAAGGTATTTTTTCATTTGATCCAACTTTTATAATCCTTGCATTGTCGAGAGCATCTTTTATTTTCTGCTTTTCAGGATCCATTTTCTCAAAAAATGCCTGATATTCTACTTCGAGTTTTCTCGCTAAACCTTCTGAATACAGGAGAAAAACTATTTCCTTTTCTTTTCTGATGAAATGTGGCAGGTAATGGTGGAACAAAAATGCGAGCGCAGGAATGTGGACACTGTAAATAATGCGCACTCTCTTTCCATTACAAAATTCGATAAGCCCGTCTATATCCATCTCGACTTCTGGCATATATTTAATAAACTTGCATCTTATATAAGCGTTTGGCATGATTTAATATATATTTTAATAGTAATTCACCATAATGTTGTAGCAACGTGAACATTCCTGCAGAAGTTATTCCAGTACTGGGGCCTACTCTCTTCCCCTTTTATACGCTCAACGCAAAGCACCGTGTTTGGACCTGATTTAGTTTAGCTCTACAATACGGCGCTACTGAATCGCCCGTACCCATTTAAATTTCCATAATCGTTATAGAAACTGGCGAGTATCTCTATCTCAAATAACTTGATCATTGTTGCAATTGTGCAATCGGTAAAACTCACCTTTGATTCTCTGAATATCTTCCAAGCCTATTGAATGCTTCATCATTAACTTTTAGCACCTCTATGTCCGAGTCCAGTAAAAATTCCCCAACTTCAACAGCTTCTCCAAACTCGTTCTGAGCATAACTACAGTAACTATTTCCAAGTTCTCCCTCATCTAACCTCTTCATCAGATTAACTGCTCGCTTATGACTGATATCGCTCAGACATTTAACTCGGGAGCTTTTTGACGCCTTTCTCCCGAGATTCCCTTTATGGGCAAGCGACTCTCTGTTAAACGCCTAACTTCTTCAGTTTTCGACTTCTGGTGTGGTCAGAGATGATGACGTTAGCGGGTTTCGAGCGGCTCTTGCCTGTTGTAGACTGGTGATGTGCCCGCATCTTCATGAGATCTTGCTAGTACGACTGAACGGCAGGAAAAGCTTAAGAAATATCATGGCATATTTCGAGACGTGAAGAAAGAGCTGAAGGAGCTTCTTCGAGAGCTCAGGGAAGACTTCAGAGAGTTTGCTACAGATTGTCTCGGTGTACTGCTTTACGGCTCCTACGCGAGGGGTGAGGAAACAAAGAGGAGTGATGTTGACGTTTGCCTCGTTATGCCATCAAAGCAGGCAATAAGCAGAGTTTTTGGCAAACTGGGTGGGAAGTATGACATCAAGGTCTTCGAGGAGCTCCCACTTTACATCCGTGTGGATATTGTGAGAAATCACGTTAAGGTATACTCAAAAGATGAACTCGACCTGTACCTCTACAGGCAGATGAAGATATGGAAGGACATGGAGCACAGAATAAAGGAGAACTCATTTGAAAGCATAGAAGAAAAACTCAGACTCAGGAGGAGATGGCTCAATGAGAAGAAAAAGATACTCGGAAAAACTTGAGTGGGTAGAAAAGGAAACTATCTTCATGTCTGAACTGGCTGAACACGCAATGGAGGACGAGGTCAGCAGAAGGGCTGTTCTCTACTCACTGCAGACTGCCATCGAAGCTGTCATGGACATCGTTGCCATGCTTGTTAAGGATGTGGGTCTGGAAGTTGAGGACGATTACACAAACATATCCAAGCTTGTAGACGAGAGAATTATAAACGAGGAGGAAGGAGATACGCTAAGAAGATTTAACGGTCTGAGGAATGCTATAGCTCACCACTACAACCATCTGGATCTCAGCAGGGTTGAAGAGGCGCTTGATTTTGTTGACGAACTGTACAGGATTGCCGTAAAGCTCGTGAAAACGGCTGAAAGTTTTGTGGAATAACATGAAATATTATTGGTCCTGGAATATTTGTCAAACTTCGTCTTCTTCATTCTCTACATCAAATGCATCAATTCCAAGGTTTTTGGCAATCTCGGCAAGCTGCTTATCAGCAGTTAAGAAAACTTCAGAAATTACGGTTGATAAAATGATCTGAATCGCACTTCGTAGATGTGGTATCTCGGAATTATGTCCAGTGAGTTGGCTATTATGTCGGAATGGAACTTTAACATGGAGATATATAATGAAAAAACAATCAAGGCTTTATAACTCTAATTTTTGTAGGTTTAACAGGTGCTGTCAAGAATAGCAATAAAAAATAAATAGTAGAAATACAATATATGCTCCCCACACTTAGGCAATTGGTAGATTACGTCAAGGCTACAAAAGTCTTTCGGAGGAACAAGAAAAATGTGGAATTAAAGATATTAGCAGCTCTATTATACTTCTTCGGTCTCTCTTTAAGAAGGACAAGCGATTTTCTATCTCTTTTCGAGGAAATAAGCCGCGAATCTGTTAGAATTTACTACCATAGGCTTAAAACAGCTCTAAAACCTCCAAGAAAGAAGAAAAGAAGACTTATTGCAATAGATGAAACAAAAATTAAACTTGAGAAGAAGCTAATCTTCGTATGGGCTGCTATAGACGTTGATACTAAAGAATGCTTAGCCATATGGGCTTCAGAAGGAAGAGGAAGCTTTGAAGCTTACGTTTTCTTAAGAGAGATGCTTAAACACTGTGAAAACAAGCCAGAGATCGTTGTAGATAGGGGGTTCTGGTATCTGTGGGCTTTGAAGAGGTTGGGATTGAAATACAGACATGAGACGTTTGGTAATAGAAATGCTGTTGAAGGGTTCTTTTCGAGATTTAAAGATAGGACGTTAAGATTCTGGAACAGATTTCCGTTTAGAAGCTCTTTTAATTCTGTTCAGAGCTGGGTAGAGAGCTTTATGGCTTTCTATAACTACTGGAGGTGTTTATCTTGACATGTCCGGTTTAACAACAATTAGACCTTCTTTTTCCTGTATAACTTCTACAGATCTTTCTAATAAGCATACTATTTCATCTGGTATTGACCTGTGTGGTCTTAGAACTATTATAGTCCCTTTTTGGAATTTGAGGAATAGATATCCAAAATCCAGATCAAGTGTTATCACTGCGAAGCCATTTTCAATAGCGTATCTATAGATGGTTTCATCATCTGCCCCCTTCAGACCAATTTCAAACAGCTTAACCGCCTCAAGTCCTTTCTTCTGAAACCATTTTTTTACGCTATAAGGAACATTATCATCAAGCAGGAACTTCATGCAGCTCCTCTCTGCTCAAAAGGTAAGATGCATATCTCACTGCTTCCCTGACATCTGCCTCCTCAAGCTCGGGGTACTCTCCGAGAATGTCTTCAATACTCATCCCTTCCGCGAGCATTTCAAGAATCAAGTGGATGGGGATTCTTGTTCCTTTAATTACAGGTTTACCACCCAGTTTTTTTGTGTCAATCTCAATTCTCTCAAACATGCTATAATGTCATTCCGATGCTTAATATATGTTTGCCTGAAGTTGGAGTTTATCAAACACTTACAGATTCCTCGTTTCCAACCTGCTGCAAACTTCGAAAATAGTATTGGTGCTGGGTATGTTTATGGCAAAATTTCTTAGTAGATTGTTCTCAGAAAATAACATCCAACCCAGCTTGCCAGTTAATTATCTGTTCTGATTATTTTTTATCTGTACTTTCAAATACTACAAATCCCTCTTCCTCAACTACAAACAACTTGCCCCCGATGTCCTTAACTTCCTCCAAAAGCAGAGATAAAGCCTTTACAATTTTGTCTGGCTTAGGCGGGTGTATACAAAATACAACAATACCGAAAAATTCATGTGGTGGGTACAAAACAGAATTAGCAAAGTCAGAATCTCTCGTGAGCAATATTGCTCTCTTTTCTTTTGCCAATGATACAACTTCCCGATCCTTTATACCCTTCGGAACGTATTCTGCTGAAAATCCTCTGTGCTCAAGAAAATTTTTTACAGATTTAGGAATATTTTCATCTAACAGGAACTTTAAATCTAACATGGCGTTCTCCCTTAATGAGTTTAGCTGCATACTCTAAAGCTTCTCTAATCATTTCTTCGTTTAACCCCGGATATTCCTCAAGAATTTCTCTAACGCTGACTCCAGAAGCAAGTAATTCAAGAATGTCACTGACCAGAATTCTCGTTCCTTTAAATACAGGTTTTCCGTGGCAGACTTCGGGATGTGCTGTTATCCATTTCATATTAAAAAATAGTGGAGAGGGCTTAAATAGATTGGGGTAACCACACGTTGGAACCTTTTTTAGCAGGCCGATGTAAAAGCCTGTAGTTAGATGTAGACATGCGTTATAAACGCGTTAGGATGTCTGCAAACTCACCACTCAGCCAGCCTTGCAAAACTTTCTTTTCCCTGAATCCCAGTCGAATAAGGATTGCTATGAGAAGTACGTTAGCATAAACGAACCTTGCAACAGATTTCCTCGTAAACTTGTGTATTCTGTCCATAAAGAGCCCACATTTCCCCAATTTAAAGACGTTTCTATTATTGGTAGATAATTTTCTTCATTATCACTCATTTTAAACATTTATTTATATTAAATGTACTTGATTTTCTCCAATTTCTTATTCAAACTATCTTATGAATTTGTGAATTCTCTACAATTAGTAACTTGCCAGCCCATTTTAAGTTTCATTTATTTTCATGACTTATTTCATATCATCGTTTATATTTTTAAACTTAAATTTAAACAAAATCAAGGGTAATCACTTTTCCATTCTCAACGTCCTCATCAGTAATCGATACCGTCTTCGTAACGCTGCCCGCCGTTATCACGTACTCCGACACCTTCACCGGATACTTTGTGTTCTGGGCATAGGGTACGATGAATTCATATACTCCGTTCTCAACCTTCGCCTTCTGCTCGTACACGAAGGTTCTGTTCTGGTTAGTCGTTACGGTTGCCTTTATGGTTACCTCGTCCACTCCTGCCGGAGCCTTCCCCGTTATTTTAGCTCCCTTAACGTACTCGAATATCTTGACGTAACCCGTTGGTGTGACATTGACCTTCGGCAAACCGATACTGTTTGCGTAAACACTGTTGTATATATTTCTGTACATCATCTCGTCGAATCCCATGGGGCTTCGTATGCTGACGAAACCGCTCTCGTAAACCATGCGGTAGTGCTGCAGGCCGTTGCCATCAAAGATGTGGAAACGAGCTTCCATGGTGCGGTAGTAGTTCTCGCTGGGCACGTTGAGCACCCTGATGATCTGCGCCCCTGTGGGAACGGCAAAGCGGTTAAATGCAATTCCCAAGCCCTGTGGAGTCTGATAGACGTAGCCCACACCCGCATAGTACATCTGCCCAGCCCTGTCAAGAGAGCCTTCAGCCCAAACGGCCATTGCGTAGAACTTGCCGGTAGCCATCTCCACATCCGTTATCACGTATTTGACGCCCAGCCTGTCAGCTATGGCATTTGCGTAGCTCTCGTTGAATGCTGTGAAGAATGGTGCTGCTCCTGGCTGATTGGCATACTTGTTACCTATCCCCTGCTGGAACGGGTTCGCATTTGGTATGCGGTGAGCAATAGCAGTAATCCAGTGCCCGTAGTCCCACCAGCTCATGACTCCGTAGGTACCTTCTGGATAAGGATAGGGTTCTCCGGGCTTACCGGGCTCGTAGAGTTCATAGTAGTACTCGTCGTAGAAGTCTTTGCCGGGAGTGTTCTCCCGCATCCAGGTTAACGCGTCATACCACTCCTTGTTGATACCTCCGCCTGCGTACTTGCTCTGCATGTTCGCCTGGGCGAAGGTTGGATAAACGAGCACCAGCGCAGAAAATAGCAGCAGCGCAACAACTGCCAGCACGGACGCCTGGTTCTTCGCCCTCTTCAGAACATCTACAAGTTTGTCCAGATCGGGCCACTCGCGCGTTGCGTAACCGCCAAGATTCAGGAACGCGTCTGCCAGAGCCGGAACGAGAAGGAGCAGCGCGAAGAGGAAGTACTCTGGATTCGCACGCAGGATCAAGAACGCAGCGAACCAGAGAACTGATAGCGCATATACACGGGTGAACTTCTTTTCGACCGCATAGTTTGCGTAGAGTCTGAGGAAGTATTCGAGCATCACAGCAGCAAAGACTGCAGAAACTGCACCGAAGTAGTAGGCGAATCTGTTCTGTCCTGTTAAAGCGATAAGCATTGCAACTCCCCAGACGAGAACAAGGAGGTAAAGGCTCTTTCTTTCCTTAACGAGTCTGTAGGCAGTGTAGACCATGCCTGGGATTGCAAAGAAGAACGTCATGGCGAAGTTGCTCCATGCTGGAGCCAGACTGAACTCGCCACCCATTGTGAAGAAGGGCTGGACTTCTGCTATGGTTAGAGCGCCACCTTTTGGCTGCACGACACCTATAATTCTCGTCAGTAGATTTAAAAAGTCAGGCGAAACTGCGGTTATTGCCCCAACCACCACCGCTGCTGAAACAGCAATGGTTGCAGGAAAAGCATAATCCTCCTTAATTCCGAGCCTTGAATAGTAGCCCCTCTTTTCAAGGATCTCAATGCCATGGAAGATTGCCAGAACGAGAGCTGAGCCAAGCAAGATTATTAGCTGGAATGGAGAATAATATACAGTATTTAACCCGTGGTAAACGAACGAGAATGGTAGATAGATGATGGAAGCGACGAGGAACGTGATTATGCCGATGTAAACGAGGTTTTCGGTTTCTGCTTTGAGGTATTTCTTAACAATGAATACAAAAAATGCATAAACAAGGAGCATCAGTGCAACTATAAAGCCTGGGGCCCACGTGTCAAGATAAAGACCGAGAGCGATGCCCGTCAGAACTGGCGCGAGCAGCTTCGATTTATCGCTCAGGTTCTCCTTTGCGCTCCTACCACTCCACAGGTTTATCGAATACGCAAACAGAGCAAGCGTTGAAGTCATCCAGAATACTTCCCATATGTGGTGGTCGTTGAAGCCCAGCACGCTCCTTGCCATAAGCTGACCAGGGATTATTACGACGAGCAGGGAGGCTATTACTCCGGCTTTTTTGCCAGAGATCTCTCTGGTTAACAGATATACAGGAAAAGCGAGCAGAGTTCCACCGATTGCAGGAATAAACGCTATCACTGACCTGATGGATGCCGCGTCGCCTGCTCCAGCTACGAACGAAACCAGAGTGCCCAGATACACGAGGAAGGGGCCAAAGTGAAGGTATGTGCCGTATGGATAATACGTAAACGCATCGAACCAGATTCTTGAGGGAAAATTGTGTATACAGCTATCAATCAGCCTGAAGTAGTACCAGGGATCGTTACCACTCAACCTTGCTCCTTCAATCCAGGAAACGAAAACAGAATTCCAAGGATTTATAATCCTGAGATACAGACTTACTATGGCAGCAACACCGAGGAACAGCCAATGCCAGTTTTTCTCCAGAACATTTTTGCCTGTCATCGCAGAAATGGCGAGAAGGGTGGATTTAAATTTTTTCATTACCAATTGTAGTAGTCTTAGGCTTCTTTTGTCAGAACCGGGCGCTAATTGATTCCAGTAATTGTATCCATTTTTTCGCTACATTACTCCATCTGAGATTTTCGGGTGGCGGGTAGTTTTTGTACTTTCCAGCATAAACTCTTTCTATTGTCCTTGCAATACTTTCAGCGCTCTTTGGTTCGATGAAGTGCGTTCCCGCATAACCTGAAAGCGCTTCTTTCAGCCCCCCCACCTTCGTAGCTATTATTGGCAGGCCAAAAGACATAGCAATGTGCGCAACTCCACTCTGCGAAGCCCTTGTATATGGCAGGATAACCAAGTCACTTGCAGAAAAGTAAAGTGAAACTTCACTATCTGGCACATAACGGTTGACGATGGTTATTTTATCCCTGTATAAGGACTCTTCAGCTATCTTTACTGATTCTCTATCTTCCCAAGTCTCTCCAACAATAAGAAGTCTCGATTTTTTTATCATGTCTTCAGGCAGCATTTCAAAGGCTTTTAGGAGGTATTTCACTCCCTTGTATGGGCGGAGTAGACCAAAGAACAGAATAACGAACTCCTCATTAATTCCAAGCCTCTTTTTGGCGTTATCAACTTTCTCGTAGTGGTCGTATATGCCGTGAGGAATTACCGAGATTTTTTCTTTCGGAATTTTGTAAATCCTGCTTATCTGCTCTCTGTCTTCTTCGGAGTGGACCACGTAGTGAGAGGCAAGTTTTCTTATCAATTTCCCCATAATCCGTGAGTAAATCCTGATTGGCAGTATGGAACCTTCAAGAGGGTCTACTACCTCATGAAACTCCATGACTACTGGCTTTTTACCCGAAAGCTTGTTTAGAAGCTCTATTGCAAGATACATGTGTGCAACGCTCGACGTCCACCACTGGAATACTATCGCATCAGTTTGCTTCGCTATGCTGTAAGCCTTAACCCACGTGAAAGGATTGTACCAGTCGAGGATTTCGTAAACGTTTACCTTCCCACTAAATTCAAGTTTCGTCAGGTCTTCGCCGACCCTTCTCCACCCAGGAAAAAGCCTTTTGGGCAGCATGTTGCGAAATAAAACAGCCTTAACGTCAACAAATTCTGCCAGAGCATTGGAAAGGCGGATTGTATAGTAACTAATTCCAGAGAGAAAGCGTCTTGATGGGCCAAATATTGCAATGGTTCTGGGTTTCATTTGTTGGTGATTTTAGTTTTGTGTATTTAGCTTTTGAGTTACGTTTTAATAACAGCTTGGCAAAACTATAATAGAATGAAAATAGCCCAAGTATGTCCTCGCTTCCTACCGCATATAGGCGGGGTCGAGACGCACGTTTACGAGATATCAAAAAGACTGGTTGAAGAATTCGATGTGGAGGTTCTAACAACAGATCCAACAGGAAAATTAGCAAAAATAGAGGAAATAGGAGGATTTACTGTTAGGAGGTTCAAGTCCCTTGCCCCTTCTGATTCTTACTACCTCTCCCCCAGCCTGCACTGGTATCTGAAAAGAACATCCGGAGAATACAATATCATTCATGCTCATAGCTACCATGCTTTTCCCGCACTACATGCTGCAATGACAAAGAAAGAGAACAAACTTATATTTACTCCACATTACCATGGCAAAGGACATAGCCTTATTAGAAACCTACTACACAAGCCCTACAAGCCCCTTGGTAGCAAAATATTCGATAAAGCTGACGCAATCATATGCGTATCTGAATACGAAAAAAACCTTGTCCTGAAGAATTTTAATGTTGATGGAAGTATTGTTCATTTAATCCCAAATGGTGTTAATCTCGACGAATTCAAGGACATCGAGAAGATTAAGAAGTCCAAAGATTCCAGTAAGAAAGTTATACTCTACGTGGGCAGACTGGAGAAGTACAAAGGCCTAGACTACGTGGTTGAAGCTTTAGCTAGACTTGATAGTGAGTTTATTTTGGAAATAGTCGGAAAGGGGCCCTATAAACAAAATATAGTGAGACTCGCAAACAGACTTGGAGTGCTTAACCGTATCCGGTTCTACCAGAATCTAAGCAGACGAGAGTTAATTGAAAAATATGCAAAAGCAGATGTTCTCGTCCTGCTTTCGAAGCATGAAGCTTATGGGCTTGCAGTTGCAGAAGCTCTGGCAGCGAAAACCCCATGTATAGTCGCCAACGAAGCGGCTTTGACAGAGTGGATCGATGACAGAAATGTTTTTGGTGTAGACCATCCCGTTAATGTCTGTCATTTAGTCAGACTCATAGAAGACGTTGTGAGCAGGGAAGTAAGCAAAGTTGACAAACTAAAAAGCTGGGATGAGGTTGCCAAAGAAGTAAGAAGAGTCTATTTGAAACTAAGTTTGACTTAACTGAACAATCAAAGTAAACTATTCCTTCAGCCTTCACGTGAAGGGAATCCTTGTTTTATGAAGACCTCGAAAAAGAATTTAATAACCTAGAAAATTAGCATACTATCATGAGGCGAATCTCACTTATGGAACCAATACTAACTGAGGAAATGATAAACTCTGCCGTAAACGCTCTTAAAAATGAAAGATTTCTGAAAGGCAAGAGTGTAAATGAGTTCGAGAATTATTTTTCTGAATTTACGGGAGTTAACCATGCTATTGCCGTGAATAGTGGAACAACCGCTTTACACTTATCTCTAATAGCCATGGGGATAAAATCTGGGGATTACGTAATTACCACTTCAGCCACATTTATTGCTACTGCCAATGCAATAGCATACCTACACGCAAAGCCAGTATTTGTAGACATATCTATTGACACATACAATATTGATCCTCAAGGAATTGAAGACGCCGTGAGAAAACACGGAGATAAAGTAAAGGCAATTGTTCCTGTTCATCTTTATGGATATCCTTGTGAAATTGATGCAATATTAGAGATTGCTGAAAAATGCGGCTTAAAAGTTTTAGAAGATGCATGTCAAGCCCACGGTGCAATGTATAGGGGTCAAAAAGTTGGCTCATTTGGAGATGCTGGGGCGTTTTCATTCTATCCGTCTAAAAATATGACCGTGGCCGGAGATGGCGGAATGATTACCACAAACAATGAAGAGATAGCAGAGATAGTAAGGTCACTTAGAGACGTTGGCAGATCAAAAGCTCATCAATATCTGCATGAATATATAGGCTACACAGCAAGAATGAATACTGTGAACGCTGCAATTGGAAAGATCCAAGTAAAATATCTTGAAGAGTGGAATGAGGCAAGAAGAAGAATCGCCAAAGAATACAACAGAAAACTGGATGGGATGGGGGATATTATTCTCCCACCGAAATGTAGCAGTAAAATAAAGCCAGTATACCACCTATACGTCATTAGAACGCAGTATCGTGACAGTCTCAAAGAGTTCTTGGAGAGCAGAGGTGTAGAATGCGGCATTCATTATCCTATCCCAGTCCACTTACAACCGCCGTACAGAAAGATTGGTTACCACGAAGGTATGTTTCCCAACACCGAAAAATGGGCGAAAGAGGTTTTAAGTTTGCCTATGCATCCGAATTTAAGTAATACAGATATCGAGTATATTGTAACCTGTATAGAAGATTTCTTCAGGGTGGTCAAATGAAAATCGGTGTAATAGGGCTAGGACGGTGGGGGACGAAGGTTGCAAGAGAATACATTGCGCTAAAAGATGAGGGTGCAATAGATTCGATTGTTTTATGCGATACTAACGAATGTAGACTAAAACAATTTGCAGACGAAGCCATAGCATTAAATCAATTAAATGGAGTGCTTTCGAAAGTAGATGGGATCCACATCTGCTCCCCAAACTCTACTCATTACGAGATTGCCAAAAAAGCGTTAGAATCTGGAGTTCATGTTCTGGTAGAGAAACCTATGACTACAAACCACAATGAAGCGTATGAACTCGTGGAAATCGCTACTGCAGAAAACCTAATACTTCAGGTTGGACACATTTTCAGATTCGCAAACGTTATTAGAAAGATTAAGGAATTATATGACAATAGATATTTTGGCCAAGTTTATTATTTTAACCTGACATGGACTCACCTAATGCCATATATAAAAGGAGTAGATGTACTCTGGGACCTCCTACCACATCCTTTGGACATACTAAACTTTATTACAAAGGAGTGGCCCACGGAATTTATTGGTGTTGGTAGAGCATACAGGAGAGAGACGTTAAATGAAGCAGTCTCTATACAGGCAGTATATGGTGATGGAAAATTTGCGAACATACATCTGAGCTGGATCAACCCCATAAGACGGAGAATACTCGAGATAGTTGGCTCTAAACGAACGGCTTTAGTAGAATGTGTAAAACAAGAGATAAAAGTCTATGAAAACAATGAAAAAACATTAGATGTCAAAGCCAATAATACGATCAGAGAAGAAGCTTTGAACTTTATCAAAGCAATAGAAACTGGAAAGAATAATTTTAATTCAAGTATAGTTGGAGCAAGAAACGTAGAGATGATAGAAAGAGCTATAAATTCGCTAAAGTGATGATCATGGAGCGGAAACAAAGGTATTCCATTATTGTTGATGCTGAGATTGGTGAAGGTACGATTGTTTATGATCAAGTTAATCTATACAAATGCAAGATAGGCAAAAATTGCAAGATAGATGCTTTTGTATACATAGAAGAGGGAGTCGAGATAGGGGATGAATGCAAAATACGTCCTTTTGTGTTTATTCCTACCGGTGTGAAGATAGGCAACAGGGTGTTTATAGGGCCAGGTGTAATATTCACCAATGATAAATATCCCCAAGCCAAGGGCGAGTGGGAGTTGGAGAAGACTATCGTCGAAGATGATGCATCCATAGGAGCTGGTGCTGTAATACTACCGGGCGTAAGGATTGGCAAAGGAGCAATAATAGGTGCAGGAGCCGTGGTTACAAAAGATGTACCGCCGAATGCAATAGTTGTTGGTAATCCGGCGAGAGTGGCAAGATACAAAAGGAGGAAGGCATGATTACAGAAAAATTGCCAATATCTGTGGTTATGCTGAGCTACAACTCGGAGAAAGAAATCAAAGATAGCTTAGATAGTGTAAAATGGGCAGACGAAATAATTGTCATAGATTCATACAGCAGAGACAGAACAGTAGATATAGCTAAAGAATGCGGTGCCAAAGTGTACCAGCACGACTTCTTAGGTTTTGCTAAAGAATGGGAATTCGGGATATCTAAAGCTAAAAATGAGTGGGTGCTTATTTTAGCTACAGATGAAAGGATACCAGAAGAACTTGCGGATGAGATAAAAGAAGCAATAAAAAATAGCGACTATGATGGATACAAAATTCCCCGCTTGAATTATTACCTCGGTTTTAAACTCAAGTTTACTACATGGCCAGACTACCAGCTTAGACTGTTCAAGAAATCACGAGCAAGAGTTGTTGACAGAGAAGTCCACGAGCATGTTGTTGTGAATGGAAAAGTTGGAAAACTTAAAAATCCAGTTATACACTTGCCCATGGAGACAGTAGAAGATAGAATCAATAAAATGAACAGATACACAACGCTTGAAGCAAGGCAAATACTCAAAGAAGGTAGAAGAATTACTGTCGCACACTTAATATTCCTACCGTTATGGACATTCATTTACAGGTTTTTCATTCGAGGGGGTTTTTTGGATGGTGTAGGAGGGTTCGCATTCTCCATTAATGCGGCATACTACTCGTTTATAGCACATTTTAAAGCATTTAATATCAAACTCAAAAATAAAGAACTATAAGTTTTTTGAAATTTTTGGCCCTGTTTCATCATACTTGAAATTTCACCTCCAGTTGTTGTGCCATGGAATGTTTATCCCTTCAAGCTCCCTGTATGCAAACAAAAGTATGTTCTTCATACGCCTTTTGAAGAACCTTGAAACTCTCCAGAATCCTTTTTCTTCCATCTCCTCAACGAATTCATTCAGAACTTTCTCCGCTTTAATTATTCTGCTCTTTAAATCAGGCTTATCAAGAGAATTCTTAAGCCTTAGCAGGATTCCCTTAACTTCGTTAACGCACTTCTTCCTGACGCTTAATTCCACTCCATGCTACCACAGCTTGTAGTTAACCTCTCTCCAGACACTAATTAAGTCTATCTACCTCTCATTGAAACGGTTCAGCTCTATATCAGCATCTCCTACGATTGCTGCATTGATGCTGTGCCTATCCTTCATCTGTTTGTAGCTCTCGTTGACTCCAACAGCAACACTCTTTCCCGCAACTACCTTTACTTCGAGCTTTCCTGAACCAGATTTAGGATTAACATGGAGCTTTGTGCCGTCAGCTGATACAAAGTCATCGTATTCAAATTTAGATTCATAGCTCAATTCCTGAACTCTCCTCCATATCGTTGAGTGGGAAGGAGACTCTGCCATTCTTTGCCTTGAATCTCTGTAGCTCATGGATATGGCATAATCGATGGTTATTGCTGTTATGTCAGGCTGGTATAATCTTTTTCCGTCGAATTCTACAAGGCAATACAAAGGACAGATAGTTTTGCCGGTCGATTTGTTCCTGACTTGTAAGAGTGAAGGTTGTTTTTCCCAACTGCGTTACGATTGTTCTCTTCTCCTTCTGCTGTTTGTGGTAATCATTTTTTCCATATCCTTTCTGCATTGAGTTAATAAGAAGGTTGTCTATCTCCTCCAGAACTTTTCCAAGGATTTCCGCTTCAATTCCTCTTAAAGCAGATGTCAGCTCCTGAATGGGAATCTTTTTATTCTGGATGTCTATTGTTAGCTGTAAGGGAATCTGTATTTGCAGCTGCATGGGTGGGGTTAAATCCCTGCCCTTTTTAATTTCCAAGGAAGATGTGACAGCACCAATAATTTAAAAATCTGATATAGATTAAAAGCTACAGATCAAAAAATAATATTATAAGTTCCTAACGAAAGTGTTTAAAGCTTTTGGAAGTCGCCATCTGAAAAAGAACGTGCAGAGGTTAGAGTATGGGGTTTGAAAGCGTAAAGTACACACTCGCCGCAATATGGAGAAATGGACGATATTTGTACTGGTGGAAGAACCGTTTCATTGAATTAATTTTAAGCAAGATACTTTTCAGAAGTAATGATGGAACATATATTCTAAACGAGGACTGGAATAATCTCATCATACTCGACGCTTGTAGATACGACATTTTCGAGGAAGAAATTAAACGAAGAAACTTAAAAGGTAAATTAGAACATAGAATTTCAAGAGGTACAGATACCCCCACCTTTCTCATCGAAAATTTTGGCGATGGTAAGTTTAATGACATAGTCTATGTTACAGCAAATCCCTTCGTCAATAAATTCCTAAAAGATAAGTTCTATAAAATAATTCCCGTTTGGGATAAAGGCTGGAGTGACCAGTATCGCACAGTATTGCCCTCCACAGTCTACGAATATACACTCAAAGCATTAGCGAAGTACCCTGATAAGAGATTGATAATTCATTTTATGCAACCCCACCATCCCTTTATCGCTCTCGGAGATATCGGCGATGAAGGTTTCAGAAGTCATATAGTCTCAACACAAACTGGAGAACGTACATCACGAGATGTAACCGTGTGGGACTTATTGGAAAGAGGAAAAATTAGTAAAGAAAAAGTATGGTGGGGATACAAAAAAAATCTTAAACTCGTCATGCCATATGTTGAAAAATTAATCAATATATTGCCTGGAAGAACCGTAGTTACCAGCGACCACGGTAACGCCATAGGGGAATATATCCATTCGTTAATTCCTCTTAGAGTATATGGCCACCCATCTGGGGTAAGAATTGAGCCACTGGTGAAAGTACCATGGTTTATCGTGGAGTCGAAAGATAAAGACAGATACAATATTGAAAAAGAATTGATTGCAATAGGTATTAAAAAGCTTAAGCAAGATAAAAAAATATAGGTGTACTAAATGGTGTTGATATCAGTAGTAATTGTTAATTACAATGGACTAAAATTTTTAGATGATTGTATAAAAAGCTATTTAGATCAAGATCTCAACAAAAAACATTACGAAATAATTTTAGTCGATAATGCTTCTACAGATGGTTCTGTAGAATTTATAAAAAATAAATTTCAAAACATTGCTGTAATTGAACTTGAGAAAAATTATGGTTACGCTGGAGGTGCAAATAAAGGAGCAGAAAGAGCGAGGGGCAGATATGTGGTAATATCCAATGTTGACGTTAAAGTTCCCAGAAACTTTTTATCAGCAGTTATTTCAGAGTTCAGAAAAGATCCGAATTTAGCAGTTATCGGTGTTATGACCTCCGAAGATTTTTTAGAAAAATCATTACATAGTATCTGGGGCACATATGTCAAAAATGCTTGTGATGATAGTGACAAACTTTTTGGGTTGGGTTGTGTACTTGCGTATAATAGAGAAAAGATGGGTCTACCATTTTTTGAAGAATATTTCATGTATCATGAGGATGTGTCTATATATTTAAGAGCAAAACTTTTAGGATACACCACCAAAGCTTTGAAAAAACCCCTGATCTGGCATGCCGGAGGGGGTATAGCAAGTTTAGAAAGATCTAAATTGAGAGTATATTATCTTAACAGAAATAGGCTTCTAAACATGTTGATTTTTTATTCAACAAAAACACTTTTGAAGATTATGCCCGTTATATTACTCATGACGGTTTTTAGTCCAATATACATCATTCTATCTTATCCAAGATCGCAATGGTTCTTGAAGGAGTACTTCAAAGCTTATCTCTGGATCATTCTAAATATTCGCGGAATTATTAAAAGAAGGACTGAAGTACAGAAGCATAGAAAGTTTAACGATGATCAGGTGCTCAGGTACTTTACATGCAAGATTGCAGCGGATTCAAACACACTCAATAAATTGGTTGAGGCCTATACACGACTTCTAAAAATCCCATGTTATGAACGTTCTTTAAAGAATTGATAATTATCCACGTTATCTCCTTCCACTTAACGACGTAACAAGTAATTCGAACATTGGTCATCGGGAATACCCACCTCAGTATTTGAGTTTAAGGCAATTATGGGCTTTTAGGCTTTAGTGAGTCCATAGTGTCTCTGGAATTCAGATAACATTTAAATATTGCTGAAAATGACTAAAAAAGCAGAGAGAAAAATAAGTAGCGATAAAAGAGGGGGAAACGCATGTCCACCAATAGGATAAGATTATGTAGAATGATTGATTTTCCAGTAGTTACGGACTACAGAGGAAATTTGACATTTATCGAAGAATGTAAGCATGTGCCTTTTGAAATTAAAAGAGTGTATTACTTATATGATGTTCCAACTGGTGCAACTAGAGGCGGACATGCCCATATAGAACTAGAACAGGTGATAATAGCATTAAGCGGAAGTTTTGAAGTAATAATAGACGATGGCTATACAAGAAAAAAAGTTTTTCTCAATAGACCTCATTATGGCTTGTATATTCCACGAGGGATTTGGAGGGAGTTGGTTAACTTTTCTTCAAACTCTGTAGCTTTGGTATTAGCATCAATGCCATACGATGAAAAGGATTACATAAGGGACTATGAGAAATTCAGAAAAATGGTGAGGGAGGGATTTTGGGATGAATCCGATAAAAGAGTTGCAGAGAAAATATCAAGATTATGACAAGCATTTAGCCAGAATAAGGGAAAAACTAGAAAAGAAAGGAGTTTTTATCCATCCAAATGCAATTGTTGAGAGCGAGAATATTGGAGAAGGAACAAGAATTTGGGCTTTTGCTCATATTCTTCCAGGAGCAAAGATTGGAAAGAGCTGTAATATTTGTGATCATGTATTCATAGAGAGTGATGTTATAGTTGGCGATAACGTTACTATAAAAAGTGGAGTCCAATTGTGGGAGGGTGTAAGGATAGAGAATAACGTGTTTATAGGGCCTAATACTACTTTTACCAATGACCTACGACCGAGGAGTAAAGTATATCCTCCCGAGTTCATTAAAACCCATGTAAAAGAAGGTGCAAGTATTGGGGCAAATGCAACGATAGTATGTGGCGTGACCATTGGGAAATGGGCAATGATTGGTGCTGGAGCAGTAGTTACTAAAGATGTTCCAGATTATGCTTTGGTCTACGGTGTTCCGGCAAAAATAAAAGGTTATGTATGTGAGTGCGGAAGGGACTTACACTTTGAAGAAGACACAGCGGTATGTGAATGTGGAAAAAGGTACAAGAAAGTAAACGGTAAGGTGTGCGTGTGAAATGATTCCATTTGTAGATCTAAAGCGAGAATACCAAGAAATTAAAGAAGAAATAGATCAAGCAATACAAAGAGTACTGGAGAGAGGGTGGTTCATTTTAGGAGAAGAACTTGAAGCATTTGAAAAAGAGTTTTCTAGTTATATTGGAGCAAAGTATGGGATAGGCGTAAATTCTGGTTCTGATGCTTTATATTTGGGAGTTAAAGCCCTTGGAATCGGCAAAGGAGATGAAGTTATAACCGTTTCTCATACATTTATATCCACAGTAGATGCCATCGTGAGAAATGGAGCAAAACCAGTATTTGTGGATATAGACCCTGAGACATACACTATCGATGTATCCCAAATTGAAAAAAAGATAACAGAAAGAACAAAAGCTATTCTACCAGTCCATTTATATGGCCATCCTGCGGATATGGGTTCAATAATGGAGATTGGTGAGAAGTATAGTTTATTTGTAATTGAAGATGCTTGCCAAGCACATGGTGCAGAGTATAACGGTAAAAAAGTTGGTAGCATAGGTGACATAGGTTGCTTTAGCTTTTATCCTACTAAAAATCTTGGAGCTTATGGAGATGGCGGTATAGTTGTTACAAATGACGACGAACTTGCTAACAAGTTGAGAACGCTAAGAAACTATGGATCGTCCAAAAAATATTATCATGAGTTTGTAGGTGTAAATAGTAGACTGGATGAAATTCAAGCAGCAATATTGAGAGTGAAATTAAAATATTTAGAAGAGTGGAATGAAAAAAGGAGAAACATTGCTAGGTTGTATAATGAATTTTTGGAGAGTTCTGATTTAGTTACACCTACCGAAAAAGAATATGCTAAACATGTTTATCATCTCTATGTGATAAGATATAAGGAAAGAGATAAACTACAACAAAATTTACTAAAATGCGGGATACAAACTCAGATACATTATCCGATACCGATGCATAGGCAAAAAGCTTATTTGGAGTTGGAATACAATACCAGCTTGCCTGTAACTGAAAAAATATGTAATGAAATACTTTCTCTGCCTATGCATCCTTGGTTGAGGGAGGAGGAGATTAGAAGAATATCTAATTGCATCGGTGAGTTCTTATGGATGTCAAACTCAAGAAAGAGTTAGAAAATTACAATTATCTTAAATCAAAAGCTATAGCAGCATTTAGAGAAGGCAAACTTGAACAAGCTCTTGACTATGCATATGTTGCTGCCACCTATGCTTGGAGTGTCCATCTTGGGATATGGTACGACGAGGAGCTGGAATATTTGCTCTCAAAAATTGGTGAATGTGTAAATGAAGGGAAAGATAAATTCAAATATAATTTAAACAAAAATCAAGAAAAGCAGAAAGACGTGAAAAGCATCGCATATGTGGTTAGCTCTCTAAATGATGTGGGTGGACATTCTGAAGTATTAAGACAGTGGGTAGACATACTATCAAATTTTGTTAATGATCAATATCTATATATCACAAATGTATCCAATCTGCCCACAAAGTACTCTTACTTAAATAATTTCAAAAATAAAGGCATTACAATTAAGCAGTTAGACCATAACGATAGCTATGTAGATCGAATAAAAGAATTAATTGAATATCTTGGAAATGATCTACCAGATATTACAATCTTGTTCATAAATCCAAATGATGTCATTGCTGTTACAACACTACTAACCATCCCTAATAAACCATATGTTATTTTCTTTAATCACGCTGACCACGTTTTTTGGCTCGGTAGAAATATTGTTGACTTGCTTGTTGAATGGAGGAGCGAATCAGTGAAATATTCCAAGAAGTTTAGGAAGATCGATAAATCCTGCATCGTTCCACTTACAACCAACATCAAACCTCAAAAAGTCTCAAAAACCTTTTATGATATTCCTGAAAACTCAACCTTATCAATTTCTGTAGGAAATTTCTATAAAGTACTTCGAGATCCAGACTGGGATTTCTTTAAAACAATAGAAGAACTCTTAGAAAAATTTCCTAACCATTATCATTTATTCGTAACGAACCCCCCTCCTCGAAATGTTCTGGAAAAATACCTACCTGCTGATCCAGATACTAGGCAGAGACTCATAATAGATGGACCTTTGCCCCATTTAGAGGCAGTATATGGCGTTGCAGATTTTCTCATAGAAACTTTCCCCTGCGCTGGGGGTATGGTTAGAGTCGAAGCAATGGCGTGTGGACTACCTATTATTGCAATTAGAAATAAGAAATTTTCGCTTCTGTCTGAAACAGATGCTTTACCGCCAGATTATCCTTTTATAGCTTCTACAGAAAAAGAGGTAGTAAGGTATAGCTCTGAATTCATCGAGAATCCAGAAATACGAGACCAAGTGGGCAAATGGCTTTACAAATATTACAAACAAAAATTCAGTCCTGAAAAGGTTCGCGAAATTTTAAGTAGCATAATCAAAAATAAAATCAATGGTGAAAATAAAGTTGAAATGCAATCTAACTTTGAGGAGTTGAGTTACAATTTAGAATATGCTTATTCATGGTCACGAAAGAACAGCAGATTCGGACCTAACAGGAATTTACTTTTTCAATCAATACTAAAACAATCAGCATTTTCAGGAAGACACAGATTTAAATTTTATATTGAATCTATAAAAAATAGAGAATTTATATCAAAAAAAGAGTTAGTTGGAAGCATCGTTTTAGCAGTTGTAGGATGGCGTGGAGGAATATTGTGTAAATCACTGGTTTTAAAAAGGAGGATGAAATTCAATGTCAAAAAATAAGAGAGTAATTGTAATCGGTTTAGATGGAGCTACTTGGGATTTGATTAAGCCCTGGGCAGATGAGGGAGAATTGCCAACATTTAAGAAGTTGATGGAGGATGGGGTTTGGGGATATTTGGAATCAACAATTCCCCCAATAACAGGTCCGGCATGGGTCTCTTTTTCAACTGGAAAAAATCCAGGAAAACACGGGATATTCGATTTTGTGTACTTTGAAAATGGGCGTTTAAAGCTCCATACATCAGAGGATATTAAATGTAAAACAATTTATGAGATCCTATCTAAAAAGGGCTTAAGGAGTGTTATAATCGGTCTCCCTTTGTCGTTTCCACCACCAGAGGGATTTAATGGAATTATGGTCTCGGATTTTCTATACCCTCATAAGGAGATTTTTCCTAGTAATAAATTAGAGTATATAAAAGACTACAAAGTAGTTCCAGATTTATCTAAGAGAGGTGTTAAATTAATTGAAGATATGGTCGAAACCGCTAAAAAACAGATACAAGCTGCAAAAAAAATGTTGATTGATGAAAAATGGGATTTTTACTTTTATTTATATCCTCTGACGGATAGTATTTCACACCATTTTTGGAAAGAACTCAAGGGCAACACAAAAATAGGGCAAACAGCCAGAAAAATATTTCAGATTGCGGATGAGTTTCTTAGTTGGCTTTTAGATCAAATCGACGAAAATACAATATTAATCCTTATGTCCGATCACGGATTTGGAGATTATTCGTATAAAATTAATTTAAATATTATTTTCAAGAAGTATGGATTCTTAAAAACCAAAATAGTTGAAAATCCTTCAGAGATAGATGAAACTTTAGGAGAGCATGTTATGAATAATTTATTGCATAAAAAAGTTCGGATACTCTCAATTCCTAAAGTCCTTTTTAAATTAGCAACTTTGCCCTTAATAAAACCTATTGCAAAGGCTATTTTCGGCTTTATTTTCAGACAAAACAGGGTTCAAATCAATCCAGAAAAAATTGATTTCAATAATTCAATAGCTTTTATTCCCACTTCGGAATCGTTAGGCATATATGTTAGGGATGAAAATAGTCGAAAGAAGCAAGAGATCACCAACAAAATAATGTCAATTTTAAATGAACTTGAATTTAATAAACAAAAAGTTTTTAAGAAAATTTTAAGAAAAAATGAAGTTTATTCTGGTCCGTTTGTTGAATCTGCGCCGGAAATTTTACTAATTCCTAATGGGTTTTTTGTTTCACCTGCTCTGAGGGGGAATATTTTTGAAAAATTCGAGCCATGCTCTTTCCATGATATATATGGAATTTTCCTTGTTTATGGTCCTGGCATCAAAAAAGGTTACAAAATAGAAAATGCGAAGATCTACGACATAGCTCCAACCATTCTCCATATCCTCGGCCTACCTATCCCCAACGATATGGATGGCAGAGTGCTTATGGAAATATTTGAACCTAACAGCGAGCTAGCGAAGAGGCAACCAGTTCACGTAGATCCATCATACTATGATAAAAAGAGCGAAGAAGATAGATTAAAGTTAAAGATAAAAGAGTTGAAGTTTAAACGGAAAATCTAAACAAACCTCTTCAAAACCCTCTTAGCCCACGTCAGATCCACACCAAGTCTCTGCTCGATAGACAGCATAATCATAACATCCTCCTGGTCGAAGCTCCTTGTAAAAAGAAGCGAAAGAAGGTATATCACCACAAAAAGAATGAACAACACGGGAAGCATCCAACCCTCAACTTGAATCAAGGTTTTTGAAATGAGGTATATCAGCAGAGCAACTGCTAACGAAATAAAGGCAGGCTTAACATAATTCTTTGTAAACGGGTGTATTTTGTAATCTTTGTATAGTTTAAGCGAAATCATAGCATTCGCAGTTGCGTAGGTTGAGGCTGAAGCAATAGCGGCTCCAGTAATTCCAAATAGAGGTATTAGAATTAAGTTTAAAACGAAATTAATAACTGCTGCAATAAAACCTGCAATTGTGGGAAACTTTGCCTCTCCCGCTGCAATCAGTGTCAAACCGTTTGGTCCGAGCATGACATGAGTGAAGAAACCTAAAGCGAGAGCTCTGAGTGCATAAGCTGCTGGAACGTAAGCTTCACCATAAAGCAGCCAGAGAACAGCATCGGGGAAGAAGAAAAGCACCAGAAAAATTGGCAGCGATGCGGACATTAACCATTTTGTTACAACAGCATAGGTTCTTCCCATCTCTCTGAGTTGATTCCTCGCATAGAGTTGCGAGACAATTGGAAAATAGAGAAAACTTACAGAGGCAAGAAAGTTCTGCATAAGTCCCGCAAGAGGCTGCGCTCCATTGTAAAGACCGACATCAGAGGAAGCCAGGTAATAACCTATCATAAGTGTGTCTGTCCAGGTTATGAGCATCCCAAGTATGGATTGAATTAAAAGTGGTAACGAAAAGAAGATTAGAATTTTGAAGTATTTAAATACACTCTCCGAAGTTTTGAATTCAACATTTCTGAGAGAGTAAGTAAGAAAAACAATCCCTGAAATCACGATAGAAAAAAAGTAGGCCATAACTACCCAGTAAAAAGACATGCTGAGAATGACCATCGCAACAATAAATGCCACTCTCAAAGTATTGGGTAACAAATCGCTGAAAATAACCTTAACATCTGCTCTTTCGTAGGTACGGAAAATAGAGACCAGTGTTCTGTTTAGCATTGCTACCGGTAGTGCAAAAGAGAATATTTTGAGTGTCCAAGAAACATCCGGCATTCCAAAGAATTCTGCAAGTACGTCTGATAAAGCAAAAAGACCGGCGGCCGCAAGAAGGCCCGATATAGTGGACAGATAAATCCCTGCTCCGAATACGGCTTTTACCTTCTCGAGGTCTTTTTTCCCAAGAAAGTAAGATGCCTGCCTTGTTAGCCCCTCAGGCAAACCCATGCTTGCAATAGTGCACAGTATGGTGAATACGACCAGCGAAAGAGAGAGAACCCCAAACTGAGAAGGAGAAACATATCTTACTACAATAATTCTTCCAATAAATGCAATAAATAAGCCTACTATCGAGCCGATGAAAAATATAGCCGCACCTTTTGCCACTCTTCTCAGTGAGTCTCCTACTGTATCGCCCACGTCCACACGTGTTGTTATGGCTTTATAAACTCTATGACCAAAACCTTGAAGCCCCTACTTATGCGGTGGGTAGAACCAGTCCCACGGCTTGCCACACCTCGGATCATCTTCTCTGCCATTTATAACTTTAGGCACAACCGTGGGGTCGTTCCAAGGTCTTCTAACTTCATCTGGATTTTCGTAGTCGTAGAGTTTGTTAACAAAGTAAACGAGCATTGCTGGTTCGTTCCCAACAGCTTTAAACCCGTGCCAGTAGTGGCCGGGAACTCTAACAATCTGGGGATTCTCGCCTGTCGAAACGATTTCGTTCAGCTCTTGAGTTTCGTCATCGTAAGCACATATCTTGATTGCCCCTTTCACGCAGACGAAGTAGTCAACTTGCCCCCTTTCGTGTTTGTGCCACGCTCTAACGATTCCGGGGTATGTGATGGATAGGTTAGCCTGAACTATTTCATCCTCAAATATTTCCCAGTCCTTACGCATTATCTCGGTGAAGAAACCTCTTTCGTCGGCGAACCTCTTTAAGGGTTTTACAACGATTCCGGGAAGCATGAGTTCACCTCTTTATTATGTTTTCAATAGCATTCAAAACCTTATCCAAATCTTTCAAGGGATTTCCAGATAAATACGATGGCTTAATTTTCCCGTCAACATCGTGAAAGTGGTCTGGATACGTATCTACGGATATGTGATGGGGTGCATTATCCCATCCGATTATTCTTTTGTTATCTTTTATCAGCGTATAGCTGTATTTTCCAAGCGTTTGATTGTAATATGTATCGAGAACGTATCCATGAACCAAATAGGCCCTGACCTTCGTTCCCAAAAATTCCACTTTTAACACGAAATCGTAATCCAGCAATCTCTTTGCAACTTCTTTAAGGATTTCAGTCATTTCAGCTCCTCTATGAGCTTTTTTAGTTTTTCCACTTCCTCAACAGCATTTCTCCACTCTATGCTGTCTTCCCAAATTTCATGGTTATCAATAGGCACACCTTCTCTTTCGATTTTCTTTTCCAGCTCATCCAAAGAACATTTGTATTTTTTCTCAAATTTGGCAATAACAGCTTCGTAATATTCGAGCTCGTTGAGAAGCCTCTTCACAATCTCTTCACGAACTTCTTGTCTTATTGAGATCATAATTATTCCTCTCTCTTAAACCTTAAAAACGTTTATGAAAAGTACCTCAACCCCCCTGAAACCTCTTCAAAGGCTTGATGACTACAGGAAGCATTATTCAACCTCCACTACTTCCAGAAACTCAACCCTTTTAAAATCTCCATCGAACGTAGCTATTTTCCTTATTCTATAGTGCTTGCATGTGGCAGCAATTAAGGCATCGTTTGGAAGTAGCTTACAGTTCCTCATCAGTTCCCAGATTTTGGTGACGTTCTGGTAATCCCTTAATACTGTAATGTAAAAATCATCCAGCAAATTAAAGAACTTCGTTAGTTATTCCATAAATGGCTCGTATCCTCTATCGGAGATTGTAAAAAGCTGGTCCTCAAGCTCAAAGATTTTGCTTGCTTTATCAGTTAGTTTTGTTTCAAATAGAAAATTGTAAAAACATTCGTGTCTACCATTACCACTGTACCTGCGCCTCCTCTTCGAATTCTCTTAACTCTTCAGTGTCTGCTCTTCCAAAAACGCCCCTGTAGGATTCAATAACTTCTCTCCTTCCTTCGCCAATCGTAATTTTAATTCTTGTCTTCTCCTTCAGATCAACTTTCTCAAGCGGTTTGAACACTCCGTTCTCATATATTACTTCGATGATCTTTGGCATTTTTACCACCTAAGACATTTCTTCTTTTAACACCTTCAAAGCCTTCTCAAGCGCATAGGGTTTCTCGTCCAACAGTTTTACGGCCTTTGAGGTATCGAGGGATGAATCTTTTGGCCTTACAGCAACCCAGTTTATCTCTTCCATCTTGGATGGCGTTATAAGAGTTTTATCGAGTCCAAACACATCGGCAAGTGTTTCGGCAAATTCAAATCTCGAAACTCGCGTAGCTCCTGCCAGGTGAAATACGCCCTTAAGACCTTTCTCAGCAATCTCGAGCATCATCTTCGCAAGATTCGTGTTTAAGGTGGGAGTTATGTACTGATCTGTTACTATTCTGACTTTTTCTCCGTTCCTCAGCTTGTCGATGAGCCAGAGAACGAAGTTGACCTTGCCGCTTGCAGGCTTCGCTCCGTAGATGACGCATGTTCTTGCTATACAGAAGTCTTTGCAGTACTGTTCGCCGAGAAGTTTCGTGTGGCCGTAGTAGTTTACTGGGTTTGTTTCGTCTTCTTCTCTGTACATTCCTTTCCTGCCATCGAAGACGTAGTCCGTTGAGACGTAAATTAGGAACGAGTTGAGTTTTCTCACCGCTTCGGCTATTGCTTTTGTGCCTTCAACGTTGATCCTGAACGCGAGCTCTTTCTCCTTCTCACATTTATCTACATTCGTTAGGGCTGCGGTGTGCATTATGACGTCGGGCTTAGCATCCTTTATTGTTTCAAAGATCGATACCGGGTTGGAGAGGTCTATTTTTACGGGTTTGCCAGCAGAAGGGTGGTTGTGGCAGTAGCCAGAGTAAACCTCGTAACCCTTCTCAAGGGCAATTTCGGCGATTCTGTGGCCGAGCAGACCACTTCCACCTGTGATGAAGATCCTCATGCTACCACTTCAACTTCCATGGTGTGGGGTGAAGAACTCTTTCGTCGGCTAAAGGCTTCCACCACCATTCGTTTTCTAAATACCAGTTTACAGTTTCCTTTATCCCTTCTTCGAAGCTGTGTTTTGGTTTCCAGCCGAGTTCGTTTCTTATCTTGGAAGAGTCGAGGCTGTATCTGATGTCATGTCCCGGTCTGTCTTCGACGAATTCTATCAGGTCTTCGTCTTTGCCCATGATGCTGAGGATTCTGGTTACGACTTCGAGGTTCGTCTTCTCCTCTCCGCTGGATATGTTATAAATTTCGCCCTTCTTTCCCTTTTGCATGACTGTATTGATGGCTTCGCAGTGATCCAGAACGTATATCCAGTCTCTGACGTTCTTGCCGGTGCCGTAGATGGGGATCTTCATGTTCATTGCCGCCCTGATTATTGTCTTGGGTATGAGCTTTTCTGGAAATTGGTAAGCTCCGTAGTTGTTTGTACACCTCGTAATCATCGCATGCAAGCCGTAGGTTCTTGCGTAGGATAGAACGAACATGTCTGCTGCTGCTTTGCTTGCTGAATAAGGTGAAGAGGGTCTTAACGTATCGTCTTCTTTAAAGGAGCCCTGCAGGATGTCGCCGTAGACTTCATCCGTGGATATATGGACGAGCTTGGCGTTGGGATTGCATTTTCTCATGGCCTCGAGAATCGTGAAAACTCCTACAACGTTGCTTTGAAGGAATGAGTATGGATTTGATATGCTTCTGTCGACATGGGTCTCTGCGGCGAAGTTCACGATAGCATAGACGTTCTTGATTAGGTTTGATATTAGATCATAATCTGAGATGTCTCCCTTTACGAAAGTGTATCTGTCGTCGTTTTCTACATCTTTCAGGTTGTTGGGGTTAGATCCGTATTTTAAAGCATCAACGTTGATCACTTCTACGTCAGAATAGTTACTAAGAATGTATCGGATGAAATTGCTGCCAATGAAGCCCAGGCCGCCAGTGACAAGGAGTTTCATATTCATCACAGCACTACCTCTGAATTGTCTCCAACCACAAATCTGTACCCTCTCGGTTTCAAATCGTTTTCCCTGATTCTAACGCCCCTGCCTATCAGACTCTCAACGATCTTACCTGCTTTGGTCACCTTACTTCCCTCCATCACAACGCTATCTTCAATCTCTGTTTCCACGATTTCACAGTTGTTGCCTATTGATGTGTATGGGCCAATGTATGAGTTGGATATAACACAGTTCTTACCAATAATGCATGGTCCCTTAATCACCGAATTCCTTATTTCTGTTCCAGTCTCGATGACAACTCTTCCCATGATTTTAGATGATTCATCTACTGTGCCTTCATTTCTCGGCTGGATATCATCCAGAACGAGCCTATTTGCTTCGAGTATGTCTTCTGGCTTACCAGTATCCTTCCACCATCCTTTTACGATGGATGCTTCGACCCTGTAGCCATTTTCAACCAGCCATTGAATTGCATCTGTAATTTCAAGTTCATTACGCCATGACGGCTTAATGCTCTTGCACGCTTCGATTATCACAGGTTTGAAGAAGTAGATACCGACCAAAGCATAGTTGGATGGTGGGATACGGGGTTTCTCGATCAGTCTTTTCACCCTACCCTCATCATCGAGTTCTGCAACACCAAACTGCTGAGGATTCTCAACCTCCGTAAGGAGGATTAAAGAGTCCGGATTGAGTTTTTGAAACTTCTTTGCATGTTCAACAATCCCATCCCTGAGTATGTTATCGCCTAAGTACATTACAAAACTATCATCGCTAAGAAAATCCTCTGCCACTAAGATTGCATGGGCCAAGCCCTTAGGTTCACCTTGGTAGATGAACTCTATTTCAACATCCCAGTCTACCGAGTTGACGGTTTCAATAACCTGCTCCTTATTGGGCCCAAGTATTATTCCTATCTCTTTCACTCCTGCTTCGATTACATCTTCAATCGCATAAAATAGGACGGGTTTGTTTGCAACTGGGATAAGCTGTTTTTGCTGAGAATATGTCAGAGGGCGTAAGCGAGTTCCGTGGCCGCCAGAAAGGATTAAGGCTTTCATCATTACATTTTTTGAGCAGATTTGCATTATATGATTTTTTCGTATGGTACTTAGCCCATGCTTAATAGATAAGAGATTTTGGTGTTCGGTTAGCCGCCCTGCAGTTGCTCGCATACTACACGGCGAAGAAAAGGGGCTGCGAGATAGATAAGCCGAGAAATCTGGCGAAGAGCGTGACTGTTGAGTGACTTTACTGTCCATTATTGTTCTACTTACAATTTAGAGTAAATTGGTAATGTCCCGTTAGAAGGTAGAGAAGTTGTTTGTTTTTGATATGGAGGGTGTGATTGAGATTGGATTGTGAGTTGATGGAACACCACAACAAAAAGGTGTAAATATCGAGAATAATAATGAACTTTGGTGTCTCTATGCAAAAATACGTGGATTTTGGATCGGGATACCAACCCTCCTCCCGCGATAAAGCAGAGAGTATGGGGCACCTGATAGAGAAATGGCTGGGTAATCCAATTTCGAAGACAATACTCAAATTTTGCGCTTCAAGATGCAGCTGCGGAAGGAGGATAGAGTTGGCATTGAGGAAATACGCTGGCGAGGAAGTGAAGTTTTGCTGGAGGTGCAACATCGCCTACAGACTGGTTAAGGCAATTCTGGATAGCATACTGTCCAAGCTCGATATCGAAAAGGACATTGTTATGCATAATCTCAAAGACCCGATGTGGAGAAGAGGACTCTCGTCTGTATTAGAGGGGATAGCAAAGTATGGCCCGCAAAAACCCTTTACAGCCTACGCACCATTCCTTATCGTCTGGAACTTCACAAATGCCTGTAACTTGAGATGCAAACATTGCTACCAGAACGCCTCTAAACCCACGCCAGATGAGCTGACCACTGCCGAAGCTCTAAAAGCCGTTGACAAGATGGGCGATGCTGGTGTTGCGTATGTCGCAATGTCCGGTGGAGAACCTCTGGTGAGGAAGGACTTCTTTGAAGTCGCAGACAGGATAAGAGATAATGATATGGCCTTCTCACTTGCAACCAATGGCACACTGCTTACCAGAGAAAATGTAAGAAAACTTGTTGATTTAAACTGTCTGTTCATCCAGATATCTCTGGATGGCGCCAATCCAGAAACTCACGATTCTTTCAGGGGGAGGAAGAGCTTTGAGAGAACTATTCAGGGGATAAAAAATGCTGTTGAATCTGGCATTACTGTCGGAATTGCCACAACGGTGACGAAGCATAACTTAAAAGAGGTTTTTGAAATCGTGGATCTGGCCGAGAGGCTGGGTGCTAAGATCTTTATGCACTACAACTTCATCCCTACTGGAAGGGGTAAGGAGATAATAGACCTCGATTTGTCTCCAGATGAGAGAGAAATTTGCTTACAAAAATGGCGTCTGAGACCTTGAAGAGAGATCTCCTTACTATCTACAGCTCCGCAGTACAGCAGGGTGTGCACTCAGTTTTCTGCGGTTAGCCTTACGCACTTTGACACGTTTGGACAGAGAGACAGCGATTTGGGTTTTTTGGCAGAGTTCGTTGGTGGTTGTGGAACCGGCAGGCTCTACTGTGCGTTGCAGCCCAATGGTGATATCACCCCATGTGTTTTCATTCCGGTGGTGGTGGGGAATATAAAACATGATGACCTTCTGGAGGTCTGGCACAACTCAGAGGTCTTCAAAAAAATAAGGGACAGAAAGAGCTTTGTGGGTTGTGGAACATGCAAATACGTTAACATTTGCGGAGGATGCAGAGCCAGGGCTTTTGGATACTATGGAGACCTCCAGGCTCCAGATCCGGGCTGTATAATAAACAAAAGGTACTGGGATGCGATTACTTCCAGCCTCACTGAGCTGCTCTCATGAGCGGAGCCTCTTGTTTCAGAGAACTTGGCTACTTTTCGACACACTTTTATCAGAACCTCCCAAGATGGATAAAATGAAGGGAGTGGAGTGGCTTAGGAGATATATCAAGGAAGAATGTATTGATGCGGAAATTATAGAAGTTGGCAAAGCTTCAACAGTCAACGAGGCTGCAAAAGAGTTGAGCTGCAGTAAAAGGGAGATAATAAAGTCTGTTGTTCTTGTTGCGGAAGGTGAAGCTGTAGTTGCAATTGTTGACGGTTCTTCATCGGTGGATTTAAAAAGGGTCGAAAAGCTGATTGGAAAAAATGTAAGAATTGCGAGAAGAGAGGAAGTCTTGCAGTTGACAGGGTTTCCAGCCGGTGGCGTTCCGCCAGTGGGACATGACTGCAGAGTGTTTATTGACGAGAGGGTTCTCAAGAACGAGAGGGTTTATGGTGGTGGAGGGGATGAAAGACATCTGCTTTCGATTTCTCCTTCTGAGATAGTAAGGGTTGGAGCAGCCGTGGTGAGGATAAGGAAGTGAAGGATTAAACGACCCCAATGGAGAAAATAACCAATCATCTCCCCCTGATTGCCAGAACTATGCCGAGCAGTACTACGAACATGTAGAGGTAAGCTTGAGGTTGCAGCGATTGATGGAGAACCAAGTATGCGAGAATCGTCGCTCCCACAGACTCACCAATTACGCTTGCGGTAATCGGAACGACCTTCATGTACCTCAAGATGTAATTTATAAGCGTGTGTCCAAGCGTCATGGGAATGATTGCAAGGAGGAGAAAGTACACCCAGGTTTCGGCACTATAACCGAAGAGAGGGTGGCCGCGGAGGAGGGAAACGAGCAGTGCTACAATCGCAGCCGATGCATATGTCAGGAGTATGTAGGCACTGAAATCAATCTTTTTTCTTGCAAACCTGCCAGTTGTGAAGTAAACACCACCGGAAACCGCTCCGATCAGGGCAAGAACTACTCCTATCGGTTCTGAAGATGGGTCAGCGCCACTCAGGTAGTAAACGCCTACGATCGCTATAATTACTCCAAGAATCTGATTCGGTCGGGGTGTTTCGCCAAGGGCTGCCGAGAAAATGGCTGAGAAAAGTGCATGAGTGCACACAATGGTCGTACTAACAGCAACCGATGCATGGAACAATGACTCCATCCACGAGACGAAATGAATGCCCAAAGCTATCCCTGCTGTTGTTGGGAAGAAGAGCACCCTCACGTCCTTTGGAATGTTTATTGAGCGGTTTACTGCGAGAAATACAGGTATTGATAAAACAAGCCTCCAGAATGCCGTAACAGAGCCAGGTGATCCGGCTAAAACAACCAAAATGGCAGCAGATGAAATTGACAGTATCGCGAGTATCAGCATGAGCAGAAGTTTGAGTCTTTGCATGACCGGTGTTTTCTGACGGACAACTTAAAATCTTAAACCTACCATTCAAGAATTTCTCGATCCTTTGCAAAAGAGATATCGACTCTGTTAACTTTTTGAAAGCTTTGGGACAATTGTCTCCTCCTCTCCCAGATTTAGAAACGTGGTGTTGTCGGATTCATGGGATGCCACGGATATGGAACACTGGCGTCAGCAAAAACTCTTACACATAACTGGTGCGAAAAAGCTGCAAGGGGGGCTGCAAGCCAGCTAAAATCTGGAGGAGATTTCTATGCAGTGCTGGAAGTCGAGGTAGATTGAGGAGTCATTGAAAGAGTGAACGTCGTGAAAACTGTGGAGTTCTGATTGATTTTTTGCCCATAAGTCCAACAGATTTCTCCTATCACGTACCCTCAGCAATCCTGGAAAATCCGTTCATGAGTTAATTCCGACAGCCTGTAAGCATTCTAACGCAACATACCACAATGACATCATTCTGAATGCATATTGAGGATCTTTTAATTTTAAAGCTAAGTCTACAGCAGTTCATTGGTGCTGATGAAGGATGAAAATTCCAGAACGCCAAACTTTCCGGTAAAGAGGCAGTATCCCATATAAAAGAACGCTCACTTCTTCAGTTCCTCTACTGCCTTCTTTATCCTCTCCAAAAATCTTTCTGCATCTTCGATTATTGCTTCTGCTTCTTCTCTGGATGGGCAATAGTATATGTCGTAGTCAGCTCTCTCACGCCTCTCCTGAGCCACCGTAATTGCCCTTGCATAGTACTCATCTATTATTCCTTTCTTCACAAATTCCAGCCCAAACTGAGATAGCAAGCCTCTATGAGTTCTTGGATGTTTATCCTTCATGCATAGCAATGCCTTTGCGGCGTAGTACATACAATAGTATGCCCTGCTTATTGCATCATCGTAGATTCTGTTCTCAAACAGTATTTTAGCTGAGTTGAGTTTTAATTCAGCTTTTTCGAGGAGGAGATAAACTTCATCCAATTACAATCCCCTCTTTCGATATGTTTCTGAAGAATGAAGAGTTTATATTTCTCATTAAATTATATTCTTCGGTAGATATAACCTTTGCAGATATGTATATACCCGTATTTAGCAGAATCTCAACAACAACTTCGGATATCCGTTTCTGCATATCGAATGAATCTCCTTTAGAGATTATCAGTATGTCAATATCCGAATCCTCTCTCGCTTCACCTCTTGCAACCGAGCCAAAGAGGATAATACTCTCTATCTTATCTCCGTACTTTCTGACTCTTCTAACGAATTCATCAATGGCTTTTTGATAACTCTCTTTGATCATCAACCATAGTTCTGCTGGAAATTTAAATAAGTTTTTAGCCGGCTTTTGTCTCGTTAAAGATAAAACCTGAAGACTGCGTTCGAGTTGCAGGAAATCTTAAAAAAAGCCACTGTCAACTTTTGAAGTAATCTGTCATACAACTAAGTTTTATTATGACTTCACTCATACGGCAGTGTCAAAATAACAAAAAATAAATAACTAAGATACAACTTATGCAGCCTGCGCTAAGCCAGTTGGTAGATTACGTCAAGTCTACAAAAGTCTTTCGAAGGAACAGGAAAGATGTGGAACTTAAAATACTTGCAGCATTATTATACTTCTTTGGCCTTTCTTTGAGAAAAACAAGCGATTTTCTATCTTTATTCGAAGAAATAAGTCACGAATCTGTTAGGATTTTTTTGTTAAAAATGCAATCACTTGCATTTCCCTTTGCTTTACACACTTTGCAATTCGAATAGCTAATCCTTCGCCTAACTCGTAAAGGCATCCGTCTCAGAGTTCAAATAGTAACCCTTTCACCCGAAAGCTCTATCAGAAAGTTTTCCGACGTCGATCAGGTACTTTACAGCCTTCCACCACTCAGCTATGTTCGTAACTTCATCGAGAAAAAGGTACTTCGTCTCTTCAGACCTTGTAGCTTCCAGGTAGCTGTTTATAACTTCCCTCAGGCTGACGAAATCCGGGAAGGCATCGCAATCAATGTAAACGATGTTTTCAGCGTTGGCACTAACCAGCTTTTTTTATCAGAAGTTTAAGGCCTGTCTGCAAGAAGGGCAAAACTCTGATGCCGTATGCAAGGCTCGAAGAGACAGAAGAGGCTGAATGCAGGAAGGCTATTAACGGAAACTGCAAGGAAAGTGTGGAAATCATGCAGGTAGTCTTGATTTCGTGATAATGGAAGATTACACCCCTCCGAAACCATCTCCAGAACCCCGCAGGACTTACCTTAAAAATCGCAAAGACTGAACCGTGGGAGGCAATAACTTGGGGGAGATTACGCTTTTTGATGTAACACGGCGGAAAGTTGAGCGGAACTGTCTTGAAGAACAGTTACAGAACCTGATCCATGATCATACGGTTAATAACTCATAACAACATTCTTAAATATGATGATAGTAGATACTATTACCATAATAAATCAAAGCGGGGTGAACGCGTGGCAGAGGAAGAGATGGATCTGAGGGGGCTGAAGTGCCCGCAACCGATTCTAAAGATTCACGCAAGAGTTACCAAACTTCCACCAGGGACCACAATCAAAGTGATGGCAGACTGTCCAACTTTCGAAAGGGATTTGAAAATATGGGCAGCCAAGACCGGAAAAACCATACTTGAATGCGTGAAAACCGGCAACATTTGGAGGGCACGAATAAGAATATAAACCATTAATGTTTTTAAGTTTCATTGGTTAAACTCAGAACAATGTCAAAGTTGAACACTCTTCCCAATCATTCCGGAAGCATTGAACCGGATAAGATCGCTTTAGGAATTGAAAACGTATTCGTCCCCATCTACGTGGTCACACCTGAAGGTGAGATAGTTTTTGCAAGTAAAGGGTGTGCCAGGCTGACGAAACTCAGTGTTGAAGAGCTCATAGGGAGAAAGTGCTACGAGGTATTTAACTCCAACCGCTGCCAAACGCCGGGCTGCCCCCTGAACCTGTACAAAGAGAAGACAGATGCCTGTATGGATGATAAATTATACGTTGAAGTTACTCTACCATCCGGCGAGACTCGATATCTACGCGCTTATCATGCACCAATTGCTTCAAATGGAAAGTTATGGGGAGTCATAGAGGTACTTGAGGACTTCACTGAGGTAAAAGAATCCGTAACCAGAACAATGGACATGATATCCTCGCTAATCAGGGGTGACTTCTCAAAGACACTCCGGACTTCAGAACTCCACGAAGACTTCCGAGAGATAGGAGAAACGCTGAACGTGTTGAACATAGTGCTGGAACTCGGTTTGAGGAATATTTCAGATGCTGTTAAGCAGATTGCAGAGGGTAAGTTCAGCGAAGTTGAATGGGACATGCCGGGAATTTACGCAGAAATTACAAATAATATAAATCAAGCTATAAAGCAAATTAATATTACCCTGCATGAGATACAGGACCTGTGCACAGCCATACGGGATGGAGACCTTTCGAAGATGATTGACGTTTCAAAGCTTACTGGTGTTTTTGCTGAGATTGGTGAGAGGATTAACGAGATGTCAATAGCGCTGGAGCTTGGCTTGAGAAACACTTCAGATGCTGTTAAGCAGATTGCAGAGGGTAAGTTCAGCGAAGTTGAATGGGACATGCCGGGAATTTACGCAGAAATTACAAATAATATAAATCAAGCTATAAAGCAAATTAATATTACCCTGCA
Source organism: Archaeoglobus veneficus SNP6 (assembly GCF_000194625.1). NCBI lineage: Archaea > Methanobacteriati > Methanobacteriota > Archaeoglobi > Archaeoglobales > Archaeoglobaceae > Archaeoglobus > Archaeoglobus veneficus. Next base: position 464,275 of record NC_015320.1, on the reverse strand, counting down.
TGAGATACAGGACCTGTGCACAGCCATACGGGATGGAGACCTTTCGAAGATGATTGACGTTTCAAAGCTTACTGGTGTTTTTGCTGAGATTGGTGAGAGGATTAACGATGCAATTAAACACGTATACGAGCTTAACAACCTGCTTAAAGTCTTATCAGAAATAAACGAGCTCGTTGCAAGGGAGAGGAATCCAGAAATCGTGCTTAAAGCCGTCTGCGAGAAGCTTTCACTGATTTATGATGCGGTCTTCACTTCTCTCGGAAGCAGGAAAGAAGAGCTGAAACCTGTAAGATCGAAGGGTATCGACATAGATTCCATGAACAGGGCGATTAAGTACTGCCCATCCATCTCAAAGGCCCTGGATGGGCAGATAATGAAGCTAAAGATGGATGACAAGCTCTGCAGGCACTGCACGGACAAACCGCACAAGTATGTTTTATCGATTCCTCTCATACACGACGTGCTCCATGGTGTTATTACAATTCACTCAAGTTCGGACTTCAGCGAAGATGAGATAGAGCTCCTTCAGAAGCTTTCAAGTAACATAGCCTTTGCGCTGAGTGCGTACGAGGTTGAGAAGGATAGAGAAAAGCTTAACAACCTGCTTAAAGTCTTATCAGAAATAAACGAGCTCGTTGCAAGGGAGAGGAATCCAGAAATCGTGCTTAAAGCCGTCTGCGAGAAGCTTTCACTGATTTATGATGCGGTCTTCACTTCTCTCGGAAGCAGGAAAGAAGAGCTGAAACCTGTAAGATCGAAGGGTATCGACATAGATTCCATGAACAGGGCGATTAAGTACTGCCCATCCATCTCAAAGGCCCTGGATGGGCAGATAATGAAGCTAAAGATGGATGACAAGCTCTGCAGGCACTGCACGGACAAACCGCACAAGTATGTTTTATCGATTCCTCTCATACACGACGTGCTCCATGGTGTTATTACAATTCACTCAAGTTCGGACTTCAGCGAAGATGAGATAGAGCTCCTTCAGAAGCTTTCAAGTAACATAGCCTTTGCGCTGAGTGCGTACGAGGTTGAGAAGGATAGAGAAAAGGCCATTGAGCAGCTTGCAGCCAACCTCAAACAGTTTGAGTCCTCGGCAGACAGACTGAGAAACCCCCTCGCAGTTATAATGGGTTCGCTTGAGCTGGTAGATGAGCTCGGAAAAGATAAAGTTTTTGAGATTATACGTGAACATGTAAAGAGGATAAAAGATGAGCTCGATGATATGAGAAAGGAGGAGATAAAAACTTACAAACTAACAGAGAAAATATACAGTACTTTAACTTCAAAAAAATAAGGGATAAAAAATGGTTAAAAAGCGCAAATTAGTCTATTTATGTGAGTGTGGAGGTGAAATCAGCAAAAAAATAGACCTCAACAGGGTTGCTAAAGCTATAAGCGCAGAAGTAGAAGGGGTTGTCACAGTTCCAATGCTATGCATACCGGAAGTCCTGAACAGCTTGCCAGAAGAAATTTCAGGATTCACACACGTTGTCTTTGGAGCGTGCACCCCAAAGAGGATAGAAAGTACACTGCAGGAGGTAGCCAAAAAGGCGAAAATTAATCCCTTTTTAACTCATGTCGTAAACTTACGTGAGCAGTGCGCCTGGGTGAGTAAGAACCCGGATCTGGCAACAGATAAAGCAATACACCTGATGAAGGGTGCGCTGAACAGAGTCGAGTATCACGAACCCCTGGAGGAGAAGTACATAGACGCTAACTTAGATGTCGCAATAGTTGGCGCGGGTGTGGCTGGTATTCTTGCAGCGCTCACCCTGAGTGAGGACACGCGTAGAACGATTTACCTTATTGAGAGAAACCCGCACATCGGTGGAAGAACGATTACCTACGAACTTCTGTCCCCAAACCTCACCTGTGCACAGTGTCTAATGGCTCCATTAATTCAGGAAGTTCTTGGAAGGTCTAACGTTGAAGTATTCACCAATGCAGAAGTTCTGGAAGCCAAGGGTGGCTTGGGAAACTTTCTGTTAAGGGTTCTCCAGAAACCGAGGTATGTGGATGCGGATAAATGCGTGGGCTGCGGTATGTGCACAGAAGCGTGTCCGGTAAGAGTGGCAAATGACTATGAGTATGGAATGAAGGAGAGAGGAGCAATATACCTGCCGTATCCCGGAGTGCTGCCGAACGTGCCTGTTATTGACCGGGAAAATTGCCTCTACACGAGAGGGTGTCAAAAGTGTATCGAGTCGTGTGCCTTTGAAGCTATAAACTTTGAGGATAATGCCCGGGAAATAAGTTTAAAGTGTGGAGCAGTAATACTTGCACAGGGATTTTCGGTATATCCTGCCCGTGATGAAGCCCGGATATATACTTCCCCAAAATTCGAGAGGGTGCTCGCCAGAGATGGCCCCACAGGCGGCAAAATTTTGCTGCCCGATGGACAGGAACCGAAATCCGTAGCGATAATCCACTGTGTTAGTAGGGAAGAACTGGGCTACTGCTCCAAAATTTGCTGTTCCGTTGCCCTGAAGTACTCGCACATAATTCACGAACGATTGCCAGACTGTGCAATTCACCACATTTACATCGACCTTGTTCTGCCCAGCCCCCTGCACTGGAAACTTTACGATGAGATATCCAGGATAGCAAGATTCCACAGAAGGTTGCCTGGAAGCAAGGTTAGCGTGAATAACGCCAATGGAAAAGTAACCATAGAATACACGGGAGAGAGAGGGAACCAGAAGTTGAGCGTGGATATGGCTATTCTGATGTGCGGTATAGCTCCCTCTCCAGAGGTCAAAAAAATTGCAGAAGTGTTTGACCTCAGCCTGAATGAATTCGGCTTCCTTGAAGTTACAGACCTGATAACGTCGCCTGTGGAGGTATCTTCAGGTGTACTGGCGGCAGGTGGAGTTTTAGGGCCGTGCAGCGTAGAAGAGAGTGTTCAACAAGCAATGGCGGCTGCTGGCAGGATTCTATCAAAACTTCGTCATGGAGAAAAACTCTTAATAGAGCCAACAGCGTGTACTATTGACGGGGAGAGGTGCTCAGGCTGTAAGCTCTGCATCGCACTGTGTCCGTATAGAGCGATCTCATACGATGAAGAAAGGGGCGTGTGCGTGATCGATGAGACCTTCTGCAAAGGGTGTGGCATTTGCGTACCGGCCTGTCCGGTGGGGGCAATCAAAGCAAGACATTACACAACCGAACAGATCTTTGCCGAAATAGAGGGGATTACCGGATGTGCGAACCAGTAATTATTGCATTTTGCTGTTACCACTGCAGTTACGAAGCTGCAGACAGGGCCGGTGGAGCAAGAAAGGAATATCCGGAGAACGTGCGAATAATAAGGGTTCCCTGTACCGGAAGGATCGAACCTGAGTTTATTATGAAGGCCTTTAAGTGCGGAGCCGACGGAGTGCTGGTACTCGGCTGTCGTCCCGGTGGATGTCACTTTAAGGTTGGCAACTACAAAGCCTATGGAAGATACCTGTTGCTCAGGAAAATCCTCAAAAGTGTGGGCGTTGAGGAGGAAAGGATAAAATTCGACTGGGTTGATGCGAGTGAGGACGACAGGTTCGTCAGAATTTTAACTGAATTCGTTGAAAAAATCAGAGGGTTGAAGAAGCTTTGAGTTTCTCGTCGTTAGCACTCCCCGTGCTACGAGAGAGTGTGTAAGCCCGCATTTCATCGTATTTCATTTGTTTGAAGCGGGGGAATGAGTCCAGAAAAGCACATTAGGACAAAAACGTTAAAAAGAACGGAGATTTAACGGGATTATCTGGCATCAGGAGGCCGTGAGATGGGAATGTACGATACAATCTACCTTGACAGGCCGTACACATGCCCGGTATGTGGAGAAAAGATCCGCTCCGTCCAGACCAAGGCATTTGAGAACATGCTGGAATCATTCTGCGTGGGAGATTGCGTTGGCCATGCGGAGGAGATTGAGATCGTGAAGGAAGAGCTATTCTGCAGCAACTGCTCAAAGAGTGTTTTAAGTGTTTACATCGTGGTATGCAGGGGCATACTCCTGGGAATAACTGACACCCTGGAAGAAGCAAGGAATCTTTTGAATAGCTTAAATCTGGAAAAGCTCGTCTTCATGTACCACGACCTCTATCAGAAGTACATCAGGGAGCGAAACGAAAGACACTCCTGCGAAAAGTTCCTGGAGGATCTCAGGGAGTGGTACGGGGAAAGGCTGTATGAAAGGCCGAAAGCTGAAATCTGGTTTATCTGGAATTTAAGACACCTCAAAGGTGCTGTAAATCCCATTGAATCAATTGAGCGATTCATGACCTCTAAGAAGATGAGAAGGGCGCTGAATGAGCTCTGGGAGGAGGGGTATGAAACCCTCGACATTTACTATCCCGAAGAGGTGGCTCCGGGAGAGGATGCGTGGTCGGTTGACGTCTATCAGGATGATCTGAACGAGCGCTGCCGTTTGAACTGGACATGGACTGTAATGAGCAAAAAGCAGCTGGAAATAGATGGTGGGAAGGAAGACGAGCTGCCGGAGTGGGTAATAGTGGTTGATGAGCAATTCTCAGATGAAGTTGTTTGTAAAGCCGTGGAAAAGTGGTTGCGGAGTAGAGGTTACGGATTCAGGGTGAGAATGATACCATTCGAGCGGGCAAGAGGTTCTGGCCTGGTTAAAAAGCTGAGAGAGGCAGAAAAGGAGGATAAAGTTCCCTTAGAGAGTGCGATAAGAGAGTTAGAAAGAGAGGAAAATAAAAGGCTAGCGGATTTCATAGATGCAAGGAAAGACAGGAAAAAGGTTTTCTACTATGACGGCTTTTACGGCTCTCTCGTTGCCGATGTCGAATCCGACAGGCTGCTGGGCAAGATCGAGGGAATAGATGAGGACATCATTTACGAGGGGAAAACTGTAAGAGAGTGTGAAAAGAAGTTCAGAGAAGCTGTGTCCCGGTACAAAAAACTCAGGGGTACGGGTGTATCTTAATCTTGAAGTTCACGAGCTTCTCAATCAGTTCAACCTTGGCATCTTCGAAGGTGGCGTAGCCCTTCTCCCTGATGTAATCAACAATCTGCTTTGCCACTTCACTCCTCACGATTACTGCTGAGAATCCATCACTCGCCCCAACGCTGCCGATGCTCACGTCACTCTCAACCGCTGCGAAGTCCTGGCAGACCTTACATCCCGAAGGTACGATTTCGTCCATTTCCTTTACGGGAAAACTAACGCCCTGTGGTGATACGATAAACTTACCCTTCTTTATGTCCATCTTCTCAACCCTGGAGATGTCGATACCTTTGGACTCCAGGAACCTCCTCAGGTCCTCGTAGTAGAAGTTCTCCGTGCAGAAGAGGCCGACTACCAGCCTGATATTGTTTCTGTACTTTGCAAAGTTCTGCTGGAGCTTTCTCGCACCGCTCACCATGCACGGAGTACCAACGATGGCCGCGCTAACCTTCCCTGCTTTCCTCAGGGCGGGAAGCACGTCTGCATAGCTATACTTCGTCCCACTCGCCTGCACAAGCTCCTCCACGCTTTTAGCAACGAAAGCTGCAGGCTTCCATTCCTCGTCCCTTCTCACCACTGCCGCAGCTTCTATGATGCCCATCTCCATTGCAGACGCGAGAATTTCAGTAACCATTCCTCCATCCTGGCCGGAGAACCTGTTGGACTTCGCTGCGAAAATCTCGATGTACTCGCCGAGGCCGTTTAGAGGTCTGTAATCCCACCTCGGACACACTCTGATACAGAAACCGCAGTCTGTGCAATCCTCTTCCCAGTTAGGGAAGTCTATCACACCTTCAGTGGTTATTCCCTTCGCCGGACATGCAGTGGCACATGTCGAACAGTGGCTGCAGATACCCTTATCAATCACCGCTACCTTCAGGTTGCCAAAGTACTTCGCATCTATGATTTTGGGTGGCTTCTCCTTCTTTTTCCCTTTGGCTTCCCCGCTCATACTAATCTTTCTCCACGCCTATTATGTCCTCCTCCGGCGGGAGTTTCTTCATAATAAGGTTTCCGTCCTTGAGTTCGTAAACGACAGTACGCTCGTCGTCCCTTTCGACCCTCGGAGGTCTGAGGAGCTTTTCTGTTGTGAGAAGCATCTCTTCAATAGTTGGAAAAGCAACATCCATGAATTTCGATGACTTCCATGCGCCTTTCGGGCACGTGTCGGCGCAGAAGTGACAGAATATGCACTTCGCGTAGTTTACTGAAGGATAGTACTTGCCGTCCGGACCCTTTTTCATTGCTATTGCGTTCGCCGGACACACAAAGGCGCACTGGAAGCAGCTTATGCACTTGTCTATTTCGAATATCAGCATCCCTCTGAAATTGTCAGGCCTCTTTCTGATCTCTCTGGGATACTGAACAGTTAACCTGCTCGGCTTTATCGCTTCTCTCAGCCCAATTCCAAAGGCCTCAAGGTGAAGCCTGACCCTGCTCGGAAAGTCCGGAGAAGGTACTTCAATCCTGAAGACTCCGGGCATTTACAACCACCCCGCAAAGCCAATGCCTATCCCCACGAGGAGAGATATGAGGGACAGAGCAAGCAGTGAGCTCCAGCCAATCCTTATTGCCTGATCAAGCCTGTACCTCCCGTAGAAAGTTCTGAAGAATACGAAGATCATCATCAGCCCGACTGTCTTGAGGAAAAGCCATAGTGCCGGCGAGAGGTCACCGAGACATGCGATGTGAGGCCCGTTCCATCCACCAAGGAACAGAATGCTCAGCAGAAGGCTCAGAAGGTAGAGCTTCTCGTAGGCGAGAGTCATGACAACTCCAAAGATAATGCCCGTGTACTCTATGAATGGGCCAAAGACGACTTCCTGGTCAGCCTCGGGAATCTCAAAGGGGAACCTCGAAGTTGCCATGACTGTTGCGACGAAGAATGCAAGGCAGGCAAAGGGGTTCAGGACGATGCCGGGAACAAGCGACTGCTTCTCAACAATCACGAATGCATCCGAGCTGCCGTAGGCAATAACCATGGCCATGGCTGCAATTATCAGTGCAATCTCGTAGGCAAAGTACATGAACACCTCTCTCATTGAGCCTATGTACGCATACTTGCTGTTTGACGCCCAGCCAATGGCAACGATGATTATTGGAACGAGTGCAATCAGGCCTATGGCTGCGGGTATTGCGTAGGGCGTTCTAATTGCATATATTGCTCCTGCAGGAATCACGAGGATCGGCAGCAGGACGGGCAGGAAAGAGATGAGAGGGAACTGCAGGAAGTACGGGCGATGTGCTTCTCTGTGAACAATAACCTCCTGGAAGAAGTACCTCATACCGTCAGCGAGAGGCTGAATTATACCGCCCACGTTCCTCGAAACTTCAACGGGGCCGTACCTCCACTGGACTCTCGCCGTAACCTTCCTCTCAAACCATATGATGAACAGCAGACTCAGCATTATAGCTGTAAGCCCTGGAATGAAGAGTACAGCAAACAGGGGTTTCCAGAACAGCAAAGCCACGATGAAGTTTAACAGGGGCACGTTGGCAAACGCGTCGGCAAGCGAGTTCAGGTAAACCACGTTGCCCCCATAGTGGAATAGGGCCACCTTCTTCGTCAGCAGGGGGATGCTAACCATGTTCTCCCTAAACATGTTCAAAAGCTCGTTGTAGCCTATGCTCATGCTTTCACCACCTCACCTATCCGCCTCCGGCGGGAAGTAACCAAAACTGCCGTACACAGCCTGCAAATCAGCAAGCCTGCATCCCTTGAGCGATTCCATGAAGCCCTTGAGGTACAGCCAGCCAGGAGTAACCAGGCGGAGCCTGTAGGGCATCGTTGACTGGCCATCGCTAACAATGGTGTACAGAACCGTTCCCCTTGCCGCTTCGGTAAGCGTTGTGTACTCACCAGATGGAAGGGTAAGTCTGCCGTAAAGTCTGAAGAATGCTCCCTTTACGTCGTCCAGACCTTTCTTTTCCTCTTTACCTTCCTCACCTTCTTCGCCCTCCTTGGCCTTAGCCTTCTTTTTCTTGCCCGAAACGTCAGCGCTTATCACGTTTCCTTCAGGCATGCTTCTGAGTGCGCTCACGGCCTGTCTGATTATGTTGATGCTCTGGGTGATCTCATTAACTCTAACCAGGAATCTTGAGTAGGAGTCGCCGTCATCTCCAACAACCACATCCCAGCTCAGCTCATCGTATGCCTCGTACGGTTCCACGGCCCTGACATCGTACTCAACGCCTGACGCTCTCAGAAACGGGCCAACGAGGCCATATTTTATGGCTTCCTTCTTGGATATAACCGCGACATCCTTCATCCTCGCAATGGTTACGGGGTTCTTAATGAACACCCTCTCAAAATCCCTTGCCTTCTTCTCGATGAAGAAAGTTACTTCGCGGATGTACTCCAGAACTCCCCTGTCAATGTCATTCCTGACTCCTCCAGGAATGATGTAGGACGCGGTTACACGGGCTCCACAGATTCTCATCAATGCCTCGCATATGAGCTCTCTCATGGCAAAGGGCCACATGAAGCCCGTCGTATGGCCAAGGAAGACCGCAAGGATTCCCGCATCGTATAAATGAGTACCAATCCTGCAGAGTTCGGCGAGAATTGTCCTGATATACCTCGCCCTCTCAGGCACCTCAATGTCCAAAGCTTGCTCAATTGCCCTTACATAACCGAGGTTGAAGTTCGCGCAGTCCATGATAGCCGGTCTTTCAAACAGAGGAATGTTCTGGATGTACAGTCTGTTCTCAGCGAGCTTCTCCATTCCTCTGTGAACGTATCCTGGGTCAGGAATTGCCTCGGTGATCACATCTCCCTTGAGTCTGACTATGATTCTCATGTGCCCGCTTCCACCGTGCTGCGGGCCGACGAATATCACGAATTCATCCTTATTGTACGTCTCCTCGACGAGGCCCGGCGGAACTGGCAGGTAAAGACTCTCCATTTCAAAAGGAGGTTCAACCGGAACGTTAAGGGATATTTCCCTCATTTATGACTCACCTCCGAGGACATAGTTCGGCTGAGGTATCTTGAAGTCCTTCCTGAGGGGCGTTTCCACCTCTGGAGCGATGAGGAACTTGTTGCCCATCCACGGGTTGCCCTCGAACCACACACCAAAGAAGTCGTACATTTCCCTCTCCTGGTAATCGGCAGAAGGCCATATGTTTATCAGGCTCGGGAATTTTGGATTATCGCGGGGTATTTCCGCTGAAATCGTTACGAGGACAGACATAAGCTCCTTAACGCTGTAGCTCGAAACAGTGTACTCAATAACAAACCTGTTCTCGTGAATCAGGTCAATCACGTTGACAGACTTCACGTGGTCGAAATCCTCACTCAGTATTTCGGCAACTCTCACAAAGCGCTCCTTCGTAGTTTTAATATATATCCTGTTAACGCCCGTAATGAAGACTTCTCCAAGCCCGCCGAGCTTTTCAGACAGCCTGGACACGAGCTCGTTGCCAAACTCCCAGTCAACCTCCTTTGGCTCAATCTTTATCTCAGGTTTTGGAGCGAGCTTTAGCGGCGCTTTGGGTGGCTTTCTTTCCTTAACCTCCTTGATTTCGAGTACATCTTCGAGCTTTACCTCAGCGTATTCCGCAGTCGTCTTTGCCTCACCCTTCTCTATCTTCTTCTGAAGTGCTCTGATTGCCCTTATCAGCGCTTCGGGTGTGGGTGGACATCCGGGAATGTAGTAATCAACGGGCACGATCTCAGATGGCCTGGCTATGTGATAGCTGTTCCAGAACAAACCACCTTCAATACCGCACGCACCCATCACTATAACGAACTTCGGCTCGGGCATCTGCTCCCAGGTAATGCGGAGAGCTCTCGCCATCTTCTTCGAAATTGCTCCTTCAACGATTATCAGGTTCGTCTGCCTCATCATTCCGAAGTTCAGCGAGCCCCAGCGCTCCGCATCGTAGCCGCTCGCGTATGTGTGAGCAAGTTCAACACCGCAGCATGCCGTGACGAGGTGTACGGCCCACAGACTCCACTTTGCACCCCACCTCTTTATGGGCGCAAGTGGACCGGAATGGAGAAACCTGATGCTTTCAATATTCACATCCTTGCTCATGCACATTCACCCCCGTAGGCAGCCTCGCATGCAAGCCGGTAGGAGTACGCAATGGCCGGAATTAGCATCAGCAGCGTAAGGAGTATGAGCGGAATCGCCGTTCTGAGGGGGGCAAGAATCAGCAGAAGAACTACTACAGGCTCGCATCCAAGGAACAGGATCAGGAAACCAACGTACTGCATGGGCAGCACGTACTTTGGTATACCGATGGGCATGTTACCGGACTCGAAGCGCTGCGTCTTTACAGGTGTTGGCTTCTTGGGAGTCAGAGTCTTGGCAAGCAAGACAATCACGGCATCGATGAATATGCAGAGGCCGATCAGGATTCCAACAATGACTATGTTATCCATAATGCCTGTCAATTCAGACACCTCCTATAAGTGTGCTCGCCATTTCAACAAACCAGTTCGGCGGTACGACCGTTATGAGCATTATTACGCTTGCAACGAGTGCTATCGTTGTAACCCTGCCAGGAAATGTCGGAACTGCGAGGTTCTTCGCAACCCTGAGGTAGTAAGGTATCGATATTGCCGAATTAACCACGAGCAGGAACGCGAGCCAGACGAAGCCTGCCCCGACGAGAGACGTCAGGATGAAGAACTTCGACCAGAAGCCCATCAGGGGCGGCAGGCCTATGAATGACAGGGCTATGAGGTACATCAGGGGCGTAGATGCTCCGTTGACCTTTATAGATGTGAACAGCGAAGCCTTACCAGCAGCGTTAACGATGAGCTGCATCAACGCTCCGGCAAAGGCAAGGTAGAGGTAGGTAGAGTTGGATAGCACGACGAGAGTTGCAAGAACATAACCCATGTTTGCAACGGTCGAGTACGCAAGAATCCTGCTCGTTTCCTTCGCAGTTAGTGCACCTATGTTTCCGGTGAACATCGAGATTACCGCCACAAATGCTATGAAGATTGCAAGTTGTGAGAAGAGCGGGCTTGCAGTCAGAAGCAGTATCTTGTATGCTGCGACGAATGGAACTATCTTCGTTATGGATGCTATGACTGAAAGGGGCAGTGGGTCCGCTGCAGCGAAAACGTCAGGAACCCACTCGTGCATGGGAGCGCAGCCAACCTCCATTCCGAGGCCAAGGATCAGCATTACGAAGCCGAGGACGTAAAGTGTTTCGTTCGGATAGTAGCTCGTATAAACGAGGAGCAGAGCTCCAATAAGAAAGAGCACAGTCGCGAGAACCATGAACGTGATGTACTTGATTGCAACGTTCACGTTGGCCCTATCTCCAACCATAATGAGCACATACGTTGGAACCGACGCCAGGACGAATGCTGCAAGTATAAACGCCGGATTGTTCGTGTACGCGATGTAAACCGTCGCCACAGCTATCAGTGCAACCAGCGAGTAATCAACTCCTGTTATCTGGTTCTGTCTGACTGTCAGACTTGATATGTTCAGCAGCGCTATCACCACGACGAAGAGAGCATAGAGAAACACATCTATGCTCGGTGTCAGCAGCGTCATTGCAAGGGCTGCAACACAGGCGAGTATCGACCCTTTTACGCTCTTCAACGACACGGCTGCTCCAACTGTCAGCAGGAGTATGGATGCGATTATTATGGGCTCCATTTTACCACCACCCTATCATCGAAACCACAATTGCCAGCATCACAAAGCCGAGAGCTATCTTCATGTAAACCCTGAGATATCCGACCTGGATCGACCTTATGCTCTTGGAGAGGTTGTTGAATGCCGTTGGAATTCCAACATGACAGAACCAGTCGATGGCTGCATTGCCCCAGCCTACAAGCCATGCAATGGCCCAGCCGATCTTCGGCACTATGTAGTCGTTGAGGAATGGCAGATACATCCTATCACTCAGGAAGGTTCCGAGCTTCGAGAGAGCCTGGATTCTCGGCTTGTAGAGAGCTATCGCATACGTTGCCGTAACTCCCAGACCAACCATGAATGACGACTGTACATAACCCATCTCAACGAAGTGGGCTGCAACATGCTCCTTGCCCGCAAGAATCAGGTAGAGCAGTACTGCCAGCATCGAAACCATCGTTGCGTAAGCAAGAGGCATCAGCTTCTCGCCGTGGAGGTGCAGGTGGTACTTCGGACCTTTTATGAAGTTCAGGCTGAGGAACTTGGCAAGGAATGCCGCATAGACGAGTGATGTCAGAATCAGCATGGTTAAGGGCAGCATGCCCACCTCATGGACTAAGTGATGCAGCACCTCATCCATTGCGGACTTGACCCAGTAGGCAGTGAGCGGTGGAATGCCTGCAAGCGTTACAGTTGCGAATATCGTTGCTGCAAAAGCCACTTTCATCTTCTTTGCAAGCTCCAGATCTCCACTGCAGAACCTGTCGTGAGTGGCATGTATGAGGTGGCCGGCAACGAGGAAGAGTGTTGCCTTTGCGAACGCGTGCGTTATCAGGTACCAGAATGCAACGAGTAATGCGAGCTTTCCAACCCAGAAGCTCGCTGCGGCACATCCAAACATCAGGCCGAGACTCGACATTGTCGAGGCTGCAAGCAGAACTTTCCTCTCAAGGCAGCCTGTAGCAACTGTTGCACCATAGAGAGCTGAACAGAGGCCGAGGAAGAGTATGAACAGGTAGAGCGTTTCAACACCCGGCACATGGTGCATGTTCCAGGGCTGCATGTACCAGCTCAGCCTCATGAAGAGGTACGTTCCAGCAGCAACCATCGTTGCCGAGTGGAGCAACGCGCTGACTGTAGTTGGGCCAGTCATGGCCGTCATCAGCCACTCACTGAAGGGGAGCTGAGCGGACTTCGTGAATGGACCCATCAGGAAGCATATAACGAGTAATATTGTTCCCGCGTAGCCAATTCTGTGGAACAACTCCGCCCAGTGAATCTGGGAGATGTCAAGGTTGCCTGTGAGAGCATAAATTGCCGCTATGGCAAAGAACATCGGCATGTCCCCAACTCTTATCGTTGAAATGGCCCTCCACCCGCCGAAGCTGGGCGGCCAGTACATGTTTAATGGTCCAACCTTTCTGCCCACAACACCAACGTACGCAATCTCGTCGTCATCCCTGAACCAGTGACCAATAAGACCCCAGGATGCGAGGCCAAGGCCTTCCCATCCTATCAGGAGCATCATCAGGTTGTCGCTGTAAACAACGAGGAGCATCGAAGCGGTGAACATGTTGAAGAAGAACCAGTACCAGCCGAGTCTGTAGTCATGCTTCATGTACTCGAGGCCGTAAACGCCGATCAGGAAGGCTATGAATGCCGTCAGAGCACCCATATACTTGCTCAGGTAGTCAAAGATAAACACGAAGTTGATGTTGTACTCGGGCAGCCAGTATATGGTATATCGCCCCTCAGGGAACGCAAACAGGATGTGGAGGGCTATGACGAGAGATATGAATAGTCCGAAGACTGAAAGCACAGGCAGCCTTCTCGCCCATTCAGCCCCAGGGCTGTAAACCCACGCGAAGGCTATCGGCAGGCTGCACAGCACGGGAGCAATGAAGAGGAGGGGTATTTCGTACTCTATCATGGAACCACACCTCCCAGGCCAACTTTAAGCGCGTTCAGGAGCAGCGGTGCAAGCGGCGGGAAGATGAATATCACTGAAATCACACCGATAACGTAAAGGGGCATGTCAAGCAGCCTTGGTACCCTTGCCTTCTCGTACCCTCTCGGAGTGCCGTAGTAAATCCTCCTGAGGGTATAGAAGCTGTAAAGACCGGATATTATGAAGACCACTATCACTGAAATTATCGCAGGAATGTTGAAGCCCATGGTGTCCACGATTCCCTTCAGAATGAAGAACTCGCCGAACATGCCGACCGCAAGTACACCACTCAGGTTCATGAAGCCTATCAGCGCAGCGTTGCTTATTGTTGGCACATATTCGTGCATGCCTCCCATCTTCGTTATGTCTCTCAGGCCATGGTAGAGAGCGATAATTCCACCTGCGGTCATGAAGAGGATTGCCTTTCCGAACGCGTGCGATATGTACTGGATTATGATTCCCATGATCCCGTACGTTCCCAGGCAGAGGGCAATCAGGCAGTACCCCATCTGCGAAACTGTAGAATACGCGAGCAAACGCTTGTAGTCGTTCTGCTTGAATACCGCAAAGCCCGCGTATATGCTCGAGACAACACCGTAAATGAATATTGGAACCGTATATTCCTTAACGAACCACGGGTCTATCATGTAGACCCTCAGAATGACATACGCTCCAAGGCCGACTGTGAGCGGGCTCAGGAGGGCACTAACAGGTGTTGGAGCTTCAGCATGAGCCCACGGAAGCCATATGTGCGGACCCAGGCCGGGAAGCTTGATTATCATTCCGAGGAATATCAGAAGCCACGCCACAAAGCCGATCCTCGCAATTTCGTTGAAAGCAAGGCTCTGGTTATCGAAGGCTGTCATCAGGAAGCCTATGAGCGCAAGCATACCGGCTATGTGTGTCCAGATGAAGTACAGGGTTGCCACCCACCGCCTGTTGCCGTAACCGTACATGTAGATGAGAAGGAACGACGCAAGGAGGGAAACTTCAAGGAATATGTACAGCAGAATGAAGTTACCGCTGAAAACGAGCCACAGCATCGATGCCGCATAGAGGTTGTATAGGAAAATGTACTTCCTGAACTCCTGCTCCACGTCGTAGTTCATCTCCTCGAATCTGTGAACCATGTATGGAAGAGAATAGAGGGCAACCATCGCAGAAACGATGCACACTGCAAGTCCGAAGGCAAAGGCTATCTGATCACCGAGCAGGTAGAACGTTCCTATGGGTTTCACGATGTCAATGAGCTTTTCCTCAACTACCATGTTCGTTGCCAGGCCGTAGAGAGTAAATCCAAAGGGTATCAGAAATGCGACGGTCGAAATACCCGTTGCTGCCTTTGGCCTGAAGAAGGGCGTTATAAACGCTGCAATCAGGGGGATCAGCAAAAACTCGAGAATCATATTCTGTCACCTCCAGCTGTAACCTCATCCGTCGAAATGCTCCTCAACTGCCTGTCAAAGACGATCATGGATGCTATGAGAATCATGAGCTCTCCACCGCTCGTGAAGATCGTCAGGACGGCTATTCCAAAAGCAATCGTCGAAAGCTCAGGTATCGAGAAGAGGGGAAACAGCGCAAGAAAAACCGCTCCAAACATGAGCTCGAGGGAAATGAGCAGTCTAACAAGGTCTCTGCTCGACATGGCCATAAGGTAGCCAATCAGCAGAATTGCAGCAGAGGCTATGAGGACTATCGCTATCATGCACCCTCCCTCCTGACGAATTTAACCACAGACATCATGAGCAGAATCGCGAGGGATATGAAGAACATCGCAAGGAGGACGTAGTCCGATGAGAATACTGCCACTGCCACATCGGTGTACGCCACGTCAACACCGTACCTGACATAGCTGTACAGAGAAAAGCCCAAAACAGCTATTGTAACAATGGTGGGTATTGCCCAGGCGTAGTCGAGGTTCAGCTTCGGCTCAAAGGTACGGTAGGTCGCTGCGAGCGCAACCGTAACGGCTCCGACGGCTCCGACGAAGATGAAGGCAATGAGAATGAAAACCGGTTGTACGTTGTAAAGCGCATATACTCCGGCAATGACGAGCAGTGTAACGGACATGTAAAGCGCTGCGTAGAAGTTGTCTTTCGTTAATAGAGCGGCCAAAGCAGTTAGTACAGCAACACCGCACATCGCCAGCAAAGATAACGTTATCATGTCCATGCGCTGGCATCTAAAGATTTAAATTAATAAATCTTACTATTTTCACTCTTCCGCTACCGTCAGGTGGCCGGTGGAGATACCTTTTATCAATTCAAAGACATTCCTGACGCTCGGTTTTAAGTTGTGTGGCTCGAATTTCTGTAAATTTGCAGACAATAACCTCTGGCGTGCCTGGCAATTTCACGGAGTTTGATTATAGTCTAAAGTGATATAACAAAAAAATAAAAATAATTCTCGAAATCATTGCAATATATTTCGAAATTTTTAAATCTCCTCCAGAATCCTGCTGTGCTTCTTAACCCTCAGCCCGTCTTTACCCTCTTCTACAAGCCACGTCATCAGACAGAGTTCTATTGGCCTGTAACCAGTAATAGCAGCGATCTCGTGAACTTTTTTTACAAATGGTATGTCCGACGTCACTGGCTCCTCTCCCGCTTTGACGAGTATGCCGTTTATTACCCTCTTTACAATCTTGTCAGGCATAACGGTGTCAATGCCTCCCATCATCCTGAGGTACTGAAACGTGTTTATACCCACGCCCTTTATCCTTCCCACCGGATCCTTCCTCCACTCCTCGAGTTTCGCTTCAGCAGCCCACCTTCTGAATGCAGTTCTATCATCACCGCCAAATTCTGAAAGCACTTCTGCGATCTCCATCGCAGCTCTAACAGACCTTGCATTTCTCCATACTGAAAATAGCTCTTTTTCAGCCCTCGCCAGTTCTTCGAGGCAGGTAATGTTCCCTGTTTTCACGAATTTATCCCGGAACTCCATGACCTTGGGCACGACGGCATTAAAGTAGTTCAGACCAACGGACGTGAAGGCTGCATCGACAACCATGAGCACTACACTACCATTCCACCTCCTCGTTTCGAGGCATCTGTCGCAGTAGCGCGGAAGTTCAGGGATCAGGGCCATGTACGTGTCAATGAGCCTCTTAAGCATTCTGCACCTCCGCACAGAGTTCACGCCACACCGGTCTTGTTCAAAACCACCTCAAGTTCATCCTTTGTGGGGTTCACGTCTTCGAGAATCGTGTACCTCTTCCTCCTTATTCTTTTAGCGTACATCAGTGCTTCTATTACCTGCTCTCTCGTCAGGCCTATCTCCTTTGCAGTTGTGGGAGCCTGAATCTTCTCAAGAGCCTGCTTGACCCTCTCCCAGTCACCAATTCCATAGTGCTTCTCGTGAAGGTACTCCATGATTATCGTCCCGATTCCCACCTGTTCGCCGTGCGTCCCGTTTCCATATCCTAAGTAGTCCAGAGCGTGACTGAACTTGTGCTCTGCCCCGCTTGCTGGCCTGCTGCTTCCCGCAATTGCTATTGCAACTCCACTGAGTATAAGCCCCCTTACGAGCATCTCCACGTCGCTCCCCCTTAGATCGAGCCTGTCACTGTTCAGCAGTAAATTTGCGGGCATGACAGCCATGCTCGCAGCCACCTCATTGAACGCATCCCCCTTCTTCTCCTTTGCGAGCTTCCAGTCCTTAACAGCCGTTACGTTTGAAACAAGGTCACCAAAACCCGAACGGAGTAATCGGATGGGGCTGTGCCTGAGAATTACGAGGTCTGCAAGCACCGCAGTTGGAGGCTTCGTCGATATCGAGACAGGCTTTCCGTTCTCCTTGAAGCTCGCAAGCGGGGAAGCTATCCCGTCGTGGGATGCAACTGTCGGCAGGTTAACGAGGGTTACGTTCATCTCAGAAGCGAGAACCTTCGCAACGTCGAGAACCTTTCCTCCCCCAATGCCGATAACACAGTCAACATCGCTGTAGCTGAGGCTCATCTCAATTCGCCTCACCTCCCCCATACTTGGTCTCTCGATGAAGAAGCGGTTGAGGATCTTATCACCAATCCTCTCCTCTATTTTCGCTCCTACGAGTTCGTAGCTCTTGTGGCCAGTCAGCAAAACGGCAGCCGAAATCCCCAGACTTTCGAGAACTTCGCCCACGATTTTCCTCGCTTTCTCGCTGATTTCAACGATGAGCGGGAGTTCAGCAATCATAAGTCTTGGCATAAAACATCTTAAAAAGAAGTGGAAATAAATGTTGCTACAATTTTAGCAAAGTTAAATAAATATAGTACATTATAAACCCTAATAAAGACCGAACTCTCTCGAAAGTTTCTCCAGCCTTTCTATGCGCTTCTCTATTGGTGGATGTGTTGAGAATAGGGAGAGCAAGCTCTCTCCGCTTATCGCAGGAATTATGAAGAACGCATTGAGTCCCTCAACTTCCTTCTTGGTGTTTGGACTTAACCTGTCCATCCTGCCGCTGATTTTCAGCAAAGCAGAGATTAACGCTTTTGGATTTCTCGTAAGCAATGCACTGCCTGCATCGGCCGCAAACTCACGGTAGCGGCTCAATGCTCTAATGAGCAGAAAGCTCACGAACCAGACTATTGCCGAGACCGCGAATATGGCGAGCGGTGCAAGGTTGTTCTCCCTTCTATCGCTGTATCCACCCCACATTCCCATGAACATCGCCCAGCGCATTATGAACCAGGCTATCGTGGATATGAAGCTTGCAATCGTTAAAACCATTACATCGCGGTTCTTTATGTGGCTCAATTCGTGGCCGAGCACAGCTTCGAGCTCTTCCCGGTTGAGAGTTCGCAGCAGGCCAGTAGTGACGGCAACGACAGCATTCTTCGGGTTTCTACCAGTTGCGAACGCGTTGGGGACAGGTGAATCGACAATTGCAACCCTTGGCATGGGCAAGCCTGCGTTCATTGCAAGCCTGCGAACCATCGCATACAGTTCTGGGGCCTCGCTTTCGCTCACAATTCTTGCTCCACTTGCAAGGAGTACGAGCTTATCGGAGTAGTAGTACTGCATGAAGAGGAAAAAGCCTGCAAAGAGTGCTATGAACGTTATGTCGATTCCGTAGGCATAGAGTATGCTGAGAAATGCAAGATAGACGAGGGCAAGTAGCGCCATGGTTGCGAACATTCTGATGGTCAGGCCAGTATCCCTTATCCACGCCATGGTAAATCGACGGTCCCACAGCTATATAAAATTAGCCACACCTTATAGCCGAGAAACTGCTCTTTTCGCTCCTTCCTTCTTTGCTGTAGGGCAGGGTTTCAACATTTATTATTCCTTACTATTCCGTATCCCCTGAAAGTTTTCAACCTCCACGTGGTTCAGGGCAAGGAAGAGTTCGATTTCCTCGCTGTCCGCAACGTTCAAAAACTTTTCAACGAAATTTCTGTCTGGCTTTCCCTTCTTAACACGACCAAGAGGAATACACGTTCTTTCAGCCTCTTTGCATCCCAAGGCTTTCAAAAGTTCCTCGAATCTTTTAAGGGCAGGACATCCTATTCCCTGATCGCCGAAGAGCGGGAAGGGTCTGCAGGATGCCGGGCGGGCAGGGTAAACAGTACACCTCCCATCCTGCAGGAAGGGACAGGGATTGACCATCACAGCGTTAACGCCTTTGATTTGACTTTCGAGTTCCTCAAGAACTTCGTGGTAGCGAATGCCAAGAAATTCTTTGATCTCCTCGATGTTTTCAACAATGATTTCACCATTCAGCGGATCGTATATAACGTGGCTGAGCTTTTCGCAGCACATCCCGCATTTCCGGCATACGAGGGGGACGTTAGCAAAACTGTCTCCAAGGTTAACCCTCGCAAACAGTGCTGTGTCAGGTTCGAAGTTCACAGAACGGGCTGAACGGCAGGAAGGAAAAAGTTTATCTGTTTCATTGCTTTGCCATGCGCATGGGCAAAACCATTGCAGAGAAGATATTCAGCGAGAAAAGTGGCAGCGATGCTTACGCTGGCGATATTGTTGTTGCAAGGATTGATCAGATTGCTCTACAGGATGGTACAGCTCCGCTTGCGATCAGGAGCATTATGGAGATGGGACTCGAAGTCAGAGCAGCGGACAGAACGCACTTTTTCGTTGATCATGCAGCTCCCTCGCCGAGAAAAGAGCTCAGCAACGACCAGAAGTTCATAAGGGAGTTTGCAGAGAAAGTTGGAGCTGATTTCAATCCTCCAGGCGAGGGTATAATTCACCAGCTCATGGTTGAGAGGTTCATCAAACCGGGCGATTTGGCTGTTGGAGCTGACAGTCACACATGCACCTATGGCGCACTTGGAGCTTTCGCTACGGGCATGGGTTCAACGGATATAGCCGTTGCCGTTGTTCTGGGCAAAAACTGGTTCAGAGTGCCTGAAACCTTCAGAATCGAGATAAATGGCAGGATGCCCAAGGGCGTTTACCCGAAAGATCTCATTCTGACTGTTATAGGCAAGCTTGGGGCTGATGGGGCAACGTACAAAGCGCTGGAATTCCACGGCGAGACAATTGATGGTATGTACATGGATGGCAGACTCACGATGGCCAACATGGCGATAGAGTGTGGAGCAAAGGCCGGGCTTTTCAAGTCGGATGATATAACAAAAGCCTACCTTGCAGAAATGGGGAGAGAAAACTCTTTCAGAGAAATAAAGCCCGATGAAGACGCAGAATATGAGAAGGAAATACACATGGATGCGGATATAGAGCCGGTGGTTGCCAAACCACACAACGTTGACAACATCGCTTCGATTTCCGAAGTTGAAGGGGTTAATGTCGACCAGGTTTTTGTCGGCACATGCACCAACGGCAGGCTTTCCGATATAGAGATAGTTGCAAGGATGCTGAAGGGCAGGAAAGTAAAGAAGGGCTTAAGGCTGATAGTCGCTCCGGCGAGCAGAAGCATATACCTGAAGGCCCTCGAAAAGGGCTATCTAAAAACTATCGTCGAGGCTGGCGGGCTGATCGCTCCTCCAGGCTGTGCATGCTGCGTCGGAATACACATGGGAATACTTGCAGATAACGAGGTCTGCGTTTCAACGCAGAACAGGAACTTCAAGGGCAGAATGGGGAACCCCAACGCAGAGATATACCTCGCCTCTCCCGCTACCG
The DNA here is from genome assembly GCF_000194625.1 of Archaeoglobus veneficus SNP6. Lineage (NCBI taxonomy): Archaea > Methanobacteriati > Methanobacteriota > Archaeoglobi > Archaeoglobales > Archaeoglobaceae > Archaeoglobus > Archaeoglobus veneficus. Next base: position 443,677 of record NC_015320.1, on the reverse strand, counting down.
CTGCCGCTACAGCGATAAAGGGAGAAATCGCCGATCCGAGAGAGTTTCTATAATAATTCTTTTAACACTTTCGTATCACGTAACTTCTCCGTGGTATGACTTTGGAGAGGTAACCAGCTACATTCGCAAAACCCCTCCGTCGATTTTGCTGGTTATAGAATTATCCAACTGTACGCATAATATCGAGATTCTGAATTCAATTCTGGGCTTAAGATTCAGCAAAGCTATTAAATAGCAAAGTCTACCAAGTCTGAGAGGTGACGCTCATGGAACTTGAAAAGCTCAGATTCGGAACGGAGCTCATAAAGAGAGGATTTGCAAAGATGCAGAAGGGCGGAGTTATAATGGATGTCACGAATGCAGAGCAGGCAGGAATTGCTGAAGATGCGGGAGCAGTTGCGGTCATGGCCCTCCACAAGGTTCCGGCCGATATAAGGCAGGCCGGCGGAGTTGCAAGGATGGCTGACCCCAAGATAATTCAGGAGATAATGGATGCCGTAACGATTCCCGTCATGGCCAAGGTCAGAATCGGACATGTTGCTGAAGCAAGGGCACTCGAAGCTCTGGGAGTTGACATGATAGACGAGAGTGAAGTTCTCACGCCAGCAGACGTTTTCTTCCATATAGACAAGCGCAAGTTCGTCGTACCTTTTGTTTGCGGTGCAAGAAGCCTTGGCGAGGCAGCGAGGAGAATATGGGAAGGGGCAGCAATGATCAGAACCAAGGGCGAGGCTGGAACAGGCAATGTTGTCGAGGCGGTCAAACACATGAGACTGATTAACAGGGCGATAGCAGAACTTCAGCAGATGGAGGAGGCAAGGGTGTTCAGTGTTGCGGAAAAGTATGCTCAGGCATACTGCAGGCTTGCGAGCAGCGTTAGGGAAGAGATGGGATTGTGTGAGATTAGCAAGAACGACGTGGTTTATGAAGAATGCACTCTCGGCGAGATCGTTGATGGTATATATAAGGTTCTGCTCGAGATTAGAGAGCTGGGCAGGCTGCCAGTAGTTAATTTCGCCGCTGGTGGCGTTGCGACGCCAGCAGACGCGGCATTCATGATGCAACTTGGGGCTGATGGCGTGTTCGTTGGCTCGGGCATATTCAAGTCGTCCAACCCTCCAGAATATGCAAAGGCGATTGTTGAAGCTGTGCAGCACTACGATGAGCCGGAAGTTGTTGCAGAGATTTCAAAGGGATTAGGCGAAGCGATGAAGGGACTCGATGTTTTCCAGCTCAGCGAGGAAGAAAGGTTGCAGTACAGAGGCCTATGAAGATCGCCGTCGTTGGAGTTCAGGGCGACGTTGAGGAGCACGTTATCGCAACAAAAGCTGCGATGAAAAAACTCGGCATAGACGGGGAAGTAGTCGCCACAAGAAAAAGTGGCGTCGTCTCGAAATGCGACGGAGTCATAATTCCTGGAGGAGAGAGCACCACGATAAGCAGGCTCATATTCAGGGATTCGATAGCCAGCGAGATTCTTGAGATTGCCAGAGAAGGAAAGCCAGTCATGGGAACATGTGCTGGCCTGATTCTTCTCTCAAAGTATGGCGACGAGCAGGTTGAAAAGACCGATACGAAGTTACTCAAGCTTCTTGACGTGAGAGTTAAGAGGAACGCCTTCGGAAGGCAGAGGGAGAGCTTTCAGGTACCGCTCCACTTTAAAGGAATTGGTGAAATCGAGGCTGTTTTCATCAGGGCTCCGGCAATCACAGAGGCTGGTAAAGACGTTGAAGTCCTCGCCACATTTGAAGACTATATCGTTGCAGCGAGGCAGGACAACATTCTCGGCTTGGCTTTCCATCCAGAGCTTACGAACGATACGAGAGTTCATGAGTACTTCCTGAGAATGTACAGCATCTAACTGTTACTTCTTCTTTATAATATCCACGAGCCTGACCCACTTCCTCGTCATCACCACAGTCTTCGACGTTCTGCTCACCACCTTTTCCGGAAACACACCCAGCAGGAAGTTCTTGAGGAATGGCCTGCTGGATGCTCCGAGCATGACCAAGCTATAATTTCCTGCTTCCCTCGCAATTGCGTTTATGGCGTTGGAGGAAACAACGAATTTCCTCGAGACATCCAGCCCTTCAAGCGGCTTGGAAGTTTCCTCAAACGCCTTCTCAGCCCTGTTTCTGTCTTTCTCATTCTTTCCAACATACATCAGAGTTATCCTCGCATTCTCGTGTTTTGATAGATCTCTCGCAATTTCTGCCGCAAGTACTGCGTGAGGCCCGCCAGCCGTGGGTATCAGGATGCTCTCTATTTTCTTCCACCCCTCACCCGGTTCGAATCTCACCACAGCAACGTCGCACTTTGCCCTGAGTAAAATGGGGTCTATCGTGCTTCCCAGGACGAAGTCCTTTCTGAACGTTCTACCCCTCCACCCGAGCACCACTAAATCCGGCTTCACCTCCTCGATGGCGTTCAGAATCGCCTCGGCGTTTCTGTGACCTATCTTCACGATACCTCCTGCAGGGATGTCGAGGGACTTTATAACATTCTTCAGAAACTCCTTGGCCGTTTCAGCGTATCTGGTTGCTGCCGAGAGGGGTGTCTGCTCAGGAAGTATAACGACGTTGAGGAGTACGACCTCCCCATCTCTCTCCTTCGCGATTATTTCTGCAAACTTCGCGAGCTTCTCCGCTACAACTGGATTCGCTACGGGAACAAGTATCTTGAACCCTTCCGGCTCCCTGATGGGCTTCTCCTCGTAAATCGTCTTGGCTTCCTCCTTCAGTTTCTGAATTCTTTCCTTTCTGGAGTATGAAACGTAAATCACGTAGCCGAAAACTATCCAGAAGGCTGTAGCCGTAAGAACGAGCGAACCGTGCTTCAGTTCGGTAACGAGGTAGTACCCTATAACCGCCTGCAGCAGCACCGCTGCCAGCGGAACGTAGGGGACGAGAGGCACCCTGAAGGCTCTCCTTACATCGGGTCTGCGGTACCTCAGCACGATCAGCACGAGGTTGACCTGGATAAACAGGAGAAGGAACATTATGTCCGCAGCGGTGGCCACGGCCTCAATAGGTGCGACAGCCATAACGGCGATAATCAAATAGCTGAAGAAGACCGAGTAATGCGGCGTTCTGTTCCTCTCGTGCACTTTTGAAAGGACTGCAGGAAGCAGTCTATCCCTCCCCATTGCAAATGCCACGCGGGATGAAGAGTATATCGTCGCGTTCATGGCGCTTACTGTCGAAATTAAACCTCCAAGAACTATAAGAATGGAGCCAAAGGGCATTATCTGGTCTGCAATTCTTATCATGCTGAACTCAGCAAGCCTGCCTAAATACATCCAGCTCGGAACGTCAGATTCTATAGCTCCAAGAGCCGAGAACGCCACGAGAACGTAGATAATCACCACTACCCAGAGGGAAATCAGTATTGCCCTCGGTATATTCCTCTCCGGGTTCTTAACCTCCTCCCCGCTCTGAACTATAATCTCGTAGCCCTCGAAGGCTATGTACGTCAGACCCATGGCTGCAAGCACTCCAGACATCCCGTTTGGCATAAAGGACGGTGTTGTGAAGGCCGAAATCCAGTCTGGCTTTGACAGGGTTCTGTAAATTCCGAAAACTACGAATAGCAGGAGTATCGCGATCTTGAGCAGCGTTACGATTCCGCCCATTCTTCCGCTCTCCTTAACTCCGCGGAAGTTTACGTACGCAAGAGCAGAGACGATGGCAATTGCAGAGGCTTTGGATACCAGCGCCTGGGGAACATGCAGGCCGAGCATCTGAACCACAACTTCCGAAAAGAATGCACCGAATGTTACTGCGTAAAGGGAGCACGCAATACTGTGGGCCGCCCAGCTACTCCATCCCGCAAGAAACCCGAAGAAGTCGCCCATTGCCTCTCTAACCCACAGGTATCCACCACCCGCTTCCGGCAAAGATGAGCCGAGTTCCGCATATGCAAGTCCCGTTAGAGTGGCCACAACGCCGTTCAGAAGAAAGGCAACGAGTATTGCCGGGCCAGCAATCCCTGCAGCTATACCCGTAAGGGCGAATATACCTGCTCCAATCATTCCGGCAATGCCCAGCACAGTTATGTCGAAAAGTGTCAGTTCCCTGCTCAGACTTACTCTGATGGAGTCCTGCACTCACGAAAGTAGGCTGCCGTGTTGAAAAAACTTTGTACCATCAACCAGAAATTAAAGGTCTTTTCAATTTTTTAATAACTATGATAAAAATATCAGGTAAAAACAAATAGAACTCGTTCAAAAGTGTTTGTGTTCTCTGCAAGCAGATTCTACACTCGTTTCTGCAAAGCTGCCGCTCAGAAACTGCTCCACGACGTCCTTAACCCTTCCGCTCGCTCCAGAGTAGACCTTTATCCCCAGTTGCTCCAGCATTATGATTGCTTTTGGCCCGAGATTACCACAAACGACGACATCGGCTTTAGCTCTCGCGATTATCTCAGGTGGTTTACCCACTCCTCCGAAGTGCTCGGAAGTGTTCGGTATAACCTCGACTCTTCCTGTTTCGGTGTCGTAGATTGTAAAGCTTGCAGCCCTGCCAAAGTGCTGGCAGACGTAGTCGTCAAGTCCTCCTTTTCCCTCAGTAGGGATGCAGATTCTCATTTCTCATCCTCCTCTTCCTTCTTTTCCTCCTCTTTTTCACCTTTAGCCTTCTCTTTCTCCTTGCTTTCTTTCTCGAGCTTCTCCTTAATCTTCTTCAGCTCCTCTTCGATTGCCTTCATGTTCTCGAGCAGTTCATCAACTATTTTCTCGAAAATCTCAGCAGATGGAGAATCTGTCCTGACGAAGGGTTTACCATCCTCTCCGCTCCTGAATATTGTGGTGTCAAGAGGTATGCTGCCCGCAAACGGCACAGCCATCTCCTCGGCCAGCTTCTTGCCTCCACCCGCTCCAAAGACCTCTATGGGCTTCCCGCAGTGGGGGCACAGCATCCCACTCATGTTCTCGATGACGCCTATAACCGGAACTCCGACGTGGATTGAGAAGTTAACAGCCTTCCTGACATCTTCGAGGGCTACGCTCTGCGGAGTGGTGACTATCACCGCCCCCTCAGGTTTCGCAACCTGAACTATGCTTATCACCTCGTCTCCAGTGCCCGGCGGGAGATCGATAACAAGATAATCGAGTTCACCCCAGTCAACGTTTTGCAGAGCCTCCTGAATGAACTTGTGTTTCACAGGCCCCCTCCAAACAACAGGCGTGTCGCGGCTCGGAAGCATGAAGCCCATTGAGAAAACCTTAACACCGTCAACCTCCACGGGCTTGAGCTTTCCCTCCTTAGAATCCACACCTCTCACGTCCTCAAGACCGAGCAGCTTTGGAATTGAGGGACCATGGATGTCGCAATCCAGCAAACCGGTCCTGTAACCCTTTTTACTCAGCGTGAAAGCGAGGTTTGCTGCAACGGTGGACTTGCCAACCCCACCCTTTCCGCTCATTACAACTATCTTTTTCATGTAGCCCTGCTGTGGCAACCGGCTTAAGAAAATTTTGTTTCCTTCGCCGAGACCTAACACCGAAAGGTGCTCCGAAATAGAGACCCATACATAACAAGGAAATTTTATCAAATGTTATTTAATTATGATAATTGTCTAAAATCGAAAGATTTTTAATTCAGGCATTTGTCGTGCTTGTCGTGCTCTGACATATCAAAGGTGGTTTGCATGTTTGGCCTGCCCGTCGAAACGCTGATAGTTGCGTTCGGATTGCCTGCCGTAGTAGCCGGGCTGCTATCGCTGTGGGCAAAGAGATTAGAGGTGAAGCCATGATAAAGTGGGCAATAGTAACGATTTACTTCGCCGCAATGCTGCTGCTCGGATGCGTTGCTTCGAGAAAGATAAAGAACGTCAGTGACTACATAGTCGGCGGCAGAAACCTCGGCTTCTGGATGTTCGTCATGCTCGTAATGGCATCAACGACGAGCGGCATGACTCTGCTCGGCGTTTCGGGCCTCGGCTTCGCTGCGGGCTGGCCTACAATATGGGAGCAGATATTCGTTCCCCTCGCGTGTGCTTTCTCCATAAGCATTTTCGGCTACAGGATATGGCTTGCAGCAAGAGAAAACGGCTATCTGACTGTCCAAGATTTTTTAGCACACAGATACGGTAGCAACGCTGTGAGAACTATCTCAAGCATAGTTGTCCTTGTTACGTGCATAATCTACCTCACGGGCCAGTACACAGCAATAGCAATCGTCCTGACGTGGCTCTTTGATATCCCGAGAAACTACGCTTTGGTCGTTGCTGCGGCGATAGTAGTGGTGTACGTAATTCTCGGCGGGCTTTATGCAGTTGCGTGGACGACCTTCGTTCAGGGAATGGCAATCATTGCAGGTATTCTGCTAACTGCCCCGTTCATAATATCTGCTGCTGGAGGAATAGAGCACATAAACTCGGTGCTTGCATCTATTGACCCAAACATGGTTGAACCGTTCTACCCCCAGATGCATCCGCCCTATGCTGGCTACGCGTTTGCGACTCCTTTCTTCATCCTCTCGTTCTTTTTCCTGCTCTCCTTCGGGCTTGCGAGTGCTCCGCACGTGATAAACAACGTGCTGACTGCGAAGAATGAGAAGGACTTCAAGTGGAGTCCGCTCGTAGTTTTCGTTATCTACGCGGTAATCATGTACCTCATAAAGCTCACGGGATTTGCAGCGAGAGCCATGCACGAGGAAGGTATAATTAAGGTTCCAAGTCCTGACTACGCGTACATAGCCGCTCTCGAGGCTGTGATGCCGGAAGCAATATTCCCTGTTTTTGCGGTCGTTGTTCTTGCAGCAGTGATGTCAACGACGGACAGGCTGATGCTAACAATCGGCTCAACGGTCGGGTGGGATATCTACAAAAATGTGCTGAAAAAGACCGCAAGCGACGCTGAAGTTACATTCGTAAGCAGAATTGCGATAGTTGTTACAGCAGTGGGAACCGTGTTACTCGCCCTGAACCCTCCAAAGCTCCTTGCATTCATAATATGGATGGGCATAGGGATAATGCTCTCAACCTTTGTTGCCCCAATCCTTCTGGGTTTGTACTGGCGCAGAGCTACGAAAGAAGGTGCTATTGCATCGATGGTCCTCGGCTTCGCAGCTTCGCTGCTCTTTGGCTACTGGCACAAATTTGTGTCGCCTCTTCCCGCCCACTTCAGCCTCTTCAGCTTCGCCATCTCGGTTTTCGCGATGGTGGCAGTATCGCTGCTTACCGGGCCGGTAGAAGCCCCACTCAAAGAAAAGGACTCCCAGGCTGCTTAATACTGACGCATCGACTAACGCATTGACCTCCTCTGCTTGTACTCGAAAATGAGCTGCTCGACCCTTTCGAGCTTTTTCCTGTTCATCTCCTCAACCTTCTTCCTGTAAATTTCCTCGAACCTGTCGGTTTTCAGAACTGCAACGTTGTCTGAAACCTTTATGTCCACCTCGTCAACGCCTATAACCGGCACCTCCATCTCCTCAAAGACTGCCATGGCCGTGTGAGAAACATTACTCGCGATGATAGCCTTAACACCCCTACTGCAAAGGTATTCTGCCTGCGCCCTGCCACCTCCGCCCGGGTTGTGAATGTAAATCACGTCTCCTTTCTCTATGCCGATTTCCCTTTCCAGCTTCTCTATCTCTTCCCTCGTGAACTTTGTCAGCACCTTTACGCCCTTCCAGCCACTGAATTCGAGGAGCTTCATGCTCCTGAGCTGCTCGACCCTTTCCTTCAGGTCTTCTATAATTCTGTCCCTCTCCTTAATCTCTGCCCTGAGCTCGGCTATTTCTGCTTCAAGCGACCTGATATAGTTGTCTTTTCTTATTCTCTCGTGCTCCTCTCTCGAAATGGAGACTATTCTCGCTCTCAGCCGCTCTATTTCCTCCCTCAGCTTCTCCACTTCTTCCTTCAGAATTCTGTTTTCCTCCTCGAGTTCCCTTATGAGGTTCTCCCTCTTTTCGCTATCTTCTCTCTGCTCCTTCGGAGGCTTCTCCTCTTTAACCTTCACTTCTTTCTTCTTACCGAGCAGTTCTCTGAGCGTTAATCCCTTGATTATTCCGGCCTTTATGGCATCCACATCATATCCAGAGGGGATCCTCTTTTCTATGTTCAGAAGCTTGTTCTTGTACGAGTTGTACGCCTCCATCGCCGCTGCAAGCGCATCCCTTTCGTGGTCGTTCAGGACTTTGTATTTTGAGGCGAGGGTCTTCTTCTTGTCAACACTCATATCCTCCTTGGGTGTGTATAGTACCGCATTGAAGCTTGCTCTCAGCTTGCTTACGAAATCAGGCGGGCTGCTTTTGTCCGTGGCGATGACGACTGGCTTTCCAAAGGAGAGAATGTAGTCCACGACCTCCGAAGAGCTCCACTCCTTCCTGCTGCTCACGCCAAGCAGGTTGCCAGATAGATCGAGGACGGCAATGGCTGTAGTCGTGCCCGGATCGACGCCCACGATGGTGTAGGCCTTCGTCTGCTTGAGTGGTATGAACTCTATGCGCTCCTTCTCCACCGCCTCAACCCTAACCTGCACATCCCTCGTTTTGAAGGAGTTGATGGGTACAGCTTCCTTAGGAGCGTTTACGAGCAGAACCCCTCTCGATATACCGCCGTAGCCCTTCTTTCTGTCCTCCACGTATTCGAATCCGAGCTCATCGAGTTTACTCTTTATTTCGTTGTACACCCTCCTGACCTCGTCGTGAATCCTCCGCCTGTACTTGTTCTGTCTCCATCCACCCTTTCCCAGGCTCCTGTTCCTCGAAACGACAATAAGGGTTTTGTCAACGAATACAGAGACCTCCTCGCCCACTCCAAAGCCTGCGAGCAGAGCACAGGCCTTCGCCTCGTCCATCGGGTTTCTTATGTCCATCCTGAGCCCGTACCTCTTTGCGAGGTAGGGCAGGCTGTGCTTTCCTGCAACCTGAACGAGCTTAGTCGTAGGAGGTATTTCCTTAAGGAACTTTATCAGCTCCTCCTTCGAGGAGAAAAGCTCAGAAATATTGTCTACGGAGACTATTGATGGCTTGTACTGCCTTATAAGCCTGAAGAGCTTTGCCTTCGAAACTATCTTCTCCTTCTCACCCTCATTGACAATAAAAAGAGCGTACTTCGGCCTCCCTCTACCATGTACCGAGCCTTTCACGATGTCTATGCCGAAGATACAGGTCATTTTTTAATATATTCCAGAACCGTGTTAATATCTTTTTCTATGCCATAAGCTCGTTTAAAGTAGTTGAGGATGTTTTCAACATCTCTTCTGAGCAATTCCTCTGCTTCGTCTTCCTTCTCGCTCTCCCCCTCACCTTCCCCTTCCTCAAGCAGAACACACTGGGGAAAGTCTATGAACCATATTCCTTCCTCGCTCACGAGGATGTTGTACTGGCTCAAGTCGCCATGAACAACTCCTCTCGAATACATCTTCCTCACTTCGTCGATTATTATCTCGAGAACATCCTCGGGATTCGTCAGCCTCACTCTGAAGAGCTCCTTCGCGTCTATGAGTTCCATGAGAATTGCATTACCCTCCCATGCATGTGGACGGGGGACACTTACGAAGCCGTAAAGTCTCCGCAACGCTTTATACTCGTTTCTTGCCGACCTTACAGTTAACACAGTAAAGTGGAGCGTCCCGTAATCCCTCTTCTCCCTGACCTTCTTGAAGCTCGGATAGCCCACGCGATGGAATTTAATGACCGCCTCACCGTACTTCTCAGAGTAACAGTTGTAAACTACACTCTCCTTGCCCTCACCCATGAGCTTGCCGAGCATGCTTACATGGTTGCGTTTTACAAGTCTCCAGAGAGAGTAAAGAGACAGACCGATGAAGGTGAACGTGGAGCCAAAATACGCGAGCTGCTTATTGACGACGAGCCTCTCATCACTCAAAGCTTTCAGAATTGCTTCAACTTTCTCGGGACTCATGTTCGCACGCTTTGCTATGAGCTCCGAAGGCACGAACTCGTAGTCCCACATATGGGCAAAAATGCCATCGAGAACCTTCCACTTCTGCTTGCTCATTTTTGAATAGAGAGATGCGAGGTCTATGGTATAACCCCCATATACGGCAGGAGCTTCTCCCTCAACTCCACAACTCCTCCGATAACTATAATGGCCGGCGCCTTAACGCCTTCCTTCTCCGCTATATCCGCTATGTCCTCAAGCCTGCCAACAACTACTCTCTGCTCCTCCGAGCAACCCCTCTCTATTATCGCCGCCGGCGTGCTGGGATCTTTGCCATGCTCCATGAGCTTTTTCGCAGTCTGGCGGAGAGTTGAGACACCCATCAGAATAATGATTGTGGCGTTCAGCTTTGCCAAAGCTTCCCAGTTCAGCCTCTCCCTTGCCTGCCTTCCGGTTATGAAAACAACCGCCGGATCGTAGCGGCGATGCGTGATTGGAATCGCCGCATAAGCTGGAGCCGCTATAGCTGATGAAACTCCCGGGACTATCTCGAATTTTATACCTCTATCTGCGAGAAATTCAGCCTCCTCGCCTCCCCGCCCGAATATGCACGGATCGCCGGCCTTCAGCCTGACTACAGTCTTGCCTTCCCTCGCGTACTTGGCGAGGAGTTCGTTTATTTCGTCCTGAGTGAGTTTATGTCTGCCAGCCCTCTTTCCCGCATCGATAACCTCAGCCCCACTTTTTCTGACGAGTTCCTTGATTCCCTCTCCAATCAGCTCGTCGTGGATAATCACGTCTGCCTTCCTTATCGCCTCTTCTGCCTTCTTCGTGAGCAGCTCGTCGCCACAGCCAGCGCCAACGATGTAGACTACGCCTTCAGCCAACGAGCATCCCTCCGCACTCCTTTTTGAGCTCCCTTGCAATAATTATGGCTTCTTCAATTGCCGTTTTCGGGCTAAGAGTTTCCTCAACCCTCACAGCCCTGCTGCCGTCGTGTGAAAGAACCTCGCAGTACAGCCTTATCTTTCCATCGAATTTCGCATAGATGCCGACGGGCACTGCACATCCAACGCCGAGCTCCTTCAGCACAGCTCTCTCAACTTCTGCCTCAACCGCAGTCCTTTTATGATTCATGAAGGAAACGAGGTCTTCTTCACCCTTCCTCGTCTCCACGGCTATTATACCCTGGTTTGCAGAAGGAACAAAGATTTCGGGGTTCAGGGACTGGTATCTGACCTTTTCATTGAGGCCAAGCCTTATAAGCCCGGCTTCAGCCAGCAGAATCGCATCGTATTGTTTTTCTCTCAGCTTTCTCAGCCTCGTATCCACGTTCCCTCTCAGGTTTTCGATTTTCAGGTCGGGGCGGTAGCGCTTTATCTGGGCCCTTCTCCTCAGGCTTGATGTGCCAACAACGGAATAGCTTTCGAGTTCGTCGATGGTCAAACCTTCTCTCGTCACGAATGCATCACACGGACTTTCTCTCTCGAGAACGGCTGCAATCACCCCGTTTATCTTCGAGGGCACATCTTTGTAGCTGTGAACGGCGATGTCTATGTCGCCATCGACGAGAGCCTCATCGATAACCCTCACGAAGGCCCCCATGCCCTTGAACTCGTGCAGAGGTCTGTCCTTCATTATGTCGCCGGGAGTCTTGATTATCCTGATTTCGACCTCGTAGCCCTCTGCCTTCAGGTGAGCGATTACCTTCTCCGTCTGAGCCAAAGCGAGCTTGCTGCCCCTTGTCCCAACTACAATTTTCTCAGGCATGTTCCAACTGCCTCGATGGTCTTTTCAACATCCTCTCGGCTGTGTGCAAAGCTGACGAAACATGTTTCGTACTGCGAGGGCGGGAAGAAAACCCCCTCCTCGAGCAGCTTCCAGAAGAACTCGATGAACCTCTTACCATCGAGTTTCAGGGCATCGCTGTAGTTCTTCGGAGCTTTTCCGAAGTATATGCAGAACATCGAAGCTATGCTGCCGACCTCGTAGCTCAGATTCGAGTCCGCTATCTGGTCTCTTACGCCATCTGCAAGCTCCTTTGTTATGGAGTTGACGTAGTCGTGAACCTTATTCTCCATCAGGAATCTGACAGTAGTGTAGCCAGCCGTCAGGCTGAGGGGGTTTCCGCTAAAGGTTCCAGCCTGATAAACGCCTCCAGCCGGAGCTACGTTTTCCATTATCTCCTTCCTTCCGCCGAAGATGCCTATAGGCAATCCACCGCCTGCTATCTTGCCAAGCGTGGTTAAATCGGGCTTAACGCCGTAGTACTCCTGCGCTCCACCCAAAGCCAAACGGAAGCCGGTAATTACTTCATCGAATATGAGCAAAACGTCGTTTTCAGCAGTTACCTTCCTTACCTCCTTAAGATAGTCCTTTTCGGGAAGGATGAGCGTTGAGTTGCCCATAACGGGCTCGAGGATGAGAGCCGCAACGTCATCGCGGTTCTTCTCGATGACCTCTACGAGAGCTTCGATGTCGTTGTATGGAGCCTGCAGCGTGTGCTTCACGAAGTCCGCTGGAACGCCAGCGGAATTAGGAATGCCGTGAGTTGTTGCACCGCTTCCAGCTTTAACCAATACGGCATCGTGCGCTCCGTGGAAGCTGCCCTCTACCTTTATTATCTTGTTCCTGCCAGTGAAGCCCCTTGCGAGTCTTAAAGCTGCCATCGTTGCCTCACTGCCCGTGTTGACGAAGCGCAGCATTTCAATGCCCGGAAAGAGTTCCGTTATCAGCTTCGCGTACTCCACCTCAAGCTCTACTGGCGTACCGTAGAGCCATCCCTTCTCGAGCTGCTCCTCGATGGCTTTCTTAACTGCCGGATTTGCGTGGCCGAGGATGAGGGGGCCGTAGGCCATGCAGTAGTCGATGTACTCGTTTCCATCAACGTCAACGATTTTAGAGCCATTAGCACGGGCAGTGTAGAACGGGAACGGCTTTACTGCTCTAACAGGACTGCTCACGCCGCCGGGCATCAGCCCTATCGCTTTGTCGTAAAGGGATTTTGATTTATCAAATTTCATACCGCAAAGACGGGCATGCTGTTTTTAAAGGTTAAGAAGTGAGCAGTCCGAAATGAGAAATAGGAATGCCAAAAAACAGAAAAGAGAATCAAATCTACCCGAGAAAATCAGCGATCTCCATTGCGTGATACGTAATAATCAGGTCTGCTCCTGCTCTCTTTATCGATACGAGGATCTCGTAGGCAATCTGCTTCTCGTCGAGCCACCCCATTTTTCCAGCAGCCTTGACCATTGAGTATTCGCCACTCACGTTGTAAGCTGCGGTTGGATAGCCGAATTTGTCCTTAACCTTCCTTATCACGTCGAGGTACGATAGTGCTGGCTTGACCATTACGATGTCTGCCCCTTCCCTTATGTCCAGTTCAACTTCTCGAAGTGCTTCGCTGCTGTTGTGAAAGTCCATCTGGTAGCTTCTTCTATCGCCGAAAGCGTAGCCGCTTTCCGCTGCTTCGCGGAAGGGGCCGTAGAAGCTCGATGCGTACTTCGCAGAATAGCTCATTATGGCAACATCCTGAAAGCCCTCCGCATCAAGCGCATTTCTGATGGCCTTAACCATACCATCCATCATGCCTGAAGGTGCCACGATGTCTGCCCCTGCTTCTGCGTGGCTTACGGCCGTCTTTCCGAGAATTGGCAGGGTTTCGTCGTTCAGGATGATTCCGTCTCTCACAACACCGCAGTGACCGTGCGTGGTGTACTCGCACAGGCAGACGTCCGTAACGACGACTGCATCGCTGTGTTCGGCTTTAATTTCTCTCACAGCCTTCTGAACAACTCCATTTTTATCAAAAGCAGATGAGCCGACCTCATCCTTGTAAGAGGGAATGCCAAAAAGTATGAACGCCTTTATACCCTTCTCCATGGCCCTGCCAACCTCTTCGGCAACTCCACCGAGGGGGATACGATAATAACCGGGCATCGATGGAATTTCTTTCTTCGCGGAGATGTTCTCGTCAACGAAAACAGGCATTATCAGGTCTTCAACGCTGAGCCTACTTTCTCGGACAAGCGGTCTTAGCGAGTCTTTCCTCAGTCTTCTCATCCTGAGCCTTGGAAACTCCAAGTTCATCACCTCCAAAGAGGTATTCGGCTGCCTCAATGATTGCCACATTGCCGCTTCTCGCCGCCTTTCTCAACCTTATAGTTGGCTTCCTGAGGAATTTCTTAACGAATGAGTTGGCAAATTCCTCTAATATGGGCAACACGCTTTCGTCAATACCGTACTTAGCAGCGAGCTTGTTGTAAAGTTCAAGGATTTCCTCCTTCTTTACCTCCTCCGCCCTGCTGTACATGGCAGAAATCGCAGAATCGGCCTTCATCTCCTTGAGCATTAGCTTGAGATGTTCGAGCTCTTCGGCAATTATCTTTTCAGCTTTCTTTGCTTCCTTCAACCTCTTCCTCAGGTTCTCCTCGCTTATCTCCCTCAGGTGTTCGATTGTGTAAAGCTCGACGCCTTCAATTTCCGCAACGTCCTCCTCAATATCTCTCGGCATTGCGATGTCTATGAGAAGTATCCCCTCCCCTCTGACGGCAATTACTCTCTCGATCATCTCACGGGTGATTATGTAGTCAGGCGAGGACGTTGCCGTGATTACGACGTCGCTCTCGACGATGTACCTCTCGAGTTTGTTAAACGGTACGGCCTTTCCACCCACCTCTGCTGCGAGCTTTTCAGCCTTTGAAAACGTCCTGTTGGCAATCAATATCTCGCACTCCTTGTGCGCCAGAGCTTTAGCAACAAGGCCGCCCATCTCTCCTGCTCCAACAACGAGGACTTTCTTACCCCTGAGAGTCCCGAGACTCCTTTCGGCAAGCTCGACAGCTGCAGAACCTATGGAAACGGAGCCTTTGTTTATCCCTGTGAGCTTCCTCACCTTCTTTCCAACCTGAATCGCCTTGGAGAAAACCACATCGAGAACTTCACCGATTCCACCAAACTGCTTGCTCAGGTTGTAAAAGTCCTTCACCTGCCCTAAAATCTGATCCTCACCAACCATCATCGATTCAAGACCAGAAGCAACTCTGAGCAGGTGTTCGAGACACCTGTCGTCTCTGTGAATCTCCATTACTCTCTCCGATACATGCATGAACTTTGCGAAGTCTCTGAGCGTCGATTCCGTGTCAGAACCGACGACATAAACTTCAACGCGATTACACGTCATGAGGATAGCGCATTCAGTGATGTTGGGGTACGAGAGGACGCGTTCTATGAGTGCACGGCAATCGCCATGCCACGCCCTTTCAATCTCCTCAAGTGAAGCTTTTTTGTGGGAAACCACGAGGTTTGCTATCTCCATTATTTCACCCGGGCTTTAAGCATTAAATGAGGTACTTAACCCAATATAACCTTAACTTTTTGGCCATCATGTGTTCGGTTTTTTAAAGCTTTCTTTTAACTCCTCTAATTTCTTCAGCCAGGGAAATGAAGAGATCAAGAAATACGGCCGATATGCCAACGAGATATATTGCATCGAACATTCCCGCACCGCCCAGCGTGACGACTCCTCCAGCGAACATCCTGCTGAGCTCGGGCAGGTTTGCTATATCTGCTCCCACAATCATTCCGAGCGTTCCTGAAACGTATGCAAGGGGAGCGGGCTGTCTGGGCGACATATAAAGAGAGTAGAGCGATGCAACGATTACAGGAGTGGCCATGTCAGTTATGCCCACGCCGAAGTGACCCGGAACGGCATGCCTGTTGCAGACGTAAGACAGGAGAGCTACGCCTGCCAATACCCTGTACAGGGGCACCTTCCCGGATGAGATGAGACGGGCAGAAATGAGGAGGGGGAGAAAGAATCCTGCTGGGTCTGCGTACACATCCATCTGGTTAAAGGTGGCCACGTGCATGGGGTGGACAAACATTTCGAGGACTGGCGGCAGGAGCAGGATTGCAAATGCATCGGATCTATCGAAGCCAGCGTTTTCAAGGGCTCCAACAATGTGTCTCAGGACAACGGCAAGAACAAGAATAGCTGCCCCAAGCAGTACAAAGTAAATCATCAAGAATGGCTACGTAAAATTTTATAAAAATTTAACCGGTTACTGCTTTACTCCGATTATGGACTTCGGTGACCTCGGCAGCCTTCTTCTCCTCTTTCCGTCGGACGTGTACTTCTGGTTTGGTCCTGGCTTCTTGTAGTTCTGGTACTTGCCCGGAACGAGTCTCGTCTGTCCCTTCCTTCCCTTTATTTTGATCCAGGTGGTGGTGCCAGTTTTACCCATGGCACAGCCTTTTCAACTCACTTTAAAAACATTGCGGTGACTGGCGACTGGCTGAAAAAAGAAACTTTTTCAAGCAAAATTAAGAAAAAGGGAAGTTTAAAGTTCAGAGCCTCTCAGCATGTACGCTAATGCAATCAGGCCGGCGATGGTAAATACTGCTCCGTAGTTGATTAATCCTGAAATCAGCAAGAATTACCAGAATTTTCCTAAGCTTTCAGAATTTTACTTTCTATCTTTTTAAGAGCTTCTGCAAATGTCAATTCTTCTGCTGGTTCAACCTTATTTCCTCTGTGCAGGTGGTGTGGGAAAGTTTCAATTTCAGGGTGATGAGGGGCATTGTCCCATCTCAACAGCAATTTTCTATCCTTATCCTGCCAGTGATAGGAATAATCCGTCTTACGAAGATTTCTATCCACATGCTCGAAAACGTGGAGTTCCGAATTATCAATGAATTCTACTACAAACCTGATAAACCCGCTTTCCGTACCACAAAACTCCCTCAGTACTCTAATTTCCTTTGTGACTGAGCTCGTTAACGCCAGTTTCTTTAAAAACTCAAAATAATCTTCTATCATACGATTGCCCTGAGAAGCAACTCTTTTTCTTTCTTCAGCTCATCGTACAAATCTTTAGAAGACTTCCACTCGAAAAAATCCATTTCGTCACCAAGCTCACCTTTGACGAATCTATCGTAAAATTCATCAGTTTTCATTCCATATTTTTTTTCAAAATATTCAATGTTTTTTGACAATTCTTGCAAAGTACGGTTTATTTCTTCTATCCTACGTTGAATAGTTTTTGTAATAGTCACTTTAATATCTGTTTCCTGCATCGTTAAATTAAGGTCGAGGAAAGTATTTAACGTTTCTGGAGAAGTCTACAGCCACAATCTTATCCCCAGCTGTTAATCCTTTCTAAGAGCTTTGAAGTATGCTTTAGCCAATTTTCTACGACCAAATCCGAAGTATTTCTAAAGTATTTCTGACAAAAAAAAAGTAAGAAAAGGAAATTAGGTTTAGCACCTCCTCAGGTAGGCGATGTAACAGGCCAGTGATGGTAAATACTGCTCCGTAGTTGATTAATCCTGAAATCAACAAAACTACCGGAATCCACTGAGTTTCCAGGATTTTTACATTCTATTTTTTAGCTCTGTCCCCACTACAACACTGAGTTAACCGATGATTAACTTTGGTGGGAAATTTTAAATATTAATTCCACTAAATTTCTCTGGGTGGGAAAATGCTGATCAAGGTGGATTCAAGAGGCAGGTTATACATCCCAAAGAAGATTAGGGGAAAACTCGGCAATGAAGTGTACCTTGTCGAAATGGACGACGGGATTGTGATAATTCCAAAACCCAGAGACCCTGTAAAAGAACTCGAAGAAATAGGTAAATCCTTACCAGACAAATCGATTGAGGAACTCAGAAAAGAAATAACAGAGCAGGCGATGGAGGAGATTGAATGATCTACGCCGACACCGACTTCTTTTTAGCCCTGCTAAAGCCCAAGGACTGGCTGAAGGGGAAAGCCAAAGCCATTCTCGACAGATACGAAGGTCAGATAACCACTTCGGTGGTCACCTTTATTGAGCTAATGCTGTTAGCAAAACGCTACAACTTTGATCCGGTTAAAATAACCAGAAGTGTTATGGCAATCTGCAACATCGACGACGAAAGACTGCTAAAAGCTGCAATTTACATCAAAGATTACAATGTTAAAGTTTTCGATGCCTTTCACGCAGCCCACTGCAGCGGAACCGTAATCAGTTCAGATTCCGTCTTCGATAGACTTGGAATTAGGAGGGTAAAGCTCGAGGGTGAAGAACCAGATACTTAACGATGTCTTTCTGTCAGAACAAAGACTATAGCAGCAGTATCCAGATAAGTGCTCATCATAAGCCCATTTTCCGGTACCTTTTTAGAGTTTTTAGCATCAATTTTCCACTACAAACTCTCTTACAAATAAACATTATAATTATAAAGCATGGCCTGGGTGTTGTTACAGGTGCCTTGGTTGGAATCAGGGTTCACGCCAACCCTCGACGAAACTGCCACAGCATACACGAGCAACCACCGGGAGAAATGGAAACTTCTAATGGATGTACTATTTGTAGGTTTTTCCCTCTAAGTTTGAGTTTTAGAATTTTTATGACTCTATCCTTCCAACTAACCGAATAGATTACCCTGTAATCGCCCAGACGGACACGATAGATGTCCAAGCTCTCAGTATCTTCCAATTTGATTATATCAAACTTCTGTCCTGGAACGGACTCATACTCCAAAACATTCCTAAACTCCGAGAATCTTCGATAATGGGCTTTAGGCAAAGTCCGAAGACCTGTCAGTGGTCTTAACCCGGTATGACATTGTTATCCTTCAATCAGGTTCAGGAATTCATCAGCGTCGATCCAGTTCTCTGGATTTTCATCCTTAGCCAGCTCAAGTAGCTCTGCAATCCCCCCCTCAGTTATATCCTGATCTCTCTGGACTGGAATGACATAGCCTCCAACCTCTGAATCTCAACCTTAAGCCTCTCCAGCTCTTTCATGACATACTCAACATTCTCAGCATTGACTTTTTCCATTTTCTCACCACTTTAACACAGACCAAATGCAAGGTTGGGCGAGCATCCTAAGCTTTTAATAAACCATTTACTGAGAATGAAGTACAAGCCACTTGTAGATGTCTTTTCGGTGTCCAAATGCAATTAAAATAACTTCCTTGGTCTCCTCCCTCACATGGTACAGGAGTCTGTATTTTTCCTTTATTCTGATTGATCTGTATTTTGAGAGAGTATACTTTAAAGGCTTTCCAGCATTGGGATTTTCCAATAGCTTTTCAATCCTTCTTTACAAGCTCTTCCATAAGTTTTTATCTTTTCTGAACTTCTTGATGTGTTTTTCAAAGGTTTTGGTGTAAAGAGTGAATATGTCATTAAATTCACTTTAAAAGCTTCTTAAACTCATCCACCGATTCTACCTTCACGATGTTGCCCTTCAGGATGTCTTCCTCACTTTTCTTTATTTGCTCCATTAAATCTCTATCACCAAGAACTTCAAGAGTTTCAATCAGCGATTCAAGTTCAGCGATGAGTTTTTCAAAATCTTCCTTTTTTATTATTACGTTGCCATCAGCCTCCTTTATTCTCAGAACCTCTATCATATCAGTAATTCCATCCTCATGCTAAATAATTTTTCCTGAGTAATCGGAGAATCGACTGGCAAATTCAAAATAAGGCAAAAATAAAATAAGGAAGAGTGGTTCAGCAAGTTTTTGAAGAAAGTTATTTGATGACTCTCCATGCTCTAATAATTCAGCTCTTGGGATCTTCCTTCTACAAAAACTCTATGGCTTTATGCCTACCTGTTTGATGAATCAATCTCGGTTTCGAGATTTTCCTGCCTACGCACCTTATCTTCTCCCCTCAATCCTCTGGCTCGACATATCCTTAACTCTATAGCTCCATCAGGATGTCATTAACGAAACTGACGTCAAGAAAAGCTTTAAGGCGTCTGAAATCTCATCCACCCAAACTCCATCCTTACCTTTGATGAATTCAATGATTTTTTGCTTGGTCTCGTGCAACATCTCGAAGCTCAATCACCCCTAATCCCCGCAGTTCTTCAGCATAGAATTTTATTGCTTCTCTTATCGCTTTAGCCTTCGAAATTTTCAGTTTTTCAGCTATAATGTTCAATTCTTTCTCAACCTCTGTAAGATTAACCGGATAAACATACCTTCGCATGGTATAAATTGGTATAAACCGTGTAAAAGCTCATCGGCCTTGAAATCGGTTACTAAACAAAAAATAAGAAAAAAAGAGTTTAGCGTCTCCTCAACAGGTAAGCAACTGCAAGCAGACCGGCGATGGCAAAGACCTCAAAGCTGGCTGCTTTTCTGGTGTTGTTTCAGTAACCGCGGGTGAGTCGCGATGTGTTGCGATGGTTTTTAAATAGTTAAATAGTGTTGTAGCCTTCATTTGACGTGGCTGTTACTGTAGAATTTCAACGGGCTTTGCCGTTTCGACTGGTTGGTTTGGTGTCACATAGATACAGAGATCCGATCATATCCTGAATATCTTTCCTAACCTCTCGTTGATTTCAACTCTTAAGCGTCTGCCCGACTTCGCCAAGCTCACCGATTACAAGTTCTTTTAGAATTGTTGCAACCTTATCAAGCTTTATAACCGAATCAACTTTCAAGCCTGTGAGTTTAAACTCCGGATGGCCCATTCTAACAACAACATCGCCATCTGATGGTGTGTCTGGAATTTTTGATGAAATGAAAGCAACCAAGACATCCCTCTCCCCTTCATGAACGACTAAAGCTGGTCTCAATTTTGCTGCTGTTAGATCTGTAAAAGGGAATGGAACAAGGACGATTTTGCCCTTCATTTGTATCTAACTCTCAGATCTTCAATCCTGTAAATATCCGGTTCGTTCTCAAGGAATTTCAGAGACTTCTCAGAGAGTTTCATCATGGAAACTATTTCCCTCTCCTGCATAAGTTCGTCAAGCTTTTTTGATATCTCAAGTATGTGCTTTTTTATTTCTTTCAGCTCAACTTCAACGCTCATACTTTTAAGTGTGGTATACGATTATTAATTCTTTTGCATTGAGGGGTTTGGGACAAAATTCACAGAAACCCATTTCCCTGGTAACAATCACATAAACCCTTGAGATTCTCCCGGGCACATCTGCTTTGGCTGTCTGCCCAATTGTTTTTCCACGAAAGCGAACATGGTTAAGCTGTGATCTGGCACGGTTAGATGGTTCAGTATCATCCGAATTTTCTCTATCTCGAGATGTGTGATAGCCAACTTTCACAATTCTGAATGACAGCAAAAAATAAAAATTAGCAGCAGCTATCAACGCAAACAGACTGCAAATACTCAACCCCTCTATTCCAAATCCCCTGCCAAATCACTCTTCACCCAAATTTCTAAAAATCGTCTGATCAGTCTCTCATCCAGATAGTATCCTTTGTTCAGGAATTTTTGAATAAAAGGTTTTACTTCCACAATAATTCCTCTTTTTTTCGCTATTTTCAGCAATCCCAATGATCCTATAAATTTTAAACCGAGTTTCTCTGCTACTCTTCTTCCTTTGCCATCGTCGATGAGTACTGGCAAGTTTAATTCTAAAGCTAAGGCCAATGCCTCAGCTTCTCCTTCGTCAACAATCAACTTTAAAGCCTTAGCTAAATTGTCATCTTTAAGCTCAGCAACCCTCAAAATTTTGAGTGAAGAGAAAAACTCCTTCTCCTTTTTGAATAACTCCCTCTGAACACTTTTTGGGATTACCACTATCAAATAAATCATCAAGAATAAAGATAGCTCCAGATTTCTTTAGAATTAGAGGAGACGTATTAGAAACTATCTGCATTCTTTAACTCCTTCTGTAGTTCTTCTTCGTCCCAATTGATTACGCTCACTTTTTTCTCGCTCAGAACTTTCATGAAGTCTTCTAAGCATAAGTCAGCCAAATCTGAAGCTTGCTTTAACGTTAGTTTCCCCTCTCTGTAAAAATTTGAATTATTAAATTATCTTAAGTTTAAGGTTTGAAATTTTTCCAATGTCTATGAAATCCCTATCATTTGTTACCAATTCTTCGTCCCTGTTTATACATATGGAGGCTATAAGTAGATCCGCAAAGGTTTTAGCTTTACCCTCTCTTACAAGTTCACTTTGAATTTTATGAGCCAGTATAAAGTCATCTGTGTTTGGAAATAGAATTTTACCGTGGAATTTCTTGTAATATACGATTTTCGGAAATTCTACAAACGTAACTGCAGTTATGTTGTCTCTCACTTCTTCTCTATTTCTAATACGTTCAATGACTACATTAGTGTCCAGTACTACCATTTTAATCTTTCCTTTTCTTTTTCCCTTAGTTTTTCTATGTTATTTTCGATTTCAAGCTCCTCCGTTAAATCTTCAGACCTTATCCCTAACATCTCCCTTATTTCTTTAACCGGTATCTCTTTTGAAGACGTGACCTGAGCCACTGCCTGAGCTATAGCTCTTCTGAGTTTTTCTTCATCAATCCAGTCTGGTACCCGGATTGTAATCGTCCTGACCATAAACTCCTTTAATTTCGATAAGATTTAAAACATTTCTCTCATTTTGTCATCTTCTTTAGCTCTGAATTTTCTCTTGTTTCCCCGTATTGCCTGTAGATCTGATTTACACGTTACCCGGTTTTCACCAATTGGTTTCTCTTTTCTCTGATTATTGATTTCATGGCTTTTCGTCCTGACACACCAGGCAATCGTATTTCATCGAGTTTCACACATGCCCCCCGACGATTGTGTTCAGCTTTATGCTGTCGCAGGTAGCTTTTCGATCGCTGGATAGGAGATGTAGATTCTCCTGAGAGAGAATAAGCAAATTTAGAAACAGGATTTACAAAAATAAGAAAAAAGAAAAGGAGAAAATCAGGTTCAGCGCCTCCTCAGCAGGTATGCTACTGCCAGCAGGCCAGCGATGGCGAACACTGCCTCGAAGCCCGGTACTGGCTTTTCTGGCGTAGTTTCAGTAACTGCAGGTGTTGCTGTGGTTTCAACTGGCGTTGCAGTGGTCTCTACTGGCGTGACGGTGGGTGTTGTTTCGACTGGCGTTGCGGTTTCGACTGGCGTAATTGTTTCTTCGGGTGTTGTCGTTTCCTCGGGTGTAACTATGTAACCACCACCGCCAGCTCCAGCAGAAGGTGCAACCCTTATGGATGCTGTGGCGGTCAGGGTGTTTCTTTCAGCGTTTGTGTACGTTGCCTTCACATTAATCGTTCCAGCGTAAACTACGAACACGTTGAACGTTGCTATTCCATTCGACCCGGTAAGCTTTGTTGTTGCCGGAACCAATCCGGATATCGTAACTCTGCTGTTCTGAAGAGGATTGCCGGCAGCATCAACCACTTTAATCGGGATGGTTAAGCTTCCGATGCCCACGCTGCTCGGAGCGATTATCCTTATACTCGGTATTGAGACTATTTCGGGGGATGGATCGTTCACGACCAGCGCATTGACGGTTTCATTTGTCACAAGAGTTGCATTTACAGCAATCTGTGTAGCATCAGGTACCGATGAAGCAACTGTCAGATAAATTGCGAGCTTGTAAGTTGTGTTGTCAGGAACTATTGCAGCAGATGGATTTAGATTGCTAAGATTCACAGATATTGGGAACCCACTGAACGAGTTGCTGTATCCGAGCAGCGTGCCGTCGGTTGCATTTCTAACTGTAACGTTCACTATGTTTGTAATTGTACCGGCACTCATGCCCGTTATGTTGAACCACTGCAGCAGCGCTCCTGTTGGATCGTTCCTATTTTCAGCATACGTTATGATGTATGCGAGGTACGTTTCACCGGGCTTTACGTAAGTCTTTGCTGAGTCGTTGACCGTTGTTATTGCCACAATTGAGAACGGCCCGGTAGTTGAGGAAGCTCCTGTTCCGTTGCTTACCACAATATTCCGCGGAAGTACCTCAGCCTGATAGTATATTCTATTTTCTGGAATGTCGCTGCTGAGGTTCATTGTCAGGAAGAAGCGGGTAGTTGCCGGAACTGAAACAGACAGACCTGTAAAACTTGCGTTTATGTCCGTTGCAGATATGCTGGCAATCAGCGTATCGCCGGAATCGAATACGTTGTCTCCATTGTCGTCTTTCCAGAGAGCAAACTGGCTTATGTCGTCTGCTGTCAGGGTTGTGGCTGATGTTGCGTTAAAGGTGATTGCCACGAGATTCGTGGAAACGCCGGGAGTGATCGTTATGTTGCCCACAACCACGAGGTTCTGTCCCTCATACGCATGCGCATCCGTTGGATGAGCTACAGCATCCAGAACGTTTATCGTCTCCACATCGGGATCGCTCGTATAGACAACCATGCTCTCGTTGTCTTTGAGTGTTGCGTTGAACGAAATGTTCCTGCCGTCCACAAGCCCGGTGGTGTTGACCGTTACCCAGATAGAGAGCTTGTAGGTTGAATTATCCGGAACGACTTCATTCAGGGGAATACTAATCGGGAACGCTGTAAATGTATCGTTGTAGCCTAATACAACACCAGTAGTTGCGTTTGTAACCGTAATGTTTACGATGTCATCGATGTTTGCAAGGTTGCTGACAGAGTTGTTCCATCCGGTTATGTTGAGCCACTCTAGGATCGCTCCATCAGTGTCACTCGTTCTTTCGTAGTAGGTGATATTGTACGCTAAATAGGTCTGACCTGGAACGACTGTTGTAGCTGGTGAGTCTTCCTCAACCTTCTTAATTGTTAGCAGTAAGGACTCGGTAGTGTCTGCAGAATCTCCAGTCCCCTCCTTTATAGATATGTTCTGGGCAAAAACCTTTAGCCTGTAATTATCGCCATCACTCGCCCCGCTTACGTTCATCGTTAAGAAGAAGCGTCCGAATGTATTAGCCGGTATGAAAGAGTCTGGATCCGAATCCAGATTTGTAAAGCTCGCATTCAACGTATTTCCGGGTATGCTTGCAACAAGCTGATCTCCGGGGTCGAACTTGCCGTTCGCGTTGGTATCGTTCCACAGGCTGAAGTTTGTTATGCTGCTTGGATTCAGAGTTGCACTCGTTATGTTGAACGTTACGGCCGTTAGATTTGTTGCTACGGTGTTATTGGCCGGATCCACAATTAGATTTGCAATCACGATGTTGTCCTGGTTTTGTGCAGCATACTGATCGGTTATATCCATTGTCGCATTTAACACGTTGATTGTTTCCGCTGCTGTGTCGTTTACCCATTCAGTATTCGGGTATTCAGTAGTACCAGTTACATTTGATACATAACTTAAACTTGCATTAAATGCTATTTGCTTACCATCTATTAAACCTGTGGTGTTTAATGTTATATTGACGTAGATGACAGTATCTGCAGTTATTGTATAGTTCCTGAGATCAATGTTTATCGGAAAACCGTCCTGGATATCACTTCTTGATGCATTACCGATAAGGCTCCAATCAGACGTGTTCCATAACGAAATATTAACTATGTCATCAAAGCTTACATTATTGTCGTTCCAACCTAAAGCTGAAGTGTTCCATCCAGAAATGTTAAACCATGTTAGGTTAGTTTTCCCAGTAACACTTGTTTCTAGATATGTAAAGTTATACGCTAAGTAAGTTTCACCAGGAACAACCAAGTTTGCTCCATCAGCGTCGTATATACCTGTCACATTTCCAGCGTTAGCAACCCCCATCACCGCAAGTAACACGAGAAAAGCCATTCCTATCCTGATTAATCCTTTATTTCCCATACATCACTTCCCCCTTGCTTCAATTTACCACACTACTTAACTCCCGCCGTCGGACTATATAAGCCCTGCCTTTTCGGCATGGGCTAAACCCTCTTAGTCTTTATAAGTTATTCCATATAAATTTTTCTCTTGTTATTTTTGATATCTTTTCCTGAGATTATTTCTCAAGGTTACCTCCACTTCAACAAACACTAACAAACATTCAACAAATCGTAAAATCGTAGAAATTACCTCGTCTCCTTAGATACCCAGACGTGTCAGACGTGTGTAGGCTCGATAAAAGTGAAGCTGGATAATGCCTAATCTAAATCCTCAATACCCCTTCAGCTTTCGAATTTTGACACTTTTCCCACGGCTCGCATCAACTGATTAGCATAAGCAATTAGCAAGAACCGGCATTAACTGTACTCTCCTGCCACCTTGTGGATTGATTCTGCAAGACAGAAAAAGGCATCTCTCGGACAGAAAAACCGATACAGAACTGCTAAGCCCAAGAAAACAAAATAAGAAAAAAGGGAAAGCTGGGAGTTTAGCGCCTCCTCAGCAGGTATGCTACTGCCAGCAGACCGGCAATGGCAAACACTGCCTCGAAGCCGGGCTGCTTCTCTTCCTTGGTCTCAGTTGGCACTGGCGTGGCGGTCTCCTCAGGTGTGGTAGGTGCTGGTGTTGCAGTAGTTTCTACCGGTGTCGGGGTTGTTTCTACCGGTGTCGGGGTTTCTTCAACAGTCTCTACTGGTGTGGCAGTCTCCTCAGGTGTTGGTGTGGTCGTGAGCTCCTCAACGATGCTGACTGTCTTGATTACGAGGATGTCGTCGTCGGCATCGTAAGTCCTAGCATATGCATCAGTCGGATCAATGTCATAGTAGTCGTCGATGTTTCCACCAGACTCAGTACCAAGAGTATCTCTTACGTAAAGCTTGTATTCGCCAAGAGTGAGACCCATAGTCT
This sequence comes from Archaeoglobus veneficus SNP6, assembly GCF_000194625.1. NCBI lineage: Archaea > Methanobacteriati > Methanobacteriota > Archaeoglobi > Archaeoglobales > Archaeoglobaceae > Archaeoglobus > Archaeoglobus veneficus. The sequence continues at coordinate 417,367 of NC_015320.1, read as the reverse complement.
CAAAGATTGCTACTGCCGTTCCGTTCTCGTCAGTTGATACCTTCTGCTTGTACTCGTCCATTGGAGCCTTCAGGATGACATATATGTTGTCGTATCCGCTGTCTCTGTTCGTCTTAATTGTAATCACGAGCTGGTCGCCCTTCACTACCTCACTCGGCGCATCGACGTCGAGCGTAGGCGCTACGACCTCTACAGGTATGCTAATTTCGTCAGCCTTGTCATCAGAGTTTGCATAGAATACCTCGACCTTCAGTGTGTAGAGTCCCGGCTTGAGGACCATGCAATTAGTTCCGTACGTGCTCACAAGTTCATCGCTCGATGAGTTGTAGTACGGATCGATTGTTATCGTCGCGACTCCATCATCAAGCTGTGAGACGTACAGGTCACTATCGTCCTCAGCATCGACCTTAATACCCTGACCACTGAAGGTTGCATTGACGTAGACATCATCATCCTCGTCAGCGCTAATGTAAATGTCGATGTCCTTGCTCTCACCCTGCACGATTGTAACATACTCCGGAGCTTCAACTATGCCGACATCAGTTACTGTAACCATGAATACTACCTGCGCATCCTCAGTTGTGTCAATCCATGTGCTGTTTGCTGGTGCATAGAGGTACAGTGTGTACGTTCCAGTGTCTGCAGTATCTTCAACATCTATTCTGACGTTGAACTCGTTGTCATCACCCACAATAACACTCTTTGTTGTGTAACCAGCAGCGGTTGGATCAAACTGATCATCGTCCGGCTTTTCAGCAACTCCGACAAATGTATTCTTATCACTTGCATAGATGTAGACGTAGTCAACAGTAGTTGTACCGTTTATTCTGAAGTAGCCACCCTTAACCACACTTGTGTCGCTGATTGTTGCCTGGAGACTCTGCCTGACAACTCTAACGTCCGCAGAAGTCTTAGCGACTTCATTGCCGTTAGAATCTACGATCTTTGCTTTGATTGTGTAAGTTGTCAGAGAGGCATCCGGCTTGACCGTAAACTCTTTCTCAAATGAACCATCCGTGCTTGTGTAAACGATGGCACCACTCGTACCAACACCAATTACAAGGTCACTGAGATCTCCATAAAGTACAACCTTCTGGCCGCCCTTAAGGCTCGTAGTACCCTTGATTGTTATCTTTTCGCCTCTCTCATAGGTATACTTGTCGAGGTTGAGGGTTATTTCTGGCTTCTTAACGTAGAATGTTACTTCAGCCTCCTCATAGCAGTCGGCAGTTGTGTAAACTCTTGCAATTGCCTTGTAGTCCGTGTCCTTCTTCCAGTCAAGCTGGAACGTCAGATCCTTGCTGAACGAGCCATCGCTCGCGATTGTGTCATCTACAAGAGTGTCAACCAAGTACTGAGCGTCATCCCAGTTGGCTGATGTGTCATTGAATATCTTTATGGTAACATTGTTCCTCGGACTCAGGTCGTAGTCACTGCCACTCTCTGCAGCATTTGTTGTACCATAGAATGAAATCTCCTCACCGAGCCTGACAGTGTCTTTCTCTATTTCAAGGTTTATCGTGAGGTCTGTAATCTGGAACTCTATACTCTCTTCAGTTTCACCAGACTTTACAGTAAGCTTGTACGTACCGGAAGTTGCATCGTAATCGTTGAATAGCACATCTGTCTTTATACCAATCTCGAACTTGTGAGTGCCAGACTGTACGCTTATCAGGTTGTCATTGTCCGCAGCACCATTTTCAAGAACAAAGTCTGAGTAGTTGCCACCCACAATCTTGCTCGTGTTGTACGGACCAGTTACATTGTAGTATGCCTGAGTTGCTCCATAGATGTACCCTTCAATAACAACCAAGTCGCCCTTTGCTACCGGCGTTGTGGGGTTCTTAAGCGTAAGGGTAATCTCCGGCTGGTTTACTTCTTTCGGATTGACAACGATCTTGTAACCAGATGTGTCGTTAACCCAGTCACCTTCGTTAGTCACACTGTTCACTGTCGATTTAATATTAATGTTCATCTCATTAGTATCAGTAGTAGTGCTTGCAAACACGGAAATCGTATAGTTAGAGGGTTTAATTCCAAGTGCCAAGGTGTCCCATGAAATTTCGGCGTAACCAGAGACCGTCTCAGTTATTATGACATCATTGGTGTCCAAGTCTATGAGCTTAACAGTAGCTCTGTCGGGAACGTCTACAGAGATCTTGAGGACATCTCCATAGTCAAGTGAGAGGATATTTGTAGTGTTGTTCTGAGTAATGTCATAGACAGTAAGTGTAATCTGAGGATACGTTGTGTTCTTGAACTCTACATCAGCATCTGTAAAGGTTGCAGCACTCGCTGTAGCCATTGCCATCAGTAGTACCAGTAGTGTCGCTATCCCTATTTTCAAACTTTTCCTACTCATACTCTACCTACCTCCTCTTTTCGAAATAGACGCGTTGCCTTACACCTTCCACTATATAAACTCTACTTTTTGCTGGCGGCGAAGATAGCTTCGGCAGGCAACGAAATACTTTGTAAAGCCCGCCTTCAGCTACCCGCCGCCACCTTACCAATATAAAACTAAAACCATATTTAAATCTTTTGCTGTTTTTGGCTGTGGAGATGTGTAGGAGAGGATATGCATGCAGGCGGCGTTGCTGTGCATGGCTGAGTGATGCAGAACTTATCCAGTCTGGGTTTGCAGCAAAAAGAGCATTATAAAACATTATAAAAACGGATGTATCGGAAGTTAAGGAAGACAGATTATCGAGTTACAGCAGCAGGCTATCAATCAAAATCTATTTAATCGCCCTATCAAACTAAGAGCATGAAACTGAGGATAACAATCAAAGGTAAGGTTCACGGAGTTGGATACAGGGTCAAGCTGATAAATATGGCTTTGGAATACGGAATTGACAGATTTGGAGTTTTCAACGTTGAAATCGATGGTAAGCAGGCTGTAACATGTTTAATAGATGCTCCAGATGAAATCGTTGAAATAATAAAGCAGAGGATTAAAGCAGAAAAACCGGAGAAAGCAGTAGTGGAATCAGTAGATTTCGAAGATTACAAGTACGAAGTCCCCCCCAATTGAAAGATGTATGCAAGCATTTCAGATGGAACACTGGGGTAAGGCTATCCCTATAATGCTTGAAATGATGGATAAGCAGGATGAAACGATAAAGGAGATCAGAGAAGTCAAGATAGCTGTGAGAGAAGAGGGAGAGACGACGAGAAAAGAATTGGGGTCAATAATAAAAGAAGAATCTGAGAAAACAAGAGGGGAAATAGGAGGGAAAATAGACTTACTTCGCTCAGACATGAAAGAATACATGGAGTCAAACCTCAAGGAGATTCACTCAAAGATTTCGGAGATTGAGAGAGCCTTGAAGAGAGCGGGAATTATGTAGTGAATATTACGTAATTTACCGGGTTTTTCACAAGGGCAATAAAAAATAAAATTACTCAAACTATCCTTTAGCCTGTATGTACACCGTGTATTCACCCTCTTCCGCATCTTCATCAACGCTTATGTGCACGTTAACCTTCACCTGTGACGGACTCTCATCACTACCAGCGGGAACGTTCAGCTTATTCGAGGACGATATCGAGTTTCCGTAAATATCGTGGAATGATACGCTGATTGCATCCGGATCTGGCCCTTCCACGACTTTCTCAAAGTAGATATCCGCACTTTCTCCGGTGTTTTCTATTGTTACGGTTCTGACGTAGCTTGCTCCCTTGGCAACGGTAACAGAGAAACTTCCGGGGCTAACCGAGAGGTTCGTCTCGCTCACTTTAACGTCGCTTTCCAGAGAGAAATAGTACACTGCAGCCATCGCAGTTCCCATAACAACGAAAACAAGTATCGCTGCCAGCGCCCTCATGCTTGCAGCCTAAAAATACTAACATAAAAATTTTTCTAAATTTATTAGAATGTTATTTTAATGTTGTCATTACAATTACGATTTCCTTAATTCAAATGGTAATTTAATGCTTTGTTCTGAAAGAAAGGCCTGATGAGGCTTTGGTTGAATCAATTAATTTTGAAGATTATGATGGCTTTGTCATGGACATTGAAAACTACCACAGGTTTTTCTCCGCACAGCAGCTGTACAGGATAGCAAGCTATGGAGCTAAAATGTTAAAAAAGCAGGATGAAACAATCAAAGAAATCAGAGAAGTCAAGCAAGCCGTGAGAGAAGAGGGAGAGAAGACAAGGACTGAGTTGAAGAGTGAAATCAGGGGTGTTAAGGAAGAGATAGCAAATCTGAGATCTGATCTGAAAGAATACATGGAGACAAACCTCAAAAGAATATACGGTGAAATATCCGAAATTAAGAAAGTCTTGAAGAAAGCTGGAATTATGTAGTTTACACTTCTAAAAGTTTTATCGGAACACCACTGTCTGCGATTTTGTTTATAACTTCCGGAAGGAACCTCTTCCTGAAATCAAGTATCTCTATCCATACCGGCTCATTATCCTTAGAGAACCCGACTATCAGGTCATCTACCTCCTCTTCATACTCCAGTTTCTTATCCGATACAACAATTATAAGAGCATCTGAGTCCTTATCGTACAGAATTTTTTTCATACCTCGCCCTCCTGACTACCATAACTGTAACCACCACAATTTCATTTCCTACTTCCTCGTATATAACTCTTAGTGCAAGTCTGTCATCCAGTCTCCTGTATGCGGCCTTTCTCCCATATTTTTCATAAGTTATGAAGTCGGGACTTCTAACAACCTCTTCTACAAAATTCTCAGGAATATTAAATCCATGCTCCTTCAGCAGCTTCAGTTTATCCTCAGCATGCTTGGTAAACCGCATACGGTCACCTCTTAATTTCTGGCTTGATTTTTATAAAGCATAAATTGTATAAATTTTCTGCTATTTTTGCTTTGCGAAGAGCGTGATGTTCGCATGGTATAGCAGGGCTATCGATGGGCTATAGATCAACAGCATAAACACAGAACAATGTTCAACAACATGCAAGGCCGTGTAAAACATCTTACATCGCTAAAAAAAGGTTTCAACATGTGGTCAGAGCAAACCAATCCGAAGCAATCGAAATATATTTAATTGCCCGAACAAACTCTGGTTTATGAAAATCAAAATAATAATAAAGGGTAAGGTTCACGGAGTTGGATACAGGGTCAAGCTGATAAATATGGCCTTGGAATACGGAATTGACAGATTTGGAGTTTTCAACGTTGAAATTGATGGTAAGCAGGCTGTAATGGTTTTGGTAGACGCTTCCGATGAAATTGTTGAAATTGTAAAACAGAGAATTGAAAAGGAGAAGCCTGAAAAAGCGGTTGTTGAATCAATAAGCTTTGAAGAATACAGATATGAAGTCCCTCCGATTGAGAGAAGCATACAGACATTCCAGATTGAGCACTGGGGGAAAGCAATTCCAGTTCTGTTAGAAATTAGAGATAGTATCAGGGAAGAAGGTGATAAAACGAGGAAAGAACTGGGAGCTAAGATAGACTCAGTTGGGAAAAAGGTGGATAAAGTTGGCGAAAAGGTAGATAGTGTTGGAGACAGAGTAGATAGAGTTGGAGAGAAGGTAGACCTGCTTCGCTCAGATCTGAAAGAGTACATGGAGTCGAATCTCAGGAGAATACAGGAGGAAATAGCCGAAATTAAAGGGGCTTTAAAAAAGGCTGGGATAATGTGATAAAACATTTTAAGGCTTATTTTAAGGCTTTCAGCCAATCAAAGCAATCGAAATTTATTTAATTGCCCGAACAAACTCTGGTTTATGAAAGTCAAGATGATCATTAAAGGCAAGGTTCACGATGTTGGTTACCGCTTATTTCTGCTTGAAGAGGCCGATTATCTGTTTATTCCTAAATTTGATGCCAGAAATGTTAAAATCGATGGTAAGGAAGCCCTAATTGTTTTAGTTGAAGGAGATGAAAAGCAGCTTAGGGATTTTATCGAGTACGTCAAAACTAATAAGCCCGAAAAAGCTGTTGTCGAAGAAATAAGGGTTGAAGAGTATGAGGGAAGGGTTAGAGACATAGAGAAATTCAGGGCAAGCCTAAATACTGCCCAGCTATCAAAGATAGTTCAAGTTGGGTTGAGTATGCTGGAGAAGCAGGACTTGATGCTGAAAAGACAGGATTCGATGATAGAGAAGCAGGACGAGACGATTAAAGAGATCAGAAACGTCAAAGAAACGATCAAAGTAGAATCCGAAAAGACGCGAGATGAACTGGGAGGAAAGGTGGATTTACTACGTTCAGATTTGAAAGAATACCTCGAATTAAACCTCAAGGAAATTCATTCAAAGATTTCTGAGATTGAAAAGGCCTTAAAGAGGGCCGGAATAATGTAAAACCATTAATCGAAACCTTACTAAGAACGAGCTGCTATGTTGGAGGAAGTTGTGAACAAACAAATGTGTGATATCCCGAAATAATTTCACTCCTCAAACAACCACCTCCCGTACTCGAAAACCCTTTCAGCAGGCAACTTCCTGAGAAAAGCCTGATAAGGTGTCTCCAGTTCATCAAAATTCAGGCTCATGTGTGGCTTGACAAAGTTGTACCAATAAACAAACTCGTCAACAGAATCAAAAAGACTAAGCTTCTGCTCCATCAAGCCAAAGAACCTCTCGATCTTTCCGTTTGTTTGAGGATGACTCACTCTCGCCAGAATATGCTTAACTCCATTCTCAGCCAGAAAATCCTTAAACCTGTGCTTAGCCTTCTCTCTGCTCTTAGCTGCAACGAACTGAATTCCGTGGTCGGTCAGTATTTCATCAGGAATGCCAAACTCAGCGAATCCTTTCTTGAGAACTTTTATTGTGTTCTCTGCAGTAGCAGAATCAAAGATGCCGTAGCAGGTGATAAAACGGGAAGCGTCGTCCATGAAGGCTATTATCCACTTATTTCCAAGCTTTTTCCAGTCTCCTTGCCACAAACTCATGGAATGTTTTCTCTCAAATCTTACCCACCTTCTTTGCTTCTTCTTGTTCATGTTCTCCTCCACAAGGTTGTTTTTCAGCATGATCTTGTAGATGGTGTTGTGGGGAATGTGGATGCCATAATCTCTTTCTATCAGTTTTTCAAGGGTTACAGGGCTCAGTTTGTATTTGTGGTAAGCTTGCAAAACGATTTGCTCTATATCTGGATCTATTAACTTTGGTTTCCTTCCTGCTTTTTTTAGTTCTGGTATCTTTCCTGTTTCTTCGTATTGTTTTTTAAGCTGATAGATCCTTCTTGGCGTTACTCTCATCACAGCGGCTATTTCTCTCACTGGAGTTCCTTTGTTTAGTTGTCTGATTATCCACCTGATCTTCTTGTTCGTTAGTTTTCTCACAAGAGTTGGATGTTGGGTTGTGAAATAATTTTGGGATAAGACAGTGAACAAACAAATGCATTCAAGATTTTTATTCTGAAGAAAAGTTCGTTCGTCGCCCACAATAGAAACCTCAGAATGCCGAAATGCCACGTCCGCAATCATCTATAAATGACCTGCGAAATAAAATAAATAAACCACAACACTTATGTATTCTGATAGCATACAAATAATATGAAGGTCAAAACGATCAGACTCAGGGAAGACAGGATTATAGAAATAGATAGAATAGCAAAAGAGGAAGGCAAACAACCTTCGGAAGTTCTTCGGGAAATTATTGAAAAAGGGCTCAGGGAGTATAAGATAGAGAAGGCTATAGAGAAGTACCAGAGGGGGTTAATTTCGCAAGGTGCTGCTGCGGAAGAAGCAGGATTAACTCTTCAGGAATTCCATCAGGAGTTAAGGAGAAGAGGATATACGCTTAGACTGGATGTCGGGCTTATTGAGACCGAACTGACAGATCTCTAATGGCAGTAGCGGATTCTTCTCCCCTCATCTATCTGGCAAAGGTGGAGAAGCTGCGTCTTTTGAGAGAACTTTATGGCTCGCTTAAAGTTCCAGAAGCTGTGTATCGTGAAGTTGTTGTGAAAGGTGAAGAAAAAGGGTTTGAGGATGCCTTAAGGGTAAAAAATGAAATTGGTAGATTTCTATCTGTGCACAAGCCCAGAGAAGAGACGATGTATGATATCAGAGGACATTTAAAGAAACTTGGCTTTCAGCTGGGGAGGGGGGAAATTGAATGTATAGCATTGTGCTTGGATGCAAATGACAGATTTCTCTTATCCGATGACGAAGATGCAAAAAGATTTGCACGGATTTACAGGATTGAGTGTAAGGGAACGATATACATACTTCTGAAGTCATATAAGGTCGGGCTTTTGAGCAGGAAAGAATGTGCTGAGACATTTGAAAGGATTGTAGAGAAGGGTTTCTGGGTTGACGCAGGAGTTGTCAACCTTTTCCATAAAACTCTTGAAAGACTGAGTTCTGATTGAATACGTTAGCGAATATCCGTATTGCCTTTGTTACGAATTCTATATAGACCAAAAGAATTTTAACTTGTCATACATTAAAGTTTCTTTAAATGCCAGAAAGAAGTCGAGACTGGATTAGACAGGCAAAGAGAGATTTTGAAATGGCGGAAGAAGCTATGCGCGACGGATTTTACGGAGTGGTCATGCTTTGCTGCACAGCAGGCTGCCAAAAAAAGCTGTTAAAGCTGTGTTTCAGAAAATGGGTTCCGTAGCATGGGGACATTCTGTCTTCGACTTGTTGAGGATGCTCGCTACAAAAATATCGGTTCCAGACGACGTCTTAAACTGTGCAAGGGCTCTGGACAGATACTATCCAAACGGATTCGATTCCGGCAGTCCTTTTGAGTATTTTACGGAGGAGGATGCAAGAAATGCGATCCTTTATTGTAGAAGAGTCATTGAATTCTGTGAGAGTATTCTGGCTGAAGAGGGATGAGCTGATTAAAGAGCTGCACAGGGTTGCTAAAGAGGTGGGAGAGAAAGACGATAAAGTCGTCAAGATAGTTCTTTTTGGCTCTCTGGCTGAAGGGAGGGCAGTTCCGGGGAGCGACGCAGACGTACTGATACTGCTGAGAGAAGATAACAGGAGATTCATGGATAAAATCCCAGAATATCTCGAGAAGTTTTCCATCGACTTCCCTGTTGAGGTGTTTCCCTATACAGTATCCGAAATCAATCCGCTTGTCGAGGAGGCGTTGAAAAAAGGAATCGTACTCTTTGAGAGGAAATGACCTAAACCCTGATTACCCCACCTTCCTCAGCTTATTTTGCACCAGAAGCCCACAGCAACCAAAAATAAGTGGGCCCGGAGGGATTCGAACCCTCGACCGTCCGGTTATGAGCCGGACGCTCTGACCTGGCTAAGCTACGGGCCCTTGCCAATGAGCCGGGCTGACCGGCGTTGAACGGGGTTCGATCCCTGCGAGACAATGTGACACCTCTGGCTTATAAATCTTATTCATGGATGCCTGGGGAAGTCGTAACAACAACAGCATCAGAAAAGTACAAATCTACAGCAACAAACGAGCGCTATGGGCTGGTTGATAATTACGGAAAAACACAACACTGCGAGAAGAATCGCGTCCATCCTGTTTAACGACGTAAAACAGCTCAAGAAGTACGGAGTTTCCTATTACCACTCACCTTCATCGAATGCCTACGTTGTTGGCCTGAAAGGGCATATTGTCGAGCTCGATTTTCCGAAGGAGTACAATAGCTGGAAGAACGTTCCCCTTCGCTCTCTCCTCCGTGCCGAACTCGTAAAAGAAGTGAAGGAGAAGGGGATAGCCAGACTGCTGAAAGAACTTGCCAGGGAGGTCGATCGCGTTACGGTTGCGACGGACTACGATAGAGAGGGTGAACTCATAGGCTTCGAGGCCCTTGAGATCGTAAAGCAGGTAAATCCAGATGTTAAGGTTGATAGGGCGAAGTACAGCGCAATAACGCCGGCAGACATAAAGAAGGCCTTCTCTAACCCAAGCAAGGTGGATATCAATCTGGCGAAGGCTGCGGAAACGAGACAGCGCATAGATTTGATATGGGGAGCGGTTTTAACGAGGCTCATCTCCATCTCCTCCGGCAGGATGGGCAGAGACTTTCTCAGCGTTGGCAGAGTGCAATCTCCCACACTCCGGCTCATCGTTGAGAGGGAGAAGGAGATTGAAAACTTCAGGCCCACACCTTACTGGGAGATCGTTGCAGAATTCTGTAACGGTGAGTGCTTTACAGCAAAACACGTCGAAAGGTTCACAGACGTGGCAAAGGCAAAGGCTGCCTTTAAGAAAATAGGCAATACAGCAGCCGTAAGAACATTCGAAAAGAAAGAGAGAAAAGAAGCAAGGCCCACTCCTTTCAACACCACTGAGTTTTTGAGAGAGGCTTCGAAATTCATGAGCCCCGACAGGGCCATGAATGTCGCTGAGACTCTCTACATGAACGGCTACATATCTTATCCAAGGACTGACAACACAATATATCCGCCAACCCTCAACCTGAAGGCAATAGCCACATCCTTTCTGAATTCCGATTTCGAAAAAGAGGCAAAAATCGTTCTCTCCCAGCCCTCAATCAAACCCTCGAGGGGAAAGAAGGAGAGCAAGGATCACCCGCCGATATACCCAACTGCCGTGGCGAAAAAGGGCGAACTGAGTAAGGAAGAATGGACGATCTACGAACTCGTCGTAAGGCGATTCCTCGCAACACTCGCCCCGGAAGCAATATGGGAGGTAAAGCGCGTAGAAATCGATGCGAACGGAGAGCTTTTCAGAGCTACAGGCAGAAGATTGCTCAGCCCCGGCTGGCGAGCAATATACATCTATTCAAAGGCCGAAGAAGTAAGCATCCCCGATCTAACCGTAGGACAGATTCTGAGGATTAAGAACAAAGAACTCCTCGAAAAGGAGACAAAGCCGCCGGGCAGGTACACGACGGGCAACCTCATCAGAATAATGGAGAAGCTCGGCCTGGGAACGAAATCGACGAGGCACGAGATAATAAAGAAGCTTTACAGCAGGAAGTACGTCTATGGCAACCCCCTTCGCCCCACCCAGACTGCCTTTGCTGTTATTGAGGCACTCAAGAGCAATGCAGAGACGATAACACTGCCTGACATGACATCAAAGCTCGAGAAGGACATGGACGCGATAGCAGAAGGAAAGCTGAGCGATGAAGAGGTTGTTGAAGAGTCAGTCAGGTTCCTCGACGAGATTCTGAGCAACATAGACGTCAAAGAGCTTTCAAAGAGTCTCAGAGAAGGAGTAAAGAAGGACAAAGTGGTAGGAAAATGCCCGGAGTGTGGAAGGGAACTCGTTATAAGAAAAACGAAGGGCAAAAAGAGGTTCATAGGCTGCAGCGGATACCCGGCATGCAGCTTTACCCTTCCGCTGCCTCAGAACGGCACGCTGTATATCACGGCAAAGGAGTGCGAGAAGCACAGCATAAAGAAGATAAAGATCAGGACGAAGAAGGGCTACTGGGACCTCGGCTGTCCCTACTGCAACTACCTCGAGTGGAAAGCGAAGCAAGATAAAGCTTAAATCCTTCTGTACAAAGCACTGGTTATGCATAACTTTGACATCAGGGAGAAGCCCTTCATAATATTCTGGGAGCTTACAAGAGCATGCATGCTTGCCTGCAAGCACTGCAGAGCGAGAGCACAGAAGGAAAGACACCCCAACGAACTGACGACCGAGGAAGCTTTCAACGTCATTGAGCAGATAACCGAGTTCGGAAAGCCTTACCCCCTTGTTGTCATAACCGGCGGCGATCCTCTGATGAGAGATGACGTCTTCGATATAGTCAGCAAAGCGACTTCGAAGGGCATAAGGACCGCCATAGCTTTCAGCGGAACCACACTTGCAACGAGAGAGAAACTCGAGAAGATGAAGGATGCAGGCATTGCGAGAATAGCCATAAGCCTCGACGGCAGCAGGGCAGAGATCCACGACTATTTCCGTGGAATAAGGGGGACATTTGAAACGAGCATGGAAATCTTGGACATGGCTAAGGAACTCGAAATTTCGAGGCAGATAAATACAACCGTCACAACTTTCAACATGTCAGATCTGCCAAAACTCGTAAAAATATGCATCGAAAAGGAGGTTGCACTCTGGGATGTTTTCTTTGTCGTTCCGACAGGGAGAGCCAAAGCAGAATACATGCCCACCGCCCAGCAATTTGAGGACATTCTCAACTGGCTTTACGATGTTGGCAAAGAAACCCCGCTCAACATTAAGAGCTCCGCTGCTACGCACCTGCGAAGGATCGAGTACATGAGGGACAAGGGCATCCAGCCGGAGTTTGGAGAACTTTACTACGAACTGAGGGCAAAACTTGACGAAATTGAGGATGAGCTGGGAATAGAAGGTAACAGCAAGCCCATAGTTGCAGGAGCCCACGGAAGGAGCCTTGCAGCAGACGGCATAAGAAGGATGATGGGCATAACAGATGGCAGAGGCATGTTCTTCATAAGCCACGTCGGCGAGGTATATCCCAGCGGCTTCCTGCCCATCGTTGCTGGGAATGTAAGAGAGACGAGTTTAAAGGAGATATACTCTAAATCGAAGATATTTCAGGACTTGAAAGATCCGGAAAAGCTGAAGGGGAAGTGTGGCAGATGTGAGTTCCGCTACCTCTGCGGGGGATCGAGGGCAAGAGCCTACGCAATGACTGGCGATTACCTTGCTGCAGAGCCGAGATGCATATACAAGCCTGGCAAATTCGAACTGATAAAGCCCTAAGAGAGGATGTTGAGGATTATCGCCTCAACCTCTCCTGCATCGAGTCCTCTTATCTCATCTATGCTCAACTCCCCTTTCTTTCCCAGATCTGCATCAACGAACATCCCCTCGCTTACAACATCGCCAAACCTTCTCGGCGGGAGATATGCTACAACCGCATACCTTCCCGGCTTAAACGCCTCGCTGTTCGTAACTACATCGAGCCTGAAGTTGCAATCAAATGTGCAGAGCCACAGGCCGCCAATCTCAACCCTGTTGGTTATCTCGCCGCTGAAGTATCTGATCGCTTCGTAAGCCCTGCTTATCTCGCCTCTCGTCATGAGTACTGGCAGGCTTTCAACGTATTCGAGCCAGTAGTTTGCCTGAACGTAGTTAAAATCCTTCTCTGCGTTTTTTATGGCATTCCTAATCTCCCAGGCCTTCTTTACGAGGTTTGAGAATTCAGAAAGCTGTGCAAGCTGTTCAGGAGGCATGTAAGAGTACTTGACTACCTGAACGTAGCTCTGCATTGTCTTCAGCTCTTTGAGGAATTCCTTGCGTCTCTGAACCTTGACGTTCTGCATGAGCTTCTCGAGTTCTGCAATTGCTTTTTCAGCCATCCTTATCCTGAAATCCTGCGAGGTGTCCATGTTTGGTTGTTGGCAAGGGGCTAAAAAAAGGTAGCGGGTTTTGTGTGCTGGATAGGAACTATACCGAAGCTCATCGACTATCCCTTTCGACAAGCAAAAGCGCTTGGTGTTATTGTATAGTACCGTCCAAGCAAACCTAAATCCTTATTAAAAAATAACATACTCTAAAGTATGATGCCTCAAAGTATGTTTGTAAACAGAACGTTTGAACTGGACTTTCTCAGGCAGAGATACGAATCCGGCAGAGCTGAGCTTATTGTCGTTTACGGAAGAAGGAGAGTAGGGAAAACGAGACTACTCCAGGAGTTCGTTAAGGATAAAAAGCACATTTATCTGATTGCAGACGTTTCCGAGAACATTCTGGATTCATTTTCCAGAGTTGTTTCGAGACAGTACCGCTTTGTCAGATTCGATAACTGGGATGACTTCTTTGAGTTTCTGAGCGCAGTAGATGAAAGAGTCGTGGTTGTTCTGGATGAGTTTCAGTACCTGTACAAGGTGGACAAAGCCTTCCCAACCATACTGCAGAGGTGGTGGGAAGTTCTCAGGAACTCGAAAATAATGATGATCCTCTGCGGCTCTACTATTTCGACTATTTACAAAATTTCTCTGGGCTATGGAAGTGCACTCTATGGCAGAAAAACAGCTGAACTGGAAGTAAAACCGTTGAAATTCGCAGATATAAAGGAGTTCTTTCCCAACTACTCCGCAAGGGAGCTCGTAGAAGTTTACGCAGTTCTTGGTGGAGTGCCAAGGTATCTGGAAGAGTTTGAAGACACGGACATCATGACAAACATAAAAAATAAGATTTTGAGCAGAACAAGCTTTCTTTACAACGAGCCGATGAATTTGCTTTTTGAGGAGTTCAAAGATTATTCCCGCTACTTTGCAATTCTTAACGCCATTGCAGAAGGGGCAACCAGATTTGGAGAAATTTCAGACAAGAGCAGAGTTCCACAGAACAAGCTTCCCAAGTATTTAATGACTCTGGAGCAAATTGGAATTATTAAAAGAACAATTCCTGTCACGGAAAAGAAGTCGAGAAGAGCAATATACAGAATTGCAGATAACTTCTACAGATTCTGGTTCAGATACGTGTATCCCAACAGGAGCTTTCTCGAGATGAATGAGATCGATTACGTTCTGGATCTTATAAAAGATCAGTTCAATGCTTTCGTGGGACAGGCTTTTGAAGACGTTGCAGCGGAGTTTTTGGTTTCCAGGTTAAGGTGTCCGGTGGGTAGGTGGTGGTATAAAGACGTTGAAATAGACCTTGTTGGGCTGGGAAAGGAAACGTACTTTTTTGAGGTGAAATGGAAAGACCTGAGTTATGGAGAAGCTGCGAGAATTCTGCGAGAATTGGAGGAAAAGCCGAAGAAGTTAGAGTTGGCGGGGAAAAGAAATATGGACTAATAGCGAGGAAGATTGATGGAAAAAAGAAGTTAATAGAGCTTGGTTATTTGATCTATGACCTGGAGGATATTACAGAGACTTAGGTGTTTCACTTCGACAAAAAAGTAAAAATTAGCAAAATTATTCTACGACAGCTTCGGCCGACGATACTGCTATTGTCTTTTCAACGCTGGCAAAATCTGCTAAAAACTTCTCCACATACTCCGTATCGTCTTTCTGCAGATCAGCGATAAAGGGATATGAAGCCGGCTGGTAGAGCAGTTCTGCATAAACCCTGTACGGGCCACTGCCCGATGTTTTCACGATGTATTTAACCTCGTCACCCCCTCTAACAAAGTTCAAGTCTTCCGCAGCCTTGCCGTGAACTGCTATATCCTCGCTTGCCGTTGTCTTGTCGAAGCCATAGGGTAGCAGTCTGTTGTCTTTGATGTACCTCGCTCCTTTCAGCAGCGTGTAGGTAACCTGCCCTTCCGTATCAACCATCACCGATTCGTACACCTCCACTTCATCGCTCCTCGTTATTACGTCGTAATGCTGCTCGTAACCCTTCCCTTCGTCCGAATCGCATCCAGAAATGCGGCCATCGCTGTCGGGTTTGCCGGACTCGAATACCACGTTTCCATCTTTATCAACAACCTTCAAATGTATCCATGCCCTTCTCGATGGAAAACCAGTCGGGAACTTGTGCCCGGCTTTGTTTTCAACCTTCACAATAACTTCTATCTCGTCTCCCTTTTTAGCTGCGCTCTCTATGGTAAGAGTGGCGGCAGTTCTCAACTGCTCCATCGTTCTTTCAGCTCCAGTGTAGCAGCCTAAAGCTTGAAGCATCGGTACGTTGCCTCCAGCAAAGTGGTGTTTGCCAAATGGTGACCTTTCGGGAAGCATATTTGGATTCATGGGCCGCGAAGATATCCTGACACCATCAGTTTTGGGCATATGACAATCCTGACAGCTCTTATTCACGCTGCTGTGAAGCAGCTCCAGGTAAGCAGTCTGTTCGGGGAAAACACCGGCAACACTACCGTTAGAGTCGAGGTAAGGCGTATAGAGCGTATGACACACAGCACACAGCTCCGACTCCTCGACATGGCTGCCAAATTCAGGTGTGTAGCCAACGTGGTTCTTCATCATCAGCGCCATTGCAGGCTCTTTAAAGGGGCCAAATATCGTTCTGTCGGGCTTTGGTGTTTCCGTGTCTATAACATAGCCACCGCTGAAACTCTCTTCCTTACCAAAATTCACATCCTGAATCTGGTGGCAGAGTGTGCACGACACACCATCCATCGCAATTTCGTGCAGCTCGCCATCCTTAAGAAATCCGTCCAGAACAGCAATTGTTTTCCCGTCAACCTTTGCCTGAACCTTCGCCATGGGCATATGGCATGCTGCACACTTCTCCTCAATCACTTCTCTCAGATGTGGATTCCTGCTCACCTCCGAGCTCACCTTCGCCTGCCAGAGTGCGTCCCTTGCGCTGTTTGACATCATGGTTTGGCTCCAGTCATTGACTATGGATACATCGTTTCCATCTCTGTCCACCAATCCATTGTGGCAGAACTCGCAGTTGCCCGATGCTGCGAATAAAGAGGTGGTTGCAGTCGAGAGCGTTCTTTCCTCGGCTTTTTCATAAAGTGTTTCCCTTTCAATGGGCTTCACAGTTGGTTTTACTGTTTCCGCCTTCCCAACAGGTTCTGGCTTTTCAGCACATGCGGCCATTAAGAGTGCAAGAATCAGTACGAGAACCGGTATGAGGCGCATACTATTTTTTATTTGCTACTTCCAACATAAATCTTTCTTGTGTTTGTAAACACACACTAAACATTCAACTGGTGAGAGTATAGAAGTATGTCAGAATAAGCTGGGAAAATAGAAGTTGATGACGTATCTCAGCAATCATAAGGTCAGCGCATCCAGCAAACTCCTCCAGACGTCAGGATGAGTGTAAATCAAATCCGTATTTTCTTCGTAGCTCACGTCAATGTCTGGTTCAAAATCCGGAACAAATACATCAACATGCATCTTCTCCACTATCCTTCTGTAACCGGAGTTGGGTGTTGCAAAGCAAATAACTCGTTCAAAGTGGTTGTTTCTCTTCTGCCATGCTTTTGCCACATCAGCAAGCCTACTCCACACCTTTTCAGCTATCTCATCACTCCATTTGTAGCCATAGCGCTCAATCCACGGAAAGAATGGTGCATCATAGATCAGATTGTGCCCCCTCCAGCGGAAGTCCCAGTATTCCCTCGGCTCTAAAGCGAGAGGCTCGGAAACGGAAACAAGATAAAGGTCATACGTTTTCTCAAGCTCAAGAAGTCTGCAATGCAGTTCATCGCGAGGGGGATCATAGGGCTTTTTAGCCGTGCAGGGAACGAGCAAAAGTACCTCCCTTTTCGGAGCCACATGCTCATTGGCAATGAACTCCAGCCAGCTCTTAACCGGCTCCTCCTCCAGAATTCTGAGAACGTCTTCTGGCGAAGGAAGGAAAAGCTTTGGATTCAATCCGGGATTGAGTTTTAACGCTTGTTCAAGGCTTAACATCTCTTAAGGCCTCCAACAGCCTCCCTTTCAGCTCTTCAAACGTTGAAGCCTTTATCAGCCTTACGGCAACTTCAATCATGAGATTTAGCCCCTCTATAGATGAGAATGTCCTGTAATCCGTCTTTATCCCTATAATGGGCTTTCCCATTGCGTACGCGTAGCCGAGCTCGAAGGCTGTCCCGGAATCTATGCACTCGCCGTCGAGGACTGCGACAACCGCGTCGCAGCCCTTCAACGCAGATAGATCCATCTCAAAAATTCTCCTCTTCTCTTCCTCGCTTCCGTCAGATATGAACGGGTTTTCCTGAGCCATCCATACCTCAAACCCGTTATCTCTGAGAAACTCGGCAACCTTTATATTGAACTCCCTCTCCGCCTCACAGAAGAAGGGGGCTGCGAGAAATACCTTCAATCCTGCCATAACACCACTCTACCTCTCCTCCTTACCATACCCACTTCCTCGAGAGCCTTTATAATGTCTTCAGTAATTCCCTCCGCCTCAATTGCTACATCAATAGCTTCCCCCTCTATAAACCCCTTTTCGAGGTCTTTGAGTGCATCGATATCAGTCTTAGGGTTCTCAGACAAGAAGGACATAAAGCTCTCGATCATACTCGCAATGGAGGCAAGAAGAATAAACTCATCCCAGTACTGAATCTTAAAGTCCTCGTCGAAGTTTACGTTACCTGCGACGCTTACAGCATCCACGTACACCTCCCAAGCCTTGAACAGTTCAAGCTCGTACAGTGTTCTCGCCCCATCTTTGTACTCCTCAAGCTCAATTATAAGCTCCGGATCTTCGGGCAGCTTGCCCTCAACGAACTCCCCGATCTCTATTCCGTTCATCTCGAGCATATCGTATATCTCGAGTATGAGGTTGCGCTCCTCCCAGAGACCGTCCGCAAACTCGGCAGGATCTATACCTGCTTCTCTGAGCCTACTCAGGTCTACCTCGCTCCCCACAAGCTCGATGCACTTCTTTACGAGAGCATGCCTTTCAGGATTAACCTCAGAGAGAAACCTTTCCTCAAATTCCTTGATTGGGAGAGGTTTAGTGAGTATTTTCCTGAGTATTTCAATATACTTTTCCCACTTCTCAACTTCCTTAAAGCCGTAATTCTTTAATTCGCTGAATTTGCCCTTTAAGTAATACCTCTCCTTCAGGTTCCAGTCGATAAACGGCTTTACATCACACCTGATCTTCGCCTTTCTCAGATGAGAAACGATCTCCATTGCATCATCATGATCGTACTTGCCGAGGCGTACCCACATAATGTTAGATTTTTACTGCAAGTATTTACTATTACCGATATTGTCTCCACTGCTGTAGATTTCACAATATAAATCATTACATTTTGCAATCACTTACATTTTTTCGTCATTCATACAGATATTATTATACATATTTCTTAAAATTGCATTCTAATATTTAATCCACGGAAGACTACAATCAACTCAGTAGTAAACTCTATTGAGAAATTATAGAATAGATCAGTAAGAAGATTAAAAAATCCAGAAAATATCTGACTCCCATTTTCGTCTACGAGTATTACAAAAAGAACTTAGGTGGAGTTGAAGATTATGTTAATTATAGAATGCGTCCGATGCAAACATTTTTATCCTACCAGGAGTGGGGAGTGAGTAGCAAGATAAAGGAGAGTGGAAAATTTGCAGCTTATTGCGGAAAGCATACGGTTTTCGAACCCCGTACCGAGCCCGGGTGAGAAGGTTAGAATAGAGGCAAAGATTTCGAACGCAGACGAGGAGCCGTGTAGCTTCGTAGCTGTCTTCTACTGGGCCCCCGAAATAATAATGTCTCCCCAGCAGGCGGCCATGTACGCAACACCGGAGTACGAGATACACAGACAGGACGTGGAGCTGAGGGGCAGAGAAAGCATCTCAATATCCTTCGAGTGGGAGGCAAAGGAAGGTTTTAAGTGCGTGTTCTTCTACGCAAAATAGATTCATTAAATTATTCTTAATATTTTGCCTAACTTAATTATTTTTAGCATTTCAGGGAGACAACAAATCAGGGCACCTTCCCCGAAATAATCACCACAAGCTTGCTCCAGAAAAAGTATGGTCCCATCTCCACATATCTAATATCCTCAAGCCCGGCTTTGTTGAACCAAGCAACACATTGCTGGGTTGAGGGGAAAAGCATTATGGATTCGGCAAATTTTCTCGCGAGAAAGCTGTCGGGCTTGCGGGGAGCAAGTATGACTATTCTACCCCCGCTCTTGGTAACTCTTGCCATCTCCTCAATTCCCTTCTGAGGATTCGGCCAGTACTCTATGCTTCCAGCCGAAATTGCTGCATCGAAGCAGCCATCTCTGAAAGGCAGATTTTCCGCATCTCCTCTCAGAAAAGTCGCACTGGGGAATCTCGCAACTGCTTTTTCCATCTGCTCCGGAGTCAAATCGACTGCTACAACGTTCTCTTCTCCAACTCTCCTCACGATTTCAGCAGTCGTAAAGCCCGTTCCGCAACCAACCTCAAGAACAGTATCGCCGGAGTGGACTTCGGCCATGTCAACGACGGTCTTTCGCATCTCGTCGGAGTAGAAGAAGGGGTTAACTCGATCGTAAATCTTCGAAAAGTACTTATAAAAAATCCTCGCCCTCTTCTTGTCCTCAAGGACGCCCATGGTTATTCCTTGCTTTCCTCAGTCTTCTTGAAGAACTCTTCAAGGGGCACCTTGCCGTGGGTAACAACTTTCATGTTTATCTGGACAATGTCCCTGCTGATCACTCTGCCCCTGACGAGCTTCCTCCTTCTCAGACCCTTCTCCTTTGGTCTGAATCCAACTCCACCGGAAAGGAGGATTTTCTTCCTTCCACTTCCAGGGATGTCAGGGCGTATCGGCACGCCATCTCTGTCACTTCCGCCCGTTATCTGCAGTTCGTAGTCCGGCGGAAGTTCAACCAATGTACCGTTGACCACGTCACCTACCTGCTTTCCTATGAGCTTGTTAGCATTTGCTCCACTCACGACCTTCTGATAAGCCTTTCCGGTTGCAGGATCCGAAATGACGACCTTGAACTCCATTGCTACCACCTTTTCAGCGCCAGCCCAAAGGATTTATAAAGCTATTGGGTACTGCCCTGCTGCGCAGGAGTGACTCAGTCAATCCGATCAAGCAACTCGTTCAGAACTTCCCTGTCTCTCCTCCATACCTTCTTTATCCCGTAATCCCTTCTGAGTCTTAAGGGAACGCAGCAACACGTGCAGCAGTTGCAGATTGCATAAACCTCACCCCTGCACTTCACGAGGCTTTGAACGAGCCCTCTTCTGCTGCACTCGTCGATTATCTTCTTCGCTTCCTCCTTGCTTATCTCCTCGTACTCCTCCCTTCTAACCTCGGTAAAAACGGCGTAGCCCACTCCAATGACTATGTCCGTCCTTATCGGGTTATCGCAATTCCTGAAGACCTTTCTGCACTTGCAGTCCCCAACAGCGATGCTCGTTGCCGAATCTATAACCTTCTTTGCCTCCTCCGGAGTTAGAATCCAGGCAGCATGCTGGGTCACTGCATACCAGTTCATCAGAGCCCTTACAAGCCGTCCAACAACTGGCAGCCTCGTGAACTTCGCCCCAAGCATGTAAAACCTGATTACAAGCTCCTGATTCGCGGAATAAAACCTCAGCACGTGGTGCATGATCCCGCCCGGTAGCACCTCACACCCACGAGCATCATCGAGATGCCGAGAATTAACCCGGCAACACTCTGCAGAACCGTGTGAGCGCCAACGACAGGCCTGTTGAGCACCATAATTGCTGGAATTACGTAAAGGATTGCGAGGCGCCTGTCCAACGCAGTGAGATAGGTAACTGGAGCGGCCGTGAACGTTACATGTCCTGAGATGTTCCAGATGTAGGAAATAGCTGTGTAGGGTACTGACACTGCAATCAGGCCAAGAGCTCCGCAGATGACTTCTCTGCCGTATCCGAGCTTTCTCCAGAGAGCAACGGAAAGTGTTAGGCCAAGCATCATGCCCGCTATTGCGGAAAAGTCTTCAAGGTACTGCGGAAAGCTCGAAGAATGTGCGTAAACCTGCTGCAGGAGGAAATCCATTGTTTCTATGCCGATAGCGTAGCATGCGGAGATTACGGCGAGTCTTCCGAAAAGGTGTCGGGAATCATGGGAGGAATTTTTCCAGTCGTAAAAGACAATTAAAACGGCTGAAAGCAACAGGAAATACTTTGGGTTGAACACATCCTGATAAATTAACATTAGCTGATAAAACAGGCTCATTTGCCCCAGAACGGGTTTTCCTTTCTTTTTATCTCGAGGAACTCCTTAAACGCCTTCTTAGCCTCTTCGCTGAGTGTGTCCATCAAATCCCTTTCCAGAATCTTGGCATGTCTCTCCGGCACGTCAACGTAAAGCACTTCGTCACCTTCAAGGTGTCTGCCTATCGTCACTCCATCGATGGCGACTGCGAGTTCTTCTCCTTCTTTGGCCACGCTGACGTTTTCTCCTTCCTTCTGCATGCTTCTAACGACACCAGCCGGGCTTCCGTCGGGCTTTATCAGGCGGACGTCCTTTCTGAGCTCACCTGCGAGAATCTTTACTCCAACTACCGCCGGCTTGCTCCGCCTGAAAATGAACTCCTTGAGGAGCTTGATCTTCGCGGGCTTGACGAGTGCTTCAATCTTCTGCCTCTCCCTCGCAAGTTTTTCCTCCTCTCTCCACTGCTTAACCTTGTCGAGCAGAGTGTAAATTATATCCTCCTTGAATATTCTGACACCATACTTTGCCGCTTCTTCTTCAACACCCGGTAGTAGCTTTACGTTGAACGCAAGAATTACGCGATTAAGTTCGTCTCTGTTTGCCGAAGCTTCAACGACATCCCTCTTGTCAACGTCTCCAACCTCTGCCTTCTTTATTGGTATTTCAATCTCCTTAAGCTCGTTAATTAAAGCCTCAAGAGAACCAAGTGTGTCTGTTTTAAGCACGACGCCCTCTTCGTCGGTCTGTATGCTTATCTCCTCGTACTCTTTCTTTACTCTCTCTCTGAAGTTCTTTATGTCCTCCTCGCTCTCAACTGCCTCGAACTCGCTGCCAGCAAGAACGCCCTCAAGGTTCGGAGCTACGAGTTTGACTCCTGCAGCGGCCGTAACGCTCTTCACACTCTGAAACTTGCTCTCAACACGCATCTCTTTGGCAGGCCTCGGCTTGAGGATTCCCTTAACGTGCGTAACGATTACGTCGTCCTTTCCGGCTATGGCGATTGTGTCTCCAACCTTCAGCGTCCCGTCGTAAAGTATGACGTCGCACGTTATGCCGAGTCCTTTCTCCTCCTTCACCTCGAGAATTGTTCCTTTCGCCTTCCCCTCAACTTGGAGGCGCAAGTTCTCTTCGAGGTATTTCTGAGCCAAACCGACAAGAATCATTAGCAGCTCAGGAATGCCTTCTCCGGTAATAGCCGAAATCGGAACTATGGCAACAGTCCTCGTGAAATCCTTTATTCTGTCGAATCGATCTGCAGAAAAGCCGAAACGGTACAGATCTCCTATCAGCTCGTATATTTTATTCTCAAGTTTCTGCTTCGTAAAATCATCCTGCTGGGCCCAGGACTTGAGGAAAGGAGCATATTCACTACTCTGCCATCCAGGGATGCGGTCTATTTTGTTAGCTGCAACAACAAAGGGTGTCTTGAATGTTCTTAGAATAGATACTGCTTCTTCCGTCTGGGGCTTGAATCCCTCGTTTACGTCAACTATGAGGATTGCGAGGTCAGCGAGAGCCCCGCCCCTCCTTCTGAGATTTGTGAAGGCCTTGTGGCCAGGAGTATCAATAAAAAGAAGGCCAGGAATCGTTACCTTTACGTTCCAGATGTCCTTGCATATCTGCTTTATCAGATCGATTGGGATCTCCGTTGCACCTATGTGCTGGGTGATACCTCCAGCTTCCTTAGCAGTTACTCTCGTTCTTCGGATTTTGTCAAGTAACGTAGTCTTTCCGTGGTCTACGTGACCGAGCACTGAGACTATTGGTGTTCGGAGCTGTTTCATGGTCTGCTATACCTATATCCGCTATACCTGTTATACTTTGCTACTCGTAAAGCCACTCTTCACCGGATTTGGAGTAGTCTATCAGCTCCTCTGCGTCGAAGAAAAGGGAAATCTCCCTCTCCGCAGACTTCAACGAGTCCGACGCGTGCACGACGTTTCTGCCTATGTCGAGGCCGAAGTCGCCCCTTATTGTCCCCGGCGAAGCTTCTACAGGGTTCGTCGCTCCAACGAGAGTCCTGACAACCTTAACTGCGTCCTTGCCCTCAACAACCATAGCCACGACAGGGCCGGAGGTTATGTAGTCAACGAGGCTCTGGAAGAACGGCTTTTCTGCGTGCTCTGCGTAGTGTTCCATGGCAAGCTCTTCCTGAATCCACATCATTTTGAGTCCGACGATCTTCAGGCCCTTGCGTTCGAGTCTGCTTATTACCTCGCCAACCAGTCCTCTCTGCACGCCGTCGGGCTTGACCATTACGAACGTGCGTTCCATATATGACACCCCTGTCCACTTTTTTACTGCTACACTAACTAACTACTGCTTCTTCTGGTAAAACTTCGTCCACTTGAGCTTTCTCGGGTTTCTGCCCAGCTTCAGCATGTTCTTCTCGCACTTGTTGGAGCAGAAGTAGAGAACCCTGCCGTCCCTTCTGACGTACATTTTGCCGGTGCCTATTTCAATCTCTTCACCGCAGAAAGAGCAGATTTTTTTCTCCATGATCCCACCTTTATCTCACCAAGAGCTTCTTGGCTTCCCTTGCAGTCTCCTTAATCATGAGCACGTCTCCTACCCTCACCGGCCCGAAGACGTTTCTCGTGATAATCCTACCCTTGTTCTCGCCAGCGAGTACCCTGACTTTGACCTGCGTTGCTTCGCCATGCATTCCAGTCCTGCCTATAATTTCTATAACCTCTGCAGGCTGGATGTCTTCCTCTTCCGCCATAAACATCACCTACTTCGTAAATTTACGACGTTATTCTTCAATTTATTTCTTCAATCCTTCAAGCTTGCTAACGATCTGCGAGAGTTCCTTCTTCGCTTCTCCCTCGTTTATGATTGCCGCTGCGGAACAGTCAACCTCAATTCCGACAGCCTGGCCAAGGGTGCTCTTGCTGTTGATGTAAATGTATGGTACGTTCTTCTCCTCGCAGAGCAGTGGCAGATGTGCTACGATTTCCGGCGGGTCAACGTCTGTGGCTATGTATACAAGCTTCGCCATACCTCGTTCCACTGCTTTTGTCGTCTCGTTTGTCCCTTTTTTCACTTTCCCCGTCTCCCTCACCTTTTCAAGCAAGGAGAGAGCTTCATTCTGCAAATCCTCAGGAACCTCAAACCTCACGTACATCTTTACACCTCCTTCCTTGCGTCATCACTCATCGGCTTCACACATCAAGGCGGTTACGTTTTAAATCTTTTGGTGAGCCGAGGGCAGAGTATATATTTGTAGCGGAGGAAAAGGTTATCTTCGAGAAATCTTACTTCTGTTTGTGCCCCGGAGAAAAAAGTGCAGAAAAGTCTTTCTCGAACTGCCAGCCTGTGAGGGAACAGTAGAGTTTACTCCGGATGAACTCGAAGCTCTGAGGCTTGCGGACATCGAAGGTCTGACGCAGATAGAGGCAGCGGAGCTAATGGGCGTGTCGCAGCCAACGTTCCACCGAATTCTCAAAGAGGCGAGGAGGAAGGCCAGTATGGCCGTTCTTGGTAGAGCGGACGTGAGGATAGTGGGAGGAGAAAACGTCATGCGCATTTTCCGCTGCTTCAACTGCGGTCATGAATGGGGTGAGCCCTTCGGAACAGGCAGACCAGAAAACTGTCCCGAGTGCGGGAGCGCGAACATACACAGAGGTGTGTGCCGGGGCAGGGGAAGAGGTGGCAGAAGGGGTAAAGGTAACTGCGGAAGATAATCGTTACGGATGATAGTTACGGATTTGCATGTTCCTGAGACTGGCGATAGAAGTGATAAAAAGTGATAAATCCTGGAGTAAAATGTTTAAAACGACAGGATAACGGCATGGCATGGGTATAACCACAGTGCTGCTCACATGGGATCACGTTTACAGGCTGTGTCTCAAGCTCGCTGGGGACATAAGGAAATCAGGATTCTCGCCAGAAGCGATTGTAGCCGTTGGCAGGGGAGGATGGGTGCCGGCGAGGATTTTGAGCGATACTCTTGACATTAGAAACCTCTACAGCGTAAAGGCGGAGCACTGGGACGTTGCGGAAAAAAGAGAAGATGCAGTGATTACACAACCTCTGAACGCTGACATCTCTGGTATGAACGTGCTCGTTGTGGATGACGTTACGGACACGGGCAAGACCATGGATGTTGTGGTTCAGCACGTAAAGGAGCTTGGAGCTAATGAAACCAAGACTGCTGTGCTTCATCACAAAAATACCTCCTCGTTCAGGCCAGATTTTGCAGCAGAAATTCTCGACGAGTGGATATGGATTGTATACCCTTGGGGCGTTTTTGAAACGATTCTTGGATTTCTGCCCAAAATACCCGCATCAAACGTTGAAGAAATTAGGGAACATCTCAAAATCAACTTCAATCTCGATGTTGATCCAGAAATTATCAACAGAGCGCTTGAAATCTATAGCGAGACGAGGGGTTAGCCTTGAGCAGGGAAGTCCTCCTCGAAATGCGAGGAATCGTCAAGAGATTTCCGGGAGTTGTTGCCAACGACGGTGTCAACCTTACAGTTTACAGGGGTGAAATCCACGGCCTGCTTGGAGAGAATGGAGCGGGCAAAACGACTCTAATGAACGTGCTCTACGGCCTCTACCAGCCCGACGAAGGGGAGATAATATTCGAAGGAAAAAAGGTGAGGTTCAAGTCTCCAAAGGATGCCATAGAAGCTGGAATAGGGATGGTTCACCAGCACTTCATGCTCGTGCGAAGGATGAACGTCCTTCAGAACATTGTGCTCGGCTACAGGACGCCAAAAGATCCTCTGATTGATGAAGGATGGGTCAAAGAAAAGATTAACGAGCTTTCCAGGACGTACGGTATTGGTGTTGACGCTGACGAAGTTGTTGCAAACCTCAGCGTGGGAGAGGAGCAAAGGGTTGAAATTCTCAAGGCCCTGTTCAGGAACGTAAAGCTGCTAATTCTTGACGAACCGACAGCCGTTTTAACCCCTCAGGAAGTCAAAAACCTTTTCTCAGCCCTTAAAGCCATGACAGATAAGGGTCTGACGGTTATTTTCATAACCCACAAACTCAAGGAGGCGCTGAGTGTTACTGACAGAATTACAGTGTTAAGGAGGGGCAAAAACGTTGGAACGATTGAAACCTCCAAGACAGACGAGAGAGAACTTGCCAGAATGATGGTCGGTAGAGAAGTCGTCATGGAGATCAGGAAGCCAAAAGTGGAGCTGGGCGAAGAGGTTCTGAAGGTGGAAGACCTGTGGGTGGAGGACGATAGAGGGTTGATGGCTCTAAAAGGCATCTCCTTCAGCATAAGAAAGGGAGAGATTCTCGGAATAGCTGGAGTTTCAGGAAACGGTCAGAAAGAGCTTGAAGAAGCTATAGCTGGACTGAGAAAGCCCAGGAAGGGCAAAATCATTCTGAACGGCAGAGACATCACTAACCTCAGCGTTGAAGGTTACACGGCGAGCGGTATTGCGTGCATCCCCGAAGACAGGATTGGTGTGGGGCTTGCCCCATCACTGAGCGTTGCTGAGAACCTCATGCTCAGAGACTTCAGGAACTTCAGAAGGGGATTTACGCTCGATTTTAAGGCTATGGAGGAGCGGGCAAAGAAACTCGTAGAGGAGTTCGCAATCAAAACACCCTCGCTGGATGTGCCCGCAAGTACACTTTCTGGAGGCAACATCCAGCGCCTAATCCTTGCAAGGGAGCTTTCGAGAAACCCCAAGCTTTTAATCGCTTCCCAGCCCTCGAGGGGGCTCGACATAGCTGGAATCGAATACGTCAGGCAGAGATTAATCGATGCAGCAAAAAGTGGCAGCGCCATCCTTTTGATATCTGAGGATCTGGATGAGATCCTCCAGCTCAGTGACACAATCGCCGTTATTTACGAGGGAGAACTAAAGGGGATTATCCCGCGAGAGAAGGCAGACATAGAGGAAATTGGATACCTGATGGCCGGAGGAACTCTTGAAGGTCTTGAAATCACACCCGGAGGCGTAGCAACGTGATAAGGATAGAAAGAAGACACGAAACCCCAGGATGGCTCGTGTATGCCGTACCATTCATCTCAATAGCAGTTTCTCTGCTTTTCGTCGGTTTGCTGCTGCTGACTGTTGGCGTGAATCCCGTTGATGCATACATGACGATGTTTTCCCGGTCCTTCGGCTCAAAGTTCGGACTGACGGAGCTTTTTGTCAAAACTGCCCCAATTATACTAACTGGACTTGCAGTAGCAATCCCTCTTAGAGCCGGTTTGTGGAACATTGGTGCTGAAGGACAGCTTTACATGGGGGCTTTCGCCGCAAGCTTCATTGCCCTTTACGTTTCACTTCCCCCACCACTTGTGCTGCCTGCAATGGCTTTCGCCGCCTCCTTCATGGGTTTGGTGTGGGCCTCCCTTCCCGGTGTCCTTAAAGCCAAGTTTGAGCTGAACGAGATAATCTCGACGCTTCTCCTGAACTATGTAGCAATTTACTGGGTCGATTATCTCGTTTACGGCCCTATGAGGGGCAAAGAAGTGTACAACTTCCCATACTCGGACATCTTCCCGGATTTTGCTATACTTCCGAGATTTTTTGGAACGAGGTTTCATGCAGGAGTGTTCATAGCCATAGCAATTGCGGTCCTGCTCTACTACGTGGTCAGGAAAACGGGTTTCGGGTTTGCCGTCAAGGTTGTTGGCGCAAACCCGAAAGCTGCGGAGTATGCAGGAATAAACAGGAAGAAGATTATAGTCTATACAATGCTGATAGGTGGAGCTGTTGCGGGACTTGCGGGCATGATAGAAGTGGGCGGGATACACATGAGACTCAGGAGCGGACTGTCGCCGGGCTATGGATATGCAGGTATTCCCGTTGCCTTGCTTGCCAAGGGCAACCCACTTGCAGTAATCCTCTCAGCGTTTCTGTTTGGATTCCTGTACGTGGGCGGTTCAGCGCTGCAGACCACGTATTCTATTCCTGTTTCAATCGTCTACGTCTTTCAGGCTTTGATTGTCCTCTTTATAATTGGCGGTGAATTCTTCACGAAGTATACGATAAGGAGGGGATAAATTTGGATTTCATAGCCTCGCTCATAGCCGCATCAATAAGGGCCGGCACGCCATTGCTTTTCGCGACGCTCGGTGAAATAATAACTGAAAGAAGTGGCGTGCTGAATCTCGGTCTCGAAGGAATTATGATTACGGGCGCAATGACGGGATTTGCCGTAAGCCTGCTGACAGGTAACCCCTGGCTGGGTGTCCTCGCTGCCGGGCTTGCGGGCATGGCGATGGCTTCAATCCACGCCTTCTTTTCAATAACGCTGAAAGCCGACCAATCGGTCACCGGCCTGATGCTCGTTCTGCTCGGTATTGGCTTAACGGGATTTCTCGGCAGGAACTACATCGGGCAGGTCGCTGAATACATTCAACCCGTGAACATTCCATACCTCTCTGAGCTTCCCTTTGTTGGTGAGGCGTTTTTCAGTCATGATCCTCTCGTTTATGCTGCAATGCTCCTCGTACCGCTAACGTGGTTCTTCCTTTTCAGAACGAGGCACGGTATGGAGATAATAGCCGTTGGAGAGAGTCCTGAAGCGGCTGACACCCTTGGAATAAGCGTCGAAAAGCTGAGGTATGCAAGCGTGCTGATTGGGGGCTTCCTTGTTGGCATCGCTGGAGCGCATTTAAGCCTCGCGTACGCAAAACTATGGACAGATGGCATGACCGCAGGTAGAGGCTGGATCTGCTTGGCCTTAGTGATATTCAGTGGATGGATGCCCCAGAGGGCCATACTTGGAGCTTATCTCTTTGGCGGACTCGATGTGCTGTCGTTCAAGCTTCAGGCTGCCGGTGTTGGTGTGTCCTATCATTTACTGAAGATGATTCCGTACGTTGTAACAATTCTCGTGCTTCTATTCAGCGTGATGAGAAAGAAAGAAAAGTTTGGTGCTCCGTCGGCACTCGGTAAGCCGTACATAAGGGAGCAAAGGTATTGAATTTCCAGTTGAATTTTTTCATTAATTTTGATTTATAATACTTTGGATGAAAAGACTTATGTTGTACCTACGTTGTTGCCTTCCACATGAGGAGACTATTAATAGTAGCAGTACTGATGGCCGCGCTGCTCATTGCCGGGTGTGCACAGGAGGAGAAGGCAACGCCCAAGCCGACCATTACGCCAGCAGAGGAGAAGAAGCTCAAGGTTGCATTCGTTTACGTAAGTCCAGTGGGTGATGCGGGCTGGAGCTACATGCACGACCAAGGAAGACAGTACATCGAGAAGGTTTACGGCGTACAGACAGCCTATTCTGAATCCGTCAGCGATGCTGATGCAGAGAGAGTTATCAGAGAATATGCAGAGCAGGGTTACGATGTAATTTTCACGACATCCTTCGGATTCATGGATCCAACCATAACCGTTGCCAAGGACTTCCCGAACATCGTGTTCATGCACTGCAGTGGTTACAAGACGGCTGAAAACGTTGGTACCTACTTCGGAAGAATGTATCAGGCTCGCTATCTGACAGGTATCGTTGCCGGAGAGATGACCAAGACCAACAAGATCGGATACGTTGCTGCCCACCCGATTCCTGAGGTCATCAGAGGTATCAACGCATTCGCTCTGGGTGTCAAGGCCGTAAACCCGGATGCGAAGGTTTACGTTGTATGGACTGGCACATGGTATGACCCCGCAAAGGAGAAAGAAGCTGCACTGAGCCTTATCGAGGAAGGATGTGACGTTATAGCCCAGCACCAGGACTCTCCAGCTCCACAGCAGGCAGCCCAGGAGAAGGGAGTATACTCCATTGGATACCACAGCGACATGTACGAGTTTGCCCCCAAGGCTCACCTCACAGCAGCGGTATGGAACTGGAGCGTAATCTACGCTTACGTCATTGAAAACGTAATGAAGGGCACATGGAAGAGCGAGCAGATATGGTGGGGTATTGACAAGGGTGTAGTGGACATTGCGCCATTCAATCCGATAGTGCCTGAAGACGTGCAGAAGAAAGTGATGGAAGAGAAGGAGAAGTACCTCAAGCACGAGGTGCCAGAACAGTACCCATTCGTTGGCCCAATATATGACCAGAATGGTAACCTCGTGAAGGCTGAAGGCGAAGTGATGAGCGACGAAGAGCTGCTTTCAATGAACTTCTTCGTTGACAACGTTGTTGGAGAGATTCCTGCAGGAGGCGGGGAGTAACCTCCCTTTTACTCTTTTTTAATTTTTTTACTAAGTATCGGAGAACCTAATTGCAGCTTTCTTCTCCAGAGTGGTCATAGCAATCATGGCAAGTCCAGCAGTGTGCGCGATGGTGCAGTAAGGGCAGAACGTTCCGCTGGCAAGTTCGATCGAAACGAGAAATACTACACCCACCAATCCAGCGATAGTCCACGCAGGCCTGAATTTATCTCGCTCTACGGCAAGCGGAGATGTAGCAAACCAGAGCAGACCGAATACGGCAGGAACGTTGGTGCACGAGCCTGCTAAGCACACTCCTTCGAAGTGCTCAAGATAGAGAATGTACAGACTGTCGAGAATTCCAATGGTTGCCAGCGAAAGGAATATTCCGTTCCTCATAGTCCGTCCAAAACGGCTAAATCTTGTACTATAATGATTTCTATTTTTCTGAAGTTAATAAATGGATTGCGACTGACCAAACTGCATCCATCGAATCCCACAGATGCAAAGATCATAAAAAAGGTCATATACTGCACCCTCAAGCCTTCTACAAATGCTGAAAAGGGAAAAGAAGCTCGAAAAGAAGATAGCTCTCCGGAGAATAAAAATCCTCCTCGACAAAGCCCATGAAGTTAAGTTCGAGGACTACGAGCTGGCGAGGCGCTACGTGGAACTTGCGAGGAGGATTGCAATGAAGTACAGGCTGAGAATACCGAGGGAGGAGAGGCTGTTCTGCAAGAAGTGTCTGTACCCCTACAGGTATGACAGGATCAGGGTAAGGGTTGCGAAGTCAAGGGTGATAATCACGTGCCTGAACTGCGGCTTTGTCAGAAGAATTCCAATCAGACCGGCGAGAGTGATAAAAAAGCCTGAAAAATAAAATAAAGAAATAAATCACGGAAAAGTTAAAATAGTTGGAGATAAAAAGAGCTGGAAACGAAAAGGTTAGGTGAATTGAAGATGGTATCGGACTTTGTTAAGGAAAAGGCGCTGGCTCTTGCCAGTGCAATACAGGAGACGGAAGAATATAAGGAGTTCCTCGAAAAAGAGGAGATGTTAAAGAAGGATGAAGCCGCCCAGGAATTGCTCGCCCAGTTCCAGGAGAAGCAGAGAGAGTTCATCTCGAAACAGCTTAACGGCGAGATCGATCAGGACCTGCTGGGTGAGCTTACCGAGATTCAGGCCCAGCTCAACAAAAGAGAGAGTGTTATCGACTTCCTCGATTCCTACAACAGGCTCATCAACATGCTGGGTGAAGTTGGAGAAATCATAAGCAAAGAAATCGAATTTGACTTTGCAGAAGTGTACAGAAGCTGATAAGCTTCTGGCAGATTTATTTTAAATACGTAATTTGTTTTAGAATTTTTTACAGCTTTTAAGCTTGTGTCTACTGGGTCTGCTTCTGCATTTTCTATATATATAATTTTCCAACAGATCAAAAGCAAATCCAGAGCAAGAATAAAAATAAAGTTTGTTAACAAATTACCAGCTTCGAATTAAGTTCAGCCTCCGGAAATCACCCTTATTATGGTAACCTCCCCCTCCTCTACCCTCTCGTCAACCGGAACAGGCACACCATCCTTTATCACAACAACTGTCTCAGGATTGACTCCCATCTCTTCAAGCAGCGCCGAGTAAGTTTTACCCCTACTTACCTCGACGACATCTTCTTTCTTATCGAATCCAAGAAACTTGACCTTCACTTTCAGGAGGCTTTCGGTATTCACACTATTCCTCCTCTTTCAGAACCAGTTTGGCGATCTCCTTTATGTCCTCGCCGCCCTTGCTCATGATTTCCTTCCTCAGGTCTTCGAGGTTCTCCATCAGAAGCTTCTCCTCCTTGTTCTCCTTCTTGTTCTTCCCCTTTCTCTCAAAAGACCTCCAGTCGAACCGCCTCATATCCTATCACTGTATATTATTTGTTCCCGATCCTATTAACCTTTTTTGGCCAGCAGTAGAGATAAGATAGACAAAAAGTAATTTAAATAATAGAATTAAATATGTTCAAATAATAATTTCTTCATGAAAACGATGTGCGACTCAAAAAGCATATGAGCCACAATGGTTTTACAGAGGTAGATGAAGGATAAAGCAATCACCGTGCTATCTGCTTTGCTGATAGTAATCCTGCTATCCTCAGCCATACCTGTCAAGGTTCTCATGGTGGAGGGGAAAAATACCACTGTCATTGCGGTAAAAGATGGGGACGAGGTGAAGATATCCTTCATTCATTCCGTCGAACTCTGCCCGTGGGTCGAGATATACGTAATCGAGGGAAACAATCTGACGCTCGTGAAAACCCTCACCCAGTCCGCAGGCTGGGGACTGCCGAGCACAGAGAATAACTTCTCATTTCAGGAGATAGACGGTCAGAAGTGGATGGTTTACGAAATCCACAGGACTTTCAGCTCTCTGAAAATTTCGACGTCCCCAATAAATAACTACACGATATCCGTCAATGGAAAAGTTCTAAAATTTAGCAATGGGTTCATCACCGTCAGTATTAAAAATATCCCCTGCGGGGAGTTTCTCATCCGGGAGGTGTTGGGTTGGACATAGACGGACTCGATCCAAGGCTGAAGAGGAAGTTCATGCATGAAAGAGAACTGTCAAAACCCTATGCGATCCTCGTCTTTATAATTTCAGCTCTCTTTTCGACATTTCACATCATCAACGGCTCCTACACGGGGCTGCTCCAGATGGACATCGTGAAGTCCATTCACCTCGCCTTTGCCATCGGACTTACCTTCCTACTCTTCCCGGCAAGAAGAGGTGAGAATTCCGGCAAAATCCCTGTATACGACTTAATCCTCGCAATAATTGGAGCCTACGTCGCGCTATACATAACGATAAACTACTCCGACCTGATTCACAGGGCTGCCATTGGCTACAACACCATGGACTACGTGATTTCAGCAATGGGCATAATCCTCGTCCTTGAGGCCACAAGAAGAGCCGTAAATCCCGCAATGGCCGTAATCGTTATAGTGTTTATCCTGTACGCAAAATACGGCGCCAACCTGCCGGGTGTGTTATCTCACCCACCTTACACGTGGAAAGAAGTGCTCGAGCACCTTTACCTCACAAAAGAGGGCGTCTTCGGCACACCGCTTGCAGTTTCCGCAACCTTCGTTGTTCTGTTCATAATATTCGGAGCTTTTCTTGAGAAATCCGGGGCTGGAAAGTTCTTTATTGACCTCGCGTATTCGATAACAGGAGGAATGGTCGGCGGGCCAGCAAAGGCTGCGGTAATGGCGAGTGCCCTGATGGGGACGGTTTCAGGCAGTTCTGTTGCGAATACCGTCACCACGGGCACGTTCACAATACCCCTGATGAAGCGCGTTGGTTACAAGCCCGAATTTGCCGGAGCCGTTGAACCTGCTGCATCTACGGGCGGACAGATACTCCCGCCGGTGATGGGGGCAGCAGCATTTATAATGGCAGAGTTCGTCGGGATGCCGTACGTAACTATAGCCTATGCAGCGCTGATACCAGCTCTCCTGTACTTCTTCGGAGTTTTTACAGCCGTTGATCTTGAAGCGAGAAAGGAAAACCTGAGGGGGCTGCCAAGAGAGGAACTCCCCCGAACGCTGGACGTTTTGAAGGGTGGCTGGTACTACCTCGTGCCACTATTTGTCCTCGTTCACATGCTCGTCCACGGATTTACGCCGATACTTGCAGCGATTTACGCAATTCTCAGCGTAGTGGCGATAATGATCATCAAACCCATTTACGAGAACCTGAAGCGCCCGAAAGGCGAGAGATTGCCTGCAGGTGTTCTCGCGAAGAACATACTGTCGAACTTCATAGAAGCGCTCAACAGCGGTGGGAGAGGAGCGGTTGCAGTTGCCATTGCGTGTGCTTCAGCAGGCATAATAGTCGGCGTGGTTACGCTTACAGGCCTGGGATTCAAGATCGCCGCTGAAGCTGTAACCATATCTAACGGCCAGCTTCTTCCAATACTTCTGCTAACCATGTTCGTATCACTCATGCTCGGAATGGGCGTTCCAACGACGGCAAACTACATAATAACCAGCACGATTGCTGCGCCTGCAATAATAACCTTCATGGCGGCAAACGCGGGAATGAACGTCAGAGACTTTCTCGCTGCATATCCCGAACTCGTTCTTCCAGCCCACATGTTCGTATTCTACTTCGGCGTTGCTGCAGACCTCACACCTCCGGTTGCGCTTGCAGCATACGCAGGTTCTGCCATCGCCGGCAGTGACCCATGGAAAACAGGAATAAACGCAGCTAAAATCGGCATTGGAAAGTATCTCGTCCCGTACGTTTTCATATATTCTCCAATCATACTTCTTCTCAACCTGAGCTTTTCACTTCCCGACATTATAAACCTGCTCTGGATAGTTCTCTGCGTTATGCTCGGCATCGTCGCCATCAACGGAGCCACAATAGGATATCTGCTCAGGCCGTGCAGCAAAGCGACGAGAATGTTTTTACTCATCCCCGGGATTCTTTTGCTCGCCCCTTCGCTGTATTCGAAAATTGCCGGTTTAATATTGTTTGGAGTAATTGTTTTAAACCAGTGGATATCTTTTAACATAAGGTGATGAGAATGAAAGCCAAGCTGTTTTTGCTGCTGGTGCTGGGCGCCGCACTGATACTTTCAGGCTGCGCCCAAGAGAAGCAGGTAACGCCAGTGGAGCAGGAAACACCTGCCGCAGAGGAAACAAAAGCGACGCCGGAAGAAATCCATGTAACGATTCTCACAGGTGGTGCTGCTGGTACATACTACCCGATTGGTGGAGCCATGGCAAACGTGATTAACGAGCACGTGAAGGGCGTTAAAGCAACGGCTGTAACATCCGGTGCTTCCGTTGCCAACGCAAGAAAAATCGGAAACGGCGAGGCTGAGCTTGCGCTGCTGCAGAACGATATCGCCTACTACGCATACACTGGAACGGAGATGTTCAAGGACAACAAGATAGAAAACATCAGAGGGGTTGCAACGCTTTATCCTGAGGTCGTCCAGATTGTAACCCTGAAGGACAAGGGAATCAAAACAATATACGACCTGAAGGGTAAGAGAGTTGCTGTAGGCGCTCCGGGAAGCGGAACTGCAGTAGCAGCACTCCAGATACTCGGCACAGTGGGAATCGACGAGAGCAACACGGACATTCGCTATCTAAACTTCAAGGAGGTTGCTGACGCGCTGAAGGATGGTACCATTGACGCAGGATTCATAGTTGCCGGTGTTCCAACTGCTGCTGTCAGTGACATTGCAGCAGTTAAGGATGTGCAGATCGTCGAGATTCCAGATGAGATATTCCAGAAGCTCTCCGAGCAGTACAAGTTCTACATCCAGTACACGATACCCGCAGGAAGCTACAAGGGAGTTGACGAGGATGTGAAGAGTGTTGCCGTGCTTGCAATGCTCGCAACGAGAGAAGATATGCCCGAAGATGTTATCTACGAGATAACCAAGGCCATATTCGAGCACAGGGACGAACTCGTTGCTGCTCACAAGAGGGCAGAGGACATAACCCTCGAAACAGCACTCGACGGAATGTCCATTCCGCTGCATCCTGGCGCAGAGAAGTACTACAAGGAGAAGGGTCTGATCTAATTTTTTAATTTTTCTTCTTATCAGACTTCTTAGGGGATTTCTATGGTGATCAAAGCAGTAATCTACGGATTCGGGCAGATAGGCAGGATTGTGACAAAGGCCGCATATGAGAAGGGAATCGAGATAGCTGGCGCAGTAGACGTGAACCCAGAACTTGTCGGTAAGAACGCTGGAGAACTGCTGAACCTTGACATCAAAGCCGAAGTAAGGAACTCCCTCGACTTCGAAGGCGATGTGGTGTTTCTTACAACAGGTTCATATCTTGATTCAGTATTTCCGCAGATAAAGAAGTGTGTGGAGAAAGGATTCAACGTCATAAGCACATGCGAAACTCTCAGCTATCCGGAATACCGCTATCCCGAATTGGCGGAAAAGATAGACCGCCTTGCAAAGGAGCATGGTGTTACTGTTCTCGGGACCGGAATTAATCCCGGATTCTTACTCGACACGCTTCTTGTCGTTCTCTCTGCCCCTTCGGTAAAGGTTGAGCGGATAAAGGCAGTCAGGAGCGTTGACGCGCTGAAAAGGAGAACAGCGTTCCAGAAAAAAGTAGGCGTTGGCATGGACGTCGAAGAAGTGAAGAGAAGGCTCGAATCAGGAGAGATGACCGGACACGTTGGATATGCTGAATCCGTGATGGTTGTTTGCGAAGCAATGGGGCTGAAGCCGGATGACATTAAGGAAGGACAGGAGATAGTCGTGGCAGAGAGCAATGCAGAGGTACCGGCGGGGAAGGTCAGAGGCCTCAAGGGATACGCTTCCGCCATAAAGAATGACGAAGAGAAGGTCAGAATTGAATTCCACGCCTACGCTGGGGCAAGCGAATACGAGGAGATAGTAATTGAGGGAGATAACCCCGTAACGTGGCGAAGCACCGGAACGAAGGGCGATTTAGGAACTGCCGCCATTCTGGTGAACCTCGCAAAGGCAGTTGTTGACTACAGGCCAGGATTGATCAAGATGTCGGATCTGATTCCCTTTAGACCGTCTTTTGTATAGTTATTCAATAAAAAATTAAAAATTCAAATTTTCTTTCTCTTTTTCTTGTACACTGCAATAGCTGCCAGCACCAATGCAAGAATCAGAACTAACACGTACTCATGTCCTCCCTTCTCCTCAACTCTCACGTAGAAGTACTCCGTCTCTTTTTGCTCGTCCCCATTCAAGTCCTCCGAGGTTAACTCAACCATTACTCTGTACTTTGTGCCCGGGATGACATCCTCGTCAACATCTACCTTGAACTTCAACGTCTTGCTTTCTCCGCTCTTCAGGCTCTCTATAAAGGCGTCAGGTACTTTAACGAGAATTCCCGGGCTCGGCTTCAAAAGTGCGTGGATGTCTTTCGCATCTCCGCCGTTGTTTACAATCCTGACTTCAACTATCTGGTTGTCCTCTCCTGCATAGACCACCTGATCACTCACAATCTCGAAGTCTGGCTCGGGTTTAATATAGACTGGAATTGACGTGTGTAGAGATTCAACAGATGGATATATGGCCTGTCTGAACGTCCCGCTGACGTTAATTGTTCTGTATCCAAACTTCGCCTCGTCATCAACTTCAAAGGGGATTTTTACGGCTCTCACTTCTCCAGGATTCAGGAATCCCACGAGAATGCTGTTAATCTTTAAATCCACACCATCGGGCTCTTCAAGTTGAATTACGAGAGCCGAGACGGGGTAGCTCAGAGAGTTCATAATGTACAGGTCGAGAAGTCCCTTCTGCCCCCTTACTACTTCGTTGTCTCCCCACGAGATTGTAATAGCAGCAGACGAGGGCTCGAAAAATAGCTGAACTGTGTCCTCATCAACCCCTCTAACCCACTTCAATCCGTCGAAGTACTCGTAGCTCATTTCCACTCTCACGCTGCATGTCTCTTTGTCTGACTTAACGCTGAATGACACGGGAACCGACGTCGATGGAGGAATTGTTGCCGCATAGGCAGTCTTTGGATCGAGGACGTCCAGATCACCACTCAGCTTCACCTCAACGTTCCTCGCAACTCCATTCCCCTCATTGGCGATTTGAAGAACCAACTGACTCACTTCATTCGTGTACATTCTTGACTTGACAGGAAAAGCCTTGAGAATTGGTTTTGAAGACTGGCAAACCTCAACCTCTATCGGAATAACTTTCTCTTCTTTGATGTAGTAATAAACTACGTCGTATATTCCCGAGATATTTCCAGTTACATCAATGATTCTGGCTCTCTCATAGCTTACGTGGAGCTTTAACGTATGTTTTCCTACAGCATCTGGCGATACGCTTATCAGAAACGTCACAGTTCTGCTTGCGTACCCGGGCTGAAAACTTGCAGATGGAAGTACGGGAATTCTTACCCTATCTGTCTTCACATCAATCCCTTCGTCTCCTTCAAGCCACAGAGTGACGTTATAGGCAGTAAGGCTTGCGTTGAACAGCAATTCCTCTTCAACGCTCCCTCTCTCCGCCCATTCATGCTTTGCCGTGTTTACCACCACAACCTGCAGCGGATACGTCTGTCCTGCTGGTACAACGCTGCTCGTAACGTACGCATCTATCTCAGGCTCGTCGTGGGCTACTGCCGCATTTGCAGGCGTCAAGATGATTACCAAAGTGGTTACTAAAACAGCCAGAACAATCAATAACGATCTCATTATGCACCACCTCTATTCATACTCCTTCTAAGAAGGTGAGTAGCCAGAAATACCGTAAAGAGAGTGTAAAGAACCAGAACCCCAACATAGGGATAAACAACATCCAGCCCGTTACCCTTAATCATAATGTTCCTGAACGCAAAGTTTGCGTAAGTCAAGGGTATAAAGTAGGCAATCACTCTCGCAGCTTCCGGCATGCTTTCGAGGGGGTAAAAGAAGCCCGAGAGGAATATGCTCACCACTGCAATCAGCATACTTGCCTGTATTCCTTGGAGCTGCGTTGCCGAAACAGACGAGATTACAAGTCCTAGCCCGATAGAACCTGTCAGAAACAGGAGCTGAACGAAGAAGAGGAGATGTACGCTCCCTCTGACCTCAACGTCAAAGACGTAATGGGCTATCAGCATGACGCTGAGGATGTCAACAACCATGATTGCTGTTATACTCAGAAACTTGCCAAGAATTAAATCCGAACTCCTTATAGGAGTGGAAAGGATGAGTTCGAGCGTTCCTTCTTCTCTTTCTCTCGCAATTGAGCTTGAAGACAGAATCAGTCCCAGAATCTGAATTATTACGCCCACAATGGCCGGAGCGATGAAATCAATCATTCTCGTCTTCGTCGTGAACACATAGCGCTGCTCCACGTCAATTCCACCATTCATCCCCTTTGACAGCCTGTATGCAACATTCTGGATGTAGTTTAGAGTCGTAACAGCAACGTTGAAGTTCGATTCATCCACAAGAACTCTCAGATTTGCATTTCCTTTGAAAAAGCCATCCTGAAAGCCTTTAGGGATGTATATGGCTGCTGAAATCTTCCCGTTTTTAATCATCTCCCTTGCTTCGCTCTCAGTTGCGAGCCAGTACCGTATATCGAGCACATCGCTCGATGCAAGCATGGAAATCAGCTGTCTTGATATGCTGCTCGAATCGTCATCTATGACCGCTGCGGGAACATCCTTGATTTCCCCGGAAAACGCATAACCAAAGACAGATATGAGAACTATCGGCTGAATTATCAGGATTGCAAGGAGTCTTCTCTCCCTGACAACAACTTTGAGCTCCTTCTTAAACACCGCAAGAACTTCATTGAGCCCCATGCTACCCTCCAATAAGCCTCATAAAAGCGTCTTCAAGGGTCAGCTTTTTTGTTTCAGCCCTGAATACTGCTATTCCTTCCCTTTTGAGCTCTTCAATAACTGCAGGCACGCTGATGGCCGCATCATCCACAATGACGTGAAGTACACCATTGAGTTCAACCCTGTATCCCATATCTTCCAGTATCTTCGCCGACTTTACGTCGTTTGATGTGCGGAGCTCTATGACTTCCCCACCCAGCGCAGCCCTCTTTATCTCGTCGGGCTTGCCCTCCACAATTTTCGTACCATTTCTCATGAGAATAAGCCTCTGGCAGTTCTCTGCCTCGTCCATGTAGTGGGTTGTTACAAGAATCGTTTTGCCCTCCTCGTTAAGCCTTGAAAAGTGCTCCCAGAACGTTCTCCTTAAAGGCGGGTCAACTCCGGCAGTTGGTTCATCCAGCACGAGCAGCTCTGGATCATGAACCATTGAGCAGGCAAGCATTAACCTCTGTTTCATTCCACCGCTCAGGTTCTTTACAAGCCTCTTCCTGAATTTCTCAAGCTCTACAAGCTTAAGCAGCTCGTTCACCCTTTCCTCAACTTTACTCCTTTCCACCCCGTATATCGAAGCGAAAAACCTCAGATTTTCTTCAACGGTCAGATTGAGGTAAAGAGGAGAATTCTGGGGCATCCATCCGATTTTCCTCCTGTCTGATACGTCTATCTGCCTTCCACCAAACTCAATGCTTCCCTCGTAGGGAATTACGCCAAATATCGCCCTTATTGTCGTTGTTTTGCCAGCTCCATTCGGGCCGAGCAGCCCAACTATTTCGCCCTCCTTTACCTCAAAGCTGAGGTTGTTTACTGCAACGAATTCGCCAAATCTGATTGTGAGATTCTTAACGGCAAGTTTTGCCATCAGCAAAATTCCAGCATAAAAGTATTTAATTCTGTTGTAACTGAAGTGGTAACAATGATTGAAAATCTCAGAAAGTTGGGTTTGAGCGAGTACGAAGCCAAAGTATACGTAACTCTGGTGGGACTTGGGAAGGCAAGCGCAAGAGAGATCCACGAGGCGAGCGGGGTTCCGAGGACGAGGATCTACGATGTTCTCGAGAAGCTTGCATCCAAGGGTTTCGTTGATATTGAGGAGGGTGAGCCG
The DNA here is from genome assembly GCF_000194625.1 of Archaeoglobus veneficus SNP6. Lineage (NCBI taxonomy): Archaea > Methanobacteriati > Methanobacteriota > Archaeoglobi > Archaeoglobales > Archaeoglobaceae > Archaeoglobus > Archaeoglobus veneficus. The sequence continues at coordinate 376,405 of NC_015320.1, read as the reverse complement.
AAACGTTTCAGAGCTGTTGATCCGAGGAAGGTTATAGAGAAGTTAAAAATGGATGTTGTTAAGGCTGCCGATGATTGCATTCTTGAACTTGAAAAGCTCAAACTCACAAAACGCAGAGAATTTTCCCCTGTATGGGTAATGAGAGGAGACTGGAACATCTTGGAAAAAATCAGGGATGCGATAATGGAAGCGAGAGAGGAGATTGTGATAGTCTCCGCAAAACCTGAACTCCTCCTATCAGTTGCTAAAGAGCTAAAAAGAGCCAGGAAAAGAACTGTGTGCGTTCTTGTAAGAAGAGATGAGAAGCTCATAAAAGAGCTTTCCAGGTTCGTCGAGTTCAGAGAATTTGTAGAGATAGATCGGTTTATTGAAAGCTACGTCAAAGGATTAGTTGAAGATGGAGTCAGAGTTAGAATAGAGGGTATTTTCGTATTCGATGGCAGGAAATCCATTGTGGTTATAGAGGAGGACTGTAGAAGGCTTGGTTTGCTTATCGCACTTCCCATTGTGGCGTTCATGCAGAGAAGTGTGATAGAGACGATAATAACGGAAAAAACGAAAAAGCTCAACTAAAGACAAAGCTCGCTAATTTAACCCCACAAATCCAGCCTCTCAACCCTGTCAAACACTCCAACAATGTGATAGAAAGTCGTAACGTTCCTTAACTCCCTCAAGTCCTCGCTGCTCAGATCTTTCTCAACTTCAACGAAGAAAACATAGTCTCCAAGTCCAGTCCTTGCTGGCCTCGATTCGAGCTTCCTCATGTTTATGCCCTTCCTGTAGAATACCTCCAGCACATCCTTGAGTGCTCCTGGCCTGTCCTCAACGCCAAAGAACAGAGACGTTATACTGCCCCTCATCTCCCCGCTGCCCTTTTTCCGGATCAGGTAGAACCTCGTTGTGTTGGCCTTTGCGTCCTGAATTCCCTTCCTCAGAACATAGAGCTTGTGCAGCTTCGCAGCATTCTCAGAAACTATTGCAGCGCTGTAATCGTCGAGTAAAGCTATGGCATCGGACGTGCTGCTGGTGTAGCGAAGCTCAGCTTTCAGATAGTTGTTTATGAAGCCCATGCACTGGGCTATGGCTTGCGGATGTGAATAAACGACCCTTATCTCCTTCAAAGGCATGTAACGCCTCGCAGCAAGACAGTGTACAATCTCGAGAGTTGTTTCACCAAACACCTCAACGTCGTGGTTGAGCAAAGCATCGAGCACTGAAATAACAGTTCCGTTGACAGAGTTCTCTATTGGAACCAGGCCGTAGTCCGCGCTGCCGTTTTCGACGCACTTGATTATTTCATCCGTCGTTGCGCAGTACTTAAGAGGTAAGCGAGAACCGACAAGTTTCAGAGCCGCTTCCTCGCTGAAGCTTCCCGCCGGGCCAAGAACTGCAAGGGTCTTCTTTATCCCGAGAACCCGGTATTCTTCCTCCTTCGTCAATCCCATTATGTTCTCGAATATGTCCTGTACGTATATTGGATTGAGAGAAGTTCTCAAAAGCAAATCCTTAATCTTGACCTCTTCCAAATCCGCAATCTCTATGGGCTCATTTCTGTCGCGCTTGTGGAGAGCTATTTTTCTCCCCGCCTGAGTTCTTCTTTCAAGCAGGCGGAGGATGAGAGAGTCTACGGCCCTTATGTATCCTCTCAGCAGCTCGATTGTAGAGACGTCCCAGGTTGCCTTGCACGCGTCGAGTATCAGCGTGCTGTTCCCGTAATCGTCGAACTTACTGCCCAGCTCTTCGAAGAGTTTTCTGAACTTCTCCTCGTCACTAAATTTGGCATCCAGGTCTGCAAGACTCTTTATGAACTCTCTCCGCAAGATTTCCGCATTCTTCTGGATATAGTAGTACATCCTCCAATCCTGGTTTAGGATGCGCGAAGAGAGCTTGTAGAGGGTTGCAAAGATGGGCGAAGCGTACTTCAGGTCTTCTCTATCGAACCTCTCTGCCAAGAAATGCGCCATACCAACAAGCAGAAAGTGAGCTAAACCCTGAATCTCAGCCATCTTCGCGTCATGCTTTTCCGGCGGTAGCTCGCTCAAAACCGCCCCAGCCTTCCTGAACTCCTCAAGGATTACCTCCTCCTCTTTCCTCCCAGATTTTTTAACGACAATTATGTTGGAAAGCCCGATTTCGCTGTCCGGCCCGAACATGGGGTGTATGCTGAGGTAGTCAAAACCTGAGGCATCAAGATATGGCAGAACGAAGCCTTTTATCGAGGAAATGTCAACGATTAACGCTGAGCTGCGGGGAATGCGGGCAATAGCATCTCCAACTGCCTGCATGGGAACGCAGAGGAATATGACGTCGTAGCTTTCAATTTTATCCTCTTCAATAGTTCTCCTTTCTGGAACCACGTCGTATCCTGCCACATCGTATCCGCGAGAGAAGAAGAAGTCGTAGAAGAACTTACCCATTCTCCCCATTCCGTAAATCAAAATTCCCGGCTTCATAGTAACATCTCGAGGATTTTTCTCGCTTTTCCTGCTTCAAGCTGTCCCGGAGCTACCGCATTGCCAGCATGACAGTAAATGAAGGGTGAACCGAGCATAACTGCGAGAATGCGGGTGTAGGCGAACTTCTCACCCATGAGGAACGCCACAACGTTGTCATATTCGCACAGGATTCTGACGATAGTCAAAACGTCTCTCTTATCCCTGCCAAGCGTTGCGATCTTGAAGATGTCGCCCCTCCTGCCCTCTATCATATCTCTCAGAGTCTCGAACGGGGGCGTTTCCGAGAAGTTGTGGTACGACTCGATGATTTTGCACGGCATGTCGAAGAAGTCGTCATGTGCATCGCACTCAACATCGACGTAGTTCGCTACTGTGGCGTACTTCCTCATAAGTTCGAGCCTTTCCTCCTCGCTCCCTTCAAACAGGCCACCCTCATCCTTTCTCCGTACAGTAACAATCTTTTCCTTCGATATGGCCTCAACTTCAGAAATCGCAGGCAATCTATCGAACAGATCGAGCCTCAGCTCAACCACGTCGCAATCAGCCTTAGCTTCCTGCAGGCTCCTCGCTGACACGACGATTTTCATGCTATCCTTCGTTACCTCTCGATGATGAACTCCTCCACACCCACGCCGAAGTGCCTCGCCTTTTGGCCAACCCAGACGAGTACCTCGTCGCCTGCTTTGAGTTCTGCAACTGATTTGTGCTTCCCTTCCGACGTTATCAGCTTTATTGTTTCGGCGTTCTGCAGTATTACGCTGCCCTCCTCTCCGTTGGCTACTGCTCTCACGAGCATCAGGGGGCGACGCTCTATCTTAACCCTTCCAACGTAGCTCTTCCTCGCTGCTCCATCGTACCTCACAATTTCCACTTCATCGCCTGTCTTGAGTTCTGCAAGGTACTTCGTTTTGTCACCAACTTTTATGTACGCGTTTACACTGCCTGCGTTTACTCTGAATGGGCGGGAAGCGACGTACTCGCTCTCCTCACTCTCACTCGCAACGAGGAACATAAAACCGGCTTTGTTGCCAACGAGCATCCCCTCTCCAACGCTCATGAGCGTAACTGTGTCTATGCAAACCCTCTCCCCGACACCGAGAGGTTTTATCTCCACGATTTTTGCCGGTTTGAGGTTCAGTCTTCCAGAGTCCTCCATCACGGCCTTGAAGTAGCCAAGCAGTTCCTCCCTGTTGCCTTTAACAGCAATGCCATCCGCTCCTTTCTCGAGTGTCGTCAGCACGACCCTTGCGTCATCAACACTGCTAACTTCAGCAATGATCTTCGCCCGCTTGCGCATGGCTATGAGGTTTTCGAGAGGGATGATGCGCCAGTCTGAAAAGCTCAGGAAGAGATAATCCGCATGTTCCGAAAGCTCAATAGCTTCTTGCTGCGCTTCCGCAGACGTTATGTCCAAGAAGTACGCCTTCCCTTTCCCAATAAGTCCTTCGCCGTCGCTCTTCCCAACAACAGCTATTCTACCCAGCTTTGCGGCTTTTTCCGCAAATTCATCCTTCACAACGACGCCAGTAAAGCCTATCTCTATAGCATCCTTCACCTGTTCCTTGACTTCACTCCAGTTATCGCCCTCTGTTAGTAACCAAATTTCTTTCATATAAGACCTCCATTGCCTCTTCGACACTTATGCCATTGTGTATCACACGCTTTAAAGCTTTTACTATAGCCGCTGGATTATTGTGCTGGAAGACATTCCTGCCTATCGCCACACCAGCAGCGCCAGCAAGCATTGCCTGAGCTACTTCTTCCAGCAGTTTCTCATCGCTTTTCCTGCTCCCTCCCGCAACGACTACAGGAATAGGTACGTACTCAACCACCTCCGCAAAGCTCTCAACGCTGCCCGTGTAATTCGTTTTCACGATATCTGCCCCAAGTTCGTAGCCTACTCTCACAGCGTGCTTTACAGTCTCTGCGGCGATGGCAACATCCTTTCCTCTTGGGTACATCATAGCAAGTAGAGGCATGCCATATTTATCGCAAGCTTCGGATATTATTCCCGCATCTCTGATCTGCTCACATTCCGTTTCGCTCCCGACGTTTACGTGTATGCTGACCGCATCCGCACCAAGCTCTATGGCTTTCTCAACACTGCAAATTATTACCTTCTCGTTTGCATGGTAACTTGTTGATGCACTCAGATGGACGATCAGACCCATCTCCATTTCGGCAACGTATGAGGAGTGCTTCACGACGCCCTTGTGCAGAACTACTGCATCAGCAATTCCATCTATTGTCCTGAGGATGTCGTCGATTCTCTGGATTCCTTCCACCGGTTTCGTTATTCCGTGGTCCATTGGTACGATTAGTGCTTTTCCACCTTTCAGGATCCTTTTCATGCGCCTCCTTTTCCCCACCAATTCCATACACCCCTTTTATTTTTTTGATAAATATTTAAAAAGCCAAGAAACCTGAACACCGTGAAGCCGTTGAAAGAAGATTTCAGCAGCTAAAGCTAAACCACCAAAAACCGAACCAGAATCCGAAGTTATAACCCACGTTCGAATGGATTAATTCCATCCCACAAAACTTACACAGCAGGCATATAAAAGTTTCGAAAGCTAAAAAATAATGTCTCACTATGCAGAGGTATAAAATAATTTAATTAAAATAAAAATAAATGTTACTACCTGCAGGGTACGACGAGAGTTGGCACACTTGACTCCTTTATCACAGCATCCGCGGTACCTCCGAGGAGGATCTCCTTCAGCCATCCTCGTCCAGTCTTTCCAACGACGAGCATCGAGGCTTCAAAACTCAGCAGCTTGGCAAGGATTTCTTTCGACGCTATTCCGGCATCGACCTCAGTCTCGCATTCTATGTTGAGCTTCTTAGCATACAGTTCGAGGGCATTCTTTGCATTCTTCATGTTAGCCTCCATCTCCTCGACGCTGCCGTAGTCAACGACATGATAGAGCATCGCGCGCTTAATCTTCTCGCTAAACCTTCTGACAACGCTCACAACGAGTTCAGAGCACGGCGAAAGGTCGAGAGCGATCAGAGGTCTCTCAAATATTGTTGCACAATCGCCAAGGCATTCAATTGACTTCTTCTCCTCATTCCAGTCGTACTTGAGAACAAGAACAGGAACGCTGCTCTTTCTGATGACATTCCTTGCCGTGCTGCCTATCTGCATCTTACGCTTTATGTGCTTACCCTTAGAAGGTATTACAACAAGATCAACCATTTCGCACGCAGCTCTGTCAACTATTTCTATAGACGGACACTTTGCTTCAACCGCTATGACTGGCGATATAGAACCAAAACAGACCAGCCCAGTGACTTTAACCCCTTTCGCTTTTAACTTCTCAACAATTTCGTCGAGCCTCTCCTTCGCTCTCATTTCGAGCGCGTGAAGAACTTCAAACTCCTCTGGAACTATATCCACCACATGAATTACGATGAGTTCCTTAGCCCCCATTTCAAATAATTTCGGTATGCAGTTCTCGAGGGCGTGGAGAGACACTTCCGAAAAGTCTGTCGGAAACAAAATTTTCTCAAACATAGATTCACCCGATTATTTTTTCTTGTTCTGAAACTATTTAATATTTATTACAGAATAGCCAGAGAAAATTATTAAAATGGTATAAAAAATAATTATTCAGTGCTTGAGTGTTATTACACCCATGGCCGCCAGCGTCAGTATCACTGCAACAACGAGGGCAAATACAGCAAATAACATCTCCTTCTCCTTGAACATCGCTGCTACTGAACCCCACATGCCAACTACCGCTGCCAGACAGGCTATCGCTATTCCAAGCATGGCAATGGCATCACCATAGCCAAGCATTCCAAGGTACCAGTGACCGTGCGGAACTTCGTCAATGCCGGCACACTCCTCCCAGATGGTGTGAACATCTGCCCCAGCCCACAAATGGGCGAGCAAACATTCACTGTCAACGTAGCCACCAGATGTCAGGTATATGAACGATCCTGCAATGGCTATAACCATGCCCACAATGACCATCCAGTACGCAATCTCGCCATAAACCACTCCAGCAAGGGGTGGTTTCGGAGCTTCTTCCCTCCCCATGTCAATCCCTCCTTACAAATAACCCAGCCCGGTAAGCCCAGACTGGAGCAGTTTTAGTCCGGAGCCGAACATTATGGCAATGATCAGGTATCTGACAAAGCCAGCTTTGACTCTCAACATTATCTTTGCCCCGATGAGTGTACCCACGATGAGGCCAATCATACATGGCACTGCAAACAGCGGAAATATACCACCACCCATGATGTACGGCCATATGGCTGCAGTGTCACCTATTCCAATCAGAACCTTGCTACATGCTGCCGCAACTTTTAGCGGGGCGAGCATAACGAGGTTGAACACAGGAACCATTGCCCAGCCAGCTCCAAGACCAAACATTCCCGAAATCAGGCCGACGCCGCAAAACAACAGAATTGCTACAGGAGACCTTGTAACCTTGTAGTCCACTACACCGCCGAGAGATTCTTCCCAGTAAGCCATCGCGAGGCCGAGTCTCTCAGATAAGCTGTCCACGTTCTTCACTTCGGGATATTCGACTCTCTTGCCTCCAAAGAGTATCAACAGAGCTATGAATATGACCAGCACACCAAGGCTCAGCTTTACGAGGGCGTCACCCGTAGCACCCATAGTTTCTTTAACGTATCCCGCAAGCAGCGCTCCAATGACAGCAAATGTTGCATAAGGTACTGCTGCGAAGAAGAGTAGCCTGACGTTTGCAAGACCTCTTCGCAGGAAGGGGCGAGCGGCAACAAGCGCTCCGGCCATGGCGACAAAGAGGCCTGTTGCTCTGATTATGAATGTATCAATATCTGTAAAGCCCATCATCAATGGTGTAAAGACGACACCGCCACCAACTCCACCAAGCACCGCTACAATGCCTATGATTATACAGACCAGCAGGAAAACCAGAAAGAATACAGGGGGACTCATACCCATTGTTGCATCCTCAGCGGCAAGCGCTGTACCGGTGCACGCAAGCAGCAGTAGCACCAAGAGTATCGCTTTCCCTACTAAAGAGGATCCTTGCATAAATCCATCTCTTATAGCCATTTTATTTTCCCTCCGGTTCTTTATGCTTTACTCCGCTGAGAATCAACTTATATAAAGCTTACTAAAAATTACTACCGCGTAGTAAATATTTCATTGAAGATCATGAGTATTTCAAGCCTCTGTATAACTAAATTATAAGCCATTTCAAATAAAAAATAAATCAAACCAATCGATTTGGCGCCCCGAAATAATTAAGATTAAAATTTGGTAAAAAATATTGAAAAAATCACTTACCATAGCACTTCTCGTACGTCATTACGATGGTTCTATAAGCGAGGTGCGCAAACTTCGAGTATGGAGCATAGATCAGCAGAACGAACACTGCAACGAGGTGTACAAGGTAGAGGTAGTACGCCGCTGCAACGTTCGCGTACCTCGCCACCTCAGTGAGAATGCCCGATATCGCCACCACATAGAGTGTGCCAAGGAATAGCCAGTCAAAGTATCCTCCAAAGCCGATCTTGTCCTTCCTTACGATTCTCTCGTAGATAACCCACGTTGCACCGCCGAAGAGAAGAATTGCACCGATATTACCGAAGATCTTTGCCGGATCAGTTAATGGCAGCCCAAGCTCCTTGCCCATCAAAAGGTACACAAAGGCAATGGTTGTACCGATGCCGATAAGAATGAAGCCGTAGAAGATGCCAAGGTGTGCGTAGAAACGATACTTGGACTCACCACATTCCTTGAACCTGCTGTGTAGCAGAATCTCTATTATCGATGAGACAAAAGCAGTCAGAATGTCCTGTGGAGCTTTAACTTCCCCATCACCCGTTGGAACGTAAATTACTCTGCCCCTCTCCTTCGATAGTGCCGTCCAGTAGCGATAGAGCCCGATAATTATTGCAACACCAACCCAAGCCCCGAGAGCCATGCCAACGAGCTCAACGTGTTCGTGCGGTATGAAGTGGGAGAACATCACCTCTCCCTCAGGTATCGTGAAGCCGTGCGGAGCGAAGGCTGCAAAGTATATTGCCAGTAGAAGTATCGGTATTGCAACGAGTAGCGGGAAGTAGGCAGGATTCAGAAATGCCCTCGCAAAAAATGTTGGGAAGGAATAATTGGCAATCACCGCTGCCCTAATTGCACTGAGCACCTCTCCCGGTCTCGCTCCTCTTGGGCAGTATGCTGAGCAGTCGTTGCACTGGTGGCAGAGCCAGATGTTGGGATCGCGTAGCAACTTCTCTTTCAGCCCCCACTGGGCCCAGATCATCTCCTTTCTCGGGAATGGGTTTTCATCCGGACTGAGCTTACACACCACGCTGCACGTTGCACACTGCATGCACTTCTTCAGTGATTTTCCACCAGCATTAATTACATCCTTTACAAACTTTGGGTCAGCTTCCATATTCCACCACCTCAGAATCCCTTGTACGGGTTAGGCCCAACCTGCTTAATCTGCTCAACGAACTCCTCAATAATCTGCGGAATCTTGTCGTAGTCAGATATGGCAAGTTCTACGAGCTTCACTCTCTCTGGTTCGAGCATCAATCGCTGCAGGGTTTCCTGGACGTTCTCCATTCTCCTGTTGGCAAGCTCACTACCTCTTATGAAGTGGCACTGGTAGTCCTCGCCGTACTTGCACCCAACCATTAGTATGCCATCGATTCCTCTTGAAAGTGAGTCCGCTATGAAAACAACGTTCACTGAACCGAGGCAGCGGACGGGTATAATTCTGACTGAAGAGTCCCACTGCAGGCCATTAAGTGCGGCCATGTCCAGCGCCGGATAAGCGTCGTTCTCGCAGAAGAATGCTACTATCCTGTATATTCCCTCCTCCTCAGGAACCTTGATTGCCTTTAACATCGACGAGATCATGTCAATGGAGTAGCCCTTGAATGAGATTATGCGCTCTGGGCACGCACCAAAGCATATACCGCATCTCCTGCATCTCAGCGGGTTGGGCTGCGGTGTACCTTTCTCGTCCTCGTCAAGCGCACCAAACGGACATTCTTCGGTACATCTCTTACACTGCGTACAGCGCTGGAGGAAGAACTGCGGGTAATCGATATCTCCCGTTCTCGGGAAGGTTGTCTTACCCTGAGAAACGAGCTCAACACACTGGATTGCCTTCAGAGCTGCACCCTTTGCGTCGTCAATACACTCAGCTATGCCCATTGGTGCCCTGACACATCCAGCAGCGTATATGCCCGTTCTCCTGCTCTCGTACGGGAAGCATATGTAGTTGGAATCCGGTAGGCCATAGCGGAGCGTTGGCAGCTCCGGCCCCTGCCTGTACTGCAGGTTCAGTATGTGCCCCCTGCCCTTTAGCTCCTCCACAAACTCGGGAGTGAGCTCCTTCTGCTCAATGTGGGAGTACGGTATCTTGCAGTCGTCCGGATACTCCTCCTTTATAGTGTACAGGCCGTGCATCGAAGACAGCATTCCAGTTGCGAGAACAACCTTGTCAACCTTCACCTCGATAGTCTCTCCGAGCAGAGTGTTATCCACCACCACAACGAGCTTGCCATCCTCCTCTCTGATCTCCTTGATGTCGCCTTTCGTTAGGAACAGCCTCTCGTCATCCTGCATCGCCTTGTAAAAGTCTTCATAGAGACCAGGTGTACGCATGTCCTTGTATATTATGTAGGCGTTGCCGCCCTTCTCTGTGACGTACTTAGCCTGCTTGAGTGAGACGAGACAGCAGACCGAAGAACAGTAAGGTATGTGGTTTGGATCCCTCTGACCAGCACACTGAATGAACAGAACGTCGCCACTAACTTCACCGTTCTTTGCCATTTCCTCGAATTCTATATTGGTAACTACTCCATCATACTTTCCGTAGCCAAGCTCTTCCAGCTTGCTCGCATCGTAAGGCTTCCAGCCAGTGGCAAGCACTATGGCACCAATCCTTATCTCCTCGGTGCTTCCCGCCTTGTTGAGAGTAACGTCGAACAGACCTGGCTGGCCGGAAATCTGCTCTATTGTTGTTGAGGTGTAAACAGTTATCTTCGGATTGTTTTCAACCTGACTGATCATGTCCTGCACAAACGATGTATCTACCACAGAGTTGTATGGCTTCTCAACGGGCGTCAGCTTGAAGAACTTTGCAGCCCATCCACCGAGGCTCGCTTCTTTTTCGACGAGTACCACATCGTAACCAGCGTTTGCAGCTTCGAGCGCTGCAGTCATGCCTGTAATACCACCACCAACGACGAGGATTGTCTTGCTCGTTTCTTCGAGGAAGGGTTCGGCAAACTCAGTCTTCTGAGCTTTAACTATACCCATTCTTACGTAGTCTTCAGCCAGAGCCTGTGTTTCAGCTTCCTTGGGTGGGTGACTCCACGCAACACCCTCACGAAGGTTTACTCTCTCAACTATGATGTTGCCATCGAAATCAAAAACATCCCAGTTAACACGCGGAGAACATGCAGCTATAACTACGGTATTCACTCCTTCGTTGTCAATATCGTTCTTTATGAGCTGGACACCTTCTTTACCACAAAGGTTCGGGTGAGTCTTGCACGGAAGCTGGAGCTCCTCATTTACCACCTTGGTGAGGGCTTCGATGTCAATTGCGTCGCTGATTCCACAGCCGGTGCAAACGTAAACGCAGATCTTCTTCTCCACTTTCTTCTCTTCCTCCGCCACGTTTTCACCTCCTCAAAATCTGAATGGCCTTAAGAGCCGCTCCAGTTGCGTCTTCAACACAGGAAGCTACGTCTGCTGGCTTCCTTGCACATCCTGCCACGAATATGCCCTCTTTTACCTTTGCAAATCCATACTCGTCCTTTTCAAGCGCTACATCGCTCGGCTGCATGCCCGTAGCAAGTACGACCATGTTGACCTTCTCCTTCCTCTTGACACCGGTTTCAGTGTCCTCCGCCTCAACAATCAGATCGCCGTCCTCAGCCTCGACGATGTTCGCTACCTTGCCCTTGATCAGCTCAATGTTCTCGTCAGCCTTAACCTTGGCGAAGAAGTCCTCAAACCTTCCAAAGGCACGAATGTCTATGTAGAATATGTACACTTTGGCATCGGGGTACTGCTCTCTTATATAGGTCGCCTGCTTGAGCGAGGCAAGGCAGCAGACAGCGGAGCAGTACGGCAGGTGGTTTTCATCTCTACTGCCTGCGCACTGCACAAACGCTATGCTTTCAATGGGTTTGCCATCAGAGGGTCTGACGATCTTGCCCTTCGTGGGCCCACCAAGGGCTGCGAGTCTCTCAAACATCACATTGGTTATTACATTTGGATGATCGGGCAGGAGGTTGTCGAGCTTGGACTTGTCGTACGGCTTCCAGCCAGTCGCAACAACTATCGCTCCGGCCTTCAGGTTCAGAGTTTTTGGCTCCATCGCAAGGTCTATCGCATCGTACGGGCATGCATCAACGCACGCCTTGCAGCCCTCATTCTTCTGGCAGTACTCTGCATCTATTACGTACTTCATGGGGAAGGACATCTCATGTGGAAGGTAGATTGCCTTGGTTTTGTCCATTCCGTAGTTGAACTCGTTTGGTCTCTCTGCCGGGCAGGCTTTGACACATTCTCCGCATGCTGTGCATGCATCGGTTACGTAGCGGGGGTTGATTTTGACCGTAACATCGAAGTTGCCAGGTTCGCCGCTGATGGATTCGACTTCTGCGTTTGTGAAGTACTTTAATCTTGGCAGGTTTTTAAGCCTTTTAAACAGAATCTCCAGCCCACAGTACGGCGGGCAGAGCTTGGGGAAGTATCGCCAGAGTTGTGCAACCCTTCCACCGAGGTACGGGTTTTTCTCGACAAGATAAACGTTATAACCTGCTTCCGCTGCTTCTATGGCAGCCGTTAATCCTGAGATACCACCTCCAATAACCAGTATGCATCCTCCGGCCTTTTCTTCGCTCATAGTATACCTCCCTGTAGTTTTTGAATGTCAAAATGGTTCACAAACAAAACAGAAAAGAAAAAACGAAAAAAATTGTAAGGCATATTTACCAGCCTTACGGGACGAGCTGGACGTAGGGCCTCGTGAAGAGGTTCCACTCGCCCTTCTCTGCGTCGTATGTGCTGTTGACGAAGACCTTCCAGTTGTCGTCGTCGATCTTCGGGTAGTCCATCCTGTAGTAGTATCCAGGCCACCTGGTCTCCTTCCTGAAGAGCATGTGCCTGATGTGGGCCTCTGCAGTCCAAAGCCTGTGGATGAGTTCCCAAGCTCTCAGCAGCTCGTGGAGGTCTCTTGCAGCGAGCTTCTCGCAGTCCTCCTTGAGCATCTGGAGGAGTTCGAGACCTCTCTCGAGCATCTTCTCATTGGTTCTGTACCAGGTCGTAGCTCCAGCAGCGTACTCGTCCATGATCTTCTGGAGTCTCCAGAGGGCCTGCTTGGGCAACAGGTAGTTCGGGTTAACGTCGTCTCTGGTTGAGACGCCCTTGTTGTTCTCGTAGGTCTCAAACGGCTTGTAGACGAGCTGCTTGAGCTCCTCAACCTTAGCCTCGTCGATCTCCGGGTTGGGGTTCTGCTCTACGATGTACTTGACTGCAGCCTTACCAGCGATTCTACCCTCTGTGAACGAACCGCTCGAGAACTTGTGGGCGGAAGCTCCCGAGTTGTCACCGATTGCGAACAGACCCTTGATTGTTGTCATCCTGTTGTACACCATCGGGAAGGTCTGCTTGTATTCGTCAGGCATGATGTCCTCAGGTCCGCAGACCCAGATACCAGAACAGCCAGAGTGTGAACCCATGATGTAGGGCTCTGCCGGGTAGATCTCAGAGGGTACCTTCTCTGGCTCGATGTTCTGGGCAGCCCAGAGGAATGCCTGCGAAACGGTCATGTCCAGGAAGTCTTCCCAAGCTTCGTTGATGAGCTTCTTGAGGTCCTTGCCCTCCTCCTGCAGCTTCTGGATGGCGATGTCCGTTCTCATGTAGATTGGACCTCTGCCGTTTGTGAGTTCTTCAAGAGCCTGGTGGTTTCTGAGTGGAGTTGGTGTTGGCGTGGCACTTGCGTATGGCTCGTACTGGGCAATCGTGTCCTTGTTCTTTATGTACTCCTCACCGTATGCGTTCGTGGCGGTTGACTTGAACAGGAGGAACCATGCACCGACTGGGCCATAACCGTCCTTGAACCTGAGCGGGATGAACCTGTGCTCCATCTGGGTCAGCTCAGCACCAGCCCAGAGAGCCATCGTGTAACCACTGCCCGTGTTGAAGATTGCGTACCAGATTCTACCCATACCCTCTCCAGTGCTTCTCGGCCTGAAGAGCAGGGTTGCACCACCGGTTGCGATGATGACTGCCTTGGCCTTGAATACGTAGAACTTGTCCTCTCTGACGCTGAAACCTACAGCTCCAGCGACCCTCTTGGGGTCGTTCTTGTCCATGAGCAGGTGGGTGATGAATACTCTCTCGTAGATGTTCTCCTCACCAATTGCCATCTTGGCAGCCTCAGCGATGATGGGCTTGTAAGACTCACCGTGAATCATGACCTGCCAAGGACCTTCTCTAACGTACTTGTCGCCCTCTTTCCAGATGGGGAGACCCCATTTCTCGAAGAGGTGCACAGAACCATCAACGTGCCTAGCAACGTCGTAGACGAGGTCTTCTCTTGCAATACCCATCATGTCAGTGGTAACGTACTTGACGAATTCTTCGGGTGTGTGCTGTCCGAAGATTACCTTACCGGACATTCCCATATAGGTGTTTATAGCAGAGAGACCCTGGGCAACGGCACCACTGCGCTCAATTGCAGCCTTCTCAACGAGTGTAACTTTAAGGCCAGCGGCCTTACCCCAGTATGCTGCCTCGTACGCAGCACCACATCCCGAGAAACCACCACCAAGTATCAAAATGTCCGTCTCAACTCTCTCAACCTTTGGCTCAGCCATTTTTTACACCTCCAAATTTACTTCTTGAGCGTGGGCAGCTCACTAACTTCCAGAATGTCTGGCTCGCCCGTAAGCAGTTCGTCCTTCAGCCCGTCAGTGCTCGGCTCGGGCAGACCCTCGAAAGGCTGGATTGAGCCCCACGGAGTTGTCCTGATGGGGAACTTGAACCTCAAGATCTTGCCGTTCCTGAACTTCACTGTCCACATGATTGCATCGGTACCCCTCATGGGTGTACAGGCTGCACCAAGAGGTACGAAGTCCACGTAACCCCTCATCTCAATGGCACCCTGCGGGCAAATCTTGACACAGCTGTAGCACTCCCAGCACATGTCGGGCTCCTGGTTGTACGCTTTCATCAGCTCTTCGTTCAGTTTCATCAGGTCGTTGGGGCAGATGTACTGGCACGCCGTCTTCTCCAACGCCTTACAACCGTCGCACTTATCCGGGTTCACATAGCTTGGCATTTTTCCACCTCCAATATACCGTTACTCAACTTTCTTTACTTATTTTCTCTAATATTCACCCAATCCTACCCGATCCCCTCTAAATTTTAAAAAATTTAAACTTTACTTTTTATGCCGATTTCAGAAACTCCTCGATGACTTCTGGCCCGGTTGACTTCAGCTTCAGTGCTATCTCGAATATCCTGTCCTTCACTTCCCTCGGCAGAAGTTCGATCGTTCTCGTTGTTGAAGCATCGTACTTCGCCATCGGAAACTTCTTCAGGATTTCGTCCTTCTGCTCCTCAGTGCACTTTATCTGAAGAACCTTCATCCCTGCGAGTTTGTCATGGGCAAGGTCTGCAAGTCCAGCTTCCTGCAGCTTCTCGTAGCGCTCCTCGTTAATCCAGATGTTAATTCCAATGTCTGCCTCGCTCATTTTCTATCACCTCACGCCTTTCCAACTTCCATTGGTTCAAGTGTGAAGATTGGCTGCCTCTCAGCAAGGTACTTGTCCGTGACGAACGGTGAACCAAAGCCGTACTTCTCAGCGCACTCCATGACTGTGTCGAAGACTTCAGGCCTGAGAACAAGCCTCGTCGGCTTGACACCGTCGATTATAATCGACCTGATCAGTGTACCGCTGAACTTCTGTCTCTCCTTGGTGTGTGCACAGAATGCGGAGCAGGTAACTTCAGCACAGACCGGGCAGTACCAGTTCTCGAGGATGAAGACCGGCTTTATTGAGAGCTTGTCCTTGACGCTCTTCAGCAGGTAGTGAGCATCATAGGTGCCATAGTAGTCACCAACACCGGCGTGGTCTCTGCCATACATGTGGTGCGTACAGCCAATGTTCGCTCTCAGGGCAGCGTGGAATATTGCCTCTCTCGGGCCAGCATATCTCATGTCCCAGAGCGTGAAGGTGACCATGTGCACGTCATCTCTGAAGTAGCCCGCTACGCGAAGCATGTTCTGTGCGAGCAGAATAGCCTCATCGATGTAATCGCCCTTCCTCTTCTCACCGATGATACAGTTGACAAGTACACCTGTCTTGAGTGTATCGACTGTCAGATCTTCGTTTGCAGCAAACCAAGCGTACTTCATCAGCCACTCATGGCCCGTGTGCGGAACGTTCCTCGTCTGGTGAGCAACAACATGCTCCCAGCCCTTCTCCCTGAACGCATCGATGTGCTGCTTTGGAGTCTTCCAGAAGCTTGCATAGGGTTCGTTGAACTTGGGCTCGTTTACAAGTGTGACCTTACCTGCAAGGAACTTGTCCGCATACTCGTATGTCCTCTTCACACCAGGATGTTTCTCCTCAGTGGTTCCGTAGACCTTCTCAGCCATGAATTTCTTGTCGTACTCATATATTTCCTCGATCTCAAACATGGCAAGTGGAGCATCCATGTACGTGAACAGAACAGTGTCACCCTCCTTTATGTCGTACTTCTTTATGTCTTCGTCGCTCATGTCAAAGACTATCGGAATGCTCCAGACCGTGCCGTCTGCAAGAGTCATGTCCTTACAAACGGCATCTACATCCGCATAGCCCATAAAGCCCTGCAGAGGCGTGAAGAAACCGTAGGAGAGGCTTATGCACTCGTGTGCGATTTGCCTTCTTACTGGAATCTGTGTCAAGCCTTGAATAGCCTCTTTAGCTTTTTCTTTGTCCAAAACTCGCTCAACGATTTCTTTGCCACCATGGCCAATATAACTCATACACTCCCTCCTAATAATGTTTGGTGTGCTATTTTCGATGTTGTGTCCTATATAAGCATTTCGAAATAATTTTTTGAATGATTAACCATAAAAGTTGGCTCCAATTTTCAAAAGCAGTTCGACGATTCGTGTATTTAGTCGCTAAATTCTGGAAATGGATTTTTAAATTTTTGTAATTTTGCAGCAGCGTGCAAATGTTATGAACAAGAAACATACTATTAAATATATAATAATGAAAAAAACTAAAACAAGATTAATTAAATAAAACCCAGAAGCGATTTGCCTGGTTTTGTTGAAACCCTGTACAGACATTATGGACAAAGATTATATACATCCTCTAAATTAAATAAAAACCAATGAACGACCCATTTGGTTTTGTTGGAGGGTTGATATGGTGGCTGTTCATAGTATATCTGATTTTAGGGCCACAGCTCAAGTATAAGCAACTCGAGACTGCAAGAAAATCTGCTATGAGAAGAATGGGTAAAAAGAGGGGTTCGAACGTCATCACAATGATACACAGGCAGGAAAGCATAGGGCTGTTCGGCATACCATTTTACCGATTCATCAACGTTGAGGATTCAGAGCAGATTCTAAGGGCAATCAGGCGAACGCCGAAGGATCAGCCTATAGACCTGATTATACACACCCCTGGTGGGCTCGTGCTCGCCGCAACACAAATTGCAAAGGCCATAAAAGCGCACCCGGCAAAGACGACAGTTATCGTGCCACACTATGCCATGAGCGGTGGAACACTGATAGCTCTTGCAGCAGATGAAATAATAATGGATCCAAACGCTGTCCTTGGCCCTGTCGACCCGCAGCTAATGAATTACCCTGCCCCTTCAATTCTGAAGGCGATTTCAAAGAAGGATCCTAAGGACATCGACGATCAGACACTCATAATGGCAGACATAGCCGAGAAGGCAATCAAACAGGTAAGAGATTTCGTTTTTGAGCTTCTGAAGGACAGGCTTGGTGAGGAAAAGGCAAAAGAAGTTGCGACAGTTTTGACGGAGGGGCGCTGGACACACGATTACCCCATAACCGTCGAAGTTGCAAAGCAACTGGGCCTGAACGTGTCAACGAATGTCCCAGAGGAAGTTTACGAGCTCATGGAGCTCTACCCGCAGCCCATGATGCAAAGGCATCCAGGCGTAGAGTTCGTACCCGCCCCACAGCGTGGCAACCGCAATCTATCAGATTTAACCGGAATCCTTAAGTAATTGCCCAACCACTGGCTTCAGGTGGTAGTTTGAAAGCAGTTAAGGTGTTCATCATTCTTCTTTTCTCCGCCTTTCTTCTCGGCTGCGGAGGAGAAGAAGATGTAGTGAAGAAAGTCGAGGAAAAGTACAGTAGCCTTTCGGATTATAGCGGTAGCGTTGAAGTGACAAACCTCATGACCGGCTACTCCTACAGCGCGGACTTCTGGGTAAAAGGGGAGAAACAAAAAGTATACTATACTAAGCCGGAAGAAATTGCTGGCTCAGTTGTCGTGAACAACGGCAGCATAGTCTGGTTTTACGATCCAGCAGAAAACAGAGCAATCTATGCAAAGCCAGATGAGGTTCAGATAAACTTTGATTACGGTGAGCTTTTCAGAGATATAGTCCAGAACAGCACAACCAGCGTATTGAAGATAGATGACGGTTACCTGATCAAAGCGTTACATGGAAACAACGTAACCATAGAGATTTCTGTTACCAGAGACTACTATCCTGTCTCAATTCGCTGGATTGTTGATGATAGAGAAGTTCTCAGAGTTAACTACTCGAATTTCACGTTCAACAGAGGCATAGACGATGAATTCTTCGAGTTTATCCCGCCGGAGAACGCAACAGTTTCGAGTGTCGAGGATCTCCAGCAGAAGGTTGTTGAGTTTGACACAGTAGAGGAAGCGGAGGAATCCGCTGGTTTTAAGGTAATTCTTCCCGGATATCTCCCATCAGATGACTTCAACCTGAGTATCTCCGTAATCAAACCACTCAACGTAGTTGTCCTGACGTACACAAACAGTACAGCAATAATCGAAGTCAAAGAGAGGGTGGGCGAGGCTGCAGAAATAGAGGGGGCTGAAGAGGTCGTGATTGGCAACACAACAGTTAGCTACCTCGATGCAGGCTACGTGAGAATAGTATCTTGGAGGCAGGGAGACATAGATGTAACAATCACAACAACCCTCGAAAAGGATGAGCTGCTGAAGGTTGCAGAGTCCCTCATGGGCTCCTGATCAGACATGAATGACGTCGAAGCCAAGGTTTCTGAGGACCCACGCAACGTGACGTCTGTGACTCTTTTTCCAATCTTTTTCCCTGCTTGCAATCAGAATTCTTCCTTTTGAATAGCAGTCGATGAGCCTGCACATGCCGTCGAGAAATTCCTTGCTTCTCATTGGTTTTTCTGGCTCAAGCTCCTCTATGTAAACACATCTCTCAATTTCATCTTCTGCGTCGCACCCAATATCTACAACGAAGGCATCAAGTTTTTCTGCAAGCTCAGCAATTCTTTTAGGCGAGCCGCCAGCAGTGTATACTCTCATATCGAGCAAAGCATTTCTGAGCGGAGAAGAGAAAAAGTCGTAGGGCAGAATTGACCTGTTTAAACCCTTAACCCATCCGAACCAGTAAACCACGTAGCCTTCTCCAAACATCTCCTCATAGCGAGAGAACTGCTTCTTGTCGTAAAGCCAGTGGGTTCTTGGATCACCGAACAGAGCTTTGCTCTCGATCCACTTGACCTCTTTACCCGCTATATCTACAAGCTCGTCGAAGTAGAAATCCGGCGTTTTGTCGAACTCCTTTCTCAAATCTTTCTCATCCCTGTATTCTATTCCGCGCTCCTCAAGCCACCTCCGGATTATCTCCTCGCCAAGCTTCCCTCTCGCGAACTGGTGCTTCACGGCCAGAGGAGAGTAAATAAAGTCTGTAAAAAGGGCGCGCCAGACTTCCTCCTCAATCCTGTCGGATTCTGCTCTTCCCGGATCTTTGAGTATCCTACCCGTCTCGGCTTTAGAGTAGCCGAGGGCCTTGAGAAGAACCCTTACTCTCATTACAGGTGTCAGCCTCAGCCAGGGCGGAAAACTGCCATTTTCATTCCAGTAAGAAGCTATCTCGTCCAGTTTATCTACGGCCTGGGGATAGTACCTCTTTACGGCATCAACCCTTTTCTGGGACAGAATTGTAAAGAGCATCCCCCGTGGATAGCCCGGCCGGCTCAGGTCTCGAAGACTTTTCAGTTCCTTCCTTATCCGCTGAAATTCGGAAACTTCAATTATCATAACCAAACCTTACGCAGTAAACAAATAGTGTTCTTACTCTCCCACGCCTCAATCCGGCGTATTTCGTGCTCATCTTGACACTCACTCTTGCAACTCTCTTTATCTTCGAAATTACCTTCCTTGCTTCGTTGACGTCAGAGACATAAATATTGACGCCATCGTCGTTCTCCACCTCAAAATCGCTGCAGGTCTTTTCAACTATCTTCAAAACTTCCTCAACTCTATCTCCGACTTCTCCCCTTAACTGAATTATTGCAGGGTGTTTTACGCTGTTCGCTTTCATTTGGCGCTAACAATTTTTATCACATCGTTGTGCTTGAGTTCATAGTCCTCAGCAATTCTCATCTTTCGTTTTGCGTCAAGGGCATATATAAAGCTCTCTCCTATGTCGGTATGTATCATGTATGCAAGCTGTCTTGCTGTCGTTCCCTTCTTAACGAGCATCGCATCAGGCAGCACGTTGCCTTTCGAATCCGTAAACTTATTTTCATCTTCAACAGGATAAACGACAATGTAACCGAGCAGATCGAAGACGACGGTGTTTATGGCCTTCTGGACACCCGTGCTTCCATACTTTTTGAGAAAGTCCCTTATAATCTCAAGCGCCTTCTTCTGCTTCTCGTTGAGCGCCTTAATTATCTCAAAATCGCTGTCCCCAGGAAGGTATTTTATGTATCCGTTCTTGGCAGCCATCCGCAGCGTGAGTTCAAATGCCGCTGAAGTGGGAATCACAATTTCATCGAGGGAAAGAAGCTTTTTCATGAATTGTTCTGGAGCTTTGTCCGCCTTGTTGGCAGCAATGACCATCCCCATCCTCCTCTTCCTGAGTTCCGTTGCAAAAGTCTTCAGTTCTTCATCACCGAACTTCATTACATCGCTTCCAACTACCTTTAACGCTTCTCTCACCTGCCACTCCTTAAAGCCCAGGCCAGCAAGCTGTTCAGTGATATACTTGGCAGGATCCCTTTTTTCGAGGTGAATTCTCCTGGCAATTCTATCCCAGTTCCTCTTCAAAATCCCGAAAAGCCACATGTCGAGTTCGTTATAGAGAAACTCCACATCCTTACACGGGTCGTGTTCACCAACTCCTATCTCGTTCCCCTCTTCGTCCGTTGAGCCAGAAGCGTCGATGACGTGAATCACCGCTTCGCTCTGCCTCAGGTTATCGAGAAACTCGTTGCCAAGGCCACGCCCCTTGTGTGCTTCCGGCACGAGGCCAGCAACATCTATGAGCTTGACTGGGATGAGCCTCCAGCCATCTATACAGTTGTCACATTTAACGCCAAGTTCCTGGCAAACGCACTCAACGCGAACGTGTGCAACACCTACGTTTGGCTCAATGGTCGTGAAAGGGTAGTTGGCAATCTCAACATCCGCAAGGGTTGCAGCTTTGAAAAAAGTTGACTTGCCAGCGTTTGGCTTTCCGGCAATGCCTATTTCAATCAACGAGACCCCTCCTCTCGTAATCTCCTCTTCTCCTCGTACCAATTATGCCAAGCTTTTTTACGTTTGAGCGGAGAAAAGATGCATACTCGGGTGTAATTTCCCCAATCCGCTCGAAGTAGTTTATTACCTCCAACGCCTCTTCCGCACTTCTGCAGACTTCGAGGTGGTCGAGAACAGTAGGCATGTGGCTGCCTTCAAGTTCATGGAAAAGGTTAGGAAACATCTTTCTGAACTTCTCCCTGTCCCACTCCAGCATTTAAATCGCCTTCTGATGTTTTGACTTCCTTTTCCTCTCTATCCTTGCCGGACTTTATAACGTCTATAACTTCCCTCGATTCTTCCCTCTTTCTTTTCTTCCTTGTCTCTTCAACTTCCGCTTTTTTCACTTCTCTTACTTCTGTCTTCTCTTCCTCTTTTTCTGTCTCTTCTTTCTCTTCCTTCTCCTCTTCCTCAATTCCCTTTAACTTCTTCATTATTTCTGCAACATCCACCTTCGGCTTGATGATTACACCAGACTTTCCGATTATTGTCCCTTCAACAGCGCACTTCTCCTCCATGTAAACCCTGCCCGCCTTTATATGGCCAAAGACCTCGCTGCCATTTACTATAAAGACAGTTCTGCCCTCTATGGCCCCATGTATGCGGCTGCCGTCCACGACAATGTCCCTTCCCCTCAAGCTGCCAAAGACCTCGCTGCCTTCAACACTCACATCCTTCGCTCTGACGTTGCCAAGAACCCTGCTGCCAACGATTTCGACGCTTGCGCTGGTTTTTATTTGCTCGAGGTTGAGCGTGGAGTCCTCGGGAATTATGAGAGGCGACTCAAACTCCTCAATTTCCTCAAACAGCTTTTCCGCTTCCTCCAGCTTACCAAGCCGTAAAAGCTCGAGGAGGTAGAAGAAAATGAAGATGATTACCGGAAGAGGATCCTGAATTGTAATCAGTCCTTTGGCCTCGAACCCTTCCTTTATCCTGACGTTTCTGCCTATATCAAGGTTTCCATAAACTGTGAGCTTCCCGTCGATAGTGGCAAACTCACCAACGTAAGCATCTCCCCTGCTCACAACGTTGCCCTTAACGCTACTCCAGGCATCGAGTCTGACTTCCTCGCCCACTATGTCGCCCTGGATGTTTGCTTTCTCACCTACAATAACCTTCCTTCCGATTATACCGTATCCAAGGGTCGCATTCGGGCCAACAATTACGTCTCCCTCAACAATAACGCAGCCATCCTCGAATTTCGTGTTTGCCGGTACTACGAGCCTGTCGAACATACTCGCACCCTTGTAACGCATAGCCCTTGTCCACTTTCTTATAAAAGTTTGCCGCTATCTATTTTTCTGTTTTTCCATCGCTCTTTTCTTTACAATATATTCTATACACTCTTTCTTACTTCCGCTATAATCAACTGTCTTCAACGTTCTATCGTTCCTCAAGCATTTCAGTCCTGCCCTTTCGGCGCACCAGTAAACACACTCCCTTGGTGAGGAACGGCAGATTTCCATGTACTTTCCAGAAACTTTGGAAACGATGATGGGAGTACTGTACTTTTTCAGCGTTTTTACTGCTTCTTCCTTGGTTACCATTCTGGCCTTTCCGATTTTAACCATCTCCTCAGCGAGCTCGTCTAGAAACACAGATTCTGTGAAAGTCGTCTTGTGCAGCTCAAAACATACTCTCTGCCCGACTGCAACTTTCTCTGCATTCTCAATGAGCTCTGTGGCCTCTGTCAGGTTTACTAACAGGGGTTCAAATTTTTCTATTCTTTTCAGTAACTTCTTGCCGATGTACGTCCCAACAATCGGGAATTTAACGAGTTTTAGTGCTAAAAGAGCAATTTTGACGTCTTTGAGTATTTTCCCGGTTGTGTAGTCTTTGACTTATGCCATTTTTTGTACATGAGCAAGTGTGGTTTAAATATTGTGCCAAATGCTGAGACCCGTTAAATTCATAAATTTTCTCTGAACAAAGATAGCCAATGAAAATCGAAGATGAGCTTGCCACCCGCTTTAAATGCCCAAAATGTGGTGTGCAGAGAGCAGTGGTCAAAAAAACTTGCAATGACTGGAGCCAGCCTTCTTGACAGATGGATGGACTGGCAAAGAAACAAATACTACTTCGTAACCTGCTCAAACTGTGGCTACACTGAGGTGTACGACGCAGAAGTTCTTGAAGGAAAGAAGGGGAAACTTGATGATATATTTGACCTGATATTCGGTAGCTGAACGATTACAGCCCTAACCATTTTTGCAATTCCGCGATACAATTCCTTCCTTGACTGCTATCAGAATCAGAATACTATGTTAAAATAAGGTGTAAAATAACTGAGCTAAGCCCCAAACTTCTTCGCCCTATCCGTTAGATCGAGGGCTATGTTTATCGCGTCTCTACCCCTTATCCTGCAGAGCCCGCCTTTGTAGGCTTCGAACTCTGAAAACGTCGTCACCTCATCAACTCTCACACCCTCGTGCACGATGGCTATCGGTACAGGATCGGCGGTGTGTTCCTTCGCCATTACAGGCGTCGAATGATCGGCGGTGAATATCATGCAGACCTTCGAGAAGTCAAGGCTGAGGAGAGGTTCTATTGCCTTGTCAAGCTTCTCTATGAACTCCCTTTTTCCATCGAAGTCTCCATCGTGGCCCAGCTCATCTGTAGCTTTGATATGAAGCAGAACGAAGTCGTGCGTATTCAAGGCTTCAATTGCTGCCTTAATCTTACCATCGAGGTTTGTGTATTTGTTTCCAGTTGCGCCTTCCACCTCTATTATGTCACCTTTGACTATTCTACCAACACCCTTTATAAGCGTGGTTCCCGCAACTACTGCGAGCTTCATCCCGTACTTCTCTTCAAAAGGCGGTATGTGCGGGCACATGCCTGCGCCGCGCAAGAGCAGAACGTTCGCCTTCAACAATCCTTTTTTCGCCCTCTCCACGTTGAGGGGATGCGAGTCGAGGATGCGATGGCTCTGCTCCATGAACGAATTCACGATTTCCGCAGTCCTTTTCGCCTCCTCGCTGTCGTCTAAGGGCTTACACCTCCAGACCTTCGCCCCAATTTCATGGGGATCGGTGTCGCTTATTTTATCAGAAAGTCCTTCCCCCTTTAGCACGAGGGCTCCTCGGTGACCACTCCCTCTCCTGAATATATACTCGACATCGAGCCTTACACCCTCGCAAACTGCCTTAACAAGCTCGTCGGTGTCGCTTATTCTGCCAGCCCTTCTATCAACGACAACCTTGTCAAAAATGCTTCCTTCTCCCTCGACAGTCCCGAAATTGACACGGAACGCAACGTCTCCTGGCTTAATGTTTATTCCCGCTCCAGCAGCCTCTATCGGCCCCCTGCCAGAATAGTACTTGTAGGGGTCGTACCCGAGCAGAGCCAAATGACCTGTATCGCTCCCCGGCCTTATACCGGGAGCTATTGTGTCCATAATCCCGTTAATACCCATAGCAGCAATTTTATCCATGTTTGGTTTGTTTGCAACGCTCAAAGGCGTTTTTCCATCGATTGGTCTATCAGCGAGTCCGTCAACAATTACCATCAGGATTTTCTTCATGGCTGCAGTTATGTGCGCAACATTTTAAATATTTCCTTAGTGAACTACCCCACGCTTACGCATGGGGCTTCTCCCGTTCTGTCCTGACTTTGCGTCAGGACTTCATCTGGGAGTTCGGGGGGTTCACAGCTCCCCCATCCCATGCCTCTCATTAAGGCATGGGCTATGTTTATCGCAGCATTCAAATCTCGATTGTATCTCAAACCACATTTAGGACACCTGAACTCTCTGCCATTAGCTTGGGCAACATGCCCGCATCTATGACATCTTTTTGATGTATCCTTGGGATTAACATATACCACAGGTATTCCTTCGAGATTGGCTTTGTATTCGATGTATTGCTGTAATTTCCGAAAGCCCCAAGCGTGCAACCTTCTGTTAAGCTTTGCTGAACTGTTCATGTTCTCTCTAATTCCATTAAGTTCCTCTATTGCTATTACTGGCTTCTCGAATTGTTTAGCGTAAGCTACGATTTCATTCGCTATTACGTGCAATTGCTGGTTCACGATTCTCTCCTCTTTGTGTCCAATCTGCTTAACCAAATCTAACCTCTTCTTTCTCTGTAGATTTCTTCGAATATGCGAGTACTTCCCTCTGATTTCCCTTATCCCTGCACCGCTCCAGAACTGACCCTTCATTGGTTTTGATTGCTTAGAAATGGCAACAGCAGTAGCAACATTCCATTCTCCCAAATCCACACCAATGACCGTCTCTGGTTCATCGAATTCTACTTCTTTCTTGAGCACGAAATGAGCATACCATTCTCCATTCCTCTTTACCACCTCTACCGTACAGAATTGCCATTTGCCCTGTAAGGCTTCTTCTATGAACTTCTTTTGTCTTTCACCAAAAACTACTGGTAGGGTTACTCTCTCCTTGCGATTCAGGCTCAGAGTTAGCCAGTATGGTGTTAACTTGTTAGTAGTATTAGCGAAAGAGTAACATCTCTTATCAAACCTAATTGAAATCCTCTTCAGCTTCGGTTTCGGTTTAACTTTACCCTCTTTCTTCTTTTCGTTGAAACTCTTTAGAATTTCCACAGCTTTGTCTCTCGCTGTCTGGATTAAGGCAGTGTTTAGGTTGAATAGTTGCTTTGCTTTCTCGTAACCGTTCTTGTGCAGAAATGTCTTTGATGTCGAATTGAAGTTAAGATACCAGCTCACAAGTTTGAAATATTCTTCTAAGCACCTGTTTAAGGCTAAAACTTTCTTCCTGTTTGGCTTGAAAACTTTTCCCACCACAGTTAGCTGAACTTCTTTCTTTGGGAACATCCCCGAAGATTTTTTAGCTACTAAGTCTATAAACTTAACTACCCACCCGCCTCCCTTGCGGAAGGGGTCTTGCAAGCAACAGGAAGATAAAGCTGCAAAGATATCCTAACTGCACGTGGACGGTGGAAGTTTGAAACTGATGTCTATAAGCGGACTAATCGACGGGAATTTCATCAGGAGGGACAACAGGTTTCTCGTCACCGTCGAAATTAATGGTAGACCGGTAAAAGCGCATCTGAAAGATCCGGGAAGACTGAAAGAGCTTCTCGTTGAAGGAAACAGAGTTTTGCTCAAAGAGAGGGATGGAAAAAACAGAAAAACTCGCTACGACGTAATTGCCATTTATGCAGGCGTGCCGGTGATTGTAAACTCAGGCCTGCATTCGGCACTCGCAGAGAAAATCATTCCCCAGATTTTCAGATGCGGGATTGCCAAGAGAGAATTCACGTTTTTAGGAAGCAGAATAGATTTTCTGCTGGATTGTCACGCTCTGCTCGAAGTTAAGGGCTGCACGCTTGTTAAAGACAGCATAGCGTACTTTCCAGATGCTCCAACGGAGAGGGGGTTAAAACACATTCTCACGCTGATTAAAGCTATGGAAATGAGTTACTCGTCGAAGATTCTTTTTCTCGTTACGCGTCCCGACGCGAGAGTTCTAAAACCAAACAGAGAAACACATCCAGAGTTTGCGGATGCCCTTAACGAGGCCATGAATAAAGGGGTCGAGGTAAGAGCAGTTCTTCTTGAGCTTGTCCTGAAAGGACATGAAGCAGAGATAGTATTGAAGGGAGAAATTCCAGTGAAACCTGGATGAAGTGGGGTATGAAACGAGTGAGAAATTGAAGTGCAAAGAACAGTAGAAAATTTAAATACAAATAATCGAATTGCCATCATGGATAATGAAAAAACTCTCGAAATTCTCAGGATACTCGAAGACAACGCAAGACTGAGCAGTGAGGAAATTTCGGAAATGACAGGCTACACACCAAAAGAGATAGATGAGATAGTAAAGAAGGCCGAAGAGAGAGGCATCATTCTCAAGTACAAGACCCTCGTAGACTGGGAAAAGGCTGGAGAGGAAATTGTTTACGCGGTTATAGACGTGAGGGTTACACTCACCAGGGAAAAGAACTACGATGACATAGCAAAGAGAATAGCCAAGTTTCCAGAAGTTCACGCAGTAAGGCTCGTAAGCGGTGATTACGACTTTCAGGTTGTTGTGAAGGGAAAAAGTCTCAAGGAGGTAGCTTTCTTCGTTGCGGAAAAGATTTCAACGATTCCGGAAGTCCTCACAACAGTAACCCACTTCGTGCTGAGGAGCTACAAGGAGGAAGGCGTGCTCCTCTTCAAAGACGAAGAGGACAGGAGGCTCGCAATTGTCCCGTGAGCAGGAAAGGGTTTCGAAGAGAGTCCAAGAGTTAAAGCCTTCGGGAATAAGGAAGTTTTTCGAGCTGATAATTGGGAGAGACGATGTCATCAGCCTTGGCGTGGGTGAGCCAGATTTCGCGGTTCCTTGGAGGATAAGAGAGGAGATAATATACGCCCTTGAAAAGGGTATAACTTCCTATACGTCAAATTTTGGTCTGAAAGAGCTTAGAGAGGCGATAGCAGAATATTACAGGAAGTTCGGGGTTGAATGCAGCGCAGAAAGCGTTCTGATAACCACTGGTGTAAGCGAGGGTGTGGACATAGCTCTGAGGGCAATTCTGAATGAAGGCGAAGCTGTCCTCGTTCCCGAGCCATGCTACGTGTCCTACGCACCCCTCTCGTCCCTTGCAGGCGGAGAAGTTGTTGCGATTCCTACAACCCCTGATTTTAAGCTGAGTTACGAACTCATCGATGAGTACGCAAAAGAGACAAAACCGAAAGCCATCGTCATCAACTACCCCAATAACCCTACAGGTGTGAGCTACTCGAAGAAGGAGCTTGAAGAGATCGCTGATGCGGCAATTGAGCACGACATGATCGTAATTTCAGATGAAATTTATGCAGAGCTAAGCTACACTTTCAAGCACATATCCATCGCATCGCTGAACGGAATGGAGGAGAGAGCAATCATTCTAAACGGCTTTTCAAAGGCCTTCGCAATGACTGGCTTAAGAATAGGTTACGCTATTGCTCCTGCAGACATACTGGAAGGTATGCTCAAAATCCACCAGTACTGCATGCTGTGCGCTCCCGTTACGGCACAGATTGGTGCTCTCGAGGCGTTGAGAAATGGCGAAGATGAACTCGAGGAGATGCGGGCCGAATACATCAGGCGCAGGAACTTCTTCGTAAAGAGAGTAGGAAAGGTACTCGACGTTAAAATGCCAGACGGGGCATTCTATGCGTTTCCAAGCATAGAATCCACCGGACTGAGCAGTGAGGAATTTGCAGAAAGGCTGCTGTTCGAGAAAAATGTTGCAGTGGTGCCGGGAAACGCGTTTGGGGAATGCGGAGAGGGGTACATCAGGTGTGCGTATGCAGTAAGCATGGAAAAGTTAAGAGAAGCTGTGGACAGGATCGTGGAGTTCGTTGAGGAGCTTTGATTTTTGCTACTTCATTTAGCGTTCCAAAATACTTTATTAAATTTATAAATTCTTTATTATATTAGGAACTACCTGTACAGGACTACTTCCAAATCTGAAACTTTTTCTATCTCCAGGAAATTCCTGTCAGCGGTTAATATTTTCTCAGCACCGTTTGCAATTGCAATACCAGCAATCAGGACGTCAAGAACGTTAATGTCTAGTCCTATGGCAAGCAGCTTTGCTGCGATACTGCTGGATTCTTCGGCAGCTCTGATATCAAAATCCAGTATCGGTATTCTGGAAAAGAATCTTCTAAAGAGCATTTCCTCTTTCTTCATTTTCTTTCTTTTTAAACCTGTTTTTATTTCATGATACGTTACAGTGGTTATCGCCACGTTATCGTTGCTTTTAACCAAATGCTTTGTTTCCTCAACACCCTTAAAATAGTCAATTAAAAAGCTCGTATCCAGTACGATCATATCCTCATCCTCGCGCTTTTCCTTGCTTTACGGGAGTACTCCATTATCTCATCAAGTACGCTACTTTCTCTGAGTACGCCAAAGTATTCTTCAATGTTGAATCTCTCTCTTTTAAGCAGTTTTTCAATCACGTCACTGAAACTTTCACCATCTTCTTTCATACTCACAAGCTTATTGTAGACATCATCTCTGATCGATATTGTTTTCATGTGTTCATATATATGTGCATGAGTACATAAATATTACCAATCAAAATCTGCCATCAGACACTGTCCTCCTCGCCTCACGCACTCCCTTTTCAAGCCAGCCAGCTCTGGCTTCGCTACGACAATCAAACTCGGGAACGTAGGGCTTGATGTCGAGCAGAGGAGTGCCATCAACGATGTCTACGTCTAAAATTCGTAGAATTGGGCCATCCACCTCTTTCAACCTTACGATTGACATGCCAATAGGATTTGGCCTTTTTGGCGCTCTCGTCGCGAACACACCATGAAGTTCGTCGTCGAGGAATGGTTTAACCAAAAGCCTGTAGCCCTCCGAGAGGTGAAAATGGTAGATGAGGATCAGGTGAGAGAAGCCCTCGATGTCCTTAAGCCCCTCGGCGTACTCGGTAAAGAGCTCGATGTAGCCTTCCACGCCTCTTGCATAGACTGGCTGGATTGGAACACCTTCCTTCGACTTGAAGGGAGAATGAATGATGCCTATAGGTTCGTAAACAATCTGCATAGTGGGTTGGATATATGAATGTCTATAATCCTTTTGTTTTGATTTTTCAGGGCCACATCCTTCCGAGTTTCGCACTGATCACAAATACATGGCATCCACATCTCCCTTTCTATCGAACTCGTGATGCAGATTCCACATAATGTAGAGCTTGCACTTGAATATTTCCCGCAACGCTTCAAAGAGCTTCGGCTTCGTTAGCTCCTCCAAGTAGATTGGTATGGAAAAATCTATCCTCTGCACGTTTTCCGCATCGGGTACCATCCTGAATTCTGCTTTTCTAAAAAGCAAATCCATCTTCCACTTGTGAATTAAGTTCCTCTTCTTCTCAGGAGGGAGAGAGTGAAGAGCCCTGTAGTGATTTTCCGCAAAAACAAGGCCACTTATAACAAGGACAAAATCCTTTCCCTTCGGCTTGATTATGTCGGTAACCTGCTTGGAATCCGGCGGAAACTCAACAACGTAGTGCCACTCTGCCACTTCATCGGGAACCTCTTTCTTGAATATTCCCTCCTCAACGAGCCAGTTTTTTACGTCCATAGCCATAAACTGGTCTATCGAATAAAAGCTTTGGGGCGGAGCAGGTTAGGCAAGAGGTCACCCTCTCCAAATTTTCAAAGCATATAGCTCCTCGAAGAAGAGTTTCCTTCCCGCAATTACCTCGTAAACGTACCCTCGCTTCTCAATCTCCTCGAATATCGCGGGAGTATTGAAGGAAGAAACTATCAGGATTATCCTTCCGTTTTCAGCAAGAACTTCCTTAACCTCATCGAGAAAGCGTGTTGCAACCTCTATTCCACCCTTACCTCCATCCACAGCTTTTTCGAGCCAGTCACCCCTCTTCTCTTTCTCGCTCAGCTCCAAATATGGTGGATTGAACAGGATCAGCGTAAACTTCCTCCTTATTCCCCTGCAGAGGTCTGTCCTAACGACCTCTATACCCTTGCTTTTAGACTCCCGAACAGCATAAGGCGAGATATCCGTTGCTATCAGAAATCTGCACAGGTCTTTGATCCTCTCCGAAACGAAGCCGCTGCCCACTCCCACCTCAAGAACTTCATCTTCCAGGCGTATCTCCCTCATTGCAGCCTCAAGCAAAAGCTCTGAGTCCTCAGAAGGTGGATAAACTTCAGACGTCATAACAATCTCATCAGCGGGTAATTCTTCTCTTCGTCCCACTCCATCACTGCTACCGCCCTCTCTCCTTCCACCTCGACGCTCACCTTCGCGTAGAGCATTTCAGGAGTTAAGGACGTGTATCCGTACGATGATAGGGCTTTTTCGAGCTTTTTCCTATTTATCCTGACCTCCGCCTCAACGACGTAGGGCTGAAGTCTCATGCAGCTTTCCATAGCCCTTTCAAGCAGCTCCGCATTTTCGGGGCTAACGGGGGCTCCGATAAACTGGTGAAAAAGTGCTGCAAGTTTTATACCCGCCTCAAATGCTGCCTTTTCACTCATCCTCTCACCACACGGTACTCCTACCACATATACTCTCTCCTTCTCCACAGGGGGCTTACGAGGTACAGCAGAAAGGCAAAGAACACGGCATAAGCAGCATCCTTCACGAAGAACGCAGCAAGGATAGCAGCGGCAACAACAGAAAGGATCCGCAAGTCTCTAACCCTAATGTATTTTACGTCGCTAATCATAAGCAGCGCTGAAGTGAGGGCGATGAAACAGATGGCTGAAGAGCCAAAACGCAGGTTTACGGCCGGTGCGATGAGAAGGGCTGAAGCGGTAACGGGAAGTCCGACGAAGTGTTCAACCCTGAGCACGTTGAACCTCGCAAGTCTCAACGCCGCTGCTATGACGTAAAACGCCGCTATTACTGGATTGTGGGCTGCAATGAAGACAGCCGGAAGAACACCAAAGGAAACGAGGTCTGCAAGAGAATCAAGTTCCTTTCCGAACTTTCCACTCGATTTCGTTGCAACGATTCCATCAACTCCATCCATGATGGCCGCAAGAAATACGAAGGAGATTTCACGCATGTAGATTCCGGAGAATCCGAAAACGAGGTTAAGAAGACTGAAGACATCAGCAAGCTTTACTTCCCGCAGTATGCTGAACATGCTTTCACCGCTATCGTCTCCCCGGCCTTAACCTTTTCTCCCACACTCTTCACGAATCTGTAGCCATCGGGTACCTCAAGTATCACGCGAGAACCAAACTTTATTATGCCAATTTTCTGTCCTTTCCTCACGAAGTCCCCCTTACCGACGTAGCAGACGATTCTCCTTGCAAAGAAGCCGGCAACCTGTACGACTTTGAATTCGCCGTCCGGAGTGGAGATGTATATCTCGTTTCTCTCCGCTTTACCGCTCCTATTGTACGCAGGCGGAAACGTTCCTCTGATGTATCTCGTTTTTGTTACAACACCATCGACCGGGCTTCTGTTGATGTGGCAGTCAAAGGGGCCCATGAATATCTCTATCCTCCTCTCCCCCACATAATCCACCCTGCCATCCGCCGGCGAGACTACACCGTCCTGAATTCTGCGGGGTGGATCGCGGAAAAAGAGCAGTGTGAAGGTGACAGCTACCAGCAAAAGGTATGAGATCCCGGGAAATGCTGCAAATACGAGCAATGCCAAGGCAAGTTCAATTGTTGCAAGTCTCAAACCGCTTCGCTCTATCATCTTCCCACCATGGAATCCTTGAGAGAAAATATAAGCTCTTCGAGTTCCGGTAAAAATCTAAAGACTGCCAGAGATATTAATATTAAAGCTATAGTGGCGAGGAACTTCGATATTACGTGATGTGCTATGTAAAAGCTGTTTTCCCCAAACCAGCTATAAGCGTAGCTTGCCATAACGAAAACGTTCCTCAGGATGTTGAGAATGTATATGACAGGAACTGAGATAAGGAATGCCTTAACCTTTCTCCTCCACTCTGCCTTGATTCCGAGGGTTGCGCCAGTAAAAAGGGCCATGCTCTCTATGCCTGTGCACGCGAGGATTATCTCCACCCGCTTCGAGTTTGCAAAAAGCATCTCCCCGTCGCTAACCATTCCAAAACCGAGGGTAGAGCCAACGAGGGCCGTCTGGGTTGCAACAGCATGGATGAGCATATTTCCGAGGGGTGTAAGGGCAAAGGTGAAGTAAACGAGGGCTGCGACGGCCGAAAAAGACGTAACGTCGATGAACACATCAAGCTTGTCCGTGCGTATAATGCGGATGGCCACAGCAAGGAAGAATGCGAAAGCAAGGCTCAGCACGACAACGTTGTAGTAGTCTCCTATGGAGAGATAGTACGGAACCTTCAAAAGCCATGCGATTCCGAATGTAAACCAGGCGAAAAACCCGGCTATTTTCAGCTTGGAAGCGATAAATGCGAGCATCATTGCGATGGAGACCATTACGAGCGTATCAGGCAAATCCATGTCCGCAAGATAATTTTGCTGTATATAACTTTGCCGTGGGAAAAGGTAAGATCCAACTGCCTGCTGTTTAACTCGATTAACTTCCAATCACCAAGGCCCAAAACTATAATTCCCGGGGCCAACAAGCAATACTTCGATGTAGCCTTTCCATACAAGAATTCGATACGGGAGGAAATAGGATAACATAAAATAAATACTTTCTTGTGCAACTCTACTTATCTCAAGAGATACTATCACAACTTAAGTTTAAATACAATCCCGGCAAGTCTCATACGTGTACGATCTTCACATCCACTCAGCTTACTCGGACGGTCAGGGAACAATAGAGGAGATAGTCAGGAAGGCCAAGGAGAGGAGAATTAAGGTAATTGCCATAACAGACCACTCCATCGAACATCCCCGGGGCCTGACAGAGGGGAAGGCAAAGCGCAGGCAGGAAGAAATCGAAAGGGCAAGGGCAAAGTACGATATCGAGGTTCTCAGTGGTGTGGAGTGCGGAATTGGCAGCGATGGGGAAATTATCCTGCCCGACTTCAAGTTCGACATTATCATCGCATCAATTCACGAATGCCTACCTCCGGAAGAGTACTACAGGAGAATAGAACTATGCATAAAGAAGCATGACTTTGATGTTCTCGGACACTTCCACTCCTCAATATTCGATAGCTACGAGAGGATTCCCGAAAGAGATGCAGAAATCCTCGACCTGCTTTCGGAGCACGACATAGCCCTCGAAATCAACACAACGCACAGAGCCCCACCACTCGATTTGCTAAACGCGGAAAGGAAGCTTAAGTACTCAATTGGTAGCGACGCCCACTCACTTTCGAGGGTTGGAGACGTGAAGTGGGCCATAGAAGTTGCGAGGAGGCTGAAAGAGTGGAAGTTCATATTGCAAAGGTGAAAGCATGAAGTGCATTACTCTAACGGTCGATGCAATAATCCCATACGAAGGAAAAATAGTCCTGATAAAGCGAAAGAATGAGCCATTCAAGGGATTCTACGCTTTGCCGGGAGGTATAGTGGAATACGGCGAGAGAGTTGAAGATGCCTTGCTAAGAGAAGTTGAAGAAGAAACAGGCTTGGAAGGGAAGATTTATAAGCTCGTTGGAGTTTACTCTGATCCTAATCGTGACCCCCGGGGCCACTTCGTTTCAATATGTTACGTGGTGCTGCCCTCGGGCGGTGAGTTGAGAGCTGGAAGTGATGCAAGAGAGGTGGCCTTATTCCTCCTCGACTCACTTCCCAGTCTTGCGTTCGACCACGAGAAGATGATAAGAGATGCGGAGGCGATGATTCGTGGAATTCTGCCCAAAGTGTAAGTCAATCATGATATACCAGGGAGACAAGCTCGTTTGCAGGAAGTGCGGGTACGAGAAGGTAGCCGATGACGAGAAAGAGGAGATAGTGATAGTAGCAAAGGGGAACAAGGAAGAGGTCCCCGTTATTGAAGGAGACAACATCAAAACCCTGCCAACAACGCGAGTCGTGTGTCCTGAGTGCGGAAACAGAGAAGCGTACTGGTGGCTCAGACAGCTCAGGGCTGCAGATGAGAGCGAGGTTCGCTTCTTCCGCTGCACGAAATGCGGCAAAACGTGGCGAGAGTACGATTAGGCCGCAAGATATATATGCATCCTAAAAAAGCTGCTCAGAGGTGATGCTCATGGCAAGAATGCACGCAAGGAGAAGAGGCAGCTCAGGCTCAAAAAGAGTTTACAGGGATGGTCCACCAGAATGGGTAGAAATGAGTGCCGAAGAGGTCGAGAAGAAGATCATAGAGCTTTACAATGAGGGCTACGAGCCGAGCATGATAGGTATGATACTCCGCGATCGCTATGGCATTCCTTCCGTCAGACAGGTTACTGGCAAGAAGATTCAGCAGATACTGAAGGAGAAAGGTGCGGAGATAACGCTGCCTGAAGACCTCAAGGCCCTGATAAAGAAGGCGATAAAGCTCAGACAGCACGTTGCAGTTCACAGAAAGGACTACCACAACATAAGAGGTCTGCAGTTAATCGAGGCGAAGATCTGGAGACTCTCAAACTATTACAAGGAGAAGGGTGTACTGCCCGCAAACTGGAAGTACGACCCAGAGAAACTCAGGATAGCCCTTACCAAGTAATCTTTTTAACAGATTTGGCTGAAATCTTTTAGCACTGGTCAACAAATTGTTTAATAATTTTTACCGCCATTTTTACGAATTCTTCTGGCCCTTCAACATCCTAACAGCGGCATCGCATCAGTCAGGTTGACAAGGTCCAGTATTTCGGCCAGATTGAGAGATTCCAGCAACTTCAAAAACACCAGACCTACCAAACCGCCTTTTCCAATTATTTCTTTATAGTATTTGTTCACCAGAAACCTTATCACTTCTGCATTTGAACTCAGTCCAAGTTCGTTTTTGATTTTGTTAAACTTGTCTTCGAACGTTTTATCCATTGTTATTCTCAAACTTAAAACCCTTTTACTCTGGTCGCCTTGCATAACTCCAACCCCCATTCCACCCGTTTCACATATTTGGTATTGTTAATGTGTTATGATAATTTAAGTATTTTTCGCTTTAAGGTGGTATTTGATGAGACTATATGACTGTTTAATCAGTAGATTATCCCAAATAGTCTCTGTTTAGTTAATATTACTAAGTATTTTGAATCAATGTTACTAATTATTAAATCAAAATAACAAAATTCATATACTTTTTTAGTCGGATTGAGTCACATGGAGACAAAATTGAGTAGAATTGGAATGAAGATACCGCTGACTGCTACAGCATTGGTACTGGTCGTAGGGCTATCAGCAATTACATGGGGGCTTTTGAGTGGACACGTGGTATTATTACCCTGGCAAAAATGGGTGATATTCCTATTCTTATTTACTCTGGTAATAGGAATTATTGGACCCATATCCGGTGTGGGTGGTGGTGTCATATTCGTTGGGCTGGGTATGGCCGTTCTGCCATTTAGCGTAGACTTCATTAGGGGTGCTGGTCTGGTAGCAGCACTTACGACTTCGCTCAACTCTGCACCACACTTTACGAAAAAGGGTTTGGCAAATATGAAAGTTGTGGCACCTTTGGTAGTAGTTTCTACGATATTCTCAGTAATAGGAGGTGTAGTTGGCCTGTGGGTATCCAACGCATTTCCACAGGGCTCAAGTTACGTAAAAATCAGTCTTGGCGTAGTTCTGCTCTTTATGCTCGCCGCACTTGCAACTTCTAAGAACATCGATTATCCAGAGGTCAAAAAGACCGACAGACTGTCTGAAATAATTGGTATACAGGGTGCGTGGTACGAACCAACACTGAATAGAGTCGTGGAGTACAAGACAACAAACCTCCCACTTGCAATGGCTGTGTTCGCTGGTGTAGGCTTTATAGCAGGCATGTTTGGATTGGGCGCTGGATGGGCCAACGTCCCCGTTTTAAACTTACTAATGGGCGTTCCATTGAAGGCTTCAGTGGCAACAAGTATGCTCATTCTATCGATAAACGACGCAGCTTCACTCTGGGTGTACCTCGCAAACGGAGCGGTCCTTCCGTTAATTGTAGTCCCGGTTGTACTGGGAATTGGAATAGGCTCGAGGATAGGTTCGAGGATTGCTGTGAGAGCAAAGCCCAAGGTAATAAAATATCTTGTTATAAGTTTAATTGGACTCTCAGCTATTGTAAATATATTACAGGGGCTTCATGGACTTGGTTTAATAAATTTAATTTAAATAAAAGATTGGAGGGGGAGATATGAAAAAGACGAATGGACTGGGAACAAAAATTAAAGAGGTTGTTATTCCAAGTTTAGACGATTTAGCGGAAGTTATGGCCCCACCCTATGGAGGGGAGGCTTTAGCGAGATATAACGAAACAAAAATACCGGTAGAGGAGGGGGGATCGACAAAAAAATGTGAAAAAACCAGCAGTACTGTAACAACCGATAGCAGGGGTAGTGTCAGAGATACCAAAGATCCAGGGATTGTATCAAGCTTAGATGAACTCGCGGAAGTTATGGCACCAGAGTATTCCGGAGAAGCTCTGGCTCCTATCACAAACGGCTCATCACTAAAAATGGAGATAAATATAGATCCAGTAAATAAAATCTTTGCAGAAGTCATGAGGATAATGTGCAATGTGGGGTTAGCCATAATACTGTTCTCGGCCGCTCTGTATTTCACAGGGGTCAATCCAAGCGACAATCTCAACATGGAAGTCATGAAATGGAGTGAGCCTGCGACTAAGTTCTGGAAAGATGTTAAGGGAATCGGCGTACACGGCTACACATGGTTCTTGTCTTCATTCACAGACCCAGAAAACGGTGTAGTCATCGGAACAAGTATCCTTGCACTAACACCATTAATCGGATTTGTACTCACGATTCCCCGAACCAAAGGCACACTAAGACTTCTGTTCATTGTGATAACCATCGAATTCCTGTATGCGATAATAAGACCCTTGATTATGAACATAGGGGGTGCAGGGTAGCTTGGACGTCAAAAAAGATACAATAAGGATCTCAATTTCCTTAGACAGCAAAACTAAAGAACTACTGGATGCACTGGCCAAAAAAGAAGAGAATAAAACCGTTTCAGAGATTGTAAGATCTGCAATTACTACATATTTTGAACTAAATAATGGAAAAAACGAGCTGAATGCAGAAAAACTAAGAATCTACAGAGAACTCGTAAATGATGAAGAAAACATTCTTGTGGATATTGAACTATGGGCAGCCATTATGGATGAACTAAGTAAAAGAGACTATAGCGAACTGCTTGAACGCATAAAAAAAATTGGATTTAACCAAGGCGTCCAAAATAAGATCATGGGTCTCAAAGACATCTACGAGTCACTTAAATATTTTGAGGCTAAGAATTGGTTTAATGTTAAAGCAAACGGAAACTCATACGTGGTTATCCTTCCAACTCGTAGTGAACAGAAGCTCGTAAAAGTTTTCCTCGAGAACATGTTTAAAGCTCAGAGTATGCCTGTTGAGATATTGGACGGTCTGAGGAAGCTCACGATAGTCAAAAAAGACGATAAAAAAACAGACACTTAGCCTAAAATTATTAATATAGGCGAATTTGCCAGATATTGCGAATAGATAAGAGATAGACGATCCTGGATACCATATACGGGGCTAGAAAGGAGTCTGAACGCTTATAGACCCCTACCTTATTCGTCTTACAAATAAGTAATTAATAGGACAAGAGCCGTTTTAAATTGAAATAAAATAAAAAATTACACCTCAAATGCTTCGAGAGATGTTACGCTTCTCATGCTTCTTTCCACTACTGAGAGAGCTTCAAGTCTGTAGTCTTCCAGCAGAGTCTGCTTGATGGGTTCTATTGGCACATCGAGCTTTATCTCCCTCGTTCTACCGTATCTACCCTTGGATATAACTATAGAGTTTATTATACCGAGCATGTCAAGTTCAGCAATCAAATCGCTAACTCTGCGCTGGGTTAAACAGTCGATATTGAGCTTTCTGCAGAGGCTTCGGTACACAGCGTAAACCTCCCCGGTTGTAAACTTCCTCATTCCCGACTCCGTCAGAATTATCATGCCAAAGAGCAGAACCTTGCTCTGCGTTGGCAGAGTTCTGACTGCCTCAACAACGTGATCAGTTTCAATCTTCTTTACAGCCTTCTTTACGTGATCTCTCGTTATTCTATCTGCGTTCTCCTTCTCCGCTATTTCACCGCTGACACGCAGCAGATCGAGAGCTTTTCTCGCATCTCCGTGCTCCTGAGCTGCGAGAGCGGCGCAGTAGGGTATTACGTCATCGTCAAGCACACCCTCGTAGAAGGCAAGTTCTGCACGCTGCTCAAGAATGTCCTGAAGTTGCTCAGCGTTGTATGGCGGGAATATTAGCTCCTCTTCACTCAGCGAGCTCAACACACGGGGGTCGAGGAAGTTTTTGAACTTCAGGTCGTTTGATATGCCGATTATACTAACCCTCGCCCTTTCGAGTTCTCCGTTAATGCGTGAGAGGTTGTAGAGCACCTCGTCTCCCTTTTTAACCAGCTTGTCTATCTCGTCAAGCACAATTACGATTGTCTGGTCTCTCGAGTCTATCGCTCTTCTTACCTCCTCATAAACCTGATCCGTCGGCCAGCCAGTCATAGGCACGTTCCTGCCAAGAACCTTCGCGAGAGTTGCAAGAACCCTGTACTGCGTGTCTATCAGTTCGCAGTTGAGGTAGTGAACGTAGCAGTGAACGTTCAGCTTTCTTCCCATCGCCTCCAGCTGGTTTCCCACAAATTTTACCGTGGCGGTTTTCCCCGTACCGGTTTTTCCGTAAATGAACACGTTCGACGGAGTTTCACCCTTCAACGCCGGAACCAGTATTGACGCAAGGCTTTCTATCTGCTCCTTTCTGTGGGGGAGGTAGTCGGGCGTGTAGGAGTGCCTGAGCACATCCCTGTTGCGGAAAATTTTCGGTGACGTTATCAACGACTCGAAGATGTTTCGCATAATCAACCACCCTAAAACATGATGAGTGCCTTCGCCACCCTTTAAGAGCTTTACCATTCTACCCTAAATTTATTTAGATAGAATAAATAACGTTCAGAAAAGTTTTATTTCATAAGTTCATGATTTGACACTTGGCCTAACTGTATTGATTGAGTATTGTAATTATAATGGCCCTACGCTTCCACTGGAAACTGACAATATAAACCATAAGCAGCCAAAATAGCATTTTCCAAAGAATAACCCGTTGAAATTGCAGAAGAGTGGAAAATCAAAGTAAAAAGAAGTCCTTTATCTCATCGAAGTTCTCTACGAGGCTCGCAATTTCTTCGACATTTCTGAAGGGTCTGTTCGCGACTATTTTTGCAGCGGTTGCTTTTCCTATTCCCGGAATTGCCTCAAGCTGCTGCAAGCTTGCTCTGTTTACGTCGAGAATCTCTACGGCAGTTACTGAACGCATTCCGTAGCCTACAACGCGGGCATCTACAAATTTGTTTCTTGTATATCTGCCAACGAGGCCAACGAGGAGAGGATACGTTCCCATCTGCCTTGCAAAGGTCAAATTTCCCTCTACAACCTCACATCTAAGCTCTGTAAGCTTCCTGCCAACGGGAACTAACTTCCTCAGCATTTCCCTATCTATCTCTTCCCTGACCTTCCTTTTGAAAAATCTGAAGTACTTCTTGTGCCTTCTGACGTTGCGATCGCCAAACTTCTCCATTTTCGTTCCCGGAACTATCTTGACCTGCCGGATGTTTATCCGCCTTACGAGAAGATTTCTCTCGAGCAACTCGGAAAGAAACTCGAAGTTCTTCTCAAACGTCTTCTTCGTCTCACCAATCAACCCGATAACGAAGTTTATGCCGGGGAGAAAGCATGGCATGCCATTGTAGCCTACTGCCCTCCCGTAGCAGTTGACGAGTTCTATTGCCTTCATTACCTCATCCGGCATTGCTGCAAGGCTGTTAAGTTCCACAACCCTTTCGTCGGCACTTTCAAGCCCAAAGGCCGCAACGTTTCCGGGTGTCTGATACATGACTATTGTCTTTATTATCTTCGAGCTCTCTTCAGGATGTTCTGCAATTGTCTTCGGATTTACGTTGTCTAAATGCAGTGTTTTTATCTTCGGACATCTTCGCCATATCTCTCTGTGAAAAGCCAGCATGAAATCGGCGTTCGGCTTCGGAACCTCGTAGCTGAAATCGGCCATGTACGTAAAGAAGTCAGTCTGCCTGCCCAGCCTGAAGTGCCTCACGCCAGCACTGTAAAGAGCTTCAATTTCCCCCAGTACTGCGTTGGGGTCCCTCATTTTCGGTCTTCCGTGGATAAACTCCATGCAGAACGAGCACTTTCTCCAGTAGCACCCCCTGTAAGTCTCTATCTCGCATATCACGTGGGGGAAGTCGGGATGTTGCCTGACCACTTCGCTGCCAAGTATTGCGAAGGAGTCGAGGTCAAAGGATTTCTCTACTCCGGAGTATTTGCATAGATATTCGAACAGTTCCCTTTCAAAGGGATAGTTCAGGACGTTGAGCTCTTCTTTCTCTCTTTTACCAAGCTCCAGAGCAACGGGGCCAACAACAACCTTATCCCCCGGAAGCATTGCAACCTCCCGCAGGCTTAGGGGCTTTGCAGCGAGGTACTTCCCCGGTACAATCGCTCCGGCAATAACGATGGAAAAATCGAATTTTTCAAGAAGCGATGGACGTTCCCTCACCTGCTCAGCGGTAAAATAGGCAGCATTAATTTTCAGCCTTCTGAGCATCCCGTAGATGTATCTCGGGTAAGGAGAGATGTACGGCGGAACTCCAAGGCAAGACGGCTCGTCAACGTATCCGTCAACTATAGCGATTGCCACTACTCACCCCTCTGAATCTTCGCATGCGCCCCTATTATCGAACCACTTAAATCGAGATTCCTTATCTCGCAATCCTCGTCAACTATACTCCTCCACACCTTCGCCCTCCTGAGTATGACGTTGTCGAAAACCACGCTGTCACACACGTCGGAGTTCTCTATAACACAGTTCCTGCCTATGTACGCGTACGGCCCAACAATTGAGCGGCCAATGATTTTCACACCCTCTTCTATCGCCACAGGCTCAATTATCTTGGCACGCCTGTCAACTTCCACTTCCGCGACGCTGTGCTCCATGAAGGTCTTGAACGCCTCAATGTATGAGTCAGGACTACCTATGTCGTACCAGTTTCCGCTGAACGCGTAGCCGTAAAGCTCCTCCCTCTCGCACAGCCAGCCCATGAAATCGCCTATGTTGTCTGCCTTCGCATTGCCCTCCACATACTCTGAAAGTAGCCCGCAAACTCTACGCGGAAAGGCGTAAATCCCAATGCCGACAAGCGTTGACGGCGGACTTGCTGGCTTCTCCATGAACCCAACAATCCTCCGGCCGTCAAGTTCTGCAACACCGTAGCGCTTTGCCAGCTCGTAATCGCCCACATCGTATAGAGCTGTGACAGGCTCCCCTTTTTCTCTGTAGAACTCCACAAAGCCCTCAAGGGTGAAGGAGAAAAGGTTATCACCCGCAACCACGAGCATTTCATCGTCAAGATAAGCGGCAACTTCTGCAAGAGCTCTAACAGCCCCGAGCTTCTCCTCCTCGCTCATACTATCCTCGACGAAGAGTTCAACATCCTTGTCTTCTGCCCATTTCCTGAAGTCCGGCTCAAAGCG
The DNA here is from genome assembly GCF_000194625.1 of Archaeoglobus veneficus SNP6. Taxonomy (NCBI): domain Archaea; kingdom Methanobacteriati; phylum Methanobacteriota; class Archaeoglobi; order Archaeoglobales; family Archaeoglobaceae; genus Archaeoglobus; species Archaeoglobus veneficus. The sequence goes on along the minus strand of NC_015320.1, from coordinate 334,132 downwards.
CCTGTTGGTGGAAACAACAACAGTGCCAAAGGATTTTACCTTATCGTAAACTATGTCGATTATCCTTCTCTTACCCATGGGGAGCAGCGGCTTGGCCTTCGTTTTCGTTATTGGCCAGAGCCTCGTTGCGTAACCTCCGGCCATTATCACGACCTTCATAGAGCAAGCCTTACATGAAGAAACTTAAAGCTTTGCGCTTTTAACAATTTCAGCGTACACTTCTGGTTCGATGTCCTCAGGCCTGAGTCTTCTCAACTCTTCGGGAACCTCGAGCCAAATACCCCTGCTTTCCATCCACTCGTCGAGAATTTTCCCGAGCTGCTTCCTCCTCCTCGAGAAGCAGTAGCGGACGAGGTCTTCGAAAATCTGCAGGTTTTCAACCTCTATCTCAGGTTTTTTTATTAAGCGGACTACTGCGGAGTCCACAGAAGGGGGAGGTCTGAACGCCTTCCTGCTGACGTATTCAACGATTTCAGGCTTGGCGTATGCTTTGACTACAACACTGAGTCTGCCATAGTTCTCACCCTTCCTTGCTACGAGTCTTTCAGCAAACTCACGCTGGTACATGACAACAGCAACATCAAAATCGTGTCTGAGCAGCTTGAATGTCAGGGGTGAGGAAATAAAGTAGGGGATATTCGAAACGAACTTGTTGAAGGGAGGGAATTCGACTTTCATCGCATCCCCGTGGATTAGAATAAACCTGCCCTCGTCAATTTCTTTCGCGAATTTTTCCTGGAGCAATTTAACAAATCGTGCATCTATCTCGATTCCGTACACTTTTCCTGCCCTTTCAAGTAAAACAGAGGTCAAAACACCCGTTCCGCAGCCTACCTCGAGAACCGTGTCCTTCTTACTCAATTCCGCATAGCCAGCAATTCTCCTCGCAATCGCCTTGCTTACGATGTGCTGCCCTTTCGACTTGAAAAACTTCATAGGGTGAAGAGCTTGTACTTCGTAGCCGGATTCTGAAGCTCGTAGATTATACGATTGATTATCAGCTTTTCGGGGCGCTGCAGGCCTTTTACTCTGCTGGCGATATCATCGAAGCTCTTAAACGGCTCCTTCTTTCTCTCGTCGAGAATTGCCCACATAGTCTTCTTTCCTATGCCCGGAAGCAGTTCGAGCTGATGTAAACGGGTCGTAATGGGTTCGGCTTTGTTGAAAAACTCCACAAACCTACCTTCGTTCTCCTTAACGATGTGCTCCAGAACATAGGGTAGCTCCGATTTTGCTGCGGGTGTCAGATCTTCGAACCTCAGCTTTTTCTTGATCTTGTGGACTACGTCTCTCTCACCCTTCCCTATGTAGAGTCTGTCCATTACAAGAGGAGATGAGCCTTTCTTCAGACTGACTTCGAGGAGAGTGAAGTACTTTTCACCTACCACCTGCGCGAGGGGTTCTCGCCTGTGAATGGGTCTCTTATCCTCGGGATGGCCGTAAGGGAGGAAATCAAGCACGTAAGCATAGTCCTCCATCTTTTCTTTTGACTTTTCTCTTCTCTGCTCCATAGTAAGACCCCTTGAAATTAGAAAAAACAGCAATTATATTAATCTTTTCAAAACTCTACCGGTATTTAGCAATTATGTCGAGTATCTCCTGAATCTGCTCCGGGGTTAGTGTAAAGCGCTCCTTTGCAAAGATGGTTCTAACCTCGTCTGGCACCTTCGGCATTATGTCAGCAAGCTTTACCGCTATGTCCTTCCTGCCAACATGGGGAAGAGCCATGAGCTCTTCAACAAGCTTTTTCGCATCCTCGGCAGGAAGCTTAGAAAAAGTCCTCAAATGCTTTAAAGCTCTTCTCGTCTCAAAAAGGAGTTCGGCCTGCTGCTTCCTCTCTTCGGCTATCTTTTCCATTATCTCCTTTGCCTCTGCTATGGTTATGTACTCAAACTCCTTAACTTCTTTAAAAGCCATGATTCACACCTGTGGCTTGAGGTGCTCCGGCCTGACAATGAGCGTCTTATACTTTCCACCGTCCCTCACTTCGACGAGGTAGGCTCTACCTCTCTGGCCTATAACTCTGCCCGTCCTCCCCTGGAAGCGGGGGTGGGGCATACCCTTGTGAACAGCCGGCTCGATATCGATGTGGACGTACTGTCCAATCTCAAATGTCTGGAGGGCCTTCCTTATCCTGACTCCCTTCTCCCTTACACCTTTTCTGAGCTTCCTTCCCGACTTGAACCTGAAACCGTGAGATTTCCACCCCATTCTCGCAACCTCCTGTGACGTTAACCTCAAACACTCAGCCCGATATCATCCGGGCAGCGTCAGATGCCACCCTCTACCCTGATGACGTCGAGCTTAACGACCTTCGCATAGTTATTTAAAACTTCCGACAGGCTTGGCCTCGTTCTTCCCTCATCTCCGCTAACGAGCTCTTTTATGTACAGCCCGCTTTCAGCTTCAATCTCTATGACGGCCTTATTTCCTCTGTGGAGCAGGAGTTTTATCCCGTATGTTCTTCTCTTCCTTAAGAGATTTGCCCTCCTGTGCTCCACCCTCTTGGGAGTGTACTGCTCTATAACCCTGTTGCTCAGAACCTTAAGGGCATCTTCAAGCTCTTCCCTGCTCACTTCTCGGTCAAACTCAACGATAGCTCTGTAAACTTTCCTGAACTTCGCGTTCTTGATGAAGGCTACATCTCTCGCCTTCGCAAACTTCATGCAGCAAACCGCAACCTTCCCTCTTGCCTCCCTGTTTATAATCTCTTCAAGCTTTTCAAGGTCTATGTGCCTTTTTTTTGGATTCTGAATTTCGACTATGAATGGCCTTCCGTTTCCAAGCATCCTCGCATCGACATCTTCTCTTCCCGCCCCATGAAGAACCGCGTAGCTTCCCTCAGCCATCCTCCTGCACGGCTCCGCAATGAGCTCCTCAACAGAAGTAGGATACCTCTTCCCCGTAAAACCACACACCTCACATCCTTTTCCGTCACACGCAGAACAGAGCCACCTCGTCTGCGGGATGTTCCGTACTCTCTTTTTATACCTGCCGTAGATGTAAAGGGAAGCTATCCGAGTCTCGTAGTCCATCTTCTCTATGTTGTAGATTATCGTAACGTCTGGCTCCCTATCTGGGCTTTTTCCAGTAAGCGCTGCAAAAGCTTTGGTAAGCTCCCTGTTGAAGTGATACTTCAGGCTTTTTTCCGTGGTAAGGCCGTACTTTTCAAATATGTACTCTTCGAGTGCTTTAACGCTTCCTTCAAGCCTGCTTCCAATCTGAAACGTGTCAAACTCGTACTCCTCAAGACTCTCCGCTATCTGCCTTGCTATCTCCTCCGTCCTCCAGAGCAGGCCCAAGCAAAGCATGCACTCGCTGCCTTCAACTTCTTTAACGTCTGCACTGATTCCAAGTCTGTCGATGCACTTCTTGCACAGTTCAAGCATCAGAGGAGGTAAGAAAGAGGCTATAAAAAATTAAGGGCTCCCTACTCCTTTTTTGGTCATGACCTTCAAATGCAGACGGCATGAAATATTAACTCACCAGCCGTTTTAACGGAAATGCCAATATTAATCGTTATCGTTACTTCTGAACTACTGTTCACTTTAAATTTTAAACATTAAAAACTGAACAGAAAGATTTTTGTAACCTTCGAGGAAATTTGATAATAATGGTAGTGGTGATGGCGGAGGAGGCTGCAGAGGAGGATGCATTCTGTATTGTAGATTCGTTCCTCGATGCAATAGTCGAGGTTGACAGCGAGGGAAGAGTGACCTTCTGGAACAGGGCAGCAGAGAGGATGTTCGGATATACACAGGACGAGGCTGCAGGAAGACCAATATGGGAACTCATAGTCCCCGAGAAGTATGTCGAGGCTAACAAGAGAGGATTTAAACACTTCAGAAGGACGGGAGATGGGCCGGTAATCGGAAAAACTGTCAGACTCGAAGCAAAACGAAAGGATGGCAGTGTTTTCCCAATAGAGCTTTCAGTTTCCAGGAGATACGTGAACGGTGAATGGAGGGCAGTTGCAGTTGTCAGAGACGTGTCGGATAAAGTCGAGGCGGAGAGAAAGATAAACGAGCTAAACAAGCACCTCAGAATTCTTAACAGCCTTCTGAGGCACGATATAAAGAACGCTCTGACCACAGCCAAGCTGTGCCTCGACCTTCTGCGCGACTACGCTCCCGATGAACTTGCTGAAAGACTGGAAAAGCAGCTTGAAAAAGCCTTTGACATAATAGAGGACGTAAAGCATGTGGAGCTTATGCTGAACTCAGGAGAACTGCATCCTGTAAACATTGGCGAAGTTGTCAGAGAACAGGCAGCTATTTTCGGAATTGAGTGCAAAGTACCAGACGTCTACGTCGAAGCCGATTCTGCACTGAAGTCAGTGGTATTTAACCTTATACACAACGCATTCATCCATAATGACAACGTAAACGTTGAAATCTCACTCAGGAGGAATGGAAAGTGGGTCGAACTCAGGATAGCGGACGACGGAAAGGGTATTCCCGATGAGCTCAAGCAGATTGTGTTCGAGGAGGGCTTCAAGGGCGAGACGGGCAGGACGGGGCTTGGCCTCTACCTCGTTAAGGAGACTGTGAAGAGGTACGGCGGAGAAGTGTGGGTGGAGGATAACAAGCCGAAAGGTAGCGTCTTCGTTATCAGGCTCAGGACGTGCCAGTAATCCTGTCGAGTTCGTAGTGAACTATCACTATGCACTGGTCAGCCTGAAGGCTGAGAGGTGACACACTCACGATTTTCCAGGCCTTTTCCACGACAATCTTTTCATCATCCTCTCCGAGCCCGATGTGGTCACCCAGCACGAATAAAACATCATAGATCTGAGGTGCTACTTCCCTTATGTCCTCTCCATCCTCCCTCAGGTAAACAATTCGGTAAGGTATTTCGTCAAGGAGTTCCTCAAGCCCCTTCTTGGCAACGTAAACCCCGGGGCTGCTTTTATGCCATTGCTTTCCTGCCTCAACGCTGAGAGCCTTTCTTATTATCCCGGCTATGTTTCTTTCATCGGGAGCCATGTAGCGAACTTCACTTCCCTTTATCAGTATTGCCTTTGGTGGCTCTGGCGGGCCGAGAAGGAGCAGATACACTTCCACATCCTTTCTAATCCCGTGGGATATAAAGAGGGCTTGCGCAACGCACCTGCAGAGCAGATCCATCCTGCCAGCTCCTCCGGCAAGGTCATTCAGGTTGAAAGGCTTTGTAACAGCCTTGTTGCCAACTATAAGGAACGCTCTCATCAGTCGAGGAAAGGCTTCGCCGTAATGTAAATCTTCGCAAAAACGTATATGACCACACTCGTCGCAACGAGGACTGAGAGATAGTGTACGTTGCTGTTGAAACATGCCCCCAAAACTCCGATACCCATCAGGTAAACGACGAGATAGGAATTAGACAGTATTTCTTTTCCTCCTTCAAGGAAAAATCCCGTATTTTTCCTATTCACATTAAAAAGAACGTAGAAAATTACGAACGTTAGTGGGAAGCTTGTCACTCCAGCGATTATGAGAGGTGTGGGCTCGTAGTAAGAAAGAGAATCGTGGAAAATGTCGTCCATTTCCCTGCCTATAAGCCAGACGACTGCCCCATAGACTACAGCATCCCTGAACCTCGGAGCAGAGAAGTCCACTCTGCTCCCCGTCCTCAAGAAGAGATAGAACGTTGCAAGCACCACTGCAAGTGCTATCACAGCGTGTACGAGATCCTCATGCATGTTAAGAACATGACCGATGGCGTGGAAGAGAAAACTGGCCGTTACAATGGTGTAGAAAACAGCAAGTGTCTTCAGATCGTTCTCTCTGTAACCGAAGTCCCTCGGAAGGTGTAGGGAGTAACCGATGAGGCCAGAAAACACAGCAGCAAAGCCAAAAAGAACGCACGGCAGATGTGGCTGCATTAAAATAGCTCAGGTTTTCAAAATTTCATAAAGTTTTCGTAATTTTCGCAAGTTCTATTCTATAAAAACTCTATAAAACTGCAATGTAAAACAGCAAAAAAGAGAGATTACTCTGTGACTCTTCTTCTCTTCTTTGGCATGTCGTTCTCGCAAACTGGCACAACCTCAACGTAATCTCTGTAAAGGCCCCTTCTCCAGACGCCCATGTAGCGCAGGTGGTCGAAGCACACTGGCTTCTTGCATATCGTGCACTTTCTCCATGCCCTGCCTTCATCGTCCTTCTTCAGCTCCTTTCCGCAAACAACACACTTTAGTTCCTCCATGGCCACCACCTCAGCCCTCAAAAGACGATTCTGCAATCACCCTCGCAAGGTCAGCGGATGTGAAGATTCCCTTGACCTCCTCGTCTTCCATGACAACGAGTCTCTTTATCTTCATGTCCGCCATTATTCTCGCCGCTTCTCTAACATCGTAGTCAGGAGTGATGACAATGAGAGGTGTTGAGGCGTATTTTCCAACCTCCTCGTCGAGACTCCCTTCAAGCAAAACCTTGGAAAGCAAATCCCTCTCGGTAAAGATTCCAAAAGCCTTACCATCTCTCGTGACAATAACGCTGCCTATTTTCTTTTCACCCATTATCTTGCAGACATCTTTCACAGGCGTTTTGTAATCCACAGAAACTACATCTCTCACCATCACATCCCCTATCCTCATAATTTTAATTTTGTCAAAAAACAAATAAACAGTTTTCGGTTCATCGATGTGTTGAAATACTTGGCAACAAAATTTCACTCATGAAGATTATTCCTCTCGCCTTCGACTCTTTTGGGGCAAGAAGCATGGCAACCTTTATCGAGGCAGAAACATCCGTTGTTATCGATCCCGGCGTTGCACTCGGCCCAAGCCGCTACGGACTGCCACCACATCCCCTCGAATACCAGCGCGAATCGGAGCTTTGGGATAAGATAAAAAAGTACGTAGCAAAGGCCGATGTTTCGGTAATAACTCACTACCACTACGACCACCACAATCCCAACGAAGTGGAGATTTTCAGAGGGAAAAAGCTGCTGATAAAGCACCCAAAAGAGCGGATAAACTTCAGTCAGAAGAAAAGAGCCGCGTTCTTCCTGAACCAGCTCAAGGGAATAACCGATGACATAGACTATGCGGATGGAAAAAGGTACGAGTTTGACGGAATAGAACTGACGATATCAAAGCCCGTGTTCCATGGCACAAACGACAGGCTTGGCTATGTAATAGAGGTATGCATCGACGATGGAAAGCAGAGGTTTCTCTTTTCTTCAGACGTAGAAGGGCCAGCCATTCAGCACCAGCTCGACTTCATGCTGGAGTGCAACGCCGAAACTGTATTCATCGACGGACCGATGACGTACATGCTCGGCTACCGTTACTCAGCAAAGTCTCTCAGCGAGTCCATCAAAAATTTGACAGCGCTCATAGAAAGAACGAACGTCAAAACCCTCGTCCTCGACCATCATCTGGCGAGAGACCTGAAGTGGAGGGAGAGGCTGAAAGATTTGTTTGAAAAGGCTAATGAAGCGGGTGCAAGGGTTTGTTCCGCCGCAGAATTCGCCGGAATCAGGGAAGAAATGCTCGAGGCCCTCAGGAAGGAACTATATGCACGATACCCTGTCAAGTGATAGCTAAAATTAATACGTATTAGTCATGGAAAATAGCATAACGATTAAATACTCCAAACTGATGCGTTTAAAAAATACGTGCGGTGTCTGGTATGATAGAAGTTATAGTTATCACTGGAAGAACTACTGACCAGGGCATGACTATTGACGAGAAATTAAGTAATGACTACATGAAAGCCGTTTGCTACTGCGAGATGAACGAGAGAGACATGAGTGTAATCGGAGTTAATGAAGGGGATAGAGTCAAGATCAAGACCGAGTTTGGAGAGGTCGTTCTGTACGCAAAGAAGGCAGTAACGAAGGATCTCGAGCTTCCAGAAGGTGTTGTCTTCATTCCAATGGGGCCATACGCAAATCAGGTGGTTGGAAAGAGCAACGGTTCGGGCACTCCGCAGTACAAGGGGATAAAGGGCTACGTGGAGGCGACGCAGGAAGATGTAAAGCCCGTTGAAGAACTGATAAGGGTGGTTAAATGAAGAATGCCATCTGCACTTTCTGCGGGAACGTTTGCGATGATATAGAGTTTGATGGTACTGTCGGAAAGAACCTCTGCCCCATCGGAGAGGCGAAGTTTGCAGCAAAGCGGAGGATGGAAGCACCTACGATAGAGGGGGAAAAAGTAAGCTACGAGGAAGCCATTGAGAGGGCTGCCGAAATCCTCGTTAATGCAAAGAGGCCCCTTCTGTACGGCTGGGCATCTACGGTTAACGAGGCGATAAAGCTCGGTGTTATTCTTGCTGAGAAGCTTGGTGGGATTTACGACCAGTGCTCGAGTGTCTGTCATGCCCCCTCAACCCTCGCAATGATAGAGGAGGGCATCCCCGGAGGGACGCTCGGACAGGCAAAAAACAGGGCAGATGTTATCGTTTTCTGGGGATGCAATCCAGTTGAGGCGCATCCACGCCATCCTTCCCGCTACTCGGTCATGGCAAGGGGATTTTTAACAAAGGGCAGGCAGTACAGACACATAGTGGTAGTTGACGTCCGCAAAACCGCAACAGCATATCTCGCAACAGAATTCTACCAGATCAAACCCGGTTACGATTTCGCCGTCTTCACAGCCCTCCGCTCGATAGTAAACGGGCATGAAGATGCTGTTCCAGATGAAGTTGGAGGTTTAAGTAAGGAGAAGCTCAAAGAGCTCGCAGATGTCCTGATGGATGGAAAATATGGAGTGATATTCTACGGCCTCGGCCTTACGCATTCAAGAGGGCAGGACAGGAATGTAGAGTGCATAGTCAAGCTCGTTCAAACGCTGAACAGGCAGACAAGATACATCCTGCAGCCCATGAGAGGACACTTCAACGTCGTTGGTGCTGGAGCTGTTGCCGCTTGGGAAGCTGGTTACGAGTACGCCATCGACTTTAGTCGCGGATACCCACGCTTCTCTCCGAGCGAGTTTACAGCCGTTGAGGCTCTGCTCAGAAAGGACTGCGATGCAGCGCTGATAGTTGCAAGCGACCCTGCTGCCCACTTCCCCAAAAAGGCCGTTGAGAGGCTTGCAGAGATACCCGTGATACAGATCGATCCACATCCCAACGTTACCACACTTCTCGCAGATATCGTCATCCCGTCAGCCATCGTCGGAATCGAAGCTGAAGGAACAGTCTATAGAATGGATGGTATTCCGCTGAGGGTGAAAAAGCTCAGGGAAACTGAATACTGGAGCGACTACCAGATTCTCAGGCTTATGCTTGATAAGGTTATACAGATGAAAGGTGAGTAGGATGACCCTTCACATCAAAAACGGGATTGTTGTAGACCCGAAGAACGGTATCGCAGGAGAAAAAATGGACATCTTCATTAAAGACGGTAAAATCGTCGAAGAGTCCGAAGTGGGCAAGGAGTGCAAAACCATCGATGTTAGCGGAAAGCTCGTTGTTGCTGGCGGAGTGGATCTTCACGCCCACATCGCCGGGGGGAAGATAAACACCGGCAGAGCGATGCGACCAGAAGAGATGAGGTTTGTCAGGAGGAAAAGCAACGGGCTCAGAGCTGCAGTTGGCAGAACCCTCCTTACATCCCCGGCCATAGGCTACGAGTACGCGAAAATGGGGTACACAACAGCTATCGAGCCCGCGACACCTTCAATATATGTAATACACACTCACGAGGAGCTCGATTCCATACCAATCATCGATAAGGCGACGCTTCCCCTCTTTGGCAACTGGCATCCAGTTTTCAAGTACGCTGCCGATAAAGATGTGGAGAAGATGAAGTCGTTTGTTGCCTGGGTTCTCGAAAGGACGAAGGGCTACGGTGTGAAGCTCGTTAATCCTGGAGGCGTTGAAGCGTGGATGTATGGCGGTAACGTAAGTGGTCTCGACGACACAATTCCGGGCTTCGGCGTTACGCCGAGAGAGGTTATAACGACCCTCATAGCAGCGGTTGAGGAGCTAAAACTGCCGCATTCTGTTCACCTCCACTGCAACAACCTCGGTGTGCCGGGAAATTACGAAACGACAATGGAGACAATAAAACTCGCAAAGAAGTTCAGGAACGATAACAGGCAGGTTCTGCACGTAACGCACGTGCAGTTCAACGCCTACACAGGAAGCTCGTGGAGAGACATGGGAAGTGGAGCAGAGGAAATTGCAAAACTCGTCAACAGCATGAATAACGTAACAATCGACATGGGTCAACCAATTTTCGGCCACGCAACAACCATGACCGCAGACAGCCCCTTCCAGTTCGAGTTGCACAAGCTTGTAAAGGCAAAGTGGTGCAACAAGGACGTTGAGCTTGAAACAGGTGCAGGTATAGTTCCCCTCGTTTACAGGCCGAAAAGTCCAGTTAACGCTGTCCAGTGGGCGACAGGCCTTGAACTTGGTCTGCTCGTGGATGCTGACAAGATTGCAGTTTCAACGGACTATCCAAACGGTGGACCCTTCACAGCCTACCCATACATAGTAACGCTACTAATGAGCAGGAAGTTCCGCGAAGAGGAGATGAAGAAGGCCCACCAGTACATAGAAAAAGCCACAGCCCTCCCGTCGATAGACAAGGAGAGGAGCATAGAGGAGGTCATACAGATGACTCGCGTGACGCCTGCAAGAGTTCTTGGCATGGAGAACAAGGGTCACCTTGGAGTCGGGGCAGATGGAGACGTTGTTGTTTACGATATCGACCCGCTTAACTACGACTCCAGCGACTATCAGGCGATACTCAAAGCCCTCGAAAATCCGCTCTACACGATAAAGGGTGGAGAGATAGTTGTAAAGAATGGAGATGTTGTCGGCGAGGTCTGGGGCAGAACCTTCTGGGTGGACGCAAGTGAACAGACGACGACAGAGATAATCGAGGCGGATCTCGACGAATACTTCAACTACTACACTGTAAAGCGATGCAACTACGGAGTTGAGGAGGGTTGGCTTCACAATCCAGTGCGCATTACAGCGGGGTGATAGCTTGCTTGTGATAAGGCCAAAGGTGGATTTCGAGGTTAACGTCGAGGCTGAAATCACGCCGGAGCTTGCAACGAAGCCGATCGAAGAGATAAAGCAGTTCAAGGTCTACTACGGCAACCACCTCGTCTCGCTGGACGAGCTCTTTGAAGTGGAAAAGAATGGCAGCGAGGAAGTACTCGTCCTCGAAGGAGACTTCAGCAGAGTAAAGTGGGTAGGAGTAGGTATGCAGAGTGGCGAGATTATTGTAAAGGGCGACATCGGAGCGCACTGCGGAGCTTTCATGAAGGATGGAAGGATAATCATCGAGGGCAATGCAGATGACTGGCTCGGAGCTGAAATGGAGGGTGGAGAGATAGTTGTCAAAGGAAGCGCAGGTAACTGCGTTGCTTGTCCCTACTGGGGAGACCTCGAGGGGATGAAAGGCGGGAAAATTACAATCGAAGGTAATGCCGGTAACTACATCGGCGAGAAGATGTGCGGCGGCGAGATAGAAATTAAGGGCAATGCTGGTGATTTCATTGGAACTGAGATGAAAGACGGCAGAATAATAATCCACGGAAACTGCGGGTACGTTGGAGGAGACATGAAGGGTGGAGAAATCCTCATCGGCGGAAGCTTTGAACTCGTTCCTGCCTTCGTGAAAACAGAAGACGGCTTTGTAGGAGACGTGAACGTTAGTGGGCAGGGGAAGGTTAAAGCTTTGAAGTGAATTTTTATAATTTAACACAATTCTAATTTATTACAAGCCTTCAGAATCTCCCACAAAGTAGTTAAAAATTAAATTATATGTAGAAGTACTCAAAGTAGTCAACCTCGTAGTCCTCTATTCTCCCCCTCTCCGCCAAGTCAAGAAGCTCCATGTCGTAGGGTATCTCAGCAATAAGATCGATGTCGTACTTTCTCGCGAGCTCAACTGCTCTGCTCTTGCCAAAGAGGTAGTATCTCTCGCCGCACTTCGTGCATTCAAAGTAGCTCATGTTTTCAACGATACCAAGAACGTCAGTATCCATCTTCTTGGCCATGTTTATTGCTTTCTCCACTATCTGTGCTGAGAGCTCCTGTGGGATTGTGACCATTATCAGGCCGTCGAGGTCTACGAAGTCCATGACCGTAAGAATTGCATCGCCCGTACCAGGAGGAGTGTCGAAGATGAGATAATCGAGTTCTTCCCAGTCAACGCTGCCAAGGAAGCTCCTCAAAGCGGTGTTTATCGCAAGACCTCTCCATATAACCGGAGACTCCTTACTTGGAAGCATGAACTGAATGGAGAGAATCTTTATCCCGTATTTCTCGCTGTATACCGGCGAAACTCCGCTTTCCCTTATGATAAGCTCCTTAGCTTTGTCCTCAACGCCGAAAAGCTTCGGAATACTCGGCCCGAGAAAGTCGGCATCGAATATTCCAACTTTGTAGCCCTTTCGGGCGTAGTGAACGGCAAGCAGGGCAGCAACTGTCGACTTGCCCACTCCGCCCTTTCCGCTCGTTACAGCAATTTTGTGCTTTACGTTCTTCATTCTCTCGGCGATATCCTTGCCAGTAACTATCTTCTCCTGCATCCTACCACCTCAGTATGGAGTAGCCCAGCTCTCGTCGTCCTTGTAAACCTTTTCATCAATAATCATCTCACCCTCGACGAGTGGCTTCGGCTCCCTAACAGCTTCAATTCTATAAAGGGTTGACCTGTACCAGTTCCAGTCAACCGGAGCGCCGAGCTTGCTTACTATCGGCAGCTTCTCCTGGAACCTGAAGAAGTTCTTATCCTCGGACGGATAAACGCTGAACTTTCTCCTCAAGTCAGTTATAATGAACCCCATGTCGTAAATCATCTTCTGGATTTCGTACCACTTCTTTCGGGAAGCCTCGAGTGTTGTGATACCGAAATATCCGGCGCATCCTGGCCCCTTAAGCGTAGACACACCTCTTGACAGGAAGAGCTTGAGTCCCGGGATGGTTTCAACCGGGTCTGTTACAAACACGTCGTACTTCTTCCGTAGCTCTTCGGGGAAACTTTGCTGGACATCGTAAACCATCGCCTCAACTCTCAGCCCGAACTCGTCCGCCTTCTTGTTTATGAAGTCAACGAGTCTTTCATCTATCTCAACCACTGTGATCTTCTTGGGTATACCTGTAAGCGATGCAGCGATGCTGAAGAGGTCGTCGTCGCCTACGACGAATATGTTTGTCGCAAGATCGCCACGCTCGTAGATGAACTCGGCCCTTCGCATAACGCCGTCCGTGCTGATAAAGCCCTGATCGTACACCTCAATCGCTTCGGGCCTCTCCTTTGCGATCTCCTGATACTGCCTGAGCACATCCTTGAAAAAGCCATCAATTACGTAGCCCGTGCCTCCGCAGCAACTGCAAACGATGTCAGCATCCCTGGCAATTTCCTCTCTGAGCTTTCTGCCTTCGCTGGTCAGTGAAACCCTGCCATCCCTAACTGATATCAGCCCCTCTTTTTCCATGTCCTGCAGCAGCTTGAAGAACTCTGGAAGGCTCGAATCCTGTGAATCTATCAGCCTGTAAACTGAAATCTCCCCGTCGAGAGCCTGTATGATCTGCCTGCGAATTCGCTCCATCATTTTTCTAACCCCTGTCGAGAACGTAGTGTCTGTACGACCTCGGCTTAAACTTCTCCAAGAACAACTCAAAGGCCTTCTCTGCCTTCTTCGCATCCCCGCACGTGAAGACATCTAGGTTCACAAGCTCATACTCTGGCCACGTATGTATGCTTACATGAGATTCCGCTATCAAAACAACACCCGTAACACCGTAGGGTTCAAACTGTTTATAAACGCTTCCTACTTTCGTCAGTCCGGCTTTCTCTACTACTTCCTCTACTATCTCCCTCACTGTTTTCTCATATGAAATTAGCTCCCTTGGAACTCCATACAACTCCGCAATTATGTGCTTCCCGACTATCATGGTCATCACCCATCTTTTTTCACCTCTTTTTTGAAGGATTAAGCTTTTTTTCAGATTTTATTAATTTTCTGGGGAATAGGCGGGTTTTTATCCCCGCTGCTTGGTTTATAACGAATTTACATCCGAAGTTGCGCATCACTGCTAAGGTATATTGATTTTTAAAGTTTTCGCATACATCGGACGAAGGATGAAAGGCCATATACAAAACGAAAAGCGCCAGCAGGTTTTGCTCGATTTCTGATTAAGCAAAATCAACGATTTCTGGTTTATTCTCGCCAAAACATTCCATTTTGAGTTAGTTCACGAAATTATAAGTATTTTCTGGTGGAATAATAATGTTTTTCGCTTTAAATTTTGCAAATCACATATCGCCCATTGTAAAATCCGTGAAATCTGCCGTTATCTCTCATCGGGATAAGCACACCTTCGCCTTCCAGCGTGTTACAGCGATGTACACTCTCTATTTCAAAATCTTTCAGAACTACTCTCAGAAACTCTGTTTTTTCCACTTCCTCACATTCCTTGTCCTTGAAGACCGCAGGCATAAGGTTATAGGCGTTACCCTCCCAGACACCAAGCTCTGTGCCATAGTATAGCTCCTGCAGTATGCGGTTGAAGAAGTACCAGTCCTCCTCTATGAGCTGCTGCCTTGAATAACCGCTTAAAACCGCAAGAACATCTTCCACGTTCTCAGTTTTGTGAATCCAGTTGCAGTTCTGGCAGCTCCAGACGTAGCCGCTTGAGGTAATCTTTAACTCGCCGCCAAGGTCGTAGAGTAGACAGGGGTAAAAGGGACAGTAACAGAGGGAGCAGTCCTGGCCGCTGAAGTGGCAGGGGTAGTACTTGCACTCGTAGTTCGGCCCGTACTTGCCTTCAAGAGCCCCAAAAAGCTCTACGAGAGTTCTTTCCCTCAGTTCTCCCAGCATGCTACCACCTCACCATCGCAACCATGTCTTCAACCTCGACACCAATATCCCTCGCAACCGGCTCACACTTTGCAGTCAGCATGAATGCTATCGGCTTAAAACGGCTCTCTGAAAGGCACTCGTAGTTGGCCATCCCCTTAGCGATGATCACATCAGCGCTCTCGAGTCTTTCGAGAGTCTCAGCGGGCAATTCCTCTTCAATTATGCCTATAGCCCCTTCTCCGTTCGTAAGTACCTCGTCGGCGATTCTGTCAACCCCCGCAAGCTTCGCATCGCTCAGTGTTGCGTCACTCAGGATTGGCTTACCTCTCACAACTACTGTCAGCCTCTCGCATAACTGCCTGATCTCCTTCATGAGAATTGTGTCCACAACTATCTCCCCCGCGTTGTCCGTCAGGTAAACGACCTTTCCAGAGCACAGCTCCATGATGTCTGCCGTGTCGTCTATTGCCAAGCCTTTGGAGTACTGCTTCATGAAGTAGTCCATAAAGTCATCCTCAGCAACCTCATGACCCATAACTCCATAGTCGAAGGTGTTGCCGATGATTGCCGCTATGGCAGCAGACCTGAACCTGTCGTCCTGTTTCTCGACGAAATCCCTTATCGCCGGAAGAAAACGGAGAGCTACCTCGTTCGCCTTATCCTTGAGCTTTTTATAGGGATCTTCAACGCCGAGAATCTCGTAAACCTTCCTGTGCATTTCGGTGGCAATTACGGCGTTTATGTCCCTGTCAGGATAGCGTTTCGCAAGTATTTTCAGTGATTCTTCTACGGCTCTGTGGATTTTATCCTCGTCACTTGTGGCCATGCTGGACTCAAGATAAACTCTGTTGAGCAGACACGCCGGACATCGCGGGGATATTTTCATTGAGCCCAGTCGGTGGGAGAGATTATTAAACTTTGTTGATAATGTCAAAGCTGAAATCCCACATTCAAGCTTTTAAACCCCGGATGCAACGTTGCCCGATGTTCGAAGTCACGAGTGATGCTGTCGTCGCTGCAGCACTTGACACAGGCAAACTTCTCAGGATAATTCTTCCAGCCATTTTCTTTGGTTTGCTCATTTCCAGCTTCATATATTCAATTCCCCAATTCAGGCGGCTCGTTGATGCTATCTCCAGAATAATGCTGGCTGCAAGACTGAAAAGCGGTGTTGCCATAGCGGCGTTTCTGATACATCCCGTCACGGCATTCTCAATGCTTTCAAGGATGCGAGAGAAGGGGTTGATAGATGACAGAGAGGTAATCATCGCATCCCTCGTTGGTATGTTTCCCCGTTCAGTCAGACTTGTCATAATCTTCCTCGCTCCGGTAGTAATTCCGGCGCTCGGGGTTTGGGGAGTGCTATACATTGCTTTAATACTTCTCACTCGCATTGCCATAGCCCTTGCTGGCATAGCGCTTGCGAAGCGGACTCTGGATGGTGCAGAAGCGGTTGACTTTCAGACCGTTCCGAAGGACTGCTTGAAGGACGTACTGAAGAGATTCGCGAGAATTTCAACGATGCTCACCGTAACCATCTTTCTCACCATGGTTGCCTTCAACGCGGGACTCCTCGACTTCATGAACGCCTTCGTACCATTTTTCTCATGTTTCGGTCTGCCCGCCTCGTCTCTTCTCATAATCGCCACAGGTATTCCGAGTATGATTGCTGCCATCGCAACTGCAGGCTCCATGGTGGCAAAGGGAGCACTAAGCGGGCCGGATGCTGTTATGGCCCTGCTCTTTGCGTCAATACTTCACACCTTCGTAGAGATTCTGAGAAACACATTCCCCATCGTAGCGTCACTCTTCGGGAAGTCTCTTGGCGTGAGAATCGCTTTAATCACTCTTTTCGGGCGAATAGTCGCCAACATACTCGCAATAACCATTCTTGTTCTGCTCAGGGCCGTTACCGGCATGTGAATACATGCAGACAGCAACGGTTTTCTACGGGATGAATAAATTCCTGCAGTGTCTCTGTGTGCAAGATGCAAGGGTAGGCTGCTGTGCGGAAGGGCGAAGTGTCCCCTGCTCGTTAAGTTCAGGTATGTTGGCAGGCTGAGTGAGGGCGAATTAGAGGGTGCTACGCCTCCATCCGTGTTCGTCGGCAGGTTCGGCTATCCAAAGGTCTATGCCGGCCCCCTGATTTCCACCACGCAGAATCCCGAATATCTCGATTCTCCCTGGCTCTGGAGCGGAAGCGTTGAGGACATCATAAGGCTCAGAATGTCCCTAACGAGGGGGATAAAGCCCCTCGACGTTGACGCTGCAGCAAACCCAGACAGGTATACCATAGAACTGCAGGAGGCCGTTGCATCAACGAGGCACGTTGATGTGGAGGCAGAAATCACGAAAATCGTGAAAAGGCCGGTATTCGACGACGTAGCCCAGCCAATCGGCATTGCGGCAAAGATAGGACGCTTCCGCCTTGCGGAAAATCCAAAGATACCTCAGAAGGTGGAAAAGCTGTACTACGACGACGCAAAGGCTGTTGATGCGGTGAAATCTCTTTTCGACTCCGGCTTCAGCACGTACTATATCCAGAAGGTCTTTTCCGTTGGAATGCTGGGAGAGAAAAGCAACAGAAAGCTCGTGCCGACGAGGTGGAGCATTACCGCTGTTCACGACATCCTTGGCGAGGAGATAAAGAAGGAGATTGCAGATTTTGATTCCATCGGCGAATGCATGCTCTTCAGCTACGAACACTTCGGAAATCACTTTGAAGTCATTTTATCTCCCGGAAACTACTCGTTCCAGCTCGTGGAGATATGGCTGAGGAAGAGCTTCTGGAGCCCGGACTCAACGTGGATTGGCTACGATTCTGAAGGTATAGGCAGGAAAAGCGAGTACTCGGAACTTTCTGGCGGTTACTATGCAGCCCGCCTGCCAGCCCTCGAATATCTTAGGAGGGCGAGAAGGCAGGCGAGGATTACAGTTATACGGGAAATAACACCCGACTACTACGCCCCTCTGGGAGTATGGGTCGTAGAGGAGGGAGTAAGGAGAGCGCTGAGGCAAAGGCCAGAGGTGTTCGACACCTTTGGTAAAGCTCTTGAAAAAGCAAGTTCAAGAATAAAAACAGATAAAAACTTATGGATTTCAAAGCTGAAAGTTTTTCAGAGCTCGCTCTCTTCTTTCTTCTCTTAGCTTTCAGCCGAGAGCGAGGATGCTGTTCATTTCCTCCGCCTTCTTCTTGAGAATTTCGAGGGCCTTTCGCATGACGGTTCTGACAGGCAGAGAACCGACACCTTCAACTGTGAACAGGAAGTCGTTGGTGTCCTCCACCTTTATCGCTTCCTCGGTACAGACATTCACGCATTCCATGCACATAGAGCAGGACAGGATGTTCTTAACCTCTATTTTTCCGTCCTTTGCCTCGAGAACGTTTCTGGAGCATGCATTAACACAATCCCCGCATCCGTTGCACTCGCCGGATATCTCAATGCGTGGAATTACCTTGTAGGCACATATCGAAACGGGCTGGTACTTCGAGTGCTCCTTGCCCGTTCCGAGCCTTGCCACCGCTTCAATCATGAGCTGCTGGCCCTTGTATAGCTCCACCACAGGAATGTTGTCGTAGACGGGGACAGTTTCAGGATCGTCAGAAACAAAATCCCCAGAGTAAACGAGTTTTGGCCCCTCCACATTCAACCTGAGAGATACCTGACAGTTCGGGCAGCCCTCTCCGCCGCAGGAACACTCGTCTGGCATGTTAAACTTTTCAAGGTTCGTCTTCAGGGGAATCAGACCTATCCTGTGAGCAAGTATTTCGTCGTAGAGATAGGACGTGTTGAGGTAGACATCCACGTAATCAACTGCCATTGTAGGCACGAGGCTCTTCATCGCCCGCCTGAAAGAATTGGCAAAGGCTATGGGAGCATCACGGAGGATAAACACAGCTCTAAATTCACTATCTTCCACAAACTCGAGCCTCATGGCCACACCGTTTAGACCCTTCTACCCCTCTTCCCGCCTGGCGGGCGTGTGCCGTCGTGCGGAATTGGCGTAACGTCCTCAATCCTTCCAATTTTCAGGCCAGCTCTTGCGAGAGCCCTGATGGCAGCCTGAGCACCCGGGCCAGGAGTTGTGTGCTTGTTTCCACCCGGAGCCCTCACCTTTATGTGAACTCCTTCAATTCCCTTCTCCTTTGCCATCTCGGCAACCCTCAGAGCTGCCTGCATGGCGGTATAGGGGTTGCCCTCGTCCCTGTCTGCTTTAACGATCATTCCACCGCTTATCCTCGCAATGGTCTCGCTGCCGGTAATATCGGTTATCGTGATTATCGTGTTATTATATGACGAAAATATATGGGCTATGCCCCATCTACCCTTGCCCTTCTTCTTTTCAGCCATTCAGTACACCTCCTTAACCTTAAGCCTCAGCTTCAGCCTTGGCCACAAGCTCACGCTTGGCGAAGGGTGAATTGCGGTAGTAGGTTATTCTGCTCTCCTCGTCCTTTTCCACTATGTAGCCCGGAGCGGTTACGCGCCTTCCGTCAACAGCTATATGGCCATGCACTATGAGCTGTCTCGCCTGCTTTATTGTGTTTGCAAGTCCCTGTCTGTAAACCATGGTCTGTAGCCTTCTTTCGAGGAAATCCTCGACGCTCAGGTTGAGGATGTCGTCGAGTGTTGCACCTTCACTGAGCACACCCATCCTGATGAGCTTCTTTATGACCATCTGAGCCTTGGCCTTAGCGTACTCACCCTCCCTGCCCGGCATGTCTACCTTGGCGAGGAGGTCTCTCGCTACTCTCCTGTACTTCCTCAAAATGTTCTGGAACCTCCAGAGCTCCCTCTTGTTCCTCAATCCATACTTAATTACTATTTGAGCCTCTTTCTCAAGCCTTACTTTGTCCCACGGGCGTGTGGGAGTTACGTACTTTTTCCTGTGCTTCTTCGGGTCGCCCATATCATCACCTTGATGTTACTTCTTCCTTCTTATGACACCGACAGTTCTACCACTTCTGCCGGTAGAGCGAGTTCTCTGACCTCTGACCTTCTTGCCCCTCGCGTGCCTGATTCCGCGGTAGCACTTCATTCTTATCATCGTTTCGATGTCAACCATCTTCGCAAAGTCAACATCCTTGCTCAGAAGGTGTAGATCTTTGCCTGTGTGCGGGTCTTTTCTCCTGTTAAGAAGCCAGGATGGCAGAGATTCGATGTCCTCCTCAACAAACTTCCTGAGTTTCTCTATTGTCTCGTCGTCCATCTCTCCGAGCTTCTGCCTGCCGTCGATGCCGAGAGCGCTTACTATTGATTTTGCCATCCTCAATCCTATACCCTTTATTCCGGTGAGAGCGAACATGACACTCTTGCTTCCGTCGAGGTCGGTGTCGGCAATCCTGACTATGTGCTTGAATTCACCCATAGCTTGGCAGAGAGATAGACGATATTTAAAAGTTGTGTCATCCCGGCAGCATGCGATGGGCAGTAAAACACGGTTGGCTCTCCCCGTTCCACTGTCCGCACATTTTGCGGCTTGCACGAATTTTTAAAGGTAGTCGTCAGCAACCAGTCACTTGACGAGGGGGGTTTGTAAACGTCCTTAACGAGGTGCAGGTTCCTTACATTCTCAACTTCAGCCTCTTCTATCAGCCCGAGGTATATCGTCGGTTCTTCGGTTCTGTACAGCACCCTCACTCCATAGCTCCTCAGTAGTTGAATCTCCTTCTCGCCCAGAGGTTCGTAGGTTTTGATATAGTAGCCTGCGGTGTTCGCGATTTTTCCTCATGTCTTCGAAGATAAGGGATGCTATGGATGGATATTCTCTCTGAAGCAGGATCGCTCTTCTGTTCTCCACTACAAAATAGGAGAGATGAGTTGCTGAAGACAGCGCAATGAGCAGTCCAAGCGCGAGCAGAATTTTTCCGTACCTCCTTTTTCTCTTAACGTATCCTACCAAAACGCATGCAATTCCAAACAGGAGAACGTAGATGATGGCGGGCAGCACATAACTCAGGACGGCTAAAGCAGGGTTGAAGGGTCTGAAACGGGCTGAGGGGGTAGGAATAGGAATTTCAGAGGACACATACATACTATGCTCAGGGAATTTTTCTACCTTTTTATTTGGTTAGTTAATATATTACCGATTTACAATATTTTTAAAATAGGAGCAAACGTTTTTATTTTCATCTGGCCCGTGTTCTGTTGGATGACCGTAAAAGCTCTGCTTGCTGAAGTGCAAAATGCGGCCAGCATTGCGATTCAGAACAGGCACCGTTTTATGGTAATGCTCTGCTGCTCCGGGTTAGAGGGGCGCATCTTCAAACTCGCCAGAAAAGTCTTCCGAAGCTATAAGGAGGTTGCCGGCGACAGGAAGCTGCTCGTTGTTGGAAGAAATAAGTTTATCGAGATGGCGAAGGAGTATTTTGATGGCAAGTTCGTCCACTACCGCGAGTCGCCCTCCATACTCGGCGAAACACATTCGGCTTTACTCCTTGATTTGACCGAAGGCTTTCATCCCAACGATCTCGGTATAATAGTCGAGACAATTGCCGAAGGCGGCATAATCATCGCCATTGGCCCACATCCCGAAAGGTGGAATAATCTTGTTGGTAAGTGGCACGAAGAGCTCATCAGCGAGCCCTACACCGTAGACGATATCACTCCAAGATTTTACCGCCGTTTCATAAGGAGAACTCTCGAAGCAGAGGGGATCATAGTCTTCAATGCAGACAAGAGGAAGTTCATAAAGCGTTACGAGTACAGCGGTGAGGAGCAGAGCAGAGAGGAAATTCAAATCCCCTCTGGAGAGAAGGAGATAAAACGCAAGCTCTACAAGCTGTGTGCGACACAGGACCAGGTTAGAGTCCTCCAGCTCTTCGAGACGTTCTTCGACAGGGAGAAGGAGAGAAAAGCCGTTGTGATCACAGCAGACAGAGGAAGAGGTAAGACTGCAGTTCTTGGCATCGTAACCCCATATCTGATCTCGAGGATGCACCGCGTACTGAAGAGGCCGGTAAGGATAATGGTCGTGGCTCCAACTCCTCAGGCTGTTCAGACCTACTTTAGATTCTTGAAAAAGGCCCTCGTAAGACAGGGTATGAAGAACTACAAGGTCAAGGAGAGCAACGGGCTGATTACGGTAATCAACAGCAAGTTCGCAAGAGTGGAGTACGTCGTGCCCAGAAGGGCGATGATTGAGAAGGACTATGCGGACATAATAATAGTCGACGAGGCTGCTGGCATCGACGTACCCGTTCTCTGGCAGATCACTGAGGGAGCGAGGTACATAGTCTTCTCCACCACCATCCACGGCTACGAAGGGGCTGGAAGGGGATTCAGCATAAGGTTCCTCAAGAGGCTTGAGATGGATGAAGATGTTGAGATTGAAAAGATTCACCTCGAAGAGCCCATACGCTACGGAAAAGGCGACCCAATCGAGGCGTGGCTCTACGACGTCCTTCTGCTTGACGCCCAGCCAGCAGAACTTGACGAAGACGATTTAGAGGCGATAAAGCGTGGCAGGCTCACGTTCGAGGCGATAGACAAGGACGAGATGTTCAACGACGAGAAACTGTTAAGAGAGTTCTTTGGGATATACGTACTCGCACACTACAGGAACAGGCCATCAGACGTTGTAATACTTGCAGACATGCCGAACCACTTTCCATTCCGCGTTGCCGTTAACGGCAAAACCGTCTGTTCGATTCACATAGCAATTGAAGGAGGGATAGGCGAGGAACTGATGAAGAAGATGGCAGACGGATACAAACCGAGGGGGCAGATCATCCCCGACCTCGTGCTGAAGCACTACTGGGACTACGATTTCCCGGAGCTAATGGGTGTGAGAATTGTCAGGATTGCAACGCATCCGTCGGTTATGAAGATGGGTATAGGCAGCTTTGGATTGCAGAGGCTCATCGACTGGGCTTCGGGGAACGAGCTCGACTGGATTGGCTCGGGCTTTGGTGTCTCGCCCGAACTGCTGCGGTTCTGGCTGAAAAACGACTTCTCCCCTATCCACATAACCCCCCAGAGGAACGAGGTGTCGGGAGAACACACTGTTATTGTGCTTAAGGCCCTCAAGATGCACATTCAGAGCGTCGTAGAGAAGCTGAACTCCGAATTCGTAAAGAGGCTTCTGGAGTGGCTGAACGATGAGCTTGCAGACCTTGAAGTCGAAACGGCCATACACCTGCTTCACAGCCTGCAGAAGGACGCAAAAGTGCCCAGACCAGACATTGGCGAGGTGGACAGGAGAAGGCTTAAAAAGTACTTCCACGGCATAAGTCTCTACGAGTACGTTTCGGACGTTGCAAGACCTCTCGTAAGGTACTGCTATTCAAGAACCGACAGGCCGGAGTTAAACGAAGAGGAAGAGCGGGTTTTAATTGCCAAGTGCCTCCAGCTCAAGCCCTGGTGGGAGATTGAATCGGGAGGGGAAGTCAGGCCATTCAAGCTCCTTTTAAAGGCCCTTCAAAAAGTCTGGAGATGGTACGATGACGGCGATAAACTTTGATAAAGAGTATGTGCCCCTGATACTTGAAGGAAAGAAGAGAACCACAGTGAGGAAGGGCATCAAGAGTTACCCTGTTGGAAAAGTAGTTTATCTTACTGCAAACAATGAGCCCTTTGCAAGGGCGAGGGTCGTCAAGGCCGTAATCAAGAGGGTTAGAGAGCTTACGGACGAAGATGCGATAAAGGATGGGTTTGACAGCGTCGAAGAGCTGATAAAAGCCCTAAAGAGAATATACGGGAGCTTGAGGGATGATGAGTTCGTAACGGTCGTGCACTTTGAACTTGTTTGACTTCTCTACTTCAGCTCGATTTTTATCTTCCCTTGCCTCTCCATTTCACCAAGCATTTCGAGAAATTCAGTCACGGTCATGTTGAGTTTTGCTGCAGCTTCGCTTATGGTCATCGATTTCTCAACGATGTCTTTGAGCTTTCTATTTGGCCTGTTTTGCTTTGGACTGTCTTTGAGCTCGAAGTGCCCGCAGATCTCTGCCATACCACCGCAGCTCGCGAAGTACTTGCAGAATATGCACGACATCTGTGTTTTCATTGGTCGCGGCGAAGATAAACCTTACGCCAAGCTTTTTATTCAATCACTCAAAGTTCAAACCATGATTACTGAAGAGGACGTTTACAAGATTGCAGGTCTTGCAAAAATAGAGATTAAACCCGAAGAGGTTGAAAATTTCAGAAAAGAATTTCAGAGCATTCTCGAGTACTTCAATATCCTCGATGAGGTTACCGAAGACGTTGAACCGACTTTTCACGTGCTCCCCATAAGTAACGTATTCAGAGATGACGTTCCAAAGCCGTGTCTCTCGAGAGAGGAGGCATTGAAGAACGCAAAGCACATTGAAGACGGTTACTTCAAGGGCCCGAGGGTGGTCGAATGAGCGGAAAAGGCCAGATAAGCATAGCGGAGTGGAAGCAGAGACTCGAAAGCGAGAAGGCCTACGATCTTGTTGCTGAGATGCTCGAGAGAATTGAAAAAAGCAAATTCAACGCCTACATAACTGTAAACGGCGACGCGTTAAAGCTTGCAGAGGAGTACGATAAGGGCAAGCTTGAAGGGAAGCTTGCAGGCATCCCCATCGCAGTTAAGGATAACATCTCAACGAAGGGTATGCGAACTACGTGTGCCTCAAAAATCCTCGAAGATTACGTTCCCGTTTTTGATGCACACGTCGTTGAGAGAATTAAGCAGGAAGGAGCAATAATCATAGGCAAAACAAACCTGGACGAGTTTGCAATGGGGACAACGACAGAGACATCCTACTTTGGAGTCGTAAGGAACCCCCATGACGAGAACAGAGTTGCAGGAGGGAGCAGCGGAGGGAGCGGTGCGGCGATCGCTGCAGGTGAGACAGTTTTATCCCTGGGAAGTGATACCGGTGGAAGCATTCGCTGCCCTGCGAGCTTCTGCGGTGTCGTCGGCTTAAAACCCACATATGGTCTCGTTTCGAGGTACGGCCTGATACCGTACGCGAATTCGCTGGATCAGATAGGGCCCATGGCTTCATGCGTTGAAGACCTTGCTTTACTTCTCGAAGTTATATCCGGTAAGGATGAAAGAGATTCGACAAATGCAGGAAAGCCGTTCGTATTTACACCAAAATTCAGGAAGTTCAGAATTGGCGTAATCAGCGAGATGGGTGGCAACGACGATGTCATGAAATGCTTCGAGGAGGCTGTTGAGGTAATAAAAGGCATGGGCTGCGAGGTTGGCGAAGTTTCCATGCCTTCTTTCAAGTACGCCCTCGCTGCATACTACATAATCGCAATGGGTGAGGCTTCATCAAACCTCGCGAGGTATGACGGCGTTCGCTATGGTTACGCTCTGCCCCAACTCGACTCCTGGACGAGGTACTTCTCAAAGGTCAGAGCAGAGGGATTTGGAAGCGAAGTCAAGAGGAGAATAATGCTCGGTAGCTATGCTCTCTCAGCGGGCTATTACGGGAAGTACTACCTCAAAGCTCTGAAAGTCAGAACCCTTGTAAAGAACGACTTCCAGAGAGCATTCAAGGATTATGACCTCCTTATCTCACCAACAATGCCATCACTGCCATTCAGGATTGGTGAACTCGCAGATCCGCTGACCATGTACAAGATGGATGTCAATACGGTCCCAATTAACCTCGCAGGTCTGCCAGCCTTATCAATGCCCATAGGATTCGTTAAAGGTCTGCCTGTAGGAATGCAGGTAATCGGCAACTACTTCGAGGAGAATGCCATACTCTCCTTCGCGCTTGAACTTGAAAAGATGATGAAGGAAGTTACTTAGCCTTTCCATTTTATTTAAAACAACACTATAAAAGCCTAATACAAAATTTGCCACCCTTATACATCATGTGCGGGTTTGGCAAAGCTTAAGTAGATATAATCAGAATTGTTATTATGAGTATTGATGCTCCAAAAATCTTCTTGATCACCGTAATCCTTTTCGCCTTAGGTGTCCTTGTCCTTCCCTCAACCGCATCACTCTTCGCCGGACAGCATGTCTGGTACAATTTAAGCTACGAGAAGAGTGTGCCATGTGTTAAGTGTCATGCTGACATATACGAAGAGCTGCAGCACAGCGCAAATCACTCGATGGTTGATGGAAAGGCTGGACTGGATGGCAGCGAATGTCTCGTGTGCCATCGTGCAAATTCAAGCATAACCTACGCAAGTGTTACTGGTGATTACACCACTGCCACGCCAGGAAAAGAAGCGCATGCAGCAACGATCGTTAACTGCGGCTACTGCCACTTTAATTCGACGAACCCATTTAACGCCCCCGTTGCAGGAGGTTTTGGACAAAGCGACTTTGCTTCAAATCCCGGAAACGATACCGGAATTAATGCATCACACTACTCCTTTGTTATACAATCCACCAACTCCAGTCTGCTCTACAAGGAGAGTGAGAGCTGTGTTGCCTGCCATACGACTGTAAACATTACAATGAACTTTACCTCAGCCATAAAGGTGAAAATTGTCGTGAATGACACCTACACGTCTTCGCAGTCGTACTGGGATATTGAAAGCATTAGCGCCGTTGAAAACCGGACATACCACATATTCGTGCCGGATAAGACCAAAAAAGGTAGTTACGAGGTGATACAATGAGGGGTGAAGGGCTAATTATCCCACTGATGTTTGGAATTGCCGCGTTGCTGCTACTTGCATCAACCAACGTAGTCTCATTCTTTCAGGGTTCTCATGAAATCGTGGACATAAGCGGTAATGAAAACGACATCAACTGTACCTCCTGCCATCCTCAAATAGCGGATCAGCTCAGGCATTCAGCGATTCACTCCAATTTCAAGTGCGAGGAATGCCATAGACTCAAAAAAACCTCTGAAGGAAAGGTAATAACCTACGCTGAACACAACTCAAGTGGAATATTCGTGGGCAATCAGAGCCATGCTGCCTACACTCCCCGCTGTTTGGACTGTCATGGTGGAGTTGCTAACTACTACAATGCGTCAAGTGGTAGGTGGGAAACGACGTATTATAACGATACATGGGTTGAAAAGCACGCCCCTCCGGCCTATCCATTCAACGAAACTAACTATGGAAGTGATTATTCCGCTCACAAAAAATTTGTTGAACTCTCTTTAAACTGCGATCTGTGTGTCGGAGAAAACGAAGCCTGTCTTGCGTGCCACACGAACTATTCGATCGAACTGGACTACAAATACTTCTGGAATATAAGCTACACGAAGTACTCCAGTTCTTGGACTCTAACGAACTTCAACTACAATGGGACACGAACATATGAAGTCAACTTCACAAAAACCGGAGCAAAGCATGAATTCATAGCTTTAAAGGATATAGACTGCATAAGCTGCCACAAGAACATATACGACGCCTTGGTGAACGGCACTACTGGCACTCCATACAACTACTCCACACACTCACCAATTGAGATAGATTCAGACGACTATGGAGGGAATACCTATGGATACTGGACGATGGGGGGCAAAGACCACGATTGGCCAATAGACAACTATTGGGGACACACAAGGTACCATTATATACCACCGTCGTACAGGTCACAGTGGGTTAACAGCACGTACTGTACCAAATGCCAC
This sequence comes from Archaeoglobus veneficus SNP6, assembly GCF_000194625.1. Lineage (NCBI taxonomy): Archaea > Methanobacteriati > Methanobacteriota > Archaeoglobi > Archaeoglobales > Archaeoglobaceae > Archaeoglobus > Archaeoglobus veneficus. The sequence continues at coordinate 306,836 of NC_015320.1, read as the reverse complement.
AACGTTGCAAAGTACGCAAGCGAGCACCCCTCAGACAGCACAACGTACAATCTCGATAGCGTCGTTGGCGACACGAACTCCACGAGTGTTCACGCTGCAGAAGCTCTGAGATGTACCACCTGTCATGGATATGGCAAGACAAAAGACCCCTACGGTGTAATAAGCGGCAGCGGCTATTGGGGTAATGAAGATGGACATCGTGCCTTTATGAACCAGACTGAAAATAAAGCACGGACATTTAGCGGAGATCTCTGTATGGGGTGCCACGAGGCTGCTGGACATACGGCTTACGAGTCAAGTAGCTGTGACATGTGTCACAATAATTATGGATACGCTCGGTGTGGTGGTTGTCATTCAGATAATTATAATTATAATTACAATATAAACATAAACATAGAATCTGAGCCGTCCGGAAACGTGTCACGATCGTATTAACATGTTTCAATCTAATGATAGTTATAGACAGCCATAAAGCTCACCCAGCTCTGAACAGACTAATAGAATTCCTAAGAAATCTGTTCCAGAACTTTCGTTCTCCTTAAACTTGAAGATCTGTCGGTAACACATCCATCCGTGTTCGACGAAACCACCCATGCTGCATACAGACTCTCCTGCTACCACTGCCACAACGACTCCTATGATTACGCGAACGCAATCTGGAACAAGCCAAAGAATGACTGGGATACACCAGCTTTCCACGGGGATTTTATTGTGGAGTGGAAACATTATAACGAGATATACGGGCTGGATAACAATATTCTCTCAAAACCACTGTTCCTGAATGCGGAAACGTGTATAGCGTGCAAAAGAGGAATATGTTACGATTGCCATATTTACGGCAATCAGCCTTCCAGATCTCAGGACTTCACGGTGTACACTGAGCCAAACAGCACAATGTACAGAGATTCGACTGAAATCTAACTGCAACCGCCAAATTTGCGATCGTCTCTTCCGAATGGTTCTCACTCCAGCTTTGATTCCCACAGCAATGTTTGGATTGTATCAGGTCTGGTCGATTTTAAAGCTTCTTTAATTTCTCTATTGCCCTATCTCTTCGATCGGAGTTCAATTTGTGAGTTGTATTGAACTTACCCAATCTCCTCTAAATCGGAAATCGGGGAATAAAAACCCTTTGCGATCATCTCTTTTAGAATTTGGTTTCCCTCTTCTTTGGAGATTACACTCTTTTCAATGCAACGAACAAGAACACCAACGATTCCAGACACGGGAACTCCCAGAATGTTTGCAACTTTTCTCGCATCTGAATCATCTGTTAGAAATTTCATGTTGCGGTTCTTTGCAATGGCTAAGCAAGATGCTTCTCCCTTTCCCAACTTCACCCTTAATGAATTGTAAAGCTCAATCTCTTCTCCTTCCAGCTTTAACACCTCAAAATCAGGAGATACAACAGGTAGAACTCCCCTCATAGCACCAAACTTAAACTCCTCCAAAACCTGCTCTGTTACATATACCTTCTCGAGGGTTCTCCTAAGCAGATCCAGCCTGTTCACCTTTGCAAAGTTTGAAAGAACCGTGTTATCGACTAAAACCATTTGATTGCCTCTGCTTCAGCTACTACATCTTCCTTACTCAAAACCCTTAGGGGAATCCCCTTTCTCTTAAGAATCTCGACCAGTTCATCTCGCGTAACTTCGAGTAATTCCGCAGCTTTGGATAGACTGATCAGCCCATCCACGTATGCAGAAATAACAATCTCCTCAAACAACTCCCTGTCCTTCTTAAGGTCTTTAAGTAAACTCTCAAGTCTCTTGGGATTCGCTTTGACCACATTCTCGATACCTTTCACAATCCAAGCAGCTTCCATCTTCATCTCCTTTCCTTCAAGTTTCCTTTAAACTTAAATCTTCATCAGTATCTTCTTTTTCATGTCTTACCCCGGTTACTTTCACGTTTACAAATTGGCTCGAATCTTCAAATACCTTTCGCCAGCATTGATTCGGCCATTTTCAACGTTACGTTTGCCTCAATCCATGCTGCAATTACGATTGAGATTGAGATTAAAGTGAGATCTTAATCAGCAATAAGCTAAAGCCCACTTTTACCCTTCCCGAACCTCAACAAGTTTCCATCCACAGCTACTCCATATCTTCCACTCCAAACCATAATTGTAGAATAAATAAAAATTAAATAAATAAAAAATTTAAAAGAATCAACCATCAACAAGCTTGTGCACATCGAGCCAGAGCACGAGCTCAACCCTGTCATTTATCCTGTCCTTTATTATGGCCTTTGCATAGTCTCCGAGTTCCGTTGCATCTTCGAGCTGATCAGGCAGGACATCATCGACTGAGATTACCTCGTCAACCTTAATGCCGACGCTCTTGCCAACATCGAGTACGATTATTCGCTGCTTGTCCTCGTTGACATCCGTCGAATTCACGTTCAGTATTACCCTTGGGTCTATTATCGTACAAACTTCTCCCCTCAGATCCATGATTCCCTCCACATGCGGAGGAGCATTGGGTATCCGCGTAATGTTCTGCACCTTGACTACTTCCTTGACATCGTTGACGGAAATTGCAAAAAATCCGTTTCCAAGCCTGAACTTGACGACCTTGTCCACGCCGGCCATGGCTGTTTTCACCCTTCAGTACTTACTCCACTTTAAAGCGCTGCACGATTTTAAGCAACCCTTCAGCCATCCTCGACAAGTCTTCTGCTGCTCTCGTTATCTCGTCAATGCTCGAAGCCTGTTCCTCTGCTGCAGCGGCGGTGTTCTCAACTTCTCTGGCGTTCTCAAGTGCAACCTGGTAGACTCTGTCGGAGAGAGAAGCAAGGTTCTGCACAGCGTTGGCCTGGTCGTCCATGGCTCTCTTTATCTCTCTCATGCCTGTAGCCGTCTCTTCTATAACTTCCCTTATCTTCTCTATCTTCTCCACTATGTCGCTGACGCTTCTAACCGCATCTTCCGTCTTCATGTTAGAATTCTGGACAGATTCGGCAAGCTTGTGCATGCTGTCCTGTATCTCTTTAATGAGGGCTGCAATGCTCTTCGCAGATTCCTGAGTTTCATTTGCAAGCTTGCCAACTTCTCCGGCGACAACTGCGAATCCTCTGCCCTGCTCTCCAACTCTTGCTGCCTCTATGTTGGCGTTGAGTGCGAGCAACGAGGTCTGTTCTGCAATCTTTGTGATTATGTCCACGATCTCTCCAATCTGTTCTGCCTTCTTCACAAGTTCATCGACTTCCTGTGTTACGAGCTGGTTGGCATGAGCAAGGCTGTCCATGTTCCTTATGACGTTGTTTGAAGAATCAACACCCTCCATTGCAATTTTTTCGGCCTCCATTGCAATGTTGAGCACGCTTTCAGCACTGCTTGCGGTCTCTTCCGTAATGCCTGAGATCTCTTCCATGAGCTTGTTTGCCTTTTCTATAAGGGAGGTCTGTTCTTCAGCTCCAGCAGATATCTTCTGGGCCGATTCCGAGACGGACTTTGAGGCGGAGTTGATTTCTTCTATGCTTGCTGAGAGTTCTTCCGAAGCTGAGGATAGCTTGTTGACTGCCTCACTGAGATTCTCGATTATGCTTCTGAGGCCTGAACGCATGTCTTCGAATGCTTTGACGAGCCTGTCGAGGGCGTCGCCGTCTCTTGTTTCGATGGCGATTTCCGCTGTCAGGTCTCCATTTGCTGCAGCCTCGACTACTGGGAGTAGGGCGTTGACAACCTCCTCGACGTACCTCTTTTCGTTCTCTATCCGCATTTCTCTTTCCTTCAACTCGCTAATATCTGTAATGTACTCAATAGCTCCTACGATTTCACCCTTCTCATTCTTTACCGGCGTAGCAACGTAGAGAATCGGTATTTCTCTACCCATTGGTCTTGCAACCGTTTCATTGCTCTCCACTCTTCCACTCAGCATTGCTCTATGGCAGGCACATGCATCCGTTCTGCAATCGAGGGTGTTGAAGATTTCGTAGCACTTTCTTCCCACAACCTCTTCTGGTGCCTTGCCCACAAGTTCCGCTCCGGCTTTGTTTATCATCTGGATGTTGTAATCCTTGTCTATCTTCATGAGAGGCATTGCAACACCGTCGATTATTTCCTGGATTTCCTTCTCCTTCCTCTTCTGTTCTGTTATGTCAACAAGGAAGCCAAGAGCTCCGATGATATTACCATTTGCCCGGACCGGGATACCAGAGATAAGCAATGGTATGCTCGTACCATCCTTCTTATTTGCTACAATCTCTTTGCCAATTACTGCCTTGCCAGTCTCGAGAACTTTTTCTGCGATAGTTTTAATTCCAAGAACTTCAGATAGCCTTCTTCCGATAATATCTTCAGCTTTTTCATAACCTGTAAAGTCCTTGACAAATGCATCGTTCGCGTACTTGAGGACACCATTCGTATCTATGAAGTAAACGTACCCGGGCCTCGGGAACTTTTTGAAGATTTCAACAAGTTCCTTTCGCATACTCTCTATCGCACTTACATGTCTCTGAATTTCTTCACCCATGCGGTTTATCGACTCCGCTAACAGGCCAATTTCATCTCCGCTCTTAATAGTGGCTCGTGCCCCAAAATCACCTTTTCCTATTTTTTCAGCTACACTTGCAACTTCTTTTATTCCATTGCTTATCCTAGCAGAAACAAAAAGTGACACGCCAATACCAGCAACCGCAGCAAGCACTGTTACTGCCAGAGCCGTTGTTTCGGCCTTGGATGCCGTGCTGTATATTTCGGCAGTGTGTTCGGTCATGTGTTCATCGATTTCCTCATCCATTCTTTCAAGCAGTCCTATCAGGTTCTCTGAAGTCGGGTCGAGCCGTTCTTCCATTATAACTTCAACTTTCCCATCGTCTCCAGCCTTGTGCGCCTCAATTATGTCATTGATGGCAGCATCCAGTTTAGCATTCAAACTCTTCAACTCTGCTATTTCGTCAGACGAAAATGCCCCGGATTCCTCAATTATCTCCAGATGCTTTTGCTCCTCGTTGTAAACCTCATTCAACTTTTCAATAAACGTCTCGTCACCCTCCAGCAGGTAACCATGCACGCAGTAAAGCTTCTCCTGTTCCAGTGCTTTTAGCATCATCACTGCATTCGCTGCCGGCCAGTCTTTCTGGCTCATTTTTGCGCCGAGATCGCTTGATGTCACGGCATTACTGTAGCACGTGATTCCAATGACGAAGCAAAGGGCGATGACGATTCCAAACCCTGCGAGCAGCTTTGCCCTTATACTGTTAAGACCCATGCCACCCTTACCATCCACGGTATCACCCCTCTCATTACCATTATGACTATAGCAACTATAAAAAGTTTCTCATCATGGTTATCATTTACTACATATAAGTATTAATTACAAAATTGTAATTTAATGCAGCTACTTACACAACTTATTAAAGTATATCCAGATTTCGCGGAAAAGAAGTACAATTAAACTAAATGCATGAACCGACTGTCATTCCGCAAAGTTAACCAAAAGGTTTGATAACAGTTCTATAACTTTCAGAGAAGTCACCTCGTAACGTACCAAATACCTAAAAATTAATTACTAAATAGCAATTTAGTGTCTGTAAGATTAAAATTTACACCATAAATTTTATTAGTTTAAAATTAGCTTGATGGTATTAGCTTAGCCATACCACATCCAAAAGTATAGCATATAGAAAATAAAATTCATGGAGGTTTTTGTATGCCAAAAGCTAAGGAGGAAAGTAATATTGATGTCGTTTCCAAAAACAATGGTCCTAATCCCTTAAAAGTGCTGGGACGTAATGGAGTGTATTCAATTCTGCTATCGCTGCACGACGAACCACTGGGCTTTTCTCAGTTGATGTTCAAAACCCAACTTAATCCAGCGATACTGGATAGACATCTGAAAGCTTTAATGGAGTTAAACCTAATCGACAAAAACAAAAAATACAACTTAACTCCGAAGGGGGAGAGAGTGTTAACACTGCTAAATGAGCTACTGAAGACTGTTAGATAGCTATTCATACTTATTATAATAAATTTAAGGGGAAAAATACTCAAGCAGGCTATGATGCTATCCCCATATGGGTGTGCTCACATAGATCACAGGCAATATTGGGATGATTACACTAACAATTACCTGACTAACAAGCCAAAAGAGTGTAGGAAAGTTAAGTCCCGCCTCCCGGATTTGAACCGGGGACCACGGGCTCTCTGCCCCCTTGCAGGGAGCAAGGCAAACTACAGGCCCGCGCTCTGCCAGCTGAGCTAAGGCGGGATTTGCTGAAGTTGGGTCAGACCCCAAATACACCCACCACAAAATTGATATAAAAATCTTGTGCCCGCCGTTCGCGACCTGTAAATCAAGGATACACCCGCCATAGCGCTGGTAGATGCCCCATTTAAACTATTGGGATAAGCAGGAGTTTGTTTAGCGCATTCACGAGGTATTCGCAGAAATCATTGACTACAAAATACGCAAAATCTGCTGGCAACCACAAAACTTCCAGCATAGCCTATGCGCGCAGAAAACTGTACACTCTTCAAACATTCTGCACATCTACACCGAAATCCTTTTCTATTCTCGTGCAGCCATTTCCACGATTTTCATGAAAGCCATACGGGAACTGAAAAAGTGGAAACACATAACGAAGCTCGATCCAGACAGAGAGAACCCCAACTGGCTTGTGAAAGCCGTTGCAGAGAGTGGAACGGATGCTGTGATGATTTCGGGAACGCAGAACGTTACGTACGAGAAAGCAATGGAGCTTTTTAAAGCCGTGAAGGACTACGGTCTGCCGACGATTCTCGAACCTTCCTCACCAAGTGCCGTCTTTTACGATGCGGACTACCTGTACATTCCTATCGTTCTGAATGCGAGGAACGGAGAGTGGATAACCGGAAAGCACGCGAGGTGGGTCGAGCTCAACTACGGCAGGCTTGCAGAGTTCAAGAAGATGCTCGAGGAGGTCCTCTTCGAAGGATACATAGTCCTCAACCCCAAGTCTGCGGTTGCAAAGGTTACAGAGTCCAAATGCGACATAGACGCAAAGCAGGCCGCAAGCTATGCCGTCGTTGGCGAGTACATGCTGGGACTGAAGGCGATATACATCGAATACAGTGGAACCTTCGGTGACCCTGAAGTCGTAAAAGAAGTTAAAAATGTGCTCGACGACGCGGTTCTCATATACGGCGGAGGAATAGATTCGAGGGAGAAGGCAGAAAAGATGCTTGAGTTTGCAGATGTAATAGTGGTTGGCAACGTCATCTACGAGAAGGGCGTAGAAGCGTTCATCGAGACAGTTCCCAGGCGGTAGAATCGTACAAATTAATTGTACACGCTGAGGCATGAAGAGCAAAGTAAAGGCTGTGTGGAACCTTCTACGCTTCGAACACGGCCTGATGTACGCTGCCGGTGTCCTAGCCGGCATGATTGTTTCCGCAGGTTTTGATTTCTCAGATAGAGATGCAGTGCTTGGAATGCTGACTGCCTGCCTCCTTCAGGCTTCGGCCTTCGCCCTGAACGACTACTACGACTACGAGGTTGATGCTGCAAACAAAAGGTTTGACAGACCTCTCGTGAGGGGTGAACTCAAGCGGAGTCATGCGCTGTTACTCTTCGCCATTCTCGCTCCCGCAGGCTTTGCTGCAGCGTGGTTGATAAGCGTTGAAGCGTTTCTTCTTGCGTTCTTCATCACACTCCTTGGCTACATCTACGACGTCAAGCTGAAGGAGTTCGGCTTCGCTGGAAACGTCTACATTGCATTTTCAATGGCTGCTCCCTTCATATTCGGCAGCGTCGTCGCTACTGGAAGGATAGAAGAATCCTCTGCTTTACTTGCCTTCATAGCCTTCCTTTCCGGCGTTGGCAGAGAAATAATGAAAGGGATAGAAGACGTTGAAGGGGACGCGCTGAGGGATGTCAAGACCATAGCGAGGACAAAGGGAGTAAACACCGCAGCAAAGCTGTCTGCCGTTCTGTTCACCACCGCTGTTGGGCTGAGTGTCCTCCCCCCGCTTCTTATCCCCGAATTCTTCGACGTCAAGTACATTCTACCCGTTCTTATTACCGATGTCCTGCTTCTCTCTGTTTCATATAACCTCGTCAGAGGAGGTGTCAAAAAGGAAGATATCAGGCTTTACAGAAAGCGCAGCCTTCTGGCCCTCGCCATCGGGCTTGTAGCCTTCATGCTCGGGGCTCTATAGTTTATCTCACAACCGGCAACCCCTTTGCCTCCCACTCAGCGATTCCACCCATCATGTTGTAAACCTTCTTAAAGCCAAGTTCTTTCATAACCTCCACTGCAAGCCCACTTCTATGTCCGGTCCTGCAGTAAACGAGATAGGTTTTATTTTTGTCAAGCCTGTTCAATTCGTTCTCAAAAGTCTTCGAATAGTAGTTTACATTGATTGCATTTTCTATGTGACCCTGCGAGAACTCTTCGGGAGTCCGCACGTCCAGTATGACAAAATCAGGGTTTCCTTTATTTTTCTGTATGAGTTCAAAGGCTTCAACAGGAGAAATGTTCTTAACTGTTAAATCCTCTCCAGCAACCTGCTCTTTAACCGCTTCCTGAGCGCAGCCCGCTATTGCCACTCCGGCCACCAACAGAACAAACAATACGTATTTCCACACCCTATCCATCAACCTCTCCCCCAACTAAATATCTAAAACGTGAAGTTTAAGTTTTTGAAGTGTAACTATGCGGGGATGATAGAAAGAGAAGAAGATTTCAGAAAAGAGGCTGTAAAGGTTGCGGCTTATTTGATGTCAATTTCTGCAAGAACCGCCCCAAAATCGAAGGGCGAGGACGACATCGAAATCATTTACGTTGATGGAGAGGACAAGGACAGAATTGCGAATGCCATGATAGAGCACGGTAATAAGAGCGGGATTAAAGGATTCATTAGAGATGGGGAAAGTGTAAAAGTCGCTTCGGGCATCCTGCTCATCGGTGTCAATGGCGGCAAGCCATTAAAGCTGAACTGCGGAGCATGCGGATATGCAAGCTGCGAGGAGTTCCAGGCTGCTGGCAGAAGGCAGGGGAGGGACTTTGCTGGCCCGAATTGCATGTTCAAACTGCTCGACTTGGGTATAGCAATAGGCTCAGCCGTCAAGCTCGCATCCATGATAAACGTCGATAACCGAATAATGTACCGCATCGGAACTATCGCAAAGGCTCTTGGCATTGCCAAAGCAGACGTCGTAATGGGAATTCCCCTCTCATCGACAGGTAAGAATCCATTCTTTGACAGGGAAATGAAGAAGTAAAGCATGGATGTGCTCGACTTTCCCTCCACACATCTCTCAAGAGAGCTTGCAGAGTGCTACGGCTACGATGAGTTCATAATCCGGAGATGGTTTGGCATATTTGGCGACGAGGCAGTAGAGCTTATAGAAGCGATGGAAAAAGGGGTACCAAAGTACATCAGGGTAAACACGCTGAAAATCGAAGAGAAAGAGCTCATCAGGAGGCTTGAGAAGCGAAAATTTGTCGTAGAGCAGACAGAGGTGCCTTTTTGCTATAAAGTCGTTGGAGAACCGTATTCGATAGGAGCCACACCTGAATATCTCATGGGCTACTACTACGTCATGGATAAAGCCTCCTGTATTCCGCCGCTTGCCCTTTCCCCTTCATCACGCGATGTGGTTGTTGACTTTGCCGCGTCGCCTGGCGGGAAGACGACTTTTCTCGCGCAACTAATGGGTAACAGGGGTGTGCTTCTGGCCATCGAAGCTAATCCAGACAGAATCCAACCCCTCATCGACAACATCCACCGCATGGGTGTGCTGAATGCTGCTGTCGTGCAGATGAACGCTGCGAAGTTTCACAAAATCGGGATTAAACCGGATAAAATCCTGCTCGACGCCCCCTGCAGTGGGGAGGGCATAATCCACAAAGACCCGAGCAGAAAGACGAGCAGAGGCGAGGAAGACATACTCTTCTGCTCCGGTTTGCAGCGTGATTTGATCGATTCAGCAATCAGGAGTCTGAAATCCGGCGGAGCCCTCGTTTACTCAACGTGCTCTCTAACGCCTGAAGAGAACGAGATGGTAATCCAGTGGGCCCTCGATAACCATCCCGTGAGGCTTGAAAAAATTGAGTGGGGCGACCCCGCCCTTACAAAGGTCGGAGACATCAGGTTCAGCAATGAAATGAAGAAGGCAAGGCGATTTTATCCTCACCGCCATGAATGCTCTGGATTTTTTGTTGCGAAGCTTGTAAAGGAGTGATTTTACGGATGTCTCTCCAAATCCAGAAACTTCTTCATCAGAAGCAAATCTTTCAGCATTGCATCGTACTTCTTCGAAATTCTGTGCCTTAAGACGCGCATGTAAACCTTCCAGTCCTTGCTTTCGCTCTTCCACTTTTCAACGAATTGCATGAGAGTTATTTCTCCCTCGATGTATGAAAGCCAGTCCTCTATGAACTCCCTTTCACGCTTGGAAAGGCACATGAATCTCTTCCCGTATCGTTATAGAAAAATGTAACGGTTAAAGCTTTATGCAATTCAAGCAAAGAAAAACTATGCGTCCTGACAAGATTTTCATGGGTCTCGTGATAATGTCCCTCGGGTTTGCCATGCTCGCCCTTTCGAGCCTCTCGGAACATGCTGAAGTAGGAGGAGTCGTAATAATCGGCCCGATTCCAATAGTAATTGGCTCCTCGCCGGAGATGGCGTTTCTGGGGATAGTTATGGCCGTTGTGATGCTTCTCCTCGCTTACTCCTTCACGAGGTGGTAGCATGCTCGAAATCGTAGCTGTAGCGCTTATCCTTCTCGGCCTCTACATGGTGTTCAGAGGTCTCACGGAAAGTTACGAGCCCCCCACTCCATATGAGTGGGAAGACGTGGATAGAAGAAGACAGGAAATTGAAGAGGATGAGTGGGAAGGATGGAAGGAATGGGAAAAACACGACAGAGAAAGAGAAGGGAGAAAGATCGACGTTAAGGGTGGCGGCGTCATCCTCATCGGCCCCATCCCCATAGTATTCGGCGAGTCGCGCTTTGCTGTGTACGCGTTAATCCTCGCAATCGTTCTCATGCTGCTTTCGATACTGTTCATGATAATGGCAACGCAGGGGGTAAGTGTATGATGGAAAAGAAAATAGTCTATTTCGAAAAGCCCGGCGAGCAAAATACCGACGACACGCTCAGGCTCGCAGTGGAAAGAGCCAGAGAGCTTGGTATAAAGTACCTTGTCGTCGCTTCTTCGACGGGCGAGACGGCAATGAAAGCTCTTGAGCTTGCGAGGAGCGCAGGCTTGGAGCTTGTTGTTGTCACCTATCACAGAGGTTTCTACGAGGAGGGCAAGGACTCAATGCACCCAGAGATAGAGGAGAAGCTCAGGAAAGAGGGTGTGACGATAGTCAGGCAGTCACACATCCTGTCCGGCCTCGAAAGGAGTATAAGCAGAAAGCTTGGTGGAGCGAGCAGAACGGAGGCTATTGCGGAAGCTCTGCGTGCTTTGTTCGGTCACGGCCTCAAGGTTTGTGTAGAGATCACGATAATGGCTGCCGATAGCGGGGCGATACCCATCGAGGAAGTAGTCGCGGTTGGGGGAAGGAGTAGCGGAGCCGATACCGCCGTTGTCGTAAGGCCGGCGCACATGAACAACTTCTTTGACATGCAGATAAGGGAAATAATCTGCATGCCGAGGGAGAAAAGGAAATAAGATTCTTTTATTATTTTTAATAAATTTTAAAAAATTCAATGAAACAAAATCTCAAATCATTGCTCGAACTTCTCAACCAGATCTTTCAGATAGATCTTGTATTTCCCGAGCTTTCCTCCGTAGTTCCCTGCAGAGAGTTTTACCACACCGTCAACCTTGCTTGCAACATCCATGCAGACGTACATGGCCTTCTCGACAGCTTCAAGACTTACACCATTAATCACGATTTCGGGGATAGATTTTACGCCGTCAGGAACCTTGGAATCCGGAATTTTGCCTTTCAACGTCGGACAGTAGTAGTGGTTCGTCGTGGGGCCTATTTCGGGATACTTCGTCTCAACTTTCGAGCCTGCGGAACATATATCGAAGGATGTTATAACTCCCTCAACCTTTTTCAATGCCTCTACAGCCGCTTCTCCAGCTTCAAGCGCCGCTTCTTCGCTTTCGCAAAAGAACCATACATTTCCTCCAGCAACGCCCTCAGCATAGCCTATGTAGCGCTCTATTGTAAATTCGCCGAACATTATGGGGACTACAACAACCTTTCTTCCCCAGCACTCTTCTTCCCACTCGTAGCCATCACCACATCGCCCGACGTTTATTTCCGCATCAAAGCTGGTGTCGCTCTGCGTCGCGTTGAAGACTCTCGTTGTAGGAACGACGAGTATCCCCTGCCGTATTCGCTTTCCCATTTCTCGCATCAGCTTATCCATGAAGTTCTTTGTCTTTGGGACCCATATCTGAAGAATTGCCCCAACTCTTCCGTCCGGCGTCTCTTCTGGAGAGAGCCACGCCTCGATACCGCCTTCAGACTCGCCGAAGACGGTTGAAGGTAGAGCAGTTGCGCCGTAGGCGGCTTTTTTGAGTAACCAGCCATGCTTTGCCGTGACGATAATCCTCGAGTAGATTCCCTCAAATGCCTCGCAGTATGTATCCTCAACAGGCACACCGTTAATTTCGAGCATGTTCTTAATTGGGCTGAGAAGAATATAGTCTTTTCCTGGAATGCCTGCAGTACTTAGCTTTGCTCTGGACTTTGTAAGTTGTTTTGGAACTGTCAATGGGGAGAATGAGAATAGTATACAGAGTTTTCATGATTCTTTAAAACCCGTATGAACTTCGGTGGGACGAAATCTGCTGTGTAGACACTACCCTTCTTCCTTATCTCAATCCCTTCCCCCATCATCCCCTCAGCATCGATTTCCAGCACGACAGGTTTCGGGCAGTGCCTCCTGCCAACATCTATGGCCTCCTCAACGCTTCCGCTCAGATGAACTTCTAACCTGCGCATGGGCAGCAAGCCGTGCTGCATAATGGATTTAACCACCTCTGGCCTCGTTCCGTGGTAGAGCTTTGGTGGGATGCTGCCATCCTCACTCCATCTCGTGTTGATGGCAATACTGTGGCCGTACCTCGCCCTGATTCTGCCATCTTTTATCTCAAATCTCCCTTTTGGATCGTTATTCACGATGTGCCTGATTATGTCCATTCCAGCACCGTACCTCTCTTTAATCACTCTCTCCACGTCCTCGAGACTTGCCCAGCCCTCCGAATCTACTTTAACACCGAATTTGTGAGGAAAGTGTCTCAGCAGCCCGCTGAGGAATCTGCTGATTCTGCCGATCTCTTCCACGTAATTGATTTAGTATGGAGTTAATAAGCTTTTACGACACCTGTCGGAGGCAAAGTTCATATAGCAAACCACAACGATTAATCACAATGATTGAGGTGCTGCCCCCCTTCGAGTACTTCAAAAATCAAAAGCCCTTCTCATTTCTGAATGACGACGAACTTGCCGAAATAATCAGGGGCCTCGAATCCGAAATTTTCCGAAAAGGAGCTACCATATTCAGGAGGGGGGGCAAGCCTCTAAAGTACGTCTATATCGTCAAATGCGGAAGGGTGGAGCTGAGAGATGGGACGAATGAAGTTCTAACTGAGGGAGACTTATTTGGCGTTGCTTCAGCCTTAAGTGGAAACCCTCCGCGGTTTACGGCCGTAGCGCTCGAGGATTCGGTCTGCTACCTCATAAGGAGGAATAGCTTTCTGAAGATATTCAACTCAAACCAGAAGTTTGCCGACTTCTTTACAAGCCTCCTGTCCAGAAGGCTCTCATCTCTGCTGAAACTTTCGAAGAAAGCTGGCCACGGTCTCGACAGGCTCTACAGCGTGAGAGTTGCAGATGTCGTTTCTCGAGACGCTGTAACCTGCACACCGGAAACGAGCGTGCTTGAAGCCGCTCAAATTATGGACAGGAACAAGGTAGGCTCTGTCGTGGTTGTCAATGGTAAGAAGCCCGTAGGTATATTCACCCAGAGAGACCTCATGAAGCTCGTTGCAAGAGGCGTTAACCTCGAGGAGAGTGTTGGTTCGTACATGACCTCGCCCATTATCTCCGTAAGCGAATCAGACAGTCTCATCGATGCGTATCTCGCTATCGTCACGAACGCCATAAACCACATAGTTGTGATGAGCAACGGAGATGTTAAAGGCGTTGTTTCAACGAAAGACATCCTGCTAAGGCTCAGTTCAGCATCTTCTCTCCTATCAATTTCGAGAAAGATCGTAAGGGCCGGAATAGATGAGCTCGAGGATGTGATGGACGAGGCGAGAACATCCATAGAGGATATGATATCGAGCGGTGCGGACTTTGAGGAGATGTCAAAGATAGCCTGCGGGCTCTACGAACTCATTGTGAAGAGATGTGCCAAGCTGACCCTCGACGGCTGCGTATTCCTTGCAGGCGACTTCGGGAGAGGTGAAGCTGTTCTCCCGCCAGTTCACATGGGAGTGATAGCCGACGACTGGCAGAAGTTCGTCAACGCCGCAAGGAGGATAGGACTACAGCCAATCGATGTCTCGAACTCCATGGATGGCTGGTTCGAAACTATCAACGAATGGTTCTCGCATCCCGACGAATTTGCATGGGAAATTCTGAGGTTCATGGATACCCGGCATATCTTTGGCCCGAAAGATGCCTATGCTACCTGGAAGAAGAAGTTCGAGGAGGAACTTGAAAGGAGAGCAGAAGATGTGGCGAGAGTTTTCGCAGCAGAATCTCGGAAGGAAGGAGATATGGCTAAAGCACTGCTCTATGCCATAAAGGCTGCGGAGCTGAGAGGAATCAGAGATGAAGAGGCAATAGAGGCGTACAGGGTTGTCAGAGACGTAACGACCAGGAGGACTCTCGGATGTCCGCTGAGCAAGATAGATGAGTTGCTTTTGAAGGAGGCAGGCAAAATCCTCGCAAGACTGCAGGAAAGCCTATGACCGACATCCTGTCCGCAAGATATTCAGTAATTGACGTTGAGAGCACAGGCTTGAATCCAAAGAAGGACGAAATTGTTGCAATTGCTGTCATCCCCATGGTCGGGAGCAGAATAATTCTGAGCGATTACTTCTTCAGCCTTGTAAGACCAAAAAAGCTGAAGGGAGAGTCAATAAAGTATCACGGAATCGACATAAAGGCGGTGAGCAAAGCCCCGGAATTTCAGTCCATTGCCAGCAGGCTGAAACACATGCTCGAAGATAGTATAATCGTTAGTTACACAGAATTCGATGCAAAAATACTGAAAAGTCACTTTTCGAGGCTTAAAATCAGACTGGAGCTCGACTGTATTGACATATCCCAGGTAGAGCACTGGATTGCAAGAAAGGAAGGCAGAGCTGAGAACCACGACATGGATGGACTGATAAAGAAGTACAGTCTTGAGGAAATTTACCGCCATTCTGCTTTGGCGGATGCTTACTACACGGCGTGCATATTCCAGCGACAGCTCGTAAAACTTGCAGAGTACGGCGTTACCCTTCAGGAGCTGAAGAGAATAGGGAAAAGGGAGAAGTTCTTTGTGTGGTAGTTACAGATATCTTGCAGCCACCATCTTCTGGAATTCGGCAACACTTTTCAGGGAATCCTTGATAAACTCGACCCTGAGCTTTGGCAGTTCCTTGAGGTTCAGCAGGTTGATTTTTTCCTTCCCCCTCCTGATGTTGGCAACCTGAGCGAGGAACTGCATTCTTTTCAGAAACACGTAGCTCGTTTTAAGATTGGCAGCGAGTTCCTTGCTTATCGCTCCTTTTTCGGCAAGCTCCTCTATCCTCTCCGCTGTGTTGTAAGCCCTCACACCAAATCTCAGGCTGAGCACCCTAACGGGAGCAACAACTGGAGTGACTGCATCCTTCTTCAGGTCTATGACGTCCGAAGTGAGGCGTCCAGCAAAGCCTATTGGCGGCCTGAACTTCAGAGCTTCGACGAGCAGCTTTATAAATATCACATCCTTCTCGCCAAGACGAAATAGAACACTCTTCAGGAGGTTGAATAGAGAGACATCGCCATAAACGAACCTCATGTCGCTGAATATCGAAATTTTAAGGAGGTTCTCAGGAGAGTATATAATCTCCCACTCGGCAATCAGCTTCATCCATTCTTCCGCTGACCTGACCCACTCCTCGTTGCCAACTGTGTAGTTGCCCCTGCACTCTGGAAAGCCCACCCTGAGCAGGTTCGAATGAATGATACTGCCAAGTTCGACGAAGTATTCCCTGTGGGCATCGTTTTCGAAAACGAGAGCATTATCCTGATCGCTCTTTATGAGCTGCTCGAACCTGCCCTCACTTCCCATAACGAAGAGGCTGAACCTCGAAGGGGGGCTGCCGAGCTCGTCTATGCTCAGTCTTACAACGCTCCTCAATATCTGGTCGTTGATGTAGCCGAGTATTTTTCCAAAGTCCACAGGGTTGACGTACTCGTCCCTCGCCAGATTTTCTATTATGAACGTGTTTAGCTTTCTGTATATTTCTCCAAGCTCGTCGATGCTCTGAGCCTTTGCGGAACTGTCAAGAAAGTAGAATGGTATCCTGGAAGCGAACAGAAGCACGTCGTTTATTGAAATAACGCCTACTATTTTTTTGCCCCTTTTTACGGGCAAATGTCTTATTCTGTTTTTAAAAAAGAGGACTATCGCATCAAACAGTGTGCTGTCCTCGTCGATTGTTATGAGGTTCGTCGTCGCAATTTTGCTGAGAGGAGTCGTTACCGGCACCTCATTTGCGACTGCCCTCTTTATGTCCCCTTCCGTCACTATCCCCTTGATTTCAACGTCTGCAAGCAGAACGTAGGACTTGCCAGTGCTGTGCATCAGTCTTGCTGCATCCCTGATGCTCATTGACGGATGGACGATGACAGGCTCGCTGCTGATTATATCTCTGATCTTTACAGCCTGCAGGTCGAGGCCTTCAAACATGGGCAAGGCCCTCCAGCATGAGCACGGCGAAGTAAATAGCCATCAGTATGAGTCCAAGGGGGACACCGATATGAGCCCATTCCTTGCTTGTAATCCTCAGCCTGCCCGCAGCAACGATGTTGGGTATATTTCCGGGTATCAACATGCCTCCAGATATGAGCAGACCAATGAGAGCACTCTTTATCTGCATTATACTGAGCTGGGGTGCTATTTCTGCTGCTGCGAGCGTAGCGTTGTCCAACACAGCCGATATCATATTAACCCAATACAGTATGTAGGGAGGAATCTTCGTGAAGTACCATATAACGAGAGGCGTTAAACCCCTGCCCAGCAGAACGAGAGCTGCGACGAACATGTAAACCCTGATAGCTCTGAGAATTACAAGCCTCAGACTTTCTGCATATTCGGGAATTTCAGCTCTACTACTTGCTTTTCCTGCGTAAACTGCTCCAAGAGCTGATAGGACGACTATTCCGGGAATTATGTACTCAGCAAGAAGATCAAATAGGAAGAAGAAGTCCGCGTGGTAAGGTTCGCCCTTCAGCTTCGAGACGGCTATTGTAGACAGGGGTTCACCAACGGGCGTCAGCGCTGCACCCAGCCCAACAGCGAAACATGTTATTACCGTGATCTTTATTTTTTTATCCCTATCCACAGGCATCGCCGCGATAATCTCCGACAGAATGACGGCGGTTACTATAACTGAGATTATACTGGATACGAGACTCAACAGCAGTATCATCAGGAAAACAAACGCCCTCAGGCCGAGTTTGTTCATAGCACCTATAATTCCGCTGTATATCTGCCTGTTGAACTTGTATATGACTATTCCCGCTACGAGCACCACCTGAAATATGCCTATGGGTAACCCACCTATGCTCACCGGATCCCTCAACGCCTCCTCGACGAGTTCAACGCTCCAAAAGCCGGAGACTGTCACTGCTATGATACCCATTACGAGGAAGAAAGCTTCGAGGTTTTCCTCGACTTTCCTCACCTTGAACGGCAGAATCAGCACCATCAGAAAGATTGCAAATAGACCTGCTGCAATGTGTGGCACCGGCTCGGGAGAGACTTCCACCATCATCCTTTCACCGTAATCAAGCGGAGTAAAAAGAGTTTTTCATAAAATATTTAGAAAATAAAATTTTAAAATATTATCTTCTGGGAGCCTCGGGCAATTTGAGTCTGTCGAGCAGTGCAACCACGTGCTCCGGAGGTCTCTCCCTGGTTATGGCCTGAACGAGCAGAGCGGTTACGAAGCAGGCTATTCCACCGAATATGCCTCCTCCTGCAATCTGTCCAAGTCCGAGCACCGGCGGTATGATCTTGAAGAAGTTCCCGAGCAGGTACGTGTAGCAGACCGCCAATCCGACAATTGCTCCGGCCATCATTGCCTTTCTTCCGATCTTCGTCCAGATTCCGAGTACGAACAGCGGCACGAGTGATGCAACTGAAACACTGTATGCCCAGCCGACTATGACTGCTATGACTCCACCCTGCTGGTAGAGCAGTGAAGCCAGGAAGGCAACCAGCGACGCTATGACTATCGTGGCAACCCTTGCAAACCAGACCTCCCTTGCTTCTGTAACGTTCGGGTTTATGAATCTCTTGTAAACGTCTCTCGTCAGCGAGACTGTCATTGTCAGCAGGAGGGCTCCGGATGTGCTTAACGCTGCAGCGAAACCGCCAGTTATCACCAGCGCGACTATGAACCACGGCAGGTTGGCCATCATCGGCATTCCCATGACTATTGCGTCCTTTCTTATCCCTATTTCAGTCAGAGAGTCGAGGAGTCCGTTTCCGTTAATATCGTTGAGCTTCAGCATTCCCAGTTCCTGCATAGTCTTAACCCAGCCAATCTGCTGCGCCTGATCGATCGAAACTCCGAGGAGCTGGTTTATTATGAGGTACCTCCCTATGATGGCGTAGGCTGAAGCGGAGAGGTACAGCAGGGCTATGAACACCAGAGCCCAACCAACGCTGAACCTCGCATCTCTCGCCGAAGGGACGAGGTAGTACTTGACCATTATGTGAGGCATACCAACTGTACCTATCATCAGAATCAGGGCAGTGAATATCCAGTTCAGAACTCCGCTACCGCCAGCAACCTTGTTGACGAATGGATCGATCATTGTCTTCTCGCCAAACTGAGCTTCCTTGGTAACTATCTCGTTCAGCAGTTCTCCAGCCTGGACGTGCGGGAATATGTAGCCCTTCAGCAGGAATGAGGCTGCAAAGAGTGCAACGAGATACGCCACTATGAGAATTGTGTACTGAGCAACTTCAACGTAGGTAACGCTCTTCATCCCTCCAAGCGTCGTATAGATCATGATGACTATGACCGTCAGCCAGATTCCCATGACCACCGGAATTCCGAGGGTCATTGACAGCGCTATCCCAATTCCTATGAACTGACCCAAGGCGTAGATGAACGCAATCATGATGACGATGATAACTCCGAGCAGCCTCATCTTTGGATCGTAATAGCGGTCTTCGACGAATTCGGGAATCGTGTACTTGCCGTACTTTCTCAGGTATGGCGCTATGAGCAGGGCAAGCAGCACGTATCCTCCTGTCCAGCCAATCAGAAACGGGACTGCATCGTATCCAAGTATTGCAATTACTCCGGCCATTGAGATGAATGAAGCTGCGGACATCCACGCAGCGGCAGTTGCTGCTCCGCTCACGTGGGGCTTTATGCTCCTGCCAGCAACGTAGAAGTCCTCGACTCTTGCAGTCCTCATCCAGTACGCTATTGCCAGGTAGATGCCTATGGAAGCCAAGACAAACGCTGCGATTTCTATGTGCATCAGACCACCTCCTCTTCCTTCTTGCTAATCAGGTAGGCGTAGGCGAATATTGTGACGATGTATGCTAGTATAGAGAACTGTGTCCCGAAGAGCCAGTGTGCTGGATAGCCCGCGATCTTTATTTCTCTCCACCAGTCGAACATTGCGAGCAGGTGTATGAACACTGCGAATATGCTCCACACCACAAGCAACAGCAGTGTTACATTCCTGACGTACGGCCAAAACTTTTTTAGCTTCTCCCTTTCTTCGTTGGATAGAGATAACTCCCCCATGCGTAACCCCCCAATATTTTTTTATTTTTTTAAATTTATTTTTAAATTAGCATTCACTCAACCCTTCTGCTCTTCCTCAACTACCTTCTTCTTCGCCTCCTCAACAGCCGTCTCGTCCTCGAGAGTCGTGACGTCTCCTATGGCCTCACCCTTCTCTATTGCCCTCAGAATCCTGCGCATTATCTTACCGCTCCTCGTCTTCGGCAGTTTCTCCAGGAAGTGTATCTCCTCCGGTACAGCAATCGGGCCGATCTCCTTTCTCACCCAGTTCTTGAGCTCCTTCTTAAGCTCCGGAGTTGGTTCATAACCAGCCTTAAGGACTACGAAGGCAACTGGCACTTCACCCTTGACCTCGTGGGGCTTGCCTATGACTGCAGCCTCGCTCACAGCCTTGTGGGCAACGAGTGCACTCTCAAGTTCGGCCGTTCCAATCCTGTGGCCGCTCACATTGAGGACATCGTCAATTCTGCCTATTATCCAGAAGTACCCGTCCTCGTCCCTTCTTGCTCCGTCGCCAGTAAAGTAAACGAGCTTGTCCTTGTATGCGCTCCAGTACTGCCTCACATAGCGGTCTGGGTCGCCCCACAGCGTTCGCAGCATAGATGGCCACGGCCTCGTGATAACGAGCTTTCCTCCAGTGTTCGGTGGGACGGGATTTCCATCTTCATCGTATATGTCTGCAACGACACCCGGGAAGGGCAGAGTTGCTGAACCTGGCTTGAGCTTCGTGACTCCGGGTAGAGGTGAAATCAGAATCATACCCGTTTCCGTCTGCCACCAGGTGTCAACGATCGGGCATTTCTCGTTGCCTATGTACTTGTAGTACCACTTCCACGCCTCGGGATTTATCGGCTCTCCGACAGTACCAAGCAACCTTAGACTACTCAAATCGTGTTTCTTGGGCCACTCCTCACCGAGTCTCATGAAGAACCTGATTGCAGTCGGAGCGGTGTAGAACACCGTCACGCCATAGCGCTCGATTATGCTCCACCACCTGTCGGGCTGCGGGTAATCGGGAGCACCTTCATACATGAGAACGGTTGCACCGTTGGAAAGTGGGCCATAAACGATGTAGCTGTGGCCCGTAATCCAGCCTATGTCAGCAGTACACCAGTAGATGTCATCATCCTTCAAATCGAAGATCCACTTCGTCGTGATGTGCGTGCCAACGTTGTATCCACCATGCACATGAAGAACGCCCTTCGGCTTGCCGGTAGTTCCGGATGTGTACAGGATGAATAACGGGTGCTCGCTGTCAACAACTTCTGGCTCACACTCCGGAGTCACGCCATACTGCAAGTCATGCCACCAGATATCCCTGTCCTCCTCCATGTTTATCTCGTTGCCAATTCTCTTGAGGACAACAACATTCTGAACACTTGGCGCATCCTCCAGCGCCTCGTCAACGATGCGCTTCGTTTCCACGACCTTGCCTCTCCTGTAGAACCCGTCCATTGTAATTACTACCTTTGCCTGAGCATCGTTTATCCTGTCTCTTAGAGCCGAAGCAGAGAAACCACCAAAAACGACGCTGTGAATTGCGCCAATACGGGCACATGCGAGCATAGCAACTGGCAACTCGGGAACCATTCCCATGTAAATGGTTACTCTATCGCCCTTCTTCACTCCAAGCTTCTTCAAAGCGTTTGCAAACCTGCATACCCTTCTGTAGAGTTCGTAGTATGTTATGACTCTCTTGTCCTCCTCCGGTTCACCCTGCCAGATTATCGCTGCCTTGTTCTTTCTCCAGCTCTTGACATGCCTGTCGAGACAGTTATAGGTTATATTGATCTTTCCACCAATAAACCACTTGTAAAAGGGTGCGTTGCTGTCATCAAGAACCTTCTCATAGGGTTCGAACCATTCAATTTCCGTTTTTGCTATTTCATCCCAGAAGGAAATGAAGTCCTCTTCTGCCTTCTTGTATACGCTGTCGTCTTTCACCCACGCTTTTTCTCTGAAGTCTGCAGGAGGCTCGTAAGTCTCTTCTACTTTAAGGAGGCTTTCGATTACCTTTGGTTCCTCACTCATTTCGACACCCCACAAATGTAATTTTTTATCATGGCCTTCCGAGGTTATACGATATATAAACTTTTCCACGTTAATTGTCGAGTAAAAATTACAATGTAAATATAAAATCATTCTACAAGATAAATTCTGTAATTTCCAAAACTTTTTTAAAATTTTATTATGAGTGTCGGCAATCTGGTAGCATTCCGTATACCCTATTACAGGTAAGCTTTTATATTGTCACAATTAAAGAATACTTAAGCTTTGTGTGGCAGTATGAGCCATTCAATCACAGTTATAGCCTGTAAAAAACCGTTAAATGAAACTATAGGCATGAGATTCTTCGAACGTGTACTTCACGGTATTGAACTGTTTGCTTAGCTCTACAACTTCGCTCCTTACATCTATGCCGTCCAAGGCCTTTGATATGAGTTCAGCGATATATTCCATCTCTCCCCCCTTCATTCCGAGCCTCGTGACCTCCTGGACGCCAATTCTTATCCCCGCTGATTTGCCTTCACTCCAGGGTAGAAGACACCTGTTCGTGATTATACCGGCTTTTTCGAGAGTTTTCGCGGCTTTCTCGCCATCATCTACATCGATGACTACCTGATGAGATTCTGTGAATCCCTCCGCCTCCCCTACAACCTTCATTCCGAGCTCGTACAGCCTTTCTGCCAGCCTCTTCGCGTTCCTTACAGTCTGCTTCGCGTAGCTTTCACCAAACTCCAGCATTTCGAGACAAGCTATCACGTAACCTGCGAGGGTGTTGAGGTGGTGATTGCTCACAACGCAGGGCATGACCGCATAATCGATTTTTTCTGCGAGCTCAGACTTGCAGAGAATTATGGCGCGCTGCGGACCGAAGAAGGTTTTATGGGTAGAGGCAGTAACTACGTCTGCCCCCTCCTTAACCGGATCCTGGAACTGCTTTCCAGCTATGAGACCAAGAACATGGCTCGCGTCGTAAATTACGTTCGCCCCAACTTCTGCTGCAATTTCCACAATCTCTTTCACGGGGTGCGGGAAGAGAAATACGCTCGCACCGAGCACTATTAACCTCGGTTTTACTTCTCTTATCATTCTACTGGCAGCATCGATGTCTATATTGAACCTCTCGCTGTCAAAGGGCAGGAAGTGGACGTTAAGACATCGAATTCGAGCGGTATCGTCATGAGAAGTGTGACCACCGCACTCAACCGGCAGAGAGAAAATGCTGTCCCCACAGGAAGTCAGAGCGTGGTAGACTGCGATGTTCGCCACTGTGCCTGAGATCGGCCTCACGTTGGCGTGTTCAGCGTTGAAAAGTCTCTTCGTTAACTCTACAGCTTTCCTTTCGATTTCGTCGATGTATTCACATCCCTCGTATGCCCTCTCGCCAATTTCGCCCATGGCATACCTGTGCCCTAAATCGCTGGTGTAGCACCTTCGCACGGCCATGCTCGTCACGTTCTCGCTCGCTATCAGTGGGAGCGATGATGCCATTAGCCTATGATGTTCCTCAATAATACTGAAAACCTGCTCAAATTCTCTCATAGTTCCACATCTCCTTTCGTTGTTTTATACTTTCGGTGTGGATTAGAAAAATTTTGAACCCATTATTTATTTGCTCTGCTCCTGATTTTTGAGTTCGTTCAGCAGCATGGGCAACACAACGTCCGGATCGCTGACGATTCCCATCGCGTGCGTCGTACCTCTGTCCAGAAGTCGCGTAACGACGTAGGGATTCATGTCCACGATTACCGTCTTGACTGTTGAAGGCAGCATGTTTCCAGTAGCGATACCATGGAGCATCGATGCCCATAATATGCACATGTCCACCTTCCATTTTCTCATCTCGTCCTGAGCAACCATCATCGGTTATTGTATCAGGCAGTGGCCCGTCATCGCGAAGCGAGCCGCCGATTACGAAAGGTACATTGTTGCGGATGCATTCGTATATTACTCCCGAGTTAAGAACACCCATTTCGACAGCTTTTGCTATACTTCCGGCCTTCCTTATCTCACTGATTGCAACCAGATGTTTCTGAAACCACCTTTGTAAACCCTGCCAGCCTCCTTGTCCATTCCGAGTGTTGTACCAAACAACTGTTTCTATATATCCATTACCGCAAATCGTTGCCCGTGAACAGCGCGTGCTGTAACCCATCCTTATCAGCTCTGCAAGAGCTTCATCCGCTCCAGTATGAGCGACGGCAGGCTATCTTTTATTCTCTTCATCTCTTCTGCAAGCTTTCTAACGAGAGAGTTTACGGGTTTCTCCGCACTGACATCAGAGGTCATGAAAGCGAAGATGTCTTTGCTCTCCCGAAGTCTCTGCGGAGCTTCAACTCGTATGCCATCAAGCCCGACGACGACCTTCTCACCATTCTTTACGAGTCCCTGTCTTCTACAAACCGGTATGCCATTCTCAATGACTATAACACAATCCATCTCGATGTTTCTGACTTCCTTCCACTCCCCCATTAAGATAAACGTACGTCGGGTGGTGAGTTGTGATATAGAATCCATCGGGCAGAATGCCATCAGCCGGTGCCTCCTCCGTCCTCACTTCCTTCTTCGGCAGTTCAGCCCCAAGTTTTTCGAGTTCATCGCCAAGATAATCTAAATCAAGATTCATACCTCAACCTCCCCGTTCTCACATCTGACTCTCACACCCCCAACGAAATCTTTCACACTCTCAGCAATCACTATCATGCGCTCTCTACTGAACGGCTTAACGTTCTTCAGTCTTTCATCCAGTGTGTTCTCGTTTCTGAACTGCTGCAGGACATATTTCTTAACCCCAATAGAGCCAAGGAACTTCGCAATTTCGAGGATCTCCCTTTCTTCAACGAGTGTTGGCACTACAGTAGTGCGTGCTTCGAACTCGATTCCCGAAGACGCAAGTAGCTCTACGCTTTTTCTGACTCTTTCAGCAGCCCCCTTGCATTTAACGAGGCTGTCATACTTCTCGAAAGTTGTTTTCAGGTCTATAGCAACGTAATCGACATAATCGAGAATCTTACCGAGCTCTTCGGTATAGTATCCGTTCGTGTCTATCTTGACAGCAAAACCTGCGTCCTTCAGTTTTTTGCACAGATCCTCGATATTCTGCATGAGCGGTTCTCCGCCGGTGATGCAAACTCCATCGATGAGGTAGTTCTCGGATATCTTGCCAATTAGCCCGCTGACGTCAGTTTTTGTACCCCCTGCGAGCAGTTCGTGGTTGTGGCAGAAGGGGCATCTGAACGGGCAGCCGGAAAGAAAGATGACGCTGCAAAGCTTTCCGGGAAAGTCTATGGTTGAAAGGTCGAGGATTCCGCCTATGAGCATTCCAGCACCCTTTTGACGGCATTTCTTAACTCGTTCCTCGTTGGAAGCTCCCCTCTCGCGATGATTTCATCGCCGACAGCAATAGATGGTGTGGAAGCAACGCCGTACTGCAGGGCAGTTATCATGTCTATCTCCACGTCTATTTCCTCCACTTCAAGCCCGAATTCCGCTGCAATCTCGCTTGCGAGCTTTTTTGCTGCAGGACACTTCGGACACTTTTTCATTGTGAAGACGACTATCTTTGGCCTTATAAGGGACTGGAAGAAGGACTCGCACATAGCTATCGCCCTCCTCTTCAGATGCTGACCCTTCTCCTGTCTAACAGCTCCCTCTGCTTGCCCTCATTCCATCCGCTGACTCGCTGGTAGTAGCCCGTAATTCTGGAATAGCATTCAACGTCTGTACTGCTGCAAAACGGGCACGCAGACTTTATGCCACCCGTTACCTTCTTGCACCTCCTGCAGTACGTCATGTCCTTCGTATAGGCCCAGTAGCCGATCAGAGTCTTTGTTGCGATTTTCTTCGTCAGCTCCCACATCAGCTCGGCGTTTGGAGAACTTTCGCCCATCCAGACGTGGGCCATCATTCCGCCGTTGCAGAGTGGGTGGAAAGAGCCCTCTATCCTGAGCCTCTCGAACAGCGGGATGTTCGCACTCACCCTGCAATGGGAGGAGTTTGTGTAGTAAACGCTCCCCCTCTCAGCGTCGCCCTGAACAACAGCCTTATCCCCAAACTGCATCAAATCGAGCTTGGCGAAGCGGTGTGCTGTGGATTCAGCCGGAGTTTGCGTTATAACCCATCGCAACCCTGTCTCCTTGCTCCATTCTGTTGCGATGTCCATCATGTGCTTTATAATCTCGAGGCCGAAGCGCCAGGCTGACGGCTCGTGGAGTTCCTCCCCCATATACGCTTTGAGCATCTCGTTCAGGCCGACAAACCCGATCGATCGAACAACCTTATCAACGCGGTAATATGGCTCTCCGTCAACGTCCTGGGTTAAGAATGGCAGAGCATTCTGCTCCATGCGCTTCTTTATTATCTCTGCCTTGATCTCGATAACTTCCCTTGCAAGCCGCATGCGTTCCTCGATAAGCTCGAACAGCTCGTCATCGTCCTTCGATTCATACGCTATGCGTGGCAGGTTTATCGTTACAACCTGCAGGCTGCCGGTTCTCATGCAGCCCTTTGCAAAGTCCTCCCAGTCGTTGGCGTCAGGCGACAAAACGAGCCTGCAGCACTGAGCGAAGACGTTATCGGGCAGGTAGCCAGCAAGCAGGTTCAGGAAGTATGGCGTGCCGTACTTGGCAACGCATTTGTGGACGAGAATCATGAACTCGTCGAAGCCCTCCTTTCTGAAGTTCTCTTTTCTAAGCTTGTAGTTTGGCTTGGGGAAGAAGAACGGTTTTCCAACGTAATCTCCCTCGAGATACACCTCCGTCAAAGCCTTTGCAAACGCAATAGCCTCCTCCTCAAAATCGCCATATGTGACGGATTCCCTCTGAACACCACCCGGCAGAACTGCCGGCAAGTCTGCAACTATACTCGGAACGCCGTATTCGATGTCTATGTCGCTGAAAACAGTTTGGCCACCTCTCGCAACGTACATCTGGCTCATCTCGTAGATGAACATCTGGGCGAGCTGCTTTACCTCCCTGTAGGATTTTCCGGCCATGTACGGTGCAAGCCACACGTTGAAGAAGTCGAGGCCTTGCCCACCTGCGAAGTTTGTCTGAGCCGCTGCAAGAGCCTTTGCAGCGTGGAGAATTGCTACTTCGGCGTTTTTAGCTGGTCCTGCAACGGCAGTATTTTCTCCTGTTCCATCAACCTTCAGCCCGTTCTTCAAAAACCACCGCAAATCGTGCTGGAAGCAGTAGGGGCGAGTAGCGAAGTACTCGAGGTCGTGTATGTGTATCTCGCCCCTCATATGTGAGTCTGCAAGCTTCAAAGGCAGTATTCTCAGCAGGGCGTACTCCTTCATTACCCCATCGGCCACAAGCTTGTGTATCGTTTCTGGATTGTGCTGCAAGTTCGCATTTTCCCTGCTACCCTTCTCGATTAAAAGCGTCGCATCGTAAACTGGCAAACCGAGGCGCGTGTAGCTCGCTCTTTCCGCTTCAAGCCCCCTCTCAAGAAGCTTAACGTTAACGATTTCCCTTATAAGCGGGGCGGAAACGAATTCAAGGCCTAAAGCCCTAATGCCGTTCTCAACTTCAACGGCTATCTCTTCAGCTATCTGCCTACTTACACCTGCTTCTCTAACGAGGGATTCGACTCCTGCTTCTCTAACGAGGGATTCGACTATTCTGCTTCTATCAAAGGGCTCGAGAGTATTTCGTGACGTTCTTACCTGAATGTTCTGTCCTTCTTTCTGTTCCAGAATTGTTCTCTTTTCCTGCATGGCTCCGAGTTGGTAAAGATAAGCTTAACAATTTCACTTGATACAGTGGAAAGATATGTTGACATGATAAACATACCGGAAAGATTAATAATTACGAAAGCCTTGTGAAAGCATGGCAAAGGCTCTGCTGGTTTCATCCATCGAGGGGTACTCAGGAAAGAGCGGAATAATTATGGCTCTCGGAATTATTCTGAAGAAAAGGGGCTACAGTGTCGGTTACTTCAAGCCCTTCGGCGCGAGGACTGCCTACATTAACGACAGGATCATTGACGAGGATGCATACAGTACGGCAGAAGTTCTCAACACTGGAGACGACATGGATGACATCTGCCCGATCATCCTCGACATGCCCTACATTGAGTTCGTAAGCACGGCTGACGTTTTAAGCCTTAAGAGGAAAATAATGGACGCATACAGCAGGGTTGCCGAGGGGAAGGATGTCGTACTCATCGAGGGTTCCATCGATTACCAGACAGGAAAGTCCGTCGGGCTGTGCGACCTGAGCGTTGCGGAGATGCTTGACCCCTCTGTCCTCATGGTTGCGAAATATAGCTCAGATTTTGCTCTCGATAAGCTCCTCGCAGCAAAAGTCCTCTTCGGAGAGAAGCTGAGAATGGTCGTTTTCAACCAGCTTGGCGGCTACAAGAGGGCATACATCCAGAGCGTTGCCGGGAGAGTTCTTTCTGAAAATGGAATGGAACTACTTGGAATAATTCCGCGCGACTCCATGCTCGGAGGCCTGTTCGTAAGCGAGATGGGAGAAGCTCTAAACGCGGAGTTCCTTGTGAAGCCGAAGAGAGATGCAATAGTGGAAGAGATAATAATAGGTGCCATGTCCGCTCAAGCTGCCGTTGAGCACTTCAAGGAGGCCAAAAACGCCGTCCTCGTAACGGGCGGAGATAGGGCAGACCTGCAGATCGTAGCCCTCGAGATGCCGAGCATAAGGTGTATGTTGCTGACCGGCAACATCGAACCGGCAGAGATAGTTATCAGAAGGGCCGAGGAGAACGGTATTCCTGTGCTTCTCGTGGAAGAGGACACGCTGAGAGCCGTTGCAAAGCTCGAAGAGCTGATGGGAAAGGCAAGAATAAGAGGAGAGGCGAAGATAAAGAAGATAAAGGAACTGCTGGAGAATTACGTGAATGTGGAGAGAATAATCGAGAACCTCCAGCTCACGCCGCCTGAAGAGGTGGAGGAGCAGAGTTAAGAGGAGTTGGCAGACTGCCAGAAAGGTTAAATTCGGACAGTCAGGCTTTGCTTTATGCTCGACATACTCAGAATAGAGGCGCTGAAGGCTGTGGAACTCATAAAGGAGTCGGAATTCATTCACATTTACACACACTATGATGCAGACGGGATATCGGCCGCTGCCGTCCTCGCCTCTGCTCTCCACAGACTCGACAAGCCCTTTCAGGTAACCTTTCTGAAGGGACTCAATCAGGGTGTGGATTGCGACGCGGATCTGATAATCCTTGCAGACATGGGCAGCGGGTATCCAGATATTGTTTCAGAAATAGATGCGAACGTGGTTATTGTTGACCATCACTTTCCCACCGGCAGAATAGAGCCAAAAAGAAGCCTCGTTCACGTTAATCCTCATCTTGCTGGACTGGACGGGACTTTTGAGCTCTCCGCAAGCGGTACAGCCTACGTCGTTGCGAGCTGCCTTGGAGACAACGCAGACTTATCCGCAATCGCCCTCCTCGGAATCCTCGGAGACAAGCAGAAGATCGTTGCAGGCAACGCAAAGGTGATGAGGGACGGAGTGGAGAGTGGTCACATAGAGATCGTTAAGGGTCTCAACATGTACTCCGGAAAGGTTAGGGAAGTGCTTATGCTATCCACCGAGCCGTTTCTCGACTTCTACGGCAAAGAGGGTGAACTTGATGAGTTTCTGAGAAGAGTAGGCATAGATGGCGACGCTGAAATTGATGAGCTGAGCGGTGATGAACTGAGGAGGCTGTCCAATGCAATAATTCTCAGGCTACTGAAGCAAGGGGCTTACGACGGTGTCATCGAGGAGATCGTGGGCGAGAGATTCGTGTTGAAAAAAGAGCTGATAAGCAATGCGGTGATGTTTACAGACGTCATCAACGCGTGTGGAAGAGCCTCAGCATGCAGCATTGGCTTTGCCATATGCATGCACGATGAGAACTATCTGCAGAAGGGTGTAGATATCTGGCGCGAGTTTCAGATCGAGCTCCTCGAAGAACTGCAGAAGAGGAGGGAAGAAGTGCAGGAGGGGAAGTGCATAAGGTACCTCCTGATGGATAATGCTGCCACAACAGCTCCAATAGCCACCATAATCTCCCGCTATCTTCTCTCCGACAGGCCCTTTGTTGCGGTCAACGTCAAAAACTCAACGGCAAAGGTCTCCGCCAGATCGAACCCACGCATCAACGTGGATTTGGGAGAGGTGATGCGCATCGCTGCTGAAAGGGTTGGTGGAAGAGGCGGTGGCCACAGAGTTGCAGCAGGGGCGAACATACCGCCGGATAAGGCTGAAGAATTCGTGAAGGAGGTTGACGAGCTTTGCTGTGCCATGCTTGGCTCAGGTTCAGAGTAGGCGAAGAAGAAGCGAGAATTCTTGCTGAATCGCTTAAACCCGACGACCCTGAATGGTGCAAAAGCTACGCGAGTGGGGAAGAGCTTGTCGTCGAGATTGAAACGCAGAAAATCGAGAGCCTGATTAACGCCTGCGATGATTACTTCAAAACTATCAAATCAGGGATGACTGCCATAGATGCGGCAAAGGTTTAATTAGGCTGACATAGAGCTTGCCTTATGTACCTTTACTGCGACACGTGCAAAGAGGAAACCGAACACGAGGTTGTCAGAGCCGAGAAGTACCTTTACCGCTGCAGGGAATGCGGTACGGTTGCGCAGCACCTTCCCGAAAAAATGTTGAGGGTTAAGGCGATCATAAGTAGCGGTGCTGAATCAGAAGTTGGATCTATCACGCTTAAGGAGAGCGACATCGTTGAGAAGGGCGACGAACTCGTTGTTGAGGTGGAAGAAGGCTTCAAGATTGGAGAAGTTACGTCACTCGAACTCGGAAATGGAAAGAGAAGCGAAATAGGAGAGGCAAAAGACATCCAGACCGTCTGGTTGAGAGATGTTGGAGAAGTTATTCTCAGAATCAGCCTCCACAAGGGGCCCGTCACCACCCCTTACAAAATGACGGTTTCTGGCGAGACTGAGTTTGGGATTGGAGAAGTTCTGAACGTGGACGGCAAAAATTTCAGAATAACGAGAATGAAGCTTATAGACGGTAGGCTGCTGAAGAAAGCCGGAGAAAGAGCGAAGGCAAAGGAGATAAAGAGAATATACGCGATGTACGAGGGTAGGCTCGGAAGGAGAAGATGAAGCCAATCAGGCTGAGAGACTTCGTAAGAGTGAGTAGTGCTTACTTTTCTGTGGTCGGATACAGAAACGAGGACGCTGTAAAATGTTTTCTCCGCTACGTCCCTGGAGGGAGCAGAAAAGGGTTCAGAAAACTTACACACGACGAGGCTACTGCGCATCCACTTGCAAAGAAGTACTATCGTGATGGAATTTTTCTTATTCCTCTCGAGGACGTAGACGAGATCTACAAGCCCGAAGAAAGAATAAGAGATGTCATCGAAAGCGATGAGGAGGTACGCAGGATAGTCGAGTTCTTTAAAGGCATCCCTCTTCACGCCATGGGCGTTACCGGCTCGAGGCTGATAGGTCTGCAGAGCGGTGAATCAGATGTGGACTTCGTCATGTACGGCAGGTGGTGGTTCGAAGCCAGAGAGATGCTGAAAAAAGGCATTAGTTCAGGCAGACTCTCAGAGCCTGACGATGACATGTGGGAGTTCATATACAGAAAGAGGAAAGTACCAATACCTTTCGACATTTTCGTTGCTCATGAAAGGAGAAAGTACCATAGAGCCATGCTCTCATCAACATATTTCGACTTGCTCTACGTGAGGGACTACTGCGACATTTATAAGGGTTTTTCAGAGAAGAGGGGTAAAAAGCTCGGAAAGGCCACTGTGAGGGGGAAACTCATGGATGACAGCCTCGTTTTCGATTACCCTGCGTACTACCCCATTGAAGGAGAAGTAAATGGAGTAAAGGCCGTACTCGCGTTCACGCACACCTACGTCGGGCAGGTTTTCAGGGGAGAAGTCATAGAGGCGAGAGGAGTCGTTGAGGAGATAGAGGGCGAGAAGTACCTCATTGTGGGAACGAAGAGGGAAGTGGAGGACGAATACATCGTGTCGCTCAGCTTTCTCGAGGAAGCCAGACTTGCTGATGAGTTCAGGAGGTGGGAAAGTTGATATCCGTTCTCTCAGGCGGAACTGGAACGCCAAAGCTGATAAGGGGGATGAAAGATCTCTGCGACTTCGCTGTCATCGTTAATACAGCGGAGGATGTATGGGTCTCCGGAAACAAGGTTTGTCCAGATATAGATTCAGTTATTTACGCTCTTGCAGACGTCATAGATGATGGAAAGTGGTGGGGAATAAAAAATGACACATTCACAACCCATGAAGCCCTGAAAAAGCTTGGATTTGATGAGATGCTGATGATAGGTGACAAAGACAGGGCTACTCACATTTTAAGGAGTGAGATGCTGAGAAGAGGCTACACGCTTACAGCAGCGACGAGGGAGCTTGCAAAAAGATATGGAATAAAAAATGACGTGCTGCCAATGTGCGAGGAGGATGTTGCAACATATATCGTGACACCTGAAGGCGAGATGCACTTTCAGGAGTTCTGGGTGAAGCGAAGGGGTGAAGCAGAAGTCGTTGACGTGGTTTTCAGAGGGATAGAGGAGGCGAGGATGACAGAGGACGTGGAGAAAGCGATAAAGAGAAGCAAGGCCGTTGTAATTGGCCCCAGCAACCCGATAACCAGCATAATGCCAATTCTGTCAGTTAAAGGCCTCCGAGAGCTCCTGAGGAAGAAGACAGTACTATCAGTTTCACCCATAATTGGCAGCAAACCTGTAAGCGGGCCTGCAGCGAAGCTCATGAGGGCCAAAGGCTACGAGGTTTCACCTTCGGGAGTTGTAGATTGTTACTCAGACTTCCTCGACATCTTCGTCGTTGACGAGAGTGACAGAGTGGAGCGAGATATCGAAGTGGTTAAAACGAACATCCTTATGAAAAACAAAGAAGATGAAAAGAGGCTTGCCAAGTTCGTTCTTGACGTTCTCGGCGTCTGATCTTTAAACTGACAGTGTGAATCGCAAAGCTGAAGAGCATTACTCCGCCAAAAGCTAAAAGAAGAAGAAAATTGGTTTTGAAGGACCCCATTAAAAAAGAATTTGAGGTGAAAGCTAAGGTATAAGAATTGCTATAAAAATAAATTTTACTTTATCCACATATTACTAGCAGTCTCCAAGGCTTTTAATTCTCTTAACTCTTCTTCTCTCATAAATTTCCTGATTTCTCCCTCATGCTTCCTTACAACATCATCCCAGTTTTTTAGAGTTTCCTCAATCCTTTCCAATATTTCCTCCTTCCTCATACTACCTCCACCTTCTTATCTTCTACACGTATAAATAATTTTGCCTCCTCATTATTCAATCTTCTGCAGATTTGAATAGATTACCGGGCATCTCCCTACTTTCTTTTCTTTATCTGATCTACCATAAATAATTTTGTCACCTAACCATGCAGCTATTCTAACATTTTTAGTAGTATCCTCTTTGTGTGCTGAAGCGTCTAATATTAAATTCCACAGTAGTTCATTCTCACGATATAGCTCGACTATCCAGACGTAGTGGGGTAATGGTAGGTCATCAAAAGCATCCACACCTACCTTATTACAAAATGTCTTAAACTCATTTGAATCTGCAAGAAGTATCCTCTTTTTGGTTATTTCATTTTTTATTCCAGAATCTTTAAGAAAGATATCTGTAATCTTTTCGACACTTTTTAGAGGATAAAATAATTTGTCAAATTCTACATTTATCGCTAAGACACGTGGAACATTCTCTAGCTTTTCTATTAGCGTTTTTCTATCTACTTTACTAGCAAAAGGTGGAACCTCGTCTTTACTTAGACCGAGGAGATCTGCTAGATGATATCCAGAATCATCGTAAATAATGTAGTCTCGGTTTCCTGATTCATCCAAAGTGTGTCCAGCTACAACAACGACATGATTATCAAAGGCCAATATCGTTGGAAGGCCTGATTCTAAGTATGCGTCTATGCGTTTGATTATCCTTTCCTCTATGTCGGTACTAGCTGCTGAATCTATTGACACATTGTAACCAAGCGAACTAAGAATTATGCACATTTGTTCTGCTAACAAACCACGACTTGGTACAACTCTACCTCGAAGCGGTAGGGTTAGAGAAATGAAATCACGTATATATGGTCTATTAAATCCGAATCTGCGATGCATGTATTCTGTCAACATCCACATGTCTGCATATGCACAGATCGTAACTGCCGAATCTTGCTGATAGAATGGAAATGTTTTTACTTTAGGTGCAAACAAACCGCCTATGTGGGCAGTATAATCGCAAGTAGCAAGATAGAGATCCTCGCCTGAATTCACACCTAATGGTTCTTTCATTGGTTTTACTACAACTTTTAGCAACTTTGCATCCTTAATGTGTAACGGTCTCAAGATGAAGTGCCCAACATAATTCTTGTCAGTTAGATCCCCTAAACTCTCGATCTCCTCAGCAATAACGTGGACTCTTGTAGTGAACTTACTTATGCTATTATAAAAAGTCTTCGAATAAAAGATAGAATACTCATCTCTCCAGTCCTTATCGATATAACTATCTTCTATAATAAAGGCTTCTGCTTTGTTCAAATATCCACCTAACCTTTTTTCTAAAATATCAACCGTGTCGATATCAAAATGGTGGTAGTGTCAAGTTAACACCTCCAGTAGTTGTAGAAGGCCATAAAGCTCTCCAACCAGCTCTGTACAGAGACAAAAGAACTCCTGAATGGAAATCTGTTCCAGAACCTCTTCGTTCTCTCTTTAAACCTCGAAAAGAATCCTTCTACAGCATTTCTTCTACCAAACGTTTCATGCCTGTATCTCAGCCCTAACCTTTTCAAAGCCCACAGATACCAGAAACCTCTATCAACAACGATCTCTGGCTTGTTTTCGCAATGCTTGAGAACTTCTCTAAGGAAAACGTAAGCTTCAAAGCTTCCTCTTCCTCCAGAAGCCCATATAGCTAGGCATTCCATGGTATCAACGTCTATAGCAGCCCAAACAAAGATTTGTTTCTTTTCCAGTTTTATTTTTGTTTCATCTATCGCAACAAGTCTTCTTTTCTTCTTTTCTGGTTGTTTTAAGACTGTTTTGAGTCTATGGTAGTAAATCCTAACAGATTCGTGACTTATTTCTTCGAATAAAGATAGAAAATCACTTGTTTTTCTCAAAGAAAGGCCAAAGAAGTATAATAATGCTGCAAGTATTTTAAGTTCCACATCTTTCCTGTTCCTTCGAAAGACTTTTGTAGACTTGACGTAATCTACCAACTGGCTTAGCGCAGGCTGCATAAGTTGTATCTTAGTTATTTATTTTTTGTTATTTTGACACTGCCCAAAATGGTCTCTTAAATCTTTAATTATCCTAAACATCAAATCTTTTTGATAGTTTTAGTTTAAGTACCTTACTATTTTGGCGTTGTGAGAAATGCCAAAAGAATAGCGGAGAGGCTTATGAAGGAGAGAAAGCTGGATATGTAAAGAGTTGCTTGAGAAGTTTGGTAGTGTGATTGGATTAGTGCCAAGCTGGTAAAATGACTATAATATAAATTAACCTCATAACCCCTCAAGATACTCAGCAAGGTTCATACCAGCTTTTTTGGCAATCTTTTCCAGAATTGTAGAAGTTTTCGTAGAGTACTGCACCGCTTTCTTATCCCTGTACGCAAGCTCTTTCGGAACATATTTTTCCGCAATTTTCCTCAGGACGTACTTCCTGATAACCCTGCCATCTTCTCTCCTGACCTTCAGGTCAACGGGAATGTTCATTGCAGCCGATATAATATCCCACTGGAGATAGGGTGTAAGCAGCTTTACTTCAGCTCTGTAAGACAACTTCACATCCCTCACGAGGTTGTTCTTACCGAGGTTCTTTACATCACTGAGCAATGCATCCTCAAGTTCTTCATAGTTTAAAGACTCGTAGCGCTTGTATCCACCAAAGAGCTCGTCAGCTCCCTGACCAAAGATTACCTGGTTGTAGCCAAGGGATTTCGCAAACTTCATGGCGAGATAGACCGGGATTCCTATAGAAACCTGCAGTGGGTTCGTCGTTTCAATTGCTTTAACGACTTCAGGCAGCACTTCTTTTACTTCTTGTTCGCCAAACCTGTAGACCTCAATCTCTCTGCCAAGAAGCTTTGCTGCATATCTTACGTGCTCCTCCTCTTCTCTGCTGGCCGTAACGTTGATGAGCTGGACGTCGTAGAGAGCTGCGAGCAGCGAAGAATCAACACCACCTGAGAAGGCAATGCACGAATTACCGGGTTTAAAGTTTTCCAACGACTTTTCAATTCTCTCAACAAGTTCGTCAACACTCGCCTCCTCTTTTCTGAAGACATCGTGGAAGCTGTAGTAATGTCGCTCCTCTATGCTGCCATCGTAATTCAGCTTTAAAACCTCGCCAGGCATGAGTTCTATTGCCTCAGTGTCGAAGTAGCTCTTGAAGGATGAAAAGGCGAACTCCTCAGGGTTGTAGTAAAGGGGTTTGCCCCCAACCACGTCCCTCGAAATAAAGACGTGCCTTGCCTTGAACGCAACTATGGCGTGAAAGCCCTTTATTCTCAGGGGCGCGTCGTCTGAACAGATAACCTCATCCGCATCGTAAAAAACGTTACCACTCTGCTTCGAAGGATAGCGGGCTGAAGCGTTGATGCGCTTTACCTTTCCTTCTTCAATTTCTGCAAAGGCGTATATGGACATTGTAAATGCTCTACTCGGTGGTTAAAAATCTGTTGTGGTGGCGTAATAGATCCACAAATAAAACCATCGAAGAATGCGCAGATAAATCCTGTTCATCAGCACTAATCTTTAGGATTGGAGAACGTAGGATGTTAAACGCGTCCAATTGCAGCTGACTGCAGTTTATTTGGCGATTATATCAGGTTAGATTGTGAAAACTTCAACAGGAACTAATCCTCAGCCGTGGCCTTCCCAACGAAATAACCAAGCATCGCCCACAGAACTGCGCCACCCACCCCTCTCGACAGCAAGCCTATACCGCCACCCAGCAGCGCGAGCAAAACCTTCCACCAGTCGGGAGCATCACGCCTCAAATGCTCCACCGGGTTTACAAGTGGGCTGACCTTATCCCAGTGGACTTTGTAGCAGTGCTCGTACTCTCTGACGTGAATTCTCCGCCCGTCTGGCAGTGTGAGCTCGTAATCCTTCATCTGCCCCTGATTCTCCCCTACTGTCTCGATGAATCCTGCAACGATGGGATTCGGTACAATATGCTTAGGGATAACGATGTCCACGTGAGCATCCATCCTCAGCACTCTGCTAACGACTTCACCCCACGAGCTCATGGCTGCTCACTCTGAATAACCGGCTACTGTTTTAAATATATCCCTTGCAAAAATTCTTCAGAGTTACCTCCTAAAAATATATGCAGAAAGGCAGGAAACTCATCAGATGTCAGAAATGGACGATTTATTCTGCCCGGTGTGCGGAATGCTCAAGCGGAGATGCGTGTGTAGAAAAGAGACTATCAGGCAGAAGAATCTCAAGCTTTGCCCACATGATGAGCTCAGACCCATTTTTGATACTGAAGACGAAATCGTGCTCTACAGGGCCTTCGAGCCATACTACGCCGAGCCCACTATACCCATCGAAGAACTCGAGCTTCCCACATTCCTTGAAAAAGCTTTGAAGAAGAGAGGCATATCAAAATTCTATCCGTTCCAAGCTGAAGCGATAAAAGAGCTTAGAAAAGGTAAAAATGCTGTCATAACGGCCCCAACAGGATTCGGCAAGACTGAAGCCTTTGTTCTCCCCCTGCTGGAAAAGGTTAGCAGAGGAGGAAAGGCAATAATCCTGTATCCCACGAAGGCTCTCGCAAGAGATCAGGAAACTAAAATCAAATATTATGCTGCCTCCATAGGCCTCAAAGCTGTCAGATTCGATGGAGATTCCGGATACGAGGAGAGGAGGGCTGTACTTGGCGGAAGAGCCGACGTGATACTCTCAAACCCAGACATGATTGACTACCATCTCAGAAATACGCCTGCTTTCAGAAAAGTTGCAAGAGATGTCGTTTTCCTTGCCATCGATGAACTTCACATCTACACAGGCTTGCTCGGCTCAAACATGTACTATCTCGCAAAGAGACTTTCACGCTTTTCTGAATTTCAGATAGCCTGCGCTTCGGCAACTATAGCAAACCCGAAAGATTTCGCTGAAGAATTGTTTGAGCGGCGATTCGTCCACATTCACGGAGAGCATCGCAAAGCTTTGCTGCATTTCATCATGCGCTACACTCCGAGCATATACTCCTCAATAAAGGAGATAGTCAGGGCTCTGGCAGGAAAAAAAGTTCTCGTGTTCGGAAACAGCTACAAGAGTGTCGAAACAACAGCATGGATTCTGAACAGGGAGGGTGTAAGGGCTGCAGTTCACAAGAGCGGTCTACCAAAGGATGTCAGACTTGAGGTTGAGAGGGCTTTCAGGGAAGGAAAGCTGAAGGTCGTGGTTGCGACGCCAACACTCGAGCTTGGAATAGACATTGGTGATGTAGATGCAGTCGTTTCAGAACTCGTGAACTACTCAACTTTTCTCCAGCGAGTTGGAAGAGCTGGAAGAAAGGGACAGGAAAGCGTTGGCGTTCTGCTACTCAGGGAAGAGGACTCCATAAGCACATACTACAGGAGTAAACCGGAAGACTACTTCAAGGATGAGGCTTATGGGTATGCGGAAAAGTTCAACGAAGAGGTGATGCGTTACCAGCTCCTTTCCATGTGCTTGGAAGAGCCGTTGAGAGTTGAAGAAGTTAAGGAGGAGTGGAAAAGCGTCATAAGATGGCTTCTCGAGAAAGGGCTGCTTGTTGAGTTTGATAGCTCTCTTGTTGCTTCAGAAACGGCAAAAGAGTTCATGAAACACTTCAACATGCGCGGTATTGGCGAAAACGTGAAGATGATAAAGGATGGCCGCGTTATAGGCGAGAGAGTTTTGCCCATTGCGATAAAGGAATTATTTCCTGGCAGCATAATCATACACAATGGTGAGAGGCTCAGATGCACCTCACTGGACATGAGGAAGAAAGAAGCTGTGCTCGAGGAGTATACACACGGAAACGAAATCACCGACCCGCTTTATGTCTCGCTGCCCAGAATAACGAAAGTTGAGGAGGTCAGGCCCGACGGCTCGGCAGTTTACTGCTCCCTCGAGATAACAATCTCCGTTTTCGGCTACATCGAGAGAGACCTGTTCTCGAAGGAAAAGAAGAGAACGAGGTACATCGACGAGGTGAGCTACACGTTCCCGACAAGGGGTTTTCTGCTCGCTTCGCCTTTTCCACAGCCGATGGAATATGAAGATTTCTACGCTGGAAGCTTCCACGCTCTGGAGCACGTTCTCATCGAGGCCAGCAATGCTTTGACTGGAGGAGGCAGTCAGCAGATGGGTGGGATTTCCACACCAGAAGGAGACATATTCGTTTACGATGCAACCCTCGGTGGCTCAGGTTTGAGCAAACTGCTCTTCAAAAGGCTCGACAGGGCTTTCGAGATTGCCTATGAAGTGCTTAAGAGCTGCGAGTGTAAGCGCGTTGATGGATGCCCTCGCTGCACTTACAGCTACCAGTGCGGTAACAACAACCAGCCGCTGAACAGGATTGGGGCGATGGATGCTGCCAAGTTATTTCTGAAAGGAGTCAGGAGGAAAGTTCAGGCAGAAAAGTACGAGGAGCTTGCGGATTTCAGGTACTTCCCGTGATCAACACTCCGCATACAGCTTTCTGAATGTTCAAGTTTTTGAAGGTTCTTTAGAACGGAAAGTCTATTATAATTTTAAATAATTATCTGGGAGATCAGCATAGCCAACGCTATATAAACAAGCACACTTAAAACCACGCCTAAAATAAACAAAGACGTTCTTCTATACCTCGCAGCCATGGGCAATAGTTCGTGAATTGAGACGAAAATCATGGCACCAGCGGCAAAAGCCATAAAAAGAGGGTTTAAGGCCGGCATGAAATGGACTGCAAAAAGACCTGCAACAGCTCCCGCTGGCTCAGCAAGTCCTGAGAGAAAGGCCACTTTAAACAAGAAACTCTTCTTCTTCACTAAGACGAGTGGAGCAGCCATTGCAAATTCT
Source organism: Archaeoglobus veneficus SNP6 (assembly GCF_000194625.1). Lineage (NCBI taxonomy): Archaea > Methanobacteriati > Methanobacteriota > Archaeoglobi > Archaeoglobales > Archaeoglobaceae > Archaeoglobus > Archaeoglobus veneficus. The sequence goes on along the minus strand of NC_015320.1, from coordinate 266,867 downwards.
TCAGGAATATTGTGAATGGCTATACCAAGTGCTATCAATAATCCTGAAGCTGGAGAAAAAATGTAAGAATTGGCCATCGCAAAACCTTCGGGAAAATCGTGCAGAACAAGACCTAAAGCAACTAAATATGCTGTTTTTAGTAAACTGCCGTCTCCGTTTTCTTTAAATAGGTGAGTATGAGGTATTATAAAATTTAAAGCTGCAGTCAATAGAATGCCTAAAAACACAGCTATAGAGGGTTTTAGTATTCCTGCTGCGCCTATCGATTCTGGTATAAGTTCAAAAAAAGAAATCAGCAACATGATTCCAGTCGAGAAGCCTACGCCAACGACTATTCCTTTAATACTTTTTTTAAAATAAATAGCCAGCGCAACTCCTATCAAAGTAGTAAGGCCTGAAAGTAAAGCTAACAAAAGTACAGCAATATAAGTTGCTGGTATCATGTCTAATAATAGGCTTACTTTCTTAAGTAACTATGCAGGTCAGGTTAAACCTCTGATAATTATAGCGCCGCAATAAAGCTTCTAACCGGATCTGAAGAAACATAGGCAGAATTATAATGAAATACTACTTCAAAATCTCTTTTTTCCTTAAACCTTGAAAAGTTTAGAACTGCCCCATACAACACCCCAGAATATAGTAAAAACTCACCCTCCTATAAAGTCAAAGAATCTCGTTAAGGGCAACAATAACTCTGCTGGCCTTTTCTATCTCTCTGACATCTATTCGCTCCAAAGGAGTGTGACAGTACGCAAGCTCCCCCGGCCCCCAGACGACGACATCCCAGCCCGCAGTTTTGAGATTTATCGCGTCCGTCCACGAGGGCATTACCGTGTAGTCCACACCAAGTCCTGCCTTCTTTATGGCTGTTTCGAGCACGGATGTTACCGAATTCCCGGATATAAAGCCATCCGCTTCTTCCTCCAGTACTTCTACCTCCCCATACTCTCTGACTATCCCAACAATCCTCCTTTTCAGGTTAGATGCGCTTTCTCCGGGCTTTAAAAGAAAGTCAAGCTTTACACTGCACACGTCAGGAATAACGTACTCGTCTCCTCCTCCCTCTATCTTCAGAATTGTCAGGTCATGAATACTCTTAAGCTTCCCAATCATCTCCACAGCCTTCTCAATTGCGTTCTCTCCGTATTCAGGCATTGAACCGTGGGCAGGCCTGCCTTTAACTCTTACAGCTACTTCAACAACGCCGTAATGCGTTGCTGCGATTTTAAGTGAGGTTGGTTCCATAACTACAGCCTTCCCCAAATATTCCTTTGCAAATACCTCAGAACCCTTGCCACCCTCTTCCTCATCTCTAAGGAACGCTATGCCCAGCTTCAGATCTTTAATATCCCCGAGAGCGAGGAGGATTGCCGCTATGCTCCCCTTAGTATCGCAAACACCGGTGCCGTACGCGTAACTGCCGTCGAATCTGAACTCAGCCTTTGGTGTTACCGTATCCATGTGGGTAACAAGCCAGAAGTCTGCATCGGCATTAGCAACGACGTTGTAATCAGCCTCCACTTCAAGCCCGAAACTCTCCAGCTTTGATGCAAGGAATGATGCAATTTCATCCTCAAAGCCTGACTGTGAAGGAATTTCTACGAGCCTTCTCAGGATATCAACAACGTCGTTCATCATCGCAGGGTTTAAAATCGAGCAAATATAAAGGTAGTTGTGTTAATACGGTTAGCGAGAGACGACGACATGGAGGACTTCGTCAGAATATATGGAAGAGCCTACGAGGGGCTGGAGGAATACGCCTACACAACAAGGAAGGAGATAAAGAGCTACTTCAGGTGGCTGAGAAAGAGAGACTCTGAAGGTATGTTTGTCGCCGTAGATGATAGCACTGAAGAAGTAGTTGGCTTTGTAGCCTGCGACACAAACTGGTACAGCTCCTTCGAGGAAAAAGAAGTGGGTGAGATACACGAGCTCTTCGTCGAGCCAGAGTGGCGAGGAAAAGGTGTGGGTAAGGCCTTGCTGGAAAAGGGAATAGAGTACGCAAGGCTGAAGGGAAGAGACTTGACAGAACTGTGGGTTGGTGAGAAAAATTACAAAGCGAGAGAATTTTACGAGAAAATGGGTTTCAAAGCAGCGGGAAGCTGGGGACACTGGATAAGAATGGTTAAAAGGATTTAAAGCTCTGTGTACTTCTTAGCCTTGCCTTTAACCTTATCCACCGGATAGCGTTCCTCGTTTTTCCTTACCTTCTCAACAACAGCTTCTCCAAGGTCGATTTCAAGAACATCAGCGAGATAGATGAGATATATCAGAATGTCAGCCATCTCGCCCTCGATTTTCTCCCGTCTCTCTTTTGCAACCTTCCAGACGTCATTGCAGTCAATCCACTGAAAGTGCTGGAGGAGCTCAGCAGATTCGATACAAATAGAGATAGTAAGGTCTTTTGGATTGTGAAACTTCTTCCAGTCTCTCTCGTCACGAAACTTTACAAGAATTCGCCTTAACTCCTCGATGTCCATAAAAATAAAAGCAAAAGATTATGCTGCAGCGGCCGCCGCAGCTTCCTCCTGAGCTTTCTTTGCCGCTTCTTTCTCTGCCATCTTGGACTTGATCTTCTTGAGCCTGATGATGTTCTCTCTGTCCTGCTCTTCAAGCTTGAAGGTTATGTACTTGGCAGCTTCTTTCATGGTGGGTATCACGCGGTACTCGAGGGCGTTAACCCTCCTCTTCGTCCTCTCAATTTCGTCGATAAGTCTCTTAACCGTCGTCTCGATCTCTGCAACCTCGAGGATTGCATCAACAAGCTCCTCGTAGGCTGCGACTGCCTCGTCAATTCTGGCTGTAGTTGCGATGACACCGTACTCTCTCTCGCTGACCTTTCTCCTTATCTTCTCACGCTTCACAACTGGAACGACTACACCCATTATGTTCTTCTTCTTTATCGTGAACTCGGGTTCACACTGACATGAAATAGCAACGGAGCGGACTGCAAGCACACCATCAACAGCCTTTGCGAGGGTGATTCTCTCGTTGGCCTTGTTAAATTTGTCAACCATTCCTCCGATCACATCCTTCGCTTCCTCGAGTATCTCTCTGAATTCCATGATAAGACCGTCTCTTTTCATTTTCAGCAGTGCGTGGCCTCTGGTAGCCATCTTTATCCTTCTCTTGAGCTTTATAAGCTCCATTCGAGTTGGTTTGATCTCTGCCATCCCTTATCACCTCTCTGAAAAATTAAGGAAATAGTTAGGCCGCCGCCTCTGCGGCCTCTTCTTCAGCCGCGGCGCCCTTCTTCCTGTACGCCGGGTGGTACTTCTCGATGTACTTCCTCTCGATCTTCATCAGTTCGGACTCTGGCAGGAGTGACAGCAGCTCCCATCCGAGGTCGAGAGTGTACTCGATGTCTCTGTCCTCGTACCTGCCCTGCTGCACGAATCTGCGCTCGAATTCGTCTGCAAAGCGGAGGTAGCGGCGGTCCCTCTCAGACAGAGCTTCCTCACCGACGATTGCGACGAGACCTCTGAGGTCGACACCCTCTGCGTATGCAGCGTACATCTGGTCGTTCCACTGGACGTGGTCGTCCCTCGTCATGCCCTCTCCGATACCTTCCTTCATCAGCCTGCTGAGCGATGGAAGGACGTCGATTGGCGGATAGATACCCTTAGCGTGCAGTTCTCTGCTCAGAACTATCTGACCCTCGGTAATATATCCGGTCAGGTCGGGAATCGGGTGAGTGATGTCGTCTCCAGGCATCGTGAGGATGGGCATCTGCGTAATCGTACCCTTCCTGCCTCTGATACGGCCAGCTCTCTCGTAGATCGTTGCGAGGTCTGTGTACATGTAACCCGGATAACCACGCCTTCCGGGAACTTCTTCTCTTGCAGCCGACATCTCACGCAGCGCTTCACAGTAGTTGGTCATGTCAGTCAGGATAACGAGGACGTGCAAGTCATACTCGTAGGCGAGGAATTCAGCAGCGGTTAGAGCCATACGAGGTGTGAGTAGTCTCTCGATAGCCGGGTCGTCTGCAAGGTTCAGGAAAACGACCGCTCTCTCGAGAGCTCCAGTTCTCTCGAAGTCCTTCATGAACTGGTATGCTTCTTCGTTTGTGATACCCATAGCAGCGAATATAACAGCGAACTCTTCACCCTCTCCACGAACCTTCGCCTGCCTCGCAACCTGCAGAGCTATATCGTTGTGTGGCAGACCGCTACCACTGAAGATAGGCAGCTTCTGACCTCTAACGAGGGTGTTCATTCCGTCGATGGCTGAAATACCAGTCTGAATGAACTCTCTCGGATACTGCCTTGCATACGGGTTGATAGCTGCACCGATGATTTCTCTTCTCTCCTCAGGCACGATCTTCGGCCCGCCATCGATTGGGTCACCACTTCCAGAGAGAACTCTTCCAAGCATGTCCTTCGAGCACGCAAGTCTGACGATGTCTCCCGTGAAACGGACAGTCGAAGAGGTGTCGATACCTCTTGTACCCTCGAAAACCTGTACAACTACGACGTCCTTGGACGTGTCAAGAACCTGTCCTCTCTTCGTAGTTCCATCTGGCAGAGTTATCGTAACAAGTTCTCCATAACCCACGGGCTCGGTCTTCTCAACAAAAATAAGGGGACCGGCAACCTTATTTATTGTCTTATACTCCTTCATCCCTATCACTCTCCAAACAGGGCCTTTCTTATCATATCCATAGCGTTCTGCAGCGCTGTCTTGTAGTCCTCCTCGAACTTCGCCCTTGCGAACTCTTCCTTACCCGGCACGTTGATGATCTCGTCGATGAGCTTGCCCTGCTCGAGGGCCTTGAAGAACATGTCGTTGAGCTCCTTGATGGCCTTGAGCAGGTCGTACTGCTTCTGCGGTGAACAGTATGAGTCAACCGGGTGGTATGCGTACTGCTGGAGGAAGACCTCTCTGATGAGCCTCGCAACCTCAAGCAGCAACCTCTGCGATTCTGGCAGTGCGTCGCTTCCAACGAGCTGCACAATCTCCTGGAGGTTTGCCTCTTCCTGCAGGACCTCCATTGCCCACCTTCTCAGTTCACCCCAGTCAGGAGCGACGTTCTGCTCGTACCACTCCTTCAGAGTGTCAACGTACAGGCTGTAGCTCTGCAGCCAGTTGATAGCCGGGAAGTGTCTTCTTGCTGCGAGCTTTGCATCGAGGGCCCAGAAGACCTTAACGATACGCAGCGTGTTCTGTGTAACAGGCTCGGAGAAGTCACCACCTGGTGGCGAAACTGCTCCTACGACACTAACACTGCCGACTTCTCCGCAAAGGGTCTTAACTCTTCCAGCCCTCTCGTAGAACTCAGCAATTCTCGAAGCGAGATATGCCGGATAACCTTCTTCACCGGGCATCTCCTCAAGTCTTCCAGAGATCTCTCTCATCGCCTCAGCCCACCTTGACGTCGAGTCGGCCATGATACTCACGTCGTAACCCATGTCTCTGAAGTACTCTGCAATTGTAATTCCGGTGTAAACCGAAGCTTCTCTTGCAGCTACCGGCATGTTGGATGTGTTCGCAATCAGAACAGTTCTTTCCATGAGCGGCTTACCGCTCCTCGGGTCAATGAGCTCGGGGAACTCCTCAAGAACCTCTGTCATCTCATTGCCACGCTCACCGCATCCGATGTAAACGACGATGTGCGCGTCACTCCACTTTGCAAGCTGGTGCTGTGTGACAGTCTTACCACTTCCGAATGGGCCCGGAATTGCAGCAGTGCCCCCCTTGGCAACCGGGAACATTGTGTCGAGAATCCTCTGACCAGTGATAAGCGGGATTACCGGTGGAAGCTTCTCGATGTACGGTCTTGCCTCTCTAACCGGCCACTTGTGGTAGAGCTTGAGCTCCGTCCCATCATCGAGAACTGCAATGGTATCCTCAACTGTAAAGCTTCCGTCGTATATCTCAGTGATCGTGCGCTCGCCGATCTTCGGCGGAACGAGAATCTTGTGTTCTACGAGTTCGCTCTCCTGAACCGTACCTATGATGTCTCCACCCTTAACCTTGTCACCCTTCTTAACAATGGGCTTGAAGTCCCACTTCTTGCTCCTGTCCAGGCCGGGGACGTGGATTCCTCTGCTGATGAAGTCTCCACTCGCCTCCTTGAGAGCCGGCAGAGGCCTCTGGACACCGTCGTAGAACGACTTTATAAGTCCCGGACCAAGCTCGACGCTCAGCGGCATTCCTGTGTTCTCAACCCTGTCACCGGGCTTGATACCAGAAGTGTCCTCATAAACCTGTATCAGCGTTTTTTCTCCTACCAGACCGACTACCTCACCCATCAGACCTTCTTCACCGACGTAGCAGACATCGTACATCCTCGGCTTGATTCCCTCCGCAACAACGAGGGGTCCTGAAACTCTGTAAACCTCACCAATCTTACCTACCGTCTTCATTTCCATAGGTCAACACCTATCGCCCTTCTTATCTTATCTCTCAGTTCTTCCACACCAGCCTCTCCACCAACCTTAACAAAGGTCGGCTCGAGGCTTTCCTCCACCTTCATCTTTACCTGTATGGGAAGCTTCTTATAAAAATCATACTTTATAACTACAACGCCTTCCCTTCCGAGCAGGCTCTCGACTATTTCAGGCAGCTTTTCCTCGTCATCCACGTCTATGATGTCCCTTATACCGACGAGCCTGAAACCGAGATTAAAATCCGGATCCCCAACCACAGTTATGCGGCTCATACCATCACCAGCTGTTCTTCTATCGCCTCATTGGGCAGACCTTCCCACTTGCCCCATCCTATGACCCTGAGGTTGTCCGCTTCGAGCTTCTTGAGGCACATGTAGTGCAGCACTGGCAGAATCGAGAGCGGGTAGTGGTTCGCTCTGCTCGCCACTTCCTTCATCCACATGCTGTCAAGCTTGATTTCGACCCTTGAGAAGCTGTCTTCAATTTCAATGTCCTTCCAGAACCAGTAGCCCTCGAGGGACTTAACGAGTTCGTCGAGTGGCATCGCTGCAAGTTTCCTTGCTTCATCAACGTTGAGCTGATATCCACCGGGTATTATTCTCGTAAGTATATTCTCAGTTGGCACATCGTCCATCTTAAGTCTAAGTATTGTTTTTATATTCTTTAAATCAATTTCCCTGCGGATGAAGTCAACGAAGAGCTTCAATGCCTGCTCCGCGGGCCTCATGCCGACGATTTTAGAGTAGTATATCTTGTAAAGCTCGTCCTCGATCTCGCTCAGCGGAACCTGTCCGACTTTGGACAGCACTTCATAGTACGGAGTTCTGTCGAAGGCCTTTACAATTTCATCGACCTCTTTGAGCACAAGAGATTTGTAGAAATCGTAGCTGAATTCGCCAACCGGCACGAGAGTCTCCTCGATCTCCTCAGGAGACACGCCAGCAAGCTTGCCTCTAAGGATGTTAATTATGTTCCAGACATCCCATCTCTTGAGATACTCGAGTATTAGTTCCTTGGCTGTTCCAAAGGATACGTCGAGTATCCTCTTGTACTTCCTGAAAAGGTGGAGTGAGAGCGCATAGTCAAGCAGCCTCGGGCCAGTGTACTTGTATGAGAGTTCGTCGATTTCCTTCTTGTACTCCGTCTCCTCGAGGTACCTTACTATTTCGTTGAAGTCCATGTTGAGGAGCTTTCTGAACTCCTCCTGTGGAATGAGGCTTCTCTTCATCACTCGAACCCTTGCAACTATATATGCCCACTGTGCATTCTTACCGATCAACATTTGCCCTCACTCCCCGAAAAGGATCTTCGAAACTTCGCTCATTTTCTGCTCGTAGAGTTGCTTTAGCAATTCATCGAAGGTAAGGTTAATCCTCACCTCCCCATCGGGGCTTTCCAAAATTACACCGCCAAGACAATCGATGTTACCGCCGTACTTGAGGTCAGCCATATCAGAGATGACTTCTCTAACGACCGGCTCGTCGTCCTTGTTAGAGTAAACAACCATTTCTCCAACAGCGTTCTTCTTGATCAGGTTTTCGAGAAGCTTCTTCTTGGTTTCAGTGTCCATCTGCTTTATCCTGTCCTGTACAATCTCGTAAACTGTCTCGAGGGCCTCCTTCCTTTTATTAAGAAGGAGCCTCTTCATCTCGAGGTTAACTCCAGAAATTTCCTGCCTTCTCAACCTCTCTGCTTCCTTCTCAGCCTCTTCCTTTGCTTTCTTCAGTATTTCCTCTGCCTTCTCTTTAGCCTCTGCTATAATCTTCTCCGCTTCGCTCTCTGCCTCTCCCTTGATCCTGCGGACTTCCTCATCTCCCTTTTTGCGTATTTCCTCGATTATCACTTCCAGCGCCATTGCTATCCCTCAGAAAGATTTTCAGTAGGCGAACATCAGTATGAACGAGATGACCAGTCCGAAGATAACGATGGTCTCTGGGATAACTGTAAACAGCAGACCGAGACCAAGGAATCCCCTGTCCTCTGCAATCGCACCTACTGCTGCTGCTCCAATGCCACTTTCACCGGCTCCAGCACCAATGCCTGCCAGGCCGACAGCCAGTCCAGCTCCTACTGCCGCACAGCCCTTTATAAATGCCTCATCACTTATCAACGCTTCAGCCATTTTTTCCACCTCCCAAATTCACCACATCAAATAAAATTTAAATAAATTTTTAAACTATATTTTTCCCTCACCACTTTGGCAGGAGATCTTCGAACTTATAGCCTCCAACCAGTATCAGGAACATTATTGCAAAGCCCAGCGCGACTCTGAACGTCGAAACCAGCCAGTAGTACTTTATGAAGCGCTCTATGTTTTTCTCAGTCACCACGTGTTTTTCGACCCACTTGAACACAGCCTCGCTCAGCGTCATATGGTCAGTAGGCGAACATCAGTATGAACGAGATGACCAGTCCGAAGATAACGATGGTCTCTGGGATAACTGTAAACAGCAGACCGAGACCAAGGAATCCCCTGTCCTCTGCAATCGCACCTACTGCTGCTGCTCCAATGCCACTTTCACCGGCTCCAGCACCAATGCCTGCCAGGCCGACAGCCAGTCCAGCTCCTACTGCCGCACAGCCCTTTATAAATGCCTCATCACTTATCAACGCTTCAGCCATTTTTTCCACCTCCTTTACTCATCCTCTATAAACCTCTTCCTCCTACCAAACGGCTTGAACAGCCTTCCACCACCCTCGAAGAACTTGGTGAAGAACTCTACGTAGTGCAGACGTAATGACTGCAATCCTGGGTCAAGGATACCGAGTATCAGGTTGACGAAGTGTCCCAGCAGCATTATGACCAGTGCAAGTGGCAGTAGCGCCATTCCCGGTGGTAGCGCTATCTTGAGACCAAGGTAGTTGATGACAAACGCAATGTAAACCGATGAGAGACCGATAGCGAGCAATCGAGCGTAGCTGATTATCTGACCGAACCAGGTAAGCAGTTCGACGCCCATTATGATGCCGAAGGGACCCATCTTTGGAATCTCTGCCTTCAGGAAGAGTATGAACCACACTATAACGAGTGGCAGTGCTGCCATGTAGTAAATGTTCACACCTGCCTGCCAGCCGTCAACGAGGCCGGGTATGGGTAGCGGTGGAATGTCCTCAGGCGGGTGTTCGGGCAAGCCAATGCCAACACCGTAGTGGTGCAACGTGAACTCATAGAGATCAGCGAAAACACCGAGGTTGTAACAGAAGCCGAGAATTGCAAGGGCGAGAGCAAGAACACCGAGGAACCAGCAGCCCTTTTCAAGAACAGCCTCTACGAAACCATGTTCGTTGTATACATTGTAAAAGCCCATTGCGAAGCCCCACAGGATCTTGAACATACCTACTACAAGCACAAGGAACAGCAGAACTTTGACACCCATCTCTTCAACTCTGTCGAATATTGGGTGGAAGTGTACGGACTCTGCCCAGCCGCCGAGGAAGTGTGCACTGTAGCCGACGCCCGGGACGTACAGTGGTCCAAATATCTCTCCGTATATGAAGCCGAAGAAGATAGATACGATACCCGAGTAAAGGGCAACATTGAGCAGCTTCTGCCAGCCCTCCGTCTTGAACTTAGTCTTGAGGAAGAGGGCCAACAGAGCTATCAGCCCACCATAACCGACGTCACCGAGCATCATTCCGAAGAACAGTGGGAAGAACACGGCCATTATCGCAGTCGGGTCAATTTCGTTGTACTTAGGTATTGCATATGTCGTCGAGAGTACCTCGAAGTCCTTCACGTAAGCCGGATTTGCCAAGAGTGTCGGTGGTTCGCTCTCCTCCTCTTCACCCTCTACAAGTTCAACTATGACCCTACCGTTTGTAGCCGATTCAATCTCCGCCTTTACTTTCTCATACTGCTTTGCTGGCACGTAGCCGACGATCATGAATGCGTACTTTGAGACAAGAGCTCTCAGAGGTAGCTCCGCTTTGTCGAGTTCTATGCTCAGATATTCTTCCATAGCAAGCATGTATTCGACTTCTCTTCGCTTTATCTCCTCGAGTTCCGCTTCAATTCTCTTCTTCTCATCTGCAATAGATGCCTTCTCAGCTTCAATTTCCTTTATTCTCGCCTCGTAGTCCTCGATGTCCGGAACGGAAACCTCCTTGTAACCGCACTCCTGCAAAACCCTGAAAACATCATCTCCCTGCTCAGTCCTGACAAAAACAGCCACAATGAACTCTTTGCCATAAGGTTTTATTATGACCTCGAAGTCCGACGTAACCTCTCTTATCTTCTCCGTCGGATCCTCTTTCACTATGCCAACAAAACTCCTGATGCTCTTGTAGCCCTTGAGCAGCCTCGGTGGGATTCCGAGGGCCTTAAGGGGTTCGATGGCAAGCAATTCTTCATCCAGAGCTTTTACCCTGTCTGCAAGCTGTCTCAGTTTTTCAATTCTCTCTCCAATTTCCTGCTGGAAGTAGTCGAGCTTGTTCTGAATTTCTGCCTCAATCTCGCTTGCTCTATACTTCCTCCTCGGTATCACCTTGTCGGGATCGATTTTAAGGTGAGAGATGTAGCTCCTCAGCAGAACAAGGTACCTTGAAACAGTTGAGGCTTTCTCGAGCGGTTCTCCAATCTTGAAGTACTCCTCTTCAGCCGGGTCTTCGATGTGCACCGCATGTACTCTGTGCAGGGTCTCGGAGGTAGTGGCAAGGTACTCCTTGGGCCCCACTACCGAGACCTTAACCATCTTTACCGGCTTAAGCATGCTCCACCATCCCTATAAATTCGTTGTACAAAAACTCAGCCGCATTCCAGGCGTTGTCCTTACCTCTCTTCTCAATAGAAGAGATCTCCTGTGTCCACTGGTCCTTTATCTTGTTCTTCTCCTCTTCAATAAGAGCCTTGGCCTTCTCAAGGACTTCAGCCCTTATTTTCTCGGCTTCCTGTTCCGCTTCTTCAATAATCTTCCTCGCTTCCTCTTTTGCATTTGCAATAATTTGCTTTGCTTCTTCTTGAGCGGCGGCAATGTCCTGTTCGACTTTCAACTCAGCTTCCTTAATTCTTTCAAGAATCTCTGTTTTCTCCATGATAGTCACCCTTGTACCTTTTTTTATAATCTCCTGTTTAGCCGGGTCAAGCAAATATTTAAAGTTTGCCATTTTTGCTTTTCCAATATATGCACCACGTACGGATTTATTTTTGAAAATCTCATGATTTTCCAAACTAAATTCATTAACTTAATTATGTTTTATTAAATTAGCAAAAAAATTAACCACCGCTGACTGGTGGAAAAATTGCAACAACATCATCTTCCTTAAGCTCCACATCGTCGAAAACAAGTTTGCCATTTACTGCAAAATGTGCGTAACCTTCCTTCTCGAAAAGGGGTTTCATCTCCGGATACATCCTGCATAACTTTTCAACGATCTCGCTGAGTTTCGATGCACTGACTTCAAGCTCTTTACAGCCAGCAATTTCCCTAAAGTTGGCAAATAATTTAACCTTCGGCATAGTCCCTCCCCAAAAAGCGCGGAATACATCGCCTGTCGTATCGTGGATCGAAGTCGAGCACATCTTCAATTTTAAGCGGCGTAACTATGCGGGAAACGAGGGCGTTCAGAGAGTAAGGCAGCCTTATCAACCTGCTACCCCCCGTCGTAACCCACTCGTCTATCGGATAGGATGAAAATTTCCGGGAGATTTCTTTTCTTTCAGTATAGGACATTCTGATTGCCTCCTCGTCGATAACGTGGATGTGAAAGCCTCTTCCGCTGAAAACAACCCTCATATCTTCGAACTCCTTCTCAAGCTCCTCCCAGAGTCTGAGCGTTGCTTCCCTTACTGCATCGAACTCGTACATGCAGAAGCTCAGCCCCTGACCGCGCTTCATTTTATCCTCCAGTGTGCCGTGAACTGGGCATTCAACGTTTTCGGGATCGATATCGAAGGCAAGTTCCTGACCGACAAAACAACTGCAATTCCAGCATTCTCTGTAACATTTTTCGCATTTCCTGCACTCTTCAAGGCTTATGTAAACATTCCTGTCGTAGTAAACTCCCTCTGGAAGGTACCTGAGGATGTAGTCTTTCAAATCCTCGAAACCCTCGTAATTGTCAACTACCACCACCTTGTTCTTTATCTCTTCGAACTCAGGCAGATAAACACCCGTATGCCTGCCAACGATGAATGCAAAGGCTGTAGTGCGCTTTATCTGCTCTTCGCTGCCTCTAAACGATAGCCATTCCGCAACGGCCTTCAGGTTAAACTCCGTTTCGTAGTATACTCTCCTCTCATCCAAGTTAGCTATCCTCATCCCTTCGGGAAACTCGTACGTCACTGCCATGGAGTAAGTTGTCCGTATGGAAAAAGCTTGTGTAGGCTGACATTTCCACTTTCGCGGTACTCGATATTTTAATATATTTTATATGTTTTTTTAGTAAAATCGATGGAAATAAGGGACCCCGTTCATGGATTTGTCCATCTCTCCGAGGCGGAAAGGGCAATCGTAGATTCGAAACCTTTCCAAAGACTGAGGAACATAAGGCAGCTCGGCATGAGTTATTACGTTTATCCCAGCGCCGTCCATACGAGGTTCGAACATTCTATTGGGACTATGCACGTGGCAAATCAGATTTTCGACGTTCTTGACAGAAAACATGGGAAGTACTTCGATAGATTTCTGTCAATAACTGGAGAAGATGACCCACGGAAAAGACTTAGGAAAACTCTCAGACTTGCAGCTTTGCTGCACGATATCGGCCACGCACCGTTTTCCCATGCCACAGAGGACCTCTTCCCAAAAAACATGTCCCACGAGGAAATAAGTGCCGAAATCGTCAGAACAGAACTGGAAAGCATTTTCAGAAGAAAGGAAATAGAGAGAAGTGGTATCAAATTGGATGACGTTATTTTTCTCATATACCCAGAAATGGTCTCGGAACTCTCGGATGAAGATGCTCAAGCTTTTTACTTACTCAGGGGGATAATTTCCGGAGATATTGATGCGGATAGAATTGATTACCTAACGAGAGATTCTCATCATACCGGTGTGATTTACGGAAAGTTCGACTACATCAGGCTAATAGACACCATAACTATTGTGCCATTTGCTGGTGAGACCACAGAGGCGGGTCAGGAACTTGATAATCTCAGACCTGAGACGCCTGAGCCAAGGATTGGTGTAGAATATGGGGGGCTGCACACAATTGAGGGACTACTCCTAGCCCGTTACTTCATGTTCCTGCAGGTGTACTTCCATCACGTGAGGAGAATATATGACCTCATGCTAACTGATTTTCTGAAATACTCCTTGCCAGAAGGTCATTATCCCGCAGATATTGACGAATATCTAAAGTATGACGATGTCAGGGTACTGACAATGATACGAGAAGAGGCAGAGAAAGGGAGCTGCAAAGAGGCGAAAGTTCTTGCGAGACGATTATTGTCAAGAAAACATCCAAAAAGTATTTTTGAAGAAAATAAGCCCATACTAAGGATTGAAGAATTTGAAAAAGAACTCAAAGGGGCTTTGCAAAAGAAGTTTAATAAGCTTGATCCTTCTGCCTTGTCGAATAATCCCCAACTAAACTTCCCCATCCACTCCAACAACTCCCCTTCAGCAGAGAACAGCCCTCAGCGAATTGTATATCCACACCTTCGCTGCAATCTCCTTAACCATGTAATCCTGCTTCCTTGCTGAAACGAACTCACCAAAACACCTCTTAAAGACAGAATAAGCAGTCTCAACTGCCCACCTCAACCCGTATTTCTTCTCTTCCTTCCACCCGTCAAAATCTTTCTGCTTCCTTGCCTCCTCACTTCTTGGATGCTTTAAGATGTCTATAGCTCCTTTCCTTACTGGAATGGCAGGATCTATATCCCTTGATTGAAGAAATTCGAAGTTTTCGTAGCTGTCATACGCTTTATCGGCAAGAACTCTCCTTACCTTTGCTCTTTCTTCAGATTTTTCTACGAGATCCTTGAAGACCTTGTTATCGTGAACCTGCTCGTCTGTAACTTCGTAAGCTACAACCTGCTTAGTTTCAACGTCAACAGCGAAATGGATCTTTATCCATCCCCTTCTCCTCCTGTATTTCTCTCTCATCCACTCTCCCCTGTTATGAACTTTAATTCCCGAAGAATCAACCGCTATAACTATTTCTTCAGAGTTAACGGCTGGAGGAGTGAAATCCAACCTTGGAGCTCTCTTGTGGATAGTTGAATGATCTGGAGCTGGTATATCGAGAATTCTTGATAAGCTTCTGCAGAATCCTTCCAGAGTTCTGTAGTCGAGATGGCAGTAGTAGCGGATTGATGCTAAAAACTGCATGAAAGAATTAGGATACTCGTAAGGATGACCTCTCTTTCTTTCGTTCATTGAATCGAGCTCTCTCTTCCAGTTCTCTATAAACTCCGTACTGAATAAAATTTCACCTCTCTTTACAAGCTTTTCATTGTATTCTTTCCAGTTTATTTTTGGCATGGGTTGGTTAAAGGTTTTATTGGAATTTAATTTTTATTGTGTATTATTCTATGCTTGTTTGTTCGACAAAGCAGATCCTTCGACAGACATATACGTTGATTCCGCTAAAAAGGCTACATTTAAGCCGTCTGAAGCTGAGTTCTACGTCATTAGAGATGAAGTTTCAGAGAAGCTCATCGAAAACTGGGATGTGAAAAAGGTTGAAAGACTTAGAACAAAGAGAAAAATCTTGCACATAACAGAATGTTCGGATTTACTTGACCGGTTACCTAATATAGAAATTGTACGTGTATACGCTGAATTAAACAGAAAAGACGCTGAAAAAGCCGAAGAGATTTGTCGTAAAATTTATAATGAATTTAGGGAAGAAGAGGGGGAGGAAAATGAATAGATACGCATTTCTGCTGCTGGTAATTAAGAAGCTGGAAGAAGTTGGAAGTTGGACGGGAAATACCCATATACAGAAGACTGCAGGTCTCGTTCAGTCAATTACTGGATTCAAACCGTATAAATTCGTCATGCACCACTATGGCCCATACTCCTTCGAGCTACGTGACGACCTAAATCTCCTAGTAAGTGCTGGATTTGTGGAAAGAAGAACAGATGAATCAGGTTACCACTATGCGTTGACGAGTAAGGGTCTGAGATTTCTCGAAAATTCTGAGATAGAGACTAAAATTCTTGGAACTGTTGACGAAATAGCAAATCTTCTTGGTAGGGCACCAACAATTGTTCTTGAGCTTATTTCAACCATAGATTACGTCCTAAATAAATTTGGCAGTGAAAACGAAGAGAAAGTATTGACGACAGTCAAAATGTTGAAACCCCACTTCAGCGAGGAGGTAATTATGGTCTTGAGCAAAACTATTTATACTAAAAATAACAACCAAAACCATGGGTAGAAAACGCGTCTACGAAGTAGTGAAGCATCTGCCAGCAGAAGAACTCGATAGAAGAATCAAAAGGCTTGAAAAAGACACGAGAGTTCTTAAGAGACTTTACTTCATAAGATACCTCTATAAAGGAATGAACGTTGAAGAAGCCGCCGAACTCGTAGGAATTACCAAAGCAACAGGCTACGCATGGCTAAAAAGGTGGAACTCAAAAGGCTACGAAGGCTTAATTCCGGAATTTGGAGGAGGAAGGCCAGCAAAACTCACGAAGGAGCAGAAAGAGAAACTCAGAGAGATGCTAAAAGAAGGGGATTCGTGGACGACGAAAGAAGTTCAGGAGCTAATTGAAGCTGAGTTTGGAGTTAAGTATTCTTCGTGGCAGGTCAGGAGAATTCTCAGATCTTTTGGCATGAAATACGCTAAACCTTATCAGAAGGATTACAGAAAGCCCGATAACGCTGAGGACACTTTAAAAAAACCTGGATGAAGCTGAGATTGATCAAGACATCCTAGGATTCATTGATGAGATGGCAGTCGAAGCGAATGCAAATACTGCAAGGCTGTGGAGTTTCGGAAAGCCGGTTAAAAGAGTTGCCACGTACGTCAAAGCTAAGGTTTCAGGATTCTATAGCTTGAACGGAGAGAGCGTAATAGAGTTTCCAGAAAGAAACAGGACTGAAGAATTCATAGCATTTCTAAAAAAGATTAGAGAAGCAAATCCTGGGAAAAGAATCGTGATCGTTCTCGATAATTTCAGGACGCATCATGCAAAGAAAGTGAGAGAGGAAGCTGAAAAGCTTGATATTGCACTGGTTTATCTCCCTCCCTACTCTCCCGACTTGAATCCGATTGAGAACGTTTGGAAGAGCGTTAAAAGGTTTGTTTCTGAAGTATCTCCGCTGAATATAGAGGAGCTGAAGGAAACGATTTCCAAGGCTTTCAGAAAGTTAACTGAATCAATCTCCTTTGCAACGGCTTGGATTGAGAAGTTCTTGGGAGATAAGTTTAAGATGTTTTGCACCTAACCATAAAAGAGCCTTGAGATTGTGGCAAAGTGAGCGGTCCAAAATTGCGAGGAAATTTGTTCAATAAATAAAATATTATTTAATAATCCTTTCCGGCCATCACCATTCAGTATTGCAAACAGCCCAGTAAAGATTCTGCCAAACATTTTTACCATTTAACATTACTAAAAAACGATGCACGTCGACATCCTCGCTGAACTCGTATCCCTTCTCCTCATAGCGTGCGCAATAGGAATCGCCGTGAAGTACGTAAAGCTACCCTACACCATCGCCCTCGTCATCGTCGGGCTTGCGGTCGGCTATTTGAAGGTGATGCCAGAGATAGTCCTGACTGAAGAGATAGTATTCTTCCTTATCCTCCCGCCACTTCTCTTCGAAGGAGCCCTCAACATGGATCTCCAGCACCTCAGGGACAACATCAGGCCAATTGGCCTTCTCTCAACGGCTGGAGTCCTTATCTCCACGGTCTTTATAGGATTCATTATCCATAAAGCCCTTGGCATCCCTCTGCCAGTAGCTCTTCTCTTCGGAGCGATGATCACTCCTACAGACCCCGTTTCGGTTCTTGCAACGTTCAAGAATCTTGGTGTTACAAGAAGGCTGACAACAATAGTAGAGGGAGAGAGCATACTCAATGATGGAACAGCCGTTGTTATTTTCAGCATCCTCCTCGAAATGATCAGGAGTGGAGAGCTAAACATCTTTGCAGGAATATTCAACTTTATATTCGTGTGCATCGGCGGAGCTGCAGTAGGAGCGGTTCTCGGATATGCTGCTTACAGAGCGATGAAAAAGATTGATGATCACGAGATTGAAGTTGCTTTAACCCTCGTTCTCGCTTTCTCCGCATTCTTAATAGCGGAAAAGCTTCACGTTTCCGGAGTCATAGCAGTCGTTGCCGCCGGATTGCTCATCGGAAACTACGGCATGCTGTTTGCCATGTCTCCTTCAACACGTCTGACCCTCGCGACGTTCTGGGGCTTTACAGTATTCCTGATCAACTCCATCGTCTTTATACTGATTGGAATGGATATAGCGTCGAGGCTTCCGGGTTTCGCATACGCCATAGGGGTCGCTATTCTCGCTTCAATTGCCGGAAGAGCCCTTGCCGTTTATCCCCTCCTGAACCTCCCCCGAATGCAGATACCAAAGCTATGGCAGCACGTCGTATTCTGGGGCGGCCTGCATGGAACGATTCCCGTAGCTCTCGCCCTCAGCCTTGAAGATATACCGCACAGAGAGCTCATAGCCGGAATGACTCTCGGTGTTGTTCTCTTCTCCCTCGTTGTCCAAGGGCTGAGCCTCGAGTTCTTCATAAAACGCTCAGAGCTCGCAAGGAGAGAGGAAAAGAGGCTGAAGTACGAGGAAATGCTCGCAAGGAGCATGGCCCTCATGGCCGGCAGAAAAGAACTCGAAAGAATGATAGAAAACGGCGAGCTTGCCGAAGGAATAGGAAGACAGATTCTTGCCGACATTGACGGGTTACTTGAGAGCACAAAGGAAGAGCTTACAAAGCTGTGCGACGACGAACTAACAAAAGATATCCTGAAAATTGCATGGAAGAAAGTTCTTCTTGCTGAAAAGAGCGCAATAAGAGATGCTGCCATCAGGGGGCTGATATCCGAAGAGGTGGCAAAGAAAATTGAAGAGGAGATAAATGATCAGCTTACGGCCCTCGAGGACTGATCAAGGGGTTAAAGACCTTCAACGAATTCCTTCATTCTCTCCATAGCAATTCTGAGATTCTCCATGGACGTTGCGTACGAGATCCTGACGTAGTTCTCATTCCAGTCGCCAAAGGGGAGGCCCGGAGTTACGGCAACACCCTTTTCCACGAGTTTCTCTGCGAACTCGATACAGTTGATGGGCACTCGCGGGAACAGGTAGAAGGCTCCTTCAGGCTTTACGACTTCAAGGCCCATCTTTTTGAGCTCGTCGTAAACGTAGTCTCTTCGCTTTCTGAATTCCCCAACCATCTCGTTTGCTATCTCATCAGCCTTTCCGCTGAGCAAAACGTCCGCTACGGCCTTCTGGGCAAAAGCAGGGGCGCATACGCCGTTAACCTGATGCACCTTGAGCATTGAGTCGAGAAGGGTTTCGCTGGCTATGACGAATCCTATCCTCCAGCCCGTCATTGCAAGGCTCTTCGAAAAGCCGTTGACAACGACTACATTTTCCATGCCAGCAAGGCTTGTCGGCTTTTTATCATAGTAAATTGCATCGTAGATTTCGTCACTCACAACGATGGCGTTGCAATCGCTTGCTATCTCGACGACGGCCTTAAGGGTTTTCTCGTCTGCAACTACTCCGGTGGGGTTATTCGGATAGTTGATGAACACGAGAGACACATCTTTGTCCATGAGCTCGTTGAGAGCATCCACATCTATTTCGAAGGTAGGGTGGGTTTTTAGCTGAACAATTTTGCCTCCACACACCTTTGCGTAAGTGAAGTAGGAGAGAAAGTTGGGCGACGGAATTACGACCTTGCTGCCTTCCTCTATGAAAGCCAGAGCTGCGTTCATCAGCGCTTCGCTCGCTCCGGCGGTAACCATGACGTTTTTTGGTTCAACTCCGTATCTTTCAGCTATGGCAGCCCGTAGCTCATCTATACCAAAGTTTGAGGTATAGTGGGTGAAGCTTTTCCTCATCGCTTCACAGGCCTTTTCAACTATTTCTGGATGCGTGTCGAAGTCGGGCTCACCAATGGAGAGGTTTACAACATCTATACCTTTTTTCCTCGCCTCCTGCACTACTTCAAACATCCTCCTTATCATGGAGGTTGAAATTTGGGAAAGACGTCTTGCTTCCATCTCCTCCACCTTCTTCAAGCCCAGTCAGGCATTACTCCCCAAGAATGTCCGAAAGATCCCACTCCTCCTCTTCGAAATCGAACTCCTCCTCAAACTCATCTATGTCTTCTATCTCCTCAATTTCCTCCTTCTCTTCCTCTCTGGCGGCTTTCTCCTTTGCCTCCTCAACCACGCCGTATTCCGCAACCACGCTCTGAACCGCCTGCCTGACAATGGTTCTGTACTCCTCGAGGTCAGGGTTGTAGATCTGCCATGCAAGCTCCGCATCCTCGCTGCTGCGCTCCTCCATCTGTTTTATTCTCTCGAGTGTGAGCCTTGCAGTTTCACAAACCCAGTAATCCCTCACATCACTGTCAACGACTGCTATGCTCTCCGGACGAAGAGAGGCAAAGTTTCTTGTCTCGCCCTCGAAGAGTCTGACCTTCGCAACTATCGCAACGAGTTCTGGAGGTTCGACTTCGAGAATCGTTTCGAGGGCGTCCGGCTGGAACCTGCCAACGTAGCCGATGAAAACGCCTGTCGGGTCGCTAACCCTTATCCTCCAGAAGTTGGTATCAGGACGGGTTTCTTCCTTGTCGAGAAGAACTCCCACAACGAACACCCTGTTGCAGCGCATGCCTGTAGGCGTGAGAACGTAAACGGGAGATCTCTCATCCTCTCCTCCAATTTTGTGGGTTGAACGATTGAACTCGTAGGCAAAAAGTCTTCTTGCGACTTCCCTCTTCCTTCCATTCATAGGATCTCACCTGCAATCGTTTTAATGTCAGGTTTCAGAAACTCCACTTCCCGAACTATCAGGTAGCGCTCGCCCCTCGTTCCAACAACGCGGAAGTACCTGCCGAGAAGTCTCGTTTTGAGCTCTGTAAGCACAGCATTTCTATCGAGCTTCTCTTCCGCAATCTTCCTCGCTTCGTTAAGTCCTATGCCCGTTAGAGCCCTTATGTTGTCTTCGTTCAGTATGACCTCGTAGTAATTCTCGCCGTCATCAACAACGCCCTTAATTCTCAGATCGTCGTAACCCTCAACCTTACCGTGGACGGGGCATATATCCTTCGTCATGGTCCTGTTGCACAGCTTGCAGCGCTTTATCAGGCCGCTATTCTGCTGGATGGCTATCAAAGCTCCAACGACTTCGAGTTCTCTCGGCGGAAGCTGCACGTCCTCGTCTATCTCCACAATCTGGCTGCTCCTGTTGACGTTTACCTGCATTCTGCCGCCAAAACTGTCCGTTACGACGTTTTTGAAGAGGTAACTCTTTCCTTCCTCAACCTCGCCCTTACCGGCTTTGGCCCATATAACGAACTTTATTATTCCTGTTTCGTCGCCTATAAGCCCTACCTGCGACACGTTCGGGCTTGTGGCATCCCACAACTGGACTACCTTCGCCTTCAGGCTCACCCATTTGCCAGGCGTAGTTATGTCAGCTATCTTGACGAGGGGACTTTCTGCGACGAGCTGTTCCCTGCTTATATCCAGCTCTTTCATCAGGTAATTCGTTACAGTTCTTACTGCCTCGCTCTCGGGAACTTTGAACTCGAAAATCAGGAGTTTCAAACGTTTGGACACTTCTTTAGCATCTACGTCAAAACCTGAATCCTTAAAGCGTTTGACAATCTGCTCGGTGAGCTCATTAATTCTATCCTCCATGCAAACCACCACGTCCTGTTGAGATAGAACATTAATGAAGTTTTTGTTATAGTGTTGCTCAGTGAAAACTTGAAGCTCGCTGATCGACTCGCCATTACACTATCATCACTTCTCCTTTTCATCTACCCGTGCTCGGCAGACGTGGTACATTTCGCTTGGCCACACTTCGTGCCCCGGCCGTTTATTCTAATGTTGAACGCGAGCCATTAGCCAGGAAACGCTGCAATCAAGCGCCGGATGTCAACGCGATACGAGGCAAACAAAAGAGATATATCACCCGAATTGTAGGCGGGTCGATGAGCCTATCAGTGCTGTTTACAGCAGTCTTCGCCGCAATGCTTGGGCTTGGCATAGTCGTGCCACTGTTGCCCGAATACGCTGAAAGCCTCGGAGCAAGTGGATTCTGGATAGGTGCAGTTTTTGCAGGATTTGCGTTCTCAAGGGCAGTTTTTACACCCTTTGTTGGCAGCGCTTCCGACAAACTCGGGAGAAGACCCTTCATAATCCTCGGATTGCTGTTCTACACCATCATTTCCGTGACATACCTCTTTGCAGACAGTGTTTACACGCTTACTGCTGTCAGGGTTCTGCATGGTGTGGCTTCGGCGATGATCGTTCCCGTTGCAATGGCTTACACAGCAGAACTGTCGCCAAAGGGGCAGGAAGGGAAGTACATGGGATCCTTTACCGTCTCTCTTTTCCTCGGCATGGGCCTCGGCCCCCTCATAGGAGGAGTCATCAAGGACACCCTCGGAATGCCCTACGTATTTCTATCGATGGCTGCCCTTTCGGCAGTATCCCTGCTCATATGCATCGTGTCACTGCCAGAATCAAAGGCTAAGGGAACAAGGAACGCATCACTCAAAGCTGCAGTTAAAAACAGACTTATTAAGGCTATGATGCTCTTCAGATTTCAGAACGCCTTCTGCGTTGGAGCTATCATGGCCTTCCTTCCTCTGCTCGCCCACTCTTTGGGGCTTTCAAGCACACAGATAGGATTTGTAATCACTTCAAACGTCCTGCTTTCTGCCATGCTGCAGCGGTTTTTTGGAAATGTAGCGGACAGACATAACAGAGCTTTGCTCGTAATTATCGGCAGCATTGTTGGAACCACCTCTCCCCTCCTCATACCTCTCGCATCTTCCTTCCTCCAGCTCCTGCTCCTCTCTCTCCTCTCTGGACTGGGGACTGCCATAGCCCTTCCCGCCGCTACGGCAATAGCTACAGTTGCGGGAAGAGAAGTCGGGCAGGGCTCTGCAATGGGAGCATTTAACACTGCAATGAGCGTCGGAATGATCACCTCGCCAATCGTGTCAGGCTTCGTTAAAGACGTTCTCAACGTAAAGGCCGTCTTTTACGTTGCAGCCCTCGTAAGCTTCACGATAATAGCCGTGTTCTCCCGCATGATTTTAAAAGTCCAGAATGTCTGCAACGTGTAAGTTTTACAATAAATAAAGTAAGAAAAACCAGTCAATCTCCAAAGGTTATAACCGGAGCCGTGGCGATGCGTTTTGCCCCCAAATCCCTCAGTGCTGGCTTTAAAAACTTCACCTTTGCCCTGTCGAGGATTATGTGCATCGCAACGCCGCCTTTTGCAAGCTTTGAAACCGTTGGATCGAAGCCCTCCTTGGTCAGGAAGTCTATAACTGGCTGGACGTTTTCCTCTTCTGGCACGTTGAAAAGCAGACTAACGAGGTTCTTTGACGCGAGAACCTCTCTCACGTCGGTAATCAGGTTGTCCATCAGCCTTCTTTTCTTCGCATCCTCGTAGGAGTCCTTGTTGGCTATGAAAACCGAGTGGACAGGATCTTTAACCACGTCAATTATTCTGCATCCGTTCTCCCTCAGAGTCGTTCCAAACTCCGTAACCTCGAGGATCAGATCAGCCTCAGGCTGGGGCGGGAGCAGAGAAGCCTCGGTTTTCCCTATGGGATCAAAAACCACTGCATTCAGCCCAACCTTTTCAGCATACTGCCTCGCCAACTCGGGAAACTCCGAGGCGAACATCACAGGGTTGTCGCCAACCACCTGCTTGAAGTCTTCTATCGTTTTCACATCGGGGTATATCTCCTCCGAAACAGCAACAACGAGCTTTGTAGGTCTGAACGGGAGCTTTTCAACAACCACGACATTATCGAGGCCGTGTCTGAGCTTTGCGTTCTCGAGAATGTCTTCCCCTGTAAAGCCCGCATCACCCCTTCCCATCATGACGTAGAAGGGCATTATTTGCGGCCTTACCTGCTTGAAGACTATCTCAGGGTGATCAACCCCTATAAGGTAGCCTCTCTTACTCTTCTTCAGCTTGTAACCAGCCTCTATTAACGCATCCCAGACAGGCTTCTCCAGATGACCGTCAGGAAAGTAAACCTTGATCATGGTTGGCAGCCTTCACATTGAGGTTATAACTGTTTTGATGTTATGTATTTGTTCACGTTTTTCTGCAATTACCGACTCACTGTCAATTCATTGAAAAAGGCATGCTAAGATTTTAGCGCCTCATGCTTATAATCCCATAGAATTCGCAAAATCATAAAAAGAAACCCAATGCTCAACCAGTCAGCCAATTCTGTTCGAGTCGAGGATCGACATCAGCTCAGACACATCAATTTCCCCGATCCCTATTGCCGAATCGGCAGCACCGTAGGATATTATCAGCTTATCGTCGATTAGCTGAGCGCCGCACGGGAACACTGTAAAAGGTCTGTCGCCATAAACCTCGTAGCTCTCCTTCGGCCCCATTATGTAGCAGGGTGTGATTGCTGTAACTTTCCCACTGTCGTCCATGAGGATTGCAAGCACCCTGTAGCTCTTCGTTTCTGCATCCACTGCATGAAGCAGCAGAACATGTTCTCCATCCACCTTAACAGGGGGCGTACTCCACCCGAGCTTGTCCTCGAACTTCGCTGGTTCGAGAACTAAAGTAGTATCCTGAACGCTCACCTCAGTGAACTTATCGAAGTTCAGAACATCTTCGTTAACATTGCTCATAACAAGGTAGAAGTTCTCATCCTTCATGTGAATTCTGTGGAAAAGCTTGAGTTCATTTCCCATCTTAACGAGAAACGCGTCCTTGTCGCTTATGACGAAACCTCTGTACTCCTCGGGCATTCTGAAAACACACAGTTTCCTCCACTTGCCTCCATCATAGATGGCCGTTACGGGCAGCGTCCTCTCAACCCTTACACTCGGGTCAAAGTAGTTGACAGTCCTTCCACAGTACGTCATCAGCCTTCTGCCGTCGATTTCGTAAACCCTCGGATCTTCAACGCCCCACAGGTCGAACCTGTTGTCAGGAAAAACAGTTATTTCGGCGGTGTAGTGTCCCGAAAACAGGTTGTTGTACAGCTCCTTAACAGGAAACATGAACTCTGCCACAGCACTTGCGTAGGTGAAGTATCCCAAAACGATCCTTCCATAAATCACAATGTCGTCGTGCTCCACGAACAGCGAAGCGTTGAAAATAGTAACCGGGTTGTCCACGGGGTATTTTTTGAGGTGTACGCGGTCTGCCGTTATTACTCCCCGCCTTACCACTATGTCCTCTGTCCTGTTTTCCCTGCGCACATCCTTCAATTCTGGAGGCTTGAACATCGGCTCATGGCATTAGGGTTGCCATTTAAAATATTTGCTAAATTCCCATGAGTGCCGCAAGTGCAACGTTACTTCCGCATTAGCTCCTCGATTCTGTCCCCAACAACAGAAATCCAGTCTATTTTGCCAGGCCTGTATCTATCGCCTTCTCCCTTCAAAATCATCTCTACAACTCTGGCTACCTCTTCCGGATTAAGGTCTGTCGTATCGATTTCATAAACTTCGCTGCATTCATCCATCGCTTCCACGAGAATGGCATCTATGAGTTCCGCTTCAACGTTCTCAAGAACCTTCTCCTCGCTCCAACCTTTCGATTGTAGTCTGTCCTTTAAAATGAGGGGGTTGCAACGCAGTACTATTGCCACGTCTGGATTGAGAAGGTGAGCAAGATGCCCTTCCAGAATCACCAGCTCATTATCAGGAAACTCCAGTTTTTCAGCAAGCTCCTCGATGTCAACTATTTTCGAATCATCTTCCTCGCCGATTACGCAGTCGTACTTTTCAGCAAGCTCATTTACAGATTCTATCCTGTAGCCCCTCGCCCTTAAAATATCCGCAACCGTCGTCTTGCCAACGCCTGGCGTTCCGGTTAAAGCTACGATCACAGGACATCCCTCATTGCTTCAAGAAATACGTTGTTCTCCTCCTTCCTGCCAATACTCACACGAACGTGATGCTCATTGCATCCAATGAATTTTGAACAGTCCCTGATAATGACTCCTCGCTTCATGAGCTCCTCTGCAAGAACTGCAGCCTTTAAGGAGGTTTCAATTAGGATGAAGTTCGCCTCTGATGGATATACCTTAACGCCCATCTCCAACAACTCCTTCGTCACGCGCTCTCTTTCCTCCCTCGTTTTCTCTACGACAAACCTCAAGTGATCTCTGTCATCGAGTGCAGCCATGGCTGCGAGCTTTGCAGGAGTTGAGAGTGGGAATGGCGTTGAAACTTTGAGGTACTCTCTTCTCACCTCTTCTGACACCACTGCGTAGCCGATACGGAGGTTTGCAAGACCGAAAGCCTTGGAAAAAGTCCTCGCAACGACAACGTTCTCATATTCCGCCAGCCTCAATAGGTTCTTAGACGAAAACTCACCGTAGGCTTCATCAACAAAGATTAGGGCCTCGCAGCTTTCTGCAATCTCTCTCACAGCCTCCTCGCTTTCAACGTTACCTGTTGGGTTGTTCGGGGAGCAAATCAGCACGATTTTCGTCCTCTCCGTCACAGAGTTAAGAACTGCCTCAACATCGATTGTGAAGTCTTCCCGTCTCTTTACAGCCACGTCTCTTGCTCCGCAAACCCTCGTCAGTATGTGATAGTACGGGAATGAAGGGACTGGAATTACGACCTCGTCTCCGGGATCAACAAAGAGCTTGAAAATGTTCTCCATCACGCCGTCGATGCCTGCTCCGAGCACTATCCTCTCCGCATCAAAGCCAACGTACTCTCCAATTTTCTGCCTGAGGTCTTCAGGGTCGGGATCAGGGTAGATGTGCAGGTTATCGAAACTCTTGAACGCTTTCACTGCTTTCGGGCTCGGCCCATATGGGTTCTCGTTTGACGCAAGCTTTACGACTTTTTCCAGCCCGTACTTCTTTTTCACTTCCTCGATGCTCTTTCCCGGAACGTATGGTGAAACCCGCTTCAGCACTTCTCTGAACTTCATCTCTCCACCTTTATTTCAGCGGTCTTCCAGTTCTCATCCACGCCCTTGAGTGTAGAAATTAATGCTACAATGACACTTGAGAAAACGCTCCTGACGTAGGAATTTAGGGGGACTTTCTTACCATCAACGACGAGCGTTACCTTAGCCTTTCTGTCGTTATTCTCCTCCATGCTCTCCTGCTACCCGCACGGACATATAAAGTTCTCTGAGTATACGTTTTCGAGCTTACCTACACCCCTGAGTTCTGACGGCTTAACTAATTAATCCTCTCCTCAATCCCTATCACAAAAATAGGGTTCCCTCAAAGTCACGGCCCTCATTATCGCCTCTTTCAACTCCCTGCCATCAAGCCCCCGTACGTCGACCAGGTTATCGTTCCTCAGCAGGCATGGTTTGATTTTCCCATCCGACGTAACCCTTATGCGGTTGCAGTGCATGCAGAACTCGGAGTTGTCGAGGGGTTTTACGAACTCTATGGCAGCATTATCCAGGACGTACTGCCTCCTCATGTGCATGCTCCTCACGATAACCGCCTTTGCTTTGCCAGCGTATCTCTCCTCTATAGGCGAGATATCGTAGTAGTACTCCTCGAGTCCTGGAAGCTTGAGAAGTTCTATAACCTGAAGGATGACGTCTATTCTGCCTCTGTTGAACTTGCTCGTGAACTCAAGCATGTTCTCCACTTCGTTCTCGTTCAGCCCCTTCATGACCACCATGTTCACCTTCACCGGTGTCAGGCCAGCGTTGCAGGCTGCTTCGATTCCGTCGATTACCTTCTGCACGTTTCCCCCTCCGGTAATAAATCCGTACGTATCCTCTTTCAGCGTGTCGAGGCTGACATTTACTCTGCTCAGTCCCGCATCTTTCAGCTCATCGGCCATTCTTGCGAGAAGAGTTCCATTGGTCGTTATGGAGATTTCGTCAAATGGAGGAAAAGACTGGACGATTTCCACAATATCCTCCCGCAGGAGAGGTTCTCCACCCGTTATCTTGACCTTCCTTATTCCAAGTTCGTAAAAGGCTTTGCTGATCCTGCTAATCTCCTCTACATGCATTTCTTCGCCCGGATTTACCTCACCTTCTCTGTGGCAGTAGATGCAGCTAAGGTTGCATCTGTTCGTTACGGCGATTCGTAAATTCGTTATTCTCCGTCCAAATCTATCGACGAGCATAGTTCCTCGGCCCTCCTGAGGTCTTCAGGCGTGTTGATGTTGAGGAATGACACAAGCCGTTCATCCAAGCTTTTCAATTTCTCAACAGGGTAGAAAATAACCCTTTCCAGCCTTTGAACAGGCACCATGATTTTTCTCTCCCCGCTACTCAGACTTTTCTCTATCTCCTCTACAGCGGAAAAAGAATAGCACGCAAGTAAAGGTTCGGTTTTGCCATCGCTCCATGCAGGGATTACGGCATCTGCACCACTTTTTTCTCCTGCATCGTATATTGCCTCTGCCACGGCCCGCTTTACAAAGGGCATATCCGCAGCAACGACGAGGATTCTCGCTCTGAAGTGCTTCAATGCAGCATGAATACCTGCCAGCGGCCCGGCGTTTCTGTAGTGGTCGATTGTCACAGATGCGAATTCAGAATATAGCTCCGCCTGTTCTTCATCTCTGCAAACGATAACTGTGGAGCAATCGTGAAAGGTGAAGAGTAACCTCTCAATAACCCTTTTTCCGCACACATCAAGCATTCCCTTCTCTATCCCGCCGAGTCTCGAGGCTTTTCCGCCAGCGAGGATGGCCACGTTCACGGACTGGCTACTACGAATACATATATAAGACCACTGCAATAGCCTTAGTACCAATGTTCAACGTACTCAGCGAACTTGAGAAGTTCAGAGCGGAAGATATCCCGTATTCGAGAGTCTTAAGCTCAATGTGCACAACTCCACTCCCCATCGCCCTCAAAGCTCACGAACTCTTCATCGAAACAAATCTCGGTGACCCTGGGATATTCGCCGGCACATGGAAGCTTGAACAAAAGCTGATAAAAATGCTCGGAGAACTGCTGCACAACCCCAATGCTAAGGGCTACATATGTTCAGGAGGAACAGAAGCAAACATACAGGCCATAAGGGCTGCAAGGAACGTGATACGAAGGGAAAGAAAAATCGACAGACCGAACATCGTTGTTCCAGAATCTGCCCACTTCTCCTTCGAGAAGATAGGAGACATCCTTGGTGTTGAAGTTAGGAGAGCCAAGCTGGATGAAGAGTTTAAGGTTGATGTTGCCAGTGTTGAATCGCTCGTGGATGAGAACACAGTCGGAATTGCTGGCATAGCAGGCACCACAGAACTTGGCCAGATAGACCCCATCGATGAACTCTCCAAGCTCGCTCTACAGCTTGGCGTCCCGCTGCACGTCGATGCTGCTTTTGGCGGTTTTGTAATACCATTCATGAATAAGCCCTATCCATTCGATTTTGAGCTTGAGGGAGTTACATCGATAACCATAGACCCCCACAAGATGGGAATGGCCACAATTCCCGCTGGAGGCATCCTTTTCAGAGATGAAAAGTTCCTTAACGCGCTCATCGTCGAAACTCCGTACCTGACGTCGAGGTATCAGTACACGCTTACAGGGACGAGGCCCGGGACGGGCGTAGCTTCAGCCTACGCTGTTCTGAAACACCTCGGCTACAAAGGTATGAAGCAGATTGTCGATGAGTGTATGCGGATGACTGCGTTGCTCGTTGAAGAGATGACGTCACTTGGTTTCGAACCGGTCATCGAGCCGGTAATGAACGTTGTATGCTTCAAGACGGAAAAAGCCGAGAAAATCAAAGAGGAACTGTACAGAAGGAGATGGGTCATCTCAACGATAAAGAATCCCAGAGCAATAAGACTCGTTGTGATGCCGCACGTAACTGAGGAGGTTGTCAAAGGATTTATTTCTGAACTGAAGAGTGTTTTGAGGAGCGTTTAGTTGAAGCTAAAGTTTGAAACTAAAAAGCCCGAAAGTAGGGGTGTGAAGGCCGAGATATGGCCCTTTTCATCATTTTTCAAAAAATATGAGGAAAACGTTAAGTTCGTTAGAGACTGGCAAACTAAACAAGAAACGTTGTGGTGTCCATGCATAGGAAAACCTTATTCCTGGTCATATTAGCCTCTCTTGTTGCAATTACAGCTATCGCTCTTACACCAACTATCTACGAGCAAAAAGACCGGGTTCTCAGCGAAGAGGAAAAGGCAAAGGCAATTGGGGACTTCAAAGTGCAGCTTTCCCTACTGAATGGTACCAACCACGTAAAAGCTGGTGAAAAAGTCTGTTTCCATGTAAAGCTTAGCTATAATGGCACATCACCAAGGATTATTTACTACGGACATCTTCATCCGTTTCGAATTGAAGTCTACAGCGATGGAGAAGCGGTTGCAAAAATTCCAGAAATTATACTCACCGTCCTGAACACCAGAGTTATACAGCCATCTGAGAGTTTAGAATCCAGCGATTTATGCTTCAACTTTGAGGAGAGAGGTATTTACAAAGCCGTTGCCTACGCTGAACTTGCCTTCGAAGATCCGATATACTGCCAAAATGACAAACAGTGCTGGCAGAGAATTTACTCCAACGAGCTGAAAGTGGTAGTCGAATGAATATGCATCAACCCCCGTCAACCCATACAATATCGCCCTTAACCCACCCGTACTTGAAAACAAGGAGCTTGAAAGGCTCGTCGCGCTCATTAACAACCCAGTGAACGCTGAAAGGCTTGCATAGAAAGATATCGCCAGCCTTAGCCACATACTCCTCGCTGCCAATCCCGAGTCTTGCCTCCCCGTTCAGAACTACGAAGACTTCTGTCTGCTTCTCGTGATAGTGCTTCCCAACGCTCGAACAGGGCTTGATTTCGGCAATTTGAACGTAAGAATCGTCTGCTATGTCGAAAACTCTCATAACTCTGTATGTCCCTCTGTCTTCCCATATCCCGCCTTCAAACCTCATGTATCAGCATTGATGAAAGTTGGCTAAAGTTTTTTGTTCCGCAGTTGAAGCACATAGAAATTATAACCAGTATTCATACAATCTGCGAAATTACATAGCAGTTCTACAGAACCTCCCGGTGACAAATAACTATTTATAATGCATTTACACCCTTTATTAACGCAGACAAGGGATAGACATGATGGAGAATAATGGAGGAGTGATAGCAATGAAGGCTCCAAGCGACACAACGAAGTACTTGATACACGCAGAGATAATTGCAGAAGGTGTTGTTGAAAGGCCAGACGTTGTTGGTGCGATATTCGGACAGACCGAGGGTCTGCTGGGAGAAGACCTCGACTTGAGAGAGCTCCAGAAAACAGGTAGAATAGGGCGAATTGAAGTCAAAGTCGAAAGTAAAAGTGGTAAGAGTTTTGGCGAAATTAAGGTACCTTCAAGCCTTGACAAGGTTGAAACTGCAATCCTCGCCGCTGCTCTCGAGACTATTGAGAGAGTTGGCCCATGCTCTGCGAGAATCAAAGTTATCAAGATAGAGGACGTTAGAGCGAGCAAGAGGAGAAAGATAGTCGAAAGGGCGAAGGATATACTGAGAGACCTCTTTGAAGAGCCAGAGATAGAGTCAGAGAAGATTGCAGACCTCGTCAGACAGGCAGTTAGGGCTGAAGAGGTAATTGAATATGGTGAGGAGCGGCTTCCAGCCGGCCCTGCGGTTGATGAAAGCGACGCTATTATAGTTGTAGAGGGTAGAGCAGACGTTCTGAATCTTTTGAGGCATGGAATAAAGAACGTGATTGCAGTGGAAGGAACGAACATACCAAAGACCATCGTTGAGCTGAGCAAGAAGAAGACAGTTACAGCATTCCTCGACGGAGACAGGGGTGGAGACCTTATTCTGAAGGAACTGCTGCAGGTTGCAGACATAGACTACGTTGCAAGGGCTCCAGAGGGCAAGGGAGTCGAAGATCTCACTCAGAAGGAGATAGTAAAGGCGCTGAGAAACAAGGTTCCCGTAGAGCAGATTCACGTAATAAGGGCCAAGGAAGAGAGGAGAGAGACGAGGGAAGAAGAGAAGGTAGAGAAAGAGAGTGTTGAAAAACCCGATGAGAACGCCGTAAACGTACTCAAGAGGCACAAGGAGGAAGTCGAGGGGAGATTAATAGCAAGGCTTCTCGACAGAAATCTCAACATTATCAGGGAAGTCCCTGTCAGAGACCTCGTTAAAGTGCTCAAAACGAACAACACACGGGCAGCAAGCATTGTCTTCGACGGAGTTATAACCCAGAGAGTCATCGACCTCGCGGCTAAGAAGAATATCGCTTACCTTGTAGGCGTCAGGCTTGGTAGCGTCGTTAAGGTTCCTACAAACGTGAGAATCATCACGTTTGATGAGCTTTAACTTTCTTTTTATTTTTTAATATTAAAATTTAAATTCTTAACATTCCCGAAATTAAGTTATGGATTTTGAACACAGTAATTCCAGTTTTCTTCAGGTTTTGGTTCGCATATAATTAATCTCCTGTCCCGTTTACGAATTCTACCATCTTCAGCAAATTGCTGCCTTTCTTCCAACACCGCATTAACGACTTTCTGAACAATTCCGTGCTAATTTCCAGACATACACGGAGCGTATAGAGCTGCAAAGACCAGACGGGCGGAAAGTGGACATGCAGAACTACGGAGCCTAATGTGGGGTCCAATAGTATAGAAAACTAAAAATATCTTAGGGGAGAAAAGTACATAATTCTTCTAAGCAGGTGGGAGCATGGTAAAGAGAGCAAAGCTTGTAAACGACATAGTGGAACTCGTCCCAATTCTTCATATATTCTCAACGAATCTCTACAGAAATGTTTACGAGACTTTACTCACCGAGTGGCTCACACTGGATGAGCTCTTTGAGAGATTTGGAGATGGTGTCGAGGAGGCGTTGCGAATTCTCAAGCATGCGGGAATGCTCGAGATGAAATGGAGAATGCCATCCGAGCCCTCGGGAAAGCCCGAAAAGGAGTATCACGTCAGCTACACCCATTTAAGTGCAAACTTTTACGCGTCGCTGAGAGACTTGAACCGTATCCTCGAGATCGTTTTCATGCCAGACGACGAATTTGAGGAGATAGTTTCGAAAATAATAAAGGAAGTAAAGGCCGGCAGGATGTCTGTGCCACACATAAGCAGAAGCCTCGGTCTCGAACCTCTGGTTATAAGGGCAGTTGCAAAGCGCTCGCTAAAGCTAAACATAAAGGGTCAGCTCGTGGAGCTCGCAAAGAATGAAGAAATTTGAGATCAAAGAGAAGGACGTAAGAAGTATCCTGAACAGGTTCAGATGGGATCCTGCCTTCGATTTTAACCTCGTTGAGGTTTTTTACATAGACAGACCAAAGGGAATTTCAAGTTTATCCGGAAGTGAAATCGAAGAAATAGGATACAAGTTTATCTACCTGCAAGATGCAGCAATACCAGTTCACCGCGTTGTGGAGATAAGGTACGATGGCATGACTGTCTGGAGGAAAGGTCATGAGTGTGGTAAGAAGCAGGCTTAAAGGAGAGATGGACAGACTGGCGCTAACGCTCACCTCGTCGCTTGAGCACGACAGGAATATCTTTTTCTACGATATCCTCGTTGATCTCGCACATGTCCTGACTCTTCTCAAAGCAGGCCACATAAGCAGCGAAGATGCGATTCCCATCCTGAAGGCAATTTTAGAAGTGAGAGATGAAGGTATGCCCGAAGGCGGAGAAGACGTCCACGAAGCGATAGAAGCGAGAATCATAGAGAAAGCAGGAAGTGCAGGAATGAAGATGCACACTGCAAGGTCGAGAAACGATGAAATTGCCACTTGCTTACGTCTCTTCGCAAGAGACTCCCTTCTCCACCTTGCCTACTCCCTTCTCAACCTCAGAGAAGTCCTGCTCAATAGAGCCGAAGAGTACATCGATGCTGTGATGCCTGGTTTTACGCATCTGCAGTACGCACAGCCCACAAAACTCAGCCATCACTTAATTGCGTACCACGACATGATTACAAGGGACTTTCAGCGGTGCATGGATGCTTTTAAACGCATCAACCTCTGTCCTCTTGGTTCAGCAGCCTTTGCCTCAACCCCTTTCCAGCTTGACAGACACTACACGGCAAAACTTCTGGGCTTCGATGGAATCGTCGAAAACTCTGAAGATGCAACAGCATCGAGAGATTTCCTCATCGAATCGATCTTCGTCTCCACATCGGTTATGCTTACGCTGAGCAGGATAGCTGAAGAGATAATCCTCTGGGCCTCTGAATTCGGATTTGTTGAACTGCCAGACGAATACGCTTCGTCTTCAAGCATAATGCCCCAGAAGAAGAACCCCGATGTCGCGGAAATCGTGAGGGCTAAGGCTGGCAAGCTTACGGGAAATCTGATGGCCGCTATGGCAATCTACAAGGCGATGCCCCTATCCTATAACCGCGATTTTCAGGAGATGAACCCGCTGCTTTACGATTCGCTGCAATGTGTGAATCTCTCCTGCGACGTTATGGCAGGAATGCTTGAAAAGGTAAAGTTCAGAACGGATGTCATGGAGGAGAAGGCTGGCAGAGGCTTCAGCGTTGCAACGCACATTGCCGATGAGCTTGTTAAACTCGGCGTGCCGTTCAGGAAGGCCCATCGCATTGTTGGAAGGCTCAGCCTCAATCCGAGCTACGAAAACCTCAAAAAGATTATGGAAGAAGAGGGGCTCGAACCAATGGACGAAGAGAACTTTAAGCGATGCATGGACGTAAAAGAAGTTGTTGAAGCAAGAAAGAACATCGGCGGGACATCGAAGGAGGAGATCAGGCAGATGCTCGAAGACAGGCTTTCAGCCCTCGAGAAGGATGCAGACATGGTTGCGGGGCTTGCCGAGAGAATATCTCGAGCCCTCGAAGAGCTTTACAGAGAGGTTGAGATGATACTGGGCGGGACGGTAGAAAAGAGTGGAAAGGTAAAGAGTGAGTGAAAGGTGGTAAAATGGTCGAAGGTGTTGAGGGTAAAAGGGTCAGGATAAAGGCAAAGGGAAGGATTTTTGAGGGAATAGCGATGCCCTCATCAACAGGCTCCTTCGTTCTCAAGCTCGATAACGGTTACAATTTGGGATTTTCAGAATACGAGCTTATTGAAGTAATTGAGGAGGGCAGACCGAAGGAAGAGATTGCTGAACTCGCGAAAAAAGAAGAGTTGCCCAATGTCAAGATCATCTCCACAGGCGGTACAATAGCGAGCAAGGTCGATTACAGAACCGGGGCTGTTACAAGCCAGTTCTCTGCTGAAGAGATCGTTAGCGACGTTCCCGAAATTGCCGAAATCTGCAACGTCGATGCGATGCTGCTCTACAACATCCTCAGCGAGAACATGAAGGCAAAGCACTGGATTGAGCTTGCAAGGGAAGTTTACAAGGCCATAAAGGATGGATATGAGGGTGTGATTATCACCCATGGAACGGATACGATGGCATACACGGCAAGCGCCCTCGCGTTCATGCTCTCCACACCCTCGCCGGTAGTATTCGTTGGAGCACAGAGAAGCAGCGACAGGCCGTCGAGCGATGCGGCAATGAACCTTGTCTGCGCCGCAAAGACTGCAATCTCGGATTTAGGAGAAGTAGTTGTGGTCATGCACGCGTCAACCAGTGACGATTTCTGTCACATCCACCGCGGTGTTAAAGTCAGAAAGTGTCATACGTCGAGGAGAGACGCTTTCCGCTCAATAAACAACCCACCCCTCGGCGTTGTGAGCTACCCATCCGGAGACATTCGCTGGCTCTCAAGCAGAATCAGGAGGGGTGAAAGAGAACTGAGGCTTAAAGACAGGCTGGAAGAGAAAGTTGTGCTCGTAAAGTTCTTCCCCGGCCTTAAGCCCGACGTTCTCGACTACTACTACGATAAGGGTTACAGAGGCTTCGTTCTCGAGGGAACTGGACTGGGGCATGTCTCCACAGACTGGGTGGATACGATATCGAGGATTGCTGAAGACAGCGTTGTTGTCATGACGTCCCAGTGCCTCTGGGGGAGGGTTTGTGACAGAGTTTACGATACCGGCAGATACCTGCTCCAAGCAGGAGTCATAGAAGGCGAAGATATGCTGCCGGAGGTTGCCCTCATAAAGCTTATGTGGCTGCTCGGAAACTACGATGTCGAAGAGGCGAAGCGCCTCGTAAAGGTTAACCTCGTTGGTGAGATAAACCCAACAACGAGGTACTGGGACGAGGAGGTGGAAAAATGAGGATTCTTGCCCTTGCAGACATACACGGCAGGAAGATAGAAAAGCCCGATTACGATGTGGATGTAGTCTTCGTGGCGGGAGATTTTACAAACGCCGACGATCCGAGTTTTGTTGAGGGTGTTCTCGACGCTTTAAGCACAACGGGGGCAAAGATATTTGCAGTTCCAGGCAACATGGACAAGAAAGGAGTTCTTGAGATACTCGAAAATAGAGGTGTTTCAATACACCTGAAGACTGTAGATGTTGGAGGATTCACATTTGTTGGACTTGGCGGCAGCAATCCGACTCCCTTCGGCACACCATTCGAGATGACCGACGATGAGATAGAAAAAGAGCTCTCTAAGCTCAGCGGAGACATTGCAATCTTCCATCCTCCGCCAAACGGTTTCTTTGACTGGATCGGCGAGAACTCCGTTGGCAGCATGGCGGTAAGGAAGTGGATGGACGAAAAGAAACCAAAGATGCTCATATGTGCCCACATCCACGAGCACCAGGGCGTTGCGAAGCACAACGAGACGCTGATCGTAAAGCTTGGCACTGCAATGAAGGGCAGTGCAGCCCTCATAGAGATTGGAGAGGGATTTGACCCTGTAATCGTTAGATTCGTCAGTATTTAGCCTCGCTTTCTCCATTTTTAGAGGGTTGCACCAAAGTGAGCTTCATAGGCTATAGACTGACAATCTCCCTTCCGGCCAAAACGAGGTGTAATCGTGCCCTTCGACCCAGCGAAGAAGCATCTCCTCGAATCTGAGGAATATAGAAAGATCCTGCCTGTTGAGCCATTTATCGAGGTTATTTCCGGGATTGAAATAAGGAGAGACGTTGCCGTTGACGTCGGGGCAGGAACGGGACACTTCACAATCCCTCTCGCCGGAATTTTCAGGAAAGTTTACGCAATCGAGATAAGCATGGAGATGGCAGAATATCTGCATAAAAAGGCCCATGATATGGGAGTAACGAACATCGGTGTTATAGTTACGGAAAGGCCTCCAGAACTTAAAGCGGACTTCGTTCTGTTTGCAAACGTCCTCCACGAAATGGAAAAGATAGAAGAGTACTTGGAGTGGGCGTCGAAGATAAGTAGCGTCGTAGCGGTTATAGACTGGAAAGAAGATGCTCCCTTCGGCCCTCCTGTCAGCGAAAGGATTAACGAAGAGAAGATGGTTGAAATGCTCGGGAAGTGGTTCGATGTCGAGCGAAAAGATGTCTACAGATACCACTACTTCCTGCTCGGGAGACGAGCAGAGAAGTAACGCAATCGTGAGCGCGTGCCTTCTCGGCTTAAACTGCAGATACGATGGCAATTCTGCTTTAAACGAGCGAGTTTTCAGGTTTTTGGAAGGAAATAAACTTAATCTCATCCCCGTGTGCCCCGAACAATTGGCAGGTTTTCCAACTCCGAGAAAGAAGTGCGAGATAAAAGATGGGGATGGTTTCGACGTAGTTGATGGAAGAGCGAGGGTTTTTACGGAGGACGGAGAGGACGTAACGGAGCTTTTTATTCGAGGAGCCGAAGAAACATTCAGGATTGCCAGAATTGTTAAGGCGAAGGTTGCCGTTCTGAAGTCCTTCAGTCCATCCTGTGGAGCTGGCAGAATTTACGACGGTAGTTTTTCCGGCAGAACAAAGGAAGGATGGGGTGTGACTGCAGCGATGTTGAGAAGGGCTGGGATAGTGGTTTTGAGTGATCTGGATGTTTAAAGACGTTTAATCTCAGTATCCGCGTAATTTCACAGTCTTTGTCATACCGCTATTATATCTAATAATTATCCCCCGTGTCTCCAAATCCTGTAATATTCTCGAAAGAGTTGATTTGGGTATACCTGTCCTTACTGCAAGTTCTGCTTGCGTCATCTCGCCATAGTTTATCAGAGCCTCAACTATCTTTCTTTCATTTTCTTTTAAGGTTTTGAGGAGTACCGAAGCTTGCGATTTGTCTGTTTGTCCCGAGGTTGGATTGGGTTTATTTTTGCTCTGTTTATCAAACAATCCGTCTACAAAGTCTTTTACAACTCCAAAAACCAAAAGAAAGAATAAAAGTCCATTAAACCTTTAAATGAGTTATCCATCATTAAACCCAGAAGATAAGCTGCAATTGCGATGAGAACACACTCTTTTGTAATCTCTATTCTCATTACTCTCCCCCAAGTTAGCTACAACATAAAAAATTATAAAAAATTTTCTGACTTAAGTGTAACTGTTAAGTGTAACCTGCATCTTTTGTCATTTGCAGGTACTTATCAACCTGTACCCAAGCCCAAGCATCTACACCATCTACCCAAGGTAGGCTGTTATCAAAGCCTGCTCTTGCATCTACCCTTCCAGCAGTAGATGTCCACGTAGCGTCGCTGTCAAAGTACTCTATATACCAGCCCAAATACCCATTTGCATACGCACTGGAATCGTCTGCCACATAGAAAACGCTATCACCGGGATACACGTGGAAGTAGCCCTTAGCTGTTAGGTTCCAAAGTGTTATGCCTAAGGCATTCTTTGCTTCAATACTTGACCAAGCTTCGACTACTACAGGAGATGCTGCCAAAAGCTGAACTTCGGCTACAACTTTTCCATATTCTTTAAATATCTTAGCTGGCTCCTCTTTTGATACTTTATCTTTGTTATATATTACATCTTTACTAACTTTCTTCTCAATTACCCTCGGTATAACCTCCCTTGCAACAAGCCCTTTCTCCTGTTTGTAGACTTCAACGTACTTTATTTTATCATCCTTTTTGAGAATAACTAGCATATCCATAGTGTTTGTGTCTACTGTGTACATCCCAATACACTTCCAACCATCTCCAGCAATTTCAAGCGATTTTTTTATCACTTCGTCTCTATGTTCATTGTTCTGGTATATCATTGAACCACTGAGCGTTTGTATTTCTGCAACGGAGTTGTCGGAGTTCGCCATAGTTGAGGCCATAGCCACTCCCGCCACTAGCAAGATGGCTATCAAAAATAGGCCCACTATCCATGCCTTCTTCATTTTTCACCTCCTGTGTTTTTGTATTATTTTTATGCTGAAACAACATAAGTAAGTAAAGTGGAACGATCCAGAACAGCTTATAAATGAGCGTTCCATTTGATGGAACGAGTTGAATTCTTAACAATCTTGCTCCTTCTCAATATCATTAAGTCTGTCTATCCCTTCCAACCCTAGATCTAGTTCTCCATTCCTTACCAAGCCGTTGAAAATATCCCAAAATTTTTTAAATCACAATAGTTACCGCTGCAATGCTGAGAAGAGCCGGGATAGTGGTTTTGAGTGATTCGGATGTTAGCGATTGATTTTCAATCCTCAATCCTATCCAGCAACTCCTTTACCCTCTTTTCAATCTCTGAAAAAACCCTCTCGTAAATCACAATATCCTTCCCTTTCGGATCCTCAATATTCCACCTTTCAACGTTCTTATGCGGAATTGCAGCGCAGCTCTCACTGCAAACCGTAACAACAAAGTCGTATTCCTCAATATTGACTTCGTCCAGCCCCCTTGGCCTTTCCTTATCGACACTATAGCCGAACTTCCATATAACTTCAATAGCAGTATCATCAAGCCGGTCTGCCTTTTCAACTCCTGCAGATTCGGCTTTCCATTCCTTCGCCAGGCTGTTGAATATGCTCTCGGCCATCACGCTTCTGCACGTGTTCTGGACGCAGACGAACAGGACTTTCTTCATACTATCTCGGGAAGGTGTGGCGTACTTATCCCTTTTTCAGTTTTTTCCCACTCTTTTTTGAAATACACAACTAATAGCCACTGCTTGCTATGCTATTATGACGGTAAGTCAGTCAGATTAAAGACAAATACATGCTATCGCAACATACTTGTGGTAAACCCTATTTTCTCCCAAACTTTCTAAAAATCAGGACCAAACTGACGATAGAGACGAGAATAATCATACCCCCTAAAATTAGCGAATAGCTTTTTTCCTTTACAACAACTCTTAAATCTTCCTGTACGGCACTCTGGTCGCTTTTAACGTGTACTTCAAGTTTATATTCGCTTGGTATTGTGTCTGCTGGAACCACTACCCTCAACATCGTAACCATACTTTCTCCTGGTTGTATGGCAGGTATTTCCTTGGGCTCAATGAAAACATCCCAGCCAGCTGGAGCTCTCACATCTATCTTGACGTTCGTTATTGCTGCCCCTTTGCCAGAATTTGTGATGATCAGCTTGAATTCAGATACCTTTCCAGGTTCGGTGGTTATTAAATACCTGCCACCAAACGGTTCTACCTTCAGTACATACTCTCCTTTCAGGCTTAAAGTCAGATTTCTGCTTATAGTTCCACAAAAACCATTTACGTACAACGTTATATTGTAACTGCCAACCTTCGCATTGTACGGGACAACTATTTCCAAGTACACGTCCCTTGATTCGCCACTTCTAATAAACACTTCAGATATACCCTCTGTAGAATCTGGCGTTTCTTTAAATCTATAATAGAATCTCTCAGGCAATCCCAAGACGCTGAGCTTATAACTATCATCCCTGTAACCTTTGTTTTCTATTCTGAACTTAAAGAGAGGATTCCCTTTACCAAGTGTAAAACTCACTTTAGGGTTTGTTACTATGATGTCGGCATAATATGGTTTCTTTTCAAGGAGAATAATTCCTATATCTGTTGTTTTACCTGCTCTGACTTCAACGTCTTTTATCTCTTTTTTGTAAAAACCATCCTTTACAATTTCGATATTGTACTTACCTTGAGGAAGTTCTATAAGTCCCTCTCCCTCTGAAGAAGAGAATACCGTTTCCTCAACTTCTCCCGCCGCTCTTATTCTGGCGAAATCAACAGCTCTTCCGTCCTTTCCCAGTAGTTTTAACTTTATCTTACCGAGTTCTCCCCGGTGTGTCTTAGTTATATAGACTGAGATTTTAACAAATTGCTTATTAAAACAAGGTTTAACAGTGTATTCACCAACCGCGGCTTCACTATCTGTTTCAATCTCAAGTACTATGTCCTTTTTCTCATTTGGCTCCATAATTATCCGATACACTTCGTTTTTTCCATCTAAAAATCTGTAACTCCAGTTTTTCGGAGATACGCATAAAAGATCTACTTCAAGCTGAGCATTAATTTTATTTTTAAGAGTTATTGGTAAGGACACCTTGTCCCCCGCCTCAACTCTGATACCAGTAATCGAGGGAATTATTTCCAGAGGGTCTTCTGGCATCTTAATATCAATTCTAAAAGAAAAACTGCCCCCCGCATTTATCCAGACCAGATACGTTCCCTCCTTTGCTGTTTTCGGTACTTCAAGCTGAAATTGGATAGTCTTGCTTTCATTTGCATTCAGTCTGAGGTATGTGACTTCCTCACCATCAAAAATGAAGCT
The DNA here is from genome assembly GCF_000194625.1 of Archaeoglobus veneficus SNP6. Lineage (NCBI taxonomy): Archaea > Methanobacteriati > Methanobacteriota > Archaeoglobi > Archaeoglobales > Archaeoglobaceae > Archaeoglobus > Archaeoglobus veneficus. The sequence goes on along the minus strand of NC_015320.1, from coordinate 225,891 downwards.
GCCAGCAAAGCCATCAGGAGCTGAATACGATAGAGAATATGTTACAGGGCTGCCGAAGTCGTTGGTCACAGTTATTGTAAAAGTTAAGGTCTCTCCCGGGACTGCAGAAACTCCTTTTACACCGCTTTCAACTGAACCTGTAAGTATAAATGCAATGACAACAGCAAATACGATAAACCTCATATTTCCATCCTCAGAAACCTTAAATAGCTCAAAACAAAGAGTATAACCGGAAGGGCAACGAAACTGATAACATTTTTGGTTACATCTCTGCTTCCAAAGAGATCTCTTTCATCGAGTGACGAAACGAGCTTCTGGTAATTGGCAGAGGGGGAAAGAACTGTAAAGAAGTCCATTATAGCCATTCTCCTTTCCCAGTATTCCTGGAATTTCTGCTGGTACTCTTCCATGATGCTCTGATCTATTTTCCCGTCAGAGACTGGCATCGGAGGAGCTTCCCCAGCAAGTGCCTCAGAAAGAAAGAGGCCCAGAAGAGGAACTATAGCCGTAAGTAGTATAAATATCCCAAATGCCATGAGCAGTGACGATCCGGAATCCTTTGCTATTGTGGATGTGAAGAGCGCTATCGAGAAAAATGTGAAAAGATACGCCAGTGTCACACATCCAAATTTTGCTATATTAATCAAATCGTTAAATGAAGGCAGTATACCAAACATGACAATGATTCCAAGAGCCATACCAAGTGTTAAAGCTACTGCAAGGCTCAAGGCTGCAAAAGCTCCCAGCGCCTTACCATTTATTATCGAATCCCTGTAAATCGGATGTGAAAGCAAAGTTTTAAGAGTGTTTTTCTCTTTTTCTTTTGTTATTAAATCAAAGCCCATAATTAGGCCAAGAAAACCTCCGAACGAGGATATACCCAGTGACCCCATCATACTGAAAATCGAAATTACCGAAGGTTTCTCCTCAATTTGTCCAGCGTAAAACGCCTCAGCTCTCTCCTTAAAACTCTTGGCTCCACTATACATCGAGAAACCTGTAATAAGAACGATGGCAAGGAGTAATGTCAAGAATCGCTTGCTTGTTATTTGGTCAATAAATTCCTTTTTTGCTACAACCAGCACATTCATAATTCGCCCTCCTCTATCACCTTGAGATAAATTTCTTCGAGACCCGGTTCCATGAGGCGTAATTCCTTTATCAAATAGCCATTTTCGCATAGAATTTTAGAGAGTTCAGCCCTGCAGTCTTCCTCAGTTTCAAGAATTACTTTTGAACCATTCAATTCAATTTTCGAGGCAAGATGTTTAACGAGAGATTCATTTAAAGCCGGTTGCGTTTCAATAAGAACCTTCACCTTCCCTTTTACCAACTCTTTCAATTTCCCCCTGACAATGAGTTTACCCCTCAATATGATGCCAATCGTATCGCATATCTCCTTTACTTCCGATAGTATGTGGGAGGAAAAGAAAATCGTCTTCCCTTCTCCTGCAAGCTCTCTTATTAGTTTTCTAAAATCCGCAGCGCCTTTCGGATCTAAGCCAGAAGTTGGTTCGTCGAGAAAAATAACATCGGGATCGTTCAACAACGCCTGAGCCATACCCAAACGCTGCTTCATGCCCTTCGAAAACTCACCCACTTTTTTGTCGGCTGCATAGTTTAAGCCAACACGCTCAAGTAATTCGTCAACTCTCTTCACGGCTTCACCCTTCGCTATTTTATAAAATTCTGAGAAGTACAGAAGATTTTGCTTTGCAGTGAGATTATCGTAAAAGCCAACGTTCTCTGGCAGATATCCACATATTTTCTTCACCTCAAGGGGGTTTCTAAGTACATCAATTCCACTGATTCTGATTTTTCCCGATGTCGGTTGCAACATACCCATTAACAGATTGATTGTAGTCGTCTTTCCAGCACCATTCGGCCCGAGAAATCCAAATATTTCATTTTCTTCAATGTAAAGATTTAGGTTATCAAGAGCCCTGAAATTACCATATAGTTTTGTCAGATTTTCTGTTTCTATCATTTCAATCCCCCAAAAGACGCCCCACGAACGCTTATTAGCTCTCCACTTGTTGCGTTAACGGCTACCATCAAAACGGCAAAACTGCTTTCATCAGCCCAAGCAATTCTCCACAACGTTACCTTAGGAGAGCTTTCCAGAGATATTCTATCTATGCTTGCATTCTTATGGAGGGTAAGCCATTTTACAACTTCTTCGTTTTTAATAGCGGCTTTAAAGGCAGCATGTTCGTCAATCTTGATTTTTTTGAGTGGAATCGGGGTGGGGGGCTGTATGTTCGGCAGGTTTGGCAGATTCATACCTTCAGTACTTATAACCTTACCGCTTTTTGCATCAATTCTACAGTGATATATTAACCCATTTTCGGCAAAAGTTAAACTCCATTCCCACCTGCCATCGTAGTTTTTAAGAGTGATGTGGGTTAAATTCGTTAAGTTACACACCTGAATTGCTTGATTGTAGGAAATTGTCGGGGGTAGCGTGACTTGAGAAACGTTTATACCAGTATCCTCCTGAACTTCGCGACTATCAGAGCAACCCACTAATATCACAGCACCTGTTAATATTATCAAGGCCGTAGCCATGTACCTCATAGCGGTGCGAATAACTTTTACAATGTGAGTGTTTCTATTTCACGAAATTAGCAAAATGCTCACCATATTTTTGAAGAAAAAGCGAATGCTACTTAAAGTTCAACAATCTAACTTGATCATATCTATAAAAATTTTCTCAAGATTTGTGTCGGAGGCGATCTCGAATAGTTCATAGTTGCTTGATAATTCTCGAATCAATGCTGGCATGAGAGTTCGGTCGTTAACTATTAGTGTTACGCGGTCTTTTCTTAGCTCTATTATTTCAGCTCCAAATTTGCCAAGTATTCTTCCAGTCTCATCATCAAAAACACCGCGGATTGTGAGCTTTATGTTGTCGATTCTGGTTAGAAGTCTTTCAATGTTATCATGAAGGACTACGTTTCCGTTTCTCAACACCACCACAGTATCAGCAATCTGTTCAACCTCATGCAGGTCGTGACTACACATAACAACGATTTTGCTGCGTGAAGTTTGAATGATTTTCCGGATCTCAATCCTTGACTCCGGGTCTATTCCGGAGAAGGGTTCATCGAGAACAAGTATTTCTGGCTCACTCATAAGTACTCTGGCTAGTTCCAATCGGCGTTTCATGCCCTTAGAGAATGTGGATATGCTGTCGTCAGCTCTTTCAATCAATCCATATCTTGCAAGAATTCCTTCCACGTCAACATCCAAGCCTTTGAGTGCTGCGAAAAAGCTGAGATATTCGTGAGCAGTCATTTTTTCGTACACCGCTGTTTTCTCAGGCACATAAGCAATGCTACCTATCAGCCTATCCCTTTCAGTAGCTGGATTTACGCCCATAACCGATAGCTCGCCAGATGTGGGCTTAAGGAGGCCAAGGATTAAGCGAATTAGAGTCGTTTTTCCAGCTCCGTTTGGCCCTATGATTGCCGTAATACCTCTACCAATATCCAGAGAAACTTCGTTCAGGGCCATTATTCTGCCGAACTTCTTGCATACGTTAACGAACTCAATCACGAATACACCAGCCTCTCTACGTCTTCAAACTTCCTGACACCGATTTTGTATATCCCCACGAACAAAGCGATTTGGAGGATGAAAGGTATAGCTATCAGATTCGGAGCATTAAGCATTGCCAGCATTACAGCGGTCATAGGGATTGCTGGCAAAATAAACGTCTGACGTGAGAGCTGGTAAGCTTCCATAATGCTCTTGCTCTTTGCCGAAGCAATAACGCCTGTAATAGCCAATGTCAGTATGGTGAGGCACACAGATGCGTAAAAGACAATTGCCTCCAACCAGATGCCGGTAAATACCATTGTCAGCAGTGCGATAATGAAGCTTATGGTGGTAATCAGCAGAGGTATGATGGAAACAAAGAGAACCTTGCTCCAGAAAACCTCTCTGGAGGTTGCTTCAGTCAGGAGTACTTCCAAGGTTCCAGATTCTTTTTCTCCAGCTACTATTAACGGCGATGCGGTAGTGATGAAGCCAAATGCCAAAAGCATGCTCATAAAAGCTCCTACGACTTTACTCGTCTCCACATCGTTCAGGATATAAATAACCTGAAGCCCCAAAGTTAATAGGAGTCCAATTAGAATCCACTTAACCGCTCCCTCCCTCCTGAACAGTAGCCACTCCTTTTTAACGATTGGCCTTATGCGTTCGTTTATATTCATATTAGTTACCCGCCTGTATTTGCGATATAAAACATTCTAATTTGCGGAAATCGCAACTCAAAACGTTGCATCCGGCAAAACATGCAGGTTCAAACTCCTTTTGTAATTTTTGTTGATTTTATCTGATAAAAAAGGAGGTGAGGGTGTGGAGTACGTTGTCGTCGATAAAAGAATGATGACGACTACAACAGCAATTCTGTGTGTTGCGTTGTTGCTTGGAGCTATTGGTGCGCCGATGATGGAATTTACTTACTGGTGCGACCATGGGACGCTCCCTAGTTTCTGGGATGTTTTTAAGTGGGTGTCTTTTACAATTATCGGAGAATATGGGACAGCATGGACCATAGCAGCAGCATTAGTAGACTTTATCTGGGATCTTAGTGAGGGGGAAATTGCCCAAGCAGGAGGAGATGTTATTGCAGCAACTGCGGACGTCTTATTGGAGGCTTTTAAACTGGTGGGTCTTGGATTAAGTTGGCAATGGAGAGCATTTTGGTACGCAGCTCAATTTATTTGGTGGCTGTGAATAATATCATGAATTATTTTTAATTTTTTGTTATTTCTCATTCTATAATTTTATTTAGTCTAGTTAGTACCATCAGTGACAAGGTAAGCATAAGTAGCCCCGCTGCATAGAACCTTATTGGAGTATCATACTCGAATATAGTCAGTGCATTTCCTCTTCCCGGACTTACAATTCCATATTTCATATGAAACAATAGCGATACAACCAAAAATGAACAAAACAGAATGGTAGCAGTATATTCTAACACAGCCAATACTTTTTTCCTTTCTGCCCGCTTTAGTGAAGTTATGATGGCGATAATTCCGCAAATCGTTAAAAGATGAGCAAGCACGACTCCACTCTTCAAAGGTAATAAAAGAAGTTCAAACTGGACAACGTACCACCCATACATGTGCAAACCAACAGCAAAAATCAACAACCCCACTATAGTAGTCCGATCAAGCTTAATTTTATCCTCGGTCATCGCACCACCTCACTCAAAATTACAGCATTATGAGTCACATAAACTTCAATGTAGCTCGAAGTTACCGTCATAATAACTGCCAGCACAGCAATAGGTACTAAATCTTTACTATTTACCTCTTTCTTCTTCACAAAACCGATAATAACGGTAGTTCCAACTGAAGCAGCAAGTACAATCGCAATTACTTCGGTAAATAGGTGTGGAAACATCCTCATAACTGTCTCATTCAACCCCAAAAAGATTAAAGCAGATTTAAACTTCGCTCCAAGCATGTAGCCATTGTACAGAAGCAATGCGGAAGACGGTATGCCAAAAAGCAGCCCAGAAAGAAGCATTATAAGGCACAGACCCAAATTGACGGCAAGGATGTAATACAGCGGGGGTTGAATATTGGTTGGAGATATTCTGGCATTTCCAGACACTGCCCCGATAACAAAAGATACGAGAAAAAGTGCTGCTGAGAGAGCGATACCTTCCACTGCTGTACGAGATATCACATGGGACACACCATGAAGCATCACACGTCCCTCCTCCCACCATAGTGCGTGGCGAACCAGAGAAATACTATGGAATAAAAAAGCAGAACTGCAATCGAAGTTAACTGCATTGCGATTTGACCGTGTTCAGGAAGGACACCCTTTATAACCAGTGCATGTGGGGAAAAGTAGTATAAGAGCTTATTCTGGTACACATACCCGATTACCCCGACTCCGGCTTCTATGGTCGTATAGATGCCAGTGAGAATGAGGGATGCCATTGTCGAGTTTGTCAGTACGGAAAAACAAGTAGATGCAGAGACGAATACGAGTGAAAATAAGAGAAAACATACTACTGCAAACAGAAAATTTATATTAAACTCAACACCATGAAATCGCATATATGAAATAAACACAGGAATCGCAATTGATAAAACAATTCCAGTTGCCAGCAACAGATAAGCTGCCACCCACCTGCTCAACAAGTAAGTTTTTCTTGAAACGCAGCTAAGAAGTATTTCTCTACTACTTCCCGTAAACGTGTCCGATCCAAGCAATATGCCAGCCATTGGTGCGAAGAGTACAATTGATGTAAGGGCTGAAATCAGGGCGAAAACTGTTGAATCTTTTGCAAGGATAAAAACTGTTTCTGAAATTCCCCACGAAATCAAACTCGAAGTTCCAATTAAACATATTAGAAAGAACAATTTGAAACTAAACACATCATCCTTCAGCTTTTCCATCGTAATAAGCGTATTTACGATGTTCACCCCGTCTCCTCCTTCAAGTCCCCAAAAACCTCGTAAAGATTTTTGCGAGATTCCATTTTTAACACGTCAACGCCATTTCTTGTAAGGATGTCAAGAATTGTAGCTATGTCGCTCTTGTTATTGACTGCCACCCACTTACCGGTAACCTGTGCATCAACTCCAGCCTTTCTTAGCAGTTCTATTGCCGCTGTATTATTGCTTGTTTGAAGTCGCAGAACGGCAGAAGTCGCAAGTTCGTGAATTGGCCCATTAAAGTACAGTTTGCCTCTATTGATGAATATAACCCGATCACATAAATCATCAACCTCGTACAAGTTATGCGTGGACAGCAAAACAGTTTTACCATTTTCTACTGCCTCCCTGACGATTTCATGTAAAGTAACCGTCGCCTGCGGATCCAATCCAGCGGTGGGTTCATCGAGTATAAGCAAATCAGGATCGTGGAGAACAGCTAAAGCCAGAGACAACTTTTTACGCATGCCCTTAGATAATTCTCGGGCTTTTTTAGAGCTATCGAGGTCAAGTTTAGAGAGAATTTCATCACAATCGACTTCAATTCCCCGTAGTCTGGCAAAGAACTCCAAGTGGTACTTTACAGTCTTTTCTTCGAAAAACTCTGGTCGCTCTGGCATATAGCCTATCCGGGACTTGACAGAATCTTCAAACGGGTTTTTGCCAAATACTTTTACCTCCCCAGATGTTGGTTGTATGAGTCCAGCAACGATTTTAATCAGGGTCGTCTTACCAGCACCATTTGGACCGATTAGTCCGGCACACGTGCCTTCAACCACATCAAAATCTATGTTTTTTAAGATGAGTTTCTTTTTCCCGTACGCCTTTGACACACCTGATACTGTTACCGGCTTCATCGACTACACCATCTGGACTGCAACTATAGCCATTATCACCCCGAAGAGGATCAACATCCCAAATACTGCTACACCAACACCAACATAGCGCACAATTCCTCTTTTCTTAACAAATGCGTACATTCCTCCTCCCAGCATTCCGATGCTCAAAAATATTGGCACCGCAAAAGTTGCCAGCATTATACCCACGGGTGGCTTGATGATGATGTGCGCTTCAGCAACCTTTCCCGATGTCTCAACTCTGAGTATGTACTCGGCAAACTTAGCATCCTCAGGCACACTGACTGTAACTGTGCTCCCCTCAACATTAACTTCCCAGTCGACTTTAGTCTTTGTGACGTTGTTTACTATTATCGCTTTAATTGCCCCTTCTGCTCCCTCTACAGTAAAACTGTACTTTTCCCCAGGGGTGACTATCTGTTTGTCTGGCACTATGCTTAACCCTGCAGCAGGTGTCAATGCTAAAACCGCCAGCAGTAAACATACCAAAACCTCGATAGCGCAACTTTTCCCCATGGCACCGCATTGCGGCAATATTTTTTAACACTTCACATTTTGCCATATCATTAAAATAATTCAGTTTTATTTGCTTGCTCAGTAGCACCACTGAATAATTTAACAAAAAAATAAGATAGAGATTAACAAATATCAAAAAGAATCGAAAATATTATATATCACAGTAAGAATGCGGGCCCTCGTGGAGAATACAAAACTAACAAAGAAAGACTTGCTAATACTTCAAAACCTCCATGGTAAAAAGATGCCAGGGTATACAGACATAAGCATTAAAACCGGTCTTCCAGAAAGCACGGTACGATATCGCATAGAACGAATGGAGAACATCGGTGTGATAAAGGGCTACTCGGCGATAATTGATCCGTACGCCCTCGGCCTCCATATGGCGATAGTCATAGGCAGTGGTCAATCCCACCAAGGACTGTGTTTCAATACTGTGGGCAGCAGCGAGTGCATAGTCATACTCTTGGATGAATACCAAGAATTATACAATAGCGTAATACGTGGAATGGGAGAGAATATGGACATTAGAGAAGTACTGCCAGTAGTAAACACAAATATTCCAGTAACCACCTGGAGCGTTGAGGATATTTTAAAGAGAAAAATTTTAAAGAAAAAAGCCTAAATTACAAGGCCTGCATTAACTTATCAAACCGCCAACTTTAAATCCCCATAGTTAACCCGATAAAAACATGGTTAACACAAGTCAGAATTCAACGTTGAAGCTCGTATTGGCTGCATCAATGGCTGTAATAACGGCAATCACAGCCCAGCTCAAGTTCAACTTGGGACCTGTGCCCTATACCATGCAGAACTTCGGAATTGTGCTTTCAGGGCTTCTCCTTGGCCCAGTTTATGGTGCGCTCGCTCAGCTCATATATTTGGCGATGATAGCCATCGGCCTGCCTGTTGCCAGCGGTTTCAGGAGTGGGCTTGAAGTTCTGTTTGGATACACAGCAGGTTACCTCTGGATGTTCCCTGTTGCTGCCTTCATAACCGGACTTGTAAGGAGAGCTGTATGGAAGAAGGGCAGCAAGGCGGAACTCTCCATCCTGTGGCTCGGAAGCTGCATAGCAACAATCCCCGTCTATCTGGCGGGATTCTACGTGTTCTACAGCTTTGCTACAGGCGGAGTGCTTGGTGAGTGGTGTCAGTCGGTCGTGGAATACTTCGGCCTGTCTCTAAGCCCATACTGGACTGTATTCTTCGCCTCCGTAGCTATATTCATCCCGCAGGATTTCTTCGTTGACCACGTGCTTGCTGTTCTTGCGTTTGCATACGTGTTCGACCTGATGAGGCAGAAGGGTATCGAGATATGATAGAGCTCAAAAATGTGAGCTACACGTACCCAAACGGTAGAAAAGCCCTCGATAAAGTTAGTTTCCATGCTTTGCATGGAGAAAAGGTATTTGTTGCAGGCAAAACCGGCAGCGGGAAATCCACAATGCTGAGAATTTTAAACGGCCTGATACCCAACTTTTACGGTGGTAGGCTCGATGGAGATGTGCGAGTTTACGGGGAAAAGCCGGGAGTTAAGCGGGTTTTCTTCGTGTCCCAGCATCCGGAAGAGCAGATACTTTGCGACAGAGTAATCGATGAAATAGTCTTTCCGCTCCTTCAGAGGGGATGGAGCTGGAAAGATGCAGTTAATGCTGCAGAATGGGCTGCAAAGCGTTGTGGCATAGAGCACCTGCTCGAAAGGTGCACTTCAGAACTTTCAGAAGGAGAGAAGCAGCTCGTTGTAATATCGACCGCCATAGCAAGCGATGCTGAATGCATCGTGCTGGATGAGCCCTTCAGCCACCTTTATCCAGAAACTGCACTCAAACTTCTCAGAAAGATTACCAAGACGGACAGGACGGTAATAGCGTCGGAGCACCGGCTCGAAATGAGTGAACAGTTTGACAGAGTCTTCTGGCTTGGAGATGAAACGCTGGAGACGGACGTAAAGGTGTCGGATGGCAATGGAAGCAAGGGAGAAGAAAGAAGCACAAGTGATGATGTTGCCATTGAGGCAGAGCTGACGATAGGATACGACGAGCCATTGACCAGCGTATCCCTTGAAGTTGCAAGAGGGGAAATCCATGCCATAGTCGGTCCTAACGGCTCTGGAAAAACTACGTTGCTAAAAACAATCGCCGGAATCCTGAAACCCATCGAGGGTAAGGTAAAAGTAAAAGGGAAAGTTTCGATGGCCTTCCAGTACCCCAACTACCACTTTTCAGCGAAGAGTGTGGAGAGAGAGGTCAGTCCAGAGATGTTGAGACTCTTCGGCCTTACCCACCTTTCAAACAGACATCCGCACGCCCTTAGTGGTGGGGAGGCGAAGAGGGTTTCCATAGCTAAAGCTTTCGCTGGCGATGTTGTGCTGCTGGATGAGCCTACAGCAGGCCAGGATTACGAGTTTCGTAGCAGGCTTTTGAGGATTGCAAGAAAAACAGACAAAACGGTGATTATAGCCACCCACGACTTGAAGCTTGCGTCGATGTGCGACGGGGTGATTGAGCTTTGCTGAAGATGTTGCAAGAGACGGAGAGGATTCTCTCTCCTGAAGGGTTGAGAGTAGGGGATGCAAGGATTGCAATAGCGTGTACACTCGCTTTAACCCTTGCTCTCTACATCTCGTCCTTCAGGATAGAGGTTTCGCTGCTCATAATAGCCATCGCCTGCATGTATGCAGGATTAAGGGCTCTGAGGGCAGTAATCGTCGCCTCACCTTTTCTGGCCTTCTTCGCACTCTCGAGCTTTCTTCTGAGGGGTGATGCCACGCATGCAGCAACCACGACTTTTGGTTTTGCATCCCTCGTGGCCCTTGGCAGTGTGCTTGCTGCCATTCCTCCTGCTGAGCTGAGCTGCGCCCTTGTTTACTTCAGGGTGCCTTACAGGTTCGCCTTTCTTATCTCGCTGGCAGTTAGGATGTTTCGTGTGTACGTCAGAGATTTGAAGCAAGCAATGGAGGCGATGAAGTTGAGTGGGGAGAGAAAAATCACAATTTATGCAAAGCTGCTGAAGACCATGGCATCCATTGCTGTTCTGAGGAGTGTTGCCATCGCGGAAACGCTTTACTCGAGGGGTTTCAGCGGTAAGGCGGAGTGTTTTAGCAGGAGGCTGTCCAGATCTGACTGTCTTGTTCTTTTGTTTGCTATTGTGGTTCTCACATATGCCTGTCTGTACTGATGCCGGAATATTAACAGATGGAAGTTGCTCAAAGGATACATTAGCGATGAGAATAGAATTTACCTTATAATGGACAACAGCATCATTACTCTGCCACCAGAAGCTGAGGAGCACCTGAAAATGCACGTACGAAAGATTGAGAGCATTACAATGACAGGAAGTTTGATTTTTATCTGTTCGAGCAATTATGCACACATTCCAGAGAAAATGCGTGGCAGAGTATATAATCTAAAAAAAATAAAATTTATATACTTTACACGTTGTCAGAGTGTAACAATCATCAGGTGACACAATGGAGATAAGATGTCCGAGATGTGGGATGAGATTGCCGTGGTGGTGGAAAATACGTGGCCAGCACAAATACGGAGCCCTATTCGTGTGTCCGAACTGCAACGCAGCGGTGAAAATCAGAGCCAAATTGGGAAGAAATGAGTACGTCAGGATTTTCCTACTTACAGCATTTTTCATTACGGCTATACTCTGGAGGGATGTGTCCAAGGGAGAACTCATACTCGGACATATCGATTCCGCTGGTATTCTCAGGTGTGTGGACTGGAAGTATCCGTACCTCCTGCTCCTTCTGCTAGTAGTCGGCCACACCATACACTTCGCCCGTTCCGGAGAATTTACTGTAGAACTTGAGAGTAACATTAAGAGGTACACAACGTTCAACTACCTCGCCATCGCCGTGGTTTGTAGTATGGCGTTGTTCGTCACCCTCATGGGTCTGTACATCTATATGCTCGGAGAATGGCGTTTGCTTGCCTTAGCCCTTGCTGTGGACGTTGCAGTAGTCGTATTCGCAAGGAAAGAACGTGAAAAGCTGAAAAGACTGGAAAGGGGGCAGATGATCAGAATTTAACAGCTAAATTTTTTCAGAACGTTCCGTATCACGCCACCCTCGTCCCTTATTCTTATTTTTATCGCAGGAGTTCCCCTAACCTCAATCTCAATGTAGTCATCCTCTACTTCGTAGCCCGCAACATCTCTCCACTCGATAAACCTCAATCCATACACTATTCCCCTCTCGTATATCCCGTACTTGCGCTCTTTGAAGAATGTGATCAGGTTAAGGGCGAAGATAAAGAACAAACTGGCATACATGACCGGGTTAAGTTTCGCTATGAGGTACAGCAGAAATGCAAAGGCAAAAGTTCCTATGAAAAAGTATTCCGCGTACCTCAAATCCCGGCTGGCATCCCTTATTAACCTGTACCTAACTTCAGCGAGCTTTCTTCCCTTGTCCAGCCTTTCGAGTTTTCTCTTCTGCCTGTAAATTTCTGCTCCAAACACGGCTACGCTGAACAAAATCAGGATCACTGCAGCGGGCAGAATTTTGTTTGGCGAAACTCTGCTGAAGAATACAACCAGAGCAGCAATTGTTGCTGCTACAACCGACGAAATTATTAGCACGGCTATGCCTGTTTTCAGGTTGACCATTGCTATAGGCTACATTAAAATAATTCATATACTATTCGTTTTATGTTGTCCTGAACGAGGCTTCAGAAGAGGTTAGTATATGAACGAGAGACCGATTACTTATTACTCTTATATTGTGCAAAGTCACGTAGAAAATCGAGAATTCTATTCAGTCCAATCCATAGGTCATAAAAAGGTGAGCAAATAATGGGAAAGGTGCTGAAGTTCATCGGATTTGGTCTTGCAGCAGTCCTGATCTTGTTTTTGGCTTTAACAGCATATTTCGTATATCAAACCTACCAGCTTAAGGAGGAAACTTTTAGAAGCGGGTACACCTATGAAATACACATAGGCACAAATAAAACACTATTCAACGTTACACTATTCCTGCCACTTCCAGCAGGAGAAATCGCCGACGAACTATCCGCCGGAAACGTTTACAATCCAGAAAACTGGTCATTTGAGATCGTTGACACCGAATACGGAAAAATGCTCAAAATAAGGGCTGATGAAATTCATCCCCGCTATCCGCCCGAGTTCAGACCTATACCTGTAGAACCGGGCAAAGAGTCGCCAAAGGTTGAAAATGTACCATACCACGAAAACATGCTTAAGATTTCAGCTAAATCAAGCAGAGAAATCAATACAAAAGACCCCATTGGCAACGAGCCTCTTTTGCTTCCGAAATACGGGTTGGTGGAAGTTGAGTGTATTCCCTCGTGCAGCAACTGCGATAAATGCTACAGCTATGAAACAGTTATCTATGCGAACTACAACGCCACTCCGAGCACAACCGTAGAAATTACCATCAGGCTGGAGGGTACCAATTCCTGGTGGGCTTACGGCTGGAGCTTCAACGAATACAGAGATTACATCTACGTTTCCCTGTCAGGTGAACATCATTGCTGGATTTCTGCTTCGGGATACATCGTTGCAGGAGACGGCATATATTAGCCGTAACGCAAGAATTTCATCAATAGCACAGGCGGCAAAAAGACCAGAAAACACCAAGACAAAAACTTATATCCCGTTATATACAGGCATTCATAATGCTCAAAGAGCGTATTGATGCTGAAACAGCACTAAAGCTGTTCCTGCCACACGTAAAGCCAGTTACGAGATGTGAAGAAGTGCCGCTATCAGGAGCCATTAACAGAGTTCTCACCCGAGACATTATCGCGAGCAGAGACATCCCCCCATTCGACAGGGCTGCGATGGATGGATATGCTGTTAGAGCCGAAGATACCTTCGGCGCATCGCCTGAAAATCCCATCCTCCTCGATATCGTGGGAGAGATAGAGATAGGAGAAAAACCGGGTGTTGAGGTGCAAAAGGGACAGGCTGTGAGAATCGCTACCGGAGCAATGATGCCCGAAGGCAGCAATGCAGTCGTCATGATAGAATACACAAACAGAGTGGGCGATTCAGTGGAGATATACAAAGCTGTGACCCCCGGAGAGAACGTATCGCTGAGAGGGGAAGACGTAAAAGCTGGAGAGGTCGTCTTAAGGAAAAAAACTGTTCTACAACCGCAAGACATCGGCATGCTTGCAGCCCTCGGTATGAAAAGCGTTGAGGTTTACAAACCCGTCGTTGCTGTAATGTCGACGGGAAACGAGCTTGTTGAGCCAGGTGATGGGGATGAGGAAGCAGGAAAAACCATCGATTCCAACAGATACGCACTGATTGCTGCTTTGAAAGAGCTTGGATGTGAAGTTGTTGACATGGGAATATCCAGGGACAACGAAGAAGAGCTTGAGAGAACAATTAAAACTGCACTTAATAAAGCGGACATGGTAATAGCCAGCGGTGCAACTTCTGTAGGCAAAAAAGACTTGCTTCCAGCTGTCGTTGAAAAGCTTGGGAAAGTTGTTGTGCACGGCGTTGCGATAAAGCCAGGGATGCCAACAGCCCTTGCCATAGCAGATGGCAAGCCGGTCATTATGCTTCCAGGCTTCCCTGTCGCAACCCTGATAGCCTTCTACACATTCGTTCCCCGTATTCTCGAACACATGATGGGATTCGAGACAATAAGGCGGAAATGGGAGAAAGCAAGGGCGATCACGGCAAAGCGCATCCCCTCAAGCTCTGGCATGAGAACCTTCACGAGGGTAATCCTGAGGGAAAGCAAAGACGGTTATATTGCGGAGCCGGTGAGAACATCTGGCTCCGGCATTTTGTCGTCCCTCGTAAGAGCCCACGGTTTTGTTATCATTCCAGAAGAGAAAGAGGGTGTTGAGGAAGGTGAAGAAGTTGAAGTCCTGCTTATCCGCCCGCTCACGAGGTGTCTAAATGCGCAGAATATTTAGAAGCCTCGTCTCAATTGAAGAGGCGAAACAAAAGCTTGAAGAAAGCCTTAAAATAGAGAGGAAGGTCGAAGAAGTTTCCCTGAGAAGCTCGTATGGCAGAATTATAGCCGAAGACGTTTATGCTCCCATCGACATTCCTCCATTCGACAGGGCTGCGATGGATGGCTATGCGGTTAGAGCTGAGGATACCTTTGGAGCTGAAGAGGATAAACCCATAAGGCTGAAGGTTGTGGGCAGAATAGAGGCAGGAGACAAACCAGAAGTTGAAGTTAACAAAGGCGAAGCAGTAGAGATCTCCACTGGGGCGGCGATGCCCAAAGGAAGCAATGCAGTCGTGATGGTTGAGTACACTTCTGCAGAAAACGGAGATGTTCTCGTATTCAGGCCGGTAGCCCCGGGAGAGAACGTCATTGCTGCGGGAAGCGACATAATGGCTGGAGAATTGCTTGTCAGAAAGGATACAAGGCTCACTGCAAGAGAGATCGGAACGCTTGCCGCCGTCGGAATTACCAGCGTTAAAGTTTACTCAAAGCCCGTCGTTGCAGTTATCTCTACAGGAAACGAGCTCATTGATGGCGGAGAGCTCGAATACGGGAAGATATACGACATAAATTCCGCAATGCTGTGCGCTGCCATAGAGGAAAATGGTGGGAAAGCTGTTTATCTGGGCATCGCAAGGGATAACGAAGAGGAAATCAGAAAAATGATAGAGGATGGGCTCAAAACTGCGGACATTGTTTTAACCTCGGGCGGAACGTCAACAGGCATAGGGGACATGATTTACCGCATCCTCGACAATCTTGGTGAAGTACTCGTCCATGGCGTTGCTGTGAAGCCGGGGAAGCCCACAGTTATAGCCATAGCCAACAACAAGCCCGTATTTGGTTTGCCGGGCTATCCAACATCAGCCTTCATGATTTTCGAAATATTCGTCGCCCCTCTGATAAGAAGAATGGCTGGAGTAAGCAAAGAGGATAGCAGGCTGAAAGCAAAGCTCAGCAGCAGGGTTTTCTCCGCTTTAGGTAGGAGGGAGTTCCTGCCTGTAAACATAGTCAAAGGCGAAGGCTATACCGCTTATCCAGTCACTGGCAACTACTCCGCTGCGATTTCAAAGCTTGGTGAAGCAGACGGCTTCATAGAAATCCCCGAAAGCAGAGCATTTGTTGAAGAGGGTGAAGAGGTTGAAGTTAAGCTGTTCTCCACGCTGAAGCCGGCAGACCTCATTATTATAGGCAGCCACTGCGTTGGAATCGATGTCCTGCTGGAGCTCATGCGAAAGGGCAAACCGTTCACTTCGAAGGTCATAAATGTTGGTTCTTCCGGCGGTTTAGCGGCGATAAGAAGGGGAGAGGCTGACATCGCCGGAGTTCATCTGCTTGATGCAGAAACGGGAGAGTACAACGCCCCCTACATAAAGAGATACGGACTCAGAGGCGTCGTTCTCGTGAAGGGATACATGAGGGATCAGGGTTTCATAGT
Source organism: Archaeoglobus veneficus SNP6 (assembly GCF_000194625.1). Lineage (NCBI taxonomy): Archaea > Methanobacteriati > Methanobacteriota > Archaeoglobi > Archaeoglobales > Archaeoglobaceae > Archaeoglobus > Archaeoglobus veneficus. The sequence goes on along the minus strand of NC_015320.1, from coordinate 209,667 downwards.
TGCGAGGGGGAACCCCAAAGACATCAAAGGCTTTGATGATCTGTTACGGGATGATGTAACGTTCATAAACAGAAATCAGGGTTCGGGGACAAGGATACTCCTCGACATGCATCTCAAGAAGATTGCTGAACAGAGGGGAGTCAAACTCGAAGATGTAACTGCGAAGATAGATGGTTACACAATCGAAGCGAAGTCTCATACCGCCGTTGCTGTAGCGGTTTTGATGGGGAAAGCTGACGTTGGCCTGGGGATAAGAAGCGTAGCGGAGCGATATGGCCTTGATTTTATTCCTGTGAGAGGGGAGGAGTACGATTTCGTGATAAGGAAGGAGAGATTCGAGAAGGATGTCGTCAAACGATTTCTCGATACTCTCAGGTCAGAGGAGTTCAAAAAAGAATTAGAGAAAAGATTGCCGGGAATAAGAGCGTACGAGAAGACTGGGGAAATTATAGAGTTTACGTGAGGTATGGGTAAATAACCAGAGACTGCATGCATCCTATTACAAAGCCGAGCACCGCTCCAGAGAGCTCTATAAATCTGAGCTCCTTTTTCGCAAATTTCTTGAATATTTTCTCTATCTCCTCGTCGCTTACCTCCTGTGCCTTTTTGATCACGAACTCACGCAAATCAATATTCTTTGCAATATTCTTTGCAACAGCATCCTTCAGCACTCCCGCAATAGAGTCGGAGATTGCTAAAGACATCCTTGCCACAAGTCCTGAGCGTTCTGCAATATCTCTGATGAAAGAGAGCGGATACTTGTCAAAAATCTCATCAATCCTCTTTGCGAGGTCGCTCTCGATGTACGCTCTTACGATTGCCCTGTCGATCATGAACTCAAAGTCGTCCTGAGTGAGGATTTCGGAGAGGGAGTCCATCATCCTCTCCACTATCTCTCTGCTCCTCGCAGGAACAAGGCCCTGAATTTTAAATCCAAAAATGCTGACAGGCTTTTTTGGATGGAAGAGCAACTCTACTGCGATGACGTTCGTTATATAGCCTATGAACGCCCCAAGAATTGGAGGTAGAAAGTATACGAGTTCCATAGTCCGCAGTTGTGAGTTGTCTCAAAAATCTTTGCATACATATTTATATATAAATTAGGTTATATAATCTTATAGGATGGCCACCTTTCAAGAATCATCCCCGATACAACCACGGGAGGTTCGCGCATCGCAAGCTCTACTGCCCTGTCGAGCTTCCACTCCTTCTCAGCGTAAATTGTAAACAGGGGGTCTCCAACCTTCACGTGCTGGCCACCCTTCTTGTGCAGCATAATACCTGCCCCCTTATCCTTCGGAGCTCCAGCAGCCCTTGCAACTTTTTTGATCATAACGTTGTCCAGTCTGGATATTGCCCCATCGATATTCGATGTAACTGTGTACGTTCTGTCTCCAACAGCGATGTCGTCAGACTTCACGTCAGGATTTCCGCCTTGCGCCTCAATTATTTCCCTGAACTTCTCAAGAGCTTTTCCAGATTCGAGAATCTGCCTAGCGTAGTCTGCGCCCCTTGTAGCCTTCCCAGCCATTTCAAAAAGCACTCCAGCAATTCCTATGGATTTTTCGATTAAAGTTTTTGGCCCTTTTGCACTTTCAAGGGCTGATAAAGCTTCTCTGGCTTCCAGAGCGGGGCCAATAGCTCTTCCAACTGGCTGGCTGCCGTAGGTTAAGACGCACGAAACGTTTAGGCCGAGTCTTCTTCCAAGCTCTGAAAAATCGTTGGCGAGCCCCCTGCCATCCTCTGATGTTGCGATTCTCGAGCCTTCTCCCACAGGTATGTCGATTACCACATGTTTTGCACCGAGGGCCCCTTTCTTCGCCATAACACTCGAAAGAAGATGGGGCTTTGGAATTATGGCGAGGGGATATTCAACCCTGATTATCTTGTCGTCCGCAGGGGCTATATTTGTTGCACCACCCCACGCGATCACTCCGCCAACTCTCTCGGTGATCTCCTTTATCTCGTCAACGCTGAGGCTGACGTTTGCAAGCACCTCCATTGTGTCGGCAGTACCGCTCGCAGAAGTGATTGCTCTGCTTGCAGTCTTGGGAATTAATAATCCGCCTGCTGCTATTATCGGAACCACGAGCAGAGAAGTCTTGTCTCCCGGCACACCACCAACGCTATGTTTATCAACGACTATACCCTTCTCAAACGTTAGCGTCTCGCCAGTGTCTATCATCGCCCTCGTCATCCACTCCACTTCGTCTAAATCGACGTCCCGCAGGTAGTTTGCCATGACGAAGGCTGAAAGTTCCACTTCGTTGAGCATGTTCACAACTATGTCCCGGATAATCGCATAAAGTTCCTCTTTGCTGAGTTTCTCCCCCTCCAGCTTTTTCCGTATGTAATCGACCGAGCTTGGCTTAGCAACAGGAGTTACTTCAACCTCAGCGCCTTCAGGCAGCTCCACCTCACACGGACCGACGGTCGTGCAAACACCAAGTTCACCCTTCTCTATCAGCCCAGTAGCGATCTGTACGTCTGCAATACAGTACCTCCTGCCATAGGTTACCTTGAGCCTGTCTCCGACTATGAGGCCGAGTTCAGCAGCATCATCCGGATTCATTATTATCGAAGAGTGCTCGAGCTTTATCGGAATTATTTTCACCTTCAGTTTCATACAATTAATTTAATTATCAAAATTCCTAAGTTTTTTGGTAAAAAGACATTATATTTAGGAGCCATACTGGTGGAGTGGTCTCATGCTTCCTTCCTTCATGAAAGCTTTTTAAACTAAAGGCCAGAGTTCGAGGCATGTGGAGCATCCTCAAGGCTTTGCGAGAGAACCCGGAGATTCTCATGGAATCTCAGCGAAGAAGGGGTGAAAGCACTGAAATCGTTGAAAGAGCTATTGAACTCGACAAACTATGGAGACAGAAGCTGCACGAACTCAACAATCTCAGGCATGAAAGAAACAAGCTTTCTGCAGCGATAAAAAAGGCATCGAAGGACGAGAGAGCGAAACTCATCGAGGAAGCAAAGAAGATAGCAGAGAAAGTGAAGGCTGGCGAGGAGGAACTCAAGAAGCTCGAAGAGGAACTTAACAGAGTTCTGCTCTCCATACCAAACATACTGCACGAAAGCGTACCCATAGGTAAGGATGATACCGAGAATGTCCCTATCAGGTTCTGGGGGAAGCCAAAGGTTTACAGGGAGCACGTCGAGGAATTCATAAAGCAGACCGGTGGAAATATCGATTACGATGTCATCGACAGGCTTCCAGTAGGGCATGCGGATGCTGTGGAAACTTGGGGATGGGCAGATATTGAAAGGGCAGCGAAGGTTGCCGGTTCTCGCTTTTACTATTTGCTGAATGACCTTGTATGGCTCGACTTCGCGCTGATAAGCTACGCCCTCGATTTCCTTGCGAAACAGGGTTTCAGAATTGTCAGCCCGCCGTACATGATGAGAAGGCAGGCCTACGAGGGCGTTACCGCCCTCGGAGATTTTGAAGAAGTCATCTACAAGGTTGAGGGGGAAGACCTGTTTTTGATAGCCACATCAGAACACCCCCTCGCTGCGATGCACATGAATGAAGTTATTGCTGAGGATGATCTGCCTCTGCTCTACGCAGGCGTAAGCCCGTGCTTCAGGAAGGAAGCCGGAGCGCACGGCAAGGATACAAAGGGCATATTCCGCGTTCATCAATTCAACAAGGTCGAGCAGTTCGTTTACTGCCTGCCTGAGGAAAGCTGGGAGTGGCATGAAAAGCTGATTGAGAATGCCGAAAAGCTCTGGCAGGGATTGGAGATTCCATACAGAATCGTGAACATATGCACAGGCGACATAGGTATTGTCGCAGCGAAGAAGTACGATTTAGAGGCGTGGATGCCCGCTCAGGGTAAATACAGAGAAATGGTCTCATGCTCTAACTGCACGGACTGGCAGAGCTACAGACTCAACATCAGATACGCCGAAGAAAAGGGGAAGCCGTCAAAGGGGTTCGTCCACACCCTCAACTCGACGGCAATAGCGACGACGAGGGCTATCACCGCAATTATCGAAAACTTCCAGCTCGAAGACGGCAGGGTTGAGATTCCGAAGGTGCTCAGAAAGTATCTGGAGCCCATCGAAGCTGCTCCGAAAGAGTACCTTGAGCCGAGGAAGAAGATATGAAGTGGGAACCTGATGAACCAGTAAGGCTTACACCAGAGAATGTGAGACGGATGCTGGGCAAAGAGCTGCAGCTTCCAAAGTACACCAGCCCAATAATCAATCTCGCAAACAGATTTGCACAGGCCACGCGTCCCAAAGTGGTCGGAAAAGTAAGCGAACTCGTAAAAGAGTGCCCATATAAGGACTTCGAAGGGTGGAAGCACTGGTACCTTGAAAAATACCCGGAGGCGATAGAAGACGCTACAGATAAAATAATGAAAATGATAGACAGCTTCAAAGAAGTCCTGGATAACATAGATAGAGATACCGTGAGAAAGTGGGTGGAAGACCTTGTCCTCGTAAAAACCTTCATTGGTCTAAATGTTCAGGAACCCATACTCAGCTTCTTGGCCTCGAAAACAAAGTTAACATACAGGTTGTCTACGCCAGAAGAGGAATCGGCAGGCATAGATGGATTTATTGGAGACTTCGCAGTTTCGGTAAAGCCAGTGACATACAGGGAAAAAGAGAGACTCGCCGGAGAACTTCCAAGGGGCGATGTCGTTATTTACTACGAAAAAGACAGAGAGAATAACATTACCATTTCAGAAGTAGAAGCTCTAACTGAGAAAGGAAAGAAATTCATTAAACTGCTCGAAACTCTTGAACTGTAGGCCTCTCTATTATCTCCACCCTGAAATCCATATCAAGTCTGCTCTGGCTGACACCTATTTTATCCTTTATAACCGGTAGGAGATTTTTATCAATCTCGTAGCCGATAGAATTTCTATTAAGCTGCATAGCCACCTTCATTGTTGTTCCAGTACCTACAAAAGGATCAAGAACAGTATCTCCAATTATCGAAAACATCCTTATCAATCTGTATGGTATCTCCTCTGGAAACGCTGCAACCCTTCGCTCAACTTCCGGCAAAGTCTGTCTTGTTCCAACGATGTCCCATATCTGCGTAAACCACCTGTCCCGCTCTTCCTTGGTATATTTACTCGCGTACCTCATGGGGTCATGGGGCGGGAACTTTCTTGGTTCCCCTTTTCTGAAGATAAGAATGAATTCACAGTCAAGGGTTACGTAGGCGTTTGGAGGTAGCATTCCCGAACCAAGAAAAGCTCCTTTTCCCTTGTATTTCGGTTTCGTGGTTGGTTTTTTCCAGAGAATGTATGGCAGAGTAACAAAACCGATTCTCTCACAATGCTCTATGACTCTAGCGTGGTTTGGGAAAAGCCTAAACAGACCATTGACCTTCCTCGTTGCATCTCCGATATTTATACAGGCTATACCACCATCAACCAGTACTCGATAGCATTCCTTCCATACCCCGGCAAGATTCTCGTGCATCAGGTCGTAGATTTTTTGCACGATCCTGTTTTTCTCCGAAGTACCTCCAATAGTGTCTAATTTCGCCCACAGATCATCTATTCGGCTATCCATTTTCCTGAATTGCTCATCCCAGATCTCGATCATGGGGTACGGTGGAGATGTAACGACGAGATGGACAGACTCGTCATCGACTTCTTCCATTTTCCTTGAGTCGCCAATTATGATTTTGTGAGTTGTGGCTTCAACTTCCTCGAGCATCCTAACCCCTCATTTTGTTTTTTATGGTTTCAGAAATCAGCGATTTCTCCGCAAGCCAGGCAAGAACAACATTTCTTACAACTTCTGCATCCGTAGAACCCATTTCACCTTTGAGCGCTTCAATAATTTTCCACTGTTCAGATGTAAACGTGACCTGAACCCTTTTGACGTCTTCACTCATTAAAGACACATCGGAGACACAACATATATGCATTACTGTTTGTCCTTCCTCCTCTTCAAAAGAGATGGGAGGTGTATGACATACCTCCCGTCCTCCTGAAGAGCTATCACAATTTCATCTCTTGAAAAGACTTTCTCCAGGTTTATCTCGTACATTCCAGGGCTGATTATCTTAACGCTCTCTATGCCCTCCGGCAGTGCTTCTCTAACTTCTTCTTCACTTACCTCCTTTTCGCGCCCTCTTTCTTCCTTCGGCACGTAGAGAAACTTGTTGTTCCCACATTCACAGCCCTGCAGTATACGCATGTCACCATCAGGGTATTCCTTTCCGCACTTTGTGCAGCGGTGGGGCATCAGCCTTCACCTTCACGTCAGCCCTCGCCGAGCTGAACAAGGGCAGTAATGAGGTCATCTCTCTTTTGCAGGGTTTTGAGCCTGTTTGCCGGCCCTATAACTGTCAACCTTCCTTTGGATTTCCCGAAGAGCTTGTCGAAAAAGCCCTTGGACTTCTGGGGATAGGATTCAACCTCGATACCAACGAAGTTTTCATGATCGATCTCGAGCATGGTGAGTTCTATGAGCTTTGCCTCCTCCTCCGGTGTCAGGCCCGACTCGAGAACGACTATCTTTCCGCTCTTGACCTCGTCGAGAATCATCCTTATCTTTTCCATCGAAGCCATTTTGTCGAGTCTGTCCTTGGATATGAGATTGAGCTGCACACCCTCCATCTGCAACACCTCAGCCAAACCTCTCGGCTATTGCCTTGTACAGGCTGTCGATGTTAAGCCCTTTCAGCGCTGAAATTGGTACGACGGGGTGCTGCGGGAATGCAGCCTTGATCCTCGCAGGCGACGCGTTTGGAAGGTCAATCTTGTTGGCAACTATGAGCAACGGCAAACCCCTCGCCTCTATGTTGCCCACAATCGTAACGTTAACCTGCGTGAAGGGATCTTCCGTCGAATCCATCACAAGCAGCACTCCATCGAGGTCGTCGAGCCATTTTATTGCTTCTATAACTCCTTCGGTAGCCTCTTTTGCTCTCCTCTTCGCTTCCTCCTCCGGCAGACCGTACTTCAGAAATTCGTGGAAATCGATCTTCGTCGCCAGACCAGGAGTATCGACTATGTCCAGTGTTACCGACTTGCCATCGACTTCGATTCTCACGCCCTCTCTGAGCCGCGCTCTCCTCGTCTCGTGGGGGACGTTGCTAACAGAACCCATAACGTCTCCAGTCCAGTCCCTGAGAATTCTGTTGGCAAGTGTCGTCTTTCCGGCGTTGGGCGGTCCGTATATACCTATTTTCATCCTGTCCTTCTTGAAGAACCACTTGAAGAGGAAACCAAATTTTTTCCTTATCCTGAATATCAATCCCATGAGCACACCTCTATGCTCATAATTTAGACGTGATAATTAAAACTTTGCCATACTTAACTTGCCTACTCAAGCGTTATTGCCTCATTGGGACATACATCAACACACGTCCCGCAATCGGTGCATATGTCCACATCGACATGAGCTGTGTCGTTAAGCTCTATCGCCCCTACGGGGCACTCGTCAACGCACGTTCCGCACCCATCGCACTTGCTCTCGTCAACAACGGCTGGCATAGCTCTCCATTGGTATTATGGGATATAATTCTATCGCTGCTTCTCCTTTAAAAGTGCTCGGGAGTGTCTGATAGTTTAAGATTTGATAGTTTTTCAAAAACTTTTTATTGTTTTTATTGATCGTTAATAATTAGATGCCAATGCAAAGGGCAACACTTGGATTGATTCTGTTCGCAATAGCTCTGGTAAATTATTCCTCCCTCCACCCAGACAGAACAGACTTTCTGAATTACAGAATAAAGAGGTTTGCTCTGTGCACAGTTGTGGCGTCGCTACTTCTGATAATGCAAGGTGTGCTCGGGTTCTGTATATTGCTGCTGAAACTGAACCCTGTTTACCATGCAGTTGTTGGATTCTTGCTGATTGAAGCTTTCCTGATACTCGTGAACACAGACATTCTGTACAGCATGTGGAAAAACTCGTCGATAAAACTTGGAAAAGAAACTTTCGACGCCTGTATTTACGTAACCGTTATTTTTCTCTTTCTGGATAGAACTTACACTCTGTTCTCGAGGGGTTTGGTGATTACAGCTGTCGCGTGTCTCACGATTCTCCTTATAGTTGTCTCCTTCCACCTTTGGAGATACTACAGAGCGATGGACATTCTCGTGGAGCCAGTAACACTTAGCACGCCTGCCAAGGTGTTCGCGTTTGGATGCCTGTTAATATCTGCCTCAGGTGTGCTCATGGATATACATCCTGAAATTGGGCTTGGCGGGCTGTTTGTTTCCATATCTGCATTTTTCGTTACATACGTTGTACTTCTCAAAGAGCTTACAAGGAATTTCATAAGATACTCGTGACACCTCTAAATCAAAACCCACTGGCTGGGGTTTTGCAGAGTGACACCAAAACTTTTATGTGTTTTCGTCAAGCACGCTGAGGCATGGCACGCAGAATGGAGACGAGATCCGCAAGATTTCTCGCATTCTTCCTCGCGCTCATCATGCTGGGTAGCGTTCTCGTTTACGCCCTTAAAGGTAGTTACGTTGCTCCAGAAAGAGAAACAAAGTACGACTTCCAGAGTTTTGACGATTTGCTCAAATGTCTGCCTGCAGGGGCTGGACAGATAATCTACGCATCTACGAAAAATTGCAGCAATGAGATTTTGCTCGAGTACGTGGATCACATCATAAAGATAAATTACGATCCTTACGTCTTCTCAAATTTGCGGCTCGCGCATCCCGTTGAAAGAATGCTCGTGGCAAGCTACGGCGATGGTTTGCTCTACCTCGTTGACGTTAACAAGACTAAAATTTACTTCGCAGGAGAGAAAGACGAATACAGAGGATTTAAAGTGAAAGTAGCAAACGGAATAATGGTAGCTCCCGAAGTTTCTCCGTTTCTGATAGGCACTGCTCCCCACGTCGCAAGGGCAATCGACACGATTGTTTCCGGAAACGGGAGCATGGACGAACTGATCGCAAACTACACATCCAGAATTCCGGGCAGCTTTAACGTGATTCTGATGTTCTACGGCGATGCTGCCAAAGCCCTAACTGAGGGCGACAGTAACGTTACAGACTACATGGACTTCTACTTTACCGGACTGAGAATGAACGGTAGCATGTACGAGAAGGTTGTCGGCGTGCACTTCATCAAGAACGGAGCGTTCGTTGACTCCAACGTCACAGAGTACTACAACTACACCAACTACGATGACGGCCTCAGCGTTGCAGTGATGCGTGACACAAACTTCACGAAGATAAGGACGGCCCAGCCGGAGCTGAGAGTTCTGGAAATAAGGCTCGCAAATTAGAGCTATGCTCGTAAGAGATTCCGATGTAACACTGCTGCTCGAGGGGAAAGCAGAGGTCGTTGAGGGTTACGCAGAGGTCTTCGGCTGCCCCGTGAAGGAGATTGAGGCAAAAAACCTCACCCCCCTGTATCTGAGAGAGGGTGCAGTGAAGATAGAAGGAAAGTATATACCCGTAAAGGGCTCAACGATTCCGGAAAGCTGGGAAAAAGTAGTTGAAGAGATAAAATCCAGCGGATGGAGAAAAATCCTTCTTTTTGGCGAGACGGATACGGGTAAGAGCAGTTTTGCTGTGTGGCTCGTCAATAAACTCGATGGAAAGACGTGCGTGATAGATGCAGACATAGGCCAGGCAGACATAGGCCATCCGGCAGCGATGGGGATCGGTATCGCAGAGAAATGCGCAAGCCTATCAGAAATACCGATGCTCGACGGCTTCTTTGTGGGATCGACGTCACCGATGGGGAGAGAAGCGAGGTGCTTGCGGGGATTTGCAAAGCTTGCAGCCGTTGCAAAGGAGATCAATGCAGACTGGATTATTGTAGATACAACCGGCTGGACGCGTGGCAGGAAAGCGAGGAATTACAAGCTCGCGAAGATTGAGATATTCAGGCCAGACGTCATCGTTTGCCTTGGAGAAATTCCATACTACCTTGAAGAGTTCAACACAATCACCGTCGAGACTTTCGTACCAAAAAAGAGGAGCAGAGAGCTAAGAGGCGCTATAAGGAGCGAGCGCTATGCGAGGTGGCTTGAGGGAGCAAATGTCGTAAGTCTAAGTGTGAAAGACGTAAAGCTTCGCAACACCACGCTTTTCAAGGGGCGAAGGGTGTCGGACGACTTTATAAGGGAAATTCTTGACACTGTTCTCTTCGCCGAAACCGGCCCGGACTTTCTGAACGTCTGCGTTCTGGAAGAAGGAGAGCTGGGAGTGGAGGCGTTAAAGGCCCTCAGGGAAGTCTACGGTGTTGAGGATGTCAGCATATTCACACCCAAAAGCTTTGAAGACCTTGTTGTAGGTGTTTACTCTGACAATAAATACGAAGGTCTGGGACTGCTGAAAAGAATAGATTTCGACTCCGGAAAGATTGATATTCTTACCCGCGCAAAAAGCATAAGAGCAATAGAATTTGGAGAATTCAGACTCGAAAAGGGTAGAGAAGTACTGGCCAGAGTTCCATGATAAACCAGACTCCGGCCAAATAAAATGTAAGAGGTAAGTGTATGCCCGCAATCGAAATTAGAACGGGAAAGAGGACTGAAATAATCGACATAACGGCAGACGTTCGGAAGGTAGTTGAGGAAAGTGGAGGGGGCGGCATAGCCGTAGTTTACACGCTGCATACAACCACGGCCGTGATTATAAATGAAGCGGAACCGGGGCTGCTCGAAGACATAGTCTCAGCCCTTTCAAAGATTGTGCCCACGGGAGCGGGATATAAACATGATCGCATAGACGATAATGCAGATGCGCACATTCGCGCAGTTCTTTTAGGCAATAGTGTGGTTGTGCCAGTTGAGAACGGAAAACTTCAGCTTGGAACGTGGCAGCGCATACTCTTCGTCGAACTTGATGGCCCGAGAACGAGAAGAGTAATTGTAAAGCTGGTAGATTAACATGGCAAAGCCTCGAAGGACTCAGGACAGACAGGATTACTACTACTGGGAGGCCAAAAAGAAAGGGTACCGAAGCAGGGCAGCATTCAAGCTGCTCCAGATGAACAAAACTTTCAAGCTGATTAAAAAAGGCAGCAAGGTTCTCGATCTGGGCGCATCGCCTGGTGGATGGAGTCAGGTTGCTGTAGAGCTTGGAGCAGAAGTCGTTGCCGTCGATATTAACCCGATGCCGCCCATAGAAGGCGTTACATTCATCCAGGGGGACATAACTAAAGAAGAAACGCTTGAAAAGATAAAGGCTGTAAGCAGGGAATACGATGCAGTAATTTGCGATGCATCACCAAAGATTACGGGGCACTGGTCGATAGACCACCTGATTTCAATGGATTTGGCGAGGGCGGCATTCAACATAGCAAGGCAGGTGCTGAAGCCAGGAGGGAACTTCGTTGTCAAAATGTTTCAGGGAGAAGAAATACAGAAGGTCTTCAATGAATTCAAGCCGTACTTCCGCTTCAAGAAGCTTCACAGTCCCCCTGCTTCGAGGAAGAGAAGCGCGGAGATATACTTCATAGGAAAGAGATTTAAGAAGATAAAAACGTACTACATCGTGCCTCCTGAAGAGCAGGAGTAATTACACTATACAAACCTCTCATTTGCCAAGATGCTTGAAGGAGAAATTTACTCCCCAACCCAGCCCACAACAGCCAGCTTGCACTATTAGATGCTAACAGTATTCTCTTACAAGCCTTTCAAGTTCAGCTTTAACGACGTTTCTCGTTGTGAATCCCATAAAACCTCCCACCGCTTCGCCCCTGCTGAAGACAATTACTGTGGGTACGAGTTCGATCTCGTACTCTCTTCCGATGTCCGGATAATTCCCCACATTTATCTTCCCCACCTTAATGCCCATTTCCCGGCATATTGAGCTGAGAATAGCCGTAAGCATTCTGCAGTAAGGACAAAAGTCGTTGTAAAATTCTACAACAGCGAACTTCTCTCTTACGAACTCTCTGAGAGATTGCTCATTTAGTTCAATCACTTCAGAGATTAAAAGCCGGGTGATTGAAAAATGTGTCGAAACCCGGCAGAGATGGGGCATATATAGCCCCGCCCGGATTCGAACCGGGGTCAGGGGATCCAGAGTCCCCCAGGATTGACCACTACCCCACGGGGCTTCAGGCTGGAAAGATTGAGGTGGATAGCTATATGAAATTTATGGTTGTTTTTAGTTGGCAGCAACCCATCCAATCTCCTAAAATAGAATTTACATGTTGAGAACGCGCACCCTATGGTTTCGCAAAACAAACCTAAGTGGCCGAAATTTATTTGTATTCGTTACTATGATGATAGTTATAATGATAAAGAGGAGGTGTGTTGATAATGGCAGACTGTGAATTTCTGGCAAAATGCCCATTTTTTAACAACATTGCGTTGCCTGCGACAGCAGAAATCTTGAAAAAGAGGTACTGTAAGGGAGACTTCAAAAACTGTGCAAGGTACCAGTTGAGAAAGGCTGGAAAAGAGGTTCCTGAGAACCTCTGGCCTGATGGAAAAACTGGCTAAATTCTTCTGAGATTTTATTTTTTGTTTTTCTTTTATTTAAATAAAGCACCTACCAACATCTCCACTTCTTTCAGATTGATAGCAATATTGTCTGAATCAAACAGAACAATAGGTACTCATTCCCAAACACGGGTACGAGATAAGACGAACACGTATTAACCTAAATTTAACCCCCAAACACTACCTCCGGCAAAGGCAGAATAACCCGGCATCAACAGAAAACGTTATAGCTTCCCCGCATGCCATGCCATGGGGATTACGATGATCGTAACACCAGATGACCTGCTGGTTGAGAGAAGCAAGTCCATTGACGAGTACATAGAGAAAGTAAGGCCTATCGTCGAAAAAGTAAGGGAAGGAGGAGATGAGGCGCTGATAGAGCTGACAAAGCAGTTTGACGGCGTTGAACTTCAGTATATCAGGGTCCCATCTGAGGAAATCGATGCTGCATATGAAGAAGTCGACGACGAGATTATAGACGCACTTGAAGTTGCAAAGCAGAACATAGAGCGTTTTCACTCCATAACGTGCGTTGAAAGGGACATGTTCATAGATTTCGGCGATGTTGTACTGGGGAAGAGGTACGTACCCCTGGACAGTGCGGGAATATACGTTCCCGGCGGGAGAGCGAGCTACCCCTCAACAGCCCTCATGGCCGGCATTCCAGCGTCAATTGCAGGAGTAGAAAGAATCGCTGCATGCACACCGCCGGACGAAAGGGGGAAAGTTAAGCCGCTCACCCTCGTCGCCTGCGATATAGCAGGAATAAACGAGATTTACGCCGTTGGTGGAGCCCAGGCAATTGCAGCTCTCGCCTATGGAACCGAAAGTGTGAAGCCTGTTGATAAGATAGTCGGGCCGGGAAACATCTACGTTACGGCAGCAAAGATTCTCGTTTCGAAGGATGTGCCCATCGACATGCCGGCCGGCCCTTCTGAAGTCCTTATTATTGCAGATGAGACCGCAAATGCAAGATTTGTAGCTCTCGATGCTTTAGCTCAGCTCGAGCACGATCCTATGGCCATTGCCGTCGTTCTCACAACATCGGAAAAACTTGCGAAAGAGGTGCAATCGCTGGCAGAAGAGCTTGGAAAAGGTCTGAATCTCGAAAATCTAAGGATTGCCGTTGTAGACAGCATAGACGAGGCAATTGAGATCTCAAACAAGTTCGCTCCAGAGCACCTCGAAATGATGTTTGAAGGGGCCGAAAACTGCATGGACAGAATAAAGCACGCTGGAAGTGTTTTCGTCGGAGAATACAGCCCTGTTGCTGCTGGCGATTATGCATCCGGGACGAACCACATCCTTCCCACTGCAGGATATGGAAGGCGTTACTCTGGCCTGAGCGTTGAAACATTTTTAAAGCACATAACCTTCCAGAAGCTCAGCAAGGACGGACTGAAGAGAATAGGCCAGGCAATAATCACGCTTGCAAATAAAGAAGGTTTGCCGTTTCACGCAAAATCCGTCGAAGAGAGGTTGAAAGAATGAGGAAGTACACAAGCGAGATTGGAGAAGAGGACGTAGGCAAGGAGGTAACGCTCTACGGATGGATTCACGAGGTTAGAGACCACGGTGGGCTGGTATTCGTAATTTTGAGAGATAGAGAGGGGTTCATCCAGATTACGCTGCCTAAAAAGAAGGTTGACAGAGAAATCTTCAACAGGGCAAAAAAGGTTCGAAGGGAAAGCGTTGTCATGGTTAAAGGCATTGTAAAGGCTGAACCAAAGGCTCCCGGAGGGTACGAGGTTATTCCAACCGCCTTCGACGTGCTCAATGAAGCCGATGCGCCTCTCCCGCTTGATGTTGCCGAGAAGGTTCCGGCGGAGCTCGATACAAGGCTCGACCACCGCTACCTCGACCTGAGAAAGCCGAAGATCCAGGCAATATTCAGGATTAGGCACTGCATGCTTCAAAGTGTTCGCAGGTTCCTGTGCGAAGAGGGGTTCATTGAAGTTAATACGCCAAAAATCGTGTCGACCGCCACAGAAGGTGGAACAGAGCTGTTCCCAATAAGCTACTTCGAAAAAGAGGCTTTCCTGAACCAGAGTCCTCAGCTCTACAAGCAGGTTTTGATGGGTGCCGGCCTTGAAAAGGTCTTCGAAATAGGCCCCATTTTCAGAGCTGAAGAGCACAACACCGTAAGGCATCTCAACGAGGCGATATCCATCGACATCGAGGCGAGCTTTATGGATCACGAGGGGGTCATGGATGTGCTCGAGCGACTTGTGGCAAGAATTTACGAGGATGTAAGCGTTGAGTGCGAGAAATTCCTCTCGTGGCTCGACATCAAGCTTGATGTGCCCGAAGTCCCCTTCGAGAGGTTGAAGTACGATGAAGCCATAGAGATTGCACACGAAGGTGGAGAGGACATACCGTGGGGCGAAGATCTTAGCACGGCTGCGCTGAAGATCATCGCAGAACACATGGACAGCCACTACTTCATAGTTGATTGGCCCACCGAATCAAAGCCATTCTACGCGATGCCTTACGACGATAAGCCGGAAGTTTGCAAGAGCTTCGACCTGATGCATGGCTGGCTCGAACTGGCGAGCGGTGCACAGCGTATCCACCTCTACGATCTCCTCGTGAAACGCATAGAAGAGTGCGGAATGAGTCCCGAAAGTTTTGGCTTCTACCTCGAAGCTTTCCGCTACGGCATGCCACCGCACGCTGGATGGGGGCTTGGAGCAGAGAGGCTGCTGATGTCGATGCTTGGCCTTAAGAACATAAGAGAGGCGATAATGTTCCCGAGGGACAGGCACAGGCTTGTCCCCTGATTTCTTTTTTGTTCTTTTGACGAAGGCTTAATTACACATCTTCAAGAACAAAGTTTAAATAAGGATGGGGGAGAGGGGGATGAAATACGCAGTAGGAGGAGTTAGAATTGGCCGAGATAACGGAAGTTAGAATATATAAGGCGAGAGGAGATGGGGCCGTTAAGGCCTATGCGTCTGTATCTCTGGACAACGAATTTGTTGTGAAGGGAATAAAGGTGCTGGAAGGGGAGAACGGCCTCTGGGTAAGCATGCCCAGCAGAAGGGCAAAGGACGGTACCTTCCAGGATATATTCCACCCCGCAAGTAAAGAGGCGAGGGAGAAGATAGTTAACGCTGTTCTTGAAGCCTATAGGGAGCAGGTTTAAAGAGTTCAACCTTATATTCATTCATTAATACTTCTTCTCCATTATTTTAAAGTCGATAACAAGTTTTTTATAAAGTTCATGCACAGATTCAGGTATGGAAGAAGGGGTAACGAGGATCGGTGTTAGCCTTCCAAAAAACCTGCTTGACGAGTTTGACAGCATTATCAGGACGAGGGGCTATTCCTCAAGAAGTGAAGCTATAAGAGATGCAATCAGAAACTACATCGCCGAATACAAGTGGCTCGAGAAAGAAGAAGGGGAAATCGTTGGTGTGGTCACAATCCTCTATAACCACCACTACAAGGGGACAAGCGATGCAATAATCTCGCTCCAGCATGACTTCGGCGACGTTATAACAACCACCCTCCACATACACCTCAACGAGGATAGCTGCCTCGAGATGGTCATTGTAAAAGGAGATATGGCAAAAATAAAGAGGCTCGTTGATAAAATAACGACGATAAAGGGTGTAAACAACGTAAAACTGATTACGGCGCTGAAGGAATAAGCTGAAAAACTTTTTGCACCCAAACCTTCAGGGGATTAAGTTTAAATACCGTGTGGAATTATGATGAATTGAAGCGGGGTGGGGTAGCCAGGTAATCCCGGCGGGCTCATAACCCGCAGATCCGTGGTTCAAATCCACGCCCCGCTATATGCCCTTCCTTCGCTACCCTCCCCTATGATATGCAGAAATTGTGGGACAGAACTTGTGTCGCCTGCTGCGTTCTGTCTCGTCTGCAACACGAGGAATGCCCTTGGATGCGGCCTTTTTTGCGATGGTAGTAATATTTACCTTTTCTTCATAGCCGCAAGAGGGCATGAGTCGTTTAAAATAGCTCTGTATGAGGACGAGTTTGAGATTTCGAGGAGAAACGCCTTCGAGCTTGCTGCAGAACGCATGCACGAGAAAAGAGTTGAGGATGTTTTCGTTTCAGGAACAGACAGAAAAGCCATACTCGATGCAGCCGAGTGGGTGAGGAGAACAGCGATTCATCCGGTTTCGGTAATAACAACAGACACCTTCAACTCTCCTGAAGAGTTCTGCGACGCTATTTCAAGGCATTTGAGGGCGAAAACCGTTCTGCGGAGAATAGACGCAAGGCCAGAGGATAAAATTGGAGGAGCACATTCCACAATAATAGGGGGTAGAGAGGGAGCGAAGCTTCTTCACAGGATTGCCACATGTGAGTACGTAAAGAAGATTGTCCCGGGAGTTATAGAGGCAAAGGGCACGGCTGCTGGAGGGGGTGTAAGGTTGAAGCTCAACAGGAGCGACGAGAGGGGCAACATAAGGGCAATTCTAATCGATGGGGCGAGCGTTCAGAAGGTTCTGGTAATTACGACTGCCTCAAACGCAGAGGAGGGAGAAGAAGTAAGAAAGATACTCGAAGGTTACCTGCGTTCCTGAATTACAATCTCTGTTGTGTACTACCCGTCGTGAACCCAGTGCTCCCCGTCGGTAAAGACCTCTTTCTTCCATATCGGCAGCTCTTTCTTTATCAGCTCCATGCTGTCCTCGAGGGGTTTCCACACATCCTTTCTGTGCCCCCCCATGATGACAACATACACAATGTCCTCTCCCGGCTTTAAAATGCCATCCCTGTGGTGGATTTTAACTTCCACCACTCCAGGATAACTCTTGAGTTTTTCCTCAATATCTATGAGCTTCTCTGTGTAAAGTTCGTCGTACTTCTCGTATTCCAGCCTTTCGACTTCCTTACCATCGGATATCTTCCTCACGAAGCCGACGAAGATTCCTATAGCCCCACACCTTTCGCTACCCTCGCTCCGCTTTACCTTCTCCACGAGGGATTTCAGCGTCTCCCACTCGCTGGCTTCAAAATCGTCGAATCCTTTGAGTATGGCACAGTCGTAGCCAAGGTCTGCAAGAAAGTCGAGGACGTTCTTCAAATTTACTCTGTCAGCCTTGAAGGTACCCACATCTGTTTTTATCAGCTCTCCATCTCTCTCGACGATGGCTACCCTGCCAGAAGCCATGCATTCAGCTTCTCCGCCCTTCTCAGTGTCCTTTCCCAAAACGAGCACCCTCAGAACTCAACCCTCCTGATGTCAAGTGATGGTAGTTCTATCTCAGCATAAACACCGCTTTTCAGAGTTCCCGGACAGAGTATTGTAGGTTTTCCTCTCTTTAAGTAGAATGCGTGGATGTGACCAAATACCATCACCTCAACTTCCAGTTCCCTCGCGAGGTAATAGATGTCCATGAAGTCAGGCATTTCAGGCATGTGCTTGACGCCAAATCTGACGCCTTCGACTTCGAAAACTGTTACTTCCGGAAGCTCTTTTTTGAGCTTCGCATCATCGCAGTTTCCGTGAACGGCCCTAACATCATACTCCTGCGAAAGAAAAGAATAGACGTCGTAGGACACGAAATCTCCGGCGTGGATAATCAAGTCTGCGTCGAGCTTTCGCAGGACTGACTCAGGCTCAACCATATGAGTGTCGGAAACCGCAACGACCTTCATGGCTCGAGTGACAGGTGTCCGTAGTACTGTTCGTAAAGATCCATGGCCTTTCTCATCATCTCTATCGTTTTATCCTTCTCCTTCACCCTCAGGCTGTATATGTGTTCTCTGGCCTCCATGTATTTGTTGAAGGCCTTGCATGCGAGTGAATCAATTGCGTTACTTATCTTTACAAAGTCGTCTATAGTCATGTCGGGAAAGGTCTTGAGGAGTAGCTTTTTAAGGTGCAGGAGTTGGGCGATGCTCTCACCCGGCGTCAGATTTTTATCCGTCGCGAGAAACCTCATTAAATCGTCCACCGCCTCGTCCACATCCACCTCTCTACCTTCATAGTATGCTTCGACGAAGCCGAGGAGTGCTTTTGTGCATTCCTCTATGTAATCCGTTATCTCAATTACTGGCTCTACTGGATAGTTTGCCAGTAGAAGCTTCTGCCAGTCTTCAAGAATCTTTTTCCTCTTTTCTTCACTGAACTTTATCATGAGTTACCATTGATGCGTTCCGATTATAACTTCTTTCCTCGATAAGTAAAAAATGAGGGAAGGAGAAAATTACCAAGGGTGGGTACCCACCACGACCTCTTTGCCTGTAAGGTTCTTGACTGTTTCAACCACCTTATCGAGGTCAAGCGAGCATCCTCCGAGGTTTATGGCGGTTTTTATACAGTTTCCTATAAAGACAACGTCATATTCATCGAACCCGTCTATCCACTTGTTGAAGAGCTTCAGCTTTGGAACAATGTATCCTGGACAGCCGCCACAGCTAACAATTCCAATCAGTTCGACCTTGTCAAACTTCTCAAAGTTGCCAAGTCTCTCCCTTGCGGCAGTCATGCACCTCTCACAACCTATGCAGAACTTACTTCAACCTTATAAGATCGATTGATGGTAATTCAGCCCGATATTGTCCCGATGAGCATAGAGAGGTAAACGACCCCGAGTGTTATGCTTGCGAGCTTGTACATCTGTTTTGCCTTCTCCCTGCTTGGAGAGAGGGCAAATTTCACGGCTCTGTAAAGGAAGTAGGAAACTACGGCAGTGGAAGTCACAAAGTAAAGCACGCTGAGGGGCGCGACAAAGAAAAGAACAGCAACGGTTACAAGCATGAACGCAACGCTGAGCACTATTGCCCATGAAGCGCGCTCCATACCGACTACGAGGGGTAGCATTGGGATGCGGGCGTTGCGGTAGTCTTCCTCAAAGTACATTGAAAGGTACCAGATGTGGGCGGGAATCCACAGAAGAATTATCGCCGCTGCAAGAATTCCTGCAAGCTCAATTCTGCCAGCAGCAGCCGTCCAGCCTGCTAAACAGGGCATCGCTCCTGCAAGACCACCGAGGACGATGGAGTACGGACTTTTCCTTTTTAGCATGATTGTGTAAACGATTATGTCGAAAAAGAGGCCAAGGAGCAAAACCAAGGCAAGATACGCATTTACGAGAAGCCCAAGGCCGAAGCCTGCTACGAACAGGACGAGGCCGTAAAGAGCACAGCCTACGGGGCTGAGCCTACCCGATGGTACGGGGCGGTGCCTCGTTCTGCACATCAGCGCATCTATGTCGCTGTCAAGCCACATGTTGAGTGCTGTTGTTCCAGCAACCGCCAAAATCGTCGCGGTGAAGGTCGCAGCGAAGTGAGAGGGTAAAAAAGGCTTCTGATATAGTTTGAGGGCAATAGTGTATGCTACGACACACGTGACCATGAGAAGAGTTGTTTGCTTGGGTTTTATGACTTCAAGGAATGATCTTGCATCAGGCATGAATGAAGGGGAAAGCTGGCAGATACTTCAAAGTTTCGGTTTACTGGGTTTGAGGCGATTGTTGATGAAAAATAACTTGCTGGCATCATGCCCTAGTAAACTCACCTCCCGATTTCTTTGCTATTTTCAAGAGTGTGAAAACAAGAGTTGTGATGAGGTACTTTCCCATCGTTACAAACTTCGGAACAAAAAATCAAAAAATTGGGGTTACTCAATCTTAATCTCCTTCTTCTGTGCCTTTTCGGTCTTTGGCAGTACTATTTCGAGCACTCCGTTGTTGTAGCTGGCCTTTGCTTCTTCGATCTTCACTTCAGCAGGTAGCGACACACGCCTGTAAACCTCGCCGTACCTGCGCTCCTGTCTTATGAAGTCCTTGCCCCTCTCTTCCTTCTCCTCTTTCCTTTCAGCTCTGATTACAAGGTCTCCGTCTTCAACGTAAATCTGGATGTCCTCCTTGTTGAAACCTGGCAGGTCTGCGACAACCTTGATCTTATCACCCTCATCGATTACGTCCACGGGCATCGCAGCAGGAACCGCAAGTTCCTCTGGAGCAAACTGCCTGCTAAATCTCTCAAACTCCTCAAACATCCTGTTCAGCCTGTCATGCATTCTCCTCAGCTCCTCAAACGGGTCGAGAAAGTGTCTCATCCCCATCACCTCCTTAACTTTTGTACATTTACCTACAAATCCTAACTAATTGTTAGCTACAATAATATTTAAGTTTTTCGGTGAACTTTAATGCAGTTCCAGCGTTGAAAACACGTGCACACAAAAATTTGCAAAGATCTCCAAGAATACATCGAAAGCAGAAGGTACAGGGAGGAGTGGAGAAAAGTCGTAAGCTATGCAAGTGAGCTTCCTCGACTGATGGAGAGCGAGGATTGCAATGTCAGAAAGAAGGCCGTGTATGCAATGGGAAAGCTGACAGAAGAAGGTTACGCAGACTTCTCAGCCCTGCTGCAATCCGCCCTCGACGATGAATGTGAGTGGGTTAGAGGTCATGCAGCCGAAGCTCTCGGCAGGCTCGGCATTGCCGATGAGAGAATAACCGAATTGCTTAAAGACGGCTGTCCGTGGGTGAGACACAGAGCTGCAGAGGCTGCTGGGAGAATAGCAGAGGTTAACCCGGAGTTTGCGAAGAAGACCTACAAGGCTCTGATCGAGAAGCTCAAAGACAGGAGTTCCTACGTACAGTACGTTGCCATCGAGGCTCTAAGGAGGTGCATGAAGGTTCTCGATGAAAGTGAGAGAAGAGAGGTCGAAGCTGCGTTAAGCTCGTTCAGCCCTGAAGGCAGCGCGGAATCAGACCCTGAAGCATCATCGCGTCAGCAATAGCAAGGCTGACCATAGCCTCAACCACCGGCACGGCTCTCGGCACTATGCACGGGTCGTGCCTGCCCTTAACGACTATCTCTTCTTCCTTCATCGTCCTGAAATTTACAGTTCGCTGGGGCTTTGAAATGGACGGTGTGGGCTTTATTGCAGCCCTGACGATAATGTCGTCCCCGTTTGATACCCCACCAAGGATTCCGCCGGCGTTGTTCGTGGCAAATCCGATTCTACCATTTTTTATCACAATCGGGTCGTTGTGTTCGCTGCCTTTCATCCTCGCTGCTTCGAATCCGGCGCCTATCTCAACACCCTTCACTGCAGGAATCCCCATGACCGCATAGGCTATGTAGGCGTCGAGCTTCATGAAAACGGGTTCACCCAAGCCAGCGGGTGGATTTTTCACGATTACCTCCACCACACCCCCAACGCTGTCGCCTTCCCTCCTCGCTTCGATGATGCGCTCCTCCATCAGCTTCGCAGCCTCGCTGTCTGGACATCTGACATCGCTTTTCTCAGCCTTCTCGACTATCTCCTCAAAACTCATGCCATCAACGTTACAGCTTACGCCGGCGATTTCCTTCGCGTATCCTCCAACCTTCACACCAAACCTTGCGAGGAGGTGCTTCGCTATAGCTCCCGCTGCCACTCTCGCAGCAGTCTCTCTTGCTGAGGCTCTTCCACCACCACGCCAGTCTCTGATGCCGAACTTCGCAAGATACGTGTAATCTGCGTGTCCCGGGCGGAGCAGGTCCTTAATCTCTTCGTACGGCCTCGAATCCACATCTTTATTCCAGATGAGCATGGATATTGGTGTGCCGAGTGTTTTACCTTCAAAAACTCCAGATAGAATTTCGACTTTGTCTTCTTCTTTTCTCTTTGTTGCAAGCCTCCCACCCGGTTTTCTCCTGTCGAGCTCCCGCTGAATTACCTCACTGCTGATGTCGAGGCCAGCAGGACAGCCATCAACGACACAGCCTACAGCTTTCCCATGGCTTTCGCCCCACGTTGTTACGCGAAAGATGTGGCCGAAGGTGTTTCCAACCATGCATCACTTTAGCACAGCCTGGTTTATAGCTTTTTGTGGTTTTTAGGATGCTCGCAGCTCACTCCATAGACTCGATAACCCTTCTGGCCCTCTCAAAAACGACGGCATTCATCCACATAACCTCAGACAGACTTTCAAGAGACTCTACTGCCTCATTCTTCGCTATCAGCCCCATCTTCACAGCCTTAATCAGCACACCAACGCTACCAGCGATTTCCAATCTCAGGCCAGCAGCAAACCTCCTAGCTGCGATGTCGTCGAGCAGGACGGGCAGGCCCTTCTCTCTTGCAACAAGGATTGCTGCAGCCTCTCCAGCATGTATGCCCGCTCTGCTTGCAATCTCTTCCACTCCCCCAGGGTTATCGCAAACCTCAATCCACCTACCGATTTCACCTTCGATGAGAAAAGCATCCGGCTTACCCAGCTTTTTACCCGCATCAACCACTTCAACCTTAACAAGCGAGGGGAGTATGATTCTACCAAAGATATCCTTTAGTAGAAAAAGTCTGCCAATTTGAGCGAAGTGAATAAGTGGACCAGCATTGCTAACGGCGGTCATTTCATCGCCCAGCGAACGTCAGCTTCGAGGTCTTCAATGTCGTATCGGAAAGGAATGTTCCTCAGCCTTAGCTGTTCAAGAGCCTCTCTGTAGGTTATACCAGCTATTTCCGCTGCTTTCCAGAGAGACACCTTACCTTCTCTGTACATCTCCATTGCCTTCTTTACCCTGTATTCTCTCAGTGATTCCGTTAGGAGTTTCCTGATGATTGCTCCCTTGTCAATTCCTTCTTCCCTGCTGATTTTCTCCAGCTCATCGAGCAGTTCCTTGGGCAGCCTTACGGAGGTTGTCACCATTCTCATGTAATGCAACTTAGTATGATGTAATACATAAAGTTTACCGGAATCTTGTCAATCCCTCCTCCCTTATTCCCAAGCCAACTCTTCGATAAAATCAGTCAACCAAGCCATAAAGCCCCTCAACGGTACACTCATCCGGCCCCTTATCATCCCTGAGTCTCAGAAAGACAGGAGCCCTTAACTTTCCGTCTTCAGTAACTTCGAGAAACTCGACCTCACAGACATACACAGGCTTAACCCAGTGCACTCTTCGCTTGAATTCTGCTTCGAACCATGGCTTGCTAATTTCAATCTCCTTCAGCTTCTCGTAGAACCAGTCTATGAAGTCGGACTCGAAGCCTGTGCCAACCTGACCAACGTGGACGAGTTTATCCCCTGATTTCAGGGCTAAAACAAGGGAACCGAACTTCCCTTCTCTAACCCCCTCGCCCTCCAGCCAGCCGACGATTATACAGTCGAGGGTCTTTCGCTTCTTCATCTTGACCCATGCGGCGCTCCTCTTTCCCGGCTGGTACGTGCTGTTTTTACGCTTGGCCATCACGCCTTCGAGTCCCATTTCAATTGCCTTTCTGTAAAATTCTACTCCCGCCCCTTCTATAAACTCAGATTTCGTAACCCTCCTTGCCTCTTCCGCCAATTCGTCGAGAATTTTCTTCCTTTCCACTAATGGTAAATTCATTATCCACCCGTCGCTTGCCGTATAAAGCACGTCGAAGGCTATGTAAACGGCGGGAATCCTTTTCGAGAGGATTTCAATCTTTAGCCTGCTGTCAACGTGATCTCTCTGCTGCAAAAGGGGGAACGACGGCTTTCCATTATGGAAAACGACTATTTCTCCATCGAGCACGGCGTTCTGCGACTCAAAATCGAAGAAGTCAAGCTCGGGGTAGCGATACGCTATCTCAATCAGCCTTCTGTTTTGCAATCTAAGTCTCTTTTTCCCAACATCAACGAAAGCTATGCAGCGCGTCCCGTCCCACTTTATCTCATATATATAGTCGTCACTGCTGAAAGGTTTGCCTCTGACTGCCAGCATTGGCTTGATTTTTCTGTTGAACCAGTCTTCCATTGTCTGCCTCCTGCAATGTTCCAGACGGGAAAGTTCCTTTGTGTACCGGTTCTACCGCGACCGAAGTTTCGTCTAACTAAGATTCTTTCACAGCCTCGAGGCTTGCCTTCAGTGCATCCATCAGTGACTTCGCAGCTGTAACCTCCTCTGTAATTGTAATTTCCTTTCCCGCAAGCTTCGCCTCGATTAGTTTGAGCAAAGCTTCCTTGTACTCGTCCTTGTACTCCTCAAGCTTCAACGGCTTTTTCATCGCCAGAATGAGCTGCTTCGCAAGCTCGAGTTCCTCTTCGCTCACGTCAACGCTAATACCCCAGCCCGGAACTTCTGCAGGATTTCGTATTTCATCTATATAGTGGAGCTGCGCGAGCAGCAAACCGCCGTCAAACGCCTTTATGGCTACGAGGTGCTCCCTGCCCCTCATTCCAACCTTTCCTATAGCCATGCTCTGCGTTGCTTTCATCGCCTCCTTCAGCAGGAAGTAGGCCTTCTCACCACCCTTCTCGGGAGCGAGGTAGTAGAAGTTATTATAGTAAATCACACTAAGCTCAGAGGGGTCGAAGAACTGCTTTATCTCTATGCTTTTTACAGACTTCAGCGGAATTTTCTCGAAGTCCTCGTCTGTCAGTATAACGTACTCGTTTTTCGAGATTTCGTAACCCCTAACGATTTCGTCAGCCGGAACTTCAGCGTTGCACTTCTCACACACCTTCTTATAACGAATCCTCCCGCCATCCTTCGCATGCAGGAGATTGAACTTTAGCTCTCTCGTTACCGTTGCTGAGTACATCTTTACGGGAATGCTCACGAGGCCAAAGGATATTGAGCCCTTCCAAGTAGCCTTCATAAGTTAAACTAAGATAGCAATCGATAAAAACTTTTAGTGGGAATATTTAGAATTCTGTGTATTATTTCAACCGCTTATTTCAGCATCCTCGCATTCACTGCAACTATAACCGTGCTCAAGCTCATCAGCAACGCTCCTACGGCTGGTGTGAGCAGTACCGTATCCATAAAGTATGCCCGCAGCGAGAGGAATTGCAAAGGTAGCCGGTGGTCCACAGTAAGTTCTGAAACATCTTTGAATACGTTTTCCTATACAGTGAATTACCGATACGACGTCCCTTGGATCGTTTCTGACTAAAATGATGTCAACAGTCTCTATTGCTACATTGCCAGCTTCAATGACTATGCCTGCATCAGCCTGAGCTAAAGCGAGAGCATCATTTACACCAGATTGTAGCATACCCGAAAAGCCCACATTAAAAATAGGGTAAATATTTATCTCCTCACTTCAAAATGCCAGATATGCCTCTGCTTTTCGGCACTGCAGGCGTCCCACACGCTTCGAAGGATAGAAGTACTGCCGGAGGTGTTAAGACCATAAGTGAGCTTGGTCTCGACGCAATGGAGGTGCAGTTCGTCAGGGGCGTTAAAATGGGCGAAACCAAAGCCAGAGAGGTCGCAACAATGAGCGAGGCTTTAGGCGTTGCCTTGAGCGTTCATGCGCCCTACTACGTCAATCTCAATTCGGAGGACAAGTTTGAGGACAGCGTCAAGCGAATAGTCGATTCTGTAAGAATTGGAAGCATATTCAACGCAAGGAGCATAGTTTTCCATGCAGCATACTACCAGAAGTCGTCGAAGGAGAGAGTTTACGAAAGGGTGAGGAAGGGTATTGCAAAAGTTCTCGAATACATGGAGCAGCATGGTATAAAAACGATTCTCAGGTCAGAAACCACTGGAAAGGCCACGCAGTTTGGTGAACTTGACGAACTGCTGAGACTAAGCCAAGAGCTCGAAAACGTTATGCCGTGTGTCGATTTCGCACATATCCACGCGAGGTACAGGCGATATAATAGCTACGACGAATTCTGCGAGATTCTGAGCAAAGTTGAGGATGTACTCGGAAAAGAAGCGCTGAAGAACATGCACATGCACGTAAGCGGGATTGACTATGGCTTAAAGGGTGAGAAAGCACACCTTAACCTTGAAGAATCGGATTTCAAGTACGTTGAGTTGCTGAAGGCCCTGAAGGACTTTGGTGTCGAGGGCATACTGATATGCGAAAGCCCCAACCTTGAAGAGGATGCGATGCTTCTTAAGAAAACCTACCAGAGCCTATGAGAATTGGCAACGTGGAGCTCACACCTGAAAAAGCCGTAATAATCGAAAACACGGCGATAATAGCTGACTTACACTTGGGATTCGAGAACGTCATGCAGGACTACGGCGTAGCTTTTCCAAGGATGCAGATAAGAGACATTATAGCGAACACGAGAAAAATTCTGAAAAAGTACGATATTGAAAGGCTAATAATCGCTGGCGATTTGAAACACGAGTTCAGCAGGAACCTGCCCTACGAGTGGGAGGACGTAGAGGCTTTTCTCAAGGCTTTTTCCGGCGTGAAAATTGAGGTTATTAGAGGAAATCACGACAACTTCCTCGCTGCAATTCTCGCAAAACACGGTATTGAGTTGAAGGAGAGCATTGACGTTGGGGGCTGGACGGTTGTGCATGGCCATAAGGAATGCGAAGCTGAGAGAATAATTATGGGGCACGAGCATCCGGCGGTCAAGATAAGGAAGGGCGGTTTGTACAGTTTCCCCTGCTACCTCCATGTTAAGGGTGAAAGGGAAATTATCGTCCTTCCAGCTTTCTCTCCTCTAATGTCTGGAAGTGACGTTCTGAACATCGACTCCTTCCTTTCTCCGATTCTGCACGTGAACGCTGATGATGTCGAAGTCTATGCCGTGGATGAAGAGGTCGTGTACCTCGGAAAAGTCAGGGACTTGAGACGGGTCGTGGGCAGTCTCGAATAGCCTTGCTCGCTATCCCTCGCTTTGCCTGTGGATTCGTTGAGTGCAAAAAAGGGATGTTTTGCAAGACACAATATTCCTGCCAGGGCTGCTCGCGTCCACTCAAAGACAAATAAAGTCAAATTAAGTCAAAATAATAATAAATTATTAAATATAACTTTAAATCTCTCCAAAAAGAGACATCCATGATAACTATCAGCCAAAATCGCAAAATTAAATAGGGGGAAGAACAAAAATAAGATTTGTGAACGTGACCGTGATGCAATCAGACGAGCTCATCCGCGAACTCATCGAAAGGGTTGCTGGAGACGTCGGACTCATCATCTACACCCTCAGACCAAAGAGGGAGTTCACGGACGAGGAGCTCTCAGCAGAGCTTGGGATTGAAATAAATGATGTCAGAAAATCTCTTTTCGCTCTGTACGAGCTTGGACTCGCAGAGTACAGAAGAAAGAGGGACGACGAGACGGGATGGATGGAATACTACTGGAAGATAAACTACGACAAGCAGAACGAGGTTCTTAGGAGAGAGCTGCTCAAGACAAGGAGGAAGCTTGAGGAAAAACTCGAGATGGAGGAGGCGAGCGTTTACTACATTTGTGTCAATGGCTGCATTAAGGTGAACTACGAGGAGGCGATGGAGTTCAACTTCATGTGTCCGAGGTGCGGCGGATTCCTCGAGTACTTCGATACAAGCCTTATAGTGGAGAAGGTCAGAGAGGAGATCGAAAAAATTGATGAGATGCTGAGCAACCTGCAATGATTGCTGGTGTAGGGCCTGCGCTCGTTGACCACATCTACTCAATAGACTCCTACCCGCAGAGGGGAGGGCAGGCTATTGTAAGGAATTCGGTTAAAGAGGCAGGAGGCGCTGCAGCAAACGTTATATATGGGCTCGCTTCCTTTGGTTTGCCGTGCAGATTCTACTCCACAATTGGAACAGACAGCGATGCGGACTTTTTTATCTCAAGTTTGAAAAAAGTCGGAGTTGATGTAAGAGCTGCTGTTACCCATCCTGAAACTGGCAGGGTGGACATCTACGTGGACAGCGAGGGTGAAAGAACCTTCTTCGTCCATCCAAACGCCGCGGGTTCTGCTGCTGTTTCAATCCCCAACGGGGATTACGATGAGGTTGAATACTTTTATCTTGACCCATTTCCCGCTGCGAACAGCTTTGAAATCCATCTCGAGATAGCAAGGAAGGCAACGGAGAGAGGAAAGACCGTTATCCTGAATCCCGGCCACCCCTACTCGGCCATGGGATTCGAAAGACTTTCAGAGCTGTTGCAGTACACAGACATTGTAATTCTCTCGCTTCCGGAATTCGAGATGCTGGGAGGGAACGCAGAGAAGTTTCTTGAGTTTGTTGACGTACTCGTCGTTACCATGAGCGAAAAAGGATGTAAAGCTTACAGCGATGAAAAGAGTGTGCACTGCCCGGCGTTCAGAGTTAAGGTTGTTGACACAACCGGGGCGGGAGACGCTTTTTCTGCTGGCTTCCTCTACGGTTACGTGAAAGGCTACTCGCTGGAGAAGTGTCTGAAAGCCGGAAATTTCGTTGCTGCGTACAGCATCCAGCATTATGGGGCGAGGACTTTTCCGCCCGTTAGAGATGTTGACAGGGTTCTTTCGGAATAACTGGTCCAGGTTGTAACTCGCTGGCTCCGTTTTAAGCCCCGATTTCTGCTTCAGACTCCTTCATTCAGACAAGACACTCTTTATTAAAACTGCCTTACTCTGACGAACCGCTCCTCGTTCTGAAGCTCCAGAATTCAAAAAGCTATGGCTACGCAATATCTCTCGACGTATCTATCTGTACACCCTCGCTTATGTAGAACTTGAAGGTCTCCATCATCGGCGGCTTGTTCCTTATCTTCGGGATTGCGAGCCTGCTGGATATGCGATCGCCAACACGCTCCGAATCTATGTCGAATATGACATCGCAGATGTCCATAACCATGTTAACGATGTCTTCAGAATGTACACCCTTCATCAGGTATATGTAGAACAGGTTCTTGCTCTGCTTCGATGCGATGTACAGCTTGTTAATCAACCACTCCTTGAGCCCCCTGCCGACATCGAGCTTGAGAAAGAAAGATATGGAGTCGAAGATGACCACGTAATCATCCTGCTTGGCAAGGATCTCGTTGATGTGATGGTCAACGAAGTCGAATATCTCTTTATCTCTGTAGCGGTCTTCGAGCACGAACTGTCCGTATTCGTTTAGATAGTACTGGGAGAAAACGTCGATAAACTCGATGTTTTCAGCGGAAAAACCCATGGCTTCGATGTTTTCCTTAACGTACTGCGCAGGACGGGACGTTATGAAGTAGTACGTCTGAGTGACCGACGCAAACTGATAAAGGAAGGCTTCAGGCATGCTTATGGGACTTGCATAAACACAAACCAGACTACCTTCGGGCAGACCCCCGTCTAACCTTTTATCGAGAAGAGTTATACCAGTGGGCTTGCTCCGTATAGCCGGAATCGCCCTGTAGTGCTGCTGCAACTCCATCATTATTATTATCACCCTACATTAATATGTTATACAACTCATCCTATTAAGCCTTTTCTGCACCCAATTAACGGCATTGAATAAAATTGGGATAGCGGCTTGGGGAAAGCACTAAAAAATCTTGAGGGCTTTCTTTAAGTCCTCAAAAACAGGATTAGACCGCCTAAAGAACAAACGAGAATATACGTTAACAATTTAACCCTTACCTCTGTAAAGAATGTATGGAGGCTTTCATCCATGGAAATTCTGCATGGGTTAAGGCTACAAAAAACCTCGAAAAAAGAAAGTTTGGCACAAAAAGAGGAGATAAGATTATCCTCCATCCTGTGGAGGTCGCATACCTGTCGTTTAAGGGCATTATTTGCGTTAAAGATGGTGAAAGGGTTATAGACCCGATAGAGGTTCTTGAATGGTGCGCATCCCTTAATCCGGCATACACTCCCATGTTCTTCGTTTTTCAGGATTTAAGGGAGCGTGGACACAGGGTTAGGCCACAGGGGGAAGTA
Organism: Archaeoglobus veneficus SNP6; assembly: GCF_000194625.1. Classification (NCBI taxonomy): domain Archaea; kingdom Methanobacteriati; phylum Methanobacteriota; class Archaeoglobi; order Archaeoglobales; family Archaeoglobaceae; genus Archaeoglobus; species Archaeoglobus veneficus. The sequence continues at coordinate 179,713 of NC_015320.1, read as the reverse complement.
TTAGTTGGAAAAGACATTTTTCTGCCTGTTTCAGAGAGGGAGCACCTGAATTTTTACGCGCTCTATGGAACTGTAAAATCTCTGAACCCTATTCTTGCTGTTGTGGATGAGGAGAGCGAAGTAACATACTACAGACTGTACGAGCCGGAGCTCAAGGGAGGGCAGGAAGAGAAACTCGTGACGTTCAGGGGGACATTCACGGGAGACAGAGTTATCACCGACCGAAAGGAGATTTTTGAGGAACACTTCTACGGCAGCCTCGGCTGGGGTGTCGTTACGCTATCTCTCATAGAGGCCCTCTACCTTGTCGATGCTGGCTTTCTCGAGGTCTATGCGAGGGGCAGAAGAATGTCCTTCGAAGAGTTGTGGAAAGCTTCGCTTTCAATCGAGCCGAACCTCGAGAGAAGATATAGCGTTTACAAAGATCTGAAGAGCAGAGGCTTTGTCGTGAAGACGGGTTTCAAGTTCGGGAGTGACTTCAGGCTGTACGAGGAGGTCAGAGGGGTTGAGGAGCTTCCCCACTCCAAGTACCTTGTCTCCATCACTGACAAACCTCTGCCAATGCGAGAGGTTGCAAGGGCGGTAAGGCTGGCCCAGAACGTTAGAAAGCGTATGATTTTCGCCTTCAGTGATGGAGAGGTCAACAGATATGTATGCATTGAGAGGATCAGGGTGTGAGTTCGTCGTTTCTGCCCTAAAGCGAGATTAGACCTTTTTTCAATCATGTCTTTCGACGTTTAAAGGTATGGCGCCTATAGACTCCCCAGAACTTATGCTGAGGTTTGTGGATTGAGTATCCATCATAACATGCCTTTAACTGATCGTGCGGTGGAAAAATTAAGAGGATCAACCTACTCACATTTTTTACTCCCGTATCCCGCAGCGAGCCATGCTGTCGCGAAGGAAAAGAAGCTCAGGAGAAGCGTAACGGCTGCAACAACTTCTATCCCATCAAGAGGGATGTATGGGTGCAGACCAAGGCAGTAATCGCAGAAGTCATTGAAGAGCAGCCAAGCAAGAACGGCTGCGAAGTACGGCTTTCGTTCCGTAATTGTGCAGGCAAGGGGGATTGCTTCGACCGCCATCAGGAAGTGTGTGATAAAAATTCCGGTATAGAGAAGTCGGCTGTAGGGTGAAAAGAAATAGTCGGAGTGGAAGAGCAGAACGAAGCAGGTCCAGAGCCCGTACTTAATCAGGCTTGCTGAAGCTGCAAAGGAGAGAAAGTCGCTCTTCCTGCCTTTCAGGATGAGAAAGAGGGCTACTGTAAACAGCAGGGTTGAATTAGGGCTGTCAGTTATAACCGGCCACGTGTAAACCGGGTTTTCCGCAAGCTGGAGATGATAGTAGTACCATCCGTAGACGGTACCGGCTGCATTCGCTAGAAGAGCGAAGTATACGAGTCTTTTCATCCTGCATTCTGCGAACATTCCGAGGAACGATGATGCGCTCAATGATAGTCTCACGTGCAGGAAGTAGGCAAAGGTATTTATATAGTTTATAAACCTTTTACTCTGGGGGGTAAAATGAAGAAGGATTATAAAATAAAAATAGAAAATGTCGTTGCTTCAACTCAGATAGGGGAAAACATAGACCTCAACAAAATCGCCAAAGAAGTAAAAGATGCCGAATACAAACCCAAGCAGTTTCCCGGACTCGTTTTGAGGACCAAAGAACCAAAAGCTGCAGCTCTTATCTTCAGAAGTGGAAAGGTTGTCTGTACGGGTTCGAAATCCGTTGAAGATGCGAACAGGGCAGTAAGGCAGGTTGTCAAGATTATAAGCGAACTCGGAATTCCCGTAATCCTCGAACCTGAAGTTAAGGTTCAGAACATAGTTGCTTCTGCTGATCTTGGCGTTGACCTAAACCTCAACGCAATTGCTATTGGTCTCGGACTTGAGAACATCGAATACGAGCCTGAGCAGTTTCCCGGTCTCGTTTACAGACTTGACAAGCCCCGTGTTGTCGTGCTAATCTTTGGCTCCGGGAAGATGGTTGTTACGGGAGGCAAGAACCCAGAAGACGCTGTAAAGGCTGTGGAGAGGATAGCCGAAGAACTCTCAGCCCTCGGTCTCATGTAACTTCTTTTTCCACTTTTTAACTGAGTTCCGCATTTTTTATGGCTATATTATTGAAAATCAGTTTTTAATGTTTTTGGAAAAACCAGTAAGATTTATATACCTCTCCTGCAGAACAACTAAACATGAAGGAGGTTAACGGGAACTTTAAGGAAATCGTGAATAAGGACACCCTTGTAGTCGTCGACTTCTATGCAGACTGGTGCGGGCCGTGCAGGTTTCTGACACCAGTACTGGAAAAGCTCGAGAAGGAGTTCGACGGCGTTGAGTTCGTCAAGGTAAACGTTGACAGACACCGCGAGCTTGCGTTCGAGTTCGGGATATCGAGCATACCAACCGTACTGATGTTCCACAAGGGCAAGATCGTAAATTCGTTCATCGGCGCGCTGCCAGAGGCCGCAGTTAGAGTTGAAATTGAAAGAGCACTCCAGCTCATACAGCCATGATGTCGATAAGGGAAGCCATAACCGCCCTGAGCTGCGAAAATGTGCTGGAGTGCTTTTTTGGTCTGAACGAATTTGATATTTTAATTTACAGAACTCTGCTAAAACTTGGCGGTGCGAGAATAGAACAGCTTGCAGAGACAATTGAAAAAAGCGAAAACACGATTTACAAGTCACTCCAGAAGCTCATGCTCTGCGGGCTCGTTTTCAGAGAGAAGAAAACGATTGAGGCTGGAGGCTACTACTACATTTACATGCCTGTGGAACCTGAACGTGTTGCGGAAAAAATGAGGAAGATGCTGGGCGAACTATGCAAAAGGGTTGACACGGCCATAAACGAGTTCGTCACCGAGTTCCGCGAGGTGTGAGTCGGGGGGATTTAAAAGTTACTATTCTACTCTGCTGTTTCTGAAGGGGTGATAACCAAACTTGGGCAAATTAAGATTGCATGCATATGGGCTCTGAGGCTAATAATTTTGGATTATTATTTTACAGACTAAAATCTATTGAAGGGTCAACATAACTCCCCAACAAACGGAGTAGAAGTTGAAGTAAATCGGAATTCGACGAAACTCCGGACAGCTGCTGGAGTGTAGGCAGGTTACTTTAATTCTACAAGTATTCGCCACAAATCCGACAATGACAGACTTATGCGCCATTGGAAATGCAAAAGGTAATCGGACTTAGACCGTTCCAAAAATAGTAAATTCTTGACTTTCGTTACTTGCGATGCAGGGGGTGTCCAGAGTGGCCGTAGGTATTTCCCCAATACGTACAATGAACGTTGGCTTGTCCAGCGGTGACCACGAGAGTTCAGCTACCTTTCCAATGAAAAAGAAAGTAAGTCACAAGGGATCACTTACAGATGAAAAAATTGAAAATCTCATGGAAAACTCCGAAATGAGGAATAGCTAATATGGGCGTGCTTGAGCTTGTCGTACTGACGATGAACTACGTTGGTGTATTTGCATTTGCAGTGAGCGGTGCACTCAAAGGAATCGACAAAAACATGGACGTTTTTGGCTGTGCGTTTCTCGGTCTCGCTACAGCCTTTGGAGGGGGCATTACAAGAGACATAATAGCTGGCAATGTTCCACCGCTGGCATTCAGGAGCGAGCCCGATTTTATCATAGCGATTGCAGCCATAACGATCACGATCTGCATGTACAGAAAGCTTGCGAACGCTGTTGGGCTTCTGCCGTACTTCGATGCGGTTGGGCTGGGTGCTTTTGCCGCACTCGGTGGGGCTGTAGCCCTAAATGTGGGGCTTGGCCCGCTTGGAGTTGTGTTCGCTGCCATGTTTACCGGAGCGGGTGGGGGAATAATAAGAGATGTTCTTGCTGGAGAAGTCCCCCTCGTTTTTACACGCGAGTTCTACGCGACTGCTGCCCTTATTGGCGGCGCTGGGCTTTACGTCCTGAGCTGGGTTACGACGCTTGAAGTTGCCATGTTTGTTTCGGCACTATCCACCACAATTCTCAGAATCGCTTCGATCCGATTTGGCTGGAACCTGCCGAGGGTTAAGATGGATGGATGATTGTTCAGTGAATGAGCGACTGTACAGCACGTTTCAAGGATTTTAAGCCTATATGAGCCTAATTTTGATGAATGGAAAGTTCAACATGTTTTGAGAGTTAAATTATCTCAGATACCGCGAAGATTAAACGTAAAAGCTAAAAAATAGATGCATTCTGTAGTTGTTCGGTAGACGAGAGATGACACTCTTGAACATCAAAATGCGGTAAAATAATCAGAACGACCGGATTGAGGCCCGTTCTCAAGAAAGAGCACGTAAATCCGAACGGGGGCCTTAATCTTTCCAAAAAAAGATGTCCTCGGGGGTGGCTGGCTAAGGAGGTTCTGGAAGGTGTTGCATGCCCCAAAGTGTGGCGAAGTTATTGGAAATGCTAGTAGTCGTGTTATTCGGACACGTCGTTCAATATGAAACCTGTACAGGAAAAGTGTAAGAGGCCCATTACCATATAGGCCGTCCGTGAAGTTTACCACAGCCATAATGCCTTCAACCACTCTTGATAACAAGCCACGCATCCTTCCCGGCCTTGGGGAACTTAACGAGGACATAGGTTCCTTTCAGCTTCTCTCCCTTGAGTTTGACTTTTATTTCGCTCTCGCTTCTTTTTAAAAGTTCATAAGTGCCCTTATCCCATATGATGATCTTCCCTGCACCGTACATGCCTTCAGGGATCTCGCCTTCAAAGTCCATGTAGTCCACGCTGTGGTCCTCAACCTGAATTGCCAGTCTCTTCTCACCCTTTTTAATCGGCATTCCCTTCGGAACTGCCCAGCTCTTCGCCACGCCGTCCATTTCGAGGCGGAAATCATAGTGGTGATGACCTGCGAAGTGCTCTTGTACTACGAACTTCATACTTTTTGCATTATTCCAGACAAATAAACCAGTTATGCCTGCCGGAGCTCGCTTAACCCGAAACTAACTGAAACCAACCAATGCCGCCACAAGCTGCAATCTAACTCAAAAGCTACAACCTTACTTTCACGCCCCGACTCTCAAGCCTTTCTCTGCAAACATCGCAGTATTTCCAGTCCTTCGCATCGGTGTCGAATATGCTGTTGGAAAAGTGCATGACACAGCGGGGATTGGAGCAGTGTGCGAGTCCTAAAACGTGCCCGATTTCGTGCATTGCCTCCTTTAATGCCCTGATCTTGAGTGAGTCCCCGTTCTTCATTCCATAGATGTTCGGATTCAGCCTGCTGAGCGATATGATTGCCCTCGAACCGTTGAGTTCAGCTTCGCCAAAAACGAAGTTCAGTTTGCCTGCGTAAATATCCTCCTCGGTAACACCAAGGAGCACATGGCAGCCTTCAGCGGGTTCGAGATTTTCGAGGATGGTTGTAGAGTTGTACTGGCCTCGCATTGGATTGTAGGCTTCTGGCGGAATCTTCCCCATGTGCAGCACATCACACTCTCCAAAAACCTTCGCAAGATTGCTCTGTAAAAAATCCAGTACTGTAACGTCCACGATGCCAAGAGGTTTTATGCATATTCTCATCAACCCGATTCAATTTTAATAGCATAAAAATTTTTCACATTGCATACCTATATTGATGTTACCTGATAATATTGCCAGCAATATGCCGTCCCGGGTTTTGACATCTGCAGTTCTTTTGCAAATCTGCAAATCTACAGGTTTTGTACATTTCCTAAGCCGAAATATCTTGTAGATTAGAAAATCCGTCTACGAACGGTCTCAAAAAATTTTATAACGAACTTCCACAGGAAACAATGGGGTTATTGTCATAGTATGTCACACCAGCTGCTACATACACGAAAACCTTTAAAAGCAAGCTGACAAGCTGGGCAGCATGAGCGAAATCATGGAAATGCTCATCAGAAGGGGCTTTCTCTGGCAATCCTTCGAAATATACGGAGGAATGGCCGGATTTATTGATTATGGTCCTCTCGGTAATGGATTGCGTAGGAGGCTCGAGAACCTCTGGCGCGAGTTCTTCGTAGTTAACGAGAGAGCTGTCGAGATAGACACGCCAACCGTAGGAATAGAGGAAGTTTTCATAGCCTCCGGCCACGCCACATCCTTCACCGACGTGGCTATTGAATGCAAGAAGTGCGGTAGAGTTTTCAGGGCCGACCACTACATAAAGGAGAAGCTCGGAATCGAGGCTGATGAGACCGTTGAGGCGGTGAAGGAGATCCTCGAGAGCTTCGACTTAAAGTGTGAATGTGACGGTGAGTTTGGAGAACCAACGCCGTTCAACCTCATGTTCGAAACGAAAATAGGGCCGGGGAAGGGGAAGAAGGGCTACCTGCGCCCTGAAACGGCCCAGGGAATATTCATTGCCTTCAAGAGGCTGGCGGACTATTTTAGAGATAAGCTTCCCTTTGGAGTTGCCCAGATTGGAAGGGCTTACAGAAACGAGATAAGCCCGAGACAGGGTGTGATCAGGCTCAGAGAGTTCAATCAGGCCGAACTTGAGTTCTTCGTCCATCCGGGCGAGAAGAAGCATCCTGATTTTCACATTTATGCAGATGATGAAGTCAAGCTTCTCGACAAGTTTGGGAACGAGCATGTCATAACTCTCAAAGAGGCTGTTGAGAAGGGAATAATAGCCAATGAGGTTATAGCGTACTTCATTGGAAAAACGAGGAGATTCCTTCTTCAGGCAGGTATAGACGATGAAAGGTTGAGGTTCCGGCAGCACCGCGACGATGAAAGGGCTCACTACGCCTCGGACTGCTGGGATGCAGAAGCCTTAACGAGCTACGGCTGGATAGAGATCGTAGGAATTGCAGACAGAGGCGACTACGACCTCAGCAGACACATGAAGTACAGCGGAGAGGACTTGAGTGTCTTCGTACCCTTTAAAGAGCCCGTAAAGGTGAAGAGGAGAAAGATCGTTCCAAACATGGGCAAGCTCGGGCCGACATTCAGGCAGAAGGCGAAGAAGATTGCCGAAGTTCTTGAAAGCATGGAGATTGCAGACGATTCTATTGAGGCCATCGAAGTAGAAGTAGATGGAGAGAAAATATCAGTGAGCAGGGAGTTTTTCGAGGTCAAAGAGGTGGAGGAGCTCATCCACGGTGAGAAGGTTACTCCACACGTCATAGAGCCCTCTTTCGGTCTCGACAGGATTACCTTTGCTATCCTCGAGCATGCGTTCGACAAAGACATCGTTGACGGGGAGGAAAGAAGAGTTCTGAGGCTCAAAAGGTGGATGGCTCCCGTTCAGGTTGCTGTGCTGCCGCTTCTCTCCAAGGGTGCTTTTATCGAGAAGTCCATCGAGATAACATTCATGCTTAAGAAAGAGGGTATTTTCACAGAATACGACGACTCCGGAAGCATAGGAAGGAGGTACAGAAGATTCGACGAAATCGGTACGCCTTTCTGCGTTACGGTTGACCACCAGACTTTTGAGGACGAGACAGTAACGATAAGGGACAGAGATACAACGAGACAGATAAGAGTCCATATAGGGGGTCTCGCTCCAGCACTTAGGGAGCTGCTCAGTACAGACAAAGATATATCCGAGTTTGGAGAGGTCTTTAAAGAATAGAGTTTAGTGTTTCGTTGTTCTTTCGCTTTTTCTGGTAAAATGTGAGCAGAGATTTTGTCACAAAACACAGGTTGTAAAGAGTTGCAAGGACTCACAAATTCCCGGTCTTAGTTTGCTCCCAATAGTTGAGCGATTCGTACGGGTCTATTCCGTAACCGGAAAACGTAACGGTTTCACCTCTCGTTGCCGGATTTGGCGATACTTTGAAGTATGCCGTGGGTGGTTGCGGTTCTAATTCCGACATCACGGGCTGTGGTGGTTGAGGCTGGGCTGCAGTTTCAAAACTCCATTTATACAACTCCAGCCTGTTTCCCGCAATGTCAGTGGCTTCGTCTGAAATATAAACCACGTACTCTGTGTTATACTCAAGAAAATCCGGAACAAACACGAACGTGTTTCCTTTCCACATGAACTCCCCAGAAACTGAAAGAGATATTGTGAGTGCCCGTTCCACTGACTCCCTGTCCTACCCTCATCAACACTTACTCCAGAGTCTACGGTACGGCGTTCACAACCACTGGCGGAGTTGTCGTCCTGATATCCAGCAGCGCTCCCTTCCACGCTCACGGCTTCGATGACCAACAGCTACCTTGTGCCGCTCTTGATGTCCCTTTCAGTAACGCTGTTTTCAGAGGGATTTTACCAACACCGCAGCCTGTTCATTTCAAACGACTCCTGAGTATTCGCTTCAACGGCGTATGGCTGTCAGCTTAAATTTACCGGGAAAATAATCTTTCTGAAAAATTATCCATAAAGCTAGAATCATATAGAAACTTAATTTAAAAAAACATTTAGGCAACTTTATAAATAGCAAAGTAGGTAGTGCAAAAGAATATCAACACATCATCAACAAAATGCGAAAGACTTTTAATATATCACTAATGGTAGTGATAATGATATATCAAATCAAACCTAAAGGTGAAAGAGATGGGCAGGAAGAAGAATGTAAAAATACTTATAGTTGACGACGAACCAGCAATAAGAGAGGTAATGAGGCTCATTCTGAAAAACTACGATGTCATTGAAGCTGCAAATGGAATTGAAGCTCTGAAGATGTGCGAAGAGCACAAACCCGACCTGATTTTAATGGATATAATGATGCCCCGTATGAACGGGATAGAAGCTACGAAAGCCATTCTCGAGAGATTTCCCAACGCAAAAATAGTTGCCGTTACGGCGTATGCTACGCACAAGGGCAAGGAAATGCTCGAAGCAGGAGCAGTAGACATCCTCGAGAAGCCATTTGGAAGGAAAAAGCTTGAGGAACTTGTAGAGAAGATAGTTGGAAAAGAAAACGAGAAAAATGAGGTCAAAGGCCAATGAAATTTTAAAATCAATCCCCGTAGCCCTAATTCTTACAGATTCCCAGCTGAAAATTACGGGTTGTAGTAGAGAGGCTGAAAGACTCTTTCGGGAGGGCGAGGAGGAGCTTCGAGGGAGAAGTCTGCCGAGTCTCATCGCTTTCGATGCAGAAGCTACAAGTCAGCAGATCTTCGTTGCCGAAGGAATAAGGAAAGATGGGCAGAGAATAATCCTCGAATGTCGCTGCTCTCCCCTGAAAAATGGTTTCATTTTTGCCTGCAGAGACATTACAGAAGAGGTGATCAGGCGCAGTGAGTCGGAAGAATACAGGCACTTTTTCGTTCGTTCAAGAGATGTCCTCTTCAGACTCGGAAAAATCGAGATAAATCCCGCATTTTGCAGTGTTCTCGGCTACGACCTATCTGATCTCGTCAACGCCACGTTTCAGCGATTGGTTCATCCCGACGACGTGAAGAAAGTCGTGGAAGAGATCTCAAAGGTTTTCAGAGGAGAACCGGCAAGATTTGAGTTCAGAATGCTCGCCAGAGATGGCAGAACCATGTGGTTTGAAGTTGTTGCGTGGCCATGGATTGAGAATTCCGCTCTTGTTGGAGTTGAGGGGATTCTAAGAGATATCACAGATAGAAAGGAGCGAGAAGAGGAGCTTAAGAGGAGAGTCAGGAGACTCGAAGTTCTCAACAGGGTTTTGAGGCACGAGTTCTGCAACTACCTCACTACATTGAAAAACTTTGTAGAAATCGCAAGAGAGGATCCAAAAAGTGAGTACTTTGACAGAATTGACAATGTAATCGCCCAGGCTCTCGAGCTAATAGACGAAGTGAGGAGTGCTGAAGAGGTAGAGAGGTCCGAAGAACTGAAGCCCGTGAATCTAACAGAGGTCCTGCTGAGAGAGATTGAGAACGTCAAAGAGCCAGGAGTGATCGTTACAACTTCCGTTCCCGAGGATCTGATTGTTATGGCGAACGAAATGCTCCACGTTGTTTTTGACAACATCCTCAGAAATGCTGTTGTACACAACGACAAGGACGAAAAGAGGATATGGGCCTCCGCCAATCGGGTTGACGGTTGGATAGAGGTGAGAATAGCGGATAATGGACCAGGAATACCGGATGAAGTTAAGGAAGAAGTGTTCAAGGAGGGTTTCAAGGGAGAGAGCAGTGGTCGGACGGGGCTCGGACTGTACCTCGTGAAAACTCTCATTGAGAGGTACGGGGGAAGCATACACGTAGAGGACAACGAGCCAGAGGGAAGCGTTTTCGTACTCAGATTGAGGGAGGTGTAACTTTTATGCCTGTAGCTTTCCAGAACCTTTGCGAAAGTTCGTTCATGATAATTACGCCAATTACGAGACACACACCCCCCTATTTCCTGTGGAAAGGAGGAATTTCACCATGCATGTAGGAATAGCCTACAGCAACCACGAAAATGCAGGAATAGCAGCAAGGAATGCAGTAGAAGAAGCTCTGGACCAATCAGGCGGAGCAGACCTCACGATTTTGTTCACAACAAACACGTACACGCGACAGGATGTTCTCTCAGCCGTCGCTGAACTCGTGGGGAAAGTCGTTGGATGCTGCACCGCCGGAATACTGACGCCTGACGGAGTTATCAGGGAAGGAATTGGTGTGTGCACTCTGAAGGGTGTAAAAGCGATTACGTACCTCTCGGAAGTCAAAGATCCGTGGAAGAGTGGAGAAAAAGCTGGTGAAGTTTTCAGAAAGGTAAAATCTGGAACTACAATAATATTTCCCGACGGTTTTATAGATGGTATACCCGAACTCCTCAGAGGGTTTTACAACTCCCTTGGTCCTGAATACGTCTACGTAGGAGGTGGTTCAGGAGACAACCTGATGAGCACGAGGACTCAGCAGTTCACAGAAAAGGGAATAATAAAGAGCGGTTTTGCTGCTGCCATTATTGACGTAACGCTCAGTGCAGCTGTTGGTCACGGATGGAGGCCACTAACTGACCCGATGATAGTAACGAAGACCTCGGGCAAGAAGATTTACGAAATCGAGGGGGAAAAAGCCTTTGAGGTGTACTCGAGATATGTGGAGTGTGATAAAGAGAACTTCGCAATTTACGGAATGAAGTATCCCTTCGGTCTTCCGTGCGCGTGTGGAAGTTTTATTATAAGGGACCCCATAGCTCTTGGGGACGATGGTAGCATCGAACTTGTGAGTGAGGTCCCCCAGAACTCCGTCGTTACAATTATGGGATGTGAGAATGAGGAGATCATTAAAGTGGCTGAGAAAGTTGTTGAGCTGGCGACAAGCGGAGTGAAAAAGCCCAGATTCGCTCTCGTTTTTGACTGCATTTCGAGAATGTTTCTGCTCGGGAGTAAGTTTGAAGAGGAAATAAAAGCCATAAAAGAGAGTCTGCCCGTTCCGTTTATAGGGCCCCTAACGTTTGGTGAGATCTATTCCACGTTTAACGTTCCCGTTTTCCACAATAAAACAGTAGTAGTAGCTGTGGGGGGAGATTAAATGGACCTCTACGAATTCCTGATGCTCCATGAACTCCTCGCATTCACTATTCCTTCAAGCGAAGAAGAATTCGGGAAGGAGGTAATAGAACGGGCCACCAGAATTCTCGGAGTGAGGCGGATTGCTCTCTTTGTAGAACTCGATTGTGTAAAGTGCATGGCCCTTCTCGGCTTTAGAAATGATAGAGACGCGCTGGATGCGATAGAAGAGGCCGAGATTCTGAAACCCGATAACGTTTTCATTCACAGATTTGAGGGGGGCGTTTTATACCTCGAGCACCCTCTGAATATCAAAAATAAGAAGCGGTTCTTCCAGCTCTTTTCAAAGCGTGTAGAGGAATTAGCGAGACATTTCATACTTGAGAGAAGAAAAATCGAACTCGAAAAGAAGAACGTTTTGCTAAAGTCAATCCCCGATCCCGTTGTAGTTGTTTCACCAGACGGGGCTGTGAAGGACGTTAATAACGCCTGGATTAACCTTACAGAACTGTCCACGTCAGATGTCTCAGGTAAGAAAATCTATGAGCTGCCATGCTTTGACGATGAAAGTAGAATCAGGCTCTCTGAGATGGTGGGAAAGTGGACGGAGAAATTTGAAGTCGTTGTAATCTCAGGTGGAAAACCAAGGTATCTCGAAATAAATCCTGCGAAAATAGAAGGGAGTGAAGATTACGTCCTCGTCTGCAGAGATGTTACGGAACTGAGGAAAATTACCATAAAGTTCTGGCGAACCGTTGACCTGCTTGAAGCTCTCGTCGATTCAATTCCGGATGTCGTTTACTTCAAGGATACATGCGGCAGAAACATCGTCGTCAACAAAGCTTATGCGGAACTCGTCGGAAAACCCAAAGAGGATATCGTAGGAAAGAGAGACGATGAAATCCTCCCGCCCTATCTTGCCGCCCAGTGCAGGGAGAGTGACGAACTCGTGATGACAAAAGGAGACATTGTGCGCACTGAGGAAACGGGGTACATCAACGGAAGAAAAATCACCTTCGAGACAATAAAGGCTCCCGTTTACGATAAAGGTGGTGAGTTTATCGGGATTATCGGGATAAGCAGGGACATAACCGAGCGCGTCAGAGCAGAAGAACTAAAGCGGTTTAGAACGTTAATGGATTACAGTAATGATGCAATTTTCCTCGTCGAGGCAGAGAGCGGGAAAATAATAGATGTAAACATGACGGCCTGCGAGTGGCTGGGATACACGAAGGATGAACTTCTCGAGAAGACGATTTACGATGTCATGGATCTTCCAGCCTGGAGAGGGGAGGCTGTAGAGGGCTGGCACGTAAGGAGGGATGGCAGCAAGTTTCCAATTTCTGTCAGTCTTAAGGAGTGTGAACTCGAAGGAAGGAGATACCTCGTAATAATTGCAAGAGATATAACGAGGCTTAAGGAGGCTGAGGAGAGAATAAAGAGGATGAACAAGCATTTAAGCCTCCTCAACAAGATGCTGCGGCACGACATAAAGAATGGGCTGACGATAATAAAGGGTTATCTCGACCTCTACAGAGATTCCGGCAATGAAGAGTTTCTTAAGAAGATAGAAGAGAGAATTGCTGTCTGCACGGAGCTAATAAGTACGATAAGGGAAATAGAAGAGGCGTTAATGGCTGGAAGGGGGCTTAAGATCGTTGATATTTCGAAAGTCCTCGAGAAAGAAATTGAGAAAGTGAAGGACAAAGCTATTGTAAATGTAAAGATTCCTGCAGGACTCAAAGTTCTTGCAGACGATATGATCCCCTCAATATTCGAAAACGTTCTCCTTAATGCCATCTTCCATAACGACAAAGAAGAGAAGAGAGTGGATATTGAAGCGAGAGCCATCAACGGCTGGGTGGAAGTTAGAATAGCCGACAACGGGCCGGGAATACCCGATGAAATCAAGGAGGAAATTTTCAAAGAGGGATTCAAAGGAGAGAAAACAGGAAGGACTGGTCTTGGACTGTACCTCGTGAAAACTCTCATTGAGAGGTACGGGGGAAGCATACACGTAGAGGACAACGAGCCAGAGGGCAGTGTTTTCATACTGAGATTTCGTTCAGGAGGTGTCAACGATGAGTAGAGACTTCAAGCTCGAAGAAATACTCGAGAACGTACCCGTACCGACATTCGTCATCGACAGGAACCACGTTGTTAGATACTGGAACAGGGCGTGCGAGGAACTCACCGGGATAAGGAAGGAAGAGATAATAGGCACCACAAATCACTGGAAAGCCTTCTTCTCCAAACCAAGCCCGCTCCTCGCAGACATTGTTCTCGATGGAGTTGAGAACTTTTACAGAAAGAGGAAAGTAAAAAAGAAAAAGATAAGAAAGGTTGACGAAAACACGTACGAACTCGAGTTATACCTCCCGCATATAGGAAAGTGGATCTACTTCAGAGCTTCATTACTCAGGTCAAATGGAGAAGTGATTGGAGTTATCGAGACCATGGAAGACATTACTGAGAGGAAACTGATGAACGCTGAAATCAGAAAGCTTAGTGAGCTACACAGAATTGTAGGGGAAGCTGTAAACAAGTCGGAGAGCATAGAGCAACTCTCGTCAATGATTTTGAAGGAGTTAAAGGAAGTAATAGATTTTGATATGGGTGAGATTCTCATATACAATCCAAAAACAGATACACTCGAAGCTGTTGTTCAGCTCGGTTTTGAAGTTTTTGGCGATTATTCTGCTGATGTTCATAAGGTGAACGAGGAAAATCCAAGTATTGCAGTAAGAACTGCCATCGAAAAGAGGCCGATATACATCTCCAATGTAAAGGAGAACGACCTTACAGCGTATGCGAGAGAAATCTTCAGAAAACTCGACATCGAAGAGATATACGCACTACCTCTCGTCACAAAGGGTAAACTGCATGGTGTTATCCAGATAATAACGAGAAAAGGAAAGAAAATATCAGAAAGAGACAGAAAGCTTCTCGAGAGCATTTCAGAGCATATAGCTGCTGGTATTGCAAAAATAAGGATTGAAGAGGAGTTGAGAAAAAGTGAGGAGTTGTACAGGGGACTCTTCGAATCCTCGATGGACACTATATACCTGACGACGTCTGAGGGCAAAATTCTTGACATGAATAAAGCTGCTGAAGAACTCTTTGGGTATACGAGAGATGAATTGCTGAAGATGGACGTGAGAGAGTTGTACGCTGACGTTTCTGACAGAAAGAAGTTCATAGAAAAGATAGAGAGAGACGGCTTTGTTAGGAACATGGAAATGAGATACAGAAGAAAAGACGGAAAAATCGTTCACTGTCTCGAATCGGCAATTGCAATAAAAGAGGGGCAGTCTATCATATATCACGGGATAATAAAAGACATCACGGAAAGAAAGCGGATGGAAGAGGAGATCCGCAATCTCAGTGAGTTGTACAGGCTCGTTGGAGAGGCTGTAAACAAGTCGGAGAGTATAGAGGAACTTGCAGCGAATTTAATTGACGCGCTCAAGAGAGTATTCGACTTTGATATGGGTGAGATTCTCATATATGACAAGAACACTAACACTTTGAGGGCCGTAACGCAGATTGGTTTTGACGAAGAGTTTGGGGAGAGATCTGCGAAGGTTCAGAAGGTCAGACCAGATAGTAAGAGTACTGCGGTTGTTACAGCACTCAGAAAGGAGCCACTTTATATCCCTGACATGAAGAGAAGTAAGTACACTGAGCATTTCCACGACCTTTGTATTGGATGTGACCTCCAAGAGATGTACTCCGTCCCCCTTATTTCCGGTGGAGAACTGCAGGGTGTAATACAACTTGTAGTTAAATCCGGAAAAAGGATAACAGAACTCGATAGAAAACTCATAGATACGATATCGGAGCATATGGCCGCGGGGATTGTGAAAATAAGGGCTGAGGAGAGGGTTAGAGAGAGCGAAAAGAAGTACAGGGGACTCTTCGAATCCTCGATGGATGCAATCCTTCTGACAGATATGGATGGTAGAATAATCGAAGTGAACAAAGCTGCTGAAGAACTCTTTGGGTATACGAGAGATGAGTTAATTGGACAGAGTGTCCTGAGGCTTTATGTAAATCCCTCTGATAGAAAGAAGTTGCTGGAAGGTCTCTCCAGTAATGAGTTTGTAAGTAACTTCGAGGTTAGATATAGAACAAAGAGGGGAAACGTGATAGACTGTCTCGAGTCAGCGAGAATACTGAGAGATGAGGAGGGACGGCTGGTAGGCTACCACAAAGTTATACGGGATATTACTGAGAGAAAGAAAATGGAAAATAGCCTGAGACGCCTGAATAAACTCCTCCAGATTTCCAGTGAGATAAACCAGCTCATAGTTCATGAGAAGGACGGAAGGATATTGCTGAGGAGGGCCTGCAAAGCCTTTGCCAGTGTGGAGGACTACATGACCGTATGGGTTGGAATCGTCAGGGAGGGTAAAAAGCCAGCAGTTTCTCCTGTGGCAGTTACGGGAAAGATAAGCAGGAAACTGCTCAGAGAGTGGTTAAAGGAGGGTCTCCCTTGTGTTGAAGAAGTTCTTACCACGAGAAGAGCAAAGCTTGTAGAGTGGGGAGACGAAATATGTGAAAAATGCCCCATTAACGATGAGCACAGATTCCTGCAGGTTCTTGTAATTCCAATAGTCCACGAGGAGAAGTTCTATGGAATTCTGAGCTTTAACTCGCCAGTTTCAGATGCCTTCGACACTGAGGAGATAGGGCTGCTACTCGACCTCGCGGACGATCTTGGCTTTGCACTGAAGGCGATAGATGTTGAGAAGGAAAGAAGTGCCGCAATAAAACAGTTAAAAGAAAATATTGAGCAGTTCGAGTACCTCGCAGACAGGTTGAGAAATCCGCTTGCTATAATGAGAGGGTATATGGAACTCAGGGATGAAATAAGTACGGAAAAAGTCCTCGAAATGATAGACAGCCAGATAAATAGAATCCATAGAATCCTCGATGACTTGAGGAGGAGAGAAAAGAGAACTTTTAAGCTAAAGGAGATGCTCAACGGCAAATCCCGCTAATTTTTTAGTATGGCGTTTGGATTTTCCTCGTAGTTTCATTGGGATGTAGTATAAACCACCCCGGTTACGGATCCTCTTTATTCTTACCTCAAGGCTGAAGGTTTTTGGGACAAAACTTCTGGAACGTCTATAATTACCCTATGGTGTCTGCAAACTCACCACTCAGTCGACCTGCAGCATCATCTTTTCCCCCTGAATCCCAGTCGAACGAGAATTGCTATGAGAAGTACGTTAGCATAGACGAATTTAACTATAGATCTTTATCCATAAAGAGTCCACGTTTCTCAGCTTAAAGACGTCTTCTACTTCCGATCTCTCAGCTTTAAGCTCTTTTTCAATTTGGAAGACACCCCTTTCGTCTGGATGATGAGTTTAAAAATACTTGGTCTATGTAGTCTCGTTCAACACGCTGCACAAGATGTACAGCTCATTTACAGACCAAAAGAGCAGAAGTAATAGACTTGATCTTTCTAAGCATAGTTCAATCCACGCTAAACAAAAAGAAGAGAAATTCGGAAGGAAATTGCAGACCGTTAAGTGGGACAATATAAGATTGAAAATGCGTTCTTTCCGGAAGATAACCAACACTATAAATCTATGACAAATTCCCATCCACTGAAAACAGAAGATAGCAGAGTTGAACGAATGCAGGGTGGTAAGGGGATGTAGTAACATATACAGTTGTATTTCCAAGTTATGCTCGACAATATCTATAATAAATCAAGATAGCATAGACTAACTGGAAAAACATTTCTACTTCATTTCCAGTATAGACTACTTG
The DNA here is from genome assembly GCF_000194625.1 of Archaeoglobus veneficus SNP6. Classification (NCBI taxonomy): domain Archaea; kingdom Methanobacteriati; phylum Methanobacteriota; class Archaeoglobi; order Archaeoglobales; family Archaeoglobaceae; genus Archaeoglobus; species Archaeoglobus veneficus. The sequence continues at coordinate 162,575 of NC_015320.1, read as the reverse complement.
CCTACTCCTCAACGGAGATCCTCTCGAGCTGGCTCGATACGTTCCAGATCAAGGTTCTGACATGCATCGGGATGTTTGGGTCGGAAGAGATCTCTTCGAGTATCGAGATCGCCGATGCAGCCCTTACGGCGAGACTCTCCTCACCGTGAAGCAAGTTCTCTTTTATCTCACTTGCAACACGCCTGATATTCCTCGGAACCGTGTCGTCCTGAATTATTCTGTCCAGAACTTCCAATACGCTGTCTGGCACCTCTTTTGCCACCGTACCACCTCCAGAAGTGAAATTTTTAAATGCGGCCTATCAACATAGGTAACATGGAAGATAAAAAAATTTCGGAGATGGCGGAGCTTCTTTATAAGGGAGCCAAGATGCTCTCGTATTACTGCCCAGACTGTAGGGTTCCTCTGTTTCAAGATAACGCCAGGATTTTCTGCCCCTCATGTGGCAGAAACGTCATAATTGACAGGGGTGAGGGCGTCAGCGTAGAGAATGTGGAAAAGAGCCAGATGATTGATAATAGGGGGATTCAGCAGGAAAAAGAGGGAATGGAGGATAGAAACACTGAAGTGGGAGCGGTGAAACATTTAGCAAAATCTGAGAACAAATCCGCAGAAAGGGATGGTACATGGAATAGATCGCTCGTGGAAGATGCAGTTAAAGATGCTATCAGTAAACTCGCGAGAGATCTGGAGGGGGAGGAGGACATATGCAGAATAGCGGAGATCGTGGAGACTATGAATAAAGCTGTTGAAATCCTCGAGAAGCTTAGAAAATTTGGTTAGCTTTATTTATTTCCTGTGAAAGTTAAATAGAGTACGTTATTAAGGACGTAAATCTGTGTTCGTGGACTTTTCACTCTTCTACCGGTCTCAGAGCTTAGAGGAATTCGAATCGAGATTTGTATTGGCTTGTCGATATTACAACCTCACACTTCCACAGGAAATAAAGGGGTGTCTGTGTAGGGTTATGACTTTAAATAGGGTTAGTGTGGTTGACTAATATATGGTAAGGTTCAGAGGGCATCACCTTATATGTCTGCACTTCTTCAAAGGGGAGGGGTATAACCGCGAGTTCGTAGAAAACCTGCTCAGAGCGCTTAAAGATGCTGAAAGGACTGGAGTTGAAGTGGTTGACGGTGCGGATGACGTCTGCGCCACCTGTCCACACAACTCCAGCGGAGTTTGTGCGTACTCCAGCACAGCTGACGCGGAGATTAGGGAACTTGACAAACTCGCGCTAAATCTGCTCTCTATCTCTCCCGGTTCAAAGGTTTCATGGAGTGAGATTAGAGCGAAGATTCCGGAAATAATGGATGTGTGGAGGCAGAAAGCCTGCACAACGTGTGACTGGAGGAACGTATGCCATGCCGAGAGAAGTAATCATCGCGTGGGGTCATCCAAACATAACAGCAAAGCATCCAACAACCCTCGAGATTACTAAGGACGAACATCTGACGCCGAGAGGTGACTGTATTATAGGTGTGAGAGCAAGTAAAGCGATTTCGGATCTTCCACAGGAAATAAAGGGGTGTCTGTGTGGCGGGAAGAAGGCTATGATTGTGCTTTACCTTCCTGACTACGGGATGAGAGAAGTCGTTACTGGATTCGGGAGCCCCCGGCTCACGTTCACTCATCCAACCGACATTGTTGTCAGGAAGAGCGACTACGTATGCGGGAGGACACTCATCATAAAAGCAGACAAAGCCGCTGCTGACCTCAGCAGGGAGATGGTGCGATTGCTTAAGGACCCATCGACAGAGCTGCACTTTATTATTGAGGTTTAGTGGCATCTCTAATGACACCCACGGGATATTTTCGTGAATGTCGTCTTGGAAGTGAAAATACCGCGAGTGCATGCGGTACCGAAATCCCGGGATTCTGTCAGTAACAACTGAAACTACCGGAAAAAGACAGCCCAGTATGGCAGATATATATGAAACCCCAGACGGAGAAGAGGAATGACAGACTCGTCTCCATCAAAATATAGAAAGCTCAAGACCTTGTCAGAATAAGGCAAGAGCAACGCTTTTTTATCCTTGCCGGTTTTGACGTTTAATGCCATTCAGAATTGGAAAATTCGGCCTCATAAACAACTTTCTCCCGTACTACTGGCTTGAAAAGAGTTTTAAAGAAAATCGGAACTTTGAAATCGTTGAAGCATCACCCAAGCAGATGGCATCCATGCTCGCTTCTGGCCTCATAGACTACGCTCCTGTCCCATCTTTCTTCTTCCTGCAAAATTCCGAAAAGCTCAGGAGCTACAACTTCTGTATAGCATCACGGGATAAAGTGCTGAGTGTCGTCGTCGTATCGAAGATGAAAGAACTCGACGAAAGCCCCATAGCTGTTACAGCCGACACAATGACCTCTGTAAACCTTCTCAGGATTATCCTGGGGGAGAAAGGTCTGAAAAACAGGCTCGTGTTTACAGATTCTGGAAAAGCATCGGATTTACTCGAAATTTGCAAACATGCGCTCGTAATAGGTGATGAAGCAATCAAGGCGAGGATGATATACAGGGTTGTGATGGACCTTGGAGAGGAGTGGTACGAACTCACAGGCCTCCCGATGGTCTTTGGCATATCCTCTTCCCTGCAAGAGGTTGACGCGAACTCGGTTGATGCTATGTTATTCAAATCCATCGACTGGGGCCTAAAAAACATGGAGGAAGTTGTTTCGGAAGCTGCAACGAAGTTCAGCATGCCCCCTGAGTTCCTTGAGGAGTACTTTAAAACCCTGAGCTACAGGATGGGTAATGCAGAAAGGAGAGGGTTGAAGACGTTCGAGGAGATGTGCCGTGAGAGCGGAATTGTACGAGTACGTCAGGAAGAACCTTGAAGGAGAAAATCTGTCGTTCGAGGAAGCCCTCAGGCTATTCGAACTACCCCTTCCAGCCCTCGGGAAGATCGCAGACGAGATAAGGAAAAGGAAGTGTGGAGACCTCGTAACCTTCGTCGTTGACAGGAACATAAACTACACAAATGTATGTACATCCAAGTGTAAGTTCTGTGCATTCTACGCCAGAAACGATGACGAAGGCTACGTCCTAAGTCTCGACGAAATTCTGAAGAAGATCGAAGAAGCGGTGGAAGTTGGAGCGACGCAGATCCTGATGCAGGGAGGAATGAACCCGGAACTTGGCATAGAGTGGTTCGAGAACGTTTTTTCCGAGATTAAAAGACGTTTCCCATCTATTCAGCTTCACGCCCTTTCCCCGCCAGAAATTTACTTCCTGGCGAAGCTCGAGAAGTGCAGCGTTAAAGAAGTCCTCGAGAGGCTGAAAAACGCTGGCTTGGACTCACTGCCTGGAGGAGGGGCGGAAATTCTAAGCGACAGGGTGAGAACGCAAATCAGCCCTAACAAGGTTGACAGCAGAGGCTGGCTCGAGGTGATGCGAACTGCTCACAGTATCGGACTTAAGGGAAGCGCGACGATGATGTTCGGCCACATCGAGAGCGACGAGGACATAGTCGAGCACCTTTTCAAGATTCGTGATCTGCAGGCTGAAACTGGTGGCTTTACTGCTTTCATCCCCTGGACGTTCCAACCAGAGAGGACTGAGCTTTATGGAAGGGTTAAGCATCCAGCCCCAGCGACGAGGTACCTTCAGGTTCTTGCTATTTCCCGCATAATTCTGCACAACATAAGAAACATCCAGGCCTCCTGGCTCACACAGGGTTTTGAAATTGCGACTCTCGCGCTCTTCTTCGGAGCTAACGACTTCGGCGGAACCATGCTTGAGGAGAATGTTGTGAGAGCTACAGGTAAACCCTTCCAGCCTGCGAGGGTTGAGGACATTGTCAGGGCTGTAAAATCTGTTGGAAGGCCGGTAGCGCAGCGTACGACGCTTTACGAGATCCTGAGGTATTTCTGAATAGCTGATAACCTCGATAACATCAGCTGCTCCTGCAAACGGCAGGCAATACTTGCCAATAGCTAACTGCCGGCATCACCCAGCTTTTTTTACGGGAATGGTGAAAGCGCGGCGCAATTCCATCAACGAGATAATACGCTTTCAGTAGGCAGGCTTAACTCCATATCCCGTAAATATCTTTCCCGCAATTGGGACATTTCCCGTTTTTCACCCTGTTTTCGAGAACAGTGGTGTGGTACCTTTGCACGAGCAGAACCCCGCACTGCGGGCAGTAGGTGTTTTCAAATTTATGTCCGGGAACGTTTCCGATGTAGGCGTATTCAACTCCTTCCCTTCTCGCAATCTCAACAGCTCTCTCGAGTTTTGAAACGTCGGTCGGGGGTTTATCGAAGAGAAACGCTGGGAAGTAACGGGTAAAGTGGATTGGAATCTCGTCTCCGGCATACTTCAGATGTTTCTCCACGATTTCCCGTATGGAGTCTTCGTCATCATTCACGTTCCTTACGAGCAGGTTTACGACTTCAACGTGAATTCTCTTTGCAGCGAACCTTATGTTTTTCCAGACGTGGATGTCGCTTTTACCACCACAGTATCTCCTGTAAACTTCTCTGCTTCCCTTTACGTCGATATTTATGGCGTCGAGTCCCGCATTAATCAGCATCTTGAGAGCCTTTGGCATCATGTAGCCGTTAGAGACCATCGTGTTTCTAAGCCCGAACTCTTTTGCGAGGGGGAAGAGGTCGAGGAGATACTCGAAGAGGAGTGTTGGCTCGTTGAAGCTCGCACATGTGCTCCTGTCTTTCGCATCAATTGCCGCTCTGACGATTTTCTCCGGATCGACAACCTGATAGCCCTCTGGCGGTGGAGTTCGCGAAAGTCTCCAGTTCTGGCACCACATGCAGGAAAGGTTGCACGAATACGTTGAGAACGTCATGGAGGTCGTTCCAGGCATGAAGTGGAAGAAGGGCTTTATTTCCACGGGCCTGCTCTCCATTGCGCTTATATTCCCGTAAGTGAGGGTATAAAGCCTTCCAGAGACGTTAAGCCTTGCATTACATCTGCCCCTCTCCCCTTCTTCCACGTTGCAGAGATTCCAGCAGAGATGACACCTCGCTCTCTTTTCTCTTCCAGTTGAGTACAGTAATGCCTCCTTCATTCTCAAATATTCTTGTAGAAAATATAGTAAAGCTTTGGGTCGGAACAGGTACATCTTGGAAGACTCCAGCGGATATGATGTAAAGATACGTTCCTTGCAGGTAAGCAGGCAGTGTCAAAATAACAAAAAATAAATAACTAAGATACAACTTATGCAGCCTGCGCTAAGCCAGTTGGTAGATTACGTCAAGTCTACAAAAGTCTTTCGAAGGAACAGGAAAGATGTGGAACTTAAAATACTTGCAGCATTATTATACTTCTTTGGCCTTTCTTTGAGAAAAACAAGTGATTTTCTATCTTTATTCGAAGAAATAAGTCACGAATCTGTTAGGATTTACTACCATAGACTCAAAACAGTCTTAAAACAACCAGAAAAGAAGAAAAGAAGACTTGTTGCGATAGATGAAACAAAAATAAAACTGGAAAAGAAACAAATCTTTGTTTGGGCTGCTATAGACGTTGATACCATGGAATGCCTAGCTATATGGGCTTCTGGAGGAAGAGGAAGCTTTGAAGCTTACGTTTTCCTTAGAGAAGTTCTCAAGCATTGCGAAAACAAGCCAGAGATCGTTGTTGATAGAGGTTTCTGGTATCTGTGGGCTTTGAAAAGGTTAGGGCTGAGATACAGGCATGAAACGTTTGGTAGAAGAAATGCTGTAGAAGGATTCTTTTCGAGGTTTAAAGAGAGAACGAAGAGGTTCTGGAACAGATTTCCATTCAGGAGTTCTTTTGTCTCTGTACAGAGCTGGTTGGAGAGCTTTATGGCCTTCTACAACTACTGGAGGTGTTAACTTGACACTACCGGTAAGCAGGATATTACATTGAATCTGCACGTGAAAATTTTTTAAATGCATTGTCACAAGATTGGTAGATGGAAATTGAAGACGTTCTGATAAGGAAGCTGGAGGGTCTCAGGACGAGAGTTGCTTACGCGGCCCTGAGACCGATGGTGAGTTTTGCGTTCCTCCATGTAATTCCCTACTACGCATCAAAAAAAGATTTCTACGTTGCAGTAATTTCTGAGATAATGTCCAGAGCTCTCAACAGGTTTTACCACTTCGTGGCGAAGTCGGATTCCGGGCTTGGTGAAATACTCGATACCGCGAAGATCATCAAAATAGGGATGAAGGAAACTGTCCCTTTCGGGGAGCTTTACGACTTCATACCGTGGAGTGGTGAAGAGACGATAGAAGGTGAGGAAACGTTCAGAAACCTGAAAGACGACGACTTCCTTGTACTTTTCGGTATTCACGTACCATTCCCAACGCCCCGCTACCTGACGAGCATGGCTATGATATACGATGTCATGCCTGACGAGCTAACATTCTTCGTTTTTGTCCCTACGGGCGTGTATACGGGCTTCATAGAGAAGAGGTGGCACGTTTACTACGATGTCATCCTGAAAATCAGGAGGTACAACGACTTCGCTTTTGGAGAGGAAGACATATTTTACATAGATGTTGACGGAATCGTCCCCGACCTGCCGGCTGGCTCAATTAAATGCAAGCTCGGAAATGGAGGAACGATAGAACTAATTTGAGGGGACATTCTGATCAGTGTGGCATCTGGTCCGTAACGTTATTTACTCCTTCTCAGCCTGTCGAGGAGAGGGAGTGATAGAAAGCCGAAGACACCGGTCTCAACTCGGAATGAGCCGTCGAAGAAAGCCGCATCTATCGCCGAAGCAAGCATGGCAAGAGCCGAAATAGTTGCGAAGCAGACTGCAAGCAGCGACGCTGTAAATGTATAGGCTTTGCTCTTACCAGCCCATCCCTTGAGATAAATGGCTGCGATAGTGAGAAGGACGAAGGCATTCAGCAGGGAAGCCCTCGCCTCAATCGCTGCGAGAATAGCGAAAATTACAGCGTAAGCGAGGGAGATAATATTACCACCTCCAGAACCTCATTAATTTTATGAGAGCTAAAGACACAACGTAGGCTACGCTAAAGCTGTAAACGACAGCAAAACCCGTCCATTTCCAACTTCCAGCCTCGGTTCTTATAACCGCAAGGGTTGCAAGGCAGGGCATGTAGAGGAGGGAGAAAACCATGAAGCCGAAGGCCTGAGCGGGAGTTAGCAGACCTGCAAGACCATCTCCTACAGTTATCCCTATCGTCTCGACAACGACCTCCTTTGCAACGAACCCCATTAAAAGTGCCACGACGAGTTCCCAGCTCCAGTCCATCGGGGCGAAGAGAGGCTGAATTGCTCTGCCGAGCATTCCCGCATAGCTCTCCTCGATGCTGTTCGACGGATAATTCGTCAGGAGCCATATTACGACGGACATTGCAAGGATGACAGTTCCAGCCTTCTCTATGAAGTGCTTGACTCTGCTCCACGTCAGCTTTGCGATGGCAGAGAACTTTGGAATTCTGTAGGGAGGCATCTCCATTATGAACTCCGCCTCCCCCCTGAAAACGAACCTTCTGAGTACGAAGGCCGAAATAAGAGCAAGGAGGACGCCGAGGAGGTAGAGAGACATTATGGCTGCACTCGCCATCGACGGAAAGAACGTGCCAGCAAACAGGATGTATATCGGAAGGCGGGCGCTGCAGGACATGAACGGATTGATGAGGACGGTCGTAATCCTGATCTTCCAGTCTTCAATGGCCCTCGTCGCCATTATTGCCGGCACATTGCATCCAAAGCCCATAATAAGCGGTATTACTGCCCTTCCGTTCAGACCAAATCTGCTCATTGTTCTGTCCATTATAAAGACGGCCCTTGCCATGTAACCGCTGAGTTCCATGACTGCAAGGGCTATGAAGAGGAACGCTATGTTTGGAACGAACACGAGGACGCTGCCGACACCTTTTATTATTCCCTGGCTGAGCAGGGACGCAAGAACACCTTCGCTGCCTATCGCATCTGCAAGGAGCGAAAAAGCCAGGTCTACGGCGTTCACGAGGGGCGAAGCAACGTCGTACGTGAAGCGGAACACCATCCACATAACGGAGAAAAAGACGGGAATGCCGAAAAGGGGGTCTGTAAAAACCTCGTCTATTGCGTCCAGGTATGTAAAGGCTTCCTTTTTTTCTACAACCTGTTTGGCAATCTGTTCGGCCAATTTCAGCCTGTTTTCAACCCTCAGCCTGCAGACTGCCGGACTGAACAGGGCCTTTTTCAGCTCTTCAATGCCTTTCTTTTCGACGGCGATGGTTTCAATGACAGGCACACCCAGGATCTCCTCGAGTTTTTTTGCATCGATCTCTATCCCCCTTTTCCTCGCTTCATCGAGCATGTTCAAAGCAATAACCATCGGAATGCCTAAATTGCAAAGCTGGAGTGTGAGGTAAAGGTTCCTTTCAAGATTTGTTGCGTCGATAACGTTCAGAACAACATCCGGTTTCTCATTTACGAGGTAGTCGCGGGCTATCTTCTCGTCGAGACTGTAAGCTTCGAGGCTGTATATTCCCGGCAGGTCTACGAACTCCACCTCAACGCCATTTATAACTGCTCGCCCCTCCTTCTTCTCAACAGTAGTACCGGGGAAGTTTCCTACTTCAAAACTTCCTCCTGTCAGTGCATTCAGCAGAGCGGTCTTTCCAACGTTTGGATTACCGACCATTGCGACCTTCAGCATTCCGTACCTCCCGGCCTTGCAGCATTGGGAATTCCTCACGGTTTTAAAACCAATCGGCATATGCTATTTACACGTGAAACGCTTAAAGGTGAGCACGAAATAGTTAATTTTAGCTGCGTAAATAATTAATCCTAATATATTTAGGATAAAGCTCGATGCATCTAACGAATTGAGGTTGTTGTAGCTGCTGGCCTAATTTTGGTTAAGCGGCAATCGACCCCATCAATTTAAATACTTGTTCACGAACTCGTTGCGATGTTCAGGCAGTTCAGGAAGGATGTCATCAAATCGCTCCAGAAGTTTGACGTTGATGAGCGCTTTGTCAGGGAGAGCGAGCACGCTGATTTGGCATGCACAATAGCCTTTAAGCTCGCAAAGGAGATGAAAAAGAAGCCCCAGGAAGTGGCAGAGGAGATTGTCTCGCAGCTGAGCATTGAGAGCGATTACATAGGCAGCGTTGAGGTTGTTAATGGCTACGTAAACTTCTTCGCGAGCTACGAGTTCTTGGAAGACACCATCAACTACATTCTCGATAGCGACGAGGAGTACGGCTCGCTCGCACTCGGGGGAGAGGTACTCATCGAGCACACATCAGCGAATCCCGATGGTCCCCTGCACATCGGGCACATCAGGAACTCAATCATTGGGGACACCCTCGCAAGAATATTCAGAAAGGCTGGAGTCAACGTCACCACACACTACTATGTCAACGACATGGGGCGGCAGGTGGCACTTACAGTACTCGGAATTGAGAAGTTCGGCCTCGACAAGACGGAGAAGCCGGACCATGCTGTGGCCAAAGCCTACATAGCCATAAACCGCTACATAGAAGAGCATCCCGAGGAGAAGGACGAAATCGAGGCGAAAGTGGAAGAACTCATGAAGAAGTACGAGGAGGGCGACGAGGAGACAGCAAAGCTTTTCAGAGATGCTGTAAGCAGGGCACTCGAAGGGGCGAAAGAAACGCTGGAAAATCTTAACATAGTTCACGACGAGTACGTATGGGAATCTGAATTTATAAGAAACGGCTACGTTGACCGCATAATTTCAATGCTCGACGAAAAGGGGCTGATACAGAAGGACGGAGCGTGGACGATTGACTTGAGCGAGCTCGGGTACAAGAAGAACGTCGTCATCAGAAGGGAGAACGGCACAACGCTATACGTAACGAGAGACCTCGCATATCATCTCTGGAAGAACGAGAACTTCGAACGCTTTATAAACGTCCTCGGGGCTGACCACAAGCTGATTGGAAGTCAGCTTTCGGACATCCTGAAACTTATAGGTCTTAAACCTCCGGAGATTGTCTTCTTCGAGTTTGTTTCGCTGCCTGAGGGTTCCATGAGTACGAGAAAGGGTAAGTTCATCTCAGCAGATGAGCTTATTGATAGGGTGTACAGAGAGGCTTACGAGATAATAAAGGACAGAGGATTTGACGAAAAAGAGAAAAGGGATGTGGCAAAGGCAGTTGCAATCGGAGCGCTGCGCTACGACTTCATAAGGGTCGCTCCCGAGAAGCCAATAACCTTTGACTGGAAGAAAGCGTTGGATTTCGAAAGACAGACTGCGAGCTACATCCAGTACAGCCATGCGAGGGCGTGCAGCATTTTACGCAAGGCGGTAAGCGAAGGCATGCCCGACCTGGAATTTGTCGGAGAGCTGTGCACACCGCTTGAGAGGAAGCTCGTAATGCTGTTATCGAAGTTTTCCTCGGTGATCGAGAGAGTTGTGAAAGAGCTCCGCCCCAACGTCTTTGCTGAGTACGTAATGGATGTTGCGACGACTTTCAACGACTTCTACACCCAGCATCCCGTTTTGAAGGCTGAGGCAGAGTACAGGATGCATCGCCTTGCGATAGTTGATGCTTGCCGCATAGTGCTCCGTAACGGGCTTGAGGTTCTTGGAATTGAGCCACTTGAGAGGATGTAGATATTTTTAAAGCTTTTCTTCTCCCCTCTTTGGCAGCAGCGACGATAGCCAGCCAACGTATTCACTAACGGAACGTGTCTGTATCCAGACGCTCCCTTCTCCCTCAAACTCTGCGATGAGTCCCTCTCCACTCAGCAGCGTTGCCTTCAGGCCTCCGGCCTTCCTGACTTTAAAGGCGAGCGTATCCTCAAAGGCGACTATGTGTCCAGTGTCAACGATCAGAGAGCCATTTACGTCAATTCTCTCGATACCTCCAAAGGATGACAATAACACGTCGCCCAGCCCGTCAAGTTTGAGGAGAAATAGCCCCTCTCCTGCAAAGAAAGTCCTTGCCCCTCCCCACTTCGTGTCAATTGAAATGTCTGGCGAGGATGCAAGGAACGCTCCACTCTGGGCGTATATCCTGCCGTTCAACGGGATGTGGATGACGTCTCCCTGGTATGGAGGTGCGAGGCCGAGAAGACCTTTTCCTTTTGAAATGAATCTGTTGACGAAAAAGGATTCGCCACCAAGCAGAGAGCGCTTTAATCCGGCAAGCAGCCCGCCCTTAACCTCTGTCTTCAGCTCCACGTTTCTCATGTACACCATTGCGCCCGTCTCAGCGACGATTTCCTCTCCATCTTCAAGCTCAACCTCGAGAAGGCTGTAGCTCGGTTTCGATAAAATTCTGTGTTTCATAATTTTTGTTTTATTTCGTATGTTATATCTTTAACGGTTCAGCGTGCAGTGAATTCCTGTTAGAACGACTTTAGCACAATCAGCACAGCGGAAAACAAAACTGCAAGGCATGAAACCATCCAGAAAACAGAGATACTCCTCTCCACGTCTCTCTCGCTCGGGAGCCTCCCGGCTTTGATTATGTAGCTCCCAGGTTTTTCCAGAGTAACCCTGAGGGTGTATGCCATCGCAACCATCGCATGGCCGTTCAGCTTGACGCTATGCCTGTACGCCTTCAAAGCCCTCGGATTCAGCAGGGCGAAGAGCAGAACCGAGAGCCGTGCTGGAATAAAGTTCGCAGCATCGTCAATGCGAGCAGCGAACTTTCCAAACTTTTCATACTCTGGAGTCCTGTAGCCAACCATCGCATCGCAAACATTTATCGCCCTGTAAACAACAGCTCCCGGCAGGCCAAAGATTGCGAAGTAAAGAAGCGGGGCAAGAACACCATCGACGAAATTCTCGGCAACAGACTCTATTACTGCAGAACATAGCTGGTGTCTGCTCAACTTGCTTGTGTCTCTGCTTACTATCATCTGAACTTTCTTCGCATCCACACCATTGGATATCGTCGCTTTTGCATGGTCCACCATGCTTCTTATGGATATGCAGGAAAAGAGCAGGTATGTCGAAACAAGAAAATCGAACGGCTGAGGAAGCAAAGAAGGAGATTGTGAGAGCAAAAGGGCGAAGGCAATAACAATAAACGTGAAAAACGCTCCGGCAATCACGTCCGGCAAACCCCTCCTATTCCACTTCGAATCGAAGAAACCTATAAGCTTTCCGAACCAGACGACGGGGTGTGCAAAGCTGGGCGGCTCACCAAAAGCAAAATCAAGGATTACGGCGAGGAGGAGAACTGCCATTTGATCAGATAGCATTAAAGGCTGGAGAATGTAATGACTTTTCACACTTTCGCACCGGCCAAAAATGACTTTAAGTATACTTGCAGTATTCAGGCAGGGTGGAATGAATGGGTGAGGATAGCGAATCAGGTAGCATGAAGGTTATCGATCTTGAAGATTTGCCCAACGTCGGTCCTGCAATAGCTGAAAAACTTAGAGAGGCAGGTTTCTCAACTATAGAGGCGATTGCCGTAGCCTCCCCATCTGAACTCAGTGCTGCTGCAGAAATCGGCGAATCGACGGCCGCAAAAATAATATCCGCTGCCAGAAAGCTTGCAGACGTTGGCGGGTTTGAGAGTGGTGATAAGGTACTCGAGCGCAGAAGGCGCATAGGCAAGATTACGACCGGGAGTAAGGCTCTCGATGAGTTGCTTGGTGGTGGTGTGGAAACACAGTCCATAACGGAACTCTTTGGTGAGTTTGGAAGTGGTAAAACGCAGATATGCCATCAACTTGCCGTAAACGTCCAGCTTCCCCGCGATCTTGGAGGGCTTGAAGGTTCTGTAATCGTGATAGATACCGAAAATACCTTCAGGCCGGAGAGAATAATACAGATGGCCGAGGCAAAAGGACTCGATCCAGAAGAGGTGCTGAGGAACATATATGTCGCCCAGGCTTACAACTCAAATCACCAGATGCTCCTCGTTGATAATGCCAAAGAGCTTGCGAACAAACTCAAAAAGGAAGGAAAGCAGGTAAAGCTCCTCATCGTGGACTCGCTTATGGCCCACTTCAGAGCTGAATACGTTGGTAGGGGAACGCTTGCCGACAGGCAGCAGAAGCTGAACAAGCACCTGCACGACTTAATGAGGTTCGGAGAAATCTTCAATGCAGCAATCGTCGTCACAAATCAGGTTCAGGCGAAGCCCGACACATTCTTTGGCGACCCGACGAAACCTGTAGGAGGGCATATAGTTGCGCACACAGCTACGTTTCGCATCTACCTGAGGAAGAGCAAGGGAGAGCTGAGAGTAGCGAGGCTCATCGACTCGCCACACCTGCCTGAAGGTGAAGCTGTTTTTAAAGTCACCGAGAGGGGTATAGAGGATAAATAGTTTAAATTATAATAATAATTTCTAATTTTTTGAATGTAGGACTTTATTAAAATTTTAAGCTATTCTGTGTTGAATTCGGAAAAAATTTATAAAGGAAACGCAATGCTACTATTGCGGTGATTACAATGAGGATGGAGATGAGAGTCGAGACTGGTATTTATGGCCTCGATGAACTTCTCGGTTCAGGTTACCGTTCGAATACTGCTAATATAGTCCTTGGTTCCACAGGAACTGGAAAAACAATATTTGCGCTCCAGTTTATCCTTAAGGGGCTTGAAAGAGGTGAGAAAGGCATATTCGTGTCATTCGACATGGACGTTAAGGACGTTGTTGATACAGCCGACGCAATGGGATGGGACGACATCGAAGACTACGTTAACAGCGGCATGCTCGCCATAGACAAGTTTTACGCTGAAAACATCACGTACATAAACAACGACCTGCTTGGCTTTATAACGGCTGAAGCGGGAGAAACAACGAGGATAGCGATAGACTCGTTTACCCCTCTAATCTCCTCTCTGAGCTATGACATGCGAAACGATGTTAACTGGTTCTTCTCCAAGTTGAGGGAGATTGGAACCGCCGTAATAACTCTCGAAGAACCCCTTAACGGAAATATGAGTGAACCCTCTGTGGTCATACCGCTGTTTCTGGGTGACAGTGTGATACACCTGAAGAATAACGGCTACGGCGAAGCATTCAACCGCACGCTACGCATTATAAAGCACCGCGGCTCCTGGCACGCGGAAGGAGTATTCCCGTACAGGATACTCGAAGGAGTTGGAATAGTCGTCGAGGGATGGGAATTCGTTGAGTCCATGCGGGAGGAAGTTAACCTTGACCAGCTCATCAGGGAGGCTGGCTTGAGAAAGGAAGATATAGACAGGGATTTGCTCAAGAAGCTCCAGAGGCTTGCGGAAAGCAGAGCGAGTGGAGTGAGGGAAGTAATACTCGGGATTCTGAGAAAGTACGCCTGAGGGTGCAGGATGATCTCCAGAATATCGTTACTCCTTTCTCCAATATATTCTGATCCTGGAATAAAAATGGTGGCTCTGTACAGGATAGATGGCGTCCCCGTCTTTATAAAGATAAATGCGCCGAAACGAGAAATCGCAGGAACACTTTACTGGCTGGAGGGGCAGATAAAGGAAATGCTCTACCAGATATTTAACCGCAACCTGAGCGAAGCGAGTTTCAGGTTTGGAGACGTGAGAATACACATGTATCCTGTTTCCAGAACCCTCGTTCTGAGCATAATGGCCAGCGAAGAAGTTTCCATGTATAAGTTAGAGGTTGACGTGATGTCGGTCAAAAAACAGCTTGGCGTTCTTGTTGGTTATGAGGGCTGAAGTTGTTTATTCTCCGTCCAACGATGCTAAGGAAGCTTACAGGCAGATTGCAAAGCAGCTTGAGCAGATAGACTTCGAACCGAATTTTCTCCTCCTCTTTTTAACTGAAGGGGTCTGGAAAAACTACAAGCTTTTTATCCAATTGCTCAAAAAGAAGTTTCCCGATGCGAAGATGCTCGGCTGCACTGTTGAGGGCTACCTCGTCAAAGATGAAATTTGGATGAGAGGGGTTGCTGCCCTTCTCGGTGAATTTGATGGAAAGGTGGAGGTTTTCTGGGCTAAAGATAAGACTGCAACCAGAACGGCAGAGAAGCTCGGAGAAAAGATTGGAAAGGGATGGGATGCCATTCTTTTGATGTTTCCAGCCCTCTATTTTCCAAGTAAGTTTGGATTTTTGAAATACTTTTTGAAAGATAGGGTTTACTACCGAAGATACATTAGAGGGGAAAGTGTTAAGGAAAAAGAGGATGTTCTTAAAGAATTTTCTGATTATCTAAGATCTAAGTTCGTTTTTCCGATCAACGATGTGCTAAAGATAGTGGCCGAAAAAACAGGCGGCTCCATACCTATACTGGGTCTGAACCTTATGCCCCTTGAGGCTACTTCATATACACCTCTTATTTTGGCAGATTATAATGAATTGGGTTTCGGATCAGCGGCAATGTGTTTTAAGGGAAAAGCTAACGTACTTTTCCATGATATATTTCCCGAGAGGGGGAACAGTTATGAGGAAACCTTTGAAGTAATTAAGAATTATTTTGCTGGAGTGGAAGAAGTTAAAGTCGTTAAAGGGGGACTGGCAATCGGTGAGATAAACGGCTTGAAACCCGTTGCTTTTTTGAAAATGAAGAGGAGTGGATTTGAAGACGTTAGTCAAGATGAATTTCTCAAAAAAGTTGAGAGCGGTAAGTTGCAAATGGCAACACCATATGGTTTATCGTTTATAAGTAAGGAAACCTACGGAAGTGCAGGGTTGGGCTTATTTAACTATCCTCTTAATATATATCCCTCACTTTTTAATGTTGATAATTTTTATGATGAAGTAATATTCGGTGGAGAAGTATTTAGAGGAGGGGTAAAAGCATTTGCGGAAATATTTGAAAAGAAAAAACTTAAGGGCTTTGACTTTTATGTTGTTGATCAAAATGCTATAATGAGTTTCGGTGGAAACATTCATAAATTCTTAGATGTTGTTAGGGAAAAAAGTAATAAATATTTTGGAATTTTCTCTTCTTTTCCCTCGGCTTATATACCAGTGCCGGATAAAAAATATCTAAGCGAAGTACACAAAAGTATTTTTGCTAATTTAGGTGGAACCTCGGCAATGGTAGAGTTTGAGTAATACCTGCTACAATAAGAATTAAAAGAGATATCAGGTTAGAATAGACCATAATTTTAATTGGCTTTACTGATTTAGGAGATATGGCCCATTTATTATTCAGGAAATATTTTATTGTATAAATTAATCCAAGAAAGGAAAGAAGTGAGAATGCACAGAAAGATGGAAATACGCCAGTGATAGAAAATACTAAAATAGATAGGTAGTAAAAACTCAGTAAAAGCAAAGAAACCTTCAACAGCGTCTGGGGAGAGAAGACTACACCAAGGGTCTTCAAGCCAGCAAGTCTGTCACTGCTTATATCTTTTATATCCTTAAGAAATGCTCCGGGAAGTAAAAATAGGGTCATAATTACAGAAAGGGCAAACGCCTTTGGCGATATGGGTGCGAAGAGAGTCCATAATAACAGCGTTATTGACGGAGCAGAAATAATGTAGGCAAGGACTTCAGTAACATAGTAGTCTTTCCACCTCCTTATCATCTTTCCGAGTACCATCCTGTCAGAGTATATCCATGTGGCAATGGCAGCTCCGGTAAAGGCTATGATACCTTTTTTGTCAATTATCCAATAGGCTGAGAGTATAAAGGAAATTACGTAGAGAAAAGCTGAAAGAGCTGCAGCCCCCATTCTGACATTCTCGTTTTCTGTTAAAATGTTTTTCTTACCAGCGAGGACGTCCTCTTTTACGTCATTTACATGGTTCCACAGATTTATCCCAGCGTAAAAGAGGAATGAGATGATAATTGCCTTGATTAAGGAAATTAGACTGAGCGTTCCCGAAAGAGAAAAAACAAGAAAAGCAAGAAAAGGGTATGGATATATTATTGTTGCAGGCGTCGCCGACAATTTCACTAAATTTACTGACACCCTATACATAATGTAGCTTTAGTATTCTAACAAAATAATTATACAATGCTTAATTAACCCCAATACAGTCTTATCGTCTTAAACACTTCCTCAGCTTCCTTCTCCCTTCTCTCCCTCTTCATTGGCATCACCATAATCAAAGCATAGCTCAAGCTATTTATATTTTACGATTTTTATTCTTATCCTTACAATAGTTATGATGAGCAAGAATCAATTCAACTTAACAATTTAAGTTTAACCACCTTTTTATTGAATTTTTCGCAGCATAGGGTGTGGAGCTTGGTAAAGCAACAGCGTAGATGGTTTAGTCCATGAATGTACCAATAAAAGCAAATCTTATCTGTCATCAGCAGCACGAACTCATGATGAGATAAAAGATTTTCCATTTTGTTTTATCAGAGGTTTTTTATAGAGCGGGGTTAAGGAGAGTAGTAATGTCCGAGTTACGAAATACGTTCCTGGCGGGACTCCTGATACTCATACCACTGCTCGCGACTGTGTACGTGGTCTACTGGACTTTTACGTTCGTGGACAACCTGCTGAAACCTGCACTCCTGAAGATAATTGGGTTCTACTTCCCGGGGCTAAGCTGGATAGCGCTCGTAGCTCTGATATTTGCTCTCGGGGCACTGGGGAGGTTTGCGATAGGTAACAAGGTAATCGAGGCAACGGAGAACTTTCTGAGGAAGATTCCCGTAGTGAGGACAATTTATTCGGCGGCGAAGGAGGCAAGCAAGGCAATCCTCGTATCTGAAACCGAGAGAATTAAGGGTGTCGTGCTTGTGGAGTACCCAAGAAAGGGGATCTACGCGATAGGGTTCACGACGGGAACACGAATGGATGAAGCCATCGAAAAAACCGGTAAAAAGCTCGTTAACGTGTTCATACCGACTTCTCCAAACCCCACGTCCGGACTCGTCGTCCTTGTGCCCGAGGAGGAGTTAATATACCTCGACATGAGCGTTGAGGACGCGCTGAGGGTCGTCATCTCCGGAGGCTTTACGAAATAATTTTATCTTCCATATATCTTTTAATTTAATTTGTTATCTTTGGTTCAGTGCAGCGGAACATCTTAATAGCTACGAAGATTTGATAAGGGGGAGGGAAATCTTAAAAGATTGGGTGTATAAACTAATTTAGCGGTCGCTGAGACATGTAAAGAAGCCTTCAAGTGCTCTCCTGCGGTGGGAAACTGCGTTCTTCTCTTCTCCCATTTCAGCAAATGTCCTGCCGTTGTAGAGAAATATCGGGTCAAAGCCGAATCCTCCGCTACCCCGCATCTCCGTAGAAATCTCGCCATCAACTCTGCCGGTGAATGTTTGCACTTCGCTCCCGTCGAAGTACGCAATTACAGCGAGGAAGTACGCACGTCTATCCTCAACGCCATCCATCAGCCTCAGTATTCCCTCGTTGCCTATGGTTTTGAAAACGTAGGATGAATATGGGCCGGGGAAACCTTTCAGTGCCTCGATAAACAGGCCACTGTCTTCTATGAAAAATGTCTCTTTTAACTCTTTGCTGAGCATCTCTGCGCTGAGGCTTGCAATCTCCTCGAGGCTGCTCCCCTGCGGCTCGAGATACGACATCTTTTTCCACTTGAGCGATATCCCGTACTTCGCGGCAATCTGTTCTGCTTCCCTGAACTTCCCCTCGTTGGACGTAATGAATGTCAGTTCCATGCCTCGCGTTTCTGGGCGGGGTAGATAACTATTGCTGATGGCGTTGTCATGCTACCAGTATCATTTTAACTTCAACGCGTCTATGGCGGCTTTTTTCATCACGTCAACTGGCGGATCAACGTCAAGCCATAATCTGAACGCTTCAGCCCCCTGAAAGACGAGCATGTCAATCCCGTAAACAACCCTGCAACCCCTGCGCTTTGCGAGGGATATCAGAAGAGTCTCCATTGGATTGTAGACCGTGTCGAAGACGACGACATCATCTACAAGCCCCTCTGGTACGGGCAATTTCGACTCAAAACCCTTCATGCCGAGGGGTGTCGCGTTGATTATAATGTCGATCTTGCCTTTCAACTCCTCGAGTCTGTCATAGGGGTAAAATATGCATTCTCCGGATTTTCTCACATCTTCTACAAGCTTTAAACCCTTCGATTCCGTCCTGTTCGTGACAATAACCGTTGCTCCATTTTCTACGAGTGCGAAAGCTATCGCCCTCGCTGCTCCACCAGCCCCAACCAGAAGCGCGGTCTTTCCTTCCACTCCAACGCCCGCATTTTCCAGGGCCTTCATCGCCCCATAGGCGTCTGTGTTGTGACCTTCAAGCCTATCGACGACAACGGTGTTCACAGCCCCTATCTTCGCCGCTATGCCCACGGGTTTGACAAACTTTAGAATTTCTTCTTTGTGTGGTATCGTTACGTTAAGCCCTCTGATGCCCAGGGCTTTCGCGCCGAATACGGCATCTCTCAGCGACTCTGGCCTAACTTCAAATGCAAGATAGATGGCGTCGATCCCGAGACGTCTGAACGCTGCATTGTGCATCGCGGGTGAGACGGAGTGCTTGATAGGGTATCCTATAACTCCGTAGCAATCCATGCCACGAGTTAGCATGGGAGTATATAAACTTGTGCTGTTAGGGCTGACGGAGTAGAGGCGTTATACAAAAATAGTTAGGCTGGATTTATGGTGAAATGTCTAATGGCTGCTACAGTAAAATCACCAGCTAAATTTTGTATCCACCGTACTTGGCCCAGATGTTACATGTGCCTTCGAAGCTGACCATGCACGGCCCTATAGGGTCCTTGGGTGTGCAGGCCTTCATGAAGAGCGGGCAGTCGGATGGTGTGATTAACCCCCTCAACACCTCCCCACACCTGCATGCCCTCTTTCTTGCATCCTCTTTCGGCTCGAAATCCTTAAAGACATCTTCAAACACCTTCATCGCATCGTAATCCTCGTACTTCTTTCGTATCGCTCCTCCCGACGCTGGCACAACTCCAAGACCTCTCCACTCCCAGTCGTGCCTGTCGAAAACCTCGTCCATGACTTGCTGAGCCTTTACATTGCCCTCGTATTTCACGGCCCTCGTGTACTCGTTGAGTAGAGCTTTCTCTCCATTCTTTATGGCCTTAACGAGGTTGTAAACGGCAAGCATGACATCGTAAGGCTCGAATCCGGCAATTATCTGTGGAACTCCATACTTCTCCTTTATTGGCTCGTAAGCCTTAACGCCGACTATAGTGGAAACGTGCCCTGGGTTTATGAAGCCGTTAATCCTCGCTTCGCCGAGAGAAAGCAGATGCTCCATGGCAGGAATGAAAAATCGGTGCGAGGAGAAGACGTGGAAGTTCTCAACGCCATCGAGGATGGCCAGAGCGGTTGAAGGCATCGTCGTTTCGAAGCCAATTCCGAAGTGCACTACGGGCTTATCGCTCTGCTTTGCGATTTCAACCGCATCGAAAACGCTGTAAACGATTCTTATGTCATGACCCTTCGACCTGTAGTAAAACAGAGATTTGCCCTCAAACGGTACTCTCGCCATGTCGCCGAAGGTTGTGAAGATTATGTTTGCGTTCTGGATGAGGTGAAAGACCATCTGCAAGTCCGTATCGGGGATGATGCAGACAGGGCAGCCGGGTCCGCTGAGAAGTTTGAGATTCTCCGGCAGCAAGCTTCGTATGTTGTAGCGAGTAATCGTGTCTTCATGCGTCCCACATAAATGCATTATTCTTATTTCCTCTTCACTCTCCATCTCTTTTTTTATCTTTGCTGATAGCTCCTTTATGCCCGTCTTGACCTTCTCCAGCGAAATCATACCCATCACTCTACGAGGATTTCTGCAAGCATTTCTTCCAGCTTTTTCGCCTCCTCCTCGTCAACTTTCTGAATTGCAAAGCCAACGTGGACGAGTACGTACTCGCCAGGCTTTACATCGTCAACGAGGTCTATTCTTACCTTCTTTTTTGTCCCGCTGAAGTCAACTATGGCAAATGGATATTCAACGCTCTCTACTTTGCCAGGAATTGCCAAGCACATCGTTATCACCTTCCATTCTGCTTGCTCATGACTTCTTGAAGCCACTCAAGCCATTCATCAAAGCCTACGTCTTTCTTTAAATCCATCTTGATAATTTTTGCCTTGGCATTGAGTTTTCTCGCATCTTCCACCATCTTGTCTACGTTAGCTTCAACCGCCTCAGCCAAAGCGACCTTGTTGATGATGATCACGTCCGCAAGCCTGAAGATCTCGGGATGCTTCTCAATAACGTCATCACCTTCTGTAACACTCACCATCACAACTCGATAATCTTCACCTAAATCGAAGTCAACGGGACATATAAGGTTTCCAACGTTCTCCATGAGCAGCAGATCAACATCATTAAACTTCTCTATTGCATGGTGTATCAGATGGGCGTCGAGGTGGCACTCCTTGCCCGTGTTTATCATCTCCGCCTTAACTCCGTGCCTCGCAACCCTCTCGTAGTCCGCCTTGCCAACGACATCGCCAAGAATTGCCCCCATCCTGACCTTGTCGCCAAGAGCGTCAGCAGTCTTCTCGATCAGCAGTGTTTTTCCACTGCCGGTAGCCCCCATTATGTTGATGGCTGTAATGCCATGCTTTTTCAGGAATTCCCGATTTTCTGCGGCAAGTCTTCTGTTTGCCTCAAGTACGTCAATTTCAGCATCAACTTCAATCCTGTGCATGGTCACACCCCCTCACACTTCCATCTCTATTTTCCGAATCACCATATCCTTACCGCCTTCAACTTTAATAATCCCTCCACATTCGCAGATTGCGATGGGTTCGTCGTATCTTTTCCCGCAGAGCAGACACTCGATGTGAGGTTTGATGAATTCGAGTTCGAGGACAGCTCCTTCAGCAATTGTCCCACTGCTTGCAACCTGAAAGCAGAACTCGAGCTGTTCCGGATTTATAAGCAGGAGTTCGCCCATTTCCACGAGAACTTTCGACACTTTTTTTGCGCCCTTCTCCTCGGCAAGTTTCAAAACGTTCTCAACAATTGCCTGAGCAAAACTCATCTCGTGCACGAGGAGTAGTATCCCACCCCGAAGTTATAATTATTTCTTGTAGGGTGATTTCGCTCTGTGAAAATTCACTGAAAGTTAGACTTCCCTTTTAGAACCTTTGAATCGCAGTAGGTGAAGCACTCTGAATAGTTCTATTGTCGGCATGGTTTGGTCTCATTTTCGCAATATAGGGTATTGAAGCCGTTTTAAACAGGTATGGAACAGTATCGAATTTTTTAATATATTATTTTTAATGTAAATTTCACAGTCGAAAGGTCAATAAAATGCGAGATTTTAACAATTATATGGACACAGAAGTTCTTTCGAGGATGCGAACGGCTTATGCAAGTGAACGAACAGCTCTTGCGTGGATAAGGACTGGGTTAACCGTCGTTGCATCGGTCCTCGTTTTAATGCGCTTGTATGAAGTTTGTTTTGAATTACAGACGGTTGCAATCCTGCCGATTGTGGCCGGTCTCTTGATGATCGGATACGGCGTCTATCGCCTTTACATGGCTCTGCGGATAGAAAAAGTAATAGAGGGGGAGATTAAGAAGAGCAAATAATGGAGACTATCGATGCAGTAGCAATAGTAGTCTTCCTTTGCTGTTTTGCAGGCTATCATGGCTCTTATTTTATAGTTCACAGGTTTAAGCCGGAGAAGACAATAAAATCTCACGCAAATTTCTTCAGAATGAAGGGAATTGAGTTTGTTCTCAGGAAGGGTGACCATCTCCTCCTCATACAGCAGCTTAGAGATGTCATCTACGTGAGTAACCTGCTCGCTTCCTCAACCCTCATCTTTATAGGTATCCTCCTGAACCTGCTGATAAATCTGAGAGACTTGGCAAAGAGTCTCGGAATTGTAGATGTAGAAACGTTTGAACTCAAAATCCTGTTCATTGCAACAATCCAGGCCGCCTCGTTTATGTTTTTCATATCGTCTCTCCGCTACTACCGCCTCGTCAGTCTGTTTGCCACAACCCCTCCAGAAGTCATAAAAGATGCTACGGGTGAGGAGGCACACGAGTATCTTGGCAGGCTGCTCAATAGGGGATGCAGCTTTTACACTCTTGGGAGCAATTGCCTGGTTCTTCAACACACTGCTCTTCATGGCTGTCGTCATTACCGTCACCCTCCTCTTCGCGTTTTTCAGGGATTTTATGAAAAAGTAGCGCTCAGTCTGCATACCTGAGCAGCATCTCTGCAAGCCTCGACAGTCTGTAGTATCTGTGGTGTGTCCTTGTCTCCTTTTTTGCCTTGGCTTTTCTGTGCTTTCTTTTCAGCACCTTTGAGTCGCAGTACACAAGCAATCCAAGCTGCACGAGCTTTGCAAGTAGCTCCCGGCACTCGTCAATTCTCATGGAAAATGCTCTGGCCACAACGCCGGCATGTTCGCATCCGGCCATGCGAAAAAATTGCAGAATGGGGAAGGTTACATTGCAGCCGGTAAGATGGGCGAGGTATTCACTGAAGTCATCCCTGATACTTCTTATCGTGTGTTCGCCATCTTTTGTGAGCCCGTAGTAGGTGTGGTGCTTTCTGACCTCGTGGCTCAGCTTAAACCTCGCCTCGCTGCGCTTTATGGCCGAGCCGTGAGTCCTTTCGATAAACCTCATATCCTCCAGTTCTTTAAGCACCTTCTCGATTTCCTGCTGCTCCATTTTGAGCGTTCGAGCTATCGACTTCGCGTAGTCGATGTTGGCGCGGCGCAGATGAAACAGTATGTAAACCTGCAGCGGCTTTAATTCGACACTTTTGAAGTCATTCCCGCTCATGGTTATTCCTTACTGCCTTAGCCACCTTTTTCCCTTCCTTGGTCAGCTCAAAATACTGGCCATGTTTTGCCGTTTCCTTTGATTTCGCCTTTATCTTTATCCATGGTTTTATGCTTGAAGTCGGTGTACGCTTTGGAAGTGTTTTTCCATCTCTCCTCTTCACGAGCCCCATCTCACAGAGCTTTATGCAGACTTCTTTTATATTCGGCGGATCAATATTTGTTCTCTCTCCGAGGAGCCTCTTTCCCATAAGTTTGGGCGTATCTGGCCCAAAAATCAAAAGATGAAGCAGAACTCTTCTGGATAAATCGTCCAGATTTTCTTCTGGATTCATAGTTAACCCTTCAGGATGTTCTGCGCGTTGCGGTTAGATAATCTCTCAACAATTGCCTTCTCGATTCCGGCCTTCATCAGGTGCCTCGCTGTCTTTGGCACTGCAAGGGGGTCTGTGTTGGTTAGAGAAGCGCAGTCACTGTTCAGCAGCCCGTTTCTATACTTATCGATGTTGGTGGCTATTTTCTCCGGTGTTAACAGCCCGGGTTTGACCGAAAGCCCCGGCACGGCGTTTGCCTCGTTGATTAAGTCTATGGTGTCATCATCTGTGTGGTCAACAACAAGCTTGCCCAAGTCCATTCCCACCTCGTTTGCCATGGATAGGATTTTGTCAGTGATTTTTGCTCTGTTCTGCATAGGTATGTGCACTATCACCGGCACATCGTACTCTCTTGCAAGAATTAACTGTTCTTTCAAAACCTCTATTTCCGTCTCGTTTGCCTTTTCCAGCCCTATTTCTCCGATACCTTTTGCCTTACCCGCTTCGATGCACTCCCCTATAATGGGAAGCAGCCTTCTCCATTCCTCTGGTATGCACCTCGGGTGGATCCCGACGAAGATATGGGCGGTAATGCCGTACTCAGAAAGTCGTGCGCGATGCACGGTGTCGAGTTCGGTGAAGTGATCCATCAGCGTTTCCGCATATTTCGCGACTGGAACAAAACTGCAGAGAACGGCGGTGTTTACTCCCGACAAACCCATGAGCTCGAGGTCTCTACCGGAAAGCATGTATGCATGGGTGTGGGAATCGATAAAGTTCATGATTTTTAGGAATATATCCGGAATATCAGTCTTTTGGTACATGTCTTTTCGTATGCAATGTCTCTTGAAATGGGTATGCCCTCAGGTTTAACACTTCCAGGAGATTTTGTGATGTTGTACCTCGGACCGGTTGAGAAATCGCGGTAATGCCACTTATAACCAGTCCACCCTTGTAGTTGAAATCAACGATCATGTACGCTGCTGCACCAGATTGGTGTGTGCCACACGTCCCTGCCAACAGCCAGACCAATTACCATACCCACATAGCTCATTAAAAGGAGCGGGTCAAAGATGATGCAATAAACCAGAATTCTCGGCAAGTTTCTGTATCGATATATGCAGTAAAGATCCACAAAACCAAGCATAAAGTAGGTCCCGAGAATGATAGATCCCCAGGCCATTGCTGAAGAAAGGTGTGGTCTGTAGAGCAACTCCACAGCTCGAGTTGGCTGAAGAAGCTCGCCAAAGTATACTTGACTAAAGTCGGCTTTTCAATGCCCTTTCTCAGATCTTTATTTACGACTATAACACTGTTGATAACGGGTTTGTTTCAAACCGTAAGTAGTTTAATACTCTACTTTGCTCCTAAGGGTAGGAATCAGAGAATATAATCCTTTACAGACTAAAACACATCTGGAAAAATTACACTTTTACGTAGGAATCCTATAGTGGTGTGTTTCACAATCGTACGCCTATCCTTAAACTGGAAGATGTTCAAGAACGAAAAGTTTAATTAGTAGGTAACTATAAATTTGATATAAAAGCGTATAAAAACCAAAACAACAAAAACAAGCCAATAAACAGTATTATCAAACCCGCTGGCAAAAAAGGTAGAAACTCTTTGTCTTTGTCCTTGCTTGCTATTCTAACTATCCACAAACCGAAGACCACAAAGACCATTGAAAACAAAACTCCACGAAAAATGAAAAAACAACATCTTCAAGTTTCATGGAGGACTTTTGTCACTAACAATATTTTAATGTTTTCGAATAGTTTAGTGGGTTTTATAGAAATAGAAATAATCTAAGCAGGTAGTTGCGTTACAGCATATTTCAAAAGTAAAGTAGCAGCCTAACAGACTGTCTTCTTAATAAAAAGTTTAAAACCAAAAATCAAAAAACATCTGGGCGGTAAAATGAGGAAAAAGATCGGCTTCTGGGAAGCTTTCAGCATAGGTGTAGGAGGAATGATTGGTGGCGGCATCTTTGCTGTTTTAGGTTTGAGCATTCAGCTATCGAAAAGTGCCGCCCCAATAGCTTTTCTTTTAGCCGGTCTTATAGCGCTGACAACCGCCTATTCATACGCCAGACTGTCGGTCAGGTATCCAAGCGAGGGAGGAACAATAGAATTCATCGTGAGAGCATACGGAACAGGACTGCTCTCTGGCACCCTCAACGTATTGCTGCTCGCAAGTTACATCGTTATGATCTCCCTCTACGCCTACGCCTTCGGCAGCTACGGTGCAAATGTGCTGGACTTCACCAACCCGATCATTACAAAGCATCTGCTGACAACTTTTGCTATTGTTCTGTTTACCTCGATTAACGCACTGGGAGCGGTTATAAGTGGGAAAACTGAGGACTTGCTTGTAGCATTTAAGCTGGCGGTACTGCTAATCGTGGCCGGAGCGGGTATGGCTTTTGTGGACGCAGCCAGACTTTCACCATCAAACTGGGCAGATCCCGTGAGCATTGTTGCAGGCGGGATGATAATATTTCTCGCCTACGAGGGCTTTGAGCTGATAGCGAATACAGGAAGCGACGTCGAAGACCCTTCAATTCTGCCAAAAGCCTTCTACGCTGCGGTTCTGCTCGTGATAGCAATCTATGTGATGATTGCAGTTGTCACAGTTGGAAATCTGCCGTATGATGTGATAATTAAAGCGAGGGACTACGCTTTAGCAGCTGCAGCGGAACCACCCCTCGGAGAGATTGGATTTTGGCTAGTCACGTTTGCTGCCTTAGCGTCCACTAGCTCAGCGATAAATGCCACTCTCTACGGCACTGCAAGAGCAAGTTACATGGTGGCAAAGTACGGACAGCTTCCTAAAGCTGTTGAGAAACCTCTCTGGAAGGAGGCTTATGAAGGCCTGCTTATTATAAGCATCCTCTCCTTGCTGTTCGCAAATACTGCAAGCCTCGAGTCCATATCCACAGCTGGGAGCAGTGGATTTTTGCTCATCTTTCTCTTTGTGAACATCGCAGCATTAAAGCTCCGTGATAGCGTTAAGCTAAACCCGGTAGTTCCAGCAGCAGGAGCCACGCTAACCTTTGTGGCTCTTGTTACGCTCACATACAGGATGGCCGAGACCGACGTAAAGAATTTGATGGTCTTCTACACCATGATTGTAGCATCTTTTTTGATTGAGGCATCCTACAGAACTGTCACAGGCAGGAAGATCGAGGAGTGTTTGGACATAAGGCTCAGGAAGAGAGAAGAAAACCTGAAAAACTGGCATAGATGGATTGATGGTATTATTGATTGCATAGTGGATGCTTTTGAAGATGCAGAGGTGTATCTGGTTGGCAGCATTGCCCGTGGGGAAATTGGCAGAGCCCACGATGTTGATCTGCTCGTTCTTACAGAGAATCCCCCAGCAAAGAATAAAGAAAAAGGTGTTGCAAGAGAACTCAGACAGAAGGCTGGCCTGACACCGCAGCATTCAGTTGACATTCATTTTGAAGACAAGCAGAAGAAGGAAGAAGTGCTCAAACGGGCAAGGCATTACAAGATTTTGAAACGATCAAACTGATTTGGAATCTGTCGCCCGTTCTAAATCATTTTGATGGAGCAATTTAGGAGATACTGCATGAATTCTTCGAAAACTGTACTAATATTCGATATTTGCACCAAAATGGCTATTTAAGATGAGATTAAGGTAAGATTAAAGATATGGGAGGTGATATCGTGAAAAGAAGCTACATGATTGTGTTGCTGGTTGCAATGGCAGTGTTGGGTGCTATTGGGGCGGTGGGAGCAGCAAGCACAACAAGTGTGCAAACGGCAGATGTGCAGAACGATGTGCAGGAACCGGGCTACATCGCATCAATCAAGGCCCCGCAGATGAACGGTGACGAAGCTCAGGAAGCCAAGGCACTCGAAAGTTACGCAAAAATAACACCAAAGGATGCAGAAAATGCGGCACTTGCAAAAGTTCCGGGGAAGGTCGTTAAGGTTTCACTCGACAACGAAAACGGATATGTCGTGTATTCAGTTGAGATTTCAACCAACGCTGGAGTAAAGGACGTCAAGGTCGATGCTGGAACTGGGCAAGTGCTGCATATTGACAGCGGTGATGACCACGAAAGCGGCGAGCAAGAAATCACCGAAGAACAGGAGACAGCACTCGAAACAGAGTAACCAAACTTTTTTATTTTTAGTTTGCACCAGATTATAATAACAGATAGTATAAAAGGTGTAAAAGATGGAACTGGACTTGGATGAAATAATAAGAGTCCTTTCGAGTCTTCTTGCCCTTGCAATATTTACTATCTCAGCCATAGCTTACTTGCGGGAAAGAAGGAGAAAGCTTATGCTCGTTTCAGCAGCATTTTTCTTTTACGCTCTAAAGGGCTTCCTGAAGGCCTCTGACATCCTGATCCCTCAAAAAGGAGACATCATCGATGTTACAGCGAATCTGCTCGATTTTGTAATACTGCTGCTGTTCTTTTCTGCAATGGTCGTAAAAGAGTAGGTGAAGCATGGAAATCGATCTTGAGACGAGGAGAAGGATATACGAACTTATAAGAACGTCTCCCGGCATACATTTCAGAGAAATTGAAAGAAGATTGAAGATAGCTGTTGGGAATTTGCAGTATCACCTCCATTATCTGGAGAAGAAGAATTTAGTAAGGTCTGAGCAGGACGGTGAATACATTCGCTACTTTCCGAAAGATTGCCGGCTGGATGAGGCTGACAGGAAGATACTGTCCTTTCTAAGGCGCAGAACGTCAAGACGTATTTTGATACACCTTCTGAGCAATCCCGGCGCGAACAATAAAGACATATCCAGAAGCGTTAATCTTTCCCCATCTACAGTCTCGTGGCACCTGAATAAGCTCGTGGAAGTAGGGATCGTCGAAAGAAAAAAGGAAGGGAGGGAGAGTTACTTCAAGGTTAAGGACCCTGAGAGGGTTGTGAGGCTTATTATAACGTATAAAGAGAGTTTTCTCGACAGACTTGTCGAAGGTTTTGTGGAAGCTTGGGAACGTGCAGAGATGGGTTGAACTCTGCTAATGGTTTTAACATGCCTTATGGCGGAAATCCCTGTATTTTGCGAGCAGTATGGTTATACCCACCACTACCGCTACGAATGCCTCTGTATTTACAAGCCACAGCAGTATCAGGAGGCTGTATATGAGGCCTCGGCTTCCCAGTGTGTAGTAGGTACATCCGCTGTTCAGGGCCTTTCCCAGATATCTGTGAGCGGGCTCACCGGTGTACTTTTGTATCGATTCTGGAGGAGCCATGACCAGTACTGCCACGAGTCTGTAGTATCTCAGGGCAGAAACCAGAAAAATAAAGGAGACTGATAATACTCCAACCATAAACAAAATCTTAAACTGGAAATGGTGCAGATTCCATACACCCATATTTCTGGCGAGTTTATCCATGTTTATGAGGAGGTTCAGGATAGCACCAATGAAAATCAATGTAGAGGATGCAAACAGATTGCAAACCATTATTGCATCTCTGAGTGCCTGCACGACGACAATTTGATCTCCCCTCTTAATCATGTACTCAATTCCATCTTCCCTGAGTTTGTTGATGTAGGCTTTTACAGCCCTGTGAGGACATTTTTTTAGCAGGATGAAATATGTCCCGTGATATCCTGCAAAACATAAGAGATAGATTGCTAACGCTGTTATATTTAAAGCATCAAGCATGCAAAGCATTTTAAGCGAGAGATATAAAAATCTGTCCCATCCTGAAAGAGTTAATTATATGTGCTCTTAAAACTGCTCTGCTCAATCAAAAGCCAAATATACTCCTCTGGTTAGACGAATCTTCATGTGTAAAAAAGTCAGTGGCGAGGAACCAGCAGACGACGAGCTACTCGAAAAAGTCGCAAACCAGCAGATACGAGCCGACTACAGGAAATCTCTCGGTAAGGAACACGCAAGATTAAGCTGGGACGTTGAGATAAAGAAGGTTTTTAAGAAAATTGACAAGTAAATTTGTAGAGTTAGATATGTCCTCTTTTATTTCTCTGATTGCACTATAAAATATCTTAAAAATATTATAGACTTTAAAAGTTATAAGGCATAAAAGGCTGGACATGGAGGAAAACAACTGACAGGGCAACTATGGGAGCCCAGTGGGTTTGAGGAGACGATTCTGCATGCTTATGGTGAAGTGCCCGGTTGTTGGAGCAAGCATAGTGCCGAAATTGGGACGTAGTATTTTGATTGCGATGTATGCTGATCGAAGAGAGACCTAGGAGCGAACACTCAAATATTTACGTAATTTTTAGCAAACATCATAAAAAACAAAAACTATCTTAAGAAAATAGGGAAAGATGAAATAAGTTTATTCAATTACCCACATGGCACAACAAGAACAGGAAGCACGGAATTCCTTATTACGCTCTCTGCCGTACTGCCGAGGAGCAGCTCCTTGATTATGCTCTTGCCCTTCTTTCCGATTACTATCAGCGTGGCACCCTTAACTGGAGCAGTCATGAGGATTTCCTTTGATGCAACTCCCGTGTGTACTTCTTTTTCAACCGGAAAGTCGAGCATTTCTTCGTACCTCTTCAGACCCTCCATTGCCTTCTTTGCGTTCTCCTCCACTTCGTCAGCTCTTCCGTAGTCAACGACGTGCATCAGAACTGCCTCTTTGACAAACTCCTTGAACACATCAGTTGAGCGTATCACCTTCTCCGAGCACTGTGAAAAATCTACAGCTATCAGAGGCCTCTCGAAAACCCTCTTTGCATCCCAGTAGCACTTGATGGACTTCTTTCCTCTATCCCACTCGTACCTTACGAGGAGAACTGGCTTCTTGGCAGCCCTTGCGACGTTCGCAGCTGTTGAACCTATCAGCATCTCTCTGAATATGTTCTCGCCCTTCATTGGCATGTATATTAGGTCAACGTCTTCCTCCTCAGCGATCTTGGCAATTTCCAGGGCAGGAGTTCCGAGTCTCACAATTCCCTTTGTCTTTATTCCCATCTCCTCGAATTCCTTCGAGATTTCATCGATCCTCTTCTTGTACTTTCTTTCTATTTCCTCAACAGCCTCGAGCTCCTCTGCTGACTGGGGGACTAGGTCGAGGGCGTAGAATAAGATCAGCTCGTTAGCCGCTCCTGAAGCAAAGAACCTGGGTATACAGTTTCCGAAAGCGTATTCAGAGACTATTGAGAAGTCCACAGGGAACAGTACCTTTCTTATCATTACTACCACCTCCATTAAATTGAGCCAAGACGATTTTTTGCATCTACTGCATATAAACTCTTTATGGCTTTATATAGGCGTATCCTGCCTGCTGCAGTTCCACGAGCTTGGTTATGCCAGCTGGCACGACTTCACAGAACTCAAAGATCTCATCCTTGTTAATTTTATGGGCATTCAGGGCATTGTTGCAGACGTAGAACTTTACTCTCTTCTTATGAAGCTCCTCAAGTTTTTCTCTGAACTTCTCATTTGCACTTTTCACAAAGAGCTTAACAGCAAATCCGTTGGCAAGCAAAGCTACTTCTGCGTCGCCCACGTCCTTCAGGAAGTTTGTTATGTTGGCCAGTGTAAGTTCGAAAACAGGTGTGTCATCCATATCTACGTGAAATACTGCCTTGTACACAATTTCACCTCCTGACAAGCATTATGGCTGAGCGGACAACCTAAAAAATTTGTGGTGATTAAATCTGATAAAATAATCTTACTCTATTCTACTTCGGTATCACGAGCACGGGCAGAGGAGACCTTCTAACAACCGAAGCGGCTGTGCCGAGCATGACAATATCGTCGAAGAACCTGCTTTTTCTGCCAACGATTATCGAAGTAGCCTTGGTTGAAACAGCAGCATTCACAATCTGCTCCGGCAGCTTCTTTCTTTCCTCTACTACAACTTCATAAGGCACACCGAGCTTCCTGGCGTAGTACTCAAGCTCCTCTTTCCCATTGCCCGCATGGTAGAACACGGCCGTTTTAATCATCTTCCTGATTCCCTTGAGAGTATCCATAATGTCGAGACAGAACTCCGCATCCTCAAGGGGCAGGGATATTAGAGGCTTTTCAAAGGCGTTATCGTCAAAACCATCCTTCACGACAAGAATCGGCCTCCTGCTGAACTTTAGAACGTTGTTTGCCATGTTTCCGTAAATCAGCCTTTTGAAGAAGCCACCACTCATTACAGGAACAACAATCATGTCGGCTTTCTCCCTCTCAGCAATCTCGGCAATCTTCAAACCCGGATTGCCAATCTTCACGACTGTTCTCGTCTCAACTCCCGTTTCCTTGAGTCTTTCGGCCATTCCACCCAATCTTCTTTCAACATCCTCTTTTACTTCTAAATGAGATGACAGGGGCATGATCTCGACGATGTGAGTTAGTACGACCTTTCTCGCGAATTTTCTCAGTGAATCGAGCTTTGATACAGGATTCATAAACTCAACAGGAAACAGGACTTTATCCATCATTTCCGCTCACAATTTATTGTTGTTTCTGTTCAGGTATATATTTTTCGGAATTTGTAGTGAGAAGTATGAAATGTGCGTTGCAGATGCTCACTCAGCATTGACAAAAACAGGTTTAGTAAATTGAGCATCAAGTATTTATTTATCGGTAACAAATTATTTCCGATTGCCATGTACAGACTCACGGTAAAGGGAATCGTTCAGGGAGTCGGTTTTCGCCCCTTCGTTTACAGGCTCGCAAAGTCAATGGGACTCAAAGGCTATGTGAAAAATACCGGTGACGGCACGGTTGAAATTATCATAGACTCGCGGGTTGACGAATTCGTCGAGAGACTCAGGAAAGAGAAGCCGCCCATTGCAGTCGTTGAGTCTGTAAGGGTGGAAGAAGTCGATTTAAAACCTCCCGAGGACTTTACAATTGAAAAAAGCGGCGGAAGCAGAAAGGAACTCTCTCTTCCTCCCCCGGATGTTGCCACATGCGACGCCTGCCTTAACGAGCTTTTCAACCCTAAAGACAGGAGGTATCTCTACTCCTTCATCTCCTGCACCGACTGCGGGCCCCGCTTCAGCGTAGCGGTAAGACTACCCTACGACAGGGAAAACACGACATTCGTGGACTTTCCGCTCTGTAGCGAATGCAGCAAAGAGTACTGGGATGTTGAAGACAGGCGTTACTATGCGCAGTCCATCGCCTGCAGACAATGTGGGCCGGACTACGAGCTCGTTCTTGGAAACAGGATAATAAGAGGACTCGATGGAATAATAAGGGCTGCGGAACTCATAGATTCTGGCAAAATCATTGCAATCAAGGGTCTCGGCGGATACCACATCGCATGTATTACAGATGATGAAGTCGTATGGAATCTCAGGAAGATTCTGAACAGACCCCAGCAGCCCTTTGCAGTAATGGCGAGGGATGTGGAAGCTGTAAAAAGGGTGGCAAAACTCAGCAGCGAAGAGGAAAACGAAATGCTTAGCTACATCCGTCCCATAACCGTGTTGAGGAAGAAGGACGTTAATTCATTCTTCGCAGTTGCACCAGATCTCGATACCATTGGCATAATGCTGCCATATGCCCCGATTCACCACATACTCTTTCGTTTCCTGAAAGCAGACTTCATCGTTCTCACATCTGCAAACATGCCCGGAGAACCTATGTTCATCGATGATGGTGTCTTCAGCTTAGCTCTTGACGCCGTGCTTCGCCACAACCTCGTAATTGCCAACAGGGTTGACGATTCCGTGATTAAGTTCGTGGGAAATCACAGGATGATTATCAGGCGTTCCAGAGGTTTCGTCCCAAAAACCTTCAGCCTTAACGTTAATATCAACGCAATCGCTCTGGGAGCAGAACTCTACAACTCCATAGCCCTGCTTAAGGATGGTAAAGTCGTCCTTTCCCAGTACATAGGCAATACGGCAAACTTCAGGACCTATAACGAGTTTTTCAAGAAAGCCATAGATTTCTTTACATCTTTCCTGCGGATGGATCGCATCAATGCAGTGATATGCGACGCCCATCCGCTCTACAACACCTCCCGCTTTGCCGAAAAGCTGGCCGAGGATGCGAATTCCAAACTCGTCAGAGTTCAGCACCATTTCGCCCACGGAATGTCCGTTATGGCGGAAAGAGGGATAGACAGGGCTGTTGCCATAGCGGTTGACGGTGTTGGCTACGGCTTTGACGGCACTACATGGGGTGGTGAGGTTCTCCTGATAGATTTCGAAAATCGGCGATTTGAACGCGTGGGGAGGCTTGAGACCCTCGAGCTTCTTGGAGGAGATCTTGCAGTTCGCTTCCCGCTCAGAGTGCTGTTCTCGGCTGTGTATACTGAGAAGGGAGATTACAACATTCTCGAACCCTACAGCAGATATCTGAGGTCGGGTGAAAACTTCGAGCTCTTTGCGAAGCAAATAGACGAGGGTCTGGCATTGGCAAAGGCATCGTCAGCCGGCAGATATCTCGACGCGTGCTCTGCCATGCTCGAGCTGTGTTTCGAAAGGACGTACGAAGGAGAACCAGCGATGAAGCTTGAAGCGTGCGTAAAGGAGGGCGAGCCGTACTACGAGCCCATAATTTCAAGCGAAAGAGAAGAGGCAATCTATCCATCTCCATGCATTACAGAGGGGTTTGAGGCAAAGACGTCGGAGGTAGAAGTACTGAGGGTAAAACCAGTCATCTGTGACGCCCTTGAAAGATATCTGGAGGGGGAGACTAAATCCACAATCGCCTACCAGGTGATAGACTATCTCGCCTGCGGACTTGCGGAGATTGCAGCGAGGGCAGCAAGGAAGGCAAAAGCCGATGTCGTTATGAGTGGTGGTGTTGCCTTCAACTCCTACCTGACACCCCTCGTTGAAAAGTATCTCAGCGAGAAGGAAATCAGACTTTTCGTTAATGAAGAAGTTGCTGCAGGAGATAACGGCATAAGTTTTGGGCAGATTTATATTTCGAAGTTTCTGGAGGAGCTTGCATGAAGTTGATAAGAAAGGAGGATGGAGCCGGCGGAAAGTACATGATGGATTTTCTCAGGAAGCACGTCATATCGAGGTTCGATTCAAAGGCTGGAGAAATTGCCCTCTCAGAACTTGATGATTCTTCCGATTTCAACGGCTACGCGTTCACAACAGACTCATACGTCGTAAGTCCACCGGTTTTTCCGGGAGGAAGCATAGGCAGCCTTGCAGTTTGCGGTACTGCTAACGATCTCGCAGTAATGGGAGCGAAGCCGGCAGTCATGTCCATGTCTCTCATAGTTCAGGATGGCTTCTCCGTCGAAACTCTCGACAGAATTCTCGATGACATGGCTGAATGGCTCGAAAAAATAGATGCAAAGATAATAACCGGGGATACAAAGGTGGTTGAAGCGAATATAGGGATTGCTGTTAACACTACGGGCATTGGCCTGAGAAACGAGCACCTCGAGAAGAACCTTAGCATCGTTAGGGAATATCGTAGCTACCCCTATTCGTGGGTCAGAGACAGAGGACTCGCAGAGGGAGACGCAGTAATAATCACCGGCAACATAGCCGAGCACGCAGCAGCCATTATGGCGAGCAGAGAGGGTTTTGGATTCGAACTCGACGTAGAATCTGACGTTTATCCAGTCTGGCTTTTCCTGAAGAATGCTCTTGAGACAGGTGGCATTACTGCCATGAAAGATCCAACGAGAGGCGGAATTGCCGCGGCACTCAACGAGATAGCCGAGAAGAGCGGCGTTGGAATTCTCATCGAGGAGGAGAAAATACCGATAAGAGATGACGTGAAGAGCTTCTGCGATGTGCTTGGCCTCGATCCGCTCATGATGGCCAATGAGGGCAAAGTCGTAATGGGTGTCGTTGCAGATCTGGCTGAAGAGGTGCTTAAAGCTCTGAAAAAAGCTGGACAAAAAGATGCTGCAATTGTCGGTTACGCTACTTCGGAGTTTAGGGAGGTTGTTATAGAAACGACCATAGGCACCCGCAAAATTATGCCACCTCCAACTGCAGACCCCATTCCGAGGGTTTGCTAAGTTAACACCTCTTTTTTAGTTTGAGGTCTTGGATGATAAGAAGTTAGGAAAAAAGTGTTACTAAGTGTTAAGTTCTTTAGTTTTTAATTTATACTTGAGAAATTTGAAAAAAGTTTAAATAATCCCTACCTCACAATAAGGATTAACATCAAGACAATTTGATAGGAGGTGAAGGCATGAAACTTAGCAGAAGAAACTTTATGAAGGGAGTTGCAGCGCTGGGAGCAACGGCCTTTCTCACAACGTACAAATCCGAAATCGTTGAAGCACTTACAGAAGTCAAGGACTACTGGCACATCTGCTGGCTCAACGGTGCTGCTTGCACTGGCTGCACGATATCATTTGCCCAGGCAACCGAGCCGGACTTGGTCCAGATTTTGACGGAAATAACTGTGGGTACGTCTGGATTACCGATTGCTCTGCCTGATTACATGGAAACAATTCATCCCGCATCGGGAAGCCTTGCAGAGAGACTAAAGAAGGAAAGGTGGGAAAAGGGAACGAAAGGCAGAAGAATTCTTGTCGTGGAGGGTTCGGTGCAGGAGGAAGGGTACTGTGAGATCGCTGGCAAGGATTTCAGAGATCACTTGAGAGAAGCTGCAGAAATCGCGGATGCGATAGTTGCGGTAGGGCAGTGTGCGACTTTTGGCGGAATACCTGCTGCGAAGCCAAATCCAACCGGAGCCATGAGCGTGCAAGAGTTCCTGAAGCAGGTTGGAATTAATAAAACTGTAATCAACCTCCCATTCTGCCCTGCTCATCCGGATCACATAACTGTAATTCTTGCAGCGGTAATGATAGGTGCCCCGATAGAACTTGATAAATACGGTAGGCCGAAGGTCTTCTTTAGCACCAACATGCACGACGAACTGTGCCCCTACAGACCGTACTACGACAGGGGACTATTTACCACAAGACCTGGAGAAGAGGGATGCAGATTTAAGATGGGTTGCAAGGGTCCAATAGTTTGGACTGATTGTGCACTCAGAAAATGGAACAACCACACAAGCTACTGTGTCGAAACGAACATGTGCATAGGATGTGCTGAACCGGGATGGCCTGACAGATTCTCGCCGTTCTATTCGGAGGTTTCTGAGCTTCCGACTGTTCTCGGTTTCAACGCCACAAAGATCGGTGAGGGAATACTTGCAGCTACTGCTGCGGGTATAGCGATACATGCGGTAAAACACGTTGCGAGTAAAGGAAAACACGAGGAGAAGAAGGAGTAAGGAGGTGGAAGTATGGCAAAGGTGGTAATGGATCCCGTAACAAGAATTGAGGGCCATCTCGGCATTTCAATGGAAACTCAGGATATTACCACTTCGACAGGAACGTGGACGGTTGTTAAAGAGGCTTACAGCCACACAAACCTGTTCAGAGGTTTTGAGATCATTCTCAGGGGGAGAGACCCGAGAGACGCGTTTTTCATAACCCAGAGAATATGCGGAGTCTGTCCAGCCCCGCATGGTGAGACGGCGATACAGGCTTTAGACCACGCTTATGGAGTTACACCGCCTCCCGCGGCAATACTCATCAGAAACATCCTG
The DNA here is from genome assembly GCF_000194625.1 of Archaeoglobus veneficus SNP6. Taxonomy (NCBI): domain Archaea; kingdom Methanobacteriati; phylum Methanobacteriota; class Archaeoglobi; order Archaeoglobales; family Archaeoglobaceae; genus Archaeoglobus; species Archaeoglobus veneficus. Next base: position 125,249 of record NC_015320.1, on the reverse strand, counting down.
CACGGAGCATACTACGTTTATGACCACATGATTCACACGTACCTGCTCATTGGCCCAGAACTCGGTGTTATATGCAAGTACCCGCCGATGGTTCCGCCGGCACTGGGTAAACCAGGAATTGCCAAACTTGGCCTTGGTTCGAGCTATGTGAAGTGTATAGAAATGCAGAGAAAGGCTAACGAGATTGTAGCGCTGTGGGGCGGTAAGTTCCCCCACCACACGAGTGAGTATCCTGGTGGTGTGACCGTCAAGCCAACTCTCGACAGAATTGCAACCACGCTTACCAACATGACAGAACTCTGGGATTTCGCCGTGAACACAATGGTTCCCGATTTGATGGCTCTTGTTGAGAGAAACGAGCACGTTGGCGAAGCGGTAAGTGCGCTGCTCGACATAGACTTTAGAGGACTGCAGGACTTGGGCCCAACGTATGGAAACTTCCTGAGCTACGGTCTATTCCCGGACGTGAACGACTACGACAAGTGGGTTGAGGCGCAGGATGGAAAGCCGACTTACAGAGACAACGCCCTGATAAAGGCCGGAGCATGGGATGGAGACTTCAAGAAGTTCGATCTCAGTAAGATTGCCGAGTACGTTAAGTATTCACGCTACGACGACAGCATTTCCGGCAGACACCCGAGGGAGGGCGATGTAATAGTAAGGAAGGACAAGCCTGGAGCCTACGCGTGGATGAAGGCTCCCCGCTATGAGGGCAAGGTATACGAAGTTGGACCTCTCGCAAGGATGATCAACACATTTGGCCTCCACTGGAAGATCGACGTTACCAACCCCGTAACTGGAGAGACCTTCACCTTCAAGTGGGACGTGCTGAACCCCAAGGGCTCGGTAATCGACAGGGTGGCTGCAAGAGTAGCCCAGACTGTCTGGTTCGCAACGAAGGTAATGGAGTGGGCAATAGAGCTCAAGCAGTACATGAGCGGCGACATCGTTGACAGAAGAATTCCAGACTATAAGTACGTTCCAGACAACGCAGAGGGCTTTGGTCTCTGGGAAGCTCCCCGTGGAGCACTGCTGCACTACACCAACATAAAGAACAAGAAGATCCACAACTACCAGTGTATCGTACCTTCAACGTGGAATTTAGGGCCGAGAGACGATATGGGTCAGCCCGGGCCAGTCGAAAAGGCGCTTGAAGGCACGTGGCTGCCAAAGAACCTCAGCGTGCCGGAGATATGCAATGTGCTGTACCCCGAAGAGGACATCGACCTCTCACCGCTGGGCATAAACAAGAAGGTAACGTGGGGTGATGCCCTTGCAACAGCCCTAACACCTCTCGGACTTGCAGAACTCAACATGGAGCCAGCAAATGGGGTGACGTACAACACATCTCTCGCAATAACCATCGTCAGGAGCTTCGACCCCTGTATTGCGTGCGGTGTCCACATAATCGAAAAGCGGTGATGCGTATGGCCGAAACGGTGGAAGTCTACCGCCATTCACTTTTTTACAGGATGTGCCACTGGGCCATAGTCATCACCGGCTTCATTCTTGCCTTTACAGGCATGCAGATGGCTGGACTTTACGGAGTAAGGATTCTTGGGGGTGGGCAGAGCCTTGCTGTGCACATAACCGTCAGTTTCGTCTTTGGGGCGCTATGGTTCCTGATGCTCTACTACATAATCGCCGAAGAGTGGAAGTGGTTCGGCTTTGGCAGGATTCCCTACAGCATAAAGTTCCTGATCGCTGAAGCAAAGGCCTGGCTTGGCATCGGGCCACACATCGAAGACCCGAGGGGTTACAATCCCGATAAGAACGAGTACGTGGAGAAGATAATACCCACGGAAGTCATGGTCTGGTGGATATACTTCGTCCTCGCGATGCTCATGGGCATAACGGGACTTGCCATGTACTACAGGGAGTTCTTCCAGCCGGTAATCGACTTTGCAGCTTCAATCGCGCCACTCTTCGGAGCTTACGACGGTTACGCGCTGCTCAGAGCAATTCACAGATTCGGCATGTACCTCTTCGCCATGGTAATGTTCATGCACGTCTACGCAGTGCTGATCTTTGGTGTGCTGCCGTCGATGATATCAGGCAGGAGGAAGGAGAAGGTAGTCAGAGAATGAAGAAAATCGTAGTGGTCGGCATCGGAAACATACTGCTCGGCGATGAGGGCTTTGGCGTAAAAGTCGTCGAAGAGTTGAGGAAGCTCGAACTGCCCGAGAACGTCGAAATTTACGATGGTGCAACGCTTGGCCTTCAAATTCTTAATTTTTTAGACAATGCAGATTTTGCAATAATTGTTGACGCTGTTAAAGCAGGCGGTAAGCCGGGCGAACTTTTTGTTTTTGAAATAGGCGATGCAAAGAACAGGGGCCCAATGCTCTCCATGCACGATCTCGACCTGGTTAAGGCAATAGAGATTGGAAAGCTTGCGTACAATCTACCTGAAAGAATTCTCGTCGTGGGTGTTGAGCCGGAGAAGATTGAAGAAAGCTTTGAGCTATCTGAAAAAGTAAAAAATGCCATTCCCAAGGCAGTCAGCAAGGTCCTCGAACTCATCAACTCAGCATGAGGCTAATCCACGTTAGGGCGAAGAGCCCGAGAGCCAGAACAAACAGCGCGTCCGCCATGTTTTTAATTATGCTCGCTCCCCTATAAAAGCTTATTCCTTAAATTCTCTAATGGCCCCGTGAAGTCGTCTCAATCATTAAATTGAACAGAACACCTAAGGCCTACTACTGAACTTCCAGTTCTGACCGATAGAACATCAGGATGTACTGGACGATGTAACCAATTCCTCCTCCTTAACGTGCCCGTCTGAATTCACTACAATAATGAGTTTCCTCAGACCCTCCACCATCTCGGCATCAATGTTCAGTGCCCTGAGAAGACCTTTGAAAAACGTCCTGAGAATTCTCTGCTCGCTTCTTGCCGAAAGAATCAGGGTGTATATTCCTTCATCTGCCTTAACCCTGAACCAGTTCTCATTCTCCATGTGTGTGAGGACATCTTGGAGGCTGTAGAGTCCCTTCATCCTGTACTGAATGCCGTGCTCGTACCCTATCTTCTCTACGATTTCCCAGAATTTTTCTGATGCAGTTTCGTTCAGCTCATCGAGCATCGCTACCCAGAGCTCTATGTCCACGATTACGTGCTCCCTTCCAGCGAGCAACTCAGCATAAATTTTGGTTTTCCCGGGAGAAACACCTTTCTCTTTATCCTTGTCGAATTCGGAGTAAACGGAGATGGCATTTCTTATTATTTCGGAGATTGTTTTATTTTCCTTTTTTGCGAGTATTCTAAGTATCCTGTCTGTATCGCTGTCAACAGCTACTGAGATTCTCTTGAGCTTTTCTGCCATAAACTCTATTGTATCCTACAGATTTAAAAATTTATTTAATAAATATTATTACCATGGCAGTATGGTTATCAATGGGTCACTATGTGGAACGGCAACTCATGTTTAATGTACTATCTGCGATGAATCTGATATTAACTTGGAGTGAAACTGAATAATAGATATTATCTAATAATAAAAACATATTTATTTTGAAACTGAGAATATCGCATATTGAGGGGGTGTCTGAGGTGGATGTTGAATGTGAAGTTCAGGAAAATGAGGAGAGACCGAGAATACTTGCGGTAATAGATGAATACGATGACAGCAAAAAGATTGCGGACAACATTGAGCAGGTGGCAAAGCCCTGGAAAAATCCGGAAATCTATGTGCTTTATGTGGTCGATCTGAGTTATCTGCCATCGGACATCTTTGCAGGCCTTGACAGGAAGTTCTACGATAAGCTGAGAAAGAAGGGTACAAAGGTTCTTGAGGAGGTAATATCTGAGTTAAAGAGTGATGGCTTTGACGCAAAGCCTGCCGGGATGTATTTCGGGTTTGCAGCTGAGGGCGTACTCAGGTACGAGAAACAGCTCAGACCGGACGTGATAGTAATCCACGAAAGACAGCAGGCAATAAAGAAGGCGATGAAAGGGTTTCCAGTTACCGTGGTTGCGGAAACGAGAACACCTGTGCTGATAGCTAAGTGATGCTATTTAATGTAACTATTTTAATAAATTATGGTGCTACAATTTTAATCCTCAGGCTATTTTAAATTGCACAATTTAGAATACTGACCAATTGCTACTCCCCGACAATAAAGTTACCTGTCGGGGTTTCACACATCTTGTACAGACTTAGCAAAGAGCGTCAGTAGAGCAGTTCTTCTTGACGATTATGAGCTTTCTGAATCCCTCGATTATCTCTACCGGGAGACCGATGGCTTTGAACATGCTCTGAAGAAACACTTTAAGAATTCTCTGCTCACTCCTTGTGAACAGTACAAGTGTGTAGCTCCCGTTGTTGGTGTTTACCTTGAACCAGTTCTCTTTTTCAAGGTGCGACAGTATGTCATCAATTCTCGTCATTCCCATAGCCTTATATTGAATTCCGTGCTCGTAGCCTATCTTTTCGACGAGTTCCCAGAATTCCTCGGAACCCTTCTGCGTGAGTTCGTCGAGTATGGCCGTCCACAGTTCTATGTCAACTATGACGTGGTCCTTGCTTGACAGGAGTTCAAGGTATTCAACGGTCTTCTCTGGTGAAATTCCAGCACCGTTCTCAATTTCTGAGTACATACCGATAGCACTTCTTATTATTTCTGAAACGGTTTTATTTTTTCTTCTTGCAAGAGTTTTAAGCAGATCATTGGTTCTTTCATCGACTGCCACTGATATTCTACGTAGCTTCTCAGCCATGATGTATGGCAGCACACCCACGATTTAAAAATTTTACTTCATAAATTATAACTAACTATAATATTCTATCCGAAAATGTAGTGCTTTATCATTCTATGGTACGATCCTGATAGTGAATGGTAGTGAAGTTCAATAAAAGATATTAAGTTATCACAAAAAGATTTATTTTCAAAAGATTGGACACCACCGGCAGCGAGGAGGTGAGGTAGTTGTGATAACAGTGCAGAGTAATAAATCCGAGGCTATACCAGAGAACAGGGCAAGAGTCCTGCTTGTTATCAGTGATTCCACAGGGACTGACGTTGCTGAGCGTGTCGTAAAATTTGTGAAATCGGGTTTCGATGCAGTAGTACTTGTGCAGTACATCGTAGACATGGAACCCATTCCGCCCATGGTATCTGTTGAGGAAGAAAAGAGATTCTTCAGCGAGATGAGGGAAAAGGGCAGGAGGATCGTGGAAAAAGTCATCTCGAAGCTTACCAGCGAGGGCGTAGATGCAAGATTCGTTGGCATGCACTTTGGAATTGCTGATGAGGAGGTACTCAGGGCTGAGAAGACCTTGAAGCCTGATGTTATAATCGTGGGATGCAGGAAGTCCCCGCTCAAGGGACTTTCAAAGGGTCTGGCTGAGAAGATTGTTGCTGAAGCAAAAACACCTGTTTTGATAGCAAAATAGAGGTGAAAAGATGGACGACTACGTAGAAGTAAATTCGACTGAGGAGGGGTGGTGAAAATGGGAGGTTTGCCTCCACCAGACGCGACCATAACCCCGGATATGTTTATAGCAATAGGGCCGAAAGAGGCGCTGTTTCTGATATTCCTGGGCATTCTTGGAGGTATGTTGAGTGGCTTTATTGGCAGCGGTGGAGCATTCGTACTTACACCTGGAATGATGTCTATTGGTGCTCCCGGCCCTATTGCGGTTGCGAGTAACATGTGCCACAAGTTCCCGAAGGCAATGGTTGGTGCATGGAGGAGGGCTAAGATCGGACACCTCGACGTTAAGCTTGCAGTCCTGATGGCGTTCTCGGCAATAGCAGGAGTTCAGGTGGGTATTAAAGTACAGGAGATGATTCTGGAGGCTCTCGGAACTGCTGGAACAAACCTGTACGTCAGCCTGGCGTTCCTGATCGTTCTTCCAGCTGTTGCAGCCCTCTGCATTAAGGACGTTATAAAGGCGAAGAAGGGCGGGTTAGAGGACACAGAGCCGAAGCTCGCCATGAAGCTCGAGAAGAAGTTCAGAATTCCGCCGATAATTCACTTCAAGGTTGCGGGAAGAAAGCAGTCTCTCTGGCTCACGATACCGACTGGTTTTGCAACTGGATTCCTTGCAGCAACCATTGCAGTTGGTGGATTCATAGGTGTACCATCGATGATATACATAATAGGTGCTCCGAGTGCCGTTGCAAGTGGTACTGAGCTGGGTGTAGCCTTCGTCATGGGCTTAACCGGAACATTCACGTGGGCATACAAGCTCGGCGCTGTTGACTTCAGAATGACAGCACTTATTCTTGCCGGATCGTTGTTCGGCGTTCAGATTGGAGCAGTGGGAACTACCTACGTAAAGCAGTATATGATCAAGCTCGCCATGGCAGTGGTAATGCTGATCGTTACGGTTAGCAGGGCACTGGCAATCCCCAAGTACCTCCACCAGCTCGGGTGGATTTCCCTTGACGAGTCAATGATACCTCTGGTAGATCAGCTGGTATTCTGGACAATGCTCATGGCCATGGTTGCCTGTGCGATAATCGTCCTGACACCCATGATAAAGGTAAGGAAAGAGCTTGCTCGCAGAGGCATGCTTGAGGATGCCCTGGTATCAAGCAGCGTTGACAGGAAGAAGCTGCTGCCTAAGGCAGTATTCTGGGGAGCAATCTCAATGACATGCTACGCGCTCCTCTTCAAATACGCAGACGCATGGACGGCATTCGCAACTTCAAAGACCATAGTTTCGGCACTTGGAGTAGTTGTCACAGCAATAGTCTTCTCAGTCGTACACGGAAACTTTGCTCACGCTGTCCTCGACATGCTGAACATCGGAGCGCTCAAGAAGGGCACACTGGAGAAGCTCGAGGCCATGGAAAGGGTGCCAGCAGCAGGAGGTGTCACGAGTGCTTGATAGAATTCTTTTTCCCACTGATTTTTCAAGGTACGCTGACAAGACCCTTGAATGCGGTCAGGAACTCATTGAGCTTGGAGTGAAGGAGGTAATCCTCCTCCATGTGATTGAAAGAGAAATCCTGGAGTACGTTGACTCCTTTGCTGGTGTGAGCGCTGAAGACCTGATAAGAGACGCGACAAAGGTTGCTGAGGAGAAACTCAAAGAAAGGACAAAGATCGTCGAGGAGATGGGAATAAAGGCCAGGTACGTCATAACAGTAGGAGACCCAGTTACAGAAATCGCAAAGGTTGCTGATGAGGAAAATGTCTCGGCAATACTCATGGGTGCCAAGGGAAGGGGGATGCTCTCCACAACCTTCCTTGGCAGCGTTTCTGAGGGTGTGCTCAGAACGTCAAAAGTTCCTGTAATCGTAACAAAGCTCAAAGTTGCCGAAAAAGACGGAGCCTACTACTGCGAGCTAGCACTCGGAAAAATGCTCGACCGAATTCTCTACGCCACTGACTTCTCCCCGAGTTCAGAAAAACTGCTTGACTACGTTAAAGGCATGGCAGGCAGGGAAGTCGTGCTGCTGCACGTGATGGAAAAGGGAGAGGACAGGGAAGAAGTTGAGTCGAAGCTTGATAGCATTGCCTCCCAGTTAGACAGGGTAGAGAAGGTTATAGCGGAAGGAAAGCCGTGCAAGGAAATCCTTAGAGTTGCGAAGGAGAAAGGGGCGACACTCATAATGGTGGGTTTCTCTGGCGGTGGCATATTCGGAAGCACAGCCGACTGCGTGGTGAGAAGAGCAGAAGTGCCCGTTTTTGTGGGCAAGTAATCTTCTATTTTTAATCTTTCCAATCCGGGTTATCGGTTACCTCAAAGAAACTTTACACGGATGCACTCCGCTCCGGCAGAACTCTCTGAAGTGGTTCAGCCACTTCGGGTCAATTGGGGATTCCTCAACAAACTTCACGAACTTCTTAAGCTGCGTAACTGTTTCAGGATGCAGAACGTGTTCAATTATGCACGCGTCCTCCTCCGCAATGTGTTTCGGAACACCAAGGGTAACGAGGAACTTTACGAGAATTTCCCTCCTCTCCTTCACGCTCTCTGCAACAGTTTTGCCCTTCTCCGTAAGGGCCACGAAAAGCCTCTTCTCGTAAACAACGTAACCTTCCTTTGCGAGCTTGGCAACCATCTCCGAAACACTTGCAGGCTTTACGTTCAGCTTTGAGGCGATGTCCTTTATTCTCGTGTAACCTTTCTCCATGCTCAACTGATATATTGCTTCGAGGTAGTCTTCAGTTCTTCTGCTCAGCATCTACCATCACCTTCATGGCAAGTCCTCTGCCAACAACAAGGCGAGTTCCGTTAACGGCAACTAGAACCGCCCCGCCGGAGTTCCTGATAACTCTGATTTCCTTTCCAGCGACGATTCCGAGATCTTCGAGATTTCTGTGAGCTCCTCTTCCACCGGCTATGCTGGCAACGATACCTCTGCTACCTTCTTTCATCAGTGCAAGTGGAGTAAGACTCATCAGTCTGTTAGGTAGTCCTAAATTATTTAAGATTTTCGGTATGCCTAAAAGAGTACTGTTCCACCATGTATACTCCCGCTATCGTCAGCACACCTCCGACAGCAATAAATGGTGTTATCTCCTCTCCAAGGAGAAAAACCGCCATGATGGCCGTAAAGAGAGGTACAAGGTAAACGAAGACTGCTACTTCCGTCGCGTCCATGTGCGAAAGCGCTGCATACCATACGACGTATGCGAAAACGGAGCAAAGGACTGAGAGATATAGTAGTGAAGCCCAGGCCTGAGGAGTCAGGGAGAAAATGTCCTCGATTCCTTCATAAAGGGCAAATGGGAGCAGTAAAAAAGTGCCCGCTGCGAAGGCATAGGCTGTAAGCGCTCCAGCCCCATATTTTTCGAGCAGGCGCTTACCGAGAACTGTGTAGATTGCCCACAGCAGGCCATCGAAGACCATGAGAACGTCTCCAAGAGCCGTTTGTCCAGAGAAGCCCGCATTAAATCCGTTGGAGATTATCATAACCACTCCTACAAAGGATACAATGATTCCGGCAACCTTTAGCCCGGTAAATCTCTCTCCGAGCAAAATGTACGACATCAGGGCTATAAAGATCGCACAGGTGTTTATGAGGATGGATGCGTTGGTTGCAGTCGTGAGTTTAAGCGCAAGAAACTGAACAGCGTAAAGAAGAGTCACCCCCGTCAGGGCGAGAACAACGATGTTTGGCAAATCTTTCAACTCAGGCAATCTGAGATTTCTGCACGCGATGAGCATGAGAGGTGTTGCAATCAGAAATCTGTAAAAAGCGAGGTTGAAGGGTGAAAGCTCCCTGAGCGCAATTTTTATCGCTATAAATGAGCCGGCCCATATGAGCATGGTTAAAAATAAAGCAGCAATGTAGAGCCTCCTTGCCATGCCCCTTTCCCGTGCCATCTGTTAATAAGCCTAATCGTCCCGCAGTAACGCATAAATAGCCAGCACTTAAAGTGCTCAGCGTTTCGGGTGTTACTATGAGTCACGAAATTCACTGGGCTGACTGTATTGCAGATGAACTGCTGAAGAGGGGAAAGAAACACAGGATAGCCACGGGTATAACCCCCTCAGGCCACATTCATCTCGGAAACCTGAGAGAAATGCTTACGGCCGATGCGGTAAGGAGGGCCGTCATAGACAGGGGCGGAGAAGCGGAGATGATCTACATAGCCGACACGTTCGACCCGCTGCGAAAGAGGTATCCGTTCCTTCCCGAAGAATACGAGAACTACGTGGGTATGCCCCTCAGCGAAATTCCCGACCCCGAGGGGTGTCATGAAAGTTATGCAGAGCACTTCCTCCAGCCCTTCCTCGAATCTCTCGACATCCTCGGCATAGATGTCAGGGTTGAGAAGGCTGATGAGATGTACAAGGAAGGGAGGTACGAGGAAGCCATAAAAACATCCCTCAGGAACAGGGATAAAATCGCCCAGATAATAAAAGAGGTTACGGGAAGGGCTGTTGACGATAGCTGGAGTCCTTTCATGCCTCTCTGCGAGAAGTGTGGTAGAATAAACTCTGCAAGGGTTACAGGCTTCGATGATGACTGGATATACTACTCCTGCCAGTGCGGGCACGAAGGAAAAGCCTCGTACAAGGGAGGAGGAAAGCTCGCGTGGCGTATTGACTGGCCGGCAAGATGGAAAATCCTCGGCATTACGTGCGAGCCCTTCGGAAAAGATCATGCAGCAGCGGGTGGAAGCTACGACACAGGCGTGAGACTGGCGAGGGAAGTCTTTGGCTTCGAGCCGCCTTTCCCCATAGTCTACGAGTGGATAAACCTGAAGGGCGTAGGAGCCATGAAGAGCTCGAAGGGCATTGTAGTGCCTGTAAGGGAAATGGTTGATGTTTTACCTCCTGAAATTGTCCGTTACATAATCATCCGCTCCAAGCCTGAAAGGCACATAGAGTTCGATCCTGCGGCGCTTCTCGACCTCGTTGATGAGTTCGAGGAGGCTGCGATGAACAAGGATAGAAGCGTAGAGCTTTCGATGGTTGAAAAGGTGGAATATTCTGAGGTGCCTTTCAGACACCTAATAGTCGTTGGTCAGATCGCTAAGTGGAACCTTGACGAAGTTCTCAAGATTCTCGAAAGGACGGGTTACAAAATCGATGAGGTTACGAGGAAGGATGTGGAGCGAAGGCTTGTTTACGCGAAGAGATGGCTTGAAAAGTTCGCACCTGAGAAGTTGAAGTTTGAGATTAAGGACAGCGTTGATGTGGAGTTCAGCGAGGAGGAGAGGAAGTTCCTCAACGAGTATGCGGAAAGGCTGAAGGAAGACATGAACCCTGAGGACATCCACGAACTGGTTTACGAGGTTGCAAACGAGCTTGGTATAAAGCCAGCGAAGGCCTTCAAAGCAATCTACAAGGCCATTCTCGGAAAAACGTATGGGCCGAGGGCTGGCTACTTCATCAAGTCTCTTGGCATAGAGTGGGTGAAGAGAAGACTGAAAGTATGAAGAGAATAGAGGCTGGAAGCTACTACAGATACCTGAGCGAAGGCTGCAAATTGTGCAGGAGGGGCGCAAAACTCGTCCTCTTTGTTACTGGGGAGTGTCCGCACTCCTGCTTCTACTGCCCCATTTCGGAGGAGAGGAGGGGCAAAGATGTCATTTTCGCCAACGAGAGAGAGGTAAGGAGTGCTGACGACGTCATTGCCGAAATAGAGCTGATGGATGCAATGGGAGCATCCATCACCGGAGGAGAACCACTGATAAAGCTCGAAAAGGTTCTCGAATTTGCAAAGCTCTTTAAGTCCTTCGACCTGCATGTGCACATCTACACGAGCATTCCTGCTAAACCCCACGTAGTGGAGAAGCTTGCAGAATATATCGACGAAATCCGCTTTCATCCAATAAATCTTGAAGGTGTTGAGAGATTCAGGGAGCCCATCGTTTACGCGAAGAAGCTCGGCATGGACGCAGGAATCGAGATTCCAGCGCTGAGGTTTTCCGAGGAGCTTGCAAGGCTCGTCAATGAGTGCGACGCTTTTATGAACCTGAACGAGCTCGAGTTCTCCTCCACCAACTTCGACGAGCTTATTGCCAGAGGCTACGAGCCGGGAGAGTTCTATGGAGATGTTAAAAGCGGAGAAATAGCGAGGATGTATGCCGAAGTGGTGGAAAAGTTCCACTACTGCACGGCTCTCTTTAAAGACAAGGCCCAGCTTAGGAGAAGACTCATACGGATGGCATTCAACCACCCTGACTTTTACAGAGTCACAAACGACGGGACTCTGCTCTGCGGGTTTATTGAAGGCGACATCGAGGTTGCAAAGAAAATACTCGATGCCGAGGGAGTAGAATACGTGGTTGTGGAAGGTGGAGTGGAGACCTCCATCGAGTTTGTGGAGGAAAGGAGTGAAGATTTAAAAGCTGCCGGCCTTAAGGTAAGTATCATTGAGAGATACCCGACATCAAAGAGAATTGTCGTGGAATCGATACCGCTGTGAGAGCATGAACAGGCAGGAAATTGAGTCAAGACTCAGGAAGTACCTCGAGAGAGACAGAAGTGGGATAAGGAAAGAACTACTCAGGATTCTCCTCGAAGGAGGAAAGTACACTACCGACGAGATATTCGAGAGACTCAGTACAAGGGCGATAAACCAGCGCGGAGTATCTGCGATGGTTGGGCTGATGTGTGCACGCCTCGGGATCATCAAAACCGAGCTTGGAGAGAAGAACAGGTACTATATCAAACCCGAATACGCAGATCTCGTCAGGGAAATCCTTCGGGAGTACGAAGGAAAATGATCAGATTCATCAGGTTCATCTACGAAAGAATGCTCATAAAGGAGATTAAGCCCTTCGGAATGCCCAACCACGTAGCTATCATTATGGATGGAAACAGAAGATTTGCAAGGAGACGCGGCCTGCCACCGCAGGCTGGCCACGTCTTCGGTTCGAGGAAGGCTGAAGAAGTGCTCAACTGGTGCTGGGAACTGGGAATAAAGAACGTTACAGTGTACGCTTTCTCCACAGAAAACTTCAATAGGAGCGAGGAGGAGAAGCAGAACATATTCAAGTTAGTGGCGAAGGAACTCAGGAGGCTCGCGAAGGACAGGAGAATACACAGAAACAGGGTGAAGGTTAAAGTTATCGGAAAGCTGGAAATGCTGCCCGAATACGTTAGAGAGGCCATCAGAGAAGTGGAGAAAGCAACGCAAGGCTATGGAAACTTCAACCTCAACATAGCTCTTGCCTACGGTGGCAGACAGGAGCTGATCGACGCAATAAGGGGCGTGCTGCACGACGTTAGGAGAGGAGTACTGCGAAGCAGAGACATCGACGCCAAAACTCTTGAGAAATACCTTTACGGTGAGGGCGACTACGCGAGCGTTGACCTCGTGATAAGAACTGGTGGGGAGCAAAGGCTTTCAAACTTCCTGCCCTGGCAGACTGCCAACAGCGTTGCTTACTTCTGCGACGCTTACTGGCCCGAGTTCAGAAAGATAGACCTGCTGAGAGCGATAAGAGCGTGGCAGCAGAAGAAGATGGCCGTAAAAAAGCCAGCGGTTAGGATGGAGGTGGCAGAAGCATGACGTCCAAGCTGGAGTACGAGTTCAAGAGGAAGCTCGAGGAGCTTGAGAAGCTCAAGGGTAGGGGGACGGAACTCATAACCCTGTATATTCCCCCGGACAAGAACATTGCAGATGTAGCCTCGCAGCTGCGAAACGAGCTCAGCCAGGCATCGAACATCAAATCCAAGCAGACCCGAACGAACGTTATGGCCGGGCTGGAGGCAATACTCCAGAGACTCAAGTATTTCAAGAAACCCCCTGAGCATGGAATGGTCATAATAAGCGGTGTTGTTGACATGAACGGCAAGCAGAAGCACATCACCGAGATCATCGAGCCTCCAGAACCTGTGCCGCTTTACAAGTACCACTGTGACTCCTCCTTCTACCTCGAACCTCTTAAGGAGATGCTGAAAGAGAAGAAGATGTACGGGCTGATAGTCATAGACAGAAGGGAAGCAACTATAGGCATCCTGAGGGGCAAGAGGATTGAAGCGCTGAGCTACACAACGTCGATGGTCCCCGGCAAGCACAGGCAGGGTGGACAGAGCAGCGTGAGGTTTGAGAGGCTCAGGGAGATAGCAATCCACGAGTTCTACAAGAAGGTTGGCGAGAAGGCTACCGAAGCTTTACTGCCCCACAAAGACCAGCTCCTCGGGATACTGATTGGAGGACCATCTCCAACGAAAGAGGAGTTCTACGAAGGAGAATACCTCCATCACGAGCTTCAGAAGAAGGTTGTGGGACTCTTTGACGTAAGCTACACCGATGAGAGCGGACTCTACGAGCTTGTCGAGAAGGCAGAGGATGTCCTGCAGGAACTCGACCTGATGAAGGAGAAGAGGCTCATGGGAAGGTTCCTCAAAGAAGTTGCAAAGGACGGGCTTGCGGCGTATGGAGAGGATGAAGTGAGGAGGTATATATCGCTTGGAGCGGTTGACACGCTGCTGCTCAGCGAAGACTTGAGGCTGGAGAGAGTAAAGTACCGATGCCCCAAGTGCGGGGCTGAGAGGGAAATAACCGTCAGAGAAGGCGTTTCGAATCCGCCAGTTTGCGAAGAAGACGCCATCCCCATGGAGGAGGTCGAGAGGCAGGACATCATCCTTGAGCTTTCCGAGCTTGCGGAATCCATGGGTGCCAAAGTAGAGTTCCTTTCGACGGAGAGCGAGGAGGGGGCGATGCTATACAACGCGTTTGGAGGTATTGCTGCCATACTCCGATTTAAGCCGGATTGAGCTGGTTGTATATTCATTTACGGGTGACTTTGGGATCAGTGGTAGCTTCACCACGGTACCCGACCTCTAACTCTCTGTTCGGGGCTTGGTCAAGGTCTGCCATTGCTGAATGCGGCGGCAAGTAATTCAGTGCAGCGAAGAAGCTACAATGGGAGTCACGAACGTCTCAATCAGAGCAGCGACAAACAGCATGGGTACGACTATTTTCAGACATTTGCTTACTGCAATTTTAAAGTCCTCCTTTAGATCCACATCTTCTCCTCTCAAGCGTCTAACAAATCTCGTGCCCAGCCATGTTCCGTAGCTGCACGCGAGAATTATTGCAGGTATTTCGAGAATTCCATGTGGCACGAGGTAGAGTAGCGTTTTCTCAAAACCGAACTCAAGCCCCTTAACGTAAACGACGAGGCCAATAAGGTATCCGTTAAGAGCTATAAAGCTCAGGGGAAATATTCCAAAGAAAAGCCCCGCTGCCGTGGCAATTATGGCCTTTATGGAGTTGTTCAGAAAGATGAATGCAAAGATTGTGAGAGGGCCAGCATCCTTGATAAATTCAAAACCCTCAAAGACTGCCTCAATCTTGCCTTCCGCCCCTTTAATATCGGCAGAGGCGTGGTAGAATCCAGCGACGATGGAGGCTGCAAAAACTGCTGTTACGAGAATAATGTGATTTTTGATATCCGGTTCCATAAATTCCTTTATCTTCCAAGCATTATAACTTTACTCTGCAACTTGCACCCATTCTGATTACACCTGGAAGGTCATGCGGAGCGCATCTCTCAACCCTGGGGCAAGGCCAAGAACGATCAGGACAAACTTCACGAAGTTTATGAGTTCTGTGTCTTCTTCATCTCTGCTCGAGTCGAGTACGTAGAGGATTGCCGCGAAAACGATGACCTTTGCAGGAATCATTATCCATGGCCCAAACGTCGATATCAAAAACCTCGGGAGAACATGTAGTTCCCAGTATCCGAGGAACTGTATGCCGAAAAACGTGGCCCAGCCATCAACCATGTGGGAGAAGAAGACCATATAGCTCAGGAGATTGCTCATGGGGCTGTAGAACTTTGACGTGAGCAGCCGGTAAGCAGAGCAGAAGAGGGATGCAAGGATGATTGTGGAAGGCAGTATCCATGCGTTCACAACTTCGAGATTTGAGAAGAGCAGCACGAGAACCCCGCATGACAAAACAAGTCCGAGCATTCCGTAATGAATCCAGTACCTCTCTCCTCTCAGCCTGATTGAGAGTACGAGCGTCGGAAAGGCTATGCAGAATATGACCACGTAAATTAACGGAGTCATGAAGAAGTACGAAACGGGCGGGTTGAGGAAACCAGCGTCTTCTACGACTCTAACTGATGCACCGAGGATTACGTAGGGGATGTTTCCAGCCACAAACCTCTCATCGAACTTTACGTCGTACTTTTTAAGGGTTCTGTAAATGAGGATGACTGCAGCAACAAGGATTAAAGCCCATGTTAGCGTGTTAACGGGGTTGTATCCCTGCTTGTAAACGATCGAATCGATGTAGTACTTTTTTATGAAATCCCAGAGCATGCCCAGCCTGTTGCTTCTGCAGCTTTAAATTTTACCCATTGGTACTGGCGGGCTGTGAGGTGATTTTAGCTTAAAATACTTAGTCTCTACCAGTTATCGCCGGAATTAAAGAGGAAAAAACAGGAATTTACACTCCAAAGCACGCACCACCGTTAAAAACCCATATCGGGCATTGAATCCTTCTGCATGAGTGTTTTGTGATGTATGTTTTTTCTAGGTCACACCAGTAAACCCCCATATTGTTCACCTCTGGAGCGGGTGCATCTTATGGAACTTAACATACTTAAATGTGGCTGTAGAGTACATGATAATGATCACTTACAGACGACCTTACTCTGTAGAAATCTCTTCCAAAATAAGCTGTGCATCTTCAACGTTCTGCGGGCTTAAAAACTTGAGAAGTTCGATACATATCAGCATAATTGCCTTCTTGTGGTGCAGCTTGCTTTTGTGGATATGGGAAGGGAACACACCAAGTTCTTTGTATGCCTGAAATTTCGATATGCCTGCGAGTTCGAAAAGGCGTTTGATGCAGAAGAGCGTGGAGTGAATGACAATTATCTCCTTCTTGCGCATACTCCGTCGATGTCAGTAAAAAATAAAAGCTTTGTCAAAAATATTAATAATGTTTAAAATATAATTTAGATTAATATCCATCGTAAAGCCTGCTGCACAGATACCTCGAAAGTCCTGCTTTTTCAACTGCCTCGCAGACCTCCTCTATGTTATACTCTACCCTCTCAAGCCTCAGCTCTCCGGATTCGGTGTCGTAGATTGCATATGCAGCTCTCGCATCGCCATCCCTCGGCTGTCCAACACTTCCAGGATTGAAAAATAGCTTTCCACCATGCTCCTTTACGAACTGAATGTGTGTATGTCCCACAACGATGTGTTTATCAGCATCTTTCAAAAATTCGTCTGTTATTGGGTCTTCGGGAAAAATGTAGACAATATAGGCTGCCTCGCCTTCAGCGGGCATGCCATGGTATATACTGAGCTCGCTTGTTTCGATGTTGAGAGGAAGCTCTCTGAGCCACTCTAAGTTCTCTCCGGTCAAAACCTGCCTGGTGTAAATGCCTGCCTCCATAGCAATCTGGTTCATTCCTGCAAAGTCTCCAGAAGCGATGGCGACGTCGTGATTCCCCGCCACACTCTCGATTCCTTCTCTCCTGAATACCTCTACAACTTCGTTTGGAAATGGGTAATAGCCGACAACATCGCCAGCAGAATAAATCACATCGCAGCCTGTGAGCTTTTCGAGAACCTCTTCAAGTGCTACCAGATTTGCATGGACGTCGGAGATTATCCCGATCCTCATACCCACTCCATTGTCACGAACTTTATGATGACAAAGGCGGCGAGAGATGAGAGAGATATACCAAGAAGGAAGCTGTCAAGCGGGGGAAAACTGTTGTTGTTTATCCACAACACGCCATTGACCACACATATCGAGACGAAGGTGGCGATTGACGAAAGCAATGCCCCGCTCATAAGAAGGTAGGGCATTTGAACGCCACGATGCTCGAGGAAAACGGAGAAGAGTATGAAATACAGCGTAAATGCCAGCGCCACGTAGTGGGGCTGGAAGTAAATTTTCATGGTGGTAACGATTCCGTAGAGACCGTAGGCCCATAGAAGGATTACGAAGCCGAATGCGAAGGATGCGGCGAGGTGGATGTACAGCTTCCTGAGCAGTTCACCTTCAAGATTCATGTCAGCCTATTGGCTGGCTTAAATTATAAAAGTTTGCCTTCAGGTGTGCTGGTAGCTCTCAAGGAGCCTGAGGACTTCTCTGTTTTTGCTCACGTAGTTCTTAAGCAGGTCGGCAGTCATGAAGTCCACCATTGCGAGGAGTTTATCTTTGCTCTCGCAATCATCAAAGTAGTCGAGTGACTTCCTGCTGATGTTTGCGTACTCCCTTATGAGCTGGAGCGTTCTCGCAACTGCTTCCTCAAACCCATAGCGCTCCTCGTAAATCATAGGCAGCGTTCTCGACTCAAACTCGGACTTCTTGTCCTCGAATATCTCAAGGTACTCGAGCAAATCATCAACGAGCTGGTAGGCAATACCGAGGTTGTTCCCGTAGTTGAAGAGATACTCGGCTGCTTTTTTATCATCGCTCACTATTCTGCACGCATTTTTAGCACTGTAGGCGAACAGCGATGCAGTCTTCGCTGCAATACACTTGAAGTAGTCTTCCTCACCAAAGCCCCCGTTCTTTATGCTGTCTATGTCCATGATTTCCCCTTCGGCCATCATCATGCCAACTCTCGCGAAGTCTCTTATGACCTCCTCGTTGTAAACAGAGACAAGTTCGACGGATTTTGATATCAGCCAGTCTCCGACAAGGATAGCGAGAGAAGTATCATATTTTACATGGAGTGTTTCGACGTTTCTTCTCACCACACCTCTATCGATTACATCGTCGTGGGCAAGGCTTGCAGTGTGAATAAGCTCAACAGCAAGGGCAACATTCATTACCTCACTCCACTCGCCCCCGCATAGCCTGCCACTCAAAAGGACAATAATAGGACGAGTTCTCTTACCACCCGCTTTGATTATATGTCTTAAAGCCTTTTTAACCTTTGGTATGGCATCAACCTCGTTAACGAGGTTATCCAAGGCCTCATTGACAACCCTGTATTCTTCCCATTTCTCGATCATTTGAGCAACCTCTCCGCGATGGTTTAAACAATTTACTCTTTTTAAACTTCTCGCTGACCCCTTTACAATAAAAATTTTATGATGCTTCTATTAATTTAGTGCGTGGGAAGATACGAGGAGCTTATGGAGAAGCTGAAGAGCAGGAAGATACGCAGAGAAGAGCTCGTAGAGCTGAAGGGTATAGTTGAGAGGAGGATAGATGAATTCGAGCAGTGTGGGGAATGCGAAAAAGCTCAGAGCGAAGCAGTTATTCTTGGCATGGTAGAGGGGTTACTGAAGAAAATGGATAGAAGTCAGCCGTAAACCCTCAGTATGTTGTAGAATGTATCCCTCTCAGCTGGCACCTTACCTGCTCCTTTTATAAGCCTGAGCAGCCTCTCCTTGGGCAGGTAGAGGGGTGTTTTCGCTCCGGCTGCGTGTGTAACTTTTTCCTCCATCAGCGTACCATCTGTATCGTTTGCCCCGTAGTTTAAGGCAATCTGGGCGAGCTTCTCACCCAGCATGACCCAGTATGCCCTGACACTCGCAAAGTTGCTCAGAACTATTCTCGAAACAGCTATCGTTTTGAGAACATCAATAAGATCTGTTTTCTCCTTTACAAGTCCCAGTTCTTTGAGCCTCGTATTTTCCGGATGGAAAACGAGGGGTATGAATGCAACAAAGCCGCCTGTTTCTTCCTGCAACTTCCAGAGTCTGTAAAGGTGTTTCGCCCTGTGCTCAATACTCTCGATATGTCCGAAGAGCATCGTCGCGTTGCTTCTGATGCCGAGGCTGTGGGCCGTCCGCATAACTCCAAGCCACTCGTCGCTTTTTGCCTTGTTCGGACATATGACCTTTCTAATTTTATCATCAAGAATTTCCGCTCCCCCACCGGGCATTGCCTGCAGGCCAGCCTCCTTAAGCCTTTCAAGGACTTCTTTAACACTGCACTTCTCGAGCTTCGACAGGAAGTGGACTTCGGTTGCTGTCAAGGCTTTTATCACGACGTCCGGAAACTTCGCCTTTATTGCGGAAAACATCTCCTCGAAGTACTCGAGACTGACTTCAGGATTGTGACCCCCTACTATGTGAAGTTCCGTCGCCCCTGCCTTAACGGCCTCCCCTGCCTTCCGCAAAACTTCATCGACGCTCATTAAATATCCGCTTTCGCGATGAAAGGCACAAAGAGGACACTTCGAGACACAGACGTTCGTATAGTTAATGTGTCTGTTCACTACGAAGGTTACGTAGTTATCATTCAGATTGTTTGCTATCTCCCCAAGTTCGTGAAGCTCGAGGCTGAATAGCTCCTCTATTTTTCTCGGTGTCCACGTTCCGTTTTCTTCCATCGCTCAATCTCCTCCCTGATCTCTCTGATCTCCTTCCTGAGCTCAACATTGCTCCTGAAGAGAAAGTCACTTATCATACCAAACACAATAACCTGGAGACCCGAGATTATCAGTAAAGCCGTAAGGATGGCGAGAAGATAGTGAGTCACGTTTTTGAACCAGTCGTAGACAACATAGCTGCCAATCAGAATTCCAGACAGAACAAGTGCAAGACCAATGAAGTAAAAGTATCTGCCAGGGCTGTACCTCTTGAGCATTCCGTAAATTGTCGCCCCTATTTTGAAACCATCTTTCAACGGGTGGAGTTTCGTTTTTCCTCCCCTCTTCCTGTAGGTTATGGGAACTTCAAGTATCCTGAAACCCTTTGCTATTGTTTCGACGGTCAGCTCAGTCTCAACTTCAAAACCGGGTTTCCTGAGCTCTACGTTCTTGTAAACTTCTTTTGTAAGGGCTCTGTACCCTGAAAGAATGTCGTGAAGTTCAACACCGTAAACAAGGCGAAAGAAGAAATTGAGCACCTTGTTTCCGAAGAGGTTCAGCCTCGTAAACGCCCCTTTTTCAAAGTTCGCGAACCTGTTTCCCACTACATGGTCTGCTATGCCTCTTCTTATCGGTTCGAGGAGCCTGTTGACCTCTTCTGGCATATAGCTGCCATCTCCGTCAACTATTACCACGACATCACTGTCTATCATTTCGAAGGCTTCCCTTATAGCCTGGCCTTTCCCTTTCCCAGTCTGGATTACTACCTTTGCACCCATTCGCTCAGCTATCTCCCTCGTTCTGTCCGTGCTTCTCCCATCTATGACGAACACGTTGGTAAAGCCCTGCCTCAGAAAGCCCTCAATAACGTAGCCTATGTTGCCCTCTTCGTTCAGCGTTGGGATCAGTATGCAGACGTCTTTCATGCTTTTTTACAGCCTGAGTATTCTGAAGATGCTCAGAACCGGAAATCCGGAGATTTTGTCTATTCCTCTCTTGTCAATAATTACACACGCACACTGAACTTCCGCGTCCTTCCTCTCTGCGTACTCTGCAACCTCTTTTATTGTCGAACCCGTCGTTATCACGTCATCCACCACGACACACCTCTTCCCCTCGATTCTCGCGAAGTTCTCACTCAGCACTCCGCCGGACTGCGCTTCGCCTTTCTCCCACTTGAGCTTTCTCGGGTAGTACATGCTCAGCTCACAGCCGAGCTCTTCGGCAACCATCGTTGCAATGGGAATTCCGCTCGTCGCCACACCTATAACAGTCTCTGGCTCGGCGACGTCCTGAATCATGTCGGCCATAATTGCAGCAACATTTCTCA
Source organism: Archaeoglobus veneficus SNP6 (assembly GCF_000194625.1). Taxonomy (NCBI): domain Archaea; kingdom Methanobacteriati; phylum Methanobacteriota; class Archaeoglobi; order Archaeoglobales; family Archaeoglobaceae; genus Archaeoglobus; species Archaeoglobus veneficus. The sequence continues at coordinate 104,251 of NC_015320.1, read as the reverse complement.
GCCTGAAGGTGTTTGACAGGGATTTCCACTCGATGTATATATCAGCAGGTGCAACCTCGCCCTTCGTAAGCAGCCAGAGGGCAGTCTCACGGGAGACATTTAGCTCGTCAGCTATCTCCCCCGTCGTCAGGCCCTTCTCCTTTAACTTTTTTGCCCTTTGAACCAGATCTTCGAGTCTTTTCACTTTTAACCCTCCTCAATACAGCCTCGCTCCCGCACACAGGGCATACGTCAGCGGTAAGCCTTCTTCCACATCCTCTACATACCTTTACCCATTTAAAGGCTTTGGAGATTCCCGGGTGAACTACTGTCTCTATTTCTATGCCGAGGAGCTTTGCGATATTCTGGATAGAGTAGTCGTCCGATACAATAACGACTTTCTCACCTCTTTCAAGCTCGTCGAGGGCCTTTGCAATCAGCTTTACGTCCGTATTCGAGAGCTTGTGCACGTCTCCAGTTTTTTTCGCAACCTCAACGACCCTCTCAACGTTTTTGCTGCTCGCCTCCTCCACCCTGACGTCATGGAGTGAGAAGTACAGTTTGGACTCCTCGTCTTTCACTTCTTCGACTACTTCAGGAATCGTAACGGCGTTTCCATGTATTTTCCTGAGGAAAACAACGGAGGAATCTATTACGTAAACGACCACGTTAAAAATAGTGGTTCTGGCCATATAAACTTCACCGCAACGCATTTATAAGGAGGTGCCAACATAATAATTGTAATGAAGAATTCCGGCAGGAACGATGGCCAGTTGAGTCTCGATATGCTGATTGGCCTCACGATTTTTATGCTGAGTTTCATCTTTATAGCTCAGTACATTCCATCGATTTTCGTCGTGGAGAGGGGAGATATCGCTCTGTACCCTCTTGCGTACCGCACAGCAAGTATTCTCGCTGAAGATGCCGGCTACTGGACCAATGGGACAGCCAACGGGACAGACTGGGAAAATCACTACAGCGAGGACGTTAAAATCAGGGCGGGTCTTGCAGTAAAACCGAACGTGCTCAGTATAGATAAGATAGAGGCTTTACAGAAGTACTATGACACCGCTGGATACGAGGCTGTGAGGGCAGCGCTCGGACTTTACGACCCCCATGAAACCTTCGACTACAACATATCTCTCCAGCTTTTCAGGAGCAACTCTTCGCATCCCATTTATGCGATGAATGACAGCCAGCCATTGCTTCTGATAGGAAAACCCGTTCCGAACTACGGTGACGTTGTAAGGTACGAAAGAATTATTGCGTACGATAATGCCACAAAGATTGCTACCATTTCGAGCAAGGTTGACACCCCAAGTACGAGGACGTTTACGTTCGATGTCACACCTCCGGTTACAGCCTTCGTTATAATTATAGAGAGCAGAAACGTAAACACAACGAACTCAACTCCGTGGATGAAGGTCTGGCTAAACAGTAACCTGATCATAGATGTCAGGGGTGATGACGAGACTATTGGAGCCTTCGATATAACCGATGAAATCAATTCTGCTGGAGCCACGCAGGTTAAAGTCAGAGTTCACAACGTCAGGGGTTACGTCGTAATGACGAACGTAGGGGAATACATCGGGGGGAGAATAGGTGCGAAACTCGTTGTTTGCGTGTGGTAAAGGACAGGCCTTTACACTGGAAGGCCTCGTTGCTGCTGTATTAATGCTCATGGTAGCTTACTTCCTCTTCCAGTCAACCCTCGTTATATCTCCCCTTTCTGGCGAGAGTGTTGATGCGCAGCTCAGGCAGTACGGGCTTGATGTATTAACTGCCCTGAAAAACCCGGACTCCCCGGCGAAAGACACCCTCGAAAACGCGTTGAGGAGACTGAACGCAACAACTCCGCCTGTTGAGCTTTTTGAAACTATAGATCACGCTTTACCTGATAATATTCAGTACAACCTCGAGGTGTGGTGGTTCAACAACTCAACCCTGAATGTTTACAGGTTAACGGATAGAACTCCCACTTCGGATACTGTTGCCGTTTCCACGTACGTTCTGATAAAGAACGGAGAGTTCGTGAGCGATTCTCCTTTCAGGATTAACGGAACAGGAGGTGCTGAAGGAACCATCGATTCAGACTATCCGGTCGTGCTGGAGGTGAGAATGATACTATGGCGCGTTTAAGCCTTGCTGGCGATGAGAAGGGACAGATCGTAATAATCCTCGCGCTGGTAGTCTCAATTCTGCTTGCTGGTCTTTCACTTGTTTACACCCAGAACATCCTCGCTGGAACTGAATCTGGTGTAACTCAACTCAGCTTTCCGAAGGACGCGATCAGAGATTTAAGAGAACTTGCCCTCGAAAAGCTGAAGGAGTACGCTACACTGAGTCCAGAGAGCTTTCTCTACTACGCAAAGCAAATCGACAGACAGGTTCAGCAACTCTACGCGTCCCATGGAAGCTACGCGAGCATAGAGGTTATCGATGTTAAAACGAGTGCTGACGGTACAATAACCTCTTACACAGTGAAAATCGTGTTCAGCAACACGGAGGTGGAGTATGAGGACACGCAAACAGTCGTCGTGTAAAGCAGTCTCGGTCCTCATTGAGTACATTCTGATTACGGGAATACTCACGGTATTCATGGGATTCATAATGCTTCAGCTCAACGACCTCCTCGTCGATACTCCGACGAGTATTGCCATGAAAAATCAGTTCGAAGACATAGGCAACCAGATTGCTACAAAGCTTGTTGACATGGCTCTCGTTGCCCCTCAAAACGGTTACATTAAAGCGAAAATCCACATGCCATACAGAATTGGAGAATATGATTTCAAAGCTGCGTTCACGACAGTCGGAGGTAACAGGACGCTAATGCTTACCTCCGAAAGACTTGGAAGAACTGAATACATTCCGCTCAGCGGAATAGCCCTTGAGGTGTTTCCGTCTGGCGAAACCTTCAGCGTAAAGCCGGATCACGAACTCGTGTTTTCAAGGAGCTTCCATGTGCTGCCAACAGCAGTAGCGGTGGCGCATCCTACCAACGCCACTGTAGATCAATCTGTGACCTTTGACATGACCTATTCGAGTGGAGAGGGTAGTCTGAGCTTTAAATGGGAATTCGGGGATGGGAGTTCCACATCCTGGCTGAGCTACGATCCAAATAATCCTTCGACTGCACTCGTTCAGCATTCGTATTCCTCGTCGGGTACGTATACTGCAAAGCTCACAGTTTGTGATTCCTACGGCTACTGCGATACAGATACGATTAACATCACAGTAAATCCATCCACACCAGATCCAACACTCTACGTCGATAAATTCGTTGTTCCGGAGGTTGCTCAGCCTGGAGAGCCTGTGAGAATTACCATTTTCCTGAGTGGAGAAGGAATCGCTGAAACTTCAAGGAACATCAGCATAATGCACGTCATAGACGTTTCGGGAAGCATGGATCCTGATTACTACGGAGACAACGGCTACACAATCTACAAATCGGATTACGGAGTTGCTACGCCGGCTAAATGGGAGGGAAGTGTTTATGTTGACGACTCTTTCCAGAAACTTGCAATCGAGGCGTATTCAGAGAATGGAAAAGACGTGGACCTCTGGGTTAAGTCTCCCGACGGGGACTTTGCGAGGGCGCAGTACGCAATACCCAACGGGGAGATGTACTACGTTACAAACCCGGTAGAGGGTAACTGGAGTATTGCCGTTGTTGCCGATTATCCAACAGGCTACGATACTGTTCACGTTGATATTTACAAAAAGTCTGGAGGAACGTGGTATCTCGTTGATTCCCACAATTTTACGCTTTATGCAGCCCCCCAGACGTTCACAATTAACGTTCCAAGTGTCGAGAACCTGAAAATTGAGGCTACGCCGGTAAACGGAACTAAAGAACTCCACCTCTGGGTTGAAGACGGAGGTCTTTACGGGCCGTATTCTTCGTCTAATGGTGAGGCTTATGAAACTACAAATGCCGGTGGTACATACACAGCCTACGTTGTTGCGGACTTTCCGTACGGTGAGCAGGAATTTTATCTGAACGTGTACATAGCAAAAATCGATGCAGCGAAGATAGCAGCGAAGACATTCAACGGATTTCTCAAAAGCTCTGACCAGGTTGGCGTTGCCTACTTTGGTGGAGACGTTCCGGGAGGGTATACTCCACGGTACGACGTAAGTCAAACCCTTACAAACGACACTCTTTCCGCGAACAACAGCATAGACGACCTGTGGGCATACGGCGGCACTCCTATGGGCGGAGGAATTAAGGTGGCAAGGCAAGAACTGGTGGCAAATACAGCTCCCGGAAACATTCCTGTTATGATAGTGCTTTCTGACGGAAACCCGACTTTAACCTCCGATGGAACTGCAAGCGAAACCCTTGCAATTCAGGAAGCAATAGAGGAGGCAGAAACGACAAAGCAAACGACCATCGGTGGCGAGCAAATCCTGATCTACACCATAGGATTTGGAAACGATGCAAACGAGACGCTGCTCAAGCAGATAGCAACTTCGCCGGACTACTACTACTTCGCTGCAACGTCAGAAGAGCTCAGCAGCATATATCGTCAGATAGCCAAAGAGTTGAAAGAGAAGGCTGCGAAGAACGTGACGATTACCGACGTTCTGCCAGAGGGCGTCGAACTTGTAGCCGAACCTTCCAATGCAAATGTGACGTACGACGCATCAACTGGCTATACCACAATCCAGTGGAACCTGTCCAGTATAAGGATAAATGAAACGTGGACAGCCAGTTTCTTTGTGACAATTGAGAAAGAAGGGATTACTGAAACCAACGTCTTCGAGCTATCGAACGTGACGTACCTTCCGTATCCGTTTACAGGGGTCAGTTATAACACGATATACCTGCCTGTGTGTGAGGTTAACGTAACGAGAACTGAGGCGGAGAAGGTTGAGCTGAAATGAGGGAGAAGGCTGTTTCAGAGGTTGTTGGAAGCCTGCTGATGCTCGTAGTGGTAACACTGACTGTGTCAATTCTCATTGTTTACGGCAATCCGGTAATTGAGTCGAACCAGCAGATCATCAGAACGAGAAACGTTGCAGCCATGATGGTCGCGACGAGCGAGACTATTTCAAAAGTTTCTGCAGATGTCATGCCGTCGGCAAGGGTCAGATTCGCCCTCTCTGGCGGAAGTCTTTCTGTCTCCAGTGATAACAGCCTTACACTCTATGTCAATAACTCTACGGCTAACCTCTACACTCTGACAACAACTCCGGGCAAAATTGAGTATGTTCACGGAGATGACAAAACCTGCATTGAGTGCGGGGGCGTTTGGAGTAAAGGAAGCACAGGAGCGTACATTGTGTATCCACCTCGCATAAAGGTTCAGGGGAGCAATGTCTCCATAGCGATATACGAGATAAGAGGGAGCGGCTCCGTAGGCGGAAAAGGATTTGCAGAGATAGAGATAAGGTACAACTCCTCAGAAACGAAGATTTTCAACACAAGTGGATACGTGGTCATGAACATAACTTCTGAATACGCACAGGCGTGGAAGAGGTACCTTGAGGAGGAAGGGTTTACGGTCTCCAGCGAATATGCGAGGGTGGACTTCACTTACCTGACGATTTCGAGGTACGTCGTGGATGTGAGGTTGTGGGTATGAACGAGAAAGCAGTTTCAAACGTCCTAGGATTCTCATTAATTCTCGGAATAGTCATCCTTGCCCTCTCCCTCGTTTTCTCCCACACGTACTTCATGATAAACGATGCGAAGGGGAAGGTGAAGTACGAGAGCATGGCTCAGGGGTTCAGGAAAATACAGAACATAATAGAGTACGCTGCCTACAGCAAGAATCCCGTCAAAAGCATAAGGCTGCTGATAAACGAGGGAAGTATAAGCGTAAATTCAGGCGGGGAGATGTCTGTTAGCGTTACATCCAACAACACCACAATCTACGCATACTCCGGTAATATGGGGGTAATAGAGTACGCTTACATGGACACGAAGGTTGCGTTTGAGAACGGGGGTGTATGGCTTCTCAGCAGGAATCCCGTAATGGTTTCTGAACCAAGAATATTCATATACAAAAAGACTGTCAACAACGAGACAATTCTGTTCATAGCCCTCACGGAGATAAGAGGGAGCGGCTCCGTAGGCGGAAAAGGATTTGCAGAGATAGAGATAAGGTACAACTCCTCAGAAACGAAGATTTTCAACACAAGTGGATACGTGGTCATGAATATAACTTCTGAATACGCACAGGCGTGGAAGAGGTACTTCGATGACCTCAGGGGTTATACGGAAAACACCGTTCTGCAGACGGAGCTTAACGGTAGCACACTTAAAGTTTCAATCTACTTCAACAGACTCGTTCTCACCCGCTACGTCCTCGACACGACAATAAGCACGTAGTTATAACTACAAATTATTATTCTAATGTACAATCTTATTGATTCCAGACTTAATCCAGATTATATAATATGTATAAATATTTTCCCACTGATTTCATCATACACCTATTGGAAAGAACTATAAATCAAAAATTGCCACTTCCATACGCATGAAATTCAAACCGGGGTTCTACTATCCGATGCTCGAGAAATACCTGGACGGTGTTAGTGAAGATGTCCTTCTTCAGGACTGGATGCTGAATGAACACGAGGATGTTCTCAGAGAATACTGGATTTTCAGACCACTCGTAAAAGTGGTAATCACGCTCAACAGGGAAAATGGAGAGAGGATGTATCATGCAGTCGAACCATTTCTCACTGAGGAGGAGGTCTCTCTTCTGGACGAAATCTTCAAAGACCTTGAAGATGTCCTCCTTCTTAAGGATCTATCGCTGAACTACGAGATTAAGGAGTCTATTCTCGCCAAATCATACATGGAGCTTATTAACGAATACGGTGTTGTCGTTAATAAAGAACTCAACGCAAAGTACCTGTATTACATCTTTCGGGACTTCCTCGGCTTCGGCGTTATAGACCCGATTATGAACGATCCCTATATAGAGGACATACATTGCGATGGGTACAACATCCCTATCTACGTCTACCACAAGGAATTCGGAAACATACGCTCCTACCTCGTTTTTACCTCCGAAGAGCTCGACCGATACGTGCAAACACTCGTCCAGATGTGCGACAAGCATATCAGCCACGGCAACCCGATAATCGACGCTACGCTGCCCGATGGGAGCAGACTGCAGGCGACGTACGGTGTGGATGTAACACCGAGGGGCTCATCCTTCACCATAAGGAAGTTTACAGAGGATCCATTCACGCCTATCGATTTGCTGAGTCTGGGAACGTACACAGCAGAACAGCTTGCGTACTTCTGGATGGCCGTCGAGAACAAGCTCAACCTGATGGTGATCGGTGAGACAGCAAGCGGAAAAACAACGACTCTCAACGCTCTACTGATGTTCATCCCTCCGGAGGCGAAGATAGTCTCCATAGAGGATACGAGAGAAATCGCTCTTATGCATGAGAACTGGGTTGCCGGAGTAACGAGGCAGGCGATAGGAGATGAGGAAAAGGAGATAGACATGTACGACCTGCTCAAGACGTCGCTGAGGCAGAGGCCCGACTACATAGTGGTTGGAGAGGTTAGGGGTAGAGAGGCGCAGACTCTCTTCCAGGCCATGTCAACGGGCCACGCTGCCTACGCAACGTTGCATGCTGGAGACATCCAGCAGGCCATATACAGGCTCGAGAGCAGTCCGCTCAACGTTCCGAGGAGCATGATCCAGTTCCTCGACATAGTTGCTGTTCAGATTCAGTGGACGAAAGAAGGTGTGAAGAAGAGGAGAGCCAAGGGTGTATACGAGATTCTCGGAATAGATCCAGCAGACAGAAACCTCCTGATAAACGAGGTTTACGCGTGGGATCCCTACGTAGATGGATACAGGCTCGTTGGCAGCATGAAGAAGCTCGAGAAGATATCCATGGCAATGGGAGAGGACATCGAGACCACGATGGAAGAACTCAGGCGGAGGGCGGAGTACCTAACAAAACTCCACGAACTCGGTATAAGAGACTACAGAGAGGTAACGAGGATGATTCACGCCTATTACAGGAATCCGGGCGAAGATTTCGGACTTATAATTGACGAGGGCAAAAAGTACGGTGAATACTATGAAGCTGTTGCGGAAGAACGAAGCTGATGTTTACGTTAAAACATTCGGAATTTATGCGCCTCCCGCCCTTGTAAGGTACTTCAGAAAGAGATATAGAGCAAACAGAGAGCGATACCACGACCTCGAGAAGTGTCTCAGGAGCAGCAGGTTTCCGGTTACCGTTCCAAAGTATCTTGCAGTGGCGACATTTTACCCCCTGCTCCTCGCACCCTTTTATTTCGCTATGGGCTATGCCATAGGAGTGCCTATATCATTGTACTTTGGTTTTGAAGGTCTTAACTGGATAATTGCCGCCCTTTTAACTGCTGTTCTTACAATCGCTACGAGGTATCTGATTCTTGTGTACCCCAAGCTCTACGCATCGCACAGAAGGAAGCAGATTGAAGTCGTTTTCCCCCATGTTGTCAACATGATGCTCGGAATGTCCAGGGGCGGTATTTCAGTGCTTGAGATGTGCAGGGTTATTGCAGAGGAGGTTTCAGTAACGGGAGAGGTTGGAAAGGAGTTTGCCGTAATCGTGAACGGGGTTGAGATGTTCCACAAGGATTTAATCTCGGCAATGAAATATGTTGCGTCCACGACACCTTCACAGCGCTTTGCAGACTTCCTCGACGACTTTGTCAGCGTTATAGAGGGCAGCGGAAGGCTAAGCGAGTTCCTCGACTTCAAATCCAAGCATTTGATGGATGAAAGGGAGAAATACCAGGATTTATTCCTCAACAGCCTCGGAATACTCGCAGAAGTGTACGTTGCGGCCCTCGTTGTGGCCCCGCTCTTTATGCTGATAATCTTCGTCGTAATGGGGATGCTCGGCAGCACGACGATGCATCTCATGCAGCTCCTGATATACCTCTACATGCCTATAGGCGGACTCGCTTTCATCTGGCTACTCTCATCCATGATGAGGGAGCAGGAGATAAAGTGGACGGGTGAGAGGATCAGACGCTCGAGACTCATTCCGAGAGTCACAAAGAACGGCAGAAAGCCGGGGTTTACATATCCGAGTCCGCTGAAAAGATACTACCTCAGAGTTTCGAGGGCAATTAAAATGCTGATAGGGGACCTTGGGATATTCATCTACCGGCCAGAGTACTCATTCTACTTCACCCTGCCGATTTTCGGGCTCATGCTCCCATTCATCTACACCTGGGAGCCTGAAACGATTTTCGTCACATTCCTGCTTGTGACTGTAACACCCTACGCAATTCTGGTAGAGATAAGAAACAGAAGGGTGAGGAAGATAGAAGAGCACATCCCGGACTTCCTCAAGCAGCTTGCAAGTTTGAACGAGAGCGGACTTAACATAGTTTCTGCAATAAGAATCCTGTCAACGTCGAATCTCGGTGTGCTTACTTCGGAGATAATAAAGATAAGAAAGGACCTCGAATGGGGAATGCTTCTCAGCGACGCTCTAAAGCGATTCGAGAGAAGGATAGGCAGCATGACTGTAACAAAGGTCACATCAATTCTGCTGAGGGCGATGGAGGCTGCAGGCACAATAAAGGATGCCCTCTTTACAGCAGCAACGGACGCGCAACTTTACCTCGAGCTCAAGAAAAGGGTTAGGAATGAGATGTTTGTTTACATCGTTGTAATTTACATGACCTTCGGTGTATTTCTCTTCACTATATTCGTGCTGAGCAACAACTTCATGCAGATATTCTCAAAGATGAGTGTTCCAGCGAATGCCTATGCCCAGTTCAGAATTCCAGACATCGAAGCCCTTTCGAAACTGTTCTATCACACCTCCCTGATAAACGGAACAGTCAGCGGACTTATAGCTGGACTGATGGGCGAAGGAGAACTCAGGGCTGGTCTCAAGCATGCTCTCGTCCTCGTCCTTGTCACATTTATCGTTTTCAACTACTTCGTTGGAGTTTAATCAGGGCGGATTTGGCATGGTAAAGGGGAGGAGCTACATCCTCGTCCTTAAACTTGATAGAGAGTCAATTGTTGAGGTTGGAGCCCTCGGAAAAATTGTTTTTAAGCCCGGATATTATCTGTACGTGGGAAGCGCGAAAGTGGGAGTTTCGAGGATATGCAGGCACTTTAGAAGAGAGAAGAAGCTGAAATGGCACATCGACTACCTTAGCGTTGTTGCTGAGCCTCTCCACGCTTACCTGTTCCATCGCGAGGAGTGTGATGTTGCTGCCATGCTCGCAGAGCGCTTTGAGTGCATCCCTCGCTTCGGTTGCTCCGACTGCTTGTGCAGAAGCCACCTTTTCTATTCCGCAAAGCTTCCGACTTTCCATGCTCCTATTCTCAGGCCGGAAGATTGCAGGTAGTAGAGGAAAGGCTTATTTACGTTGCCGGAGAAGGCTCTTTCAGGAGGCGATGGTATGAGGAGCTATGAAGACCTGCTGGAAAAGGCCTTTGCAGAACTCCCAGAGGAAGTTGTGAAGCGCGAGAGGTTTGAAATTCCGAAGGCAGTAGTTCAGCGTGAGGGTAGCAGAACGATAATCAAGAATTTCTCCCAGATAGCTAAAATCGTGAACAGGAGCGAGGAGCACCTGTACAAGTACATAATAAAGTCTCTTGGTACGGCAGGCATCCTTGAAGCAGGGAGGGTAATCCTTCAGGGTAAGTTCAGCGAGGACGAAATTCAGAAGGAGATAGACTCTTACGTAAAGGACTATGTCCTCTGCAAGGAATGCGGAGCTCCAGATACTGTGTTCGTGAAGGAGGAGCGTGTCCTGTTCCTCCGCTGCACAGCATGCGGAGCAAAGCACCCGGTAAGATCATAAAAAGATATGAGCTTCAGGATGAAGGTTTACAGGGTTCGCGGAGAAGTGCTGGTTGCTGTGTGCGATTCTGACATAGTTGGCATGACCTTCAGAGAGGGAGATCTAAAAATTGAGGTTAAGGAGGAGTTCTACGGTACGAGAGAAGTAGGGGAGGAAGAAGTAAAGCGTGCACTAAAACAGGCAACCATAGCGAACATAACGGGAGAGAAGGCTGTAAGGTTCGCGATAGAAATCGGGGTAATAGACGAGGAGAACATCCTAAGAATCGGGGAGTGTCTGCATGCCCAGATGGTCATCATTTAGCAGCCATGATACCAACGCAAGAAATAGCAGTGGAAATTCTGGAGAGAATAGATGAGGAGATAATTTCCGCAAAAGAGGCTTTGAAGGCAGGCCTTGCTGGAAAAGACTTCGATTATAAGGTCAGGGGTAGCATACACGCCTATGTAATGGAAACGCTGAAGAGGAGGAACACGATAGACTTTCTGATTGACCGCAGTCTCGACGGTAAAACTGTTTACGAGCTCAAACCTTTTTTGAGAAACCTTCTCAGGGTTGCCGTTTACGAGATGTTTTACAAGGGTGTACATCCTGCCCTCGCAACGGATTCGGCGGTAAGAATAGCAAAGCGAAGAATAGGCGGGCGAGCTGCTGCTCTCGTCAACGCGGTGATGAGGAGAGCAGAAAAAATCGATCTGAACTCGGAGACATCAAGATTACCAGAAGTCCAGCGTCTCGCGTACAGATACTTCCATCCAGAGTGGTACGTGGAGTATGCGATAAAGCTCCTTGGACGGGAGCAAGCTATAGAACTGATGATTGCGAACATGCAGAACACAACCTACGTCAGGGTCAACGAGCTGAAGGCGAGCATTGAGTCCGTCAGAAAATACCTCGAAAGGTACTGCGTTATCGAGGAGACGTGCTTGCCGGAGGTTTTCAAAGTTGTTGCGTGGGATAGGCACCCCTCAACCCTCGAATGGCATGCAGATGGAAAATACGTTGTTCAGGACCTCGCCTCAACCCTCGTCGCCCACGCAATGAAACCTGAGCCGGGAGAGAGAGTACTTGACCTCGCAGCAGCTCCGGGACTAAAAACGAGCCACATTGCCATGCTAATGGAGAACAGAGGAAAAATAATGGCCGTGGACAATTCGGAGGAGAGAGTAAGGAGGATGAAAGCCAAAATGAAAAAACTCGGAGTGGAAATAGTGGAGTGCAGGGTTGCAGATGGTGTAAAGTTCAGGTGGAAAGCTGACAGGGTTCTTCTCGACCCTCCGTGCTCGACTACCGGAGCGTTCAGGAACTATCCGTGTGTCAAGTGGAGGTACGACGAGTACAAATATAGAGCGACGGTAAAATTACAGCGCAGAATGCTCGAAAACGCGTACAGAAACGTCGGTGAGGGAGGGGTTGTTGTATACTCGACGTGCTCGATAACCTTCGATGAGAACGAGGAGAACGTTATGGCATCGCCCTTCAAAGTTGACGATGTTAAAATCGACGGATTCTCGTCAGGCATTTCGGAGTTCGAAGGCAAGAGATTCCCGGAGTGGGAGAAGGTATTGAGGACGTGGCCTCACCTGCACGACTGCTGCGGATTCTTCATATCGCGCCTTCTACGTGTCTGAACGGTGTTTTTTCATCTCTGCCTGCATCATTTCTGGATCGCTTCTTCTGCTGAACATTGCGGACAATACCAAACATTTTTTAACGTATGATGCTGACATATATTACGTGTGCGAATCGAAGGTTGTAAAGCGAAAAAATGGTGAAGAAGAGCTTTTGATGGAAGACGTGGTCAGAATTGAAGTCGATGGAGATAAAATAAGACTTTTCGGGATTTTTGGCGAATTTAAGGAGATTTCGGGTAGAATTGTCCTTATGGATATGAGAAGTCATAGGGTGGTGGTTGAATGAGTGTAAAGGTGGCAATAAATGGATACGGCACGATAGGCAAGCGCGTTGCAGATGCAGTTAGCTGTCAGAAGGATATGGAGATTGTTGGTGTAACGAAAACTAAACCCGATTTTGAAGCAAAACTTGCCGTAAGAAGAGGTTACAAGCTTTACGCTGCTATTCCGGAGAGGGTTGAAGTTTTTGAAAAGGCTGGCGTTCCGGTTGAAGGAACGATTGAGGATCTGATCCAGAACGCCGACGTTGTTATTGACTGCAGCCCGGGAAAGGTCGGAGCGGAGAACAAAGAAAAGTACTACGAGAAGGCCGGAATAAAGGCAATATTCCAGGGAGGAGAGAAGAAAGACGTTGCAGAGGTCTCCTTTAATGCTCTTGCAAACTACGAGAAGGCTGTTGGAAAGAGATACGTCAGAGTGGTTAGCTGCAACACTACGGGTCTGACGAGATTGCTCTACATGATAAAACAGAACTTCGGAATAAAGAAGGTAAGGGCGACCATGATAAGGAGGGTCGTAGACCCGAAGGAAGACAAAAAAGGGCTCGTCAACGGCATAATGCCCAACCCCATAGCGCTTCCATCCCACCACGGTCCGGACGTTCAGACCGTTCTCGACGTCGATATTACTACGGTTGCGTTCAAAGTCCCAACGACAATCATGCACGTGCACGCCCTGAACATTGAGCTGGAGAAGGATGCGAAGCCCGAGGACGTCGTCGAGGTGCTGAAGCAGGAACCGAGAATAATGCTCGTATCGAGTGAAGATGGATTTACGTCAACGGCAAAGGTTATAGAGTATGCAAGAGAGCTCAGGCTGCGCTATGATCTCTTCGAAAATGTAGTCTGGGAGGACAGCATAGCCATAGTTGACAACGAACTTTACCTAACGCAGGCAGTTCACCAGGAAGCGATAGTTGTGCCAGAGAACATCGACGCAATCAGGGCCATGTTTGAGTTAGCAGACAAAGAGGAGAGCATGAAAATAACGAATGAAACCCTCGACATCGGCAAGTTTCAGCTTTGATTTCTGTTTTTTTTGCTAAATTTTTAATATATTTTTGTTCCAACTAATTCTCAACTCAATCTCAACCCGTCGTAGATAAGCTACCTTGCTTTGGCAACCTATTTGATCATTGACTCAGCCACCCTTATCATCTCTTCTCCACTTATATACCTCCGCACATTATAACTGTCACATTATTGAACCTAAATCCAAGCGATGTTCTGCCTCCGGATTCCTGTAATACACCATCTACACCATCGATCTTCACATTTGTCGTCTCTGTATCTTCTGATGATGGTATAATAAGTGGTGATGGCGGTATTTTCTCGCTGGTCACGTGAGACTCCTGTATGTACAGCATTTTATTATCTTTTTTAAACCAGAGTCCGACCGACTCGAAATCAGACGTTTTTTGGACAAGACCACAGTGGCTAAACACGTAACCAGTATATTTGATGGTTTTAGGATTGTAAAGTTGACAATTTTTGAACTTCCTCTATGTTGTGACAGAGAAAGCCCATAATTTTTTAAATCTGTTTTGGAATCTCTTCTCGCATCGAAAGACTAAGAAAAAATTCTCTCAATAATCCAAGCTCTACCACTGCATTAATCCTGTTCGGTCTTTACGGATTCAACAAGCGTCTTACCAGCAACGATCTCGTCAACGCTGTGAATGACGGCTCCCAAATCCTCGATTACCTGCTTTATCTCGTCAAAATTCATCTCGTTTCCGACGATGGTTATTTTCAGCGTTTCAGTGTTCTGATCTATCTCCGACAGGCTTAGATTGACACCCTCCACATTCCTGACTTCGCTCAGCTTCAGTGCAAGGAAGACATTGTCGGGCTCGTGAGGTTTCAACACATCGAGTACGAGTCTTCTGAGTCCGGCCACGTAGAAAGATTTTTCACCTGCCTATTTAACTTTGTCGTATGTTCGACTTGCATGTTCACTCCACGCTCAGCGACGGCGAGCTAATACCCTCTGAGATTGCGAGGCGCATGGCTGCAATGGGTAACGAAGGTGTAGCTATAACGGATCACGCGGACTTCTCGAACATTCCCCTTATAATGGACTGCCTGCGTAAATTGCAAGATCTGAGAGACGACTACGGTGTTGAGCTTCTATTCGGTGTCGAGATAACTCACGTGCCCCCCAAGCTAATAGGCAAAGCAGTTGAGCTTGCGTGGCGTGAAGGGGCGGAAATAGTTGTTGTGCACGGCGAAACGATCGCCGAGCCGGTTGAAAAGGGTACCAATGAGGTCGCTGTCCAGGAAGAAATAGACATCCTTGCGCATCCCGGGCTTATTGACATAAAAACTGCTGAACTTGCCGCATCTAACGGCGTATATCTTGAGATATCTGCGAGGAGGGGGCACTGTCTTGCGAACGGTCACGTTGCAAGGATTGCTTTAGAAACGGGATGCAAGCTCGTGATAAACACCGACGCGCATTCGCCAGACGATTTCATCGACGATGGATTTGCCATGAAGGTGCTTGTTGGAGCAGGACTTGATGCTGAGCGAAGCGCTGAAGTGCTGGAGAACAACAAAAGGGTCTTCAGAAAGAGGAGCAAAGGAGGAAATTAATCCAAGCGTGGACAATACTTTTTAAATCAAGCTTCAACGCTGGATCATGCTAAAGAAAGTCCACGTACTCTTCGCCGCATCTATTGCGTACGCTGCTGGATTGGAGCCTGAAAAAATTGCTGCTGCGGCAGCGTTTGGAGTGGTCAGCGACCTCGACCACGTAATTGGCTTAAAGCACAGGAGCGTTACTCATTCTCTCATCTTCAGTTTTGCCATTGGCGTTCTACTGTACGCAATTCGCCCCGATTTCATTATTGCCTCTCAGATTGGCATACTCTCCCACCTCTTCGCCGATATGTTCACGAAAGGCGGTGTTCCCCTGCTATACCCGTCGGTCAAGAGGTTCAGAATAGCGAACTTCAGGTACGACAGCTTGGCAGGAAATTTTATGATTGTTCTGATTTCCGCGTTACTCATTTTTCTGAAGGTGAGGGCTACCACTTCCCTATAACTCCCTTATAACCCTCGCGGGCACCCCGCCTGCAAGAACCCCTGGCGGTATATCTGAGTTTACGAGGGAGTGAGCTGCAATGATCGAATTATCACCGATTTCAACCCCGGGCAGAACCGTGCAGTTTGCTCCAACTGTCACGTTTTTTCCGATCTTGACTTCTCCAACCCTCAGTTCGTCAACGAGAAACTCGTGGGCGAGCAGGACGGTGTTGTAGCCTATAATGCTGTTGTCTCCCACCTCAATAAGCTCCGGGAAAAATATATCGACAGTTGATTCAAGGCCGAAGGAGACGTTCTCTCCAACTTTAACTCCAATCCTTCTCAAAAGCCAGCATTTCAAGGAGAGGGATGGAAGAATCCTGCATGTAGCAACAACAGCATAATTTAAGGCCACGCGAAGTGGATGCTTTACGGAAGTCCAGTAACGAAGGGTGTTCTTATCCCTCGACTTCAGTATTACTCTCGTCCTCCTTGCCATATTCGCCAGATTGTTTGCCTTGCTTTTCTGGTTTTTGTTTTTCGCTGATTTTAACTGGACGTCGAAAATGTCAGCATTTTTTACAGACGTAAATTCTCCTCGTAAGACTGCCGTGAACTCTATACCTGAAAATATCGAGGATTTTGAAGTGTTCAGAGATCATGTCCTCCACGTCAAGGTTTGAAACCAACACGGCTCGACAGCCTTTTTTCAACACCCGACTGAATTCGGGCAGAGAGTTGCGGTAGAGGTCTTCGAGAGTCCCGTAGCTCTTTGAAGACTGGAGGTAGGGGAAATCTGTTGTTATGCCATCAACGGATTCGTCTTTCAGGGGCAGTTTTCTCGCGTCTCCACACAAAACACTGGCATGAAGGCCGTAGTGCCTCAGGTTCAGCGCGCAACCCCTTGCAATCTCTTCGAAAGCCTCAACGCCGATATAGTCGAGGTTCATGAGTCCCGCTTCCATCAGAAATCCTCCCGTGCCGCACATCGGGTCAAGGAGCAGACCGCTACCAATTGCAATGTTGACAAGTGCCCTTGAAAGTCTCGGAAGGATTACGCCCGGTCTGAAGTACGGCCTTCTATTTGGGTGTCTCTCCTCGAATTGCTTCGTGTCGGTTACGTGGCAGAGCAGGCCGACGTAGGCTTTTTCCGCAAGGTATACCTTAACGATGCTCCTCGGAGAAGAGACGCTTATTTTTGCCCCTCTCCGCCATAGCACTGCCCCAAGCTTTCGCTCCAGCTCGTGGCTTTTTATACTAACAGGCTTCACCTTCTTAACCCTGACACACAGGGGCTGTGGAGGGAGGGACATGTTGGCGAACACTTCTTCGAGCTCATGCCATTCGCATACTGTTATTAGCTCGATTACTTCATGGCTCAGGGCGAGGCGTGGAAAAAGAGAATCGATAGCTTCGGCAACAGCAACCCTTATATCGAGTTCTGCAGGGCCAAACAGGTATCTGATTTCTCCAAAAGCTATTTCCGGCAGATCGCCTGAGAGAAGAAAAGCGTACTTCATTACTTCTTTTTCTTTTTATCCTTTCTGCTCTTCTTTTCCTGCTCTTTCTTTTCCCTTAACTCTGCAATTTTTGCGGCAATTTTCCTCATAAGCTCTGGCTTGCTGCCGGATTTCGGCACAACAACTCTTCCGCCTTCTTCCCACCAGCACTTTGGATACTTCTTTTCCTCTGCCCTGCATGGGATATTGAGGGCCTTGCAGGCTTCGACAAGCTCTGAAAGCTTTACATTTGAGACTGCGAGCTTCTTAGCTATCTTTCTACCTTCTTTCCTGCTCTTCCTCCTGTCAAGATTGAACGTCCAGATGATCCAGTTTCTATCTCTTTCTCCTCTCAAGTTCATTCCATATCTCCTCTAAACGTATATCCAATGCTACGAGCAACACGAGGATGTGGTAAAGCAGGTCGGCAGTCTCGTATATTATCTCTTCCCTTTTCCCGTCCTTGGCCGCAATTACGAGCTCGGTTGCCTCCTCACCAATCTTTTCGAGAATGGCGTTAATACCCTTTTCGCCGTAAAGAAGCTTTGCAGTGTAGGACTCTGGCCTCGGATTCAGTTTTCTGTCAACGAGAATGTTGTAGAGCTCGTCCAACATAATTTCACCTGCGCGTGTTTCTGAAGGTTATCTCTACGAGGGGGTGTGGGACGTCCTCGATTATCTCGATGTCCCTGATAGATTTTATTCCCCTCTTCTTCACGAGCCTCTCTATGCCGAGTTCCACGTTTTCGGGAACTTTAAGGATGTATGCGTCGAGCGTTTTTACGCCAATCTTCTTCGCCGCAACAACCCTGTGGTGACCATCGACGAGGTACAGCCGTCCACCCTTCTTTATCACAACAATGGGCTCTGCAAGACCTCTTCTCAGCTCGTAAATTCTTCCCTTCAACTCGTCCGCAAAAACCTTCGTCTGAGTCGGAATCAGTCTGTCAACTTCAACTTTGCCCCTCTCCACTTCAATGTTAACTCCATGTACCTTCTCGATCGTCTTTTTGAGCTTTTCTACCTTGCCTGGATCGGCTCGCTCTATCTGGCTTCTTATTACGTCTGCGTTGGATATTATGCCCAAGAGCCTGCCATCGTCATCAACAACTGGGAGCTTTGAATGGCCGGTTCTGAACATGACTCTCGCAGCATCCCTTAAATCCATGTATTCCCTCGCAACGTAAAGCTGCTTGCTCATTATATCTCCGATTTTCGTATTGGGGTCTTTTTTCAGGAGATCGCGGGAAGAGATGTACCCGATAACCTTACCGCTGTCGTCAACAACGGGGAATCCATCATGGCCTGTCTTCTGTATGAGCTCGATTGCTTCATCAACAGTGTTATCGGGTGAGAGTGTTATGACATTCTTTGTCATGTAGTCTCCTACTCTCAGCTTCATCGTTCTTCGTTGGTATCAATGCATAAAAATGTTCAGCCACACAGTCAGCACGTCAGATGAGCAGCAAGCACAGCCCTCTTTCCAGCCGCAACAAGGTCGTTGAATATCTTTGTTGCTCTTTCTGTTATGTCCACTTCCACGTGGATGCCCATCTTCTCAAGCTCTTTGACAGCATTTTCATCTACTTTCATCGCTCCGTACTTACCCGTGCCGAAGACTATGACTTCAGGCTTTGCATCGAGAACTGACTTAACGTCGTTGATGTCCGCGTAATGACCTTTCTTCCTCCACCATTCCTTAACGCTTCCATCCCAGAACACAATAACGTCGCTCGTGTATGTTCTGCCTTTGACAACAATCCTTCCAAACCCGTAGTCTTCAATGAGCATATTTTGTTATTATGGAGAGGGTGTTAATTAAAACTACGTCTTTCAATCCTGCTTCTGATTTCAACGGGGTTTTGGATGGTGTACTACTGCCCGGGCTGCATTTCAATCCTACATTAGTCTGATTTCAACTCTTGAGAGAGTAAATCCTCAACGGCCCGGTGCCCGTTCTTTCAATCCTACATTAGTCTGATTTCAACCGTTTATTTTCGTGAATGCGCCGCCCTCATCGACACTCCTTTCAATCCTACAATAGTCTGATTTCAACTTTGTATCCATCATATCCTCCCCCTTATTCCCGGCAGACTTTCAATCCTACAATAGTCTGATTTCAACACATTTTAAAACACCGCATCAGTATAGATGCGACATGCTTTCAATCCTACAATAGTCTGATTTCAACCGCTTTCATTAACAAAATCGCCTTCCCGGCAACCATTACTTTCAATCCTACAATAGTCTGATTTCAACGATCTTCGCTGGCGTGCTGGGCTTGTCCATCTTCCTGTTCTTTCAATCCTACAATAGTCTGATTTCAACACTACAATGAGTCCGGCCAGTGCTGGACGTGTAGCAATCTTTCAATCCTACAATAGTCTGATTTCAACTTACTTGATTACAATACCTCCACCACCACCTGACGGCTTTCAATCCTACAATAGTCTGATTTCAACCCGAAGAGATTTGCAGACGAAGAAACAGTCAACGGGAACTTTCAATCCTACAATAGTCTGATTTCAACACTTGATGTCGTACGCGCAGAGAGAAAGAACGAACCAGCTTTCAATCCTACAATAGTCTGATTTCAACTCCAGTACAGGATACAGACATTCCACCACTAAATACCTTTCAATCCTACAATAGTCTGATTTCAACCCTATACCCTGCCATGCTACACACCGCCCGTCTCCCTCCTTTCAATCCTACAATAGTCTGATTTCAACGTCGTAGAACCCCTTGCCAGCCTGCCAGCCAATCTGCTTTCAATCCTACAATAGTCTGATTTCAACTTTCTAATCTCCAACCTGATCTGTCCTTCGATCTGAACCTTTCAATCCTACAATAGTCTGATTTCAACCCGCCTATTGCTCCACCAAGTGCTCCCGCTCCTGCTCCTTTCAATCCTACAATAGTCTGATTTCAACTAGGTGCAGTTATCTATCTCCTCATGAAGCTATCTGGCTTTCAATCCTACAATAGTCTGATTTCAACCAGGTGATGGATTTACTACCAGAATGCTACCGTGGGACTTTCAATCCTACAATAGTCTGATTTCAACTGCCTTTCCTATCTTCCCAACACTTAACGCCCCGAGCACTTTCAATCCTACAATAGTCTGATTTCAACTCGCCTTCTTTCAGCCCTATCGCTTCGACCATTTCTCGCTTTCAATCCTACAATAGTCTGATTTCAACCAACAAAATAGCCCCCCTCGACATGGCCGGGGACGTTTCTAAACGCTTTCAATCCTACAATAGTCTGATTTCAACTCTTTCTTTTCTTTCGTTTCTCGATTCGGTCACAGTTCTTTCAATCCTACAATAGTCTGATTTCAACTATCAGTAATTCTCCCTGAAATACCAATTTAAAAGTTTCTGAAGGTCGCTATCGAAACGTGAAATCATCCACCACCAATTGTGCACGACCTTTAAAAAGGTGGACGACCTGCTGTAGAGTTCCCTTTTCCGCTTAGCTTAACTTATCGAAGACCAGGTTCACATATATCAAAATGCAAAAGAAAAGCAGATAGGCAAAGCCATGTCAGCAATCAGAATCGGGAGAGAGGGAGATATAAATCAAAAGTTTAACTAATAATTAAAGTGGATTAAAAGGTGGACGACGGACGCTCTATGCGTCGCCCATCTCATTCGCTTGTGAAGTCTGTTTAACATTGGTTCAGACTCGGGTGGGGGTAAAATACTAACGGGCCTGATCGCAGGTCTGACCAAAAAAACACCAAAAAATTAAAAGCTGCCAGTAGACATTTTCCCATGGATTGCTTCGACACGCACACTCACTCAGAGGGCAAAGGAATTCATGAACTACGTGCAATGGTAGAAAAAGGAATAAAGAGAGTCGTGAGCTGTGCATACTATCCCGTGGAACCTTCAGGCCCCTCAACACTCATAGACCTCTTCCGGAAACTCACGACTTTTGAAATGGAGAGAGGTAGAAAGGCTGGCATGGTGATTTACGCAGCGATAGGTATACACCCGAGGTGCATCCCTCCTGGCTACGATAAAGTTCTGGAATATCTTGAGGAAAATCCCTCAACGGCCTTCGGTGAGATTGGCCTTGAAACTGCCAGCAGTGCTGAGGTGGAGGTGCTTGAAAAGCAGCTAGAACTTGCAAAGAAGCTCGACGTTCCGTGCATAGTCCACACGCCAAGGAAGAACAAGGAGGTTGTTACCGACAAGGTTCTTGAAGTCCTGCAGAAGGTTGGGATGCCAGAGGATCTTGTGGTCGTGGATCATGCAAATGTGAAAACCGCTGGCAAAATCCTGAAAAATGGATACTGGGCCGGCCTCACGGTTCAGCCGGGAAAGCTCTCGAAGGAAGAAGTTAAGTTCATCGTGGATGAGTATGGCTCTGAGCGCTTTCTGCTCAACAGCGACACGGGATTTAGCGATGAGGAACTTTTCGCCGTCAGCGATACGGTAGAATTTCTGCAGCAGCACTTCAGCAGGCAGGATGTTGAGAAGTTAGCATTTAAGAATGCGGAAAAGTTCCTGAGGCTCTGATATGAGTGGAGACGAAAGGCCAGATCTCGACCACTACTTCATGGAGATTGCGAGAGTCGTGGCTTCACGCTCCACGTGTCTCAGGCAGAAGGTTGGAGCGCTGATAGTCAAAGACAAGCGCATACTCGCAACAGGCTACAACGGCGCACCTTCAGGCCTGCCGCACTGCCTTGAGATTGGTTGTCTGAGGAAAGAGCTCAATGTCCCATCGGGAGAGAGGCACGAACTCTGCAGGGCTGTACATGCGGAGCAGAACGCGATTATACAGGCTGCTGTACACGGAGTTAGCATAGTAGGCGGTACGCTCTACACCACGCATCAGCCGTGCATAATGTGTGCGAAGATGATAATCAACGCCGGGATAAAAAAGGTCGTTTACGGCAGGAGATACGCAGATGGCAGGGGGCTGGAGTTTCTGAAGGAGGCAGGCATTGAAGTCGTTTACATGCCCATAGACGGTGGCGAGGAGGGGGAGTCCTGAAATTTGTCGTCAGCAAAGAAAGGTACGCAATAGTGAAAGCAAAAGAGGCCGTTGACGGTGCTTTTGCGGTTGTGTACGATGGAAGAGAGATTACGGTCATCGTGGAGGAGTCGAGAGTTGATGAGGTCAATGCCTTTGATGTGCAAAGAGGGTACAGGTTGCTTACGTTCGATGGTGTGCTCCCCTTCGACCTCGTTGGCTTTATTGCGAGAGTTTCCACCGCTTTGGCGGAAGAAGGAGTAAGCATATTTGTTGTATCTTCATACTCAACAGATCACATATTTGTAAAAGAGTCAGACCTCGACAGGGCGATAAAGGGGCTTAGAAAGGCTGGATTTGAGGTTGTTGTGGATTCTTAATTGTATTCTTTCTGATGAACCCCATGGTCATATGAGTTAGAGCGAAGTATCTTTTCTGTTTGAGTTGCTGTAGATACAAGCGAAGTACATGAAAATAAAATTTATAAATATTTATTCTTCATTAAATATTTTTTTAAAATCTTCTTTTAACCACTTTAAAGCGAGCTCGATTGCCCTTTCTGAGAAGTGGGGTTTAATTTTCTTCACGATTTCAACGATTTCATTGTCACTCTTTCCCGGAGATTTTCTGGCTACGTAGTCCACAGTTGTGATTAACTCGAGTAGCGTCGTTGGTGCTTTACCAAACACTTTCACGATCCTATCTACTTTATCTCGTATTTCGCTTGGTATAGATGGTTCTAAAACTGAAGAAAGTCTGTAGTGGTAGCCGAACTCGTCGACATCTCTTTCTAAGTAGTTAGAGATGGTTAGAAGATCCACATCCTCTCTTAGATCGAAGGAATAAGGGCCATAATGGTAGAGGACAAAGTCATATAGTTTGATATTACATGTTGACTGAATCAAGTAAATTATTTTTTGGAGATGCGTATTTCCAGCCCAGCTCCCGACTTCGTTCAATTTTTTCACCACATAAAGAATCAAATCGCTGTTCTTCATCATACCCCACACCTAATTTCGCTTACAATCCTACTGCACAAACTCCAAGCATCATCAACATCTCCCTTTCCAACTCTGGCATAAACCCTCAACTTGTTAATCTTCTTAACACTTTGCACCAACATTTTTATTAGATCTGAAACTTGATAGACGTGTTTTAACTTAACTTCTCTCGATTCCCAGAGTTTCCTCATCTTTTCTATACTCCAATATTTATTTAAATCTTTCGAAATCTCGTCCGCTATCACGAGAAAATCGGATTGCTGAATCTTCGTAATGGACTTTTCCGCCCGATCAACGATAATATCAGTATTTTCATTCAAACTGAACTTTTCAGCTAAGGCTCCGGTCATTCTTTCACAAACTTCGTTGAATTGATCTTTAGTTAAGTCAACATTGTACTCAAACACCAGCCTAGGGTGTTCTCTCCTATATATTGACTCAGCAAGCTTTTTTCTCTCCGTATCCTCCACTTTTTTGGATTTTACATCATTTTTAATAAGATTCATGACGTATACATCATCTAAATCCAAATATTTTTCCAGATCTTCGGGATAACCCTCTGGAAATGCTCTACTCAAGTATCTACCCAGCAAAGAGTCATAGCACCTCCTAATGGGATGGAAATAAACTTGATTAAACATAAAGTATCTAGCAATTAATAATTGTTCAACTACATAGATCCCTCCAACCTCGACGCCAATTCTTGGTTCCATTTTTATTGGCGACTTTTTAACCTCACTAATCAGCTCGTCACCGAAAATTTTGGTTAACCCATCTGCAGACTCCCCATCGGTTTCTCGCTCCAATTTAGGCGTAATCGTAAGAGTCTCGACAATCCTACCGTAATCAAAATTACCATAAGCAACGCCCGTGTAGTGTGAGTCTCTAAGGAGATAATCCATCCGATCTGCATCGATTTCACCAGAAATTATCTCCTGAATTAAGCTCAGTAGAGGATCGCCCCCAAGAATTCCGTTTGCCTTTTTTCCCTTAGTGATTAAAAACGATAGGTCTTCGACAGATACAGTCCTATCAAAAGGTCTCAAAAGTTCATTATAGTATGTTTCAATAATTTCAGCACTATACTCTTCATGCTCTTTTTTTAGTAAATTCTCGCTGGAATGTGAAAAAGGAGGATGCCCAAGGTCGTGAAATAATGCTGCCAGTCTGGTTGTGGTTTCTAATCTATCTTTTAAATGCCCTGGGTTGGCCAACCCGAGATATTCAGCCAGATCCTCTACTTTGTGTTTATTCAATATGCTCCTAACAATCTGAGTCGCTACGTGCATAACTCCCAGCGAATGCTCAAACCTAGTATGGGTAGCCCCGGGGTAGAGGTAGCATGTTAGACCTAGTTGCTTTATGTTCCTAAGCCTTTGAAAGGGTTCAGTGTTAATTAGTTCTTTCTCGGCATCATTTAGGTGTATAAAGCCATGTATTGGATCTCTAATCTCCATACACACTAACAAAACTTATAGTAAGTATTTAAGTCATTCTTTTTTGTTGCATACTGGCAGTAGACTACGGGGTTCAGGTTTGCTTAGTTATTAAATTGGCAGAATTGGTCTTCAGAGGATATTTTTCGAGCCAAGACATTTGTTTTTTTAGTTGCAGGCTTGCTTATGCCTCACTAATGTTCTAAACAAATATTTAGAACGCTGTATCTTTATCCCCTACTAAAGAAAGTGTAAAATCCATGAAAGGGTTGTAGCCCGCCGTGTGGAATCCCCATCATCACTTCAGGGGACGCATGGCTGGCGGGCATTAGTATGCTACTCTATAAAACTTAAAAAAATTTTCCTCGGGATTGCTAAGCGACGATTTTTATGCGAACGTCGATACTGCTATAAAAAGCCATAAAAATCAAAAATATAATTAAAGAACAGCCCTAATTGCCTCCAGACTTGCATCAACCTCAATGGGCTGACCGCAAGCCCTTATGACTGCTTCAGGATCCTTGAGCAGGTGGCCAGTTGTTATGCAGACAACAGTCTCATCTCTCTCAACTACTCCCTCGGCCACGAGCTTTCTCAGACCAGCAACACTTGCAGCACTCGCAGGCTCAACGCCAATTCCCTCCTTTGCCGCCAAATCTTTCTGAGCACGGATGATCTCTTCGTCACTAACCTGAACTGCTGTCCCATTCGACTCGTATATCGCCCTTAAAGCCTTCTTCGCATTTACGGGCTGACCAATCCTTATTGCAGTAGCAACGGTCTCAGGCTTTAAAACTGGATCTATGTCCTCCCTACACTCCATAACGGCCTTGTAGATGGGGTTCGCCCCTTCGGCCTGCACACCCGACATTTTCGGAATTGAGTCGATCAGGCCAAGTTCTTTGAGCTCTTTAAACCCCTTGTATATCGCCGAGATGTTGCCTGCATTTCCTACGGGCAGTACAACTCTGTCCGGCGTTCCTATTTCATCCACGATCTCGTAGGCTATCGTCTTCTGCCCCTCGAGCCTGAAGGGGTTAACAGAGTTGAGCAAATAGAATCCTTCCTCTTCGCTTATCTTTCTCACAAGAGCAAGAGCTTCATCGAAGTTTCCCCTGATCCCTATAACCTTCGCACCGTGCATCAAAGCCTGAGCAACCTTGCCCAGCGCCACCTTACCTGCTGGAAGCAAAACGTAGGCCTTTAAGCCAGCCTTCGCAGCATACATTGCCATGGATGCTGAGGTATTGCCTGTCGATGCGCAGGCAACGGCGTTTCTACCGAGCTCTATTGCCTTTGTAACTCCTACAGTCATACCTCTATCTTTGAAAGATCCGGATGGATTTGCTCCTTCATGCTTGACGTAAACTTTACACCCAAGCTCTTCTGCAAGCTTTGTAGCGTGATACAGCGGTGTTCCACCCTCTTTAAGCGATACCGGTTCTCTTTTAACTGGAAGCAAGCAGCGATACTTCCAGACTCTCAACTCGTTGCCATCAAATTTGAAGTCGATTTCAACGGAATCAAAGTCTATGGCAACCTCAAGCAATCCGCCACACTCACACGTGTATATGTCTTCTCTCTCGTATTTTTTACCGCAGTCGATGCACCGAAGGTAGTATTCCATGGAACCCGCTCGTGGTGAGGGTATTTAAGCTTGCGCATATCGAGCACTTTCGCACCGGTCAAAAGAGAGATTAAGCTTTGCCGCTAAGTTTTACCGTGAACTTCCAGACACTTGCAAGACTCGCAGCAGAGAGCAGGTTTGATGTGTGCCACGAGAACTGCAGATTTGATGCACATAGCCTGGTCTACGTAGCAAAGGGTAAAAATAGAGTCAGGCTGTTTAAGGCACTGCTTTCAAGCAAATGCAGGTTTGATTGTACATACTGCCCTAATCCGTGGAGGAAAGGTATCTCAGTAACCCCCGAACAGTTTGCCCGGGCATTTCTCGAACTAAGAAGACTTGGACTCGTCGATGGCGTGTTCGTCAGCTCTGGAATGCACTCAGATCCAGAGAAGGTTATGGAGGATATAATCGAGACTGGACGGCTCATAAGGAAAGAATTTGGGGGTTACATTCACCTGAAGGTCGTTCCTGGAGCAAGTAGAGAGCAGATAAAGCAGGCGGTTGAAATTGCCAATAGAGTTAGCATAAATATAGAGGTGGCTAAGCCATCGATGCTCAACGAAGTGGGCAGCGTAAAGAGTAGGCACGATGTGCTGAGGAGAGAACGCTGGATTTCGAGAGAAGTAAGAAGACGCAGGAAGGTCAGCCACACCACACAGGTTATAGCGGGCCTTGGAGAGAGCGATGCAGACGTTATATCCTGTATGAAAAAGCAGTACGAAGAATACGGAGTAACAAGGTTCTACATCTCTCCCTTCACTCCTGTTAAGGGTACGCCGATGGAGAGTCGCAGAAGAGAGAGTGGAAGAAGAGTCGCAAGACTCTACAACGTCGATGCTCTCATAAGGCTTTACGGATTCGACGCCAGTCGAATAATGGACGTTCTTGAAGATGGGATGCTCAAAGGCGACCCGAAGGCTCTGGTCGCGGAGAAGTTTGGAATAGAAAGGCCGATTGACATCCCTGGCATAGGTTTGAAAGCAGCAAAACTTATGGAGAAGGGTTACAGCCTTAGAGACTTGAAGAGAATGGGGTTCAGCGTTAAAAAGGCGGCTCCATATGTGGCGGGGCAGACGAGGTTGTGTGATTTTTCATCTATTTGAAATTAAAAATGTTAGCAATTTGTAATTACTTATTTGATAGTTTTGGTTTGTGCTTTTTCCGAAGTAGTTCAAATATTTGCAATTCAAGTTTCGATTTAGATAGTAATAATACGTTACACTTATATATTATTACTAAATCACAATATTTATCAAAACAGCCCAAACAGTAGAACAAGCTATCAAACTTGTAATTGTTATAATTAGCTCTTCATCAGCTTTTTTTCAAAACACTTAAATATTGTCCTCAAGACACTATCAACTGGGGGTGAATAAAAATGAATGGAGGAAAGCTGGCACTGCTGATGGTGACACTGGCTGCTATGGGTACTCTTGTACTGCCTTCGACGACTTCACTGTTTCTTGGGCAGCACATGTGGTATAACATAAGTGGCACTGGCAACAACCTCCCTTGCGAGAAATGTCACGCTGATGTCTTTGCAGAGTTCAAAAACAATCCGGGAGCTCACAAAACGATAGGTGGGGGAACTGATACAGTTGAGCACATAAGAGCTGCATGCGGTGAGTGTCACAGGACGAGCGTGGTTGGAACGTTCGCGAGTGGAGATGGTACTAGTGCTACACCTGGACAGGAAGCACATGCAGCAGCAACGATAGCGTGTATGGCCTGCCACGAGTTTGGTCCGAATGGTAATGCTCCATACTCAGGTGCACCCGTTGCTGGAGGATTTGATAACGTAACTACTGATACTGCTTCTTCACCTTACAACTACGACAACGGTGACACAACTTATGGAACGAAAGAAGCTCACCAGACGTTCATAGAAAGAGCGGTAGAGGATAAAACGCTGATAGACTCAAACGAAGCATGTATTGCCTGTCACACCTATGTACCAGTTAAGATAAACTGGACCCACAAGGTTAGCCTTGAGTTCAACTGTACATATGAATATAACACGGGTACATCTGGCGTTACAACGCACTACAATGTTACGAACTGGACTGTTAATGGTACCAGGTACACAACGGTATTTGGCAACACAACTGGAAACGGTAGCGTAAACGATGCAAGCAACTGGCCGGGTTGGTATCCGTATAGCTGGTAATTTATTTATATTTATTTTTAATTAGAATTTATTTTCCACTTTGAGTGTTGGGTATCAGAAATCTCGAAATACTTTTCTCGGAATAATATTTTAATTGGCTTACGTTAAGAAAAAAGAAAAAATTATATTCTACTAAAGCGAGTTTCTTAAAAATTTTGTTGGTGAATTAAAATGACAATCGGAAAGCTTGCAGTAATCTCTTGTACATTAATGGCTGTAAGTCTTATCGTTCTGCCGCAGACTGTTTCATTGTTTGTTGGTCAGCACATGTGGTACAAGCTGGATGGAGGCTACAGAATCTCCACAGATGTGCCATGCGAGAAATGCCACGCTGACATTGTAGATGAAATGGAGTCGACAGTAGGACCGCATACGGGCGAAACTGGTTATGGAAGGATGGACTGTGAGTTTTGTCATCGTGTGTACTGGGGAGATTATCAATATGCTACTGCTGGAGAAAGTGAAATTGTCATAGGAGAGAAAGCTCATGCAGCATCGACCGTGGCCTGTATGGCTTGCCATGGATGTGTAAAAAAGAAAGAGTTCGATGCGATTCTTGGAGGAAGTCATACGGGTTCACCTTACTTCTCGTATGACCAGTGTGCTAAGTGCCATGGGGAGAATACCGGAGATTATTCTCCGGATGTCCCGCCTGCAGGAGGGTTCGGTCTAACAAATTACTCTGGCGACACTGGAAGACTCGAGGCTCATATGGTATTCGTTCTAAACGCTATAAATAGCTCGAAGATGGTAGATTCAAACGAAGCATGTATTGCCTGTCACACCTACGTGCCTGTTAAGATAAACTGGACCCACAAGGTTAGCCTTGAGTTCAACTGTACGTATGAATACAATACGGGTACATCTGGCGTTACAACGCACTACAACGTTACGAACTGGACTGTTAATGGTACCAGGTACACAACGGTGTACGGTAACACCACTGGAAATGGTAGCGTAAACGATGCAAGCAACTGGCCGGGTTGGTAAACGTCACGAGCGATTTATTTGCTTATTTTTCCCCATCAAAAACGAAAACAGATTTATACTCACGTAACTCATTTTTGTCTGATGTTGAAAAAACGCCTGATACTGCTAACACTGCTCTGTATAATCTTGATAAGTGGGAAGGCTCTATCTGCTCAGCAACACGTTCCTGGTTACGGTGAAATCTGTTTCCCCTGCCACGAGTTACTTCTAAGCAAGCAGGAACAGATATCCAAACTCTCTCATTGCAGGTGTCATAGCGTCGACATATGGAAAGGCGAGCACGTAGTCATGGAAAAACTATCAAAGCTTCACGGCCTTGATCCATGCATCAGGTGCCATGTTGGCGCCGGTTATAGCAGTGAGAACCTCGATGCCATAGCTGTCCATGTCCCTCACACTAATGTAAAGTGCTCGGCATGCCATGGAGAGGGCGTTGTTGTCAAGCCCGATTCGAAGGACTGCTACTACTGCCATAAGGGAGGAGTGCACGAAATCCATTATGGAATTCTGAACGAGATATGTGTTGCGTGTCATGGCAAGGTCATATATAAGTTTGCGGAGCTGAAAGAAGAAGTTGGAGTGAAGGAAACGCCGCAGGAGGAGAAGCCGAAACCCTTCTCGCTCTACGATGTTCTGAAATCTCTATTCACATCTCTGACCGGTAGAATTTGATTTTTTAAGATTTTTGAGTTAATGTGTGTATCATAGCAAAACTAATGCAATAGTAGGCTTCAACAAGCTCTTATAAAAAGCCCGAGTGGGCCCGCGGGGGTTTGAACCCCGGACCTCTCGCTTTCTGCGGCATACGCCTTATCAGGCGAGCGCTCTAACCAGGCTGAGCCACGGGCCCTCTGGAACATGGGGGTGGAAGGGGTTTATGAAGTTTGTGGTATTTCAGTCAGTAATTCAACAATCACTCTTCAACGTCTACTCTGCACATTTCTCTTATGTATCC
This sequence comes from Archaeoglobus veneficus SNP6, assembly GCF_000194625.1. NCBI lineage: Archaea > Methanobacteriati > Methanobacteriota > Archaeoglobi > Archaeoglobales > Archaeoglobaceae > Archaeoglobus > Archaeoglobus veneficus. The sequence goes on along the minus strand of NC_015320.1, from coordinate 73,859 downwards.
TACTGTAATACCCATCTCTGCAGCCCTCTTCTTCAGGCGCTTATCGTTGGTGATTAAAACACATCCGGAACTCTTTGCAAGGTCAAGGAGTGCAACATCCGTTCCTGCGGCATCCACGTCAACCACTTCACACATCTGCTCAACAAGGTTCAGTGCAAAGCGTGCAGCCCTCCTCTCTTTTCCGGTAAGGCTGACCTCGAGCCTCTTTAGCTCTTCAACGACCATGGAAGGGACAAAAAACCTCCTGAAACCGAGGTCTTTAAGCTGGCCAAAGACGTCGATTTTTTCAAGAAAAATGTACATGAGGACGTTGGTGTCGATTACTGCGCACCTTACTTTATCGTTCCGGCCCCTATCAGTCTCCATCTCGAGCCTACCCTTCTGCTTATAGCAACTCTCCAGCCTTTTTCAGCGCATACAGGCCTTTTGAGCTTCACTTCGACAACGTCGTCTCTTGCAGACGTTACTACTCCCAGCGTTATTGCGGTGCCAACGCTAAGCATCAGTGGCTCGTTCATCTTTATCTTCTCCACTCTGAGTTCCTCTTCAGTACCAACAACCCTCTCGAGAAGCTGGACGTCCATTGTGAACTCCGTCAGCACATCGGGCAGTGACTTCTCGTAACCGAGCACGTTGCCGACAAGGGCATCACTCTTCGTCAAGTAGGGATCGAGCCTGGTTGCGACGCCTATCAGTCCACCCGGTGTTGCTTCATCGACAGACTTGCCTGATGCCATTATTCCGACGACTTCGGAGTGCAACTCTTCCCAGGTACCCCTCTTTTCATCCTTTATACCCGGCCTTATTGTTATCTCGTCTCCAACCTTCAGCCTACCCCTTGAAAGACTGCCTCCAACAACCCCGCCAATCAGCTTCTCAGGCGGTGTGCCAGGCTTGTTTACATCGAAACTTCTCGCTATGTGCATGAGGGGCGGAGCATCGAGATCTCTTTCTGGAGTTGGGATGGTTTCCTCTATTGCTTCTATAAGCGCGTCGATGTTGACCTTCTGCTGGGCTGAAATTGGGATTATCGGAGCGTTTTCTGCAATTGTACCCTTTACGAACTCTTTTATCTCCTTGTAGTTTTCGAGCACTCTTTCCTTAGAAACTATATCTATCTTGTTCTGGGCGATGACTATTCTGTCCACGCCTATAATCTCGAGGGCCATGAGGTGCTCCTTCGTCTGGGGGCGGGGGCACTTTTCGTTTGCAGCTATGACGAGAACAGCTCCATCCATCAGCGCTGCACCGCTCAGCATCGTTGCCATCAGGGTTTCGTGCCCGGGGCTATCAACGAAACTCACGGTTCGCAGAATTTCGGTCTCAACGCCATGGATAGGGCATACTTTCTCGACCGTGAATGCTTTTGGCGGCTCACACTTCGGACACTTCCTGAAGGTAGTATCAGCGTAACCAAGCCTTATGGATATTCCTCTCTTAAGCTCCTCGCTATGTCTGTCTGTCCAAACACCACTCAACGCAGCTACGAGTGTGGTTTTTCCGTGATCAACGTGACCAATCATTCCTATATTTACTTCCGGAAGAGGGACATCATCTTTCATGCTGAGAAATAACCGTCGGGTAGGCTTTAAAAATGTTTCATATCCCGGCAGTTCAAAACTTTCTATCCTTTTAAAAGGATTCTCAAAGTTTAAATAGTGCAGTATCGAGGCTGGAAAGGTGATGCTCATGGAAGAAGTGGATAAGATCATCACGCTCTGCGGTAGAGACTGGGCAAAGGTCGGAATGGAATTCACTTTTCTTGGTGGAAAGGCTGAATGCGAGAACTGCAAACTGAAGCGCACCTGTCTCAGGCTGAGAGAAGGCTCGAAGTACAAGATAGTTGGGCTGAGAGATGGAACACCGCAGGAGTGTCCTCTCCATGATGAGGGTGTTGTTGCCGTCGAAGTTATCGAGCTACCCATACTCGCCCTAATCGACTCGAAAATGGCGGTTGAGGGAGCAAAGCTGCATTTCGAAAGGCGGTGCAACTTCATAGGCTGCTCAATGTACAACCTGTGCAGCCCTGTTGAGCTGCAGAGCGGGGATGCAGTCATAGTGGAAAGAATAATCGGGGATGCCCCCGAGAAGTGCCAGAAGGGTTTCAGCCTGAAGGTGGTCGAACTCAAAAGAGAGACTTAAACTTAAATAATTCAATGTTTTAGTTCTTTCTTTTCTCTTTCAATCATTTCAAGGGCCTGTATAAGCTCTATTGCGGTTTCCGTTAACTTGATTGTTTTCTTCCCGGATACGTACTCGAAGTCAAGCAAACCTGCTTTTTCGAGTCTATGAACTTTAACGTAGGCTGTTGAGTAAGGCATTTTCAGTCTTCTCGCAACGTCTGAGATACAAATGCCATTGTTACCTTCTATGAACCTTATGAGGTCGAGGTCTCTGACGAACATCCTGATAACCTCTCGCATACCAACTGCTTGACTTGCTGGGGTTTAAATTTTATGTTTTTAACTCATTTAGCTTAACTATTCTGCTTTCTTCCTGAAAAATTTAATATAACTACAATCATTGTAATGATAAAACTTTAAAAATTACGGCAAGTCCCATCTGCTCCTCGGGTCTCCTTCGATGTACTTCTCTACAAGTCTCTTTTCTGGATATATTTCGAACAGATTCGACAGGCTCAGAACCATGAAGAGCACATCCGCGAGCTCTTCCTCTATACTCCCTCTCTCGCCTTTCCTCACAGCTTCAGCAAGCTCTCCAACTTCCTCGAAGAGTACAGCCAGCAGAAAGAGCGGACCAGACTTAGCATCGGTCTCGTAGTACTTTTCCCTTATCCTTGCCTGCAGTTCTTTGAGTTCCATAAACGGTGTAGTTCGTTTTGAATAAAACCTCTTCTAAGCGGATGTTTTAAATACATCTGCGACAATCAAGCTTTAATGTCAGACGAACCCGAAACCTTTGACCATGAGTACGTGGTAATAGGCTGCGGTGCAGTGGGCTTCGGAGTAATCAAGGAGCTAGTCAGAAAGAACAAGAAAGTCCTTGCAGTCGATATATCCAAAGAAAGGGTAGAAGTGCTCAGAGACGAACATTACGATGCAATTGTTGGTGATGCGACGGATGCAGAACTGTACAAAAAGTTCGACTACAGCAAAACGTCGGTTGTTCTGCTTCTGACACCCGATGCGGAAGTCAACAAAGCAGCCATTGAAGCCATCAGGACAGTAAGCAGGGATGTCTTTATAATAGCGAGAGGAACAGATCACAAGAGCAGAGAGGAGATGGAACTCCTCGGTGCGGATTTTGTTGTCATTCCTGCTGAAGCTCTTAAGAGCTCCGTTATAACTGCAATTAACAAAATGGAAACGTTCAGAAAGATAAAGAAGTTCAGAAGCGTTATTGAGAGTGTTAAAGGTGGGAAGCTCGGAATTTTTACCCACGACAACCCCGACCCGGATGCAATATCTTCCGCCCTTGCCCTTAAAGAAATCGCGAAGAATTATGGAGTTGAGGCGGATATAATCTATTACGGCGAGATTTTCCATCAGGAAAATAAGGCAATGGTGAACCTCCTGCAGATTCCTCTTGTCAGGGGTAAGGAGGCGGATCTGTCCTCATATTCCAAGTTCGCCATCGTCGACGCTTCAAAGCCGGGGGCGAACAACTCAATTCCAAAGGACATCGAAGTTCACATCGTTATTGATCACCATCAGGCTGAAGGTGTTGAGGCGGAATACATCGATTTGAGGACAGACGTTGGCGCAACGGCAACGATACTCACGGAATACCTGAGAGAGCTCAAGCTCGTGCCAAGCAGAACCCTCGCAACTGCCCTATTCTTTGGTATAAGGACGGAAACGGATGACTTCAAGAAGAACACACGCACGGCCGATTTCACAGCAGCGGCTTACCTTTACCCCTTCGTTGACCACGAACTGATTGAGAAGATGGAGGGGCCGGCAATATCAACAGAAACACTCGACGTCCTTGGAGCGGCAATAAAGAACAGGCAGGTATACTCGAGCTTCCTGATAAGTTTTGCCGGATTCATCAACGATAGAGATGCTTTACCCCAAGCTGCGGACTTCCTGCTCAGACTCGAGGGAATTTCGACAGTCCTCGTTTTTGGGGTTGTGAAGGATACAGTGTACTTATCAGCGAGAAACAAAGACGTCCGAATTAACATAGGCGAGGTACTGAAGAGGGCCTTTGGAGACGTAGGAAGCGCTGGCGGCCATGCGCACGCTGCAGGAGGCCAGATACCCCTTGGAATCTTCGGCAGCGCAACGGATAAAGAAGCTCTTGGAAAGCTCGTAACCGAGGCGATAAAGAGGAGGTTCCTTTCAGCCGTTGGAATTGAAATAGAATAGAAATGGATTTATCCTTTCACACCAATTTTCTATCATGAAAATCGAGGCCGTTAAGATTGAGAACCCTGATTGTAAGTATCAGGTAATTGTCGGTCAGGGAAACTTTGCTGTTTTTACGTGCGACGACCTGTTTAAGACCATGCTGACGACTGTGCCGGGCATCAAGTGTGCAGTTGCGATGAATGAAGCTCAACCAAAGCTTACGAGGGTGACAGGCAACGACGAGGAGCTGAAGGAACTCGCTGCGAAAAACTGCCTCGCAATAGGGGCAAGCCACGTCTTCGTCATAATGACGTCGAACGCTTTTCCAATAAATGTCCTCAACGCCGTAAAAATGCATCCTGCAGTTTGCAATATCTTTGTTGCATCTGCAAACCCCATCGAAATAATCGTTGCCGAGACGGAGCTTGGAAGGGCCGTGCTTGGGGCGGTTGACGGCACTGCGGTAACGAAAATAGAAAGCGAGGAGGAAAAGAGGGAGAGAAGAAAGCTCGTTGAGAAGCTCGGATACAGGCTCGATTAACTTTCTGCATGTTTTTCTTCTTCACTTGCTTCTTCTTTTCCTTCTTCTCCCTTATCACCCGCTTTGGATGTCTCTTCAGTTTCTTCGCCTTCTTTCCCTTCTTCTCTGTCCGTATCTGTATCCTCAGCTTCCCCTCCCTTGGCCATCTCTATGGCCTCTATCACGGCCTTTTCCTCTTCCTTCTTGAACCTCTCCACTATGTCTATCTCTTCAATGTCAAGGAGCTTGAAAATTGCGTTTATGGCTGCAAACTTCCCTATTGCAAAGTACTGACTGAAAGCAACACCCTTCGGAACTTCCACAACCGCCTTCTTCCCGTCGAGCTCGACTTCAACATCAACTCCCGTATTTATGAAGAAGAGGGCCTTTATTTTCTCTGCATCGTCCTCTATGAGCTCCTTGACTTCAACGTCGAAGATGAGCGTCTTGCCTGCAAGCGGGTGGTTGTAGTCGATTATTGCCCTTCTGCCTATCACTCTCTCCACAGTTCCAACCTTGTCGCCAATGCGAACGCGCTGTCCTGGCTGCGGCCTCTCCTTGAACCTCTTTACGCTTACGACCTCCTTGTTCTCTGGATCATACTCGCCAAATGCCTTCTCAGGCGGGACAACGATTTCTCCCTTAAAGCCAACGTCTTTGCCTACGAGTTCCTCGTCAAGGCCTTTGACGACGTGCCCTTCTCCAACCACGATGGTTATATCGCCGTACTTCGCATTCTCGTTGTATATTCCGTACTCTTTTGCCACCTCTTCATCTGTTGTATCGATTACCGTTCCATCTTCAAGTTTTGCCGTGTAGCTAACCTTGATAAAGTCTCCAGCTTTAATGGCCATGTCGTCTCCCTCCACAAGTTTTTTAGCGAAGCAGTTGAAGGATATAAAAAGGTTGGGTAAGTGTGGAGCGGGAGTAGACATGGAAGTGGAAGTAAAGTTCAGCGTTGAGGGTTTTGAAGAGGTGGAGAAAAAGCTTGCCGAAACTGGCAAATTCGTAATTGAGAAGGAGGAGGAAGACCTCTACTTTAACTCACCTTGGAGGGATTTCAGGAAGAGCGATGAAGCGCTCAGAATAAGGAAAGACAGCGAGGGTGTAACGCTAACGTACAAGGGGCGGAAGATTGACAAAGAAACCAAGACGAGGGAGGAGATAAAGCTCAAGGTTGAGGACTTTGATAACTGCAGGAGAATACTTGAAAAGCTCGGCTTCACGCCAGTGAGATGGGTGAAAAAGCGGAGGAGGATTTATCAAGTTGGTGAGGCAGTAGTTTGTCTTGATGAGATTGATGGCCTTGGAAAGTTCGTGGAAGTAGAAATCGAAAGCGAGGACGTTGAAGGGGCGAAGAAGAAAGTCTTTGAGGTTGCGAGGAGCCTTGGGCTGGAGGGGGAGAGCATAAGAAAGTCTTATCTTGAGATGCTTGAGAATCTGTGAGCTTTTTGTGTACTTTAATGAAAAAAAGTTTCATTCTTTTCAGGATAGTTGGAATATGGACTTCAATAAACTTTTATAGTCTCATTTACAACACACTAAACATGAAAACTATAACAATATCGGATGATGTTTACGAAAAGCTTGCCAGAATCAAGGGGAAAAAGAGTTTCAGCGCCGTCATTGATGAACTAATAAAGAAAAACGTCGAGAAGAGGATTGAAATGCTCATAAAATCTGCAGTAAACCAATAATTTTAATTTTGAAAATTATTGGCAGGTTATTGAGGAGTTAGGCGCTGGAGAGGTCTCTAATAAAGTGATTAATAGACGTTTCCTGTAAAGAGTAGAAAATGTGAAGAAAATAAAAGACATGTTGAAAAGAATTCACAGCCAGGTTTGCAGATGACGAACTCTTAGAATCTTGGGTTATATTACGTAAACCTCTCCGTTCTTCGGCGCGTATGCGTCTATACCTACTTCGTCCTTTATCCATTCTGCAAATGCCTCAGTCTCTTCTCCATGAACGGTGAAGACTATTTCAGCTCCCTTGTTTGCAGCTTTCTCGACGACTTCCTTGAGCTGCTCGTCGTCTGCGTGGGCGGAGAAGTCATACTGCTCGACACCCATTTTCAGCTTAACTGTCCGCATACCGAGGTTGAGCATGCCCTTCTTCAAGGCCATGTCTCCATTCGTTCCTTCAACCTGATAGCCTGTGAGGAGTATCTTTGACTTCTCGTCGTTGTAGAGCTTCGAGATGTAGAACAACGCCGGCCCTCCGTTCAGCATACCTGCTGTGGTGACGATTGCTGCAGGCTCTGTAAGGACATCCTCTCTTTTGCCCCTCTCAACGGGTATAGCCTTTTTGAGAGCTCTCCTGAGCTTCCTCGCACTCTTGATGTAATCCGGATACCTTTCGAGGATTTTTCCAACTTCCTTTCCCATGCCGTCAACGTAGGGCGTTATTCCGTGTTTTTCGAGAATCATCAGGACTTCCTGGGTTCTGCCAACAGCGAAGGCTGGAATTATCGCATGCCCACCTCTGTCGAGGGTCTCTATTACCGACTCGACGAAGGCCTTTTCGAGTTCTCTTCTGTCGGGATGCTCAATGCCGAAATACGTGCTCTCAACTATCAGCACGTCAGTTTCAGGGAAATTGAGGTCTGCTGGCTCCAGTAGCCTTGTCTCCTGGAGTTTTACGTCTCCCGTGTAGAGTATGTTTATGTCCTTGGACATGTGGACCATAGCGCTGCCTGGAATGTGGCCTGCGTTGAACAGCGTTACTTCCCACCCGCTGATGTAGAAGGGCTCGTAGAACTCCACATCCCTTGCGTTGCTCTCGAACTGCCTGAACTCTCTTCTGCCGTATGGCGGGTACTCCATTATGTTCATTGAATCTTTCAGGAGAACATGAGCGAGATCCCTCGTTGGAGGAGTCATATATACGGACGGATCGTAGTCCATCAGATTTGGAACTACACCTACGTGGTCGAGGTGACCGTGGGTGATTATCACCTCTGTAGGAGAAACTCCGTTAATTGGAAATTCTGGAGGCGATGACGGTTTCATCCCGTAATCGAGGATAATGGAGTCTACCATTATCGCCGACCTTCCTACTTCTCTGCATCCGCCAAGGAAATGAATTACGACCATTCCTCAACGCTTTGTGGATAAAGAATATATATGTTTTGGTCACCGAACTTTTCGCGTGTTATGATGTTGAGTATGAATAAAAAACTAATGCAACTCGTACATCAAACTACTCACTTACTGCATTCTGAAAATTTAGAACGTAGAGTTAAGATCAAAGAACGAGTTTACGAAACTCATCTACGCTGCCTATGGATTCTATGAAGTCTCCGAGCCTCTGCCCTTTCTTTGCTTTTTCTCTGTAAACACTGATTACTCTTTCGGCTATCTCCAGACACTGCTCGGCGCTGAGTCCTTCGGCAAGTACTTCAGCAAACCTTGGCTTTCTGCCAGCAGAACCTCCGACAAAGCAGGTAAAACCGTCTTTTGTACCCATGAATCCCAGGTCTTTAACTATCGGCTCGGTACACGAGTTTGGACAACCACAAACACCTATTTTGAACTTAGATGGCAGCACTAATCCGTTATATCTTTTTTCAAGCTCTAAACCGAGTTCAAGTGTATCCTGTAAACCAATCTTGCAGAATGTCTTCCCCGGGCACACCTTAACACTTCTCACGCAAAGTCCGTTGGCTGCTGCAGGCTCCAATCCAACTTCTTCCCAGAATGCGTCGAGGTCTTCGTCCTTTATTCCGACTATTGCTATTCGCTGAGCCCCGGTAAGCTTTATTATGGAGTTGTATTTCTCCGCAACGTCTGCTATCTTCCTCAGAGACTCTGGGGTGATAATTCCGGCTGGAATTCTCAGAACGACAGCATTTGAGCCATCTCTCTGCTTGATTCTCTTAGTTACGTGCCTCTCTTTTTCCATAATTTTATGTTTCTCTGATATTATATATCTCTTTGGCTTCTTGGATTATTAATAAAAAGCTACCAGCAGCTAATATAATCGTACGCCTTATCAGCACGTATGCTTCAGATCGTTCAGGGTTCGCGGATTTTTGATGTTCCTCCTCGACAACGTCCAATCGACTGAGGAAGGCGCAGAAGAAAGTGCTCGAAAAGTACTTCAGCGAGTAGGTTGAGAGCTGTAACATGCTAAAAATCGATAAACCTTTCCTCTACGTGATAACAAGCGGTAAGAGGTGGAAGCACGAAGAAGTGGCGAAAGCGGCGTTAAAGGCTGGCGTCAGGATTATCCAGTACCGGGAAAAGGAAGCCCCGGCAAGAGTTATGGTTGGGGAGGCAAGGCGAATAAGAAAGCTTTGCGACGAGTATGATGCGATGTTGATAGTGAACGACAGGGTTGATATTGCAATCGCATGCAATGCTGACGGCGTTCATGTGGGTCAGGACGACATTCCAGCGGAGATTGTTGCTGAAATCTTCGATGGCATTATCGGTATGTCGGTCAAAACTGTGGAGCAGGCAAAGCAGGCTGAGGAGTACGCTGACTATTTAGGGGCTGGTTCAGCTTTCCCCACAGGCACGAAGGAGTCGAAGGTGATAGGGGTTGAGGGCATTCGTAGAATCGTTGAAGCTGTATCCATTCCTGTCGTTGCAATCGGCGGAATAACTCGGGAAAACGTTTTAGAAGTTCTGAAAACTGGTGTTGCAGGCGTTGCCGTCGTTTCTGCTGTTTCGATGGCTGATGATCCGGAAGATGCAGCAAGGAAACTCCTTGGGATATTATCCACATTTAATGGTGGGAGATAAATGTCTTATCCCAAAATTATTTCACAACCCAACATCCAACTCTTGTGAGAAAACTAACGAACAAGAAGATCAGGTGGATAATCAGACAACTCCCATGTGGGCTTCCGCCAAGGCTGTGGATATTTTCTATTCGACACACTCCCATCCGGGCTTCTAAGCCCACTTTAACGAGTCGTTCGGTGAGGAGTTCTCCCCAATCTAAACGTCGGGCTTTTAAGCCCAGTTAGTTACCGGGGTACACTCCTCACCGTAGTAGCTTGTAGGAGTATAACTTATATAAGGCTTTTTATCTCTCAGCACCGCATATACGACTGTTAGAAGTTTCCTTGCTGTTGCAACTATGGCCTTCTGGGATCCCTTTCTCTGTTTTATTCTCTCGTAGAATTGCCTGAATCTTTCATCTTTCCTTATTGCAACGAAGGCACACTGAACGAGAACCCACCTGAGAAGTTTGTTCCCCTCCTTCGTTATCCTTCCAGTGATTGTTTTGTTTCCGGACTGTCTTGTGGAGGGTACTAAGCCAGCATAGCTGCAGAGCTTCTTTGAGTTCGGGAAACGCTTTATGTCGCCAATCTCAGCGTAGATTAGCAGGGCTGAGAAGTAGCCTATTCCTGGAATGGTTGTTAGAAGCACGGTTTCTTCATTCTCCAAGCACTTCTGCCTTATTTCTTTATCTATTTCCTTAATTTCATTCTCGATTGATGAAAGGATCCTCAGATAGCGATCTATCCACTCGTTGTTTAAAGAGTTTAGAAATTCCCTTCCTTCTGAATTGAAGAGATTCCCATCGTACTTTATTCCGTTCTTTGCGAGGATTGAATGAATTCTGTTCTTTGTTGAGGTTGAAAGCTTTTTCAGTCTTATCCTTTCCCTTATTATCTCCCTCAGCTCCATTATTTCATCTGGTGGTAGATAGGCAGTTGGGAGGAAGTTTGTTCTTGCTAAATCGGCTAATACTTTTGCATCTACTCTGTCTGTCTTCTTCTTTGATTCCGCTATCAGTTTGGTTTTGTACGGATGGGAGAGGAGGACTTCGTTTTTCTTTCTGAGTTTTCTTGCAAGGTTTATCGCTGTTGTTGTTGGCTCCAATATGATTGTTCTGTTTCCAGGAATATTCTCCAGGAATTTTTCAAGCTCTTCAGTTCTTACTTTCTTTTCCAGGATTATTTCTCCGTTCTCTTTCATAGCGCATACGAAGGAGAAATTCTTATGTACGTCTACACCTACGTATACACGGCTTCCGCCCATCCTATCCCTCCAATCTTATTTCGGTTGGAGTATTTAAGGGCGGAAGCCCAACATGTTATCTAAACAAAGGAACTCCAGTGAGAGAAATAGCCGCTGTGATGAGAGTAACGCCAAGAAGGATCTATCAGCTTAAAAAACAATACGAAGAAACAGGAAAGATACCAGAACTAAAACAAGCAGGAAGGAAACCAAAGTTAATAGATCCAGATATAGAGCAAATCGTTTTGCAAGCTTACCACAAATACAAACTGAGCCCTGTAACCCTTGAAAAACTGATAGAAAGAGATTATGGCATCCACATTCCCCACAACACCATCTACAAGATCATGCTGAAAAACAACCTTGTGGAGGAGAACATGAACAAGAAGAAGCAAAGAAGGTGGGTAAGATTTGAGAGAAAACATTCCATGAGTTTGTGGCAAGGGGACTGGAAAAAGCTTGGAAATAAGTGGATAATAGCCTTCATGGACGACGCTTCCCGTTTTATCACCTGCTACGGCATCTTTGATTCTGCTACTGCAGAGAACACAATAAAAGTTCTCAAGAAAGGATTCGCTGAGTTTGGCATTCCTGATGAAATACTGACCGACCACGGAACTCAGTTCGTTGCAGCTAAGAGCAGAGAGAAGGCTAAGCACAGGTTTAAGGATTTTCTGGCTGAGAATGGAGTTAAGCATATTCTGGCGAGAGTGAGTCATCCTCAAACAAACGGAAAGATCGAGAGGTTCTTTGGCTTGATGGAGCAGAAGCTTAGTCTTTTTGATTCTGTTGACGAGTTTGTTTATTGGTACAACTTTGTCAAGCCACACATGAGCCTGAATTTTGATGAACTGGAGACACCTTATCAGGCTTTTCTCAGGAAGTTGCCTGCTGAAAGGGTTTTCGAGTACGGGAGGTGGTTGTTTGAGGAGTGAAATTATTTCGGGATATCACAATGGTGGGAGATAAAGGAAAATAAAATAAACCCCCCGACGCCGTTAGCCGTGGTGGTAATATGAAGGTCAAAATAGTTGACCTGACGCTGAGGGATGGGCACCAGTCTCTTCTCGCAACGAGAATGAGAACGAGAGACATGCTTCCTATACTTGAGACTTTTGATAACGCCGGAATTTACTGCTTTGAGGTTTGGGGAGGAGCAACTTTCGATGCCTGTCATCGCTTCCTCAACGAGAACCCCTGGGACAGGCTGAGGGAGATAAGGAAGAGGATAAAGAATGCCCAGATTTCGATGCTGCTTCGTGGCCAGAACCTTGTGGGTTACAAGCACTATCCCGATGACATTGTTGAGAAATTCGTCACGAAGACGGCTGAACTTGGAATGGATATCTTCCGCATCTTTGATGCTTTGAACGACGTGAGAAATCTGATTTCCTCGATAAAGACAGCAAAGAAGTGTGGAGCACATGTCCAGGGCACGATTTGCTATACAATTTCGCCCGTTCACACGATAGAGAAGTATGTTGAAATAGCGAGAGAGCTTGCGGAACTCGATGTGGATTCGATATGCGTGAAGGACATGGCAGGTCTACTTTCTCCAAAGGTAGCGTACGAACTCGTTAAGGCTTTGAAGAAGGAAATAGGCCTCCCGATAAACGTTCACTCTCACTATACGAGCGGAATGGCTTCAATGGCCTTGCTTAAGTCTGTAGAAGCTGGAGCAGAGATGGTGGATACGTGCATGTCTCCGCTGAGCATGGGAACATCGCATCCACCAACTGAGAGCATGGTTTACGCGTTGAACGAGCTGGGATACGACACTGGTGTTGACCTTGATGTTCTCATGGAGGTGAGAGACTACTTCATGAAGCTCAGGGAGAAGTACTCTGGATACCTCGATCCGCTCTCAACAATCCCTGATACGAACGTTCTGGTTTACCAGATTCCTGGCGGGATGTTCTCCAACCTGATTGCACAGCTCAAGGAACAGAACGCCCTGGACAAGCTACCGGAAGTGCTGAAGGAAGTGCCAAGGGTCAGGGAAGACTTGGGTTACGTACCCCTCGTAACACCCACGAGCCAGATTGTCGGCGTACAGGCGGTGCTGAACGTACTCACCGGCGAACGATACAAGGTTGTGCCGAGGGAGACGAAAGACCTTGTTAAGGGCATGTACGGCAGAACACCGGCACCAATAAGGGAGGAAATAATCAAACTCATTCTTGGCGATGAGGAACCGATAGACTGCAGGCCTGCTGACCTGCTCGAACCAGAGTTCGAAAAGAGAAAGAAGGAGCTTGAAGAACTTGGAATTGAGGCAACTGACGAGAATGTGCTGATATATGCTCTCTTCCCGCAGACGGGACTGAAGTTCCTGCAAGGCGAAATTCAGGAAGAACCGTTCCCCAGCAGCGTCGCGCAAGTGGAAGGTAAGTTCGAAGTTGAGGTTGACGGTTCCAAGTACCGCGTTGAGGTGAAGCCGGTTTGAGCAAACTTTATCTCTACTTGATTCTTAACTATTTTTAATGTTTAACTTTCTGAAACCCAATGTAGAAAAACTCAAGGAGAGAAGAGACGTAAAAGGTCTAATCAAAGCACTTAGCCATAAAGATGTCACAATAAGAGTTGAGGCGGCAAGAGCACTGGCGGATGTAGGGGATCCGTCGGCCGTGGAGGCTTTAACTGAGGCTCTGAGGGACGATAGCACTGACGTAAGAAAGGCTGCAGTTAAGGCTCTTGCCAGAATAGCCGACGAGAGGGCGGTAGACGCTCTGGCTAAGGCTCTTAAAGACGAAAGTCTCGACGTTAGGGTTGAGGCTGCAAAGGCACTTGCGGAAATAGGGCAGAAAAAGACGAAAGAGATTGTTGAAACGATTTCTGGAATTCTTGATGTTCCAAAAGACGTGGCGGCGAAGATTCTTGAGGATAATAGACTCATGGACAAAGCTAAGGAGAAGTTTAAAGATTTTATAAGGAAATAGCAAATAAAATAAAAAATTTGTTTAACGCCTTCTTTTTCTTTTATTTCTTCTTGGAGGGTCGTTCAACAGTTCTTCAAACTCCTCATCCGTAACGGGCTTCAAGTCCATCCAGTCGTCGAACTTTTTGGCCCCCTTCAACCCAATCTCCCTTTAATTTCTTTTTATTTAATGACCTGTAAGGGGTATATATCCCTTGTCCTGTTTCAGGCTGCGAGTCTCACGACATCGCGGAGTCTGAGCACAGTGTACAGCATTGCTATTGTAAGTACGAGATATCCAACACTTATAAGACCCCACACGGCCTGTAGATTGAAGAAGTGGGCTAAGTAGGTGAGTGATACCAGAAGGGAGAACGCTGCGAGTCCGAGAAAGGATTCGTAGAGGTTTACGGGAATTATGAGTTCCTCAAATATGCTCTTGTATGTATATATCAAACTCATGAAATACAGGATCGTTACCACACAGACAGTCGAGATCATAACTCCAAGATTTACGTCCACGGGGAAACTGTCAAAAAACAGGACTACGACCGCAGAATACGTGAGCGCATCGATAAAGTCACGACAGAGTCCAAACTTGAATCCCGCTTTCAGAGCGATGATAGTAAAGAAGATGTTGAGCGCGAGCAGAACAATCCAGAGGATTGTGCTCGATAGTTCCATCATAACTGCTAAAACCTCCCGATCTCCCCTCGACGTTACATACATCGTTCCGGCGAGCCATGCAAAAACGGTGGAATAACCAACAGCGTAGATGATTTTCGCAAATTCGCGGACTTTGTTGCTCATGACTTCTCCAATCTCATCCTTGTTGAAGAGAAGGATATTCAGTGATGCGAGAGACGCAATAAACAACAGCAGACCCATGTACATCAGTATCTCATTTGGAAGCATATACGGTTTGTTATACATTCTTATATAATAATAGTTCCGGAATTGTAATGATGAATTGATAGTGAAAGAGGCGCAAAAATATTTTAACCATTCAAATTGACTGGCGAACATGACCTTCCCGAGCATTTACTCTCCAAAGGATGTTGAGGAGGAAATCTCAAAATTCTGGAAGGATAAAGAAATTTACGAAAAAGTCAGGCAACGAGGAGATAACGAGTTCTTCTTCGTTGATGGCCCTCCCTACACGACTGGTCGAATTCATCTCGGCACTGCATGGAACAAGGTGATAAAGGATACAGTGCTGAGATTCAAGCGAATGCGTGGATTCAAGGTTATCGACATCCCCGGCTGGGACATGCATGGCTTACCTATCGAGGTTAAGGTGGAGCAGGAACTTGGCTTCAAAACGAAGAGGGACATCGAGAGCTACGGCATAGAGAAGTTCGTTGCCCGCTGCATGGAGTATGCTTTGCAAAACAAGAGCGCCATGACACAGCAGTTCAAGAGGCTCGGCGTATGGATGAACTGGGATAACCCGTACATGACAATCAAAGCTGATTACATCAACGCGGCGTGGTGGACGATAAAGCAGGCCTACGATAGAGGATTGCTTGAGAGAAAACAGATGGTCGTCAACTGGTGTCCCCGTTGTGAGACAGCTCTGGCCGATGCTGAGGTTGAATACTGGGACGAGGAAGACCCGTCAATTTACGTAAAGTTCCCGATAAAGGGCAAGAATGATACTTACATAGTTATCTGGACGACCACACCGTGGACTCTGCCAGCGAACATTGCTGTTGCTGTCCATCCCGGTTTGGAGTACGCCACGATAAAGGCCATGCGCGATGGCAAGATAGAATACCTCATCATGGCGAAAGAGCTTGCCGAGAACGTTCTCAAGAAGGGTGGATACGAGCTCTGGGAAGTAATTGAGACTCACCTTGGCGAAGACCTCGTTGGCCTTGAGTACGAGCACCCTCTTGTCGAAGAGGTGCCGATACAGAAGCAGTGGAAGCATGCGGTTTATATGGCCGACTTCGTTTCTGCAGAGAACACAGGCTGTGTCCACATAGCCCCTGGCCATGGTCTTGAGGACTACGAGCTCGGGATGCAGCACGGCCTGCCAGTCTTCAACCCTGTTGATGACAGGGGTGTTTACACCGACAAGGCGGGTAAGTACGCTGGCTTGAACGTTAGAGAGGCGAATAGAGTCATTATCGACGATTTGAAAGCAAGAGATCTTCTCCTTGCAGAAGAAACCATAGTACACCGATACGGCCACTGCTGGAGATGCAAGAGCCCCATAATATATCGCGCCACCGAACAGTGGTTCCTCAAAGTGAGCGAACTCAAGGAGGTCATGCTGAAGGAAATCGATGCAGTCAGATGGATTCCTGAATGGGCGGGCATGGCCCGCTTTAAGGACTGGGTCAGCAACGCGAAGGATTGGTGTATAAGCAGGCAGCGCTACTGGGGAATCCCAATTCCCGTCTGGATATGTGAAAAGTGTGGAGCGATGAAGGTTGTTGGGAGCATTGATGACGTTCCGTGGGAGAGCGATTTAGATCTTCATCGCCCGAAGATCGATGAAGTAACCTTCGAGTGCGAGTGCGGAGGAACAATGCGGCGCGTTGCCGATGTTTTTGATGTCTGGTTCGACAGCGGAGTCGCTTCATGGGCTACTCTGCACTTCCCGAGGAAGAAGGAGGACTTCGAGAGGCTATGGCCTGCGGACTTCATCACCGAAGGACACGATCAGACCAGAGGATGGTTCTACTCGCAGCTTGGAGCGAGTGTTGTGGCGTTCAACAGAGCTCCTTACAAAACCGTGCTGATGCACGGCTTCACGCTAGATGAGCAGGGCAGGAAGATGAGCAAGAGCCTCGGCAACGTCGTAGAACCTGAAGAAGTGGTCGAGAAGATTGGGGTCGATGCGTTCCGCCTTTACGTTCTCTCTTCCGCGCTGTGGGAGGATTTACGCTTCAGCTGGGAGGAGGCGAAGAACTACAACAGAATGCTGAACATATTCTGGAACGCTGTCAGATTCGCTTATATGTATATGAGCCTTGACAGGAAGGACTTCATTTCCAGCATTTTAGCAGATTTTGAATACGAGAAACATCAGACGGTGGAGGACAGGTGGATAATCTCGAAGCTTGAAAGTCTGAACAAGCTGGCTGTAGAGGCGCTTGAGAACTATCAGCTTCACAGGGTCGTAAGAGCTTTCTTCGATTTTATCGTTGAAGACTTCAGCCGCTGGTACGTTCAGTTAATAAGGCCGAGGGTCTGGGAGGAGAAGGATTCGCCGTCGAAGATTGCTGCGTATGCTACAATTCTCCGGGTTGTTGACAAAGTTACAAAGATTATTGCTCCATATGCTCCATTCCTTGCGGAGTGGATTTACCAGCACTTCATTAAGGAGTTTGAACAGGCAAGGGAGGTAATTGTTGGATCGAAGGCTGGGGAATCAATATTCTTCGAGACGTACCCTGAGCCGGAGGAGAACCTGATAGACCTGGAGCTTGAGAGGTCGATGGAGATTGCAAAGGAGATATTCGAGGCTGCGAGCAACGCAAGACAGAAGGCAAAGAGAAAGCTCAGGTGGCCATTGAGGCTACTTGTCGTTGAGGGCGACGAAGATGTTGAGAGAGCTGTGAAAGATCTTGAGAGCATAATCAAGTCCCAGTGCAACGTTAAAGAGGTCAAATACGTAAGAGAATTCGAGAAGGGTGTTGTAGCGAAGCCAAACTACAAAGCAATAGGGCCGCTGCTCAAGGATAAGGCGAAGGACTTCGCTGCTTACGTTTCAAAGCTTGGTAGCAGGGAAATAGATGAGATAATGAGAAGTGGAACAATTGAGTTTGAAGGCATGGAACTCAAGGCTGATGAAGTGCTGAATGTCGAGTACACCCTGCCGGAAGGCTATGTTGCTGCCGAACTTTCAAAAGGCAACGTTTACCTCTATACTGTCATCGACGAAGAACTCGAAAGGGAGTGCTACGCAAGAGAGGTAGTCAGGAGAATCCAGGAGATGCGCAAGGAGCTCGATCTGAATGTTGAGGAGTTCATCGACGTAACGGTGGACATGCCAGCAGAACTCGTGAGGGGATGGGAAGACTACATAAAGAGGGAAACGAGAGCAAGAAACCTTGAATTTAGAAAAGCTGAGGGATACGTCAAAGAGTGGGACATCGAAGGCAAGAAGGTGGCAATCGGTATAAAGAGGCTGGATACTGAAGGCGTGCAATGAAGCTTGAGGACTGGTTCAATTTTTACTCCCAAATACTTTCAGATTTTGGATTCTCAGCCGAGAAGGACGAGGAAGCAGCAAGGCTGATGCACAGCCTTGGTAGGGAAAAGCTCCTTGATTCCTCTGTTTTAAGGGAAAAAATAGAGGGGAAAAGCGTTGCAGTCATAGGATATGCCATAAATGAGGAAGAAATTGAGAACATTGGGGAGGAGGTCATAGTAACGGCGGGAAAGGCTGTGTTTCGCTGCAAGCTTACTCCAGACATCCACGTTACAGATATGGAGGAAAGCGTTGACACCCTTGTAGAGCTTGAAAAACAGGGCTGCATACTCATCCTTCATGCCCACGGGGACAACATGGACAGGATAAGGGATGTGGTGCCGAAGGTTGGGAGATTCATTGGAACAACGCAAAGCAAGCCGTTCAACCGAATCTACAACTTCGGTGGCTTCACAGACGGTGACAGAGCGGCAATTCTCGCGAAGGAGATGGGTGCCAGCAGAATAACTCTCTATGGTTTTGATTTTGATGATGCAGAAGGGCTTAAGAGAAAAAAACTCCGGTGGGCAAGGAGAATTCTTGAGTTTGAAGGACTGATATAACGGGACTTCTGAGTCTGAAAGGTGGAAATTTTAAATGTAGAGATGCGGTACTGGCTGCGGATATGTGGAAAACTTGCCAAAAAAAAGAAAGTAATGTTGGTCTAGACGTAACTGTCACCGCAATAGCCATCAATAAGGGCTGCGAGCAATCATTACGAGAAACAGGAAGCATTTTAGGTGGATTGGAGAAATTACCGACTTGAAGGCGGAGTTTTACTGCTGAATATTCCTGAAACCGAAACCGCTATGAAATTGCACTGCTGAGATGTTTAGATAGCAATTGATTTTCTGCTCAAAGGACTCGTCGTTGGTTTCTCAATTGCCGCACCTATTGGGCCAATCAGGTGTATTATGCATACGCCGTACACTGGCTGAAGGACGTATGTCCGGCCTCGCTTCAGGTTTAGGGGCTGCCACGGCTGATGCAGTATATGGCTGCATTGCAGCATTTGGGCTGACAGTCATTTCAAGCATCTTTGTCAGTCAGCAGATTTGGCTTCGCTTTGTTGGTGGGGTGTTTCTCTGCTATTTGGGTTTCAGGATATTCATGTCCAGACCTGCTGAACGGGGTATTTCAGCGAAAGGAAACAGTCTCATTGGTGCTTACACCTCAACGTTTTTTCTAACTATTACAAATCCAATGACGATTCTCTCTTTTGCAGCGATATTTGCTGGGCTGGGGCTGGCAAACTCAGAAAGCTACATCTCTGCAGGAATGCTTGTTTTGGGCGTGTTCACGGGCTCAGCCTTATGGTGGCTTATCCTGAGCAGCGCTGTCGGCATGTCTCGCAAAAAGTTCGATCATCACTGGGCTGCGATAAACAGAATATCTGGTATGGTCATTACGGGATTTGGTCTGCTTGCCCTGAGCTTGAGAGGATGAGGGTGCGGAGGTATGGGAACTACTACAATTGAATTAAAGTCCAATATTACCGAACACGGTTGAAATCCAGCTACCGACATAGTGTGTTACTGCGATAACCAGAACGACTATACCCAGATGTTCCAGAATAACCTTGTAGGCTTCAACGCTTTGCTGTTTGGCCAGATAATAGCTGAACACCGTTATCAGAGAAAGCCCCCATACCACGCTGACCACAATGGCGGTAAATAAATCGAAAAGCAGAACGGGGATGACAAAAGTCAGGGCAAAGAAGAATTTTGAGATGAACGTCGAAAAGGTGGATTCCCAGATTTCTCTTGCAGAATGCTTGTTTTCAGATTCTTCGGATATGTGAATGCCCACGGCGTCGGAGAATGCATCTGCTATGGCTATTGCAATTATACCTCCGATGACAGCAACCTTTGAGTGAGTACTGGCGTGCACACCCACCATCATGCCGAGAGTCGTGATTACGCCAGATGCGAGCCCAAAACTGAACCCCTTTCTTAGGGAAAGTTTCATGGCAGTATATTAAATATCAAATTTTAAATAATTTTCGTTGGTTATTATTTGGGCAGCCTAAATAGAATTAGCCTTGAGCTTTGTAATGTGAAGTACACGGGATAACAGAAAGATATTAAATCGCAAGCAAAAGCGGGGAGCATGGATAACATGCAAAGCAAGAACATGAAAGTCACTCCGTGGGAGGTCGAAGGTGTCATAGATTACGGCAGACTCATTAAAGAGTTCGGGATGCAACCCTTTGCGGAGTTGCTTGATAAAGTTCCTGAACCAAATCATCTTATGAGAAGAGGAATCATCTTCGGTCATCGCGATTATGATAGGATAATCGATGCAATTGTGAATAGAAAGCCCTGGGCCGTTATGTCCGGCTTTATGCCTTCAGGCCTTCCACACTTTGGCCACAAGATGACCATGGACGAGATAATCTGGCATCAGAATGCAGGCGGCTTTGCCCATGTTGCCATTGCCGACATGGAGGCTCATGTAGTCAGAAAGCTGCCATGGGAGAAAACCAGAGAAATTGGCATGATGTACATAAAGAGCATCATAGCCCTCGGACTGAAGCCAGATAACGCAATAATCTATTTCCAGTCTGCAAGCAACGCAGTGAAGGATTTGGCGTTCGAGTTAGCGACGGAAGTCAACTGGAGCGAACTCAAAGCCATATATGGATTTACCTCTGATGTACCTCTTGCGAAGATGTTCGTCACCTCTGTTCAGGCTGCAGACATCCTCCATCCCCAGCTCAAGGAGTTTGGTGGGCCCAAGCCTGTTGTAATCCCTGTTGGAGCCGATCAAGATCCGCACATCAGACTGACGAGAGATTTAGCTGCGAGGGTGAGCACATTCGCACTGGAGCCCATAGAGGGTGGAATGAGAATTAGGAGCAGGAAAGGCAGCGAATATCTCAGGAAATTATCTCCAAAGCTCGAGTTCGAGAAGAAAGTTTACGAGGAACACATCGATGCTTTTGGTGATAGAAAGAAAATCGAGGAGGTAGTAAGGAAAATAGAGCTTGAACTCGGTGGTTTTGCTTTCATCCCACCATCTTCAACATACCACCGTTTCATCACTGGCTTGACGGGAGGAAAGATGTCAAGCAGCAGGCCGGAAAGCTACATCTCTCTCTTTGACGAGCCAGAGGAGGCTGGAAAGAAGGTGATGAAGGCCATAACAGGTGGAAGAGGTAGTGCCGAAGAGCAGCGCAGGCTTGGTGGCGAACCCGAGAAGTGTTCAGTCTTCGAACTGTACATGATTCACCTGCTTTTAGATGATAGGGAGCTTGAAGAGTTGAGGAGTGAATGCAAAGGTGGGAAGTTACTCTGCGGACACTGCAAGAAGAGGGCTGCCGAACTCGTTAGCATGTTCTTGAAGGAGTTTCGGGAGAAGATACATGAAGCCGAGGGGAGGCTGGACGAGTACAGGATTGTGATGAATTAGAGTATTAGCTTATCGTTCGCTAAATTTAAATACAAAATACATACTAAATACATATATGGGAACGCTAACAATAGTTCTGAGCGATGAAATCGAAGAGATACTGAGAAATGTTGTCAGCAAGCTTTACGGTTCGAGTAAGGGCGCACTTTCTAAGGTAGTGGAAGATGCCTTGAGAAACTACTTGTTTTCACTGGAGAGTGGTCAGAGGAGAACGTTCAGGGCGTATAAAGGAGATGTGTTGGTTGGAGAAGCAGAATCCCTCGATGAGCTCGCAGCCTTATTAAAAGAGAAAAAGATTGATGTGCGCGGCTTGAAAATCGTTTCATCTGAGAAAATCAAGACTACTGTAAGGAGTGGCTACAGGGTAAGAACATGAATTACCTTCTTGATGGCGTGCCCGTACTGGAAATTGTGCTGGAAAATCCATTTGTACCAAAAAGATTTCCTGTAGAAGGAGCAGTTCTTGCAGTTTTTGATACGGGCTACGAAGGGTTTGCTTTAGTTCCCGAGAACGTTTTCAGGGAACTTCGCCTGCACGAGATGGAACTGCACGTAAGGGAACTCATACTACCCGATGGATCTATAGCTCGATCGTCTGGCACGTTCGGTAAGGTTAAAATTCTTGAACCGGGCATTTCGTGTGATGGGTTTATTGAAACGACCAAAAATGTTGATGAGATCGTTCTGGGCATAGATTTTGCAAAAGGCCTGAAGGTCATCCTTGACTACTGTCTGAAGAGGTTTGAGGTGCGCCAGTGTTAAAACTTGGGCTTCATCCTAAGAATAACGTATAAACTCTGAACTAACGGTGCCGAAGCTGGGTTTGTAGCGAATTTTGGACTTTGATCGTTTCTACCCGAATTTGCCACGGATATTCTCTTTTGTAGATAAAGTATGATGCAGCAGAATACAAACGAAATCTCCAACAAGATATATGCAGCTCTGAGGGCTGGAAGAGGAATGTCAGCATTGTACGCAAGTATCTTACTTTAGGAGTGGCTAATGGTGGAATGGTATTCTAAGAAAAAGTTTAAGCAAAAACTAAAGTAGAACTCGATATCGGGTAGCAGAGAGGCTATGAGTGGGTACGGTAGCTTTCCTTCTCTAATTTCATGCTTACCAACGAGCCATGCGAGCATGTAATGGGCGACGGGATTCATTTTTATACCCCAATATCTGTAGATCGGGTTTAGAAAGAATCTTTAATTTTTTCTAACAATACGAATCCCGATGTTCACCCAAATTGCATGGCTAATCAAAAACTTGAGAGGAGTTCTATACTTCAAAGAAGACCAAACTATCGTTGATTTCGTTGCCAAGAAATTCAGGTATAGAAACGTTGGAGTCCCTCGATGGCTTGCTGAGGAAATCGGGGAGAAAATCGAGAAAAAGCCCTTTGTAAAGATTGACTATCCCTTTGAAGACGTCAGGCAGTTCGTGGAATCCCTCAATCCTTCCCCAGAAGTCGAAACTATAGCCCTCGCATCATGCTATCTCTGTCCCGTTTTAACTTCCGCCAGAGATTACAGAGAACTGAAACCATTCGCCATAAATGAGGTCTACGTTGGAGAAATAGGCGACATCGGCGATAAAGACCTGAAGCTCCATCTGAGAATTGCCGACTACTCCGTCACGGACTTCTACGTCTGGGCAACAACAGCACTCTACGAGAGCGTAAAACACGGAAAGCTCGAGGAGCACATTAAGGAGAGGGCTGAGAGAATCAAAAAGGATAAAAAGAGGTACTGGAGAGTTGCCAAGGAAAGCGGAGACACTTTTATCGCTTACCTCGATCTATCCAGACTTTTAAGCAACATCTCTGAGATGCCGGAGATCGCCGCCTGCGCTTTTGGCATAGTCACAGCTGTTATACTTCGCTGACGATCTTTGCGTAGTAGTCGAGTGCTCTTCTGATGTAGTCTTCGCTCAGCTTTCCATGGGGTGTTTCAACTTCGAATATCCTCTTCGGTATCCTGAGTTTGCTCACGTCAAAGCCCATCTGCTTCTTCAGTCTCAGCTTTTCGAAGTAGATTTTTTCCCCTATCCTGTTCAGTTCGTCCTCACCTATTTCAATTCCGAGAGGCTTGAAGGCTTTGCATACAATATCTGCCGTATAAACACCTCTTGCAAAGAAGCACACCACGAGACTCGAAAGCACCTGTCTCCACTGCTCCTCTTTGATGAGCTTTCCGACGAGCTCTTCTGGCTCGGGATACTCCTTGAGCTTCTGATCCAGCGAGTAGCCCGCATTATCGAGATGGCTATGTCTCAGTCCAATGAGGTAGCCTATGTGTGCTGCATATCCCGTATGGTATCCGGGCATTTCGTTTTTACCGAAAGTTAGGGCGAACTCTTTTCCACCGTAAACCTTCGCTGCGTGCTCAACACCGTACGCCAAATTCTTGTAGAAGTCGTTTGGTTGTCTGACTATGTAGTCTATCGCCTTGATGTAGGCATCACAGTCTCCAAACTTCAAATCGACGATGGTATCTTCTTTGCTTATAATTCCTCTTTCAAGCGCCTCCGTTGCCCAAGCAAGGCACACTCCCGTACTCATGGCATCAAGTGTGTACGTTTCAACTCTGTGGATTAGCCTGAGCAGTCCCTCCTTCGAACCGATTCCAAGCATTGAGCCGAGGGAGTATATCAGTTCGTAGTCGTAGGAGATCATGATGGTCTTGTAGAAATACGGCTCGTTCTCGTACGGCAGCCTTAAAACAGCTATGTGAACGCACGCAACCGGGCAATGGCTGCACGCAACCCTTCTGCCTATCCTTTCTGCAAGACTCTCACCACTTATCTCCTCTGCATTCTCAAACCTCGTCTGTTTCAGGTTTTTAGTTGGCAAACCTCCAATCTCGTTGAGGGGGTTTACGTTGACGGCGGTGCCGATTAAATGGTATTTCTTCATGGCGTTGGATTCAATTGCCAGCCTGAATATCTCGTCGTAAATTTCTCTGTACGCCCTTCTATTCACGACCTTTCTGCTACCTCTCCCGTTGATGACGATGGCCTTGAGATTCTTGGAACCGAAGACGGCTCCCAGTCCAAGCCTACCGAAATGTCTGTAGGTCTCCGTCGTAACGCACGCGTATCTTACAAGCTTCTCTCCGCCCCCTCCTATCCTCATTACAGTCCTCGTACCTCTTCCGGGCTCTTTTTCTGCAATGATCCTTCCGACTATGAGTGAATCCTCAATTCCCCAGATAACTCTGGCGTCCCTGAAGTGCACCTTGCCGTTATCTATTACAACGTAAACGGGCTTCTTGCTTCTTCCCTTTATCACTATAGCTCCGTATCCGGCGTTTGCCATGCTTGTCGCAGTTCTCCCACCTGCATGGCTTTCACCAAGGTTTCCCGTTAGCGGACTCTTGAATAGAGCAACGGTTTTTGATGCAAGAGGATAGGCTGACGTTAATGGCCCTACAGCGAAAACTATGACGTTCTCCTCGCTTAACGGATCGGCGTTAACATCCATGTTCTCCTTTAAAAGCTGAACTGCAACACCCACGCCGCCCAACCATTCCTCAAAGAGGTCTCTTCTGTCGTCAATGCTGTATGTATAGCTGGAGAGGTCTATTGTTAGCACCCTAGTCAGCATGCTTCCACCTCCTCCGTTACCACTTTTCCTGCAGTTATTTCCTCAAAGCCGAGAACGCCGTGTGGGCAGTAGTTCGCGCAGTAGCCGCAGTGTATGCAGACTGCCGGTTTTCCGTCACTTCTTCTGAATATCGCTCCGATCGTGCAGGCATTTATGCAGTTACCACATGCTATGCAGTCCTTCTCGTTGTAAACGACCCCTCCACCCTTTCTTGGTCTTAAAGCATTCGTAGGGCATACCTGTACGCATGGGGGCTCGATGCATGCTCTGCAAAAGATGACAGTTGCACCCCTCTCAAAACCGCTAAGGCTTACAGCGAGAATGCCAGATGAGTCTATACCTGCCTCACCTTTTCGCCTCGAGCAGGCGTACATACACATTCCACAACCAACACACTTCTCTATGTCTTTTATAATTAGCCTCTTCATAATTCCGCCTCCAGTCTGAATTTTATGAGTTCGAGAAATCTCCAGCAGACAAGGAGCTTGGCAACCTCTATTGCGTTCACGTATGTATTCATCTTCCACTCCACGTCCGCTCCAACTTCCTTCTTCAGAATGTCCAGCAACGTCGAGAAAAGTTCAACGTTCATCAGGCCGTCGATGTCTATGAAGCTTGCGGGCTTCTCGTAGTAGTAGTCGGAGAAGAAGCCAAGAGCGAAATCCTTCTCGCTCGCCCTTACAAATGCTGATAGGTCTATATCAAGCTTTATTGGCTCGGTCGGCACAAAATCTCCACTCTTGAGAATCAGCCTAACCTTGTACAGTTCGGGCGGCGCTTCGGTGAGGTATGTTATGCGCTCAACGCTCTGCAAAGCTGTAGGAAATATCTTGATTACAACATCGGCGTATATCTTCTGGAAGTCTATGTACCGCTTGTAGTCAGATTCTCTCCTGATTATCTCTTCAACGACTTTCTGCCTGTTGTAGCCTCTCTCCTCGACATCTCTCTTTATCTTCCACCTGCGTTTTATGTAGCGGGCAGGATCAACGAAAATCCTGAAGTCGAGGTAATTGCGAAGACCATCGTATAGAGTATGCAAACCCTCGACGATAACGACTGGAGTTGGCGTGAAATCCTCCCACTCACCAAAAGTGCCAGTGCTGTGGTCGTAGGTTGGCTTTCTTATCGTTTCCCCCTTCTTTAACAGCATGAGGTGGGTTTCAACGAGCTTGAGGTTGTTGGCTTCGGGATGCAGAGGTGTTATGTTGAGCTTCCATCTCGTCTGCCTGTCGTAAACGTGGTAGTCGTCGAGAGTTATACTCGAAACGATGTCGTTGCCAAGCAAATTCCTTATGGCGTTTGCAAAAGTCGTCTTTCCCGAACCGCTATCGCCGGCGATGCCGACGAGGAATGTTTTACCTGATTCTTTCAGTCTTTCTTTCAGGTTACTGGTCATCGT
Organism: Archaeoglobus veneficus SNP6; assembly: GCF_000194625.1. Lineage (NCBI taxonomy): Archaea > Methanobacteriati > Methanobacteriota > Archaeoglobi > Archaeoglobales > Archaeoglobaceae > Archaeoglobus > Archaeoglobus veneficus. Next base: position 47,516 of record NC_015320.1, on the reverse strand, counting down.
GAATGCCCCCGAGTTCATTATAATTATTATAGGAAGACTACACTGCACTTTTAAATAGATTGCGGTGTATGATATCTGTAATTAAGCAGAAAAACCTTTGCTTCTACTGAAAGACAGTTAAGTTTCGGCAATTCTATGTATAGCATGAAGAAGAAAGTCCGGGCGTACAGACTGGAGTGCGATAGTGAGGATGGGGGGCTGACGCACTATGTTATGCAGGGGGAGAAATCCCCCTTCTAATTTTTGGAGGTGGCCAAAATGCTCAATATGATTAACTTTAACGATTTTTCAGTGTTCATCGATCCAGAATCCGTCTTCTGGGCAACCTCAACGGAGCAGGAACTTCCTGAAAATGTGGAAAGGTTGTGGCTCGAGAACAGAGAGATATTACAGCAGGAGATGGCTCGCTACAGATCGGAAGTTTCAATCAGAACCGTTTACATCAACGTAACCGATTCCTGTAACGCCTCATGCCCCTACTGCTACATCCCTCCAGAAGTCAAACGAAGAGGACAAACGATGGACTACGAGGAGATGGGCGAGATCCTCGACGTGCTGAAAAAAGCGGGAGTTGAGTGGATCATCTTCCACGGAGCGGAACCTCTGCTTGCCAAAGACGTAATTTTCAGGGTTATCGAGGAAAATAGACAGTTCAACTATGGGATTCAGACGAATGGATTTCTTCTGAACGACGAAGATATGGAGTTTATAATGGAGAGAGAAGTCAACCTTGGCATCTCGTTTGACTCGCCGGACATAAAAACAAACGATTTTCTGAGGGGTGAGGGGCACTTCAACGCTGTTAGCAGGATTTTAGGGGTAATGCGAGGGTACAAACACCTTAACGTTATCACAACGATTAACCGCTACAACTATACCCAGCTTCCCGAAATGGTGGATTTCCTCGCCGGGAAGGTTGAAGTATGCCTAATGAACCCCGTGAGAGGCACGAGTGCAGGTGGCAGAAAACTTAGACCGCCAGTCGATGCTGCTGCGGAGTACTTCATAAAGGCGGTGGACAGGGCAATAGAGTTAACAGAGAGTGGGGAGAGAATCGTCATTGGAGATTTTGCCAACATTCTGTTGGGAATCGTCGCCCCTACATCAAGGGTGCTGCAGTGCGACATCTCGCCGTGTGGAGCGGGACGCAGATTTTTCGCCATCACACCGGATATGAAGGTATATCCTTGCGGGGAGTTCATAGGCTTCCATGAATTTTCGGCGGAGCTTAAAGATGTGCTGGACGATGGAAGAATCAATACAAACGTCTGCCCGTTCAAAGAGGTTAGAGGCAGAGTGGTGGAGAAAATCGAGGAGTGCCGGATTTGTCCTTACAGGCACATATGTGGAGCACCCTGTCCAGCAGAGGTGTATGCTGAGAACGGCAGTATGTTTGAAAAGAGCCCCTACTGCGATTTCTACAGGAAGGTGATAGACCACGCGTTCAGAGTGATTGCTGAAGGAAAAGCGAGGTACGGTATAAGGGAGGGAGTAATGAAGACGAAGTATCGCATTGAGCTTTAGCATAGAGCTTTAGAGCGAACAAAATTTAAAGAATGATCTCGTAACGGCAGCATGCATCCGCTACTCGAAAAGAAAGGCTTCATTCTCGACATCGATGGCGTGATAGGCAGGGGTGAGACGCCAATTCCTGAAGGCGTTGAGGCTGTTAAGAAACTACGGGAATTTGGAAAAAAGCTCGTTTTTGTGTCGAACAATTCCACGAGAAGCAGGACGATAATGATCGACCGTTTTCAGCGTTTCGGATTGGATGTTCACGAGGATGAAATGCTCCTCGCAACCTTCGCCACCGCCCGCTATTTGAAGAGAGAAGCCGGGAAAGCGAAAATCTTCACAACCGGCGAGAAGGGGCTGATAGAAGAACTCGAGCTTGCTGGCCACGAAATCGTTGATTACAGAGATGCCGAATATCTTGTTGTTGGCTCGAACAGGGGAATAAACTTTGAGATAATGACTAAAGCTCTGCGATGCTGCCTTGCAGGCACGAGGTACATTGCGACAAACCCCGACAGGATTTTTCCCGCTGAAGATGGCCCGATTCCCGGAACTGGAATGATTATAGGATCGCTTTACTGGATGACTGGCAGGATGCCTGACGTTGTTATAGGAAAGCCGTCGAAGGTGATAATGGAAGAGGCGCTCGACATCCTCGGCCTTAAAGCTGATGAAGTCGTGGTGGTTGGCGATCAGATCGACATCGATGTGAAAGCGGGGAAGGCAATCGGGGCGACGACGCTCCTCGTCCTGTCGGGAGTTACAACGAAGGAAAATCTGGAACAAATGATTGAAAGGCATGGAGAAAAGCCTGATTACGTGCTTGACCACCTTGGAAAGCTTTTTGACTAATCCACCTTCAACTCCCCCTCCATCAATTTGGCAAGGTTTATGCTGTGAGTTTCCTTCACAACATTGAGGACGAGCATTGTGTATGTCTTTTTAACGTGCTCCAAGCCAGCAATCCGCTTGACGAAGGCGTTTAGGGATTCTCTATCCTTGAATTTTGCAACGGTTATGACGTCGAACTCGCCAGTCACATCGTATACTGCGGTAACGTTTGGCTCATTTGCGAGCATCTCTTCAACTTCGATTAGATGCCCACCTTCAGCCGTAACGCCTATTACTGCTATGAGATCAAATCCGAGCTTGGAGTAATCTATTATCGGAATGAACTTCTGAATGACGCCCATTCTTTTCATCTTGTTTATACGGTTGTAAACTGTCCCTTCTGCAACGCCAAGCTTTTCGGCGATCTCTCTCAGACTTTTTCTCGCGTCCTCCTGCAGCTCGACGAGAACTCTGATGTCGAGAGCATCGATTTTGTCGGGCATGTGAGAATGTGAAGAATTTGCAATATTTCTACTTTTCCCATAAACTATGCAGAATCAAAATAAAAGAGTTGATGAAAAATTATCAGTTTATTCGATCCACTCTGGCTGTACGTATTCTCCGGTTGCTACGTTTTCAGGCCAGATTATGACGACCTTGCCGTCCTGCCACTGGCAAATCCAGTTTCTGATGTATTCATCGCCCCACATTGGGTCATGGTACTTTGTGAACGCAAGCTTACCCCTGACACACTCAAACGGATTGTCCGCATTAAACTTCTCTATGTACTCCACGACAACATCCGGGTCGTTCGGATCTTTTCCATCCTTCGCCGCCTGCTCCACTGCAGCCTTGTAAATGAACAGCGCGTCGTACATGTCGTATGCCGTATTCGCATCCGGCAGGCTGCCGTACTTCTCCTTCCACGCCTCTATAAACTTCTCTGCCCTCTCGTTAACGGGAATGTGTATCGCTCCTCCCGTGGCTATAAACACCTCTCCCTCTATTTTTCCGTTGCTCGACTCCCATGCAGTCGGGTATATTGCTGAGAGGTCGTGACCTATTATCTGGAGCGGTATGCGCATCTCACTCCACTGTTTTACGAGCGGTATACCGTTTACGTGGGCGAGAAGGGTAACGATTACGTCAGCCTTGTCCTTTGCCTCGTAGAGGATCGAGGAGAAGTCTTCGGTGCCTTTTGGCACCTTTGCATCCATTACTATTTCGTATCCATTGGACTCCAGCATCGGGCGAAGAGCGGCCATCACACCTTCTGTCCAGACCGCATCGTCTCTGATTACTGCAACCTTCTTCCAGTTCTTACCGAGCTTGCCATTGTAGTAGTTGTGCAGGGCATCAAATATGTCATACGCAAAAGTTGTTCCGTTCAGCGTTCCAGCCCTGAAGAAGTACTTGTAGTGCTCGTAGTCCTCCTTAACCTTCTCGGTGAGCTTTGGAGATGAGCCGTCAGCAAGCCATACAGTTTTGGTTTCTGCCATAACCTCCTGCATCGAGAGCGAAACACCACTTGCAAAACCGCCAATGATTACACTGCACTCCTCATCAACGAGCCTCCTGAATTCAGAGGTTGCCGTGTTCGGGTTGAGCTTTGTGTCCGCAACGATTACCTCCACCTTTTTGCCGAGAATGCCGCCCTCAGCATTTATCTGTTCGGCAGCGAGTTCAACAGCTTTTTTCTCTGCTATGCCAAACGGAAGATCCATGGGGCCTATAACTCCAACTTTTATGACCTCCTGCTTAGCTTCCTGCTTCGTTTCCTCCTGAGGAGTTTGCTTTACCTCCTGCTGGGCACATCCAGCAAAGAGGCAGACGATAAGAATGAGAATTGCCAGCTTTTTAATTCCGCCTGTCATATCAATCCACCCTCACAAGTCTTTTCGCCTTACCTTCAAACCTCTCAAGGCTTCCTGCTGGAAGAGCCTCGAGTTTCGGCCTGAATCCGAGAAACTCCTTTATATCTCTCTCAACGAGCCTCGCAACGTCCTCGCTACCCTCAAACTTGACGACGATGCCGTTCCCAACCTCTATCTTGTAGTGCTTTACACCGTAAGTGGCGAGAATCGATTCAATGTCCGAGGGATAGAACTTAACACCCTTGTAGATCACCATGTCGTCGGTTCTGCCCCTTATTCTCTTGATCGTCATGTGCTCTATTCCGCACTCACATTTCTCCCTGCTAATAACAGCGCTGACCTCTCCACTCCTGTATCTGATTAGAGGCATCGCTTCTCTGTTAAGTGACGTATAGACGAGTTCGCCCTCTTCTCCATCTGCAACGGGCTCGCCGGTCTCGGGATCAACCACTTCGACTATGTAGTTGTCTTCCCACATGTGCAAACCATGACGCATCGGGCATTCGAAACCAACAGTCCCGACGCCGCCCATCTCCGTAAGACCGGGAATGTCATAGGCTATGGCGTCGAAAGTTTCCTCAATTTGCTTCCTCATCTCATCACTCCATGGCTCAGCACCAAGCAACATCTTGCTCAAAGGCAGCTCCCTGACGTCGATACTCATCTCTTCCGCTACTTCGGCGATGCGCAGCGGGTAGCTTGCCGTAGCGCATAGAACGGTCGTTCCGAAGTCCTTCATGAACCTTATCTGGTTTCTCGTATTTCCTGCTCCTATCGGAATAACAAAGGCGTTTATGGCATCTGCAGCAAAGTGGAAACCAAAACCGCCGTTCCAGAGCCCGAAGGCAGGAGTTATCTGTATGATGTCTTTGCTCGTTATGTTCGCAATGTAAAACGCTCGCATCATCATCTCTTTCCACTGCTCGACATCTTTACGGGTGTAGGGAATTATTACAGGCTGGCCTGTCGTTCCACCGCTCATCTGAATCCTGACAATCTCTTCTTTTGGTACGCAGCACATTCCAAGTGGGTACGCATCTCTCAAATCCTGTTTGAGAGTCAGAGGCAATTTCGTTATATCCTCAACACTCTTTATTGAGTCGATGTCTACGCCTGCCTCCTTGAACCTCCTGCGGTAGAAAGGACTGCGCCAGAAGGAGTACTTCACGATGGCTCTGAACCTTTTCTCTTTAATTTCTTCAATCTCTTTTCTCGACATTTTTACTCCTTTCTCTGCAAATTCCATCATAGCCATCCCTGCCCTGTGCTGCGAGCTAACTCGTATGTATTTAAACTTTTCCTATTTTGAGTGCATGATCGCATTTTAAGAGAATAGACCCATCTACTCACATTGATTAAAGTCTAATTATATTTATATTTGACGAAAAAGTTTTTCACATGTCTGCAGAATTTGAGGCATGCACCTCGTAGTAATCGACATGCAGGAGAGGCTTGCTCCTCACGTAAGTGAAATTGAAGACGTAACCCTGAACGTCGTGAAGCTAGTGAAAGCATTTCGAATCCTTGGCCTGAAAATCACAGTTACGGAGCAACAAAAGCTTGGTGAGACAGTTGAAGACGTAAAGAACGCTGCTGGCAGCTTTGAGGTTGTGAAGAAGACGAGCTTTAGCTGCATGGGTGAACAGTCTTTTTTGAATGAGATTATGGGCAGCAGGAAGTTTCTGCTTGCCGGAATTGAGACGCATATCTGCGTCCTTCAAACGGCCCTCGACATGTTAAAGTATGGCTTTGAAGTCCATGTTGCCGTAGATGCGACGGGTTCGAGGAAAGATGTGGACAAGCAGGCTGCAGTGATGAGAATGATGCAGGAAGGAGTAAAAATAACAACAACCGAAGCAGCAATCTACGAGTGCTTGAAGGATGCGAAGCACGAGAGGTTTAAAGATATACTCGAAGTAGTCAAGATGTCGAAACCATGAACTACGCGTGCGAGTTCGTAACTCCTGAAAGAACGGTTAGAGGGGTTTTGATAGCAGGAGAGGAGCTTATTTTCGAGGAGAGAGACGTTCAGCCTGAGTACATAGTCTGCCCCTCTTTCTTCAATGCTCACACACACCTCGGAGACTCCGTTGCAAAAGACCCGCCATTTGGAGGTATTGATATCGTCGCCCCTAACGGCTACAAGTTCAGGATGCTTGAGAGATTCAAAGACGAATGCACCGAAGCGATGGCCGAGTCTATAGACCTCGCATTCAAATCGGGCTGCACAGGAGTCATGGATTTTAGAGAAGGCGGCGTTGAAGGTATTGAGATGCTCAAAAAAGCGGACAAAAGAGGTATTTGTGTCGGTCTTTCAAGACCCTCCTCGCTGGAAGAAGCGGAGAAACTCGTAGACATATCGGATGGATTTGGAATTAGCAGTGTGAGAGATGTAGGAAAAGCATTTGCAGAGGAGTTGCGGGAAATAGCTGCAAAGAAGGGTAAAATTTTTGCAATACATGCAGGAGAAGTAGATTCTCAGGATGTTGATGATGCTCTCGCGTTAGAGCCGGATATCCTCGTCCACATGAACATGGCAACCGCTGAACAGCTCAGGAGGGCAATGGATGAGGGAATACCTATTGTCTCGTGCGTGAGGTCAAACGCGTTCTTCAACGTACTTAATCCCAAGAATTACGAAATCCTCGCCAGCTACGATAGATGGCTGGTAGGTACGGACAACGTGATGCTTGCAACGCCATCCATTCTCGACGAGTTAAGCTTTGCATCCTACGTTCTGAAAAACGACGAAGCACTTTTCCGGGCTGCAACGAGGAAGCCTTTCAGCAGAACAGGCGTGGTTGTGTTCCATAAGAAGCTGAACCTCGCAAGAGTAAGGAACCCTCTTGCGTCCATAGTCAGGAGAGCATGTATGGCTGACATCGAAGCAGTCCTTGCTGGCAGTTTGAACTTCGAGTGAGGTTGAAACTTCGAACCCCGTATGGAAAAATATTTATCAGATCAAATCTCTGCCATGCAACGTGAAGGCAAAGGACGTGATGAATAAAAATGTGATCTACGCCACCCTTCCAGGCACGAGAGAGAATGTACTGGAACTTTTCAAAAAATACGAAATATCTGCGGTTCCCGTAATGAAGAACGACGAACTCGTTGGGATTGTCACGAGAAAAGACATTCTGAGAAAGATTGAGGAGGATCAGCTTGCCCTCTTAATGACACCTGACCCAGTCACCGTGCAGGCTTCGGACTCAATAAATAAGGTCGTCGAGATACTATCAACAACACCATTTCGCAGGCTGCCCGTCCTCGACGGAAAGAAGCTCGTCGGAATTATAACTGTTAGAGATATAATCGCCAAAATAGCCGAGATGAACATAGAAATGCCAGTTAAAGATTTCGTAACGCCCCGTGTTGTATGTGTTTGGGACGAAACACCCCTTAGCATCGTCGGAGAAGTAATGAGACTCAGCAATTCCGAACTCTGTCCGGTTCTCGACAGTAGTGCGAGTGTTGTGGGAGTTGTGGATGAGAAGATCATGCTTACAGAGACGCTCATTGAGGACTTTATAGAGCAGACTCAGTATTCCTCATCCAGCGATACAGACGATGCGTGGACATGGGATGCTATAAGGGATATTACGATAAAGTATTTCGAGGTCAGCGTCGTGAAGCTTCCAAAGGAGCCCGTGAAGAACTTCATGAAGAAGGCGGTTTTCGTTTATCCACAAACTCCCGTTTCCAAGTGTGCGAGAGAGATGGTCAGGAACGATATAGATCACATGCCAGTGCTCGATGCTGAGAACAGGTTGATGGGCCTCGTACACGACAAGGATATCATAAAGGTGCTGCTGAAGAAATAGCACGCAGAATGGTAGCGTTCAGGTCGAAGCAGGAAGTTAGAGAGTACGTCTGGGAGAGAATAAAGCCGTACTCGACGTTTCCACCTCCTCACGGTAGAATACCGAATTTTGCCGGAGCTAGCAACGCGTGTGAGAGACTCAGGCTGCTTGACGAATACAGAAAATCAAACGCCGTATTCTGCGCTCCAGATTCTCCGTTAAGGAGGGCAAGGGAAATCGCGCTGGAGGATGGGAAAGTCCTCGTTGCGGCAAAGCCACACCTGACTGGCTTTTTAATGCTGAGGAGTAGAAGCAGAGAACTTGCACCAAAAATGGCTACGATAAAGGGAATGATGAGGTATGGAGATGAGGTAAGGCCTGAAGACCTGAACGTTCGCATAGGCGTGTTTATTCAGGGCTGTGTCGCCATCGACAGAATTGGAAATAGGATCGGGAAGGGGAGTGGATACGGCGACAGAGAATACAGAATCCTCGAGGAGAACGGACAGCTTTCGGAAGACTGTATTTACGTTGTTGTAGCTCATCCCATCCAGATTTTCGACGATTTGAGTTATCTCGTAGAGAAGCACGATGTCAGAGCTGACGTCATTCTCACCCCGGAAGAAATCATATACGTTCGAGAACGATCCTGAGAACGTCTTTCTTAACTTCATCGATGCTCTTGCTTGCATCAACAATAACGACGTTATCCTTTAGACTTTTGAAGATCTCTCTCACCTTTTTCAGGTATTCTGGGTCTTCAAAGCTATTTGGAATCTCTCCTCTCTCCATTATTCTCTCGAGACATATTTCAGGAGGGGCGTCGAGCAGAATAACGATGTCCGGCCTGGGGGCAATTTCTTCGTTTATCCTTTTTATCCTCTCCGCATCAAGCCCCCTTGCAGCCTGATAGGCTATGTTCGAGTAGTAGTAGCGATCCATTATGACTATTTTGCCCTGTTTGAGTGCCGGGAGTATATTATGTTCCACATTATATTTTCTGTCAAGGATGAAGAGTTCCAGTTCCTCTTCAGCAGACAGGCGTTTGTTGAGGGATGCTTTTATTTTCCTTCCCCACTCGCTGTTGGTGGGCTCTTTCAGGAGAACTACCTCGTAGCCCCTTTTTTCCAGCTCTTCCTTGAGGAATTTAGCTATCGTCGTTTTTCCAACGCCATCTATGCCCTCGATAGCAATGAGCATCTATTGAATTAGGTGCCCTGACGAATTAAGAGTTTTCGATGTGAAAGTATAGTGCCTTTCAACTTTTTTGTCACTGTCTTTAACCCATTTTACAAAAGCAATAGGCCCATTAAATCAAACATCTGGCGATTCCAGCGCTGTAAAGACACTCGCTGCACGACGGAGAGTTGCCGTAACAGTCCAGAGCTTCCTCAACGAACCAGCACCCGACAGCAAACTGACAATCCCCACACCATGGGAACTCCTCAACCAATCTTTTCTTCATTTCCATAAACTCCATATCAAAGCTCGAGATGTTGCCGATGATGTATTCATTTACGATCTTCTTGTGCCCGTTGATGTACAGCGGATGAGTATACGCGAACTCCATGCAAGGTGTAATTTTCCCATCAGACCTTATGAAGATGGTATCCTCATACGGACAAGCTCTTTTGCTCTCATCTGCAAAAACGTTTGGCAAATCAAGTTTTATCTGGTAGCTCTTTGCAATTTTTCTTGCTTCTTCGAATATTTTCTCCACTTCTCTTGCCAGCTTTATCCTGTGCTGATTCTCAATAATCGCAGGCAGGTTCAAATGGTAGTTTTCTGATCTGACCTTCTGCCAGAGTTCGTTGTAGGCATTGATGCCATCGTGAGAATAGCTCGTAACACTCTTCAAAAGTTCATTCATTCGGTTGTAGTCTGTACCCAGTACTTTCTCGCAGATCTCTACTGGGGTTTTGCTCAGCTCAACAAACAGCACCTTGTCGTACATTTCTTTGCAGTATGGAACGAGATTCGTTGCAGCAACATCAGCGCTTATTTCTCCAGCCCACTTAACAAATTCAACAAATTCACCAATGTTATCTTTTGTTAAAACGACCTCTAATTCTACCTCGGTTCTCTTTATGGCATACTCAATATTATCTCGAATTATTTTCCAACTTGAACCCTTCCTTATGCTCTCCAGAACACCCGGAATTAAAGTATCAATTGAGATGCCCAGATGATCGACCTTATCCACGACTTTATCCAGTTTTATGCTACCATTTGTAGTAAGCAGCACTTCTGACTTTGATTTTGCCAGATCCAGCATTTCAACGATATTTTTGTGAATTAGGGGCTCTCCAAAACCATAAAGGATGAGTCTCTCAACTTCATCAAAACTATCGAGAATTTTCCTGAACATGGTTAAGTCCATATCAAGCAGATCAGCTTTCCAGTAGTTCCTTATGCAGTATTTACATCTGAAATTGCATCTATTTGTTACCTCTATCTGGATTTTCACCGATTTCGCCTCCCCCGTGGTAAGGCATCGCGCTATTTTTAAAGCTACTCCTGGAAATAAATCTAAAGCCTGACTGGGATAATCCCTGGTTTTTGAAAGAATAAACAGTCTATACTGCGGGTTCTGGACTCTTTCCATCCTCTACTGTGCTTTGATGTTTTGACTGTAGTTGATACTCAATTGCAAAGATAGTAACTTGGGATTCGGTATATGCAGCAGTCCTGACAACGAAGGAGAGATAGACGCAAAATATCGCCATAGGCTTAACAATTCGAACAACTATAAGTCGTCTATTAATGCCACTATTTTCGTTGAATGGCCTTATTTCGGCAAATACAGGTGACTACGATTTCGTTTTTGGAATGAAAAAGGAGCGCCCGGGTCGGGATTTGAACCCGAGTCGCGGGCTTTCTGCGGATGCTGCCGAACACAACACCCGCGACAGGCCCGCATGATAGGCCGGGCTACACCACCCGGGCTTTGGGTAGTCCAGCCTTAGCAATGCATCATTTAAACTTTGCGCTCGGCAAGCTTTTTTATCCCTCCTCGAACTTCACGCTATGGATACATCTATTGCCCTCTTCATCTCAATCCTGCTGATCCTTCTGCTTATAAGGGCAAAAATCAACATCAGTCTGTCCATCTTCGCCGGGGCAATCACCCTCGGCCTTCTTTCTGTCGGTCTCGAGACCTTTGAAGTAGTCATAAGATCCTCGACGTCTCCTTCAACTCTCCGCCTGCTTATCCTTGTGACTGCTGCATTTACTCTCGGCTACTCCATGGAGTACCTAAAACTCCTTGAAAACCTCCAGCATGTCGTTGAGAGAATGACTGGAAAGTTCAGCGTTGCCGTTCTTCCCTTAATCGTTGGTCTGCTCCCGATGCCCGGCGGAGCTTTGATTTCAGCTGTAATGATAAGGGACCTCGTGAAGAAGTATGGCATCACTGTCGAGGAAGCGACGTACATAAACTACTGGTTCAGACACGTCTGGGTTACCGTCTGGCCCCTCTACCCGAATCTGATAATTGCTTCCGCTGTTGTAGAAACAAGCGTTCTGAAACTAGTCCTCGCGACGTACCCTATAGGGCTAGCAGCCTTCTTTTTCGCCCTGCTATCTGCACGGAATCTTGGTTTCAAGTGGAACTTTAGCCTTAAGGACTTTTTCGCACTCATCGCGTCTGCCTACCCCATACTGCTCGTCGCCCTGCTTGCAATTGCTCTGAGAATTGATATGCTGGTAACTCTTCTTCTGTCGCTCGCCATCCTCTACATTCACAAGAGGGTAAAGCCGAGGGATATAGTTTCAATTCTGAGGAGAACTGTTGACGTGAAAATAATCCTGCTGATATTTGCAGTTATGGCCTATAAGGATCTTATAGTTTACACAAACTCCGCTGAGGTCTTCTTCAGCCATCTGAGGGAGCTGAACTTCCCGCCATCCATTGCTGTTTTTGCAGTCTCATTCCTCGTCGGCTTCGCAACGGGTATTGAACTTAGCTATTCCTCGGTAGCTCTTCCTCTCCTCGTCGCCTTTACTGGTGTGGGCGATGGCCTGATTGCGAAGAACCTCATGCTCGCCATAGCCGGCGGATTTCTCGGCGTTATGGTATCACCAATGCATCTATGTTTTGCTCTCACATGCGAGTACTTCAGGGCGGACGTTGAAGGAGTTTACAGGCTCCTGATACCCTCCGTCATAGGTGTTGCTGTTATTGTTGCTGCATTCTTTTTGCTCTGAGTGACTCGATAAAAACGAGGAAGGCTGGAACGACGGTTAGAGCTGCGATGAGACTGAAGATTATTGAAATAACGCTTACGAAGCCAAAATCCCTCATTATCGGGAATGGAGAAACCATCATGGCTGCAAAGCCACCGGCCATCGTCAGGCCGGATGTTATTATCGCTCTGCCGGTATTGCTGACCGTAATCGCCACGGCATCCTCTGGACTCATTCCCATTCTCCGCTCCTCTAAGTACCTCTCCATGATGTGAATGGAGAAGTCGATACCAAGACCTATCGTCAGCGAGTTGAGGCTCGCGGAAACGAGCGTCCTGTTTATTCCGAGGAGGTACATTACACCTCCCACAACCGCTATGACTGTTGTTATGGGTAACAACGGTACAACGGCCTTGCTGAAACTTCTGTAGACGAAGAGGAGCAGGAGAAATACGAGAGCGTAGCTCGCGAGAGTCATCTTGTTCTGGCCGTTGATTATGAGGTCTGCGACGAACATCTTGAGAACGACGTCTCCTGTCAGGTAGTAACCCTGTCCGAGCCCGTAGAAGTTTATTTCCTCTTTAACTCTCTCATAGAGGTCTTTGAACTCCAGCCAGTCCATAGGCGCAACGGTGAAGTAGGCTGCAAGCTCGCCTCCACTTACGTACTTCTTTTTCTGCACGTCGGGAAGCCTATCGAGGACGTTTTCGAGCTGGTAATCGTTTTTTGGCATGCCGTACATCGACAGCAGCGTTGCTATGTTGCTGTAGTCCGTTACCTGGGGCTCTGAAGAAGCAACGTATCTGCACATGGCATCGAACTTCTCGATTGTGTCCATGTCTACTCCATCTGTCTCCATTACGAGGATAACTCTGTCCTGGCTGCCCACGAGGCTCTTCAGCTCGTTCATTTTTCTGATTGCTGGCAAATCCTGCGGAATGTACTTGTAGAAGTCTGTCTGAATTCCTACGTTGCTGTAGCCGTAGAATCCGGCAGTGACAAGGACTACCGTTAGAATTAGAACCAGATTGCTTCTCCTTGCAACGCCTCTCGCAAAGGTTTCGAGATTTTTCGCCTTTTTCTCTTTAACTTCTCCAACTCTGCCGGATAGAAGAACGAGGACAGCTGGCAAAAACGTGAGACTCAGGAGGTAGGCTATTATCAGGCCAATCGCCGAAAGAAAACCGAACCAGCTTAATGAGGGAACGCCGGAGAAGACCATTGAAAGGAAGCCGATAACAGTCGTAATCATCGCAAGACTTAAAGCCGTTCCAACACTGAATATAGCCTTCTCAGCAGCATCGAACGCGCTACGTCCTTTTCTCATCTCCTCCTCGAATCTCGACTGGAACTGGGCAGCATACTCTATGCTGAGTCCTATTAGAACTGGGAAGAAGGCGTTGGTAACTTCGGTTAGGGGTATGCCGAGTACTGGCATAAGGCCATAGGCCATTACGGCGGTAAACACCGAGATAACGAGGGGGAGCATGAGGAACCTCTTTTGACTCACAACTCCCCTGAAAACGAGGCCGAGTATGACGACCATTAGAAGAACTGCGGCCATTCCCATCGATTTCATGCTCCCCGATATGGCCTGGTTAACCTGGTATCTCACCAGTGGATTGCCGGTGGCTTCAACAACGACTCCTGTGGGCTTTGGAACGAGCTGTAGCTTTCTCTCGATCTCCTTGGCAATGACGTTGTACTTATCCTGCGATGCTGTAATTTCTATTTCCATCAGTGCGAAGCTCCTCTTTGGAATGTAGAATTGTGCGAGCTTGTAAGCGTAGCTTTCGAGAGTTTTTTCGTCCTGGGGCAGGTAGCCGAGCCTGTTGACAATGGAGTGGGCTGGTGACTTGATTTCCCCAACTCCGTCTATGGTCGATAGAACATCTCCGAGTTTCAGCATGTACTCGAAAGTTTCGTAGTTTACGACGTCGTCTCCTTTGACAAAAACGTAGGCTGAGGCTATCGAAGTCCCGAAGTCTTTGGTGAAGAGCTTGTACTGCTTGTACTCCTTGTGCTCCTTGCTGAAGTACGTATCAAAGCCCTGAGCGTACTCGACCTGCTGGCTCAGTTCCATGGCCAGGAAGAATAGAAGGAGCACTAAGGCGATTATCGCGACTGGCTGCCTCCTTACGGCCTGTGAAAAAATTGAGAATAGCTTCATGCTTTTTCTACGCTTTTTCTCTTTCTGTAAACGTAGCTCGCTACGGCGATTGCTGCCACCACGATCACACCTATTGCAGCCTTGGGGATGCCCTTGGACTCAACGACTTTTACTGGCATCTTAACAGGCTCACTGATGACCCATTCGTCGGAAGGGTCCTTGTACTTAACTTCGAGGTTCAGAGCGTAGAGCTTCGGCGTTGCATCCTTGTCTGCCTTAAGTTTGAAGCTAACATTCGTTTCCTCTCCCGGCTTCAGGCTGCCGATGTACGCCGTATCGTCTGTTGTGGAGAATGGATCAACGACAGTAATGCGGGCAGTGGCATCTTTAACTTCAAAACTACCGAGGTTCTTTACCTTGACAGTCACAATTGCCTCTTCTCCTGCGGGAACAACACCCATACCTTCTACGCCAAACTTCATGCGCTCGTGAACGGCAACGCCGATATCAACTTCCTTGCTTGCCTCTTTGTCGCCTATCTTGTACGTTAGCTTTAGCTTCGCTGGATAGACTGCTGCTTCTGCGTCCCGTGAAGCCTTCAACTTGAAAAGGGCCTTGCATTCTCCACTAACATCTCCGAGGTAGTACTCGCTGACTATCGCCGAAAGCGGAGGATTGGCAGAGATGCTGAGCTTCGCATCCTCAACGGGCATGCTTATCTTAAGTGTAACTTCCAGCTCACCCTTGCTTCCTGCGTATATCGAGGAGTTCGTGCTCAGAACTTCGACCTCTGGTCCCTCTTCGAGCCAGACACCAAATGCGGTGTTGGGTGTCTGCTTTACTTCTCCATACTCGTCAACGTAAACACCCTTGAGCTGGAACGGATAGTAGCCTGCCTCGTCAGTTGAGATGTCAACGACGAAGGTAACGTTTGCCGTGCTGTTGGGTGGCAAATCCCCAACGAAGTACGTGCCCTTAGCAAGTACTGCTGTTATCTCTTCGGGGATTTTGAACTGTGGAATCTGTATCTGCCCCATGGCCATTGGTGAGAGCATGCTGAGCAAGCCCTGAAGGGTCTGGGCAGGAACCTCTGTGGGCGGCTTTGTGAGGGTGGAGAAGGACGTAAAGCCGGAAGGTGTGGTGAGCATAACGAACAGATCTTTTGCCGTCTTCTCCCCGGCATTTCTAATTGTGACGGTTAACTTCCCCTTGCCCCCAGCAACGAAGTTCTCGGCCTTAACACCAACCACTTCAAGCTTTACGTCCTCCTCCTCGACGACCACACGTAACTCTATGGTCTGTTCCTTCTTCTTGAACTTGTACTTTATCCAGTCAAACCACTGCTTTGGCAGAACAGTCTCGTTTATCACGGTGGTTTTCGTCAGGGTGCCGGTATCATTGTACTCCTTCTGGATCTGGCTCGTAACGGAACTTGGGGTTGGCTGGTAGTAGTTGGAGTCGAGGAACACGTAGTCAATGACCTCGTAGCTTATCTTGAGCTTTAGTGTGTATTCTCCGGCTTTGATTCCTTCCTTAACCTTGATGCTGATGGGGAGCTGAACAGGCTTCATTGCTGGAAAGGCTGCGAAGTACTGACCGGGTGTGCGAACCTCTATTCCATCACAGCCCTCAAAACTAAGGCTCACGTTGTAGGCAGTCGTTAGCATGTTTGTATTTGAACTTATAAACGCATACTCTGTGTAATCATTGTACGTTACTTCTCGAAGAATGGCGTTATTCGTAACAACGACTGTAAGCTGCGATTCACCTTTCCCAACGTGATCACTGCCTGCTATGTATGCTGTAAAGTACGGTTCATCTTTGTAATCGAGAGCAAAGCTCTTTCCAGCGAGCAGAATCAACGCGACGACGGCGATGACTGTATACCTCACACGCTTCATGCATATCACCTGTCGTAGTTGGGACTACAACAGGCAAGAGTTATATAATGTTTGCCCTCCCTTAAGTTTGTGGAGAAACTCGTCGATGCGCTCCGCTCATTTGGACTGAGTGAGTACGAGGCTAAAGTATTGCTTTCTCTCATTGCTGAGGGAGAGCTTACAGCCAAGCAGATTGCCGAGCTAAGCGGAGTTCCACGTACTTCTGTTTACGAGGTTGTAAAAGGGTTGATGGCGAAAGGACTCGTCCAGGCAGGCGGAAAGCCGATGAAATTCAGAGCTCTACCATCAGACGAGCTGATGAACTTATTTTCGAGAAGGCTGAAGGAGAATATAGAGTTTCTGAAGAGGGAGCTGCCGAGTGTTGAGAGTTCAAAAAGGGAAGAGGTTGTGAGGATATACACTGGAGAAGTTGCTATCAATGCCCTTAAAGAGAGCATTGAAGGTGCAAGACGGGAAATAATCGTCGCAACCACACACTTTGACGACATGATGAAGGAACTGCTGAAGAACGCGAAGTGCAAAGTTACGGTTATGGCTCCAAACGTCAGTGGTAGCCTCAGACTTGACGTCGAGAGTATCGAAGGTGTTTGTCATGGAATGCTGCTCATAGACGACAGAGCAGCGATATACCTGCAACAGGGTAACAATTTCTGGCTTATGATTGGCTCGGGCAGTTTCGCCCGCTTTTACCAGGAGTTTCTTGAAACCTTCATAAAGCAGAAGGTGAAAAAAGGTTAACCCGCTTCAAGTAGTTCTATTCCATCGTCCGTCAGCTTCAATATGCCGTCCTCCTCAATAACAAATCCCTGGCTTATAAGCCAGTCAAGGTTGAATTTGAGCTGGAAGTCGCTTAGTTCGAGCTCTTTTTTAACTTCCTCTCTCGTTTTGCCCTGGATGCCAATACACGCGACTATTTTTCTTCGGATGGGATTCATGGATGCTTTGAAGAGCCTTTCGTGGTGTTCTCTATCTCTTATTTTCTCACCCATACTTTTTACTCTGCGCGAAAACTAATTAACTCTTTTGTCAGCTTCTGCACTTTGCAAGCTGCCCGCCTATTATTCTATCAAGTTCCCTCAAGAACTCTTTCTCGCAGCCAGCTGGTATCAGAGCTCCGGCTGCAATGCTGTGCCCGCCTCCCTTTCCACCTACCTTTTCTGCAGCGATGCGAAGCGCGTTTGCCAGATGGACGCCCATTTCTACGAGTCTTTGTGTCGCTCTTGCAGAAACCTTAACGCCCTCGCTATTGTTGGCGAAGGCTATAATTGGCTTTCTCAGGTTCGCCTTGCTGAAGCACATTCCAGCAACTATGCCGACGATGGTGTCCAGTATTTTATCCTCCGCATGGAAGTACTGAATGTTATCAAGTTCGACGATTCCTATTTCGTCGACGAGTTTCAGTCCTTCGGAAAGGTTCCTGCGGTGGTTCTGGAGGAGTGTTCTGGCCCTTCTCAACGCTTCACCTCTATCACCAAGACAAACTTTCAGGCCAACGTCTTCGTGACCGTACCTCGCGGTAGCGTTGAGGAGAGTTGAATATTCCATCGCGTCCCTTAGCTCCGTTCCTTCTTCCTCATGCAGCATAATGTACGTTTCGCCGACGAGCCTCTTTATTGTGCTAACAGGGTAGCCAGCCTCCATGCAAAGCTTGACAAGTTCTGAAGTTAGAGCGACCTTTTCCTCGTAGCTTAAATCGATCCAGCGCCTCCAGAATTCGCCGTCTTTGGGTGATATGCCGAGGCTTTCAAGAAGTTCTAAGGCGGCCTTCTCGTTTCCGCTGATCCCCGGCAGGTAGGGGTCGAATGTGTACTCGAGCATCTTGTATACGGGTCTCGTCTGCTTTCCGAAGAGCCTCAGATCGCGGAAGGCGGAGATAAAATTCCCCTCTACTCCCTCCTGGAGAACGAGTCTGTTAAGACCGATAAGTTTTCCGTGTCTTGAGTCCTGAAGGTCGCCAACAGCCCCAACAATTGCCAGACTTACGAGGTCGTAGTTCAGCCCCATGCTCTTTGCCACGAGGTATGTTGTTGGGGCCCCTCCAAGCTCGTGTGCACCATCAACGCCAAAGTCGTTGGGGTTGAGCTGGAGCCTGTAGTGCCCTTGGGGGACATGGTGGTCTGTGATGACACATTCTATTTTCTTTTCCGCAATCAGATCGAGTTGCCCGCTGCCCAAATCCGTAAACCATGTGAAAACGTTCCTGTCGGCAACCTGCTCAATCGTCGAGGGGTCGAGCTGTTTGACAAAGAGGATGTTGCCTTCAATTCCTGCCCTTTCGAGGGCCTGCAGGGCTATGGAGCCGGATGTGATTCCATCAGCGTCAACGTGGGTGACGACAAGGACTTCCTCCTGTTTCTTTAGCATTAAGGCAACTTCGTAGGCTTTTCTCAGCATCTCCTTATATTTTGCCAAGTCCACGTCAATCAATCTCCTTACTAAAAAATAAAGCTTGCGAGTGGTGCGAAAGTGAAGTAGGGGTTGCATTAGAAACAGAGGATGCATATCTCCTATGAGAACGGAATGAATTACTATTATTAAAGCCAAAATATTTTTTGTCATCTGAGTTAGAGTACGTGTGACTGCAAAATACTCTCGTTCTTATGTATTTTTCACTATTCTCTTGGCTCTCTTTTTTCCATCATGCGTTTTAATTCATCTGCGAACCTGCCTGAGACCTCGAAGCCTTCATACTCATGATCAACGTCATTTGGCTCACAGGAAATTTCATCAGTTAGCTTTCCATCTCTAATCTTTATCCAGCATCTCACGAACTCACCGCATCCTTCGCATATTGTCTGTATTTCTATTTCTCCATCGTAGATGACTAATCCATCTGAGATTATCTGTTCTCCGACTTTGGTACTGTAGAGCAGGTTGTGCAAAGCGTCAGTCTGCCACTCATACTCTTCCTCCTCGTACCCGCAGTAAGGGCACTCGAATGGAGCGATTATGTAGTCGTATGTTTCCATATTTTACTTGATGACGTCAACGTAGATAGATTTAACTCATGACTTATGCTTTCTACATAAACTTAATTCTTTTTAATTTGCTATCTTTATTTGGAATGCATTTCTATCGACTATTGCTCCAAAAATTAGACGAGTTATAATCGTAGTCTGAGGTTCAGTAAAGCATTAAAAAATTAAAAATAGTTTATATTAGTATTCCCTCAACAAAGTCCCTGTGCAAACTTTATTGCAAGCTGAGCGTGTTTCCATGCGAGCTTGAAGTGGTCTATGGCTTTGTCAGGATTATCTGCTCCGAGCGCTTGATAAGCCTTGGCCAATTCTTCTTCAGCCTTAGCTATTTCTTGTTCAACCTTCTTTTCAAACTTAGGATCGACGATCTCTGCATTCTTTGCATCAGTAATTGCAATCAATGCAAGCAATTCATCTGCCTTTGTTATCTTGTCTATAACAGTTTTTACCTCATCTACTATTGCCGCATCTGCATGCTTCCCTCTTTCCTCTACTATCTTGAGCAGCTCCTTGACGGCATGCTTCTCCCTATCGAATACCTTGTGCCCATGCTTTGGATCCAGGCGTGAATCATCTACCCATAGTGCTGGGTTGAGAGATTCTTTTATCAATTTGATAGCCTTGTTTATGTCGTGCTGAGCCTGTTTGCTTGTAGTGTTTATGGCTTCAAGTTCAGCGATTGCATCTTGCTTTAACCATCTTGCGCTCTTAACATCGATCTTTGCTTGAGGGATAAGTACTGATCCACCATCTGCATCATTTGAATCTTTGTAATTAACCTTTGCTTTTCCGTAAACATCGACATCCAAATTCATTCCACTTTTGCTTGACTTTGCTTTAAAACTTAAGGTAACTATTTCATCAGCGGATAAATCTGGGTCACCATCGCCACTGAGTAGTCCAATATTGTTCCAAACGATGGTAGTCTCTCCGGTTACCTGGTCTGTGCTAACGTTATCTGGTGCTACATTGAAGGAACTTTCATCTATGATGTAACTTTGTGTAACTTCTAAAACATCTACGTAATGAGGTATTGTGCTAGTCACCACTTCTTTATATATGTCGTTGAAGACTGCGTCGAGATTTGTTGCATTGGGGGATGAATAGTATTTACCTCCAGTTGTGTTGGCTATGTCCTTTAAGTTACTCTCAGCCGTACTGCCTGGAGATATGGCTAATCCGATCGTGTAAACTGTATAACCCTTATTGGCTGCTACGACTGCAGTTGAGTGAGAATAAGTCCCTTGTCCATTGCTGAGGAAGATAATCACCCAAGATGAATTCGCTTGCTTTCCAGTGTCAAGAAGACTTATAGCGGCGTTCAAACCAACATTAAGATCTGTGCCTCCCGAGCTATCTACAGCATCGATCTTTGATTTCACTAAGGAGAAGTTATTTGTTAGAGTCTGGGTAAAATCTATGTTATTATCCCAGCTAACAACACCAGCCTGATCAGTTGTAGAATTCAATTTATCAACAAAGCTTTTTGCTGCAGTTTTACGCAAACCACTTGGATCATTCCAGCCCATACTTCCAGAACTGTCCAGTGCAAATACTACATCTATTGGTACAGAGGTTGTCCATTCGCTTCCAGTTCCCTGAATAGTTAAGGTTATGGTTGTTTCTTCAGTTAATAGTACTATATCCGTTGGATTTACAGTCTTAGAGACAGTAGGTGGAGCAATCTGTGCGGTAGCTCCTGTCGGCACTATCGCCAAGGCCAATATCGTTATCGCCGCAAACAAAATCGCTGCAAACTCTTTTCGTCCATTCATTTTATTTTCACCTCCTTTTTATTTCTTACAATGTAATATAGCAAATAAGTAATATAAGAAACTTGTGTTATTAAAATACAATAGAATACTTAATTTGGTAAAATATCTACTGTGAAACAGTCCTTTTCAGTTCAGAGCGGAATGGGTCCTGATATACTAACCCTCCAATAACTATCTCGAAAAGCGCTCGTTCTACTGTCGTGTAATTCACTCCTATTTGCTTTCTGAGAGTTTCAACTGACAATAGCTGTTAAGTTTTTTCAATAATAGGATTATAGATCTTGTAGGTTAGAAGAAAGGAAAAGAGGGATTATACAAGCTTGCAGGAGAGAAAAATCGTTAAAGTAAGGGTGAGGTCAAAATAGAGGCGGTTGGGATTCTGAAGAGACGTTCGAGCAGGACTTCATCTCAAATCCAAGTCCCTATAATTGTTTGACAGAACTGCCATTCTAAAAAATACAAAGTGCGGCCGCCGGGATTCGAACCCGGGCGACGGGCTCGGGAGGATTGCCAGATTACAGTAAATTCAGGACTGAATTTTCATCATGGCTTTACAATAAAATTTCTGAGGAAACAGCGAACAAATATATTTCACTGCTCGATAACTATTTGAATGGTAAGAAAATCAAAAACGTACAGGAATTAGCGGCGATTTACGACAGCGTAGAGAAGAGCAAAAACAATTTCTCGAAAGCAGTAAGGAATTTCCTCAATTTCCTCGTAGAAAGAGATCTCATCGACGAGGGTGTTGCTATAAAGTTCAAGAGAGTACTTCCGCTCAAAAAGAGCAAGAGCGATAAGCAGCATTTAGACAATAAAGAGGTGAAGGAAGCCTTCGAGCACTTCTCAAAGACACTCACCTACGACGAGTACCTCGTTGCTCTATTGCTACTCTTTAGCGGGATGAGATTGCGGCAGATCCTTAGGGCTTTAACAACATTCGACAAGTCAAAGCTCTACGTTGTCAACGAGCTCATCGCAAGGTACAGAATCGACGACATTAGTGAAGGCAACAAAGAGGGATTATTCATTTACATGCCGCGCTGGCTTGCAGAAAAGCTCTATAGGGTTGAACTCAACGAGAATTCTGTCAAGGAGCACATAAACTACAAAACAGCAAGCGGAAGAACCGTTTCGGCAAAGTACATCCGGAAGTGGCTAAACAACCTCATGGTTCGCTTGAAGATCGAAAAAGACATCAGGAACTTTATTTTAGGGCGCGTCGGTGAATTACAGAAAGATGTTGAAGCAGACGACTATATAGAATTGACATTGCATGCTGACGAAGAGTACACCCGATTGCTTGAGAACTTCCCGATTGCCGTGCCCTCTCCACGAGGTCGTGGAGAAGGATGATGTTGTTAAGGAGGGTGATATGGTTTGAGATACAAGTATCGTGAAGTTTGCGAATCCAGGCGCAATGGGAGAAAAGAGCGCATTTCAATCACCCTTGACAGCGATCTTCTCACACGTATACACAGGCTCGGTGTTTCAAACATATCACAATTCATCAATGACGTGTTGAGTGAGAAGCTCGAAGAAATTGAGAGCGTCATCGAGAATGAAGAAGACAGAAACATGATCAAAGAGCTGCTGAAGTACCCATATCGCGCTGCACTCGAGCTAATCAGAAATTAACGCTGATTTTCCTTTTTTCCCGGGAAGCGAATTTTATAAGGCTTTTTATTTTTTCGTCTGAGCACGTCGAGTTTATACAGACGTGCTGTAATATACCTTCTCCATCTCGGGCTTGTCACACGAATTTTACAAAAGAATCGATAAAAATCCTGAGAGCTTTTTTAGAAAGCAGCGTCATGATGTACCTTCTCGCAATTTCGAGCTTTTCTCTCAGCAAATTATCATGATAATTTTTAGCTGAATCATACTAAGTATGATGAAATGACACTAAATAACATTTTATCATAGCAAGATATTTATAATTGAAGCGAAATTTGAATATGTGAAGCGGCAGCACCGTGACACAGTACTACTTTTCGCAGCGTTCGTCGTTGCTGAGCTATTGCTCGACGCAGTAGCGGGCGATTGGCTGAAGAGCCTCGTAGCGAGCTACGTTGGTACTATTCCCGCTTTCATCGGGCTTATCGCGGTGCTGCTGCTCGTGTGGGTGAGGGTGGAGAAGTACGAAGCCCTCACCAGCGCTGGCAAAAAGCGCGTAGGAGGTGTTGCGAAATCGTCGAGGAAAGTTGGAAAGAAGAGTATTGTGGAGAAGAAGTCGGGAAAGAAGGTGTCTGGAAAGAAGGAGGTTGGTAAAAGGAGTAGGAGGTGAAATAAAGTGAAGGCGCATGTGAGAAGAACAGGTAGATTTGTGAAAGAGCGATACGGCGGCTACTATGGCGGAAAATGGAGGCACGGGCGCTTTGGCTTCCTCGAAGCGTGCGCGTACACATTGTACGTGCTCGCAGCTGCCACAGCCTGCGGCTTGGGCGGCGATGCACTGAGCTGGTTCGCGCCTGTGAGCTGGCTCGTCGTACTGAGCACCATGGCAATTCTGCTGTTCCAGAAGTCTAAGGTAGAGGTAACAGGAGTCGAAATCGCAGCAGCGCTTGTCGCTATATGCATACCGCTGATGGGGCTTGGAATAATCCCAATCGAAGCTGCCACAATGCTCGTTCTGCAGAACGGCTTCATCTGCTTTGTGATTTCAGTGCTTGCAGCAATCACCGTGGCTTATCAAGACTAAACGCGTGAGGGGGTGGTGGTTGAATATGTTTAATTTTAATTTTGAGAAAATAAAAATGAAGGGGTTTGCTGCCGTACTGCTGATAGTGCTGCTCCTATCTACAGCCACAGCTAGCGCTACTACGATTAAGACGATTCCAGAGCAGATTATAAACCCCGCGGCAGAGAGTATATCTGAGACTTGGAGCAACAGCGACGTAAACGCCCTTTCTGAGCAAGTGAAGCTGTATCGCGGGAATAACGTGCAGGGCGCGGAGCTTGCAGCTCAAGATGGAAACACTTGGGTAAGCACGTGGGCTACCATAATTGCTGCTGAGAACGCTGCAAAGGCTCTGAACGACGGTTATGGTACTGCAACTGCTGCAACCGCAGCTCAGAGTGCTGTTGCTGCATACAGAACCACGCTCGTGCAGTCTTACTTGGGCGCGTACGGTGAAATGCTCAACCAGATAACTAGTATCATCCCGGGCAACTACTTCCTTGGCACTCCAGCAACGATAACTGATTCGATCGATCTGAGCACTGTCGATTCGCTCATGCAGGGTGTATATCCCGTTACTGTCAACTATAACGCAAGCTCAGGGCTTTTCGAGAACACAATCACAATAACAGATACGAGCTACTTCGTGCACCCTGTGCTTGAGATGTCTGATACAATCGATTTGAGCTATGTCAACACTACATGGCTTACAGGGCTATACGGTATAGCTCTGCCGCTCGACACGTACAACAACGACTTTGAAGCGGAATTCAACATCACTGATCCGACGTACTTCGTCGATCCGTTGAACACATCGTACGCCGATCTGTACATCGTTATGAGTTCTCCAGATGCAACGTCGTACACAATCAGCTATACAATCAACTACCTTGGAGTTGACTACTATGGTACTGTTACAGTGCCCGTAAACTCACCGTACGTGAGCAAGACACCCTCTGCAACGCTGCACATCGTTCTTGACAACACATCAGTTATTACCGCCACGCTGAGCCTGAACGGAGAGAACTACACTGAGTATGTAGTTGACGCAAGCTACAGCGTCGATTACACAGTTGTAACATCATTCACCGTGACAGGTTATGCTTACCCGAGCTCATACTCTGCTGTGAGCGCGATAGAAATCGATGACTCTGCTAACACTCCAGTCTTCACATACAACATTGCTAGCGTGGAGAACAACGCTGCAGCGCTCGCCGGAAAAGCAACTGTTGATTGCAACACAATAGCTGCAGAGGTTGGTACAGATTATAACGTGTACATGACGTATTACATTGATCCCGACGAGCTCATCAACGTAATCAAACAGCTGAGCGATCAGGACAAAGCAAACGCCTTCGCCGCGCTGCTCGGCGCGATGTACACGCCGCTGGGCGAACACATCACGCTGAACCTCGACGCTGAGAAAAGACTTGACGACGCCGTAATAGTCTTTAATACACCGACTACGCCGCCACAGACGTTCTTAGTTGGATCTACATACTCTCTGCCGGCTGACAGCTTCATTTACGGCTTCGACGGTAGCAACTTCGTAAGAGTAGAAGAAGGCACACACACGATAACAATAATCGCATGCAGCGACAGCAACGGTAACCCATCAGATAGTCTCACCCTCGCTGAAGCCCTCGACGCTACTAACGTCACCAAGCTCCTTGAAGACGTACACAACCTCTTCGTCGACGTGCAGTACATTATTCCTGCTCCCGTTGCTGCTGAGCCTGTCGAAACGCCTTCCGACATCCAGGGCTCTCCAGTCAACTTCGATTTATGGTATGTCTTCCTCGGCGGCGGATACACAATAGCAATCGTACTCGCGCTGATCGGGCTGTTCGCAGTAGCATACCTGCTCGACAACAAGAAGCACAAGAAGCACTGAAGATTTTACTAATTTTTATTTTTTCGAGGTGATAACAATGACTGATAAAAAAGATATAGCAAGAACTGTGCTCGTACTGTTGCTTGTAGCGAATATATTTGCAGCACAAGCGATATCACCGGTTCTGATCGCGCTCATCGTCGGAGCAGGCGGCGGAGCAGTATTGGGCTACCTTGCAGGGCACCATCTGGGCTACGAGGAAGCAAAAGAACAGTACGAGGTTGTTCTAAGCACGTTAAAATCAGCGAACGATTTAGAGATCAAAAAATCGTTGTTAAGCAACAAATACAGCACAGAACAGTACTACGCGCTCGCGAGAGATTATGCAAACTTTACTGCCGACTCGGCATGGAATTCAGCAGTTATAGCGGGAGTAAAAGCCGCAAAGGCGGGAGAAGATCCGATCTCGGCAGCAGTCGACGTGCTTGTGAACTACTACTACAATGTTACTAATGTCAGCGTAATGAAATATAATGTACATCAAGAAATGATTGCTTCATACCTCAACGAGCATGCTGAAAAGGCAGGAGTCAGCGTGATTAAGTTTGAAGCAGAAGAAGTCGATGGCTTCTTCTATGAATCCTTCGAGTACGTGCCCGATACGGCAGAATGGAAACACTGCTACGGTTTAACGTGTTCTCTCACTGACGACAGCAACGTAGAGTTCTACGTCAAGCCCTACAAAACCGTGAGCGCGTGCGGCTTTACTTTCCAGTTGTACGCTGTTTACGTCTCTGTTGCGGGCACAGAATATCGTATAACTACCGACGTCGAGTATGGCGACGTAGATGTGAGTATTAACGAATCACTGCTGATTGAGACGCTCAACGCGCTCGACTTCCAATACCATCGCATCTTTGACAACTTCGAGACAGTGATGCAGCAGATCGCCGCACAGGCAGGAACCCTTGACGTTGAAGATCTGATTACGCCGCTGACGCTCGCTAGCACCGCTGCAACCGATGCACAGAGCACAGGGTACTATGCATATGCCGCCGCAGCCCTTGTATCGCTTGGGCTGCCTTTGGCAGGCGGAATCAACACAACGATGGAGATTCAGCTCGACGACGGCACACAGATGGCAGGAATGCTCTTTACGACGTGGGATATCACGTACGAAGTCGGCGAGACGTACACGGTGCCTTCAGGAGAGCTCGTTTACTTCTTAGACGAAAGTGGGTTGCTTTACAAGCTCGATCCAGGCAGTACGTTCACGATCACAAAGATCAAAGATTTCAGAGGTAACGAACTGCAGAGTACAACCGTGAACAAGTACGTGAGACAGGTAAACGTCGACGAGGTCGCCCAGCAGCTCGAAGAAATCAGAACGCTGCAGAAGCAGTGGGAAGAGATCCAGGTGCCCGCAATCGGCGCGGGAGCTACTCAGGGAACTATCGTTGCGTGGTTGTACAAGCTCTTTGGTGCAAATTGGCAGCTTTGGGTAGCTGGAATTGCAATATTCGTGCTAGCGCTTGCAGTACTGTCGTCGAGAAAATGATTGCTTTTATTTTTCTTAGCAAAGAGGTGGTGGTTTAGTCGTGGCAAAGGGGAAGTCTGCTAAGAGATCTGCAAAAAATGTTGTAAGAAATCGACAGAAAAAGAACAAACAGCCGCATGGGAAGAACAAGCAGCAGAAAAAGAGAGGATTGTTCGCTCCAGCGAAAAACAAGACTGCGTCAAAGAATATCAGCATAGAATCTCCTTCAAAAGCGAGAAAGAGCGTGGCATGGTTAAGAAAACAGATCAGGAACCACCGTCTGAGCATTACCAAAGCCGTGCAGTACGCAAACTGCGCCGCGAACAGGGCTAAAGCGATGCTAAAACGCAAGAACCTGTCGAGAAAAGAGCGAAAAGAGCTGAAAGAGGTTCATAGTATCTACAGAAGATTTGTTGAAAAGAACAAAAAGAGTAAAAGTTAGTTTTCATTTTTTTATAATTCCTGTGTTTAAAAAATCAGGAGGTGGCACGTATCGGGAAGGCTATAAGCGAATTGAATAAAAATGTTGAAAAGGTCTTTAGCAAATTGAGGTGGTTTACAGCTTTAGCAGTTATCACTCTCGTCGCATTTAGCTGTATAGTTGAAAATGTAAGCGCTGCAGACGTAAACAACAGTGCTAACACCGTAGTGTTGAAAAAAACACCGATCCCGGCGATCACACCAATTGCCACACCAACACTTACGCCGACTCCTACGCCTTCACCTACTCCTACACCATCGCCTACGCCGGCGCCAAAGAACGAAAACACGGTCGACCTCGGCACGTTTGGCGCTAAGCAGCAGAATATTCACTACTGGAGCAAAGAAACGCAGCAATACTTCGTAAATCTCAACTCAAAGGTGCAGATCGACAATTTCACGTACGTCAAGGATTACGATTTGTTTGCAGATCCAGCATGGGTAATCATCCACAGCGACAGAACACAGCTTATCTGCGTCGTCGACGTCTTTTCAGGGCAGTGGAAACGAACAGTAATCCACAGAGGAGACACAAGATTAAACCTTTCGGATGTTGGAGAATATGCGGGGCTTAGAATTATAAGTATCAGTACTGTCGCGGGCTTCGGGCTGCTCAAAGCGAAGAGAGAACCTCTGAGCTTTGAAGATTATCCCGTAGCAATCCTGAAGAGCGAGATGGCTAAATGGGGATGGCAAAGAGCTGCCGCTGCAGCTGCAATTGCCGCCGCGGGAGCAGCATACGCCGCATTTTTGCGAACAGAACTGCTCATAAGAGGTAGAAGGCGTGAAATCCTGTATGCGCTGTTCCCGGTAATGCTCATATTATTCGTCTTGGGATTCAGCTATCACACCACTACCGTACATGAGGTCGTGCAGGGAAACACCACGATAACAAAAACAGTGCCCGCCCTGGAGTGGGATCGCTATAATATCAAAGATATGTGGAACTGGGCTTTCGCGTGCTTTTTCGTCGCCGGGTACTTTGCCGGGTTGAAGGTAACAGAGCCTTCGTACTTTACACTGATACGCCCACTCTTATCCCGTATAGAAGTCGTGAGACTGCCGATTAACCGTAAAGGCATCGTGAGAGACGAATCAGGAGATTTAGCCGTGTTGGAGTTTGATCACGCGGGATATCTCGATATCGCTGTCGATGGGCTTGAAGACAGCGCTTTGATTGAAATAGACAGGAATGAGTACGAGCTCGAAAAAACAATCTACAAAGCCGACAAACGCTTCACCGCAGCAATGGCGCTTGCTGTTGCGGCTATTTGCGTTGTTGCTAACTATATAGACGTATTCAAGATTGATTTAGTGAGTACATTGACTTTAGCAGCTGCTGCAGCTTTCCTGTACAATATATCAGTGTTATTCACGCTGAAACAGCCCAAGAAAGTGATTAAGGTTATCTCGACGGAGATGCTCGACAATCAGACGTATGCACAGGAGCTCGTTGCAAGAGCTGACAGGAAACTGAAGCTCATTGCTAAGAAGTACAACCAGCTAATCGACGAGCTCGTTAAGGTACAGACAGAATCTGTTGCAGAGGTCACGAAGAGATTACTGAACCTTGCAGAGTTGCTCGAACCACAGACTCCGACGAGCTCGTCGAGAGCGTACGACGAAGACTTCGACGAGGTGGGCGACGATGAGTAGAAAGCGTCTGAGCAAGGGCGGCGTCGAGATAGAAGCTGAGGAACCTCTGAAAAAGCTACAACGCCTTAAAACGCAGCGATTCATTAAACAGAGACAGCTTTCCCCTCATTTTCTTGATCCGCTTGGAGAGCACGTTTACTTAGTGCTACACACCGCAGAAGCACGCTTTGGGATTGAAGCACGCAAAAAGCTCGAAAGTATCCTCTATCCCGCTCAAAACGTTAGAATCTTACGGGAATTAAAGAAAGCAGGGCTTTACACAAAGCTCGACTTGTTAACGCCTGATGGGGTTGATTGTGAAGAAACTAAGAAGGAAAAAAGAGTAAAAAGAGTTTTGGAGGTGGAGGAGGATGATTGGGAAGAATAGAAACAGTATATTTGACAGAATCGAAGAAGCGATTGAAAGCGATGGATTTTTACTGCTCGGAGTTACTGGTGATAAAGGGCGTGGAAAGAGTGTTTTAGCGCTCAATATTGCGTACGAAGTGTTGCAAGAGTGGAACAGCGTTCTAAGGCATACAATCTTTACAATCGAAGACTTCTACAACCTTGAATACAGAAAAGACGTCGAGCGCGCTGCCGATGGGAGGGTAAAAATCGCGGTTTGGGATGACTTTGCACTGCATACAAGCTCGTACGGCTTCTTGAAAGGAGATGGAGAGCGCATAGCGAATTTCATTGAAGAATTCGAGGTTGTAAGGGAAAACGTCGCCGTGCTCGTGATTACTGCCGCGACGTGGGATATGGTGCCGCCGAAACTCCGCAACGCTCCGCACGTGCTGATTAATATGTACGCACGTGGAAAAGGGCTGATTTTCGAGAGAGATGAGAGTTCTCCGTTTGCCTTCCTCAGAAAAATCTTCAGAGTCGGCGGGAAAATCAAATCAGAGCCTATTCCCGATGAGATCTATCGAAAATACAGGATGTTGAAGCGCAACGCCATTCTGGTTAAGAGAAGACAGGCAGAATTGCGATTAGAAAAATACGCTGCCTTTCTGGCAGACAAAATGCTCGATGGCGACTGGAAAGACGAAATTACGCTCAAAGCAAGGGGATTGTTAGATTTACACGGGAATTTGACGAAGTTTGGTGAAATGGTTCTCCTGATGTGGATAAACGCACACGGAAGAGCTCCGAAGTATTTACCTAATACAATTAATAACATACCTGGTGCAGCTATTGTACAAAATGATACAGAAGCAAGCATTCTGAAAAAGACAATTGAAAAAAGGCTTACGACACGAGCTCTCGCTACTATCCTAAGGAACCACGGCGTACGCATAAATCAAGGGCAGGTTTGCACAGTCAGGCGTGCTCTTCTCGATTTGCTTCTCAACAGCGGGAATGGAAACGGCAACGGGAAGCACCCTGTCACAGCTACTCCACCCGCACCTGTCGACGAGGTCGTGGAGAGTTCCATGGAAGAGGTCGTCGGGGAGAGTGGTGTATAATTGTCATTTAATTTTTTGAAATAAAAAAAAGAAAAGGAAGTGATAGGTTTGGGGTTTTGGTTGAAGGCTGCAAAATGGTTGTACGCAAAATCGAAAGATGGAAAGCTCTTGATTGACGTGCAGAAGGGAATACTCGTCGAGATAGCTGTGTTTGGCGTGGTGACGGCTGCGGTTTGGAGCATGGGGTGTTTGAGCGGCTTTTAGCAGGGATTGCAACGGGAATTATGTTCTTCGGAGCGCTGTATAAGGTGTACAGTACTGCAAAACAACACAAAGACGAGCTCGACATCGTTTTCGATTCAATCGAAGAAGCTGTGCTCGCTGAAGGAAAATACTACGAGGGGTAAAAGCATGAGCTGGGGCGACATGGAGCTCGTGTTTCTGCTCGCCGTCAGCGTCATGCTGGGCATGCTCGCGAGAGACGTCGTGCTCGCTGCAATCAGAAAATTAAGCTCGAGGAGGTGAGCGGGTGAGCGGGGAAATCGTGCTGCTCGTCGGTTTATTCCTCGCAGCGTGGTTCTTTAACAGCAAACTGCTAAAATTAGCAACGCTTGCAGTGTTTTTCTTTATTCCCGTCGTGGTGGGCGCCGTACAGTTCGATCTGAGCTCTGCCTATGTTTCAAGCGTTGTGGCGTGGTGGTTACAGGATTTAACGCAGCTCATAGTGCAGCAAGCATTGCAGCAGATCCAGAACAGCCTTACGAGTGTGCTCCCGGGCTTGACTTAACACACGATTGACAATACCACCCACCCATGAACTTGAATTTCTAAACACGTGACAAGGGGGCTACAGCGCGTGTTGGAGAGAAGTTGCGAACTTAATGAGTTAAAACAGCTGTATGAAGCTGTAGTTGCAGTGGGTTTACCAAAGCCGCTCCAGAATCCTGTAAAAGCGAGGGGGAGAAAAGCATTCAATCGCTTTCTTTTGTTGAGTATAATCGTGTACGGGATTCAACGCGGCTGGAGCTACCGCGACATGGAACGTTTTGCGAAAGAACACCTCGATGAGTTAAAAGAGCTCGATCCGGGATTGAGAAAAGCTCCTGATCACTCGAGCTTCTACGTCGTGGCTTCAAAGTTAAAAGTGACTGATATACTTCGCATCTACGCGAAACTGAAGGAGCAAAGAGGAGAAGTGCCTGTGTTGTGGTATTAAACATATATACATACTACCACCCCGGGAGTTAACTTCTGGGGTGGTAGTAGTTAAAACTTATTTTTTCATTAAAAAAGTTGAAGTGTGGAGATTTCGAATACTAAAAGAATCCGGCATTCTTCACCACGCTCTCAACGCTCTTCGGATAATGGTCGAGGTACTCCTCGAGTTTGTCTTTGCTTACTTTGCCTCTGTACTCCCTGAGGATCGAGATTATTCTCTTCTCTGGAACGGAACGGTACCTGTAGAGATAAACTGTGTCGAGCAACGTCTTCTCTAGGTCTGAGTACTTCAATCCGTTCCTCTCAACGACTCCGAAGCCGAAGAGGTCTTTCTTGAGCTTTACGAACTTTACTCTGTCTTCGTTCACACTCACGTCTTTAGGGCGGTAAATTGAGTCGCTGAGCACGTGAATCACTGCTGAATACTCGTGCGTTAATCCGTTCAGTCTCAGCGCCGTATGTAGACCGAAGTACCACCCGACGCCGAGCTTCTCCATGCCGAGTGAGATTATTTTAAGCGTGTCAATTCTCTTTCCTTTCTTGAACTCCTCGATAGATTTAACGTAGTACAGCCCGCGGAGGATCCTGATGAAGTAGCCGTAGGTTGTCATGTAGTTTATCGTACTGCTGGCATCCTTTCTGAACCTCTTGAAAACATTTTCCAGTTCTTCTCTTTTCACGACTTTTCTACCGTATTCTGATAGGATGTATGTTGTGAGCTTTTTCATTGTTGTTATTTTCATTGTTGTTATTTGTGTAACAAAACTTAAAAAAATTTATGGTTGTTACATAACCCTGAGTGTAGATTTCGAATACTATTTCTTACATGAAGTTGTGGAGTTAGTTAATGTATCTGACAATAGTAAAAAACGGATATTGGTTAGCGCCTGCTGTGGAGCTCGCGATTAAGCTAAATCAATATTTTAAATGCGAATTGTACGAAACGGAAGATAGTATAGTTTTCGTTTGCCCAAAAAAGCTTTGGGGAGAGTTAGCTAACGTTTTAAGAGCACTGAGTGAGGTCGATTGGCAAGAAATCCCTTCAGACTGGAGCCCGCCGCCGACATGGAAAAGGTTGTATCCATAACCCTCTCGACGACCTCGTGGAGAGTGTGTGACTT
Source organism: Archaeoglobus veneficus SNP6 (assembly GCF_000194625.1). Taxonomy (NCBI): domain Archaea; kingdom Methanobacteriati; phylum Methanobacteriota; class Archaeoglobi; order Archaeoglobales; family Archaeoglobaceae; genus Archaeoglobus; species Archaeoglobus veneficus. The sequence continues at coordinate 14,630 of NC_015320.1, read as the reverse complement.
AAATACTCTTATGTTTTATTTGATAATATGTGTAAGAATAGCCCAAACGAGCTCGTAAAAGCGCTCAAGGGCGAAAAATTCGCGGAAACGACGGTAGAGGAGTTTCACGCCGAACGCGGGAAGATTCTCGAAGAGTTCGTGAGGAATTTTAGATCTTAATTCTACCTCTCTGACTCTTTTTCGGGATTTCGGGAAGAACCGCGTTAGATTTTAATTCCAATCTCCTTTAGATCTTAATTCTATCTCCCCCTCTCGAAGAGGTCGTGGAGCACTTTAGATCTTAATTCCATGTCTTTTTTTAAGGTGAATTGTATAAAATTAAAAACAGCTCGGATTATCACGTATTTCTTGTTTCGGGCGATGAGAAACGTTTTCGTGTTTTTTAGATCTTAATTCCATCCCTTTGTTAGATCTTAATTCCAACTCTTTTTTTGGAGTGGGTTGTATAAAATTAGAAACAGCTCATATAATCCCGTAATTGTAATTTAGAGCGACGTGAGTGTTTTTCGGGATTTTTACATCTTAATTCCACGTCTCCTTTAGATCTTAATTCCATGTCTGATTCGTACCATTTCGGTACGATGTTGTGTGTAGATTTCGAGTACTAAGCTGAAGCAAAGTATTTTACAGACGCGAGCGAGGTAGGATTATGCCAGGAAAGAAGCCGGAAAGAGAAATCGAGAGAGATCCGATCTTCAACATAATCGGGAGCTTCGAGACAAAAGAAGGGAACTGGAGCGAGAGGAAAGACTGGAGGATGTAGTGTATATCTTAATTCAACCTCTCTGACTCTTTTCGGGATTTTGAAAAGAATCCTGTTGGATCTTAATTCTACCTCTCTCTCGACGAGGTTGTGGAGCACTTTAGATCTTAATTCCATGTCTCCTTTAGATCTTAATTCCAACTCTTTTTCGGCGGTGAATTGTATAAAAATTATTGGTGTTAATCCAATGCAAGTTGTTTTGGCGTTCTTCTTTTTTGCCATGTTTTTGTGTTGAAAAGAAGGCTATCAACCCTCAGCAAAGGATTTTAGCAGTTGTGCGTTTTTGCTTTGTTTTAGATCTTAATTCCATGTGTACCGAGACTACTTTAGATCTTAATTCCACCTCTCTTTTTACATCTTAATTCCAACTCCCCCTCTCGACGAGGTCGTGGAGAATGTTGTTACATCTTAATTCTACCTCTGTGCAGATTTCGACTACTAAATATCCCGAAGTTTTCTCAAGAAAGCAGTCGTAGCATATAATGCATTAATGACAAATGTTTTATATAGGATGGAAACCGTAGAACATTCAAGCTATGACACTTAAAAGCTGGGAGACTGAAAGAGAAGCTGTAAAGCTAATTTTAGCCCTTCTTGATGAGCAGCTATCTGAAATGGATTTTGACAAGACGTACCTCAACAAGGTGAAGGTGCACAAGATACTCTACAACACAATAGAAGAGTTGGATTTGGATATAACGAGATCCTGGTACAAAAGGGGGTGCTTTGTCTGGAGCTGCCGGGGGCTGGATGCTCTGTTCCTTCAGGCTAGATTTACGCTCGACATGATCAATCCCGATATAATTTCAATTATGCCTCCAAAAGACGAAATAATCAGAGCCATAAAGAGCTCCCTCCAGAAGTACCGAATTCTGTTTAGGAGACTACACGCGTACCTCGAAGAGCTCTACGAAAAAGATGCTCCTGAAGAGTTTCGGGAAATATACACTTCCAACTTAGCATTTAAGGAAAGGTACAAAGAGTTCATCGAAGAAGCGAGGAGCAAGTTCGGCGTCTCTCTGGAGACGTTTCTCGGTGAAATAGCGCCGCCAGTAACCTCTGAGTACGTCTCCTCTGCGATAACCAAGCTGCACCTCGCTCTGAGCAGTGTGGAATCCGTTGCGGATGTAGTTATCGACTATACCATGCTCTTTGAAGAGCTGCTAATTGGAGTTGAAGAGAAACTAAAGAAGAATGAGCTCAGCCCTGAACACGTTGATTTCATCGAAAAGATGTTTGAGTACTACGACAACAAGGTTTGGGAGCTTCCGGCGAAAATAATCACAGATAAAACGATAAAGGGAGCGAACAAAGAAGTGATCCTGAAAAAGTTGAATGCAAAGTTTCCAAACCTTGTTGAGGAGGTAGAATTCAAGAGAGAAGAGTTTGAAACCAAAGCCCTGGAAATGGATCTCTTCCCCTCCGAGAGTTATCTGGCTGAAAGAATTGACGTGAATGATGCTGCAAAGGCATATTCACGGTTCATGACAAAACATACTATTTGAGGAGGGCTACTTGGTGGAGTACTTCGTGGATACGTGCGTAGTAGTGTGCCATGCCTCTAACTTTGGCGGGGTTGAGAAATACGGCGACGATTGTGATGAATTCTTCGAAAGAGATTTTGATAGGATAACTTCGAAGAACGTTAAGGAAGAGCTCAAGTGTGTGGAAAAGCGAAGACTAAAACTGTACGCCTCTATTATTGATGTTCTCAATAAAGGAGGTGACCTGTCAGAAGTAGAAGCTGATGAAAAAGTCAGAAAGCACCTTCAGGCGATAGTTGAGGCAGTAGAAAATGGTAGAATTGAAGCCAGCGTTCAAAATTTCAGGAACATAGAGATATTTTTCAGAAATCGCCTTTATTACGAATTTTCAAATTTTATTACTTTCATTAACACCTCACAAATTCTTCGAGGTTTACATTTGTTTAACAGAGTATTTTTCGTTTAACAGAATCTTCCTGGAAAGATATCAGTACGTTATTTCGTTTGTCAAACGTAATAGTGTTTGTCAAACGAAATCGCTATAATAATATCTTCTATTAGGTTCTGTTAAACGAATTGATTTTGTTAAACAAAAAAGAGTGTAGATTTCAACTAATATACTCTAATAAATTTTCAAGGTCTTCTTTGCTCATATTTCTCAACTTTAGAATCACAGGATAGTATATACTATGTGTTGAAAGTGCTTCTAAAATTGAAAAGAAGTGGCTGTATTTTTTGCGACGCTCTTCATATTCTTTCTCATATATGGCAATCTTTATAATTTTAACTATTACATCCTCGTTGGAATTAATTATCTTGAGTAATTCAGCAATCACATCTTTGAGGTGTTTTCCAACGACAAATTCTGCGCCACGGAATAACTTCTCGCAGAATTTAAAGAGCGTTATAGCTTCACCGAGCGCGTAAAAGCCATCCTCATTGGTATATTCTAACAGATATTCACCTATCAGATATTTTTTTCTTTCTTCATCAAAATAATTATCCAAAAATATTTTATTCAATTTAAAGAAATGTATAATTGGATGTTTTAAAGCGGCGCAAACAGACTCGCCGAGCTGAGTGAGATCGTATTCTTTCTTTTTGAAATCTCCAGTTTCACCTCTTATCTCGATATATTTTCCTCTAAGGCTGTTTAGGTGTTTTGCGAGTGCAGGTTGTGATATATTTATGTGTTTTTGCATATCGTTGAAATAAGTGTGTTTTCTAAAGACACAAATATAGAAAATAATTTTTTGCTTCGGTTCGTTTAGTTCAGGTTCACCTAACATAACATGACATACTAAGTAGCAATATATATTATTTTGCAAAGTTTGGTGCACTTATACATACTTAGACAAGAAAAAGTTTAAATAACTTAACTGATATTAAGTTATGTACGTACAGGAGGTGGTAGTATAAGGGTGCCTGTAGAGGTATCGTTGTACCCTGTGCACCTCGAAAGGCTCGAGGTGTTGCAGAAGAGGTTGCGAAAGAATAGGTCTGAGTTGCTTAGAGATTTAATTGATACAGCGTACAACTGCTATAAACACAGCAAAAAGTGCAGCAACTGCCCATTGATGAATGGGTGACTATGCCCAGAGAACTAAAATTCGGAGAGCCAACAGTGAACATAGGAATCAGAGTACCAGTGTCTTGGAAGAGATTAATCGAAGATGTACATGGAAGTCCTACAGAATACATTCGTTCTTTGATTGAACAAGATCTTCTAAAAAACATGGATCCAGAGAGACTAGAGATCAGGGTAAGGATGGAGCTCAGTGAAGTTAAAAAGAGACTCGAAGAATTAGAACTTGAGAGACTAAAACTCGAAGAAAGAAAGTCAGAGCTTGAGAGGCAGCTCGAGGAAATAGGGAACAAAAGAATTCTTACAGTCTCAGAAGAAGAAAGGAAGACAATTTTAGAGAGATTCAGTGGAATAAGGCGTGAGAGAAAAATAGTGTTGAAAGTGTTGTCAGTGTTTGCAAGAGATTATGGTTATGACATTATCACAGCAAAGAAGAAAGTACTAGCAGTTCTTCCAGAGCTCAGTGAGTATCTCGATGCGGGTGTAGTTGCGATGATTCACAGGTGATTGCAGTGAAGTGCGAGCGGTGTTCTATTGAAAATACTCTTAGAAAGGCTTTGGGAGAATTTAGAGGTTCAAAGATAGCAATTTACGACATTGACTACTTGGTAGAAATCGAAAAGAGGATCGTGAACATGACAGAAGAGAAAAAGCTAAGAAAAAATGGTAGAAGGCTTCTTCCAGCTTTTGAAGCGGTTCCAGCGCTAAGGATTGCAAGAGTATTTGGTAGTGACTATACAGTGCTTTTCAGCGATGCAAAAAACGACTACTACGAGCTCTACAAGCTCGAAAGAACACCACTCTACGTCAAATACATCGATTTACAGATCTACGGGGAGCTTATAGTTGCAGGAGATCTCGGAGACCTTAGAAAGGCGTACTTTGATCTGTATTTTAAAGACTACTACAAAAAGCACCGCGACGACTTGATGAAGCTCGATACAGACTTGGTTTTAAGTGTTATTTGATTTTATGATATTTTCACGCTCCTGCGATGATACGAGCAGACTTTCCTGTTAGCTCTTTCGAGACAACTCACCCCCAACCCCCCCGACTCCAGGGTGGTTCAAGCTGCCCTGGAGCGGGCAAGGGGGCGCGGGGGCGCCCCGGAAAGGAGGTGAGAAAATAGAGGTTGAAAAGCTGATAGAACAGCTGCAGAACAGCAAGGGGGGTTGGAATAACTTAGCAGTTTCGTGCATAAGTGTTTCTACAAACGCAGACGCAGAAAAGTCACTCATTGAGCTGATAAAGCAAGTATACAGAAATTCGCTGCAGAGGGTATGGATTTACAAAAACAACAACGAGCTCTTTCTGATTGCAGGTTACGAGAAACTGTTCAATCTCCTTAAAAAACTGAATTAGGGGTGAGAAAACGGGTAAGGAGGTTGTTATAAGGGCAGAAGATGGAAAAACAATCGTGCTGGGTGGAGAAAAGAGCGAAAAAACAGCAAAACAGAGCTTTCTCGAAGATTTCGTAGACGAAGGCGGGCTTTTCGACGAGCCCGCCGACAGCGATTTTTCAATGCTACTGAATGACACAGTAGAGATAGGCGGGCTACACTACAATGATCTTGCGAGAATACAGCGCGAATGGTGCAAGAACAGGCATTGGAAGCTCGTGGAGTTTACACCGGCTTCAGATGGATATCATTTCATTGCAGTGCTTAAAATGACGACAAGGCACCCTCTCAAAAAGCTCAGAGTACGATTGATGAGAGCATTGAGGGAGAAAAGTATTGCACGAGAACAACTCATAGAGTTGTTGGATGAACACGCATTTGTCGACGAGGTCTTGGAGATAAAAGGGGTGGTTCAGTAGATGAGGGTTGTTGAAGGAGTAGAGTGTGTTTTCGTAGAGCAAAAACACAAGTACAAAGTCTTCGGAAAACCACGGATTTCGCAGCAAGTCGGTGAATACATTCAGTTCGACGTAATAACTCCTCAGGGAGGTATAGTTCCAGTCGTGATGACTCTCAAACAAGCGAGAAAGCTCGCGAAGGAAATTCAGGAGTATATCGAGCAAAAGAAAGAGCTTGAAGAAGCCTCTGCACTGAAAGCGTTCAGAGAGTTATTTTCTAATTCAGAGGTGATAGAGTGAGCTACTCATATAAAAACTACCAATGGAATAATTTAAGGCATAGAGAACTATACAACATTTACAACTACGAAGATCTCCCGCTGCTGATTGAGAGTGAGAAAAAGCACGTACGTTACGTTCTTTATTTCGTAATAGATCTTTTAAACAAGTGTAGCGCTGCAAACTGTGAAACAAAAGATCTGCTACTTAGTTTTGCGAGGAAATACTTCATAACGATCTCAGCAGACATATTGAATCCGATACTCTACGAATTGATCAAAAAGAAGCTTGAAGAGCTCGATCCAGTCGCACGAGATATTCTCGACGAAGTCGTCGACGAACCCGTGGAGGTGACGGGCGCATGAGCGAGGGTGCTGTGAAAAGCGAAACGAACATGTTACGAACAATAACGCCCGTGGATATGGCAAAAGTCGACGTACACCTTACCATACGCAAAGACTTAAGAGAACTCGTAGAGCGTTTTGAGCTGAACATGAGCGAACTCTTAGAACAAGCGATAATTCAGCGCTGCAGAGAACTGCTTTTGCTGAAATACGGCTTGACGCTGGAAAAAGAAATAGACATTGATGCGGCCGCCGGGATTCGAACCCGGGCAACGGGCTCGGGAGGCCCGTGTCCTACCGCTAGACTACGACCGCTTGATGAGCTGTTCGATGTAGTATTGCTGACCTCTAAATATATCCATTTCGGTGCATGCTGTGTAACTCTGATAAGGCTGAGGAGGCCATATAACGTGATTGCAAGCAGAAAAGCTGAAACTGCTGCGAGCAGTGCGAAGGCAATGTAGTCAGGAAAGAGGAGTTTCCCGTGGATGTCATGTTTCTATGTTACACTTATAGGACTTAGCTTTTCCGCCTTACTTTCACTTTCTCAAGCTCGTGGAGAAGTGTGACCTCGTATCCCATAGATTCCAGCTCCTGAATCAGGCACTCTGAGGGATTTCCGTGGTAGAATATCACGTGCTCAGGATTGCAGTGTTCAACCATGCGGAGAATGCCCTCGTAATCCAGATGATCGCTCAGAACTATGCGGGGAAAGCTGTAGAAGTTCTGTGCTGTGAGCACGTACCTCCTTCCACTCCTCCGGACGTACGGAAGTTCTCTCGGAGGGACGAGAAATACTTCACCGTCGTCCGCATCCACTTCAATGCCCAGACACATGCATATCCTCGAGATTTTGTTGCACGCTGCAACACTGTATCCTGCATTGGTCAGGATTTCTGCAACTCTCTGAGCCTTCCCTACGGGATACGCGCCAAGAACGGAATTTGGCGCCTCCTCCACGAGCCTTTCAACTTCATCTTCGAATATGTGCTCTGGACTGCCATACGTTGCCTCTGCGATGAGCACACTGCACTTCGGCAACCCTCTGTAATCCTTTACGTCCCCAGTTACGAGAACACCATTATCAAAATAGAAAGCCGTAGAGCCGTGCATGTGCCCTGTGTGGTAAGTTTTGACCTTTACTTCACCAAACCTGAGGGTTTTGCCAACGCTGAAAGTCCGGCCAGAGAACGCTTTGCCCGTTGAAGCTGATAGGATGGCTGCCGTTTCGTGACTGGCAACTGCATTGGGGTTATCCATATTTTTCTGGCCGTGATGGTCGGAGTGGGCGTGCGTAATCAGGTTGAAGTCGTCTCCTTTTGAGGAATCAATGTGAAAATCGACATCACCAATTCTCATGGAGAAATGTGGACTCACCCCTCTGCCCCTTAAGCGCCTGTACGGAAAAAAGCCGAAGAATTCGGCAAAATCGAGAGAGTGCATACATTCGCCTCTACTCTTACTTCTCCTTTTTCCTGAAGCAGATCATGCAGTCCTTGCACTTCTCCCGCATCTTTTTCATGCTGTGTAGAACACTCTATCCATATATAGGCTCTTCGGTTAAACTTCGGTTAAGTTACTGCTGAGCGCCCTGCTTTCAAGACTGCTGAGCCCTCCTGCAGTTAGGAGGGTTCTTATTGAGGTCAGACTCTGCATGTAAGGTGGAAGTAAAAAGGGCATTCTACGAACTGAGAAGCGAAGCTACAAATAAAACGAAGCTGACATACGTGTATTGAGGCAATTATACACTACTCTATCTCTATCTTCTGTATCTCCTTCTTGCCCTCGCTGCGTTTCTGCATTTCTTCAACCTTTTTGACGTGCTCGTCAACGAGACTCTTGAAAGCGAGCAAAAGCTCCCTGTAGGCGTTCAGCATGTGTTTTTTAAACTCTTCAGGTACAACCTCGTCCGGTGTGGGTACTTTGATTTTAACTTCTTTTGGCATAACGCTCACCTGAACTTAATTCTGAGTTCTCCGTTCTTAAAGCTTGCTCCCACCGGCTCCCTTATGGCGAGGCTTTGTGGAAGGAAGATTATGCGCTTCCATTGTCCCGCAACGACGACGAGCTCTTCTCCTCTCTTGAAGAGTTTGAGCTGTTCTTTTTCAACGAATGGTGCCTTTATCGCGAGAACGAAATCTTCGCCCTCCTTTTCAACGCTCATGGGCTTCTCTCTGTGGAATACTTCGATGGGATCTCTTTCTCCATAGAGCTCCTCTGCGATCTCGTTCAGCAGTTCTCCCGAAACCTCAGTCGACTTGAAGGGAATGCGGAGTATCGGCAGCGGGAACTTCTCTTCTATCTCTTTCAGGTAGCTCTCCTGAATCTCCAGCCACCTTGCGAAGTACTCACCCGCCTGTCTGGGGAATATCTTGTTCACCACGACGCAGTCAACGCGGTAACCGAAGAGGTTCAGATACGTGAACGCCCTCTCAGACTCTCTTATGACCATTCTTTCTGGATTCATGACGATTCTAACAGTCGTGGCCTCGCTTTCGAGTATATCTTTGAGCTTGCTTATACGAGTGTAAAGCTCCTGAATTTTGTCCAGAACTTCATCGCTGGGCAGCGGAACGTCTATAATCGGCTCGGCAATGGGCTTGACAAGTTTCAGAACTTTTCTCTCTATGCCGAAGAAACGGTTCATGTACCACTTTGCTACCTCTGGTACGCTGAGCAAGCGCAATGTCTCACCCGTTGGCGCACAGTCAAGGATTATTGCGTCGTACTCTTTCTTCTCGTAAAATCGGAGGAGGTGTAGCAGGCTCGCAAGTTCGTCGAAGCCGGGGAATATGGCAAGTTCCTCTGCAACGACGTCCTCTATGCCCTGTGACTTGAAGAAGAGTGTGAGATACTCCTTTATCGTATTCCAGTGTCTTTCCAGCTCGTATTCTACGTTAACCTCCATTCCGTACAGGTTCTCGTTGATTTTGGTTGGGTAGGGATTGAGTGTGCACGCAAAGGAGTCTGCAAGGCTATGAGCAGGGTCAGTTGAGATTACGAGGGTTTTGTAGCCGAGTTTTGCTGCCTTGATGGCTGTAGCAGCCGCGACTGTCGTCTTTCCAACCCCGCCCTTGCCAGTGAAAAGGATAATCCTCGGTTCCATTGTTGAACCTTGTTCGTGAGGTTAAAAACAGTATCGACCAAATATCCTTTAAATAAAAGGCCACAAATGCTCCACAGGATGCACTTTCGCTGTACCCCAAAAGGATTTTTGACTTACGCACATCCCAAACTTGATGCTCAGCAGCCCCGAAACTTGGAAGGAATTTTTCGAAATTTACTACCGAGACGAGCTAAACAAGCTTGCAGACAGCGTTGAGCTTAACGGCTCGCGCTCTCTTTACGTTAACTTCCTGAAGGATCTGGCCATATTCAGAGAAGGCAGACTCGCGGAAGAGCTACTTGACATGCCCGATGTGGTGATGAGGCACGCGAACGAAGGATTAGCAATTGCTGAAAACATCCACGACGTAAGCCTCGAAGGATGCGTTGCTCGCTTCACGAACCTTCCTCTTTCCCGCAGAATTCTCATCAGAGATCTCAGGAGTGAGCACATTGCGAAGTTCGTTGCAATCGAAGGCATCGTGAGAAAAGTTACGGAAGTGAGACCGAAGGTAGTAAGAGCAGCATTCGCGTGCAGCAGTTGCGGAAAGGTTGTTCACGTCGATCAGGAAGATGCTCAGCTCAAACCGCCGTTTGAATGCAGAGCATGTAAAGGTAAGAGGTTTGTTTTCCTGCCTGAGGAGAGCATTTCCATAGACAGCCAGCGCATACGTATCCAGGAGTATCCGGAGAATTTGAGGGGAGGAGAACAACCCCAGCAGATAGACGTGATGCTTGAGGGCGATTTGACTGGCAGGGTCAATCCAGGAGATAGGGTCATCATTAACGGAATCGTGAGAGCGAAGCCGAGGCTAATAGGGCAAAGGAAACTTGCGCACATGGACATACACCTTGAGGGTAACTCCATAGAGATTCTGCAGCAGGAATACGAGGAGTTCGAGATTACCGAAGAAGACAGAAAACGCATAATCGAACTGAGCGAAGATCCGAGGATATACGAAAAGATTGTGGCGTCCATCGCTCCATCCATCTACGGTCACGAGGACATAAAGCTCGCCATAGCTCTGCAGCTCTTTGGTGGTGTGCCGAAAAAATTGCCTGATGGAACTGAAATCAGGGGAGATATTCACGTTCTGCTCGTTGGAGACCCTGGAGTCGCCAAATGTGTTGACTACAACACGGAGGTCCTGCTTTCAGATGGAAGTCTTGTAAAGATTGGGGATCTCGTCAACAGCGAGTTGAGAAACGGAAAAATCAGGAAGATAGACGATGGAGTTTATGCTGAGACGAATCTCGACATAATTTCGCTCGATTCTCGCTTTCTGAAATCAAGAATATGTAGAGCAGACATCGTCTGGAAGAGGAAAGCTCCTGAGACAATGTATAAAATAAGGACTAAAACTGGTAGAATGATCAGGGTTACGCCCACTCATCCCTTCTTTACGATAAAGAACGGTAGGTTCGTTACTGTCAGAGCTAAAGACTTGAATAAGGGCGACTTAATCGCAGCTCCAAGGACGATTCCCGTGTTTGGCTCTCCACAACCACTGCCAAACTCTTTTGAGAAATCTAAATCAAACAACGCCGTAAGGCTAAAGCTCCCGGAAAAGACATCCCCAGAGTTCTGGAGGTTCATAGCGCTATTTATTGCCGAGGGATATGCTCAGAAATCGGAAAGTGGCTGCGCGACTGTATTCTTCACAAACAACGACGAGAAGCTCCTCAGCGAGTTTTTAATGTATGCTAAGAAGCTCGGCTTGAATCCGAATGTGAGAAACCCACATAAAGGTAAGAGTGCAAGAGAGGTCATAGTTCCGGGAGTTGAACTTTATAACTTCTTTGAACTCCTCGGTATTGTTGGCAAGTCGAGGGAGAAGAGAGTCCCCGATTTACTCTTTAAGTGCAGTAGGGATGAGATTAGGGCATTTTTATCGGCTTTCTTCGATGCAGAAGCGAGCGTGGACAGAAAAAAGCCGAAAATCACTGTGACTTCCGCTTCGCAGGAGCTTCTCAGACAGATACAGCACCTTCTGCTGAGGTTCGGTATAATCTCTCAGCTACATGAAACTCAGAGCAGGGCGACAAACTCACGAACTCCGGAAATGAGAACATATTTCAGGCTTACAATTACGGGAGAGAATGCTCTGAAGTTCGTCAGAGAAATAGGATTCACGGTGGATTGCAAGAGGTCGCTCTGCGTGTGGCAGACTAAAAAGACAAATCCCAATTTAGATGTCGTGCCGGACCTCTCGGTGCTCCTTAGAGAGACGAGGAGGTTACTTGGCCTTACACAATCAGAATGTGGTGTGGAGCGCACAACATACCAGCACTTGGAGAGGGGAGATAGGAAGCCTTCGAGAGACACTCTTACAAAAGTTGTTAAGGCGTTCAGAAAGAGGGTTGATGAGAACGGGCACGATGTCCGGGCCGAGTTCAACGTCAAGTTTCTCGAACTGCTTGCAGACTCGGACATATTTTGGGACGAAGTCGTCGAGATTACAACCTACAGGCCTGAACATCCGTACGTTTACGACCTACAGGTTTTGGAACATCACAACTTCATAGCAAACGACATATTCGTCCATAACAGCCAGATACTCCGCTACGTGCACCGTATTGCTCCAAGGAGCGTATACACAACAGGTAAGGGTACAACCACTGCAGGTTTGACTGCCACAGCAACTCGCGACGAATACGATGGCCGCTGGACGCTTGAAGCCGGAGCCTTAGTGCTGGCTGATAAGGGAGTAGCCCTTGTTGACGAGATTGACAAGATGAGGAGTGAAGACAGAAGCGCTTTGCATGAGGCGATGGAGCAGCAGAGCTACCACCCCTCGTTCGAGATAACACTTGCAGATGGCTCCAAACACAAGATTGGTGAGTTTGTAGATAGGCTTTTCGAGAAATTCCCCGAAAGAAAAGTAAAAGGCATTGACTGCGAAATTCTGAGAACCGACGATTTGGGGATAGAGATACTTACGACGGACTTCGGCGGAGTATTTAAGACAAGAGTAGATAGGGTCAGCAGGCATAAAGCACCGGACTACTTTGTGAGGATAAAGTACTCCAACGGGAGGGAAATTCTGGTTACTCCGGAACACCCGGTCTTTGTGTTCAGAGATGGAAAGATAACGACCGTTGAAGCTTCAAAGGTTAAGGCAGGCGATTTTGCTCCAGCTGTGATAAGTTGTGAGTTTGAAGGTCGTAGTGAGTTACAGAAACACGTATCAAGAGGTAGAAAAGAAGTTACCCTTCCAGATAGCGTCGATGAATGCTTCGCTACATTCTTAGGCTTCTTTGCATCCGAGGGTTACAGCTTCGCAGGATCATCTATGGAGGTTGGGTTGTCCAATACTAACTCGGCAGTCATACTGGAAATGAAAGAAGCCATGCAAAAGTCCTTTGGAGTTGAACCAATCGACTACACGGGTGTGAACAGGACGTTGAGGCTCGTTTCAAAACCCGTTTACGAGTTCATGCACATCAATTTCCCAGAACTCATGAGAAAAAGTAAGAGAAAGAGAATTCCGGCAAGTATTTTGTCTGCCGATTTGGATACCAGAGTTGCTTTTTTGAGAGCAGCATTTATGGGCGATGGTAGCGTTGAAAGCGAAGCTTTGTGCTACAGAACCTCGTCAAGGGGGTTGGCAGAAGACTACCAGGATTTGCTCCTAACTCTGGGCATCCATTCGAGGATAGTAGTTGATAGTTCAACAAACTCCTACAAGGTGTATATTACAGGAGATTGTCTTGAAAGGTTTGTTGAGATGGTTCTTAAGGAGATTAAAGGACAGAACGAGAAAGTAAAATGGCTCATCGAAAGGAGCAAAAGAAACCTGAGAAAACGTGAACTTCGTTCACGGTCGTTAACTTCGTTAACGAAACACGACGTTTTACCGCCATACGTTGGAGAACTGATTAAGGCTTGTCTGAAAAAGCTCGGGATGAAGTATGATGGATACTTCCACGAGCACTTGATTGGCAACTACGGTGTAAACAGGATTATCGTAGAGAGATATATAGAGGCAATTGAAAGGCGAATTGAGGAAGTTGAGGGCAGTTTAGATGCACAATCTCTTAGAGAGTTGCGAGAAAAGCTAGGCTACTCCCAGCAGAGGGTAGCAGAGCTGATAGGCGTCACGAGAAGCACAATTGATTACGCTGAGAGAGGAGGTTATTCTGAAGAGAAAAGAAAGACCTTACTTCAGAAGTTGAGAATAGGAATCAAACAGGTAATTTCCGAGGTCAGAGAAAGCTTGGAGAAAGTCAAAGCGATGGAAAAGTTCAGATGGCTGAGAATAAAAGAAGTCGAGATTGTTCCCAACGAGGGTGAATACAGAACTGATTGGGTATACGATGTTACCGTGGAGCCGACACACACTTTCATAAGCCACGGGCTGGTATTGCACAACACTGTTAGCGTAGCAAAGGCAGGAATAAACGCAGTTCTGAGAGCGAGATGTGCCCTGCTTGGAGCAGCAAATCCGAAGTACGGCAGGTTCGACCGTTATGCCCCCATTGCAGAGCAGATTGATCTCTCGCCAACGCTGCTTTCCCGTTTTGACCTCATATTTGTACTAACGGATGATCCGGACGAGGTGCGAGACAGAATGCTTGCAGAACACATTCTGAAGACGCACGAGCTGGGTGAGAAGCTTGAGAAGCTGAAGAACATAGTTTCGACGGAATACACGAAGGAGGAACTTGAGGCGCAGGCAGAAGAAATAACACCAGCCATAGATCCCGAGCTGCTGCGAAAGTACATAGCTTACTCGAAGCGCACGGTGTTTCCCGTTTTGACTGAAGAGGCAAAGGAGAGAATAATTGATTTCTACGTATCGCTGCGTTCGAAGGCAAAGGATAATTCAGCAGTTCCTGTAACGGCAAGACAGCTCGAGGCGCTGATAAGACTTGCTGAAGCCTCTGCAAGGCTCAGACTGAGCGACTACGTAACGGCTGAAGATGTGGAGAGGGTGATCAGGATAGTCAGGAAGAGTCTCGAGCAGATAGCCATCGACCCGGAGACAGGCGAGATAGACATAGACTACGCGTTCACAGGCACGTCGAAGAGTCAGAGAGACAAAATCATGATCATAAGAAAGATCGTTGAGGAACTTGAGTCGATGCATGAGAAGGGCGCTCCTGAAGAGGAAATTCTGAGGATGGCCGAAGAGGAGGGCATAAATCCCCACAAAGCCAAAGAGATCCTGAGCAAGATGAAGGAGAGGGGTGACATCTACAGCCCGCGTATTGGATACTACCGGGTTGTGAGGAGGGATTGATCTCTCATTTATCTTCTTCCTTCGCTGGC